>CAMFIF010000020.1 GCA_945952415.1 uncultured Rhizobium sp. | reverse complement strand
AGATCGCGGCCTTGCTGCCCTTCTTGTGCTTCTTGGCGTTCTTCGGCATCCACTTCTCGTGGGTGCCCCAGCCGAGTTCGGCCGGCTGCATGCCCTCGGACAGGAAGCCCTCCACCGACCAGGTGTTCCAGAAGACGTTGAGCGGCTTCGGGCTCTTGGCGCGCTGGGTGTCGCGCTCGGCAATGTGAACGCCCTTGACGCCGAGCTTCTTCATCAGCTTGGCCCAGCCTTCACGATCATCCTGCGAGGGCTCGTCGAACTTGACCTTCATGTCGGAGGCGAGGTTGACCAGCGCCTGCTTGACGAACCAGGAGACCATGCCGGGGTTCGCGCCGCAGCAGGAAACGGCGGTGGAACCGCCTGGGTTCTTTTCCTTTTCCTTGCGCACGGTTTCGCGCAGCGCATAGTTGGTGCGGCTCGCATTGTCGGCTTCGCTGTCGAAATAGAAGCCGAGCCAGGGTTCGACGACGGTGTCGATATAGAGCACGTCGAGCTTGCGGCAGAGCTTCATGATGTCGAGCGAGCCGGTATCGACCGAGAGGTTGACGCAGAAGCCCTGGCCTTCGCCTTCAGTGAGCAGCGGCTTCAGCAGGCTCTTGTAATTGTCCTTGGTCACATATTCCTGGATGTGGCGGACGCCGTGCTTTTCGAAGATCTCGGCATCGCCCGGGTGGATCTTCGGGTCGATCACGACCAGCCGGCTCTTGTCATACTTGAAATGACGCTCGATCAGCGGAAGCGTGCCGCGACCGATGGATCCGAAACCGATCATCACGATCGGGCCGGTGATTTCTCCATGAACCGGGTAGGTTTGATCTGCCATTTTATGCGCACTCCTGGGAAAGGTTAGAGCAGGATCCGCCGGAATCCGCCGGCATCGGATAGAAAAACGCTGCGGTCAGCCCTTTTTGCGGGCTGCGGCATGCCTGTGGCAGGGAGTATTGCCCTTATCGGGCCACGTCAAGGCTCGTTGGGGGAATGTCCGCTGCCGAAGGCATCGCGCACATGTCCTATATCAGGCCTGTGACGATTTTGTGCAGGGCGGCGCCGCGCTCAGCCCTGAAGGGCTTCGAGCCCGGGTGCGGTCCGGGTGACCACCATCTCCGTCAGGCGGTATTCGGCAATTCCATGCACCGCAAAGGGATCGGAGCCCAGGAAGGCTTCGAGCGCGGCCCGCTCGCCGCTGGCGAGGATCACGCCGCCGGAGCGCGGGTTCTTGCGGCCGGAGGCGAGGAACCAGCCTCGATCATAGCCCTCCTTCACCCAGGCCATATGCGGCTCCATATGGGCATCGGCTGCCTCGATGGGGGCGATATAGGTAAGCTCGACGATGAACATTTTGAGGGTCCTTTCCGGTCAGGGGGCGAGGCGGGCGGGAATGAGGCCGCGCAGCGAATTGCCGAGGAAGAAGCGCTGGTCGCGGAGCGCGTCCGGCAGGATCACCGCCTCGCGGGCATGGCCGCTGTCGATCAGTCGCTGCCGTTCCACGCCGGCGAGCAGGCCGCAGGCGAGCGGCGGCGTCAGATAGCGGTCCGGACCATCCGGCAGGAAGAGGGTGGTGATCGTTCCCTCGCAAACTTCGCCCCGCTCGTTCAAGAGCAGCACTTCGTCCGCATCGCCTGCCGTATATTCCGCCCGCGCCGCCTCATAGGCCGTTCGGCGGCTGGTCTTGTGTGAGAGAAGCTGATCGGCCGAGGAAAGCCGGGTGCTGGCGGCAATCCTCACGGTCCAGTGCTGGCCGTCAGCGACGGGTACGAAGGCGGAGTGGGCAAGGTTCAGCCGGCCGGTGGCGAAGAGCTCCAGCCGCACCCGGCGGGGACCTTCTTCCTCCGGCACTTCGTTCAGCCGGTCCTCGAAGCGCTCGGCATCGAAGGCAAGACCGAGGGCGGCAGCCGAGGCGGCCATGCGTGCCCGGTGGCGCTCCAGATTGCGAAAGCCGATGCCCGGCTCGAAGCGCAGGGTTTCGATGAGGGAAAGCGCGGTCATCGCGCGATCCACTGGTCGCCGACGGCGAAGCGCGCCTTGAGGAGGCATTCCTCGTATTCGGCTTCCGCCACACTGTCGAAGACGATGCCACCGCCGACATTGAAGACGGCCCGGCCATCGTCGAAGAGGCTGATGGTGCGGATCGCGACCGAGAAACGCATGGCGCCTGCCGGATCGATGAAGCCGATTGCGCCGCAATAGATGTCGCGGGGCCCCGCCTCCAGCGCATGCAGGATCGACATGGCGCTCATCTTCGGTGCGCCGGTGATGGAGCCGCAGGGGAAGAGCGCGGCAAAGATGTCGGTGAGGCTGATCTCTGGCCGCAGTTTGGCCCGCACATGGCTCACCATCTGGTGGACGGTCGGATAGGTCTCCACATCGAAGAGCTTCGGCACGGAGAGCGTGCCCACTTCCGTGATGCGCGAGATGTCGTTGCGCAGGAGGTCGACGATCATCCGGTTTTCAGCCTGAGTCTTGATGTCGTCCTTCATGCCCTGGATGATCGAGGCATCCTCCACCGCGTCGCGACCGCGCTTGGCCGTGCCCTTCATCGGGTGGGTCTCGATCCAGCCCTCCCGGTCGACCTTGAAGAACAGCTCCGGCGAGCGCGACAGGATGACGGGGCCGTCGAGATTGACGAGGGCGCCGTATTTCACCGGCTGCCGGTCGATCAGCGACCAGAAGGCGGCGCGGGGATCGCCCTTCCAGCGCGCCTCGATCGGCATGGTCAGGTTGCACTGATAGGCATCCCCGTTGCGCAGGTGCCAGTGGAGCTTCTCGAAGCGCGCCCTGTAGGCCTCGAAATCCCAGATGGCGCGCGGGGTGTCGAGCAGCGGCTCGTTTTCCACGCGCTGGACAGGCTTTGCAAGCGGATGGCCTTCCTCCGCCGGCATGGAGAAGACGCCGAACTGCAGATAGGGCGTTTCCCGCCCGTCGACGGCGAAATCCTCAAGCTTCTCCTCGAAAAGATGGCCGGCTTCATAGGAGAGGGCGCCCGCCAGCCACTTGCCGGCCTTCTGCGCCGCTTCCATGCGCTCAAGCGCGGGGAAGAAATCCGCGCGCGAACGCACGGCAATGATCTCCTCCGGCTCGGAAAAGACCGTGCACTGCCCTGTCGTATCGTCCCGGAAGAGGACAAAAGGGTTGCTGTTCGTCATGGTATGATATGTGCCCCACGGACAAGGCGCATGCCGCCTTGTCCCGATCTCATGAAACCGCTCTCATCTGGCGCAACCGCCCTTTCGGGCAAGTGCGTCAGGCTGTCCCATCAAGCGCTTCCAGCTCGTCGATCAGCCCTTCAATCATCGACAGGCCCTTGTTCCAGAACGACGGATCGGTCGCATCGAGACCGAAGGGGGCGAGAAGCTCCGAATGGTGGCGCGTGCCGCCGGCCTTGAGCAGCGCGAAATACTTCTCCTGGAAGCCCGTTTCCGCCTTTTGATAGACCGCGTAGAGCGAGTTTACCAGGCAATCGCCAAAGGCATAGGCATAGACATAGAAGGGCGAATGGATGAAGTGGGGAATATAGGTCCAGTAGGTCTCGTAGCCTTCGGAAAGCTTGATCGCCGGACCGAGGCTTTCGCTCTGCACCGCCATCCAGATCGCGCCAATGTCTTCGGAGGTCAGTTCGCCTTCCTTGCGGGCCGTGTGAAGCCGCCGCTCGAATTCGTAAAAGGCGATCTGGCGCACGACCGTGTTGATCATGTCCTCCACCTTCTGGGCGAGCATGGCCTTGCGCTGGCGCCGGTCCGTCGTCTTGTCGAGAAGGGCGCGGAAGGTCAGCATTTCGCCGAAGACGGAGGCGGTTTCGGCAAGCGTCAGCGGCGTCTGGCACATCAGCGCGCCCTGGCCGGCGGCCAGAACCTGGTGCACGCCATGGCCGAGTTCATGGGCGAGCGTCATCACGTCGCGCGGCTTGCCCAGATAGTTGACGAGCACATAGGGGTGGGCGGAAGGCACCGTCGGGTGGGCGAAGGCGCCGGGCGCCTTGCCGGGCCGCACGGGCGCGTCAATCCAGCCTTCCTCGAAGAAGCGGCCGGCAATGCGGGCCATTTCCGGATCGAAGGCGCCATAGGCGGAAAGCACCGTTTCCTTCGCCTCGTTCCAGGAGATCGTCTCGTTGGCGGTTTCAGGAAGCGGCGCGTTGCGGTCCCAGAAATTCATGGCGTCCATGCCGAGCCATTTTGCCTTCATGGCATAGTAGCGGTGCGAGAGCCGCGGATAGGCCTCCTTCACCGCAGCGGCCAGCGCATCGACCACCTCGCGCTCCACGCGATTGGCAAGATGCCGGCTATCGGCAATATCCTCGAAGCCGCGCCAGCGGTCGGAGATCTGCTTGTCCTGGGCGAGCGTGTTGGTGATCAGGGTGAAGGTGCGCAGGTTTTCGCCGAAGGTGGCGGCAAGGGCGAGCGCGGCCGCCTTGCGCTTTTCGCCATCCGGATCCTGCAGCTGGTTGAGCGCCACTTCGAGCGGCACCTTCTCGCCGCCGATTTCGAATCGCAGCGAAGCCATGGTTTCGTCGAACAGGCGGTTGAAGGCGGCAGCCCCGGTCATGCCCTTTTCCATGAAGAGCTGCTCCAGCTTGTCGTCCAGCTGGTAGGGCTTGTCCTTGCGCAGATCGACGATCCAGGGCTTGAAGTGGCCGGTGCGGGCATCGCGGGCAATTGCCGCATCGATCACGGCGTCATCGATACGGTTCAGCTCCAGCGTGAAGAAGAGAAGATGGGTCGAAAGAGCGGTCAGGCGGGCCTGCACGTCGCCATAGAGCTTGCCGTTCGCCGGATTGGTCGTGTCGGAGAAATAGGTGAGGCCGGCAAAGGATGCGATCTTGCCGATGAGGTCGTCCAGCGCCTCATAGGCTTCGATGGCGGCGCCCAGGCCTTCGTCTGCGTCCTTGCCTGCGGCCTCTTCGAGCCTGCCCTTCCAGCGTGCCTCGAAGGCGCGCGCGAGATTTTCCGCCTTTTCGAGATCCGCCTTGAAGGCCGGATCGCTGCCCGAGGGGTAGAGATCGGAGAGCTTCCAGCTGGGCAGGTCCCCGAGACCCGCATCACGGGCTGCGGCATCCGTGGCGGAGCGGAAGGGAAGGGCAACTTTCATCGGCGGCATCCTCGTTTCGTGGTCGCGCCGGGCACCGGGCCCGCGCGTGAAGAAGCCGAGATGTATTGCGTCGGGGAGCCTGCGGCAAGGGATGGCTGTTGCCTGATGAAAGAGGGAAGCGTGCCGAAAAGCGGCCAATCGCTAAAATGCGAGCTTTTCCTAAAACGAGATGTTCAAGCGACTCTGACAAGTTCGCGCTGAATAATCATGATTGAGTATGCCTATAAATTGGAGAGCCAGACGTGACGGCACACATTCTCGTCGTAGATGATGATCCGGTCCAGCGCCGCCTTCTGAAGGGTGCGATCGAACGGCATGGTCATATTGCGCATCTTGCCGAAAACGGCAGGGCCGGCCTCGAATATCTGAAGGCCGCCGCCGTGGAATACCGGGTGGTGGTGCTCGATCTCCTCATGCCCGAGATGGACGGCCTGCAGTTTCTCGAGGCGCTTTCCGATCTCGGGATCGAAATTCCCTGCATCGTGCAGACCGGCCAGAGCGGCATCGACACGATCGTGCAGGCCATGCGCGCCGGCGCCTTCGATTTCGTGGTGAAGCCGGTTTCGCCGGAGCGGATTGCGACCGCCATTGCCAATGCGCTGAAACTGGACCAGCGGGAGGCCCGCGCCCGCGCTGGCCGCCGGGGTCGCAGCGGTGCGGTTGGTTTTTCCGATATCGTTTCGGCAAGCCCTGCCATGCTCCGGGTGCTGGAACTTGCCCAGCGCGCGGCGGCATCAGACATTCCGGTCGTGCTCGAAGGCGAATCGGGTGTCGGCAAGGAGCTGATCGCCCGGGCGATCCAGGCCGGCAGCGACCGGGCCGGCAAACCCTTCATCACCGTCAATTGCGGCGCGATCCCGCCCAATCTCGTGGAGAGCATTCTCTTCGGCCATGAAAAGGGTGCCTTCACCGGTGCCACCGAACGGCACAGCGGCAAGTTTGCCGATGCGGATGGCGGCACGCTTTTCCTCGACGAAATCGGCGATCTGCCGCTCGAAGTGCAGGTAAAGCTCCTGCGCGCCGTGCAGCAGGGCGAAATCGAGACGGTTGGGGCAAGCAAGGTCCAGAAGGTGGATGTGCGGCTGATTTCCGCCACCAACAAGGACCTCATCGAGGAGGTGAAGGCCGGGCGTTTCCGCGAGGATCTCTATTACCGGCTGAATGTCTTCCCGATTTCCATTCCCGCTCTGCGCCGCCGCAAGGAAGACATACCCCATCTCGTGCGCGTGTTCCTGCAGCGCTTTGCCTCCGAACAGAAGCGGCGCGGCAGCCTCGGCATTGCCGGCTCGGCCATGGCGCTTCTCACCGCCTATGACTGGCCGGGCAATATTCGCCAGCTGGAAAATGCAATGTTCCGCGCCGTGGTGCTGGCCGAGGGTGATGAACTGACGGAGGCGGATTTCCCGCAGATTGCCGCGCAGGTGCCCGGTTATCTGACGCCGCTGACCGGCACGCCCCGGCTCGAGCTTGCCGAGACCGGTCCGGTCCGACCGCTCGACCAGCTGCGCGAGCCGGATGTGGCAGAACCGCGCATGCCGCGGACGAATTCTGCAACGATTGCCAGCACCAGCCCGCAGGGTGAGGTGCGCAAGCTCTCCGAGGTGGAAGAGGAACTCATCCGTTTTGCGCTCAAGTTCTATCGCGGACAGATGAGCGAAGTGGCCCGCAAGCTTGGCATCGGCCGCTCGACCCTTTACCGAAAACTCAAGGATTACGGGATCAATCCCGACGATCCCCTGCAGACGGCGGCCTGAGCCTTCGGCCGCCCTTCAGAGCCGGGAGCGCTCCAGCCCGGCTCCATCCTCTGTGCTTGCCACCCCGATTTGGCCTCGATCGGGTGTTAACTGTCGCGCAAGCATATTCTGTGACCATCTGTAAAGATCTTGTTAGTCACTTGTTCACTATGTATGAAGAGGTTGTCTAACTGTGGCAAATTTGCCATTGTTCGACCGCAATTACAGGTGATCTGGAGCAGCACGCGCAATCAGGCACGTGGGACGGGGTAAGAGTTGCACAGCGATTTCGAAAAATCCGGCAGGCAGACGGGCGACGAACGCGGCCTCATGGCCCGCGTGACCCGCCGTATCGCCCGCCTGATGGGGACGGGGATGCTTCTCGGTGCCCTGGCCGTGCCGGTTCTTCTGGGTTCCCAGGCGGATGCCCGGGCAGAGACCCGCAGCCTGAAGCTCTATTTCGTCCATACGGGCGAAAAGGCCGTTATCACCTTCAAGCGCAACGGCGTTTATGATCGCCAGGGGCTGCAGCAGCTCAATCGCTTCCTGCGCGACTGGCGGCGCAACCAGCCGACCAAGATGGATCCCCGGCTGTTCGACCTTATCTGGGAAGTCTACCGGAAGAGCGGTTCCAACACCTATATCAACGTGGTCTGCGGCTTCCGCTCGCCGGAAACCAATTCCATGCTGCGTTCGCGCACCAAGGGCGTGGCCGAAAAGAGCCAGCATATCCTCGGCAAGGCCATGGATTTCTTCATTCCAGACGTGAAGCTCGCTAAGCTGCGCGAAATCGGCATGAAGATGCAGGTGGGCGGCGTGGGCTTCTATCCCCGTTCCGGTTCGCCCTTCGTGCATATGGATGTGGGCAATGTGCGCGCCTGGCCGCGCATGAGCCGGCAGGAACTGGTGCGCCTCTTCCCCGATGGCCGCACCCTGCATATCCCCGCCGACGGCAAACCGCTGCCGGGCTATCAGGAAGCCATGGCCGACTACAAGCGCCGCGTGGGTTCTTCCCATATCGAGATTGCCGATACGGGCGGCTCGAAGAAGAAGGGCCTGCTCGCCTTCCTGTTCGGCGGTGGGGCTGACGAGGAGGAGGATAATTCCGCTTCCGAAACCACGGCCGTCGCTTCGGCCGAACCGCCGCCCCGCAAGCAGCAGGTGCTGACAAACCCGACCGAGACGCAGCCGATTCTCGCGGCCGCGGGCGAGGCACCGTCCAACGACATCAATGCGCCGATCCCGCTCGGCCGTCCGGCCTATAATGATCAGGTGGGCAATAGCGGTGTGGCCGCCGCCCTCATGGAACCGCAGCAGAATTCGGCGGCCGCGGCTCTTGCCGCCGCCTCCATGCCGCAGCCGGCGGAGGGGGATAATTTCCCCGATCTCCAGGCCTACAACATTCCGGTTCCGACCCTGCTCGGCAAGCGCCTGCAGAATGGCGATGCCCAGCCCGAGATGGAAACGGCGGCCCTGACGCCGGAAGAGCAGCCGCAGGAGCTGGCCGATGTGCCGGTGCCGGTCAGCCGTCCTTCGGGTGCGGAGGCGCTGCTTGCCAAGGCCGAAGGGTCTGAAGAGGCCGCTGCCGACGAGCAGGAAGTGGCTGCCCTTTCGCCCGATGCCGCGGCCGCGCTCGAAAATGGCGCCGTTGCCGCCAAGGGTGGTCCGATTGCCACCGTGCCGGAAGCTGCCGCCGCCCCTGCCGTGGGCACCGAAACGCCCGAGGCGAAGACCGGCGAGGAAGCCTACACGACGGATGAAGGTGAGGACGAGGAAGAGGTGGCCTCGCTCGAAGGGCATCCCTATGCCCAGTCTCCGAACTTCGGCGACAGCTTCGACCAGCCGGCCGTGACCGCCGAGGAACCCGCAGCCGCAACGCCGATCGCCCAGGGCCTGCCCGTGCGCGCCGGCCGGCCAACCGCCAAGGACGCAGCCGTTGCCGCCAAGAGCCAGAAGGCCCTGACCGGGGACATGCTGGCCAAGTGGGCGCTCAACAATGCCCATGCCAGCGATCCCTCGCGGCAGGTAAAGGCCCCGCGCCTGATGAGCCTTGCCATGCGCGAACAGGCCGAAGCCCCCGCCGCCGGCGGCTTCACCACCAAGATCACCAATATCGACCCCGCCCGCTTCAACTGAGGCACAAGGGACAAGGAACAACGGAAAAAGGCTGCTTCGGAAAACCGGAGCAGCCTTTTTATTTGGTTCGTACGTGCGGAGATTGACGCGGTCGGGACCGTTCAACGGTCCACGGGCGCCTTGGCCTTATTCCATGCCGAGGGCAGCCATGTAGGTCTGGAGGATGGTTTCCTCCTCGATCCGCTCGTTTGCATCCTTCTTGCGAAGGCGGATGATGGTCTTCATGGCCTTGGTATCGTAGCCGCGGCCCTTGGCTTCGCCGTAGACGTCCTTGATGTCGTCGGCGATGGTCTGCTTTTCTTCTTCCAGGCGCTCGATGCGCTCGATGAACTGGCGAAGTTCGGCGGCGGCGACGTTCTCGACCGTATTCTGCTCATCCATGGCTTAAAATCCCTTTGGCTCATCCGTCACGGCCAGCGCTGCGGGCGCGCGACGATGTTGAAATCGAAGTGGCCGATGACCTGCCCAGAACTTGCGGCAAAATCAAGTCCCTTCCGGAGGGGCTTCGAAAAAACCGGGCGCTTCGTCAATAGGGGCCGGTACGCGAGGGGAAGAGGCGGCGCTCGTGCAGCGCCGGGTCATCGTCAAGCGCGGCAAAGATCGGCGCAAGCCGGTGAACCCAGGCGTCCACGCCCCTGTCGTCGCCGATCAGGTCCTGCCGCACCTCGAGGAGGGCATGGGGAATGCCGGTCTTCATGCAGTGCCGGTAAAGCGTATCGCCCTTCAAAGCGCCGTCATAGGGCTCGTTGTCGCCGATCACCAGACCGCCATCCGCGCGCAGTCGGTCGATGAGGGTAAGGGGCGCGCGGCCGTCGGAATCCCAGAGCACGGCCGCATGCCAGGGCCGGGCCACGCCCTTCCACACCGGCGTGAAGGAATGGAGCGAGAGAACCAGCGGCACCTTGCCGGCGCCGCTTTCCGCCCTTGCTATGGTTTCGGCCACCGCCTCGTGATAGGGGCGGTGGAAACGCAGGATACGGCGTTGCCATTCCGCCTCAGATATCGGATGGTTCCCCGTCACAATCGCGCCATCCGAGATCTTCATGATCAGGGTGGGGTCGTCTTCTCCGCGGTTCGGATCGATGAGAAGGCGCGAAAAGCGGGAGAGAACGGCATGGCAGCCCAGGCGCGCGGCAAGGCTGCGCGTCAGCGGTTCGATGCCGATGTCATAGGCAATGTGGCGCTGAAAGGCAGATGCGGGCAGACCGAGGTCGCCGTAAGCCTGAGGCACAATATTCGTGGCATGATCGGCCAGCAGCACAAGGCTGGAGCGCGGATCGCCCGTGAGCAATTCGAAGGGCCTGTCGTCTTCCGAAAGTGGAGGCAGAGGCGAGGTTGGCATGAATTTGAACCGTTTCGTGTCAATCGCAGGAGGTGGTGATCGCATGGCTTCGAAAGGAGCGCAACCATTGAATGTCCGGCCCGCAAGGCCCTTCGTCCGCTTCCATTACAATCGATTGAATTTGATGGCGGGGTTGCGTTGACTTTCCCGGCCTGTCGTCGCAAGAAGTGAAAAGGACAAACAACATGGAGTCCCAGCGGAAAGCCGTGAACTCTTCCAGCAGACCTCTTTCCAAGCTTCTTCTCGGCCTTGCGGTGGCCGCCGGTACGATGGGTGTCACGGGCGTGGCGCATGCGGAATTCCGCGTGTGCAACGGGACGCAGAACCTCGTCGGGGTCGCCATCGGCTATCGCGCCAAGGAAGGCTGGACGACGGAAGGCTGGTGGCAGATTCCGGCCACCACATGCGCTACCCTCATCGAGGGCAAGCTCCAGTCCCGCTATTACTATCTCTATGCCGAGGATGCCGCCCGCGGAGGGCGTTGGACCGGCGATATCAAAATGTGCGTGGCCCAGGACAAATTCAAGATTACCGGCGTGAACGACTGCTTCAAGCGCGGCTATCTGCAAATGGGCTTCAAGGAATATGACACGGGCCGTCAGGCAGGCTGGATGGTACAGCTTAACGACGCCTCCGGCAGCCAGGAAAGCCAGAAACAATGAAGCGTAACCGCAAAGTCAAGATTCTCGCCACCCTCGGGCCCGCTTCGGCCGATGAGGAAATGATCCAGAAGCTGCACGAGGCAGGGGCCGATCTCTTCCGAATCAACATGAGCCATTCCAGCCACGAGATGATGCGCACGCTCATCGGCCGGATCCGCTCCGTCGAGGCCCGCTGCGGCCGCCCGATCGGCATTCTCGCCGACCTGCAGGGTCCGAAGCTGCGTGTCGGCAAGTTCGCCGATACCAAGGTGACGCTCAAGGTCGGCCAGACCTTCACGCTCGACAATCGCGACGAGCCGGGCGACGAAAACCGCGTCTTCCTGCCCCATCCGGAGATCCTCTCGGCCGTGCAGCCAGGCCACCGGCTGCTGATCGACGATGGCAAGCTCGCGCTCCGCGCGGAGAAATGCGACGGCAAGTCGATCGTCTGCACGGTCGTGGCCGGCACCAAGATTTCCGACAAGAAGGGCGTGAGCCTGCCCGATACGCTGCTGCCGGTCGGCGCGCTGACGGACAAGGACCGCGCGGATCTCGATGCGGTGCTCGCCACCGACGACGTGGACTGGGTGGCGCTCTCCTTCATCCAGCGGCCGGAAGATCTCGCCGAAGTGCGCAAGATCGCCCGTGGCCGCGTGGGCCTGATGTCGAAGATCGAAAAGCCGCAGGCCATCGAACGCATCGACGAGATCATCGAGCTCACCGACGCACTGATGGTCGCACGCGGCGATCTGGGCGTGGAAATGCCGCTGGAATCGGTGCCCGGCCTGCAGAAGCAGATGATCCGCGCCTGCCGCCGCGCCGGCAAGCCTGTCGTCGTCGCCACGCAGATGCTGGAATCGATGATCTCCGCGCCGGTTCCTACCCGCGCCGAAGTTTCCGACGTGGCGACCGCCGTCTTCGAGGGCGCGGATGCCGTCATGCTGTCGGCCGAATCGGCCTCGGGTGAGTATCCGGTGGAAGCGGTCTCCACCATGGCCTCGATCGCCTCCACCATAGAGCGCGATCCGCATTATTCGGGCATCATCTACGCCCAGCGCCCGCAGCCGGAAGCGACGGGAGCGGATGCGATCTCGCTTGCGGCGCGCCAGATTGCCGAAACGCTGAAGCTTTCCGCCATCGTCACCTACACGTCCTCGGGCACGACGGGCCTTCGCGCCGCCCGCGAGCGTCCGCAGGTGCCGATCATCGCGCTCTCCCCCATCGTCCAGACCGCACGCCGGCTCTCCATCGTCTGGGGGCTGCACTGCGTGGTCACGCAGGATGCGACCGACCTGGACGACATGGTCAACCGCGCCTGCCGCATCGTCTGCGCCGAAGGCTTCGGCAAGCCGGGCGATCGCGTCATCATCTCTGCCGGCGTTCCCCTCGGCACGCCCGGCGCCACCAACATGCTGCGCATCGCCTATATCGGCTCGGACGGCTTGAGCGGCATTTGAGGCTCAGAAATACCGCGATTACAGGGGCGCTTCGGCGCCCCTTGTTTTTTGCCCTATCCGAGCCTCCACCTGCCGGGCGAGGGCCTGGAGGTCGCGGGGCTGGCCGGCAAGTTTCTCGATGGCCGCGATGGCGAGGTCCGTGGCGATATAATCGGGCTTGTGGCCAAGGCCATGAACCCAGACCAGTTCCGATCCCGCAATATCGCGGGCGAGGCCACGGGAGTGGATGTTTTCCAGCACGATCTCGTCCGCATCACCCGTGATGATGACTGTCGGAGCCTTGATTTCGGGATAATGGGCAGCAATGCGGCTCACGTAATCATGGAGGTTTGCCACATCGATGGCGTTGTTCTGGAAGGTGGCGGGTCTGAGCACCAGGGGAATGGCGGCCTTTTCCAGATAGTCCGTCGGCGGCTTGTTCGGGTGGAAGACCGAATCGGCGCCGGATGCAATGCGCTGGAGCCCGGCCGGAAGGGCGATGGTGCGGGTGAAAATCCAGCCGATGACGGGGGTGGAGGAGAGGCGGTAATACCAGTCGACCCCGCCCGGCCAGGGATGGGTGGCGGCCGCCAGGAAGACGAGGCCCGATACCCGGTCCGGGTGACGAAGGGCCAGGCTCGCGGCAATCGATCCGCCGAAGGAATGGGCGACGACGATGGCTTTGGCGATGCCATAATGATCCATTCCCTTGACGATCGCATCAGCCTGGCCATCCGGCATGGCATTTTCCGGCCCGCCGCGATCCGAATAGCCGTGGCCGGGCCGGTCGACGAAGAGAAGTTCGGCGCGGCCTTCAAGCGGCTGCAGGAAGGCGCCGGCGGGATCGCGCAGGTTTCCGCTGGCACCGTGGATGAAGAGGATCGGCGGCAGGTCTGCCTTCGGTCCGGCGGGCTTGTAAAGGGCGTTGAGGCTGTAGCCGCCAATATCGAAGCGCTCCCCGATATTGGGATAGGCGGCTTCGAGCGCCCGGCTCTTGAAATAGGAAAAGAGGCCGAGACCCAGAAGGCTCAGTGCTAGGAAGGCGACGATCAGCAGAAGAATACGCAAGGGGCAACCTGGGCGATGAACAAGCGGAACGGGCGAGACCGGGTGTTAAGTGCGGCTGCCCGCCAGTTTTTCAAGGAGGTCGCGGGCCTGATCCTGTGCGGTCCGGTCGGTGGGATAGAGGTTCAGATAGGCCTCCCACACCTTGAGTGCCGCCTCGTCCTTGCCTTCGAGGGTCAGAATGCCCGCAAGGCCGGAAAGGGCGCCGAGATGGCGGGGCTCGAGCGCCAGCGTGCGGCGAATGTCCGCCACCGATTTCCTGTTGTTGCCGAGCGCGAAGTGCAGCGTTGCCCTCAGGTTGAAGCCTTCGGCGTAATCGGGCCGGAGCACGGTGACCTGATCGAGATAATCGAAGGCGGCCCCATTCTGGCCGGAGGCGATGGCGGAGGCGGCGCGGCCCATCAGAAGATCCACCGTGGCGCTGTCCGATTCGGTCAGCACGGCGCGAATCTCGCCGGCAATGGTCTTGGCAGTTTCCGCATTTCCCTCGCGCTTCAGCCGTCCGTAAAGGGAATCGAGGCGCTCGGCGCGGGGCGCGAGCGTGAGGCTGCCGGTTCCCGGCGCGGGTTCTCGAAGCGGCTGCTGAAGGATTTCGGTTTCCGGTCTTTCGTCATCGGCCCGGGCCGGCAGGCCTGGCAGGAGCAGAGCGACACACAGAAGCGAGGACATAAGAATGCGCATGGCGGGCATAATAGCCCGCCATGCGAAAGGTTCCAACAATTTAATGCGCAGATGCGCAGGCAGCCGGCGAAAGCCGGGTGCGCCTCAGCCCTGGCGGGCCTTGAAGCGCGGGTTCTGCTTGTTGATGATGTAGACGCGGCCCTTGCGGCGCACGATGCGGTTGTCGCGGTGACGGGCCTTGAGCGACTTGAGCGAATTCTTGATCTTCATTTTCTGATCCGCGAGGTTTGACGGGGAACTCGACATTCGCCCGATGCATTGGAAACTACAAAGCGTGCTCGTGCCCGCTTCTTAAGGGTTGGCAGGCAATTACCCGTTTGACCCTTATGTGTCAACCGCTTCCGGCCGTGAATCCGGCCGGGGCGGTGGATGAATCTGCCCTTTCAGCGGCGCGCCGGCCCGGAAAGGACGGTCACATGGCCCATCTTCCGGCCGGGCCGGGCCTCTGTCTTGCCATAGAGATGGACGAGGGCATCGGTCGTCTTCAGCCAGTCCGGCACCATGAGGATGTCGTCGCCGATCAGATTCGTCATCACGCAGTCGGAATGCCGCTGCGGGTTGCCGAGCGGCAGGCCGGCAATGGCGCGGATATGCTGCTCGAACTGCGAGACGATCGCGGCCGCTTCCGTCCAGTGGCCGGAATTGTGTACCCGTGGCGCGATTTCATTGGCGATCAGGCGGCCATCGGCGAGGACGAAGAATTCCATGCCGACCACGCCCACATAGTCGAGCCTTTCCAGAAGGCTTTCGGCCGCGGCCCGGGCCGCCTCGGCGGTGGCGCCGGAGATCGCGGCGGGCAGGGTGGACGTGTGCAGGATGCCGTTCCGATGGACATTTTCCGCCGGATCGTAGCAGGCAAGGCCGCCATCGGGGCCGCGGGCTGCAATGATCGAGATCTCGCGCTCGAAGGGCACGAAGCTTTCGAGAATCAGCGGCACGCTGCCCAGCGCGGCGTAGCCGCCTTCGGGGCTGTCTTCCGGCCCGCGATAGACCTTCTGGCCCTTGCCGTCATAGCCAAGGCGGCGCGTCTTCAGCACGCCCCGGTGGCCGAAGTCTGCAAGGGCCGCCTTCAGATCTTCGTCGCTGTCGATGGCGCGGAACTCTGCGGTCGGAATGCCGCAATCGTTGAGGAAGCGCTTTTCCGTCAGGCGGTCCTGCGCGACTTCGAGCGCCTTTGGCGGCGGGTAGACGGGAAGGCGGGCCGCCAGCCGCTCGGCGGCGCCGACGGGCACATTCTCGAATTCATAGGTCACGACAGCGCAGAGCTCCGCCAGCCGGTCCAGTGCTTCCTCGTCGTCATAGGCGGCGGTGATCTGGGCATTGGCCACCTGCGCGGCGGGGCAATCGGCCTGGGGTTCCAGAATGACGGTGCGGAAATTCAGGCGTGCGGCAGCCATCGCCAGCATGCGGCCCAGCTGGCCGCCGCCGATGATGCCGATCGTGTTGTTCTTCATGTCAGGCTTCGTCCATGGGATATTCGGCGACAGCGTCGGTCTGGCGCTCCCGCCATTCGTCCAGTCTTTCGGCCAGCGCGTCGTCATTGAGGGCCAGCACGGCGGCGGCGAGAAGGGCGGCATTCACGGCGCCGGCCTTGCCGATGGCGAGCGTGCCGACCGGAATGCCCGCCGGCATCTGCACGATCGAAAGCAGGCTGTCCTGCCCGGAAAGCGTCTTGGACTGCACCGGCACGCCGAAGACCGGCAGCGGCGTCATGGACGCGCACATGCCCGGCAGATGGGCGGCACCGCCGGCACCGGCAATGATGACCCGGAAGCCCTCGTCCCGTGCCGATTTGGCAAAACGGACCAGCCGGTCGGGGGTGCGATGTGCCGAGACGATACGGGCCTCATAGGCAATATCCAGAGCATCCAGCGTGTCGGCGGCATTTTTCATGGTTTCCCAGTCCGACTGGCTTCCCATGATGATGGCAACCGGAGGTCTTTCGGTCATCTCGGTTTCCTCCGCCGGCTCAGGCAATGATATCGGGGATGATCTGGTCTTCGAGCTTGGTGATCTTGTCCTTGATCGCCAGTTTCTTCTTCTTCATCCGCTGGATACGCAACATGTCGCAGCCGGTCTGGATCATGGCATTGATGGCTGCATCATAGTCTTCGTGTTCCTGACGGAGCCTTGCCACTATCAGCCTGATTTCCGCCTGATCCTGATCAGCCATGCCTTGATCCCCATTCCAGTCACGCGGATTATTGTGTCCGCATCCCCATGCTTTGAGCAAGCTCCTATCACCAAATACCGGTAACGGGAAGTTAGGCCTGCGTCAGAAATCGCCTTCGACAAAGCTTCATAAACATGTCACACTCCCCTTGTTGACCACGAGCCCCGGCTCGCCCGGGCAAAAAAGAGAGGAAGGACATTCATATGACCATTGAGGCTCATCTGAAATCGCTTGAACAGAAGCATGTCGCCCTTGAAAAGGAACTCCACTCCGCCATGGCCTCGCCCTCTACGGACGACCATCTGATTTCGGACCTCAAGCGCCGCAAGCTTCGTTTGAAGGACGAGATGGAGCGCTTGAAGACCAGACACTGACCATCATGACGATGGATGCCTGACACCAGAGGAGGGTGACAAGGCCTTTTACCAACCTTCACGCAGCCGCTGCCTTCGTGGTTCGTCATGGACGTGGCTGCAGACGCCCTTCGAGGGCAAACCATAACCGACACCGGGGCGATGCCCCATTACCGGCCAGGGCCTCAGGCCCATTTCATGGGTCCGATCATTCGGATCGGCCGGAGCTCTCACCACCATCGGCGGACGGGCCCTCGCCTGGGGCAGGAAACCGCCGATGGCCTTGAGATTTACTCCAGTTCCCTCAGCGACAGTGACAGTCAGGGTTCGGACCAGAACTGGTCCAGCCAAAGGCTCAGCCGATCGAAGCCGCGTGGATTAATGCCGTAAAAGCGG
Source organism: uncultured Rhizobium sp. (assembly GCA_945952415.1). GTDB lineage: Bacteria > Pseudomonadota > Alphaproteobacteria > Rhizobiales > Rhizobiaceae > Gellertiella. Next base: position 53,474 of record CAMFIF010000020.1, on the reverse strand, counting down.
CGCGTGCCTTCCTGGTGCACGGTTACCAGGCCGCAATCGAGCAGGGCTTTCAGATGCTGGGAAACGGCGGGCCGGCTGATCGGCAGTCCCTCGGCCAGGGCGGAGACCGTCCTTTCGCCGCGGCGCAGCTCCTCCAGCAGCAGCCGGCGATGCGGATCGGCAATGGCACTGAACGGATCGATGCTGGACATGGTCTCGGATCTCACCCTGGATGGCCTGCCCGGAGCGGGAAAGCCAGCGGAGACTAGCCGAGTTTTTGCAGCGCGAAAAGATGCCTTTTGCGGATGCTAAATGGCCGCCTAACCCGGCAGGCCGCTGACAAAAAGACGGATGCCGGCGAGAAGGGCCATGCCATACATCAGCGGATAATAGGTTTCCGGGCGCATGCGCTTCACCACCCAGGCACCGGCCATGGTGGCGAAGGGCGCGAAGGGCAGGAGCGTCAGCGAGATCCAGAGATTCTGGGTGTCGATCTGCCCGAGCGAGGCATAGGCGCCGAGCTTCACCAGATTGAGGATGGCGAAGAAGCGGACGGAGGTGCCGGTAAATTCCTTCGGGTCCAGACCGAGCGGCAGGGCATAGATCTGGAAGGGCGGACCGCCCGCATGGGTGACGAAGCTCGTATAGCCGGACAGCGTGCCCCAGAAGCCCGCCGCGGCCCGGTTCGGCTGGCGTGCGGCCACAACCGTGCCGCGGGCGGTGTGAAAGCGGTTGTGGAAATAGCGCAGCGCAAAAAGGATGGTCATGGCGCCGATCAGCAGGCGCAGGAACGCTCCGGGCACCAGGGCGGCCGTGGTCCAGCCGATGGCGATGCCCAGAAGCGCGCCCGGCAGCATGCTGAGGAGAAGCTGGCGGTTGCCGTGCTTGCGCCAGATATAGAGCGACACCCAATCCATGAAGATCAGCACGGGCAGGAGGATCGCCGCCGCCTTCACCGGCGAGATGACGAAGGCGAGCAGCGGTACGCCCATCATGGAAAGCGCTTCGCCCATGCCGCCCTTGGTCAGGCCGACCAGGATCACGGCGGGAATGGCTGTCAGATAAAAGGCGGTGTCGGGGGTCATGGAGAGTTGATCCTTTGCCGGGAGAGGTCTATCGGATTTAAGACCAAGACACGAGGGCGTCCGGGGCCGGTTGCGGCTATTCGGGACGACGATCCAGAGAAAAATGCCATGAGTTCACCAGAAGACCGTTGCCGCCTCGTTCTGATCCTGCCCGAAACGGCGGGCGAGGACGGGGGTGTTGCCGCCCTGACGGCTGCCCTCAAGGGCGGGGATGTCTCCTCCGTCATCCTGCCGCAATACGGGCTTTCCGATGCGGATTTCCAGAAACGGGCCGCAAGCCTGGTGCCGCTGATCCAGGATCACGGCGCTGCCGCGCTTCTCAGCGGCGACAGCCGCGTGGCCGGCCGGGTGAAGGCCGACGGCCTTCATGTGCAGGGCAGTGCCGCCGATCTTGCCGAAGCGATGGAACGCCACAGCCCGAAGATGATCGTCGGCGGCGGCGGTGCGACCGAGCGCCATGCGGCGCTGGAATTGGGCGAATTGAGGCCTGATTATATCTTCTTCGGCAAGCTCGATGGCGACATCAAACCGGAGGCGCATCCGAAGAACCTGGCGCTTGGCGAATGGTGGGCCTCGATGATCGAAATCCCCTGCATCGTCATGGGCGGCACGGATCTCCAGTCTGCGCTGGCCGTTGCCGAGACCGGCGCGGAATTCGTGGCGCTCCGGGACGCGGTCTTTTCCGCCCCGGCGGGCGCTGCCGCAGCGGTTGCCGAGATCAATGCGCTTCTCGACGAAAAAGCGCCACGGTTTGCTGATTGAGAGCTCTGCATGAGCCGCTTTTGCCCCTTTTTGCCTCTTGTGATTGGCGCCGTTCTTTCGGCGCCGGCCTTGCCCGTTTTCGCGCAGCAGGCTGCCGATACGGTGGTGAACCGCCCGGTGGGCGAGGATCCCGGCTCGCTGAAACAGGGGCGGGTGCAGCCGGAAAACAACGCGCTTGACCGGATGAACGGCAATGCCCAGCGGCTAACCCCGCCCGAGGCGGACCAGCAGCGCAAGAAAGAGGGCGGGCTGACACTGCTAGAGCGCATGGGCGCCGATCTTCCGCCGCTGCCGCCGGAGAAGGATTACAAGGGGCCGATCGACGAGGCCTATGGCGCCTATCAGCGCGGCCTTTTCCTGACCGCCATGGAAAAGGCCCTGCCGCGGGCGCAGCTTGGCGATGCCGCCGCGCAGACGCTGATCGGCGAGCTGCTTTCCAACGGTCTTGGCGTGAAGCGCGATCCGAAGGCGGCCGCCTTCTGGTATCAGCAGGGCGCCGATCATGGGGATGCGGCGGCCATGTTCAAATATGCCCTGCTTCTGATGGAGGGTACGGTCGTTCAGAAAGACAAGACCAAGGCCGATCAGCTGATGAAAAAGGCCGCCGATCTCGGAAACGGTTCGGCCGCCTTCAACTATGCGCAGGTGCTGGTTGGCGATCATCCCGGGCCGGAGGGCCTGAAGATGGCCCTGCCCTACTATCTGAAGGGCGCGGAACAGGGGATTGCCGATGCCCAATATGCGGTTTCCCAGATCTATATGGCGGTCGAGGATCTCGGCCAGGACCGGAAGCTGAAGGCGCTCACCTGGATCGAGCGGGCGGCCCGGGCCGGCTTCGATACGGCGCAGCTCGATCTCGGCCTCTGGCTCGTCAATGGCACGGCGGGGCCGCGCGATGCGAAGGCCGGTTTCGAATGGCTGAAGATTGCCGCCGAAAGGGGTAATATTTCCGCCGCCAACAAGGTGGCCCATCTTCTGATCGAGGCGATAGGTACGCGGCCCGATCCGGTCGAAGCGGCAAAATGGTACGTGATTTCCAGGCGTGCCGGCCTTGCCGATCCCGGGCTTGAGGATTTCTTCCTCGGTATCGAGGACGACAAGCAGCAAAAGGCAATCGCCCTTGCCGATGCCTTCCGGCCGCGCCCATGAGCCTTGCCGAAACCGCGGCCTTCGATTGCCAGGCCTGCGGTGCCTGCTGCGCCTATAGCGCGGAATGGCCCCGATTTTCGCTCGAAACAGACGAGCAGCTGGCGCTCATTCCGGAAGCCTTCGTGGCGGCCGATCTCTCGGGCATGCGCTGCGAGAACGACCGCTGTCTGGCGCTGGCGGGGGAGGTGGGCAAGCACGTCGCCTGCACGATCTATGCGGTGCGCCCGGATGTGTGCCGCGCCTGCATGCCGGGCGACCCCGAATGCCTGATGGCACGGGCAGCGCATGGGCTTTCCGACGAGGCGGAAAGCGCGGCTAACGGCCATTAACCAGCCCTGCATCGGCGGCATAGCCGCCTTGCACGGGGCTGAAACAGCCGCTGCCCCTTGAATTCCGACCGGTTTTGTGGTCTTGAGGCGGCAATATCTCGTATCGCTGGTCTTAATCCGCCGCGCCGCCCGGCTGCGCTGGCCGCCGGACCAGATTGCTTTTCAAGGAAAAAAGTCCCGATGGCTCGTTCAGCTCTTCTCAATGTCATGGTTCAGGCTGCGCTCAAGGCGGGCAAGTCGCTCTCGCGCGATTTCGGCGAAGTGCAGAACCTGCAGGTCTCGCTGAAGGGGCCGGGCGACTTCGTTTCCCAGGCCGACCGCAAGGCCGAGAAGATCATCCAGGACGAGCTGATGAAATCCCGGCCGACCTATGGCTTCCTCGGCGAGGAAAGCGAAGAGATCAAGGGCACGGACGGCGCACACCGCTGGATCGTCGATCCGCTCGACGGCACGACCAACTTCCTGCACGGCATTCCGATCTTCGGCGTGTCCATTGCGCTCGAGCGCAACAACGAGATCGTCGCCGGCGTCATCTACAATCCGGCCATGGACGAACTCTACACGGCCGAGCGCGGGGGCGGGGCCTTCCTCAACGACCGGCGCCTGCGCGTCGCCTCCCGTCGGGTTCTCTCCGATGCGGTGATCGGTTGCGGCGTTCCCCATCTCGGCCGGGGCAATCACGGCAAGTTCCTGCTCGAACTGCGCCATGTCATGGGCGAAGTGGCCGGCGTGCGCCGCTTCGGTTCGGCGGCGCTCGATCTCGCCTATGTGGCCGCCGGCCGGCTCGATGGCTATTGGGAGAACGATCTTTCCGCCTGGGACATCGCTGCCGGCATCATCCTTGTGCGCGAAGCGGGTGGCTATGTCTCCGATTTCAACGGCGGCACCAGCATTCTCGAAACCGGAACGGTTCTGGCGGGCAACGAGCATATCCACAAGGCTCTCCTGGAAGTCAGCCATCGCCCGCTCCCGCGCTGAGGGCGGCTATATTTCCGAACCATTGTCCTTTTCAGAGGGCGGCGCTTTTAAGAGGCATTAGATAGCAAGGACCACATAGCACCATCTACAGCTCTGATTTCCATTGATAATTAGAGGGATCTACAATTTTGCATCGCCTCGACCGCAAATCCTGTGTATGTTGCACCGCTGAGTGCTGCGCTGTGATTGCGCTGGCAAGCGCGCGATAAATGAAGGATCACGAAATGGACACGGCGTATCGCCTCCCAGAGGAATTCTTCACGGATCGATTTCTGGTGAGGCGGATTGTTTCGTCTGATGCCGCAGCTATTTTTGCTGGTTGGGCGACTGACCCTGAAGTGACGAAGTATCTCACTTGGCGTCCGCATACAGACCTTTCACAGACGCAAGAAGTTACGGAGCGCTCCAACCAGGAGTGGGAAAAGGGCTCAATATTCCCGGCGGTAATTTGCAGGCGCGACGTGCCAAGCGAACTCGTTGGAAAGATTGAGGCGCGACTGGCGGGACGGCGAGTTTCCTACGGCTGGCTTATCCGCAAGGACTGCTGGGGACAGGGTGTCGCGACTGAAGTTGTGCATTGGGCAATCGAGCATGCCCTTTCCCATCCGATGATCTATCGCACCGAGGCAGCTTGTGATGTCATGAACGTGGCCTCGGCACGTGTAATGGAAAAGGCTGGCATGACACAGGAAGCCTTGCTTCGGCGTTACCTTTTCCATCCAAATTTGTCGAGCGAACCACGGGACGCTTTCCTGTATTCCAAAGTTCGCTGAGACCTGCGCGGGAAGTACGGCGGGGGCGCTCGTCCAGTCTTAACTTCCGGCATTAGCTAACTAAGTCTTCTCCGATCAATACCTGACCGAGATGCGGCAAGAACCTCGGTCATATTGAGGATTGTACGCATGCAGCTCTGATATCCTCGGGGCCTTCCGCCGCCGATCGGCTCTGCCTGCTGTCACGGCTCGGGCGGGAGGCCGAAATTTGGCCAGCCTTTCTCGGGATGGTGGATGGGCTGAGCGATGGCGAATCCCGAAAGATACGGCCAAAGGGCAACCTCTCCCCAAACCTTACGGCCGGTCGAACTGGCCGGACTGCCATTCAAGGCCTCGTTTTTCATCGGAAACCCGGATAATCGGGATGCGATTTCAGGTCTGGCGGCTTTTGCTACCCAATGCAGCTTTTAAGAGGCGCCGCCCTTTTGTCATCTTCGTGAGAGACAAGGACGGGATAAGCGAAGGCAGGTGTTCTGGAACGATTGGCGCTGGCTGCGCATTCCCTGAAGGCGGGGCTATGGGAGGCGCCGCTTGAATTCGATGAGGATGACGGCATTTCAGGGCCGAGAACTGTTTCATTTTCGGGCGGGTCTGGGTTAGGCTTTTTACAAATGAACCTGTTGCCTCGGGCAAACATACCGGGATCTGAACCGCATGAATATTGATCCTACCATTTCGGGCGCGGCCGAGGCCCGGCCGGGCCGCTACGGCAAGAAGCTTTCGAGCCCCATGCCGGTTTTCTGGACGATGATCCTGTTCCTGATCATCGTCGCCTTCATCGCCGCCATTCTCTATCGGCAGATCCATACGGCCTTCATTGCCAATCCGGGCCTCAACAGCCTCATTCTGGGCGTGGAGCTGATCGGCATCATCCTGGTCTTTTCCCATGTGCTCGGCCTTCGGCCCGAGGTGAACTGGTTCAACAGTTTCCGCGCCGCCGGCCATGCGGACCGGGTGGGGCGCGAGCCGAAGCTGCTCTCGCCGATGCGGGCGCTGATCGGCAATCAGGAAACCATGGCAATCTCCACGGCGGCGCTGCGCTCGATCCTCGATTCGATTGCGACGCGGCTCGATGAGACGCGCGATATTTCCCGCTATCTGATCGGCGTTCTGGTGTTTCTCGGCCTGCTCGGCACCTTCTGGGGTCTGCTTGGCACCATTGCCTCGATCAACCAGGTGATCCAGACGCTCGATCCGGGGACGGGGGATGCATCGGCCGTGCTGCTTTCGTTGAAGGAGGGCCTTTCCGCACCGCTTTCCGGCATGGGCACGGCTTTTTCCTCCTCGCTTCTCGGCCTTTCCGGCTCTCTGATCCTGGGCTTCCTCGATCTTCAGGCCGGGCGGGCGCAGAACCGCTTCTATACCGAGCTCGAGGACTGGCTTTCCTCCGTCACCGACGTGAACAGCGACCGGGCGCCGGTCGTCAGTGCCGCGTCCCCCGCGCCTATCGAGGAATTGCGGGCGATCACCGAGCAGCTCGGGCGACTTTCGGTCGAGGGTGGCGATGCCGGGCGGCTCTCGGAAGCCACCGCCCATCTCGCCGAGGGTATCCAGGGGCTTGTCAAGACCATGCGCGGCGAACAGCAGATGCTGCGCAACTGGATCGAGGCGCAGCAGGAGGAGACGAAGGCCATGCGCCGCACGCTGGACAAGCTGGCAGACCGGCTGCGGGAGCGCTGATCCATGGCGCTTTCCCGCAATCGCCGGTCTCAGCGCAGCGTCGATTATTGGCCGGGCTTTGTCGATGCGCTGTCGACGCTGCTGCTCTCCATCATGTTCCTTCTTACCGTCTTCGTGCTGGGGCAGTTCCTGCTCAGCCGCGAAATATCGGGCAAGGACGAGGTGCTGACGCGGCTGAACAGCCAGATCAACGAGCTTACCCAGGCGCTGGCGCTGGAAAGAAGCGGCAAGCAGGACCTCGAAGATTCCCTTGCCGCGCTGCAATCCTCGCTCGCCGCCTCGGAAAGCGAACGCAGCCGGCTGCAGCAGCTTTTGAATTCCGGCAATGGCGGCGCGGAGGCGGCACAGGCGCGGATCGGTGCGCTCACCGACAGTCTGGATGCGGAAAAGAAGATCAGTTCCCGGGCGATGAGCCAGGTGGAGCTGCTGAACCAGCAGATTGCCGCCCTGCGCAACCAGATTGCTGCGGTGGAGCAGGCGCTCCAGGCGGCGGAAGCGAAGGACCAGGCCTCGCGCACCAAGATTGCCGACCTTGGCCACCGGCTGAACATTGCGCTCGCCCAGCGCGTGCAGGAGCTCAATCGCTACCGCTCCGACTTTTTCGGCCGGCTGAGGGAAATCCTGTCCGATCGGCAGAACATCCGCATCGTCGGGGATCGCTTCGTCTTCCAGTCGGAAGTGCTCTTTCCCTCCGGTGCCAATGTGATGAACCCGGAGGGCGAAGCGGAAATGCAGAAGGTGGCGGATGCCATCGTCGAGCTCGCCCGGGAAATTCCGCCGGAAATCAACTGGGTGCTCCGGGTGGATGGCCATACGGACAATGTGCCCCTTTCCGGTACCGGCAAGTTTGCGGATAACTGGGAGCTTTCCTCCGCCCGCGCCACCTCTGTGGTCAAGTTCCTGATTTCCAAGGGCGTGCCTGCAGACCGGCTGGCGGCCGCCGGTTTCGGCGAGTTCCAGCCGATCGCGGAGGGCGACTCGCCTGAAGCGCGCGCCGCCAATCGGCGAATCGAACTGAAGCTGACGGAAAAATAGCGGGCGTGGCCCGCGCTTTTCCGGTTGCCAGGGCAGTAAAGGGCGATTTACCTTTGCGTAAACGGTATTCTGAGGAGGCCCCGCATGGATGTCGATGTCGTCGTGGTCGGTGCGGGTCTTGCCGGTCTGGTGGCCGCCACGGAAGCCGCCTCTCGCGGGCTTCAGGTGCTCGTGGTGGATCAGGAAGGGCCGCAATCCATGGGCGGCCAGGCCTTCTGGTCGCTCGGCGGCCTCTTCTTCATCGACAGTCCCGAACAAAGGCTGATGGGCATTCGCGACAGCCAGGCGCTGGCGCTCCAGGACTGGCTGGGTTCTGCCGGTTTCGACCGGCCGGAGGATTTCTGGCCGCGGCGCTGGGCGGAGGCCTATCTCCATTTCGCCGCCGGCGAGAAGCGGGCCTGGCTGCACCAGATGGGCATGCGCTGGTTTCCCGTGGTCGGCTGGGCGGAACGGGGCGGCGGGCTGGCGACGGGCCATGGAAATTCGGTGCCCCGTTTCCATGTGACCTGGGGAACGGGGCCGGGCGTGATTGCCCCCTTCATCCGCCGCGCCGCCGAGCTGGAAAGGGCGGGCCGGCTTTCCTTCCGCTGGCGCGCACGGGTGGATGGCATCCTCCTCGAAAACGGTGTGGCCAAAGGCGTGCATGGCTCTCTCCTGAAGGCGGATGATGCGGAGCGAGGGCGGAGCACCAGCCGAGAGATCACCGGGGATTTCCGCATCGCCGCAGGCGCCGTCATCGTTGCCTCCGGCGGGATCGGTGGCAATCACGATCTGGTCAGGGCGAACTGGCCGGTCGAGCGGCTGGGCCCGCCGCCGCGCCGCATGGTCACCGGCGTGCCGGACCATGTGGACGGACGGATGCTCGACATCACGGCCAAGTCCGGCGGCCGCATCATCAATGGCGACCGCATGTGGCATTATACGGAAGGCCTGAAGAACTGGGACCCGATCTGGCCCGGCCATGGCATCCGCATTTTGCCCGGCCCCTCCTCCTTCTGGTGCGATGCGGAGGGCAACCGCTTTCCGGCACCCGCCATGCCGGGCTTCGATACGCTCGCCACCCTGAAGGCGATCCGTGCCCGGGGCCATGAGCACAGCTGGTTTATTCTCACCAAATCGATCATCAAGAAGGAATTTGCGTTGTCCGGTTCGGAGCAGAATCCTGACCTGACCGGCAAGGATATTCCGCTTCTCCTGAAGCGGCTCGGCAAGGAGCCGCCGGGGCCGGTGCGCGCCTTCATGGAAAAGGGCGAGGATTTCATCGTCCGGGATACGCTGGAAGCGCTGGTCGAGGGCATGAACGGGCTCGAATCCGGCCATCGCATCGATGCCGCCCATCTGCGTGGCCAGATCGAGGCCCGCGACCGGGAGATCGACAACCGGTTTTCGAAAGACCAGCAGATCACCGCGATTCGCGGCGCGCGGGCCTATCTGGGGGACCGGCTGATGCGCACCGCCAAGCCCCATCGCCTTCTCGATCCCGCGGCCGGACCGCTGATCGCGGTGCGCCTGCACATTCTCACCCGCAAGACACTCGGCGGGCTCGAGACCGATCTTTCCGCTCGCGTCCTGTCGCTCAACGGCGAATATGTGCCCGGCCTCTACGCCATCGGCGAGGCCGCCGGATTCGGCGGCGGCGGCATGCATGGCTATAGCGCGCTGGAAGGCACCTTCCTCGGCGGCTGCCTGTTCTCCGGCCGCGTGGCGGGCAGGGCGGTTGGAAGCTAGATCCCTTCGGCCTCGAAGGCGCGGGCGCCTTCGTCGAACTGAAGGCGGGCGAGCTTGGCGTAGAGGCCACCGAGGCGGATCAGGCTTTCATGGGTGCCTTCCTCGACGATATGGCCCTGATCGAGCACGAGGATACGGTCCGCCTTGAGCACGGTTGCCAGGCGGTGGGCGATCACGATGGTGGTGCGGTCGCGCATCAGGCCGTCGAGTGCCTTCTGCACCAGCGTTTCGCTTTCCGCATCGAGAGCAGAGGTGGCTTCGTCCAGCAGCAGCACCGGGGCATTCTTGAGAATGGCGCGGGCGATGGCGATCCGCTGGCGCTGGCCTCCCGAAAGCGTCACCCCGCGCTCGCCGACTTCTGTATCGAAGCCCTTGTCGAGACGGGCGATGAATTCTTCCGCCTGGGCGGCCCGAGCGGCGGCTTCTATGGCGCTCCGTCCCGCATCCGGCGTGCCGAAGGCGATGTTTTCGGCAATCGTGCCGGAGAAGATGGTGACATCCTGGGGCACGATGGCGATCTGCCGGCGGAGATCTTCCGGGCGCAGGTCCTTCACGTCGATGCCTTCGAAGGCCACCCGTCCCGCACTTGGATCATAAAAGCGCAGCGCCAGGCCGAATACCGTGCTCTTGCCGGCGCCGGAAGGGCCGACGATCGCCACGGTCTCGCCGGGCTCGATGCGGAAGGAAAGGCCTGACAGGGTTTCCTTGCCCGGACGGGATGGATAGGCGAAGCGCACATTGCTGAATTCCACGCGGCCGGTGACTGGCGCGGGGAGGGTCTTCGGCATTGCGGGCGCGCGGATGGCCGGCACTTCCTTCAGGAGTTCGTTCAGCCGTTCGGCCGCACCGCTGGCCTGGGCGAATTCGCCCCATACTTCCGAAAGCGCGCCCAGAGAACCGCCGGCAATGACCGAATAAAGCAGAAACTGGCCGAGCGTGCCGGCGGAGAGGGTGCCGGCGAGCACCAGATTGGCGCCATACCAGAGAACGCCGACGACGCTGCCGAAGACCAGGGCAATGGCAAAGCCGGTGAGGAAGGAGCGCGACTTGATTGCGGCGCGAGCCGCCTCATAGGAGGTCTCGACGGCGGCGGCATAGCGACGGTCGGCAAGCCCTTCCGAGGTGAAAGCCTGGACGGTGCGGGTGGCGCCAATGGTTTCGCCCGCAAAGGCGGAGGCATTGGCGAGCGTATCCTGTGCATTGCGCGAACGGGAGCGCACGGACCGGCCAAAGGCCACCAGCGGGAAGACGATGAGGGGGATCGTGGCGAGAACCAGGCCCGAGAGCTTCGGGCTCGTCACCACCATCATGCCGATGGCGCCAAGACAGAGAATCGTGTTGCGCAGGGCCAGCGAGGCGGTCGCGCCAACAGCGGACTTGATCTGGGTCGTGTCGGCGGTCAGCCGGGAGACGATTTCACCCGACTGGTTGACGTCGAAGAAGGCTGGGGAGAGCTTCACCACATGGGCGAAGACATCGCGGCGGAGATCCGCGACGATTCGCTCGCCGATGGTGATGACGAAATAGTAGCGGAGCGCGCTTGCCAGCGCGAGAACCACGGCCAGTATGACCAGAAGACCGAATGTGCCGTTGATTTCCGCGCTGTTCTGCCGCTGGAAGCCGTGATCCACCATCTGGCGGACGGCGGCGGGAAGCGCCAGCGTGGTGGCCGCGGCAAGCGCCAGAAACACAAGCGCACCGGCGGCTAGGGCGCGATAGCGCAGAATGTAGGGCACCAGAACCATCAAGGGTTTCATGGAGCGGCGGCGCTGCACTTCTTGTTCAGACATTTCTCGCATTTCCGGCGTGCCGCGGAAGCTTCTGTGTAAGCATGCCGGGGCTCTTGTTATCCCTTGCGCCTTCATGTATAGGCACGGCATCGAATTGGGAAGCCGTAGCCCATGGCGGACTGCGGCTTTGTTTATTCAATCGGTCCGGCGCCTGCAATGGGTTGCGGCAAAAGGACCCTGGCACCGCAGGAAGATTGTTATGAAGGCGAATATCCATCCCGACTACCACATGATCAAAGTGGTCATGACCGATGGCACCGAATACGAAACCCGTTCGACCTGGGGTTCCGAAGGCGCTGTCATGAACCTCGAAATCGACAGCAAGTCGCACCCGGCATGGACCGGCGGCAACCAGCAGATCATGGACCGCGGCGGCCGCGTGTCCAAGTTCAACAAGCGCTTCAGCGGCCTCGGCCTCTGATCCATCGCTGGCGGTTTTCCGCAGAGTTAAAAAAAGCCCGGGCAGTGATGTCCGGGCTTTTTCTTATGGCGGGTCGCTTCTTCCTGTTGGCAGAGCCTTAAAATTCGGAATCTCTAAATAAATTTGTCCTTACGCACGGGTCGTGCTAGAGCTTTCGGGACGGTGAATGCGGTCCTGCCTTGCGGCCGGGAGGCCTCGGCTATGTCCAGAACTTCGGTTTAAAGGCCGGGGCGAGCCTGTGTATTCGGCTATTTGAACTCCCGGTCACTGCATCTAAAATATTCTAATACAGCTTCACCTTATGTTTTGTCTGTGCTAACGTCCTCTTCAGAATGTCCGCAAACAGCGGCATTCTGGGGCTTCAAATCCCCGCACAGTTGGTGGCTTGTATCTTGAAAGATACATCCCGAACCCATAGCTTCCTGCCTTGCGGCCGGGAGGCCTCGGCTATGTCCAGAACTTCGGTTTAAAGGCCGAGGCGAGCTGCTGTGTGGCTATTTGAACTCCCGGTCACTGGGGCCCTTTCCAAGGGTTCCGGTGGCTTTCTCAACGAGAGGGAGCTGATGGCATGGATCTGACGGCAATGTATCTTGCATCCCCCGATTACGTGAAGGCGATCTGGAGCCTGGCGCCCTGGGTAACGGTCATGATTGTCGTTCATCTCCTGCTCAGGCGCGCGCCGGACCGGAGCGCGACAAGGAGTGTGCCCGGCACGTCCCTGCTTCTTGAGGCGCGGCCGGGATCGGCGCTTCCGGGGCCGACCGTCAGGGAACAGGCGGACAAAGAAAAGGCCCCTCGCGAGGAGGGGCCAGGAAAATCCGGATTGACTTGATTCTTGATCGCTCAGTGAACGTTGAAAGCGGTGCGCAGCAGGCTCAGCTGGGCCTGGACGCTGTTTTCATTGTCGGACTGCATGGCGGTATCCGCCGGACGATAGATTTCGCGGTCGAGCAGGGCGACGCGGTTCTGCAGGCGCAGCGAGCGCTCGATGAGGTCGCGGAAAGCTTCCGGCAGATCGTTCCAGCCGGGGGCGTTCTTGTCGACGTTGAAGGAATCGAGGCGGACCTTGCGCTTTTCGTTGAGCACCTGATCGCGCGTCATCTCGCCATTATTGACGGCGCGCTGGAGCAGCAGCCAGGATGCCATCTGCATCAGGCGGGTGGTAAGCCGCATGGATTCCGCCGCATAGAGAACCGAGGCCATGCGCGGCAGAACCTTGGCGGCTGCGCGGCCATTGCCATCGAGATAGCTTGCGGTCTCTTCAACGAGCGACATGCCTTCCGTGTAGAGCGACTTGAACTGCGAGGAGGAGGCGATGCGCCCAGCGAAGCTGATCGTATTCAGGCCAAGTTCGGACATCTTAATTTCCCTGTCAAACGCACCACAATATTCAGGTAACGGGAAAGCGGCGCCTCAGTTCCGCCGCTCTCTGTCGATGGCCTAAACATGATCCGTTTACAGAGAAACCGCAAGCCGTTTATTAAGAAAGGGTTAATTCCCACAGTTTTACGAAACTTGTCCAGAGTTTAAAGAAAAAAAGAGCCGCTGGAAGCGGCTCTCAAGGTAAAACAGGGAGAAAATCAGACCAGTCCTCCTGGCGGAGGAGAAGGCTGAGTCCAGAAAGTCTGGATAAGTCTAAGATCTCCCACAAAACCTAATCTATGGTTAACAAAACCGGACCCGGGCAAGGTAAATTTTATGAATACTTGAAAATTGTTGTTTCAGCCCTTGGGGCGGAAAAGCGACTCGGCAGCGGCCTTTCCACTCAATTTTTTCTGCCTTTCCTCGGTCAGGCGGCGGATCTCCTCCTCGAGGAGGGCAATGCGGGCCGCAAGCTCGTCGGCCGAGATCAGCGACAGGTCGCAGCCGATCTCATGCTCCTGTTTCTTTTTCGGGCGGTCGTCCTCGAAAAGGCTCATATGGCGGCTCCTGCGCTGTCGACGATATCCGGATCGGCGGCCGCCTCGGGCAGGGGAGCCGCGCGCGGATTGAGCGTCAGGCTTTCGGGCGTTGTCAAGGGACCGGCCGAGGTGGCGGTGTAGGTCTCGCGCGCCTCGATGGGTACAGCCTTGCGGATGCGGCTGCGGATCATGGCATAGATGACCAGTGCCACATGGGAGAAACCCGTGACGAGGAACAGTGCATAGGGGCCGAAGGCGGACATGACCGGGCCGCCGATGGTGGGGCCGATCACGGTGCCAATGCCATAGAGCAGAAGCAGCCCGCCGGATACCTTGACGAAATCCTCATGCGCCGCGTGGTCGTTGGCATGGGCGACCGCGATGGAATAGAGCGCATTGGCGGTTGCGCCATAGATGGCGATCATGGCGATCAGCACGGTCACGTCGGCGGGGTGCAGGATCACCACGAAAAGGCCGGCAAGGGCAGCAAGGCCCGACAGCACGATCAGCACGTAGCGGCGGTCCATGCGGTCGGAAATGCGGCCGGCGGGCAGCTGCATGACGGCGCCGGCAAAGATGGTGGCGCTCATCATCAGCGCGATCGAGCCCTGGCTCAGCCCGGCCTTGGCGCCGAAGACCGCGCCCAGCGTGCCGAAGGCGCCATTGGCGATGCCGATCAGCAGGATGCCGACGAAGGAGACCGGCGAATTGCGATAAAGCGCCCGAAGGTCCAGCTTCACGGATTTCAGCGGCTGGGGCGTTGCGGCGTTGGAAAGCGTGGTGGGCAGCATGGCCACGCAATAGAAGATGCCGCAGACCATGAAGAGAACGGGCGTCATGACATCGGCCAGCGGCACGACGAGCTGGCCGCCCACGGCGCCGATCAGGGTGATCGTGACATAGAGCGAAAAGATCATGCCGCGGCTCTTGTTGGTGGCGCGCTCGTTCAGCCAGCTTTCGATGATCATGGAGGTGCCGGCGGTGGAAAAGCCGGTCACGGCGCGCAGCACGATCCACCACACGGGATCGACCAGAATGCCGGTCAGAAGCGCGATGATCGCAATCAGCGAGATGAAGCCCGAAAAGGCGCGGGCGTGACCGATGCGCCGCACGAGCTGCGGGGCGAGGAGGCAGCCCAGCACGAAGCCGCTGGCCCAGGAGGTGCCGAGCAGGCCGAGATCGGTGGTGGGATAGCCCTCCGCCGCACCGCGCACCGGAAGCAGAAGACCATGCAAGCCATTGCCGAGATAGAGAAAGAGGGTTCCCGCCAGAAGGGCGAAGACGGGCAGGATATTGCTCCTGAAGGCAGCGGGCATGGCAGTGTCCTGGTTCGATGATCCGGGCAAGGGTGAATACCGGCAAATTTAACCGATGGGGATGTGCCGGGCCTTGCGTCCATGCTAGCAAAACTTGACGCTGTTGTGACAGAGGCCGAGGAAATGCGCCGCTCCGGCGGGGCAGGGGAACGGATGCCAGGTGAATAAATTTATCGGATTGTTTCTCGTGCTCCTGATGGCCGTGCAGCTTCTCTATCCGCTTGGTCTGCCGGGGCTGAAGCGGCGGCGCGATTTCTGGAAACTCGCGGTCATCGCCTTCGTGCTGTGGAGCATCGTGCTCCTCATCCGGCCCTGAGGGGGCGGGGAGGGCGCGATCGCTGCACCACGAAAAAGGGGCCTTGCGGCCCCTTTGCAGTTTGTTTTCGCCCGTCGATCAGGCGGAAAGCTTTGCCATGACCTCGTCGGACACTTCGAAGTTGGAATAGACGTTCTGCACGTCATCATCATCTTCCAGCGTATCGATGAGCTTCATCAGCGACTGGGCCTTTTCCTCGTCGACCGGCACGGTGTTCTGCGGCTTCCAGATGGCCTTGACCGTCTCGGCTTCGCCAAGCGTTGCCTCGAGTGCCCTGGAGACCTCGCCGATGTCTTCGAAACCGCAGATGATCGTGTGGCCATCCTCGTCGGAGGTCACGTCCTCGGCACCGGCTTCGATCGCGGCTTCCATGACCTTGTCGGCATCGCCGACGGCGGCCTTGTAGGTGATTTCGCCGACGCGGTCGAAGGAGAAGGAAACCGAGCCCGTTTCACCCAGCGCGCCGCCGGCCTTGGAGAAGGTCGAGCGGACGGAGGAGGCGGTGCGGTTGCGGTTGTCGGTCAGCGCTTCCACGATGACGGCGACGCCGCCCGGGCCGTAGCCCTCGTAGCGGACTTCCTCGTAGTTCTCCGCGTCGCCGCCGGCGGCCTTCTTGATGGCGCGCTCGATGTTGTCCTTCGGCATGGACTGGGCCTTGGCGTTCTGGATCGCCAGGCGCAGGCGCGGATTCATGGCCGGGTCGGGCAGACCGGTCTTTGCCGCCACGGTGATTTCGCGGGCGAGCTTGGAAAACATCTTCGAGCGGACCGCATCCTGACGGCCCTTGCGATGCATGATATTCTTAAACTGTGAATGGCCAGCCATGGCACCCCTGTTCACGTCTTTATGGTGGGAATGGCGGCTTTATAGGCAGGAAGACCCGTTTCGTCCAGCCACGGCCGTCAAATTACGGTCATCAAACCCAGAAGGATGGCAGGGTTTCCTGAAGACGCGGCCCGATCCTCAGCGGGGCGATCTTTTCGGCAAGGCCGGTCGCATCGGAAATCTCCACACCGACGCCGCAGATCGTCGCCGGGCCGTGAGCGGCCTCGAAACGGCCCTTGGGCATCTTGGAAATGAAGCGGTTCAGCGGCTCTTCCTTCTCCATTCCGAGCGAGGAATCGTAATCCCCGCACATGCCGGCATCCGACATGTAGGCCGTGCCGCCGTTGAGGATCTGGTGGTCGGCGGTGGGCACATGGGTGTGGGTGCCGACGACAAAGCTCGCCCGGCCATCGACGAAATGGCCGAAGCACTGTTTCTCGCTCGTGGCTTCCGCGTGGAAATCGAAGATGATCGCATCGGCCTGTTCCTTCAGCGGGCAGGCATCGAGGATGGTTTCGGCCGCCTTGAAGGGATCGTCGAGTTCCGGATGCATGAAGACCCGCCCCATGATGTTGGCGACGAGCACGCGCGCACCGTTTCGGGCATAATAGAGGCCGGAGCCCTTGCCGGGCGTGCCCGCAGGGTAATTGGCAGGCCGCAGGAACTGGTCGTGCCGCTGGCAGAAGGTCACTGCTTCCTTCTGGTCCCAGACATGGTTGCCTGTCGTCACCACATCGGCCCCGGCATTGATGGTTTCGAGGAAGATCTCCTCGGTTATGCCGAAGCCGCCGGCGGCGTTTTCCCCGTTGACGATGACGAAATCGAGCTTCAGGTCGGAAACCAGGCCCGGCAGCTTTTCCCAGACGGCGGTGCGTCCGGTCTTGCCCACCATATCGCCCAGAAACAACAGCCGCATCGGCTCTACCCTTCCATCAATCGAAACGTCGGTAACCGCTTTCGGTGATGATGGCGGAAAGGCCCACATCATGCGGTTCTGCCGGCACTGATGCCACTTCCTGGCAGTCGAAGGCAATGCCGACGAGGCGCGGATTCAGGCCTTTTTTCCGTAGACGGTCGATGGCGCGGTCATAATGGCCGGCCCCGTAGCCGATCCGGTTCCCCGCCGGATCGAAGACGGAAAGCGGCATGAGCAGCAGTTCAGGATCAAGCACCTCCGCCTCCGGCCCCGGGCCCCGGGTGCCGAAACCCGTGTCCACCAGTTCGGTTCCCTGCTTCAGTTCGCGAAAGAGGATGGTCTCCCGGTCGGCGACGATCGGCAGGCAGAGCCGCGCCCCGCGTTTGGCCAGGTGATCGAGGAGCGGGCGGATGTCCGCCTCGGAGCGGATCGGCAGGAAGCCGGACACGATCGTGCCGGGCGCAAAGGACAGGGCCTCGCCGAAGGCCGAGATGGCGAGCGATTTCTCGATGCGGTCCTCTGCCGGAATGGCATCGCGCAGGGCAAGCCTCTCCTTCCGCAGCGCTGCCTTCTGTTCCTTCAATGTCAGCATGAGGCCTTCTCTCCCTGATCGGTTCGGGACCCTTTTAGTGGCCGAGCCGGGCCCTGCGCGCAAGGCATGAATCCGACATTCGCTGACCCTTCATGGCCGGGTCCGGCTGCGATTTCCTGGGTTGGCAAGAAGTCGTATCGACGGGTTAAGAGGCGTGCAAGGATAAGGCCAAATAAAGCCATGTCTTTCTGTTCATGTAATTATTTTAAACAATAGTCACGCTCTATGTATGTCGGCGCCAGACAAAAGGCAGGGTCCGGGGAGGGCCTGGCGGACATGCCCCGCGGAGTTCCGTTTCATGATCAGCATTCATTACAACAGTCAGGCCCGCAGTGCCGAGAAGCTGCTTCGGGGGGCCGAAAAGGCGTCAGCGCTCGGGCAGGAGCGACTGGCGAGCGGTCTTCGGATCGGTGCCGCGAAGGACAATGCGGCCTATTGGTCGCTGTCGCGCGCCATGAGCGGCGATGTCGCGACGCTCAATGTCGTTCGCGACGGGTTGAGCCAGAGCCTTGCGGTGGTGGATACGGCCATGGCAGCCGCCGCCCCGGTGCTGAAGGGGCTCGACCGCATCAAGGAGATCTTCACCATCGGGCGGCAGGCGACGCCGGCGGAAGCCCTCGTCTATGACCGGGAAATCCGCTCCATTGCCGACATGTTGGAAAGCACGGTTAAATCCGCCTCCTTCGGCGGGGTGAACCTGCTTTACCGGGTGACGGGCATGGCGACGACCCGCAGTTTCGTCGGCGGTCTTCAGCGCTCGGGCAACGGGTCGCTCGGCATCAACCGCATGACGCTCAATCTCAGCCAGACGGTGTTGATCGACGAGGACAAGACCGGCGGGCTCATGTCCATGACCTATTTCGACCGGTATAATTATACGGGCGGAGCGCGGCTCTTTGCGGGTTACGGCACCGGTGCCCTGTTTCTCGCTTTCTACAACAGCCAGACCGGCGCTCTCTTCAACACAAACTGGCGCATCGCCAATTCCGACATGATCGAGCAGATCGGCACGGCCGTCCGCGACGGTTTTGCCACACTCGGTGCCTTCCAGAAGCGGCTGGAAACGCAGCGCGATTATGTGGAGCAACTCGCGGCCCTGCAGGGACGGGGGATCGGACGGCTGGTCAATGCGGATCTGACCCAGGAAAGCGCGCGGCTTCGGGCGGAGGAAACCCGCAGGCAGCTGGCGGTCCAGTCGCTCAGCATCGCCAATGGCATGCCGGGGCTTTCTCTCCAGCGGCTGCTGGGCTAGCGCCGGCGGCGATCAGGAAAGGGCAAGCCGGCCAAGCCGCGCAAGCGCCATGAAGAGAGCCGCCACATGCATGGATTGCTCCATGCCGCCATCAACCGCCAGCTCAAGCGCCCGGGCGAGCGGCACGCATTCCACGCTCAGCTCCTCGCCAGGTTCCAGATGGGGTTCGGCGAGGAGCCTTGCCCCGGTCATCACGGCAATCTGCACGCGGTTGGTCTGGAGCGCGGAATTGGCGCCGAGCGCGCCGATATAGACGAGCGTTCCGCCGCCATAGCCGGTCTCCTCCAGCAATTCGCGGGCTGCGGCCTCTTCGGGCGAGGCGTCCTCGGGGTCGACGCAGCCGCCGGGCAGTTCCAGCGCCACATTCGCCGTGCCGTGGCGGTATTGCCGCACCATGATGAGTTCATCCGCCTCGGTGAGGGCCACGCACATGGCCCAATCCGGATAGGTGAGCACGTAATAGGGGTCCAGCACATCTCCGCGGGCGGTGCGGACGGACTGGCTTTCCACATGGATCCACCGGTCTGATAACACGACCTCGCGGCGTTCGATGGTCCAGGATCTGCTCATGACTTTCTTTGCTCCCTTGTGTCTGTACCCTCCTTAAACCCTCGGCGCGCTTTGGAAAATGGGCGGCAAGATTTGGGCCAAACCCTGTCCCCGGCGCTGTCTTGCCCTATCTCCCCTCCCGGAAGGACAAGCAGGCAGGTGAGGAACATGGAGGAACTCCTGGAACGGCCGGCCATCATGGCCTGGCGCAAGGCGGAACGGGAAAGGCTGATCAATGGTCGGCTGGCGCTCCCGCAGGAGGCAAGATCGGCGGTTTCTGAGGAAATCATCCGCCGGCTCGAAGCACGGCTGCCATCGATGGCCGGGCGGCGGGTCAGCTTCTACTGGCCCTTTCGCGGCGAGCCGGATCTGCGCCCCTTCGCGGCGCGGCTGACCGAGGCGGGCGGCACGGCCTATCTGCCCGTGGTTGTGGAAAAGGGTCAGCCGATGATCTTTCGGCCCTGGGCGCCCGGCGGCGCGCTGACGCGGGGGATCTGGAACATACCGGTACCCGATACGGAGGAGGTGGGGGTGCCCGAGGTGGTGATTGCGCCGCTGGTGGGTTTCGACCCGGCCGGTTTCCGGCTCGGCTATGGCGGCGGCTTCTTCGACCGGACCCTTGCTGCCCTTGACCCCAGGCCGCTGGTGATCGGCGTCGGCTATGGTTTGCAGCGGCTCGACACGATCCATCCCTTGCCACACGATATTCCGATGGACGAGATCATCGCGCCCGATGTCGCCTGAAAACCGAAAGGCCCGCCGAGGCGGGCCTTCTGGAATAAGTGCGATCCACGACAACCGATGGAAACGGTGATCCTGGGCGCCTACAAGAGTAGGTGGGCGCCGTATGTCCAAGCCCACGAGCCTGGCCAGGGACAGCTCCCTTAGGATCGGGTATGGCCCCGAGGATTCGATTGTTCCTGTCGGGAAGCGCAGACCGCATAAAGAATATAGGTCGAAAAGCTGCTTTCCGCCAGTGGCAAGGCTGATCTTTTGCGCGAATTCCTGCGGGCGCCGACGGGAGGCGAGAAGGCCCGGTCAGTTGGGCTGTGCGGGCGGCCGGTTCGAGATTTTTGCAGCGATTTCGAGGATGCGATGGCTCATCTCCTCGATGGCTGCGGCGGCCACCTCTTCGGTGCGCTGTGCGCCGGCAGCGACCGCATCGCGGTTGCGTCTGATCGTGTCCATGTCGGCCTCGACAGCTTTCAGCCGGCGGGAGACCTCCGACAGTTCGTCCATCACCATGATGCCGGCCATGACGGTGATGCGGAGATCGCCGATTTCGCCGAACTGCGATTTCAGATGGGAGACATAGCGGTCGAATTTGGCGGCGAGTTCGGTGAGGTGGCCTTCCTGGCCCTCTTCGCAGGCCATGCGATAGGCCTTGCCGTCAATCGTTACGGTAACCTGCGCCATGTCTTTCGGACTTTCCTTTGCACTCTCGACGCCACGAGGGGATCAGCGATCCAGCACGGCACGAATGGTTTCCATGGCCGTCACCAGGCGCCGCGAAACCTCGCGGTTGACCTCCTCGAGACGGTTTGCCCGAAATTCGGACTGGTCGAGTTCCTGGGCGAGCCGCGAGCGGTCCGCATGCACGCGGCGCACTTCGCCCTCGATCTCGCTATTGTCGCGTTCGCGGTCGAAGCGGGCATCGACGGCGCTTTCCAGGCTGCCGAGGGCAGCCCGAAGGCTGGTGATCGCTGCTTCAACCGATTTGCCTGCCGACATCCAATCCCTTCCGTCCTTATCGATGAGGTTCGCGGACGGCTCCGCCGAATCGACCCATCCGGCCTCCGCCGGTCCTTTTATTACGATATTCTTGCCTCTTGGCATGCGTCAACCAAGCCGGCCACGCGCGATGGCTGCGGGAGGGGTTGATCACAGAAATTCACGCATGGCGGGTCCCGCCGGCACCGCTCGGCCAATCCATCAGCGGCGGGGATCGGGGTATCAAAAGGGGTGAAAAACCGCCAGATTTGTTGACAGAGGCGGCTGACCTGCTATGGATCAGCCGCCTTTTGACGGTCATTCCCGGCGGGAAAAGCCGTTCCCTTTGACCCGGAACCTCTTGGAACAGTCATGATCTCTCGCGAACAACATAACCGGATGGCGAATGCGATCCGCTTCCTGTCCATGGACGCCGTCGAGAAGGCCAATTCCGGCCATCCGGGCCTCCCCATGGGAGCGGCCGATATCGCGACCGTCCTCTTCACCCGCTCGATGAAGTTCGACCCGAAGAACCCGCTCTGGCCGGACCGTGACCGTTTCGTCCTGTCCGCCGGCCATGGCTCCATGCTGCTCTATTCCGTTCTCTACCTGACCGGCTATGAGGACATGACCATCGAGGAAATCAAGAATTTCCGCCAGATGGGCGCCAAGACCGCCGGCCATCCGGAATATGGCCATGCGACCGGCATCGAAACCACGACCGGCCCGCTCGGGCAGGGCATTGCCAATGCCGTGGGCATGGCAATTGCCGAGAAGAAGCTTGCCGAAGAGTTCGGTTCCGACCTGCAGGACCACCACACCTTCGTTCTGGTGGGCGACGGCTGCCTGATGGAAGGCATCAGCCAGGAAGCAATCTCGCTTGCCGGCCACCTGAAGCTCAACAAGCTCATCGTGCTCTGGGACGACAACAACATCTCCATCGACGGCCCGATCTCCATGGCGGACTCGACCGACCAGCACATGCGCTTCCGCGCTTCCGGCTGGAATACGGTTGCGATCGACGGCCATGATCCGGATGCGATCTACGAAGCCATCGAGAATGCCAAGAAATCCGACAAGCCGACGATGATTGCCGCCAAGACCGTGATCGGCTTCGGTGCGCCCAACAAGGCCGGTACCCACAAGGTGCATGGCTCGCCGCTCGGTGCGGAAGAAATCGCTGCCACGCGCGTGGCGCTCGGCTGGGATGCGGAAGCCTTCACGGTTCCGGAAGACGTGCTGGCCGGCTGGCGTGAAGCCGGCGCCAAGGGTGCCGCCGACCGCGCCGCCTGGGAAAAGCGCCTTGCCGCTTCTGCCAAGAAGGCCGAATTCGAGCGCCGCTTTGCCGGCACGCTGCCGGGCACGCTTGCCGGCGCGATCGCCGACTACAAGAAGAAGCTCGCCGACACCAAGCCGACGGTTGCCACCCGCAAGGCATCGGAAGATGCGCTTGAGGTGATCAACGGCGTTCTTCAGGAAACCATCGGCGGCTCGGCCGACCTCACCGGTTCCAACAACACCAAGACCAGCCAGACCAAGTCGATCACGCCGACCGACTTCTCCGGCCGTTACCTGCATTACGGCATCCGCGAGCACGGCATGGCGGCTGCCATGAACGGGATTGCGCTGCATGGCGGTCTCATTCCCTATTCCGGCGGCTTCCTGATCTTCTCGGATTACTGCCGTCCCTCGATCCGCCTTGCCGCGCTGATGGGCATCCGCGTCATCCACGTGCTGACGCATGACTCCATCGGCCTTGGCGAAGACGGCCCGACCCACCAGCCGGTCGAGCACATGGCCGCGCTGCGCGCCATTCCGAACCTCCTGATGTTCCGCCCGGCCGATGCGACGGAAACCGCGGAATGCTGGCAGCTCGCGCTGGAAAACCAGCATCGTCCCTCGGGCCTGGCGCTGACCCGCCAGAACCTGATGGCTGTCCGCACCAGCTATTCCGAGCGCAACCTGTCTGCCCTCGGTGCCTATGAGGTCGCGAGCGCCGACGATGCGCCGGTGACGATCTTCGCCTCGGGCTCGGAAGTGGAAATCGCCGTCAAGGCCAAGGACCTGCTCGCGGCTAAGAACATTGCCGCCCGCGTGGTCTCCGTTCCCTGCTTCGAACTCTTTGCCGAGCAGGACGAGGCCTATCGCAAGGCCGTGATCGGCAACTCGCCGGTCAAGATTGCGGTGGAAGCCGCGATCCGGCAGGGTTGGGACTATTTCATCGGCTCGGACGGCGTGTTCGTCGGCATGAGCTCCTTCGGCGCCTCCGGCCCCTACAAGGAGCTCTACAGCCACTTCGGCATCACGCCGGACCATGTCGCGGAAGCCGCGATTGCCAAGCTTGCATAACGAGACGCGCGGGGCCCCACACGCCCCGCGCGTTTTGCCATCGACCCAAGACGAAGCTTCGATTTAAGCGGGAGAGTGTGAACATGACTGTTAAAGTAGGCATCAACGGCTTCGGCCGCATCGGCCGCAACGTGCTGCGCGCCATCATCGAATCCGGCCGCACCGACATCGAAGTCGTTGCCATCAACGACCTCGGCCCGGTCGAGACCAACGCCCACCTCATCCGTTACGATTCGGTGCATGGCAAGTTCCCGGGCACCGTCACCGTTTCCGGCGACACGATCGATGTCGGCCGCGGCCCGATCAAGGTCACCGCCATCCGCGATCCGAAGGACCTGCCCTGGGCCGGCGTCGATATCGCGCTTGAGTGCACCGGCCTCTTCACCACCAAGGAAAAGGCATCCGCACACCTCGCGAACGGTTCGAAGCGCGTTCTCGTGTCCGCCCCTTGCGACAATGCCGACAAGACCATCGTCTTCGGCGTCAACCATGGCACCCTGACCAAGGACGATCTCGTCGTCTCGAACGCATCCTGCACCACCAACTGCCTGGCGCCGGTCGCCTATGTGCTGCACCGCGAATTCGGTATCCAGAAGGGCTACATGACGACGGTTCACTCCTACACGGGTGACCAGCCGACCCTCGACACCATGCACAAGGACCTCTACCGCGCCCGTGCCGCAGCGCTCTCGATGATCCCGACCTCGACCGGCGCCGCCAAGGCCGTCGGCCTCGTGCTGCCGGAACTGAAGGGCAAGCTCGACGGTTCCTCGATCCGCGTGCCGACCCCGAACGTCTCGGTCGTCGACCTCAAGTTCGTGCCCTCGCGCAATGTCACCGCCGAAGAAGTGAATGCCGCCATCAAGGCTGCCTCGGAAGGCGAGCTCAAGGGCATTCTCGGCTATGTCGAAGCGCCGCTCGTTTCGGTCGACTTCAACCATGACAGCCATTCCTCGAGCTTCGCTGCCGACCAGACCAAGGTTCTCGAGGGCAACCTTGTGCGCATCCTCTCCTGGTACGACAATGAGTGGGGCTTCTCCAACCGCATGTCGGACACCGCGGTTGCCATGAGCAAGCTCATCTGATCCGAGCGAATTGCAAGGTATCCAACACCGGATGGCGGGGTCGAAAGATCCCGCCATTTTTAATGAATTTTTTTCACGCCCGTTTACCGACAAAGTCTTTTTCCCGATCTCTTCTTTTGGGCGGCGCGCTCCCTAAACACAAATTAACTTCATAGAATTAGATAATAAGCACACAAGAAAATACAAAAACAGGGAATATTGATATGTATGTTGCCGGTATTTCAAACGGGGCATGGAATGCCCTGCGTATCCTTTCTGGCGTCGATCGGGCACGGAACGAAACTTCGAACCGCCTCTCGTCGGGGCTGAGAATACGAGAGGCATCGGATAATCCTGCCATGTGGTCGGTCGCCAGCACGATGCGTGCGCAGGCCAGCACGACGCGAGAGGTCGCCGATGGCCTCTCCTTGTCAGTCGGGGCCCTCGGTGTGGCGAGCACGGCAATACAAAGCTTGCTGCCGCTGTTGGAAAGGTTCCGCGACCTGATGGTTGCGGGCAAGAACGAGACGGGCGATGCCCGGCGCACCATGCAGAACGAGATGGACGCGCTGAAGACCCAGATGGTCTCGGTGGCCAAGAGCGCCAGCTTCAACGGTGTCAATCTTCTCTTTCACAAGCAGGGGGAGGCTTATGAACTGAATGCGGTCACCGGGCTGGCTGCGGATGGCGCCGCCATAACGCAAACGATCAATACCGAAGGCCTGACGCTGATCGATGAGGTGAATACCAACGGGATCCTGTCGCGAACCTACAATCTGGGCAGCAATACCTTCCGCAAGTTGTTCGACGATTATGGCGGCAACGCCTACCGCATCGGACTTTACTTCAATGCCACGACGCCGGCGACCGGCTTTGCCTATGACGGGGCGCTTGCTGCCACGAACAGCATGATTAGCCAGGTCACTTCGGTGGCTGCAAGGATCGGCGCCATGAAGAGCAGCATGGAATCGCAGCAGACCTTTCTGCGCACCCTGGCCGATGTGCACACCGCCGCCATCGGACGGATGGTCGATGCCAATGTGCTGGAGGAACAGGCGCGTTCGAAAGCGCTGGAAGTGCGCGAGAAGCTTGCCATCGACGGACTGGCGATCGCCAATGCCCGGCACAGCGCGGTGTTGCAGCTCTTCGGTCTGAAGCCCGCCACCTAGGATCAGCCCATGAGACCAAAGCCGGGGGGAGGGAACCTCCTTCCGGCTGAAAAAGCCGCCGATCAGGCTTGCGCGGTGCTGCTTCCGGTGTATGGTCCCGCCCGTTCCCAATTCCAGACGAGCGGGTGCTTTCATGGCAGCTTTCAAGACTCTCGACGACATGACCGATGTCTCCGGCAAGCGCGTTCTCGTGCGCGTCGATCTCAATGTTCCGATGTCCGATGGACAGGTCTCGGACGCGACGCGCATCGAGCGCGTGTCTCCGACCATCCTCGAACTGTCCGGAAAGGGCGCGAAGGTAATCCTGCTCGCCCATTTCGGCCGCCCCAAGGGCGGACCGGAGGCCGCGTTCTCGCTCGGCCAGATCGTCCCGGCGGTCGAGAAGGTGCTCGGCCGCCCGGTGGCCTTCGCCAGTGACTGCATCGGCCAGCCGGCCGCAGATGCGATTGCAGCGATGAAGCCCGGCGACGTGCTGCTGCTCGAAAACACCCGTTTCCACAAGGCTGAAGAGAAGAACGAGCCGGACTTCGTCCGCGCGCTTGCCGCCAATGGCGATCTTTTCGTCAACGATGCCTTCTCCGCGGCGCACCGTGCGCATGCCTCCACGGAGGGCCTCGCCCATCACCTCCCCGCCTATGCCGGCCGCACCATGCAGGCGGAGCTCGAGGCGCTGGAAAAGGGTCTGGGCAATCCGGTCCGCCCCGTGGTCGCCATCGTCGGCGGTGCCAAGGTTTCCACCAAGATCGATCTCCTCTCCAACCTCGTGAAAAAGGTCGACGCGCTGGTCATCGGCGGCGGCATGGCCAACACCTTCCTCGCTGCGCGGGGAACGGATGTGGGCAAGTCGCTCTGCGAGCACGATCTTGCAGCCACGGCCAAGCAGATCATGATCGAGGCCGCCTCGGCCAATTGCGCCATCGTGCTGCCGGTGGATGGGGTCGTGGCCCGCGAATTCAAGGCGGGCGCCGCCAATGAGGTCGTGGACATCAACGCCATTCCCGCCGATGCCATGGTGCTGGACGTCGGTCCGAAATCGGTGGCCGCGGTCAACGAATGGATTTCCAAGGCCAATACGCTGGTGTGGAACGGCCCGCTCGGCGCTTTCGAAATCGAGCCCTTCGACAAGGCGACGGTTTCAGCAGCCCGTCATGCGGCCGAGGAGACCAAGGCTGGCAAGCTCACCTCCGTTGCGGGTGGCGGCGATACGGTTTCGGCCCTCAATCATGCAGGCGTGGCCGATGATTTCACCTATGTCTCCACCGCCGGCGGTGCCTTCCTCGAATGGATGGAAGGAAAGGAGCTGCCGGGCGTGGCCGTGCTTTACGCCGCGAAATAGATCAACGGCATCTGATCAAACGGGAAGGGGCCCTCGAAGGGCCCCTTTTTCGTCTCTCGGTCTGGTCTCGCCTATCCGGCCTGTCGGTAATGATCGCGATAGGGATCTCCCGTCGCCCGGCTCAGCACGAACTGGCCGAGCTGCTCGTCCATGTTGCTGGCTTCCGCAGCCAGCTGATGGATGGCGGCGGTGGACTCCTGCACCATATTGGCATTCTGCTGGGTCATCTGATCCAGCTCGGACACGGCAATATTGATGGATTTCAGCGTTTCCGCCTCATCGCGGGTGGATTCGATGATCTCGTGGAGGCGCGTGTTGATGGCTTCCACATAGTCGCCGATGCCGCGCAGCGCATTGCCGGCCTTTTCCACCAGCGACACGCCGTTTTCCACCTCGCCGGTGGATTTCTGCAGCAGGCCGGAAATCTCCTTCGCGGCCTTGGAGGAGCGCTGGGCAAGCTCGCGTACTTCCTGGGCGACCACGGCAAAGCCCTTGCCGCTCTCGCCGGCACGGGCGGCCTCGACGCCCGCATTGAGGGCGAGGAGGTTGGTCTGGAAGGCGATCTCGTCGATGACGTTGATGATCTGGTTGATCTGGCGGGAGGAACCCTGGATGGCCTCCATGGCGGAGATTGTTTCCTGCATGATCCGGCCGGATTCCTGGGCGCCGGCCTTGGCATCGCGGGCAATCAGCTCGGCCTGCTCGCTGCGGGTGATCTGGGTGCGGACGGATTCCGTGATGGCATTGATGGCGCTTGCCGTCTGGGTGATGGAGGCGGCCTGACGCTCGGTCCGGGCGGCGAGCTGGTCTGCCCCGCTGCTCATGTGGTGGGAGCTTTCGCGCACCGCATTGGAATTGCCGCCGATGGCCGCAAGCGTGCCGTTCAGGGTGGAAATCGCGCGGTTGAAGTTCTGGCGCAGGCTGTCCAGCTCCGGTGGGAAGGTCTCGTTGATCGCATAGGCAAGATTACCGCTTGCAAGCTGGCTGAGACCGGTATCGAGGCTTTCGACCACGCGCTGGAGCGTGCGGGCTTCGGCATCCTTTTCGGCCATGCGCTGCTGGCGTTCCCTTTCGGTGAGGTTGCGGTTGGCCTCCGTCTCGGCCTCCAGCGCCCGCTGGTCGATCAACGACTGGCGGAAGCGGGCGAGCGCGCGGGCGAGCGTGCCGATCTCGTCCTTGCGCTCGCCATAGCCGATTTCGGTGTCCAGCTTGCCTTCCGAAACCGCATGGGTGATGCCGGAGAGGCGGGCAAGGGGGGCAAAGAGCCGATTTGCAAAGAAGGCCGTGGTGACGCAGAGGAGCACGAGCACGCCGGCGCCCATCAGCAGAAGATTGCGGGCAATTTCGAGCGAACCTGCCTGGAACTCGTGCAGATCCACCGTTTCACCGATAATGAAGGGCTCGCCCTCATGGGAAATCGGGCGGAAATAGCCCTTGGCATCGTTTTCATTGATATAGAGCGGCGCTTCCGAAATGGTGTCCGGGCCGGCGGCGGTGGCTGCGGCAACGGCCTTTTCATAAGGCGCGGCATCGATGAGCGTCAGCACACCGTCCCTGGCGGCGATGGCCTGGCCGGCGCTGTTGACGATGAGTGCGGCTTCTGAACTGCCGCTGTGAAGACCCTTGGTGAGGGTCTGAACGATGGCGGCTTCACGGACTTCCAGGATTAGAATGCCCTTGATGGAGCCGAGCTTGACGATCGGAACGCCGAAATAGATGGCAGAGTGGCCATCTGCCGGATTGACGGCGATACCGGAAAAGGCGGTTTTCACGCCGTCATCGGTGGCGGCCTCGCCATTTGTCAGGGCGGCGGCAAAGGTCTTGCCGAGCGGTGTATCGGCCCAGCCGCTGCTTTTCAGGTCCTGCGCGAAGGAGGCGCCCTTCTTGTAGCTGTAGATCACGTTGCCGGCGGTGTCGGCAATCATCAGGTCCAGGAAATCGGTGCCCTTGAGGATCGCGGCCACATCGTTCTGGGTCTTTTCATGGGCGGTGTAATAATAGACGCTCGCCCCTTCCGGCTTCACCAGCTTCTCGCGCTCGCCGGCGGGGAAGGGGTTGTTGGTCACGAAGGTCTGGATCAGCGTATCCGAAGCCTTCTTGCCGCCGCTCTCCAGCGTTTTCCAGCCGCTGCGCAGCGAAACGATCGCGCTCTGCATGGCTTCGATCTTGGCCACCGAAACCGCCTGGCTTTCCATCTGCGCCAGCGCCGACGTGACCATATCCCCCCGGAATGTCAGGATGCTGTTCATCGAATTCAGCGTTTGACGCTCGAATATGCTGTTGCTGCTCACATAGGCCATGTAATTGAGCGCGCCGACGGAGAGGATCGTCAGCGCAATGAAGATGGCTATCACCTTGGAGGACAAGGAGTGAAACATCGATGACATGTCGATACCCGCGTTTGAACCCATACGAACCGGAAGCAAAGCGCCCAGCCGCGCGTTCGATTTGTTGAGCAGACCCGTCGGTACTCTCGACCGGCAACCGTCATGTTGCTGCACTCGGGCAAAGATGGCCCATGTTGGGGCCGCTCCCTTAATTGGGAGTAAAGAATAAGTATTATTCCGTAGACGTTTTTGTTTTGTTCACTTTTCGCTGGTCTCTTTCAACTGAAAGACGATAAGGTCAGACATGCAGGAAACGATTCGTATCATCGGCATCGACCCGGGCTTGCGGCGCACCGGCTGGGGCATCATCGAGAGCCTGGGCAATTCCCTGAAATTCGTGGCATCGGGCACTGTAACCTCCGATGGTGATAGCGATCTTGCCTCGCGTCTCTGCCAGTTGCATGACGGCCTGGCGGAGGTGGTGCATGCCTATCGCCCGGATGAGGCGGCCGTGGAGCAGACCTTCGTCAACAAGGATGCGGTGGCGACGCTGAAGCTTGGCCAGGCGCGCGGGGTGGCCATGCTGGTGCCGGCGCGGGCGGGGCTGCCCGTTTCCGAATATGCGCCCAATGCGGTGAAGAAGGCCGTGATCGGGGTGGGGCATGGCGAAAAGCAGCAGATCCACATGATGCTGAAGATCCTGATGCCCAAGGCCACCTTTACCGGTAACGATGCGGCCGATGCGTTGGCCATTGCCATTTGCCATGCGCATCAGCGCGGCGGGCAGAAGCTCCGTCAGGTCATGGCGATGAAGGGGTGAGGGGATGATCGGCAAACTCAAGGGAACCATCGAGGAGATCGGCGACGACCATGTACTGGTGGACGTGCATGGCGTCTGTTACGTCGCCCATTGCTCCTCGCGCACGCTCTCGCGCATCGGCTCGCCCGGCGAGGCGGTGGTGCTTTTCATCGAAACCTATGTGCGGGAGGACCAGCTGAAGCTTTTCGGCTTCCTGAGCGCGCTGGAGCGGGAGTGGTTCAACCTGCTGCAAAGCGTCCAGGGCGTGGGCTCGAAGGTTGCTCTTTCCGTCCTTTCCACGCTTACACCGTCGGACCTTGCCAATGCCATCGCGCTGCAGGACAAGGCGGCGATCTCCCGAGCGCCTGGCGTGGGTCCCAAGGTCGCCATCCGCGTGATGACCGAACTCAAGAACAAGGCGCCTGCCTTTGCCGGCGATGCCGGCCAGACGATCGGCTTCAAGCAGGAGCTCGGCGAGGGCGTTGCCTCCGCGCCGGTCGCCGATGCGGTCTCCGCGCTCACCAATCTCGGCTACAGCCGCGATCAGGCGGCCAATGCCATTGCCGCTGCGCTCAAGAATGGCGGCGAGGGCGCCGACAGTGCCAAGCTCATCCGGCTCGGTCTCAAGGAACTCTCCCGTGGGTGATTCCTTGTTTTCGACGCAGTTCCTTACTAATCTCGATTTGTAAGGAACTGCGAGATGAATCTATCGGTTGGAACGCTGACATCCAAGGGACAGACGACGGTACCGGCGGAGGTGCGGGAGTTTCTCGGGCTGAAACCCGGGGACAAGATCCGCTATATCCGGCGGGGCGATGAAATCGTCATCAAGGCGAAGAACCGGCGGGCCGCCGAATTTGCCGGGATATTGCAGGATGCGGCAAGGTCTCCCCTTTCCACCGAAGAACTTGAAGATGCCATCGGCCAGTCGGTTGCGGCACATGTCGTGGAAGAACCATGATCGGCCTCGATACCAATGTCCTGTTGCGGCTTTATCTTGCTGACGACGCCAGCCAGGGGGAAAGTGCGCGGCGCCTTGTGGAAACGTTGAGCGAGGCTCGTCCCGGCTATGTCAATGTCATTACCCTGATCGAGCTTATCTGGACGTTGCGGAAACGCTATGCCATCTCGCGCGAGCGCATCCTGGATATCGTCTCCGGCCTCCTGGAATCGCGCGATATCGTGCTTGAAGACGAGGCGCTGGTGGAAATCGCCGTGGATCGGGCCGCGGGGCTCTCCGGTGAGCTGCCGGATCTTCTGATTGCGCTTCGCAACGGCGAGGCGGGATGCAGCGTGACCATGACCTTCGACCGGAAAGCCGCCCAGCACATACCCGGAATGGAACTTCTGACGTGATCGAACAAAACCGACTTCTGTCTCCCGAAAAGCGTGGCGAGGATCTCGATACCGCGCTGCGCCCGCAGACGCTCGATGATTTCACCGGGCAGGCGGAGGCGCGCGCCAATCTGAAGATCTTCATCGAGGCGGCGAAAAATCGCGGCGAGGCACTCGATCATGTGCTGTTCGTCGGCCCGCCCGGCCTCGGCAAGACGACGCTGGCGCAGATCATGGCGAAGGAGCTCGGCGTCAATTTTCGCTCCACCTCCGGTCCCGTCATTGCGAAGGCGGGTGATCTTGCGGCGCTGCTCACCAATCTCGAGGAGCGCGACGTGCTCTTCATCGATGAAATCCACCGGCTCAATCCGGCGGTGGAGGAAATCCTCTATCCGGCCATGGAGGATTTCCAGCTCGACCTGATCATCGGCGAGGGGCCGGCGGCGCGGTCGGTGAAGATCGATCTTTCCAAGTTCACGCTGGTTGCCGCCACCACGCGCCTTGGCCTTTTGACCACGCCGCTGCGTGACCGTTTCGGCATTCCCGTGCGGCTGAATTTCTACACGGTCGAGGAGCTGGAGCTGATCGTCCGGCGGGGGGCGCGGCTGATGAACCTGCCGATGACCGACGAGGGCGCGCGGGAAATTGCCCGGCGCGCCCGGGGAACGCCGCGTATCGCCGGCCGCCTGCTGCGCCGGGTGCGCGATTTTGCCGAAGTGGCGCGTGCGGAAGCCGTGACCCGGGAGATCGCCGACGAGGCGCTGACCCGTCTTCTGGTGGACAATATCGGGCTCGACCAGCTGGACAAGCGCTATCTGACGATGATCGCGGTCAATTTCGGCGGCGGACCCGTCGGCATCGAAACCATTGCCGCGGGGCTATCCGAACCGCGCGATGCGATCGAGGATATCATCGAGCCCTACATGATCCAGCAGGGGCTGATCCAGCGCACGCCGCGCGGCCGGGTACTGACCGCAAGCGCCTGGAAGCATCTGGGCCTCGTGCCGCCGAAGGACATGGAGGCTGCGCAGTTCCGCCTCTTCCAGGACGATAGCGAATGATCACACGGCGCGGGCTCCTGAAGCTCATGGCAAGCGCCTGGTTTACGGGTCTTGCGGTGATGAGCTATGCAACCGGCGCCGAGGCGCTGGGCAAGCCCCGGGTCACCCGTCTGGCGATCACGCCGGCGCGCTGGACGCCGGGGCTCAAGCTGCGCGCCGTGGTGCTTTCGGATATTCACGCCTGCATGCCCTGGATGGGACCGGAGCGGATTGCGGAGATTGCCGCGGAAGCCAATGGTCTCGGGGCCGACATCGTGCTTCTCCTCGGCGACTACGCGACCAGCATGAAGCTGGTCACCGGCTATCCGAGCTTTCAGGAAACCGCCGCCGCCCTTTCGACGCTGAAGGCGCCGCTTGGCGTGCATGCCATTCTCGGCAACCACGATTACTGGGCCGATCCGGCCTTCCAGGCGGGCGAGAGCCGGGAGTCTCGCGTCGCCGCCGCTCTGGAGGCGGCGGGCATTCCCGTCTATGTCAATCGGGCCGTGCAGCTCCGGCATCAGGGTCGTCCCTTCTGGCTGGCGGGGCTGGGCGACCAGCTGGCCTACCGTCCAAGCCAGCAGTTCCGGCGCCGGTCCTTTGTGGGGATCGAGGATCTGGCGGCGACGCTTGGCGGGGTGGACGATGATGCGCCGGTGCTGCTCATGGCCCATGAACCCTATGTCTATCCCTTCCTGCCCGACACGGTCAGCCTGACATTGTCCGGCCATACCCATGGCGGGCAGATCAATCTTTTCGGCTGGGCCCCCTTCGTGGACAATCCCGATGATCTCGCCCATCTCTACGGCCATTATCGCAGCGGGCCGGGCGATCTCGTCGTTTCCCGCGGGCTTGGCTGCTCGGCTGTGCCCATGCGCCTCGGCGCCTGGCCGGAAATCATGCTCCTGGAGATCGGCTGACCTTGGCACACCGTACGATGATCCGCATCGACGCCAAACCGCGTCTCTTCAATCTGCGTATTGCGGGCCTTGCCTTCCGCGAAGGCCATGTGCTGGTGCACCGGGCGACGCATGAGCTGTTCTGGACCTTTCCTGGCGGGCGGGGCGAGATCGGCGAGACATCGGAGGAAACGCTGCGGCGGGAGATGCGCGAGGAGCTCGATGTTGACGCCCGGATCGGACGCCTGCTCTGGACAGTCGAGAATTTCTTCCATTTCGAGAAGCGCGATTATCACGAACTCGGCTTCTATTATCTGATGGAACTGCCCCTGCATTTCGCCTTTCGCGAAAAGGGCATCGTCCACCGGATCGTGGACGGGCCGAACGAGATCGAGTTCCAGTGGGTGCGGGCGACAGCCGATGCGCTCTCGGCGCTTCCGATCCAGCCCGATTTCATCGCCTCCCGCATCGAAAACCTGCCGGAGCGGAGCGAGCACCTGATCTGGCGCGAAACGGTGCCGGAGTGAATCTGTGAATTCTAAAAAATAAATTAAGACTATATTGAATTGCCTGTTCGCAATGCCTATCTGCGAAATGCAGTAATATGGAGGCTTTTCATGTATAGGCTTAGAGAGAAAGAAGCTAGAATTTGGGTGCTGCTGATAGCAGCAAACCAGCCAAGCGGTGTAGTCAGCACCGCATATATAAAGGAGCATTTGCCGCGATTTCGCCCGATGTCTCCGGACGATCTTAGACCATCTCGCACCCGTCCGGGAGAACCCGTTTGGGCTCAAATAGTTGGCAATGTGATTTGCCATAAGAAATCCAGTACAAGCATCTTTGTCCGTGGGTTTGCGGAAAGGACTGATGATGGAATTCAAATCCTTGATGCAGGCAGAACCTACCTTGAGCGACAGAAAGTGATCCCCTACAGGGATAGGTTCGGAAATAATCTCCACCGGGGAAACAGTGATTGAACAACAGATGATCTCACGCGGAAACCAACCCATGTTATCAGGCGAACTGACGGCGGAAGGCCACCGGCTTTTCCAGCGGGTCTACTACGAGGACACGGATTTTTCCGGCCTCGTCTATCACGCCCGCTATCTCCACTTCCTGGAGCGGGGACGCACCGATTACCTGCGCTGCCTCGGCGTAGAGCAGAGCGCGCTGATAAGCGCCGACGAGGAGGGGCTCGTTTTCGTCGTTCATCGCATGGAGATCGACTTCAAGGCTTCGGCGCGCATGGACGATGTGCTGACCATCCTCACCTCCACCGAAAAGGCAGGCGGGGCGAAGATGGTCCTCAACCAGGAAATCCGCAAGGGCGACCAGCTGCTCATTGCCGCGCGCGTCATCATCGCGGTCATCAATGCGCGGGGCCGGCCGCGCCGTCTGCCGGAGACGCTGGCCTTGCGTTTTCTCGGCAAGGCCGAATGACGCTCGGGCGGGCGCCCGGGCTAACACTCTTTTAACCATAATGGCGTCTTACTCGCTTTATAAGGAATCGCGGCCTCCGCGCCTTCCTTTAACCAAATTTTGCAGCAAGAAGCTTTTTCGGGAAGGGTGGTCTTGACACCACCGAAAAGCGCTTCTGGCGGCAGAAGAAGCAGCAAACCGCCCGTCGCGCCACGAGCATGGCGAAGGTGCGGCAAAAGCGAGCGTATTGCTTTGTTTTGACACCGCCCGGTCCTCAGTGCCGGGCGTTTGGATTCGAGGGTGAAAGATCGATGGAAACGGTTGATTTGGCGGCAGCGGCAACGAATGTAAGCCTCTGGTCCCTGTTCATGCAGGCAGGCTTCATCGTGAAGCTGGTCATGATCGGTCTCTTGGGTGCCTCGGTCTGGACCTGGGCCATCGTGATCGACAAATACATCAATTATGGAAGGGCGCGCCGCCAGTTCGACCAGTTCGAGCAGGTGTTCTGGTCGGGCCAGTCGCTGGAAGAGCTCTATCGCAGCCTGTCGGAGCGGCCGACGGGTGGCCTCGCCGCCATGTTCGTGGCCGCCATGCGCGAATGGAAGAAGAGCTTCGAGCGCGGCGCACGCTCGCCCATCGGGCTCCAGATGCGTATCGACCGGGCGATGGACGTGACGCTGGCGCGAGAGTCCGAACAGCTCGAAGCCCGCCTTTCCTCGCTCGCCACCATCGGATCTGCGGCACCCTTCATCGGCCTCTTCGGCACGGTCGTGGGCATCATGACCTCGTTCCAGGCGATTGCCGGTTCTAAATCCACCAATCTTGCGGTCGTGGCGCCGGGTATTGCCGAAGCGCTTCTCGCCACCGCGATCGGTCTGGTGGCCGCTATCCCGGCAGTTATTGCTTACAACAAGTTCTCCGGCGATGCCGGCAAACTGACGGCGCGGATGGAAGGCTTTGCGGATGAATTCTCCGCCATCCTGTCGCGCCAGATCGACGAGAAGCTGCAGCCGCGTGCGGCAGCCCAGTAAGAACGGCCAGGAACGGGAGTAACGACCATGGGAATGGCAGTGGGCGGAGCAGGCGGCAAGGGCGGACGCCGTCGCAGGGGCGGTTCGAAGCGCGGTCCCGTCAGCGAAATCAACGTCACGCCGCTCGTCGACGTCATGCTGGTGCTGCTGATCATCTTCATGGTCGCTGCGCCGATGATGACTGTCGGCGTGCCGATCGACATGCCGGAAACCTCGGCCAAGCCGCTCAATTCCGATACGCAGCCGATCACGGTCTCGGTCAACCCCGCCGGCGAGATCTTCCTGCAGGAAACGCCGATCGCGCTTGAGGAACTGGTGCCCAAGCTCGAGGCGATCGCCAAGACGGGTTACAATGAGCGCATCTATGTGCGCGGCGACACGAATGCGAATTATGGCGGCGTGATCAAGGTCATGGCCCAGATCTCCGCTGCCGGATTCAAGAATATCGGCCTGATCACGCTTCCGGACAACAGCAAGTGAACGACCTTTTGAAGCGCAGTCTTGTCATTTCGGCGGTGCTCCATGCCCTTCTCCTGGGCTGGGCGCTGTTGAAGATCGGCGCGCCCGAAGAATTCGACATGGCCAATTCCGAGTCGCTTCCGGTCGAATTCGTGCCGATCACCGACATTACGCAGATCCAGCAGGGGGACAAGGAAGCGCCCGTGAAGGAAAAGGCCGCGCCGGTGCCGACCAAGCGCCCCGACACGGTTCAGAATGCCGAGAATGCCGGCGACAACGACGTCGACCTGAAGAGCGCGCCGAAGCCCGTCGAAAAACCTTCGAAGACGGAATCGGCCGCCGCACCGAAGCCGACCGAAAAGCCCACGCCCGAGCCCGAGGACAAGCCGAACGAGGTGAAGGAGGTCGCCAAGGAAGAGACGGACGTGACCGATCCGACGCCGAAGCCCGAGCCGAAGCCGGAAGAGGCAAAGCCCGTGGAGAAGCCGGCCGAAACCAAGCCGGAAGAGACAAAGCCCGCTGAACCGAAGCCCGAAGAGCAGGCGATGCCGGAAAATGTGCCGGTGCCCGCCCAGAAGCCGAAGGTGGAGAAGCCCAAGCAGCCGGAAAAGAAGCCCACGGAAACCAAGACCGCCGACGCGAAGGAAAAGCCGAAGACTTCGGACAAGAAGAAGGCCGATACCAAGCAGGAGAAATCCAAATCCGTCGCTTCGCAGGATTCGGACTTCAATGCCGACCAGATCGCCGATCTTCTGAACAAGACCGATGCGCAGGCGGACGGTGCCAAGCGTTCCTCCGGCGAAAAGGCTTTCGGCGGCAAGAAGACCACGGGTGGCGAAAAGCTGTCGCAGTCTGAACTGGATGGCCTGCGCGGCCAGATTACCGACAAATGGACCTATACGGCCGGCCTCGAGGGAGCCGAGGACGTGGTGATCGAGGTGCGCTTCTCGCTGGACGAGAGCGGCAATGTGGTGGGCGATATCGAGGCGACCGCGACCGGCGGGCCGCCTTCCACCCAGCAGGCGCTGCTTTCGGCCGCCAAGCGCGCCATTCGCAAGGCGACGCCCTTCCAGGGGCTGCCGCCGGAGAAATACGACACCTGGAAGGATGTCATTGCCAGCTTCACGGTGGCCGATCTCGGCGGCTGAGAAGTGGGGGAGCAGGAAGTTTGGCCCGGAAACGGGCATGGTTTGAACGACAAGGGCGTTTCCCGGCCCCCGCCTTGCCGGCGGCGGGAAACGAACATGCTGAAAGGCTGATGGACGATGATGAAACTTGTTATCAAGAGATGCGTCATGGCGCTTCTCGTGCTGGTGGCGGCCGCGCCGTCGGTATTCGCTGAAGTCCGGATCAACATTCGCGGCGGCCGTGCGGAGCCGCTGCCGATCGCCATTTCCGATTTCATGTCGAACGGCAATCTGGGCCCGCAGATCTCGGCGGTCATTGCCGCGGACCTCAAGCGTTCCGGCCTGTTCGCGCCGATCGACAAGGCGGCCTTCATCGAGAAGATCAGCAATCCGGATGCGCAGCCGCGCTTCGAGGACTGGAAGGCCATCAATGCCCAGGCGCTGGTGACCGGCCGCGTGACGCAGGAAGGCGATGGCCGCCTGCGCGCCGAATTCCGCCTGTGGGATACGTTCGGCCAGACCCAGATGGTGGGCCAGCAGTTCTTCACCCAGCCGGAAAACTGGCGCCGCGTGGCCCACATCATCGCCGATGCGGTCTATAAGCAGATCACCGGTGAGGATGGCTATTTCGATACCCGCGTGGTCTTCGTGTCCGAAAGCGGCCCGAAGACGGACCGCAAGCGCCAGCTTGCGATCATGGACCAGGACGGCTTCAACGTCCGCACGCTCACCAATTCCAACGACATCGTGCTGACGCCCCGCTTCTCGCCGAGCAAGCAGGAAATCACCTACATGTCCTTCGAAAACAACCAGCCGCGCGTCTATCTCCTCCAGCTGGAGACCGGGCAGCGCGAGATGGTCGGCAATTTCCCGGGCATGACCTTCTCGCCGCGCTTCTCGCCGGATGGCCAGCGGGTGATCATGAGCCTCCAGCAGGAAGGCAATGCCAATATCTACACGATGGATCTGCGCTCGCGCACCACGACGCGCCTGACCTCCACGGCGGCCATCGATACGTCGCCGTCCTATTCGCCCGACGGCAGCCGTATCGTTTTCGAAAGCGACCGGGGCGGCAAGCAGCAGCTCTATGTCATGGGTGCCGACGGTTCGGGCCAGACCCGCATCTCCTTCGGCGACGGCTCCTATTCCACGCCGGTCTGGTCGCCGCGCGGCGATCTCATCGCCTTCACCAAGCAGGCGGGCGGCAAGTTCTCTATCGGTGTGATGAAGCCCGATGGCTCGGGCGAGCGCATCCTGACCACCGGCTTCCATAATGAAGGCCCCACTTGGGCGCCGAACGGCCGCGTGCTGATGTTCTTCCGCCAGGCTGCCGGGGCCGGCGGTCCGCAGCTCTATTCGATCGACCTGACCGGTTATAACGAACAGCTGATCAAGACACCCGCCTTCGCTTCCGACCCTGCCTGGTCGCCGCTTCTCGAATAGTCAGGATTGCGGATGGGGGAGGGCATTGCCCTCCCTTTCTCATTTGCGCCTCTTTCTTGCCTCATTCGGGGTCAATGAGGGCCCAAACATCGGAAATTTGACGATTTGTTAACCATAGGCGTTGAGCACCCGTTAACTGCAAATCGTTAGGGTCTGGCAACGCTAATTGAAAGTTCAAGGAGACTAGGCCGATGAGCCGCACCACATCCCCGGCGACCAGCCGCCTGCAGACCCTCGCACGCAATCCGGTCATGATTGCGCTTGCCCTTTCGCTGACGCTTGCAGGCTGCGCCTCCAAGAAGAACCTGCCGAACAATGCCAACGACCTCGGCCTCAACGGCGCCAATGGTGCAGGTGCTGCCACGCCCGGCTCGCCGCAGGACTTCACCGTCAATGTCGGCGACCGCATCTTCTTCGATACGGACAGCTCCGCCATCCGCGCCGATGCCGGCCAGACGCTTGACCGCCAGGCCCAGTGGCTTGCCCAGTATCCGAACTATGCCATCACCGTCGAAGGCCATGCCGACGAGCGCGGCACGCGCGAATATAACCTGGCGCTCGGTGCACGCCGCGCCGCTGCCGCCAAGAACTACCTGGTTTCCAAGGGCGTCCCGGCAAACCGCCTGAAGACCATCTCCTACGGCAAGGAACGTCCGGTCGCCGTTTGCGACGACATTTCCTGCTGGTCGCAGAACCGCCGCGCCGTGACCGTTCTCGGCGGCGCCGGCCTCTGATCCCACCCGTTCCGGGATGGGGCATATCTGAAGGGCGGCTCCTTGAGGGCCGCCCTTTTTCATAGTTTGGCCGGGATTGCCTGCCACGGAACGTCTAGGCAGCCCTCGCGGGCCGCGGCGCCGGCACCCATATTGGCAAAGAGCGGGCTTCATGCCATTCAGGGCATGGGTTTACGAGGGAAAGGGACATGAAGAGATTATTGATGGCAGGCGTGCTCGGTGTCGGCCTGCTGGCGGGCATCCAGCCGGCATTCGCACAGAGCGCCGATCCGGAGGTGCAGCAGCTGGAAGAGCAGGTCCGGCAGCTCAATGGCCGCATCGAGGAGATGAGCTTCCAGCTTCTCCAGATGCAGGAGCAGCTGCGCAAGGCGCAGGAAGACAACGAATTCCGCTTCCAGGAACTGGAAAAGGGTGGCTCGAAGAAGAGCGGCGCCCTTGAAAAGCCGGCCGGCGCCTCGGGCGCCGCCACGGCGACTGCGGCGACGGATCCGGCGACAGCCGGGTCCTCCGGGGGCGACGACGTGGCCAAGATCATCGAGCAGCCGGCCGATCAGGGCGGCGTGCCAGGCGTCGGCCAGCTCGGGGCCATCCAGATGGATGAGAACGGCAATCCGGTGAAGGCCACCATCGATCCGGGCGCAGCCAATGGCGGCAATGCCACCTCGACCGCCAGTGCTTCCACCGGCACTTCCGGCGGCAGCGAGAGCGACAGCTACCAGATCGCCTACAGCCATGTGCTTTCCGGCGATTACAGCATGGCCGAGCAGGAGTTCCGCTCCTATATCGCCGCCTATCCGCAGGGCAAGAAGATTGCTGATGCCAATTTCTGGCTGGGCG
Source organism: uncultured Rhizobium sp. (assembly GCA_945952415.1). Lineage (GTDB taxonomy): Bacteria > Pseudomonadota > Alphaproteobacteria > Rhizobiales > Rhizobiaceae > Gellertiella. Next base: position 13,020 of record CAMFIF010000020.1, on the reverse strand, counting down.
AAGCCTATTATTCGCAGGGCAAGTATAACGAGGCCGCCAAGACCTTCCTCAAGGCGCACCAGACCTATGGCAAGTCGCCCAAGGCGCCGGAAATGCTTCTGAAGCTCGGCATGTCCCTTGCCGCTCTCGACAATAACGAGACCGCCTGCGCCACCTATCGCGAAGTGACGAAGCGCTATCCCAAGGCATCCCGCACCGTGATCAACAAGGTTGCCAGCGAAGAAAAGCGCCTCGGCTGCTGATATGGCCGCCGGCGCGCAAGGGGAGATCTCCCCATCCGCATTGCCGCATGCAAACGAGGTCCTCGAACGGGGGGCCGATTTCCTTAAGTCCTTTATCGCGGATGGCCCGCTGCTGGTCGCCCTTTCGGGTGGCAGCGATTCCTCCGCTCTTCTTCATGTTTTTGACCGCCTCTGCCGAACACCGGCCTTTCGCCGGTTCAATCTTGCGGCCGCCACGATCGATCACGGCCTTCGCTCGGGCTCGTCTGAAGAGGCCCGGATTGCCGGCGAAACCTGCGCCCGGCTCGGCATTCCCCATCGAATTCTCCGCTGGGAGGGCGCAAAGCCCTCGTCCGGCCTGCAGGCGGCGGCCCGTCTGGAGCGTTACCGGCTCCTGACCGCGGAAGCCAAGCGCCTGGGTGCCCGTGCGATCCTTGTCGGCCATACGGCAGACGACCAGAAGGAGACGATTGCCATGCGGGCCGGGCGTGGGGAGGGGCCGGGGCTTGCCGGCATGGCGCCCGCCGTGCTGCTTCACGAGACGATCTGGGCGCTCCGCCCCTTTCTCTGCCTGTCGCGGCAAACTCTTCGCGATCAACTCGACCGCTGGGGGGAGGTCTATATGGACGATCCCAGCAATGCCAATCCACGCTTCGAGCGGGCGCGCCTTCGCCTTGCCGGGGAGACTGGTTCTGCGCCAGCGCTCAGCCCGGAAGAACGCCTGGGCATTTCGGTGCGGGAGGCTGAATGGCTGAAGCGCCATGGTCGCGTCATGGGCGGTGCCGTCGCCTTTATCGAGGGGGAGGGGCTTTCTCCCGCCGCACGGGCCGGCGCGGCGCTGGCGCTGTTTCGCCTGGCGGCGGCCATCGGCGGAAAGGTGCATCTGCCGGGCCGGTCCGAGCGGGAACGGCTCGATGCGTTTCTCGCGGAGGGTCAGCCGGGGCGACTGACGCTCGGGGGCACGGTGTTCGACCGCCGCCGCGAGGGGCTCTATCTCTATCGCGAGAAGCGCGGCCTTGCCGCCGCCCGGGTGCCTGTCGGGAGCCTGCATGACGGCCGCTACCGCCTGGAGGGGCCGGAAGATGGCGAGGGTCTCGTTATCCCCGTCGAGGACAGCGACGGGGCGAAGGCCCTGCTTGAGGGCGAGGGCGTGCCTCCGGCAATCGCCCGTCGCGCGGCTCCCGCGCTTTTCACCCTGTCCGGGCCTTCTGAAGGCATGTTCCTCAGGCGGGTGGTGGCCGCACAGGCGGGCTTCCTGCCCGGCTTCGACCTTCCCTTTGCCGAAGCGCTTCGTTCCGCCTTCCGTCTTCCTCCGCTGCCGCCGCTGCCGGTGCGGCAATAGGTATCGGCAGTGCATCGCAAAATTTACGCATTGCTGGCTACAAGGGAGATCTGATCCACGCCCTCGACGCCGGAGGGCAAAAAGCCGGGCCTCTCGGAAGCCTCGCCTTGGCATTTCCCTTCGGCATCCCTATGTTAGACATCATATTCAGTCCGCCCGGCGTAGGGCGGTTATTGTTTCGGGGAGTTCTATGAACCCAAACTTTCGCAACTTGGCCCTGTGGGCGATCATCGCCCTGCTGTTGATCGCCTTGTTCAGCATGTTCCAGTCCGCGCCGGCGCAATCCGGGTCCCGCGACATTCCCTATTCGCAGTTCCTGCGCGAGGTGGATGCCGGGCGGGTTCGCGACGTGATGGTCACCGGAAACCGGGTCATCGGCACCTATGTGGAAAATGGCACCGCCTTCTCCACCTATGCGCCCGTCATCGACGATAACCTGATGAAGCAGCTGCAGACGAAGAACGTCACCATTGCAGCGCGTCCGGAAACGGATGGTTCGTCCGGCTTCCTCTCCTATCTCGGCACGCTGCTGCCGATGCTCCTGATCCTTGGTGTCTGGCTGTTCTTCATGCGCCAGATGCAGGGCGGATCGCGCGGCGCCATGGGCTTCGGCAAGTCGAAGGCCAAGCTTCTGACGGAAGCGCATGGCCGCGTGACCTTCGAGGATGTGGCGGGCGTCGATGAAGCCAAGCAGGATCTCGAAGAAATCGTCGAATTCCTGCGCGATCCGCAGAAGTTCCAGCGCCTTGGCGGCCGCATTCCGCGCGGCGTGCTGCTCGTCGGCCCGCCCGGCACCGGCAAGACGCTGCTTGCCCGTTCCGTCGCGGGTGAGGCGAACGTGCCCTTCTTCACCATTTCCGGTTCCGACTTCGTGGAAATGTTCGTCGGCGTGGGTGCTTCCCGCGTCCGCGACATGTTCGAACAGGCCAAGAAGAACGCGCCCTGCATCATCTTCATCGACGAAATCGATGCGGTCGGCCGTCATCGTGGCGCCGGTCTCGGCGGCGGCAATGACGAGCGCGAGCAGACGCTGAACCAGCTTCTCGTGGAGATGGACGGCTTCGAGGCGAATGAGGGCATCATCCTGATTGCCGCGACCAACCGCCCCGACGTGCTCGATCCCGCGCTGATGCGTCCGGGCCGCTTCGACCGTCAGGTCGTGGTGCCGAACCCCGACATCGTCGGCCGCGAGCGCATCCTGAAGGTCCATGTCCGCAACGTTCCGCGTGCGCCGAACGTGGACCTCAAGGTGCTGGCCCGCGGTACGCCCGGTTTCTCCGGTGCCGATCTCATGAACCTCGTCAACGAAGCTGCCCTCATGGCTGCCCGGCGCAACAAGCGCATGGTCACCATGCAGGAATTCGAGGACGCCAAGGACAAGATCATGATGGGCGCGGAGCGCCGCTCCTCCGCCATGACCGAGGCCGAAAAGAAGCTGACTGCCTATCATGAGGCCGGCCATGCCATCCTTGCGCTCAACGTCCCCGTGGCCGATCCGCTGCACAAGGCAACCATCATTCCCCGCGGCCGCGCGCTTGGCATGGTCATGCAGCTTCCCGAGGGCGACCGCTACTCGATGAGCTACAAGTGGATGGTCTCGCGTCTTGCCATCATGATGGGCGGGCGTGTGGCCGAAGAGATCACTTTCGGCAAGGAGAACATCACCTCGGGCGCTTCCTCCGACATCGAGCAGGCGACAAAGCTTGCCCGTGCGATGGTGACCCAGTGGGGCTTCTCCGACGAGCTCGGCCAGGTCGCCTATGGCGAAAATCAGCAGGAGGTCTTCCTCGGGCACTCCGTCGCCCAGACCAAGAATGTCTCGGAATCGACTGCCCAGAAGATCGACAAGGAAGTCCACCGGCTGATCAATGAAGCCTATGAGACCGCCCGCCGGATCATCACCGAAAAGCATGATGAGTTCGTGGCGATCGCCGAGGGCCTCCTGGAATATGAAACGCTGTCCGGCGAAGAAATCCGCGCGCTGATGCGCGGCGAGAAGCCGAACCGCGATCAGGGCGACGAAGGCGTGCAGCAGCGCTCGTCCGCCGTGCCGAAGGCCGGCAGCAAGAGCGACGGCACGCCGAAGGCGAGCGGCGAGGAGCCCGAGGGCTACGAACCGCAACCGCGCTGAGGCGGCCTCTTTTCCGCAAAGTCCAGAAAACCCGGCTCCGGCCGGGTTTTTCCGTTTTAAAAAGACGCTGCCGCATAACGTATTGTAATAGATTTATATGTTTTTTTACGTGCCGAAGCGCAGCAGTTGTGGCATGAGCGCAATGAACGGGCCTTTGGCCCTCAAGACACTGCCGGGAGTTGCTGCTCGTCAGCAATCCTGAACATGGCCGGTTACAGCCGGCCCGGAAGACGGGAGTACCCATGAAGCGCCGCTATTTTGGAACCGACGGGATTCGTGGCAAGGCGAATACCCATCCCATGACGCCCGAGCTCGCCATGCGGGTCGGCATTGCCGCCGGGACGATCTTTCGCCGTGGCAGCCATCGCCACCGTGTCGTGATCGGCAAGGATACGCGCCTGTCCGGTTACATGCTGGAAAATGCCATGGTGGCCGGCTTCACGGCGGCGGGCGTGGATGCCTTCGTTCTCGGTCCCATTCCCACACCCGCGGTTGCCATGCTCACGCGCTCGCTGCGCTGCGATATCGGGGTGATGATCTCCGCCTCCCACAATCCCTATGAGGATAATGGCATCAAGCTCTTCGGCCCCGATGGCTACAAGCTTTCCGATGCCATCGAAATGCAGATCGAGGACCTGATCGAACAGGATATTGGTTCGCAGCTCGCGGCCTCCGACGATATCGGCCGGGCCAAGCGCATCGACGGCGTGCATGACCGCTATATCGAATTTGCCAAGCGCACGCTGCCGCGCGATGTAACGCTCCAGGGCCTGCGTGTTGCCATCGATTGCGCCAATGGCGCCGCCTACAAGGTGGCGCCCGCCGTGCTCTGGGAACTGGGCGCCGACGTGGTGACGATTGGGGCCGATCCGAACGGCACGAACATCAACAAGGGCTGTGGTTCCACCCATCCCGAGGCACTGCAGAAGAAGGTTCATGAAGTGCGGGCCGATATCGGCATTGCGCTGGACGGCGATGCGGACCGGGTGATCATCGTCGACGAGAATGGCGCGATCATCGATGGCGACCAGCTGATGGCCGTGGTGGCCGAAAGCTGGGCCGACGACAATCTGCTGCGCGGCGGCGGCATCGTGGCCACCGTCATGTCCAATCTGGGCCTCGAGCGCTTTCTCACCGGCAAGGGGCTGGCGCTGGCGCGCACCGCCGTGGGCGACCGCTATGTGGTGGAGCATATGCGCCGCAATAATTTCAACGTGGGCGGCGAACAATCCGGCCATATCGTGCTCTCCGACTATGGCACGACCGGCGACGGCCTCGTTGCCGCACTGCAGATTCTTGCCTGCGTGAAGCGCTCGGGCAAGCCCGTCAGCGAGGTCTGCCGCCGCTTCGAGCCGGTTCCGCAGCTCCTGCGCAATGTGCGCTTTTCCGGCGGCAAGCCGCTGGAGGACAAGACCGTCAAGCAGGCAATCAGCGATGCGGAGAGCGAGCTTGCCAATCGCGGCCGCCTCGTCATCCGTCCCTCGGGCACCGAGCCGCTGATCCGCGTCATGGCCGAGGGCGACGACCGCGGGCAGATCGAGCGGATCGTCAACGATCTTATCGGTGTGATCGCCGCCGTGCCGAACGCCGCCTGACGGCATCCGGAACCCGGGGTGGTGCCGTCACCGGAAGGCTGGCCGTCCCGGGTTCTTCTAGCAGCGTTTGCCGAAGCGGGCTTTTTGCGGGCCGCTTGTCCTTTGGTCTTGTGCATCCTGTGATCGCTGGCCGCCAGCGCGCGATCTCGCGCCGGCAGAGCCGGGTGCCATGCCAACAGGTGGCCATCGGTTCATGCGCCTGTGCCGGATCTCCCTGCCGATGGCGACGATCAAGACCAGAAGCACCGCGGCAAAATCGAGCCACAGACCGTCCCAACTGAACCTCGCATTGTCATCCAGTCCGTCGACAGGCAAACTGGTGTCCACGTCCTCTGCCAGATAGCGGATCGCAAGCGGGGCACCTTCGTGGTAGCGGTTCCTGAGCCGGGCCTCGTCCTCGTCGCCTTTCAGCGGAATGGAGCCGTACCCGACCATTACCTCCATGCCCGGTGGCTGGAAGGCATAAAGTATATCCATCGTTGCGGGCGCTGGATAATCGAGAAGTGCCGGGGGTTCGATTTCCGCAACCAGAATACGAGCCTGCGTTTCCGTGCCCCTGCTTCTGAGGAGGGTTGCCCGGGTGGTATCTCTGTACTCGATCAGTAACAGAACCACGAACGAAACCACGCCCAAGGCGGCGGCCACGTAAATTCTCATGGAAATATACCGGCTTTCCGTAATCTGTCTGAGAATAAAAAATCTGAATTTTCCGCTTTCCCGCTTATACGCTGCGGTATTTGTCGGTCTCTGAAAATTTCCTTCGAATTTTTAACATTTATACTTTTAAATATATGTAGTGGGGAAATTACTGTTCGGTTTGTCAGCCCGATTGAGCTTAGGGTAAAAACAACCTTAGCGAACAGGGTGAACAAGCGTGGTTAATCGCTACTTAACCTTTCCACTTTATTTTCCAGTCCAGTCCGTGGAATTGGCTGGCCTCTCGCCCGGCCTGACAACTGAGACTTTGGAGATAAAGTCATGAAACACTTCCTGTTGGGCGCAGTTGCGCTTCTGGCCGCCAATGGTGCCGCGTTCGCGGCCGATCTCTATCAGCCGAGCGAACCCATTCCGGTTGCGCCGCAGCCGGTCATCGTGGAGCAGGCCAGCGGCTGGTACCTGCGCGGCGATGCGGGCTACAGCTTCAACCGCTCGCGCGGCGCCTGGTTCTTCCAGGGCTCCAATGACACGGAAAGCGATTTTACCACGTCCGGCCTGCGCAATTCCTTCACGCTTGGCGGCGGTGTGGGCTACCAGGTAAACAACTACCTGCGCACCGACGTGACGCTGGACTACATGTTCAAGGGCGATTTCGACGGCTCTACCCGCGGCTCGTGCGGCGTCGCCGGCGCCTGCACCTCCACCGACATTGCCTCGATGAATGCGCTGAGCCTGTTGGCAAACGCCTATGTGGATCTCGGCACCTATGGTTCCATCACCCCCTATGTGGGCGGTGGTCTCGGTGGTACCTATGTGAAGTGGGGCGATCTCAGCAACACCTCCTGCTCCGATGCCAACCCGGGCAATTGCGACCCGACCCAGACCCATGGCGGCGAGGGCAACTGGCGCTTTACCTATGCGCTGATGGCCGGCGCCTCCGTCGACCTGACCTGCAACCTCAAGGCCGATGTGGGCTATCGCTACCGCCACGTGGAAGGCGGCCGCATGTTCAACTATCAGGCCAATGGCGGCCCGGGCTATGACAAGGGCTTCGATGCCCATGAAGGCCGCGTGGGTCTGCGCTATATCTTCAGCGGCTGCGAACAGCCCTACATGCCGCCGGTCGACGTGCCGGTCGCGCCGGTCTACAAATAAGACCAGCCCATCACTTCGAAGCCAAGGGCCGCCCTGTTCCCGCAGGGCGGCCCTTGGCGTTTCAAGCGATGCATAAGGATCGTGAGCGAAAGAGTTGTTATCTGCATCTATTTGAAAACATGCTTAACGGGGTTTTAACGGGTTTGGTTAAATAATGGAGAACATGATGCAGCAAAGCCCGTGACCACTCACGGATCGAAAGGGATTTAGGCTGATGATTCGCCATCCGCTATTTGCACTTCTCCTGACCGTTGGCCTCACCGGCGGCGCGGCCGCGATGGATCTTCCGCCGCAGGTTTATGCGCCGGAAACGTCCATCGACGGCGTGGGGCAGGGCTGGTACATGCGCGGCGACCTCGGCTATTCCGGCTGGATCTCGAACGGCAATCCCAGCTACAATCTGGTGACCGGCAACGGCCCGACCTTCTCCAATGTGGAATTCGACGACGCCCGCTTCGGCAAGCACATGTCCTACGGCGCCGGTGTCGGCTATCAGCTGAACGACATGCTGCGTGCCGATGCCACGGTGGACTTCTTCTCCTCCGACCTCAGCGGCTCCTCGCTGGTCAACAGCCGCTGCACCACCGGCGAGGCGATCGGCACGGCCTGCGGCTTCAACCATTCCGGAGATTTCCAGGGCATCAGCCTGCTTGCCAACGCCTATGTGGATCTGGGCACTGTGGCCGGCTTCACGCCCTATGTGGGCGGCGGTGCGGGTCTCACCCATGTCAGCTGGAGCGACATCACCCATAACGGCTTCTGCGTGAACGGCAGCGCCAACTGCTCCGGCAATGTCTATTCCGCCACGGTTTCCGAAGGCATGGACAGCTGGCGCTTCAGCTACGCGCTGATGGCGGGCATGAGCTACGACATCACGAGCTCTCTGAAGCTCGATCTCGGCTACCGCTATTCGCGCATCGACGGCGGGGACATGTTCCAGTTCAACACCGCCAGCAAGGCGGCGGGCGCTACCGATCCGCAGGGCAGCGACGACGGGCTTTCCCGCCACGAATTCCGCGCGGGTCTGCGCCTCACCACCTGGTAACAGGATCGTCCATCCTGGCCTCCCGAACGCCGCCGGCCCCCTGCCGGCGGCGTTTTCGTTATACGGTCGGATAGTTTGCCCGCGCCATTTTTCCTTCCTTCTGCGACTTCCGTCTTGACGAAGCGGGCACTCTTCTATATCCACGGCGGCGGGCAACCTCTCCCCACCGAGAGGCTAACTATCTGGAAGGATAGATATATGACGACGACCGTCCGTCCGGCTGTTGCGCCGGCCAATCCCCGTTTTTCCTCCGGTCCCTGCGCCAAGCGTCCCGATTGGACGCCTGCAGCGCTCGCCGATGCGTCGCTCGGCCGCTCGCATCGCGCCAAGATCGGCAAGGCGAAGCTGAAGCTCGCCATCGACCTCACCCGCGACGTGCTCGAAGTTCCCGCCGATTACCGCATCGCCATCGTTCCCGCCTCCGATACCGGCGCGGTCGAGATGGCCATGTGGTCGCTGCTCGGCGCCCGCGGCGTCGACATGGTCGCCTGGGAAAGCTTCGGTTCGGGCTGGGTCTCTGACGTCACCAAGGAACTGAAGCTTGCCGATGTCCGCACCATCAAGGCGGGTTATGGCAAGCTGCCCGACCTTTCCACGATCGATTTCGACCGTGACGTGGTCTTCACCTGGAACGGCACGACCTCTGGCGTACGCGTCCCGAATGCGGATTTCATCCCGGCTGACCGCAAGGGCCTGACCATCTGCGACGCCACCTCCGCGGCCTTCGCGCAGGAACTCGACTTCGCCAAGCTCGATGTCGTCACCTTCTCCTGGCAGAAGGTGCTGGGTGGCGAGGGCGCGCATGGCATGCTTATCCTCAGCCCGCGCGCGGTGGAGCGGCTCGAAAGCTACACGCCCGCCTGGCCCATGCCGAAGATCTTCCGCCTGACCAAGGGCGGCAAGATCGTCGAGGGCATTTTCGAAGGCGAGACGATCAACACGCCCTCCATGCTTTGCGTCGAGGATTACATCGATGCGCTGCAGTGGGCCAAGGGTCTCGGCGGCCTCAAGGCGCTGATCGCCCGGGCCGATGCCAATGCGCAGGTGATCCACGATTTCGTCGCGGCCAATGGCTGGATCGACAATCTGGCCGAGGTGGAAGCAACCCGCTCCAACACCTCCGTCTGCCTGAAGATCGTCGATCCTGAGGTTCTGGCGCTCGGCGAGGACGGCCAGGCGGCTTTCGCCAAGGGCATTGCCGCCACGCTCGAGAAGGAAGGCGTCGCCTTCGATGTCGGCGCCTATCGCGACGCGCCTGCCGGGCTTCGCATCTGGACCGGTGCGACTGTGGAAAAGGCCGATCTCGAGGCACTGATGCCCTGGCTCTCCTTTGCCTATGAACAGCAGAAGGCCGGCCTGAAGAAGGCCGCCTGATCCGCTTTTTTCCGGCGCATCCCCATTCGCGGATGCGCCGCCCGATATCCGAGACATCATCCGTTTTTTCCAGACGTAGGGAGTGTGCCCCATGGCGCCACGCGTACTCGTATCCGACGAACTTTCCGAAACCGCCGTCCAGATCTTCCGCGACCGGGGGATCGAGGTCGATTTCCAGCCGCAGCTCGGCAAGGACAAGGACAAGCTTCTCGAAATCATCGGCAATTATGACGGCCTCGCCATCCGCTCCGCCACCAAGGTGACCCCGAAGCTGATCGAGGCCGCCGACCGCCTGAAGGTCGTCGGCCGCGCCGGCATCGGTGTCGACAATGTCGACATTCCCGCCGCCTCGCGCCGCGGTATCATCGTCATGAATACGCCCTTCGGCAACTCGATCACCACGGCCGAGCACGCCATCGCCCTGATGTTTGCCGTTGCCCGCCAGATCCCTGCCGCCGACCAGTCGACCCAGGCCGGCAAGTGGGAGAAGTCGCGCTTCATGGGCGTCGAGATCACCGGCAAGACGCTGGGTGTCATCGGCGCCGGCAATATCGGCTCCATCGTTTGCGCCCGCGCCAACGGGCTGAAGATGAACGTGCTCGCCTACGACCCCTTCCTTTCCGAGGCGCGTGCCAAGGAGATGGGCGTCACCAAGGTGGAGCTCGACCAGCTCTTCGCGCAGGCGGATTTCATCACGCTGCACGTGCCGCTCACCGACAAGACCCGCAACATCATCAGCGCCGAAGCGCTGAAGAAGGTGAAGCCGGGCGTGCGGATCATCAACTGCGCCCGTGGCGGTCTGGTCGACGAGGCAGCCCTTGCCGAGGCGATCAAGTCCGGCCATGTGGCCGGTGCCGGCTTCGACGTGTTCGAGGTGGAGCCTGCCAAGGAAAGCCCGCTCTTCGGCCTGCCCAACGTGGTCTGCACGCCGCATCTCGGCGCCTCCACCAACGAGGCGCAGGAAAACGTGGCGCTGCAGGTGGCCGAGCAGATGTCGGATTACCTGCTGAAGGGTGCCGTTTCCAACGCCATCAACATGCCCTCCATCACCGCCGAGGAAGCCCCGCGCCTGAAGCCCTTCATCCGGCTTGCGGATGTGCTGGGTTCCTTCGTCGGCCAGGTGACCGACAGCGCCATCAAGGAAATCGAAATCCTTTATGACGGCGCCACCGCCTCCATGAACACCAAGGCGCTGACCAGTGCCCTGCTCGCCGGTCTCATCCGCCCGCAGGTCTCCGACGTCAACATGGTGTCGGCGCCGATCATGGTGAAGGAAAAGGGCATCATTCTCTCCGAGGCCAAGCGCGACAAGTCGGGCGTCTTTGACGGCTATATCAAGCTCACCGTCACCACGGACAACCAGACCCGCTCGGTCGCCGGCACAGTCTTCTCTGACGGCAAGCCGCGCTTCATCCAGATCAAGGGCATCAACCTCGATGCGGATGTGGGCAGCCACATGGTCTATATCACCAATACGGACGTGCCCGGCATGGTGGGCTTCATCGGCACGACGCTGGGGGCGGCGGGCGTCAACATCGCCAACTTCCAGCTCGGCCGCGACAAGCAGGGTGGCGATGCGATCGCACTCCTCTATGTCGATGCGGAAGTGCCGGAAAAGATCCTCGGCGCGCTCCAGGCCCACCCCGCCATCCGCGCCGCCAAGCCGCTCTCCTTCAACGTGGAGTGAGGGGGCGACTTGCCTTTAGGGGGGTGTTGCGTATGTCGAGACGCATCCCTCTATCGGCGGAGTTTGGAGACGCTCACCCCCCTCTGTCAGCGAAGCTGACAGAGGGGGGCGCGCTTCCGCAAGCTGAGCCGACAGGGACGTCTCCGCAAACTCCACCTAAGCCCCACCGGACCTCAAACCCAGCGCCCCCAACCGATGCTTTCTTGAACCGGCCACAAATTGGCTTTATATGCCGCCCATGCCCGAAAAGGGCGAGGAAGGGCCGCCGGGGCCTTGAACCCCGGGCGGATCAGCGGAAAGTGTGCCCTGAAATGAACAGTCTGGATTTCGACAAGAAACCCGAGGACACGCGGGTTGTAGTCGCCATGTCGGGTGGCGTGGACAGCTCCGTGGTGGCGGGGCTTCTCAAGCGCGAGGGTTATGATGTCCTCGGCATCACGCTGCAGCTTTACGATCACGGTGCGGCCGTGCACAGGCCCGGTTCCTGTTGCGCGGGGCAGGATATCGACGATGCGCGGCGCGTCTGCGAGACGCTCGGCATTCCCCATTACGTGCTGAATTACGAGCAGCGCTTTCGCGAGACGGTGATCAACCCTTTCGCCGAGAGCTATGTGGCGGGCGAGACGCCGATCCCCTGTGTTGCCTGCAACCAGACGGTCAAGTTTGCCGATCTCCTCGCCACCGCCAAGGATCTCGGCGCCGATGCGCTGGCGACGGGCCATTATATTGCCTCGAAGGCCAATCCGCAGCCCGGTCATCCCGAGCGGCGGGCGCTCTACCGTCCGATCGACAGCGATCGGGACCAGAGCTATTTCCTCTTTGCCACCACGCAGGAGCAGATCGATTACCTGCGTTTTCCGCTGGGCGGCTATTCCAAGGCGGAAACCCGGAAGATGGCAGAGGAGATGGGGCTCGTGGTGGCGCAGAAGCCGGACAGCCAGGATATCTGCTTCGTTCCGCAGGGCAAATATACCGATATCATCAACAAGCTGAAGCCGGATGCGGCGCTTTCGGGCGAGATCGTGCATCTCGACGGGCGCGTGCTCGGGCGGCACGAGGGCATCCTGAACTATACGATCGGCCAGCGGCGTGGCATCGGCGTGGCGACGGGCGAGCCGCTTTACGTGGTCTATCTCGATGCGAGGGGCCGCCGGGTGGTGGTGGGCCCGCGGGAAGCGCTGGAAACCCGGCGCGTCTATCTGCGCGACATGAACTGGCTGGGTGACCGCCCGCTCGAAGAGGCCGCTGCAGAAGGCTTCGCCTGCTTTGCCAAGGTGCGCTCCACCCGCGCGCCCGCACCGGCGCTGTTGAAGGCGGATGAAAGCGGGCTCTTCGTCGAGCTTTCGGAAGGCGAGGCTGGCATCGCGCCCGGACAGGCCTGCGCGCTCTTTTCCGGCGAGGGCGCCTATGCCCGCGTCTGGGGCGGCGGCTTCATCGCCCGCTCGGAACGCTCGGCTGCGGCCGAGGCCGCGCTGAAAGCCCTGCTTTCCACAGCAGCGGCCGCCTGACGGCGAGGGGACCCTGCGTCCCCCCGTGGCGCCGGCCGCGCTTCACAAAAACCTTCATGCTTTCGTTTGGAGGTGCTTGACAGGCCGAAGCCGCCCGCCTATTAAGCCGCTCATCCAATCGACGCGCGGCGAATTCGCAAGGCGAAACAAGGCGCGAAACGGTTTGGCGGGGTAGCTCAGGTGGTTAGAGCAGCGGAATCATAATCCGCGTGTCGGGGGTTCGAGTCCCTCTCCCGCTACCATTCTTCTCCTTGTCCATACCGGATACATAGGTAACAGTTTGTACCTAAGACATGGGTGACAAT
>CAMFIF010000019.1 GCA_945952415.1 uncultured Rhizobium sp. | reverse complement strand
GTCGAGTTCATGACCTTCAACTTCGCCATGCAGGCGATCGACCAGATCATCAACTCGGCAGCCAAGACGCTCTACATGTCCGGCGGCCAGATGGGCGCGCCGATCGTGTTCCGCGGTCCGAACGGGGCTGCTGCCCGCGTGGCCGCCCAGCACAGCCAGGATTATGCCGCCTGGTACAGCCATATTCCGGGCCTCAAGGTCATCCAGCCCTACACCGCTGCCGATGCCAAGGGCCTGCTGAAGGCTGCCATCCGCGATCCGAACCCGATCATCTTCCTCGAGAACGAAATCCTCTATGGTCAGTCCTTCGAAGTGCCGAAGATGGATGATTTCGTCCTGCCCATCGGCAAGGCGCGCGTTCACCGCAAGGGCAAGGACGCCACCATCGTCTCCTTTGGTATCGGCATGACCTATGCCGTGAAGGCCGCCGATGAGCTGGCGAAGGAAGGCATCGACGTGGAAGTGATCGACCTCCGGACGATCCGCCCGATGGATCTGCCGACCGTCATCGAATCCGTGAAGAAGACTGGCCGTCTCTTGACCGTGGAAGAAGGCTATCCGCAGTCCTCCGTCGGCACGGAAATTGCCACCCGCGTGATGCAGCAGGCCTTCGATTATCTAGATGCGCCGATCCTGACCATCGCCGGCAAGGACGTGCCCATGCCCTATGCGGCAAACCTCGAGAAGCTCGCTCTGCCGAATGTCGGCGAAGTCGTCCAGGCGGTGAAGACCGTCTGCTACCGCTAACGGGAGGGAAGGCAAGATGCCGATCAACATTACCATGCCGGCCCTTTCTCCCACCATGGAAGAGGGCAAGCTCTCCAAGTGGCTGAAGAAGGAAGGCGATGCCATCCGCTCCGGCGACGTCATTGCCGAGATCGAGACCGACAAGGCCACCATGGAAGTGGAAGCCGTGGATGAAGGCACGCTCGCCAAGATCCTGGTGCCCGCCGGTTCCGAAGGTGTGAAGGTCAACACCGTGATCGCGGTTCTCGCCGGTGAAGGCGAGGATGCGAGTGCGGTGACTGCGCCTGCTGCGCAGGCCGCTCCCGCAGCGCAAGCCGCCTCGACCTCCCCCCTTGCGGTGGAGGATGTCGCGAAGCGACAGGAGGAGGGTGCGCCAGCCCCGAACGCGGCGCCAGTACCCCCCTCTGCCCCTGCCGGGGCATCTCCCCCTCAAGGGGGAAAATCGGGCGAAGGCAACCGCATCTTCGCCTCGCCGCTCGCGCGTCGACTGGCGAAGGAAGCGGGCGTCGACCTCTCCGTCGTGTCCGGTTCCGGCCCCCATGGGCGGGTGGTGAAGTCGGATATCGAAAAGGCGGTTGCCGGTGGAACGGCGAAGGCTGCTCCGGCGGCGCAGCCGGCTGCTGCTTCTGCCTCCGCACCCGCTGCCCAGCCGATGGCCACGGGCATGTCGTCCGATCAGGTGCTGAAGCTCTTCGCCGAAGGCTCCTACGAGCTCGTGCCGCATGATGGCATGCGCAAGACGATTGCCAAGCGCCTGCAGGAATCCAAGCAGACGATCCCGCACTTCTATGTTTCCGTGGATTGCGAACTCGACGCGCTGCTGGCGCTGCGCACGCAGATCAACAATGCTGCTCCCATGAAGGACGGGCACCACGCCTACAAGGTGTCCGTGAACGACATGGTCATCAAGGCCATGGCACTGGCGCTGCGCGACGTGCCGGATGCCAACGTCTCCTGGACCGATCAGGCCATGGTAAAGCACAAGCACGCCGATGTCGGCGTGGCCGTGTCGATCCCCGGCGGCCTCATCACTCCGATTATCCGCAGGGCGGAAGAGAAGAGCCTCTCGGCCATCTCCAACGAAATGCGGGATCTCGGCAAGCGTGCGAAGGACCGCAAGCTGAAGCCCGAGGAGTATCAGGGCGGCACCACTGCCGTGTCCAACATGGGCATGATGGGCGTGAAGAACTTCGCCGCCGTGGTGAACCCGCCCCACGCCACGATCCTCGCGGTTGGCGCGGGCGAGCAGCGCCCTGTGGTGAAGAACGGCCAGCTGGCAATCGCCACCGTCATGACGGTGACGCTTTCCACGGACCATCGCTGCGTCGATGGCGCGCTCGGTGCCGAATTGCTCGCCGCCTTCAAGGGTTATATCGAAAACCCGATGGGCATGCTGGTATAAGCCATGGCGAAAACCGTGCTCTGCTACGGCGACAGTCTGACCTGGGGTTACGACGCCGAAACCATGGAGCGTCATCGGTTCGAGGATCGGTGGCCTTCCGTGCTGCAAAAGGCGCTGGGGCCCGAGGTGCAGGTGATCGCGGAGGGTCTGAACGGCCGCACGACGGCCTATGACGACCATCTCTCCGATTCCGACCGCAACGGGGCACGGGTTCTTCCGACCCTGCTGCAAAGCCATGCGCCGCTCGATCTTGTCATCATCATGCTCGGTACCAACGACATGAAGCGCGGGATCGCGGGCAATGCCTTCCTGGCGCGGCAGGGCATGGAGCGGCTCGTCAGCCTCATCCGCCATCACGACTGGCCGATGGAGGGCATGGAGGCACCGGAAGTGCTGATCGTTTCGCCGCCGCCCTGCCGGGAGACGGCGAACACCGTCTTCGCGGCCATGTTCAAGGGTGCAGTGGAAGAATCGGCAATGCTGGCGACCTTCTACCGGGATCTGGCGGACGAACTCGAATGCGGCTTCTTCGATGCGGGGTCGGTGGCCGAGACCACGCCGCTCGATGGCGTGCATCTCGATGCGGAAAACACCCGTGCCATCGGGCGCGGGCTGGAGCCGATCGCACGCATGATGCTTGGCATTTGACAGGCGCTTTCGAGGGGGCTTGATCAGGATCAAGGCCCTTCAGCATCAGGGGCTTAGGCTGAACCTATCGAACCCAGACAAGGAGATAGGGAATGTCGAATACCCCCCACGAGCTCGCAGAAGAGTTTCCGGAATATGCCGCGAAGATGCATGATCTGAAGGTCAGCGACGCGCATTTCGCCAAGCTCTTCGAGGAGTATCACGAGGTCAATCGCGCCATTCACCGCGCGGAGACAAACATCGAGCCGGTGGGCGACGTGCACATGGAAACCATGCGCAAGACCCGGATGGCTCTGAAGGACAAGATTTACGGGATGCTGTCCAAGGCGGCTTGATCGCCTCCGCTTCATCCCGAACCGGACCGGGCAGGGGAGCTGCCCGGCATCCGGCATCAAAGAGGAGATGAAGGCCCGTGGCGAATTCCTATGACGTGATCATTATCGGCTCCGGCCCCGGCGGTTATGTCACCGCCATCCGCTCCGCTCAGCTGGGCCTGAAAACGGCCATCGTCGAGCGCGAGCATCTGGGCGGCATCTGCCTGAACTGGGGCTGCATCCCGACCAAGGCGCTTCTGCGCTCGGCCGACGTGCTCGACAATGCCAATCATGCCAAGGCCTATGGGCTGGTGTTGAACGGCTCGATCAGCGCCGACGTGACGGCGGTCGTCAACCGTTCGCGCGGCGTCTCGCAGCGCCTGAACGGCGGTGTCGGCTTCCTGATGAAGAAGAACAAGATCGACGTGATCTGGGGCGAGGCAAAGCTCTCGAAGCCGGGCGAGATCGTCGTCTCCAAGCCGTCGAAGCCCGCCGTCCAGCCGCAGAACCCCGTTCCGAAGAACGTCCTGGGCGAGGGCACCTATACGGCAAAGCACATTATCGTCGCCACCGGCGCGCGTCCGCGGGCGCTGCCCGGCATCGAGCCGGACGGCAAGCTGATCTGGACCTATTTCGAGGCCATGGTGCCGAAGGAACTCCCGAAGAGCCTGCTCGTCATGGGCTCGGGTGCCATCGGCATCGAATTTGCAAGCTTCTATCGCTCGATGGGCGTCGATGTGACCGTGGTCGAAGTCATGGACCGCATCATGCCGGTGGAAGATGCGGAAATCTCCGGCATCGCCCGCAAGGCGCTGGAGAAGCGCGGCCTCAAGATCATCACCTCCGCAAAGGTGACGAAGGTGGAGAAGGCTGCCAATTCCATCACCGCAACCGTGGAGACGGCGGACGGCAAGAGCCAGCAGATCGCGGCCGACCGGATGATTTCCGCGGTCGGCGTGCAGGGCAATATCGAGAATCTCGGTCTTGAGGCACTCGGCGTCAAGACTGATCGCGGCTGCATCGTCATCGATGGCTATGGCAAGACCAACGTACCCGGCCTCTACGCCATCGGCGATGTTGCCGGCCCGCCGATGCTCGCCCACAAGGCGGAGCACGAGGGCGTGGTCTGCATCGAGAAGATCGCAGGGCTGCCGAACGTGCATGCCATGGACAAGGGCAAGATCCCCGGCTGCACCTATTGCAACCCGCAGGTCGCCTCGGTCGGTCTCACGGAAGCCAAGGCCAAGGAACTCGGCCGCGATATCCGTGTCGGCCGCTTCTCCTTCGGTGCAAACGGCAAGGCGATCGCGCTCGGCGAGGACAACGGGCTGGTCAAGGTGATCTTCGACAAGAAGACCGGCGAGCTGCTCGGCGCGCACATGGTGGGCACGGAAGTGACCGAACTCATCCAGGGCTTCGTCGTTGCCATGAACCTCGAGACCACCGAGGAAGAGCTGATGCACACCATCTTCCCGCATCCGACGCTGTCGGAAATGATGAAGGAAGCGGTGCTCGATGCTTACGGGCGCGTGCTGAACGCTTGAGGGCGTTTGACGCTTCGGATGGCACACCCTTCTGCCCTGCCGGGCATCCCCTCAAGGTGGATCAGGGCGGGGATTCCTGGGGAAGTCCCTCGCAATCGTTTCTGCGCATGAGATGTTAGTTGTTTGGGGAAACCAACAAGAAGCAATGTCGATCTCCCCCCTTGAGGGGGAGATGTCCCGGCAGGGACAGAGGGGGGGCGGTGCGGCATGCTCAACGCCAAGCGCCGCATTTAAGCGAACGCTTCGCTCCGCGACGAATGAAACATTGCCCTTCGGGCCGCCTGTCATTATCTAGGGCGGAACGGGGCTGAACTGGACGAGGACAGCATGGCAGTCGGCTGGTTCATGGCAATCATCATCGGTGGTCTGGCGGGCTGGCTCGCAGGCAAGTTCATGGATATGCGCTATGGCATCTTCATGAACATCATCATCGGCATCGTGGGTTCTGCGGTGGCGACCGCGATCCTCCAGCGGTTCGGGATTTTCGTGGCGGAAGACAAGCTCGGCTATCTCATCACCAGCTTCGTCGGCACCTGCATTCTGCTTTTCGTCGTCAAGCTCGTACGGCGCTAGTCAAGGTCACAGCATCATGGTCACCATCCTCGATACGATCGGCACCGAAACCGCTGAAAAGCGCGTCCGCCATCCGGAAAAGGCCCATCGGCCGGATACGGAAGTGATGCGCAAGCCGGAATGGATCCGGGTGAAGGCGCCGACCTCGAAGGGCTATGCGGAAACCCGATCCATCGTGAAGGAGCACAAGCTCGTCACGGTGTGCGAGGAGGCCGGCTGCCCCAATATCGGCGAGTGCTGGGACAAGAAGCACGCGACCTTCATGATCATGGGCGAAATCTGCACCCGGGCCTGCGCCTTCTGCAACGTGGCGACCGGCAAGCCGAACCCGCTCGATCTCGACGAGCCGGAAAATGTGGCGAAGGCCGTAAAGCAGATGGGCCTTTCCCACGTGGTCATCACCTCGGTCGACCGCGACGATCTGGAAGACGGTGGCGCCGAGCATTTCGAGAAGGTGATCTTCGCGATCCGCGCGGCTTCGCCGGCCACCACCATCGAGATCCTGACGCCCGATTTCCTCAAGAAGCCCGGTGCGCTGGAGCGCGTCGTCGCCGCGAAGCCGGATGTCTTCAACCACAACCTCGAAACCGTGCCCGGCAATTATCTCACGGTGCGCCCCGGCGCGCGCTATTTCCACTCCATCCGCCTGCTGCAGCGGGTGAAGGAGCTGGACCCCACCATGTTCACCAAGTCCGGCATCATGGTCGGCCTCGGCGAGGAGCGCAACGAAGTGCTTCAGCTCATGGACGACCTGCGGACGGCGGATGTGGATTTCCTCACCATCGGCCAGTATCTGCAGCCCACCCGCAAGCATCACCGCGTGGTGTCCTTCGTTACGCCGGAGGAATTCAAGTCCTACGAGACGGTGGCCTATACGAAAGGCTTCCTGATGGTATCCGCCAGCCCGTTGACGCGCTCCTCGCATCATGCCGGGGACGATTTCGCCCGGCTGAAGGCGGCACGTGAGAAGAAGCTGGCCGGAGCTGCCGCCTGACGGTGGCGGACGGAAGAATCGATGCCGAAGTTCGAAAGCCAGCGAAAGGTGCCCCACACGCCCGACCAGATGTTCGATCTGGTGGCGGATGTCGAGCGCTATCCGGAATTCCTGCCGCTCTGCGAGGCGCTGAGCATCCGTTCCCGCAAGGAGCGGGACGGCAAGCAGCTTCTGGTCGCAGACATGACCGTCGGCTACAAGGCCATCCGCGAGACCTTCACCACCCAGGTGCTGCTCAACCGGGCGGAACACGTCATCGACGTCCAGTATATCGACGGGCCGTTCAAATACCTGAACAACAGGTGGACTTTCCTGCCCGACGGTGAGGGCGGCTGCACGGTGAACTTCTTCATCGATTACGAATTCAAAAGCCGCATCCTCGGCGCTCTCATGGGCTCCATGTTCGACCGCGCCTTCCGCATGTTCGCGGAAGCCTTCGAGGCGAGGGCAGCAAAGGTCTACGCCACGATTTGACCTTCCCGTTCTCTGTGTTCAGGACAGTTCAGGCGCGCGAGCGGACTGCTGGTAGTCTCGGCCGCAGGGAGGCGGGTCCCGGCGTGACCCGGCCGAAGACCCGGCGGAAAATAGCCGTGACAATGGCAATCGCCATCATACCGAACGGCCAGATAACAAGGCTTTCGGTCAGGCACTCCATGAGACCGGACCACGTTACCCGCATGGTTAGGGCCTCCATCGCATGGGGCGCCTGCGTTCGTGTGGTCAGGTTGTAATTCAGCACGGTTGCCGCAAGCGCCAGGATAAAGCACGGCGTGGAGAAATAGCGGGCACCGCGCCACGCGGTCGGCCAGTCCATCTCCTTGCCAATGGCCGAGGCGGGAAGCATGAGCGAGAGGCGCAAGGCGACGAAGGACGCCACGATCACCACCTCGTTCCAGAAGAAGCCCGACACGCGGATGAGATGCTGCGGATCGAGATTGTGGGCCGTGATGAGATAGAGAATAAGCAGGGCAAACAGCGGGAGCGTCGCCAAAAGAGCAGCGGCAGCGATGCTCGCCGCCACCAGGATGTAGCGCGGCAAGTAGGTGAAGCTGTCGAACGGGTTGGCAAGGCTCCATTGCCCTCTCAGCAGCACGAGTCGGTGCCAGGACACGGCAATCAGACACCAGCATATGCACTGGAATAGCACGATTACTGTGGCCACGAGCCCCATGCCGGGGCCGGGCGCGACAAAGGCGATCCCCGTTGCGGGGAAATGCAGCAGGGAGAAGATGACGAGCGCCTGAAAGACGGAAACAGGCAAGGCAATGGCAAACTGAAATTGCCAGTTCCTCACCAGATCAAGGCAGGCCAGTTTCAATATGCGCAAGGTTTCCAATGCGGTAGCCCTCTTTCGCGAACCCTAACATAAATTAGGACTAAATTAGTGAGAATCGCAAGAGGTCTTTGCCGATGAGGCGGGGAAAAGGGGGTCTCTTCAGGCCATTTCGGCAAGCATGTCGAGCGCTGTCTCGACGGTTGCTAGACGAATACCGTCGCGGCCGAGATCCCCGTAGCGCATCGCGCGGTGGAGGATGATACCCTTGCGGCTGCGGGCGGCGAGATGAACGAGCCCGACCGGCTTTTCGGCCGAGCCCCCACCGGGTCCGGCAATGCCCGTTACGGCAATGGACACATCCGCGCGGGATCGGAGAAGGGCACCCGCTGCCATCTGGAGCGCGGTTTCCCGCGAGACGGCGCCGAAGGCTTCAAGCACCGCCGGCTGCACGCCGATCAACTCCATTTTCGCTTCGTTCGTATAGGTGACGAAGCCGCGGTCGACCACGGCGGAGGAGCCGGGAACGTCGGTGAGCGCGCCCGCTATCAGGCCGCCCGTGCAGCTCTCCGCCGTCGCCAGCATCAGGCCCTTCCGGGTATAGGTGGCGATAATGGTTTGCGCGCGCGCCCCAATGGCTTCGGGAAAAAGGCTCATGGCTGCTTCCTTCCGTAAACCACCGAGGCGGTGGCGATCGCTGCAATACCCTCGCGCCGGCCGACGAAACCGATCTTTTCATTGGTCGTTGCCTTCACCGAGCAGCGGTCCAGCGAGATGTCGAGGATTTCGGCAAGTTTTTCGCGCATGGCTTGGCGGTGCGGGCCGATTTTCGGCGCTTCAGCGATGAGCGAAATATCCGCATTCATGATCGTGCCGCCGTGATCGCGAACGATCCGCGCCGCATGTTCGAGGAAGATGCGGGAGGGCGCGCCCTTCCATTGCATGTCGGAGGGCGGGAAGTGATCGCCGATATCGCCCGCGCCGCAGGTGGCCAGCAGCGCATCGGTCAGCGCATGCAGTGCCACATCCGCATCGGAATGGCCTTTCAGCTTCTGGTCATGGGGAATGAAAATGCCGCAGAGGGTTACTCCGTCGCCCGCTTCCAGCTGGTGCACGTCATATCCATTGCCGGTGCGCACGTCGGGCAGGACAGGGGAGAGTTTTTCATCGGCCATGGCGATATCCCGTTTGACGGTCAGTTTCACATTATCAGGCGTGCCTTCGACGAGTCGGACGGGAATGCCCGCCCATTCGGCAATGGAGGCGTCGTCGGTAAAGTCGCTTCGGCCGCTCTCGGCGGCCTGGCGGTGGGCCTCAAAAATGGCGGCGAATGAAAAGGCCTGCGGGGTCTGGGCAGAATATAGCCCGGCGCGGGGCACGGTTTCGAGAACAAGGCCATCGCCCGAGCCCCGCTTCAGCGTGTCCGTGACCGCCATGACGGGAAGAACGCCTTCCGCCCCGGCTTCAAGCGCATCGCTGATCCGCTCCAGCAGAGCCTCATCGACAAAGGGCCGCACGGCATCCTGGATCCAGGCATGGCTGGCGCCCAGCGGGGCGAGCGCCTTGAGCCCGTTGAGCACACTTTCCTGCCGCGTGACACCGCCATGAACCACAAGGAGCCGCTCCCTGCCGGCAAGACCTGCCGTGGCCAGCGCGAAAAGGGCCTCGTCATCGGGATGGATGACTGCAACGATCGGACCGCTTCCCGGCCAGTTCAGAAACGTCTCAAGCGTGTGTGCAATCACTGCCCGGCCGCCGATCGTCCGATATTGTTTCGGGCCTTCCACAGAGGCGCCCGCCCTTTCGCCCCGGCCGGCGGCGACGATGACGATGCCATGGGATTGCTTCTGGGACATGGGAGCCTTGCGGTGCGGTTTATTGTGCTTCGGTGGGGCCGGGTTTAACCGCTCGCAAGCTATTTGGCCAGCACATGGCCATCGCCTTTCCTTTTTCACTTGGCAGGAGGAGGGTTCAATGCTTAAAAATAAAGCATGGAATGCGCCTGCCTCAAGAATATGCAAAGTGAGTGCCCTTGACCCCAGCCGACCTTGCAAGCCCCTTCCACATCGGACCGATTGCCATTCGCAACCGGGTCATTCTGGCGCCGATGTCCGGCGTCACGGACCTGCCCTTTCGGGAGCGCGCCTGGCGCTGGGGGGCGGGGCTGGTCGTCACTGAAATGGTGGCAAGCCGCGAGCTTGCCCACAATCACGGGGAAAGCTGGGCGCGGCTGAAGGGCACCGGCATACGCCCGCACATGGTGCAGCTTGCGGGCCGCGAGGCCCACTGGATGGCCGAGGCCGCCCGCATCGCCGAAGCCAATGGCGCGGATATCATCGACATCAACATGGGATGCCCTGCAAAGAAGGTGACGGGCGGATATTCCGGCTCTGCGCTGATGCGCGATCCCGACCATGCGCTCGGCCTCATCGAGGCCACCGTGAAAGCGGTAAAGGTGCCGGTGACGGTGAAGATGCGGCTGGGCTGGGACGAAAACTCGTTGAATGCGCCGCTGATCGCCGTCCGTGCCGAGGCTGCCGGCGTGCAGCTGGTGACCATTCACGGTCGAACCCGCATGCAGTTTTACGAAGGCCGTGCCGACTGGAAAGCCATACGGGCGGTGCGCGAAGTAATATCCATTCCGCTTGTTGCGAATGGCGATGTCGAGACGCCGGAGGATGCGCAGCGGATTCTGGAGGAGTCCGGGGCCGATGCGGTCATGGTGGGACGGGCCTGCCAGGGAAGGCCATGGCATGCGGGCGGGCTCGCCGGTGCTGCCGTGCCGGAGAGGGCGGCGATCCCGGAGCTTGCGGTCGATCATTACGAGGCCATGCTGGAATTCTACGGCGCGGCAGTCGCGGTGCGCCACGCGCGCAAGCATATCGGCTGGTATATCGATCGGTTCGCCCCCGGACTGCCCGCCGCGGAAAAGGGCAGCCTGATGACCGAGCGCGACCCGGCCGTGGCGTCCCGGCTGTTCCGCGCTGCGCTTGCCAATTCCGACTACCAGTTTCACCCCACGCCGGAGGCTGCATGAGCGACCAGCAGAAAACCCCCGACATGATGGCGGCGACCGTGCTGAATGCGATCCGCAATCCCGTGATCATGGTGGATGAAAAGGGGATCGTGCGCTTTGCCAATGGCGAGGCCGAACATTTCTTCGCCGCCAGCGCCGCGCATCTCGCAAGGCATCACATCGCCGCCTTCGTGCCCTTCGGCAGTCCGCTTCTCTCGCTGCTGGAGCAGGTCCGCGACCGCCGCTCGCCGGTCAACGAATATCGCGTCGATCTGAGTTCGCCGAGGATCGGCCCGGACAAGCTGGTCGATATATATGCCGCGCCGGTGCCGGGAGAGCCGGGTTCGGTCGTGGTGGTGATCCAGGAGCGGACCATGGCGGACAAGATCGACCGCCAGCTGACCCACAGGGGGGCGGCGCGCTCGGTTTCGGGCCTGGCCTCCATGCTGGCCCATGAGATCAAGAACCCGCTGTCGGGCATCCGCGGCGCCGCTCAGCTCCTCGAAATGTCCGTCGGCGCCGATGACCGGGCGCTGACGCGGCTGATCTGCGACGAGACGGACCGGATCGTGTCCCTGGTCGACCGCATGGAAGTGTTTTCCGACGAGCGGCCGGTCGACCGTACCCCGGTCAATATCCATTCCGTGCTCGAGCATGTGAAGGCGCTGGCGCAGGCCGGCTTTGCGCGCGACATACGCATTGCCGAGGTTTACGATCCCTCGCTGCCGCCGGTTTTCGCCAATCGGGACCAGCTGATCCAGGTTTTCCTCAATCTGGTGAAAAATGCGGCAGAATCCATCGGCACCCGGCCGAATGGCGAAATCATACTCACCACTGCCTATAAACCGGGCATTCGGCTATCCGTCGCGGGCAGCCAGGAAAAGGTTTCCCTGCCGCTGGAATTCTGCGTTCAGGACAACGGTCCCGGCGTGCCGGCCGATTTGCTGCCGCATCTCTTCGATCCCTTCATCACCACCAAGACGAACGGGTCTGGCCTGGGTCTTGCATTGGTCGCGAAGATCATCGGCGATCACGGCGGGATCATCGAATGCGACAGCC
The DNA here is from genome assembly GCA_945952415.1 of uncultured Rhizobium sp. GTDB lineage: Bacteria > Pseudomonadota > Alphaproteobacteria > Rhizobiales > Rhizobiaceae > Gellertiella. Next base: position 59,606 of record CAMFIF010000019.1, on the reverse strand, counting down.
ATGCGAACAAGACGGTGTTTCGTGTGCTGATGCCGGTGTCCCGCGGCGGTTTCGTTGATGAGCAGCCCATGCAATCCGCAGAGACGATCAGGTCCGGAAGGACCGAGGGAGCTTCCCGATGAATGCCACCATTCTCGTTGCAGACGACGACGCCGCCATCCGCACCGTGCTCAATCAGGCGCTGTCCCGCGCCGGCTACGAGGTTCGCGTGACCTCCAATGCCTCGACGCTTTGGCGCTGGGTGGCCGCAGGCGAGGGGAACCTCGTGGTGACGGACGTGGTGATGCCGGACGAGAATGCCTTCGATCTCCTGCCGCGCATCAAGAAGGCGCGGCCGGACCTGCCGGTTGTCGTCATGAGTGCGCAGAACACTTTCATGACGGCGATCAAAGCGTCCGAAAAAGGCGCTTACGACTATCTGCCGAAGCCCTTCGACCTCACCGAACTGATTGCCATTATCGGCCGGGCGCTGGCCGAGCCGAAGAAGGTTCAGAACCGCCCGGACGAGGACAATCAGGACGGCATGCCCCTTGTCGGCCGGTCCGCCGCCATGCAGGAAGTCTATCGCGTGCTCGCCCGCATGATGCAGACGGACCTGACGCTGATGATCACGGGCGAATCCGGAACCGGCAAGGAACTGGTCGCCCGCGCCCTCCACGATTACGGCAAGCGCCGCAAGGGACCCTTCGTCGCCATCAACATGGCGGCCATTCCCCGCGACCTGATCGAATCCGAACTTTTCGGCCATGAAAAGGGGGCCTTTACCGGCGCGCAGGCGCGCTCCAGCGGCCGCTTCGAACAGGCGGAAGGCGGCACGCTCTTCCTCGACGAAATCGGCGACATGCCCATGGATGCGCAGACCCGCCTGCTGCGCGTGCTCCAGCAGGGCGAATATATGACCGTCGGCGGCCGCACGCCAATCCGCACCAATGTGCGGATCGTCGCGGCCACGAACAAGGATCTGAAGCAGTCGATCCAGCAGGGCCTGTTCCGCGAGGATCTCTATTACCGGCTGAATGTCGTGCCGCTGCGGCTGCCGCCACTGCGCGACCGGCGCGAAGACGTGCCGGATCTCGTCCGCCATTTCGCGCTGATCGCCGAACGGGAAGGGCTGGGCGCCAAGCGGTTCGATGTCTCAGCACTGGAAGCCATGAAGGCCTATGACTGGCCCGGCAATGTCCGTGAGCTCGAGAACCTGGTGCGTCGACTGGTGGCGCTCTACCCGCAGGATGTGATCACGCGGGAGATCGTCGACTCCGAACTCAATCCGCCCCAGAGCTCTCCGGTGCAGCAGGATCGCGCGGGCGAAAAATCCGGTCAGCTCACGCTGCGACAGTCTGTGGAACAGGCGGTCGGGCGCTATTTCGCAAGCTTCGGCCAGGATCTGCCGCCGCCCGGTCTCTACGATCGCGTTCTGATCGAAGTCGAGCATCCCCTCATTCTGGCGGCGCTTGCAGCGACCGGGGGAAACCAGATCCGCGCCGCCGATCTGCTCGGTATGAACCGCAATACGCTGCGCAAGAAGATCCGCGACCTCGGGATATCGGTCTACCGGGACGCCCGGAACGCTTGACACATCCGTCTCAGGCGTTGCATTTTCGCCACAATGCGTTGCTTGAAAGTCACGATTGCCGAAGCGAGTCGCTCAGGGCGTGATAGACCCTGGGGAAGGAAGATCCCCTTGGGTGAGGCAAAAGACGCTGTAGCGGGCCGCAGAAGCGGTTGGGGGTGAAGATGGCGCCATTGGTGGAGGAGGAAGCGGGGGGATCGGCCCAGGACCGCCGTGCCCGTTTTGCCCTCCCGGGACTGGGGCTGGCTGCCGGTGCGCTTGTCTCTGCCGTCCTCACCCTTTTCGTGCTGCTGGGGCTCACCCCGCTCGCTCCAACCCGTCCCGTCGTCATTGCCTCCGCAGGCCTGAACTCGATCTTCATTCTGGGCCTGATCGTGCTGATCGTCCGGGAAATCGGCAGGCTCTGGAAGGCGCGGCAAAAGGGCCGGGCGGCGGCGCGACTGCATGTGCGCATCGTGGCGCTGTTCTCGGTTGTTGCCATCACGCCCGCCATTCTGGTCGCCATCTTTGCCAGCATCTTCCTGAATGTCGGCCTCGACCGCTGGTTCTCGATCCGCACCCAGTCGATCGTGCGCAACTCCATGAATGTGGCGCAGGCCTATGTCATGGAAAATGCCGCCTATCTGCAGGGCCAGACGCTTTCGATGGCCAATGACCTCGAGCGCAACCGGGTTCTGTTCAATCTCGATCGAAACGGCTTCGTCGAGCTTCTGACACGCCAAGCGCGGGGCCGCGGCATGCTGGGCGCCTTCCTGCTGAGGTCCGATGGCACGGTCATCGTGCAGGCCAATATCAAGACGGAAAATCCGCTGCCTCCAGTCCCGAAGGATGCGCTTGCCTCTTCCGTCGCCGGTCAGCCGACGCTCATTCCCCCCGGGGGGACCAATCTCGTTGGGGCGATCCTGCAACTGAAGGACATTACCGGCGCTCACCTCTACACCATCCGCGCCGTCGACCCCAAGGTCATGCGGGCCATGCGTGAGGTGGAAGACAATTCCGCCGAATACAAGTCCATGGAAGCGGGCCGTACATCCCTTCAGGTTGCCTTCGCGGTGGTCTATCTGGGCTTCGCCCTCATCGTATTGCTTGCGGCCATCTGGACGGCAATTGCGATTGCCGACCGGATCGTCCGGCCGATCCGGCTGCTGATCAGCGCTGCCGACAGCGTTGCAAGCGGCAATCTCAACGTGGTCGTGCCGGTCCGCGCCGCCGATGGGGATGTCGGCAGCCTGTCGCGCACGTTCAACAAGATGATCAGCGAGATCCGCACCCAGCGTGACGAGATTCTCGTGGCCAAGGATGAGGTGGATGACCGCCGTCGCTTCATCGAGGCCGTGCTGTCAGGCGTGACGGCGGCGGTGATCGGTGTTGAGGAGGACCGCCGTATCACCATCGTCAATCCCTCCGCCGAGATCCTGCTCGGCCGAAAGGCCGACGAACTGATCGGCAGCCGCCTGCACGATATCGCGCCAGAGGTGGATGCGGTCCTGACCGAGGCCGCCCAGCGCGCGCGGGGTGACTATCGCAAGCAGATCGACCTCATCCGCTCCGGCAAGGAGCGGACGCTCTCCGTGCAGGTGACGCGCGAGGAGGCGAACGAGAAGGCCGATTCCTACGTCATCACGCTCGATGACATCACCGATCTGGTGATTGCCCAGCGCTCGACCGCATGGTCGGACGTGGCGCGCCGCATCGCCCATGAGATCAAGAACCCGCTGACGCCCATCCAGCTCTCGGCAGAGCGGATCAAGCGGCGGTTCGGCAAGCTGATCAGCGATGAAGACCGACCGGTCTTCGATCAGTGCACGGATACGATCGTCCGGCAGGTCGGCGATATCGGCCGCATGGTCGACGAGTTTTCGGCTTTTGCCCGCATGCCGAAGCCGACAAAACAGGAAACGGACCTCCGCGACATCCTGCGCGATTCCGTCTTCCTCCGGGAAGTGGGCTCCAGCGACATCGCCTTCGAACAGGATTTTGGTACCGAAAGGCAGCTTGGCCTTTTCGATGGCCGCATGCTCGGGCAGGCTTTCGGCAATCTCATCAAGAATGCGGTGGAATCGATCGAGTCCGTGCTGGGCTCGGGGGACCGCACGCAGGGGCGCATTCTCGTGCGTTCAAGTTTCGATGCGGAGCACGACCTCTACACGGTCGACATCGTCGACAACGGGCGTGGACTGCCGGTCGAAAACCGGCACCGCATTCTGGAGCCTTACATGACCATGCGCGAGAAGGGCACCGGCCTCGGTCTCGCCATCGTCAAGAAAATCATCGAGGAACATGGCGGGCAGCTGGAACTGCATGATGCCCCGCCGGAATTCGATCATGGCCATGGCGCCATGATCCGCGTTCTCCTGCCGCGCCGCGAAACCGCCGCTGCGGGAGAGACAAGACATAAGGAAATGGCCGATGGCGTCTGATATTCTGGTCGTGGACGACGAGGAAGACATCCGCGAAATCGTATCGGGAATCCTCTCCGACGAGGGGCATGAAACGCGTACCGCGCATGACAGTGACAGTGCGCTTGCAGCGATTTCCGATCGCGTGCCCCGTCTTGTCTTCCTCGATATCTGGATGCAGGGATCGAAACTCGATGGCCTCGCGCTGCTGGATGAGATCAAGGCCCGCCATCCGGATCTGCCCGTTGTCATGATCTCCGGCCATGGCAATATCGAAACGGCGGTCTCCGCCATTCGTCGCGGCGCCTTCGACTTCATCGAGAAGCCCTTCAAGGCCGACCGTCTGATCCTCGTCACCGAGCGGGCGCTCGAAACCTCCAAGCTGCGCAAGGAAGTGACGGAGCTCAAGCGTCGAACCGGCGATCATGGCGATCTCATCGGGACGTCGGTTGCCGTCTCGCAACTGCGCCAGACCATCGAAAAGGTCTCGCCGACCAACAGCCGCATCATGATCCTCGGCCCTTCCGGCTCCGGCAAGGAGCTGGTGGCCCGCATCATCCACCGCAAGTCCTCAAGGGCAAACGGCCCCTTCGTGGCGCTGAATGCGGCCGCAATCACGCCGGAGCGCATGGAAATCGCGCTCTTCGGCACAGAGGCAGGGCCGGGCCAGCCGCGCAAGATCGGCGCGCTGGAGGAAGCCCATCGCGGCATTCTCTATCTCGATGAAGTCGGCGAAATGCCGCGCGAGACGCAGAACAAGATCCTGCGCGTGCTCGTGGACCAGCAATTCGAGCGGGTGGGCGGCTCCAAGCGGGTCAAGGTGGATGTGCGGATCATCTCCTCCACCGCCTATAATCTGGAAAGCAAGATTGCCGAGGGAACCTTCCGCGAGGATCTCTACCACCGTCTTGCGGTCGTGCCGGTCAAGGTGCCGCCGCTGGCGGAGCGACGGGAAGATATTCCCTTCCTCGTCGACCAGTTCATGCGCCAGATTTCCGAACAGGCCGGCATCCGCAGCCGCAAGATTGGCGACGATGCGATGGCGGTGCTGCAGGCCCATGACTGGCCGGGCAATATCCGCCAGCTGCGCAACAACATCGAGCGGCTGATGATCCTTGCCCAGACGGACGGGCCGGATACGCCGATCACGGCGGACATGCTGCCCACCGACCTCGGCGACATGCTGCCCAAGGTTTCCGGCAACAACGACTATCACATCATGACCCTGCCGCTGCGTGAAGCGCGTGAAATGTTCGAGCGCGATTATCTGGTGGCGCAGATCAACCGGTTCGGCGGCAATATTTCCCGCACGGCGGAATTCGTCGGCATGGAGCGCTCGGCGCTGCACCGCAAGCTGAAATCGCTGGGCGTCTGACCGACGCCCGCGAAACCTTCCGACATCGATCTATGAGAGGCCAGAATGCCCAGGATTGCCTATGTGAACGGACGCTACCAGCCGCATGACGAGGCGGCGGTTCATGTGGAGGACCGGGGCTTCCAGTTCGCCGATGGCGTCTATGAAGTCTGCGAAGTGCGCCATGGCGTGATCGTCGATCTCACCCGCCATCTCAACCGGCTGGAACGGTCGCTGAACGAGCTGGCCATGGAAATGCCCATGAGCCGGGCCGCACTGACCCAGGTCATCAGAGAGGTCCTTCGGCGCAATCGGGTGAGAAACGGTCTCTACTATCTGCAGGTCACCCGTGGCCGGGCCCGGCGCGATCACGTCTATCCGTCTCCCGATACGCCGATGACCGTCGTCGTGACCGCCAAGAGCACCGATCCCTCGATCATCGCCAAGAAGAATGCCAACGGCATTGCGGCTATTACCGTGCCGGACAATCGCTGGGAGCGGGTGGATATCAAGACGGTGGGCCTTCTGCCAAACTGCATGGCGCGCCAGAAAGCCAAGGAGGCGGGTGCGCAGGAAGCGATTTATGTGGATGAACAGGGCAGGGTCACCGAGGGCGCGGCCACCAATGTCTGGATCGTCAACGGCGAAGGCCAGCTGATAACCCGACCCGCCGAAAACGGCATTCTCAAGGGAATTACGCGGACAACGCTGCTGGATGTGACGGCGAAGCTCGGAATTTCGGTGAAGGAAGACTATTTTACCGTCGACGACATGCTGAATGCCCGCGAAGTCTTCATTACGGCTGCCACGAGCATCTGCTTTCCCGTCGTTACCATCGATGGAAAAACCGTCGCAAACGGCCATCCCGGCAGCGTGTCACAGAAAATTCGCGAGGCCTTTTTCGACATTGCGGAGAAGACGCCGATTTGATACTCAAGGCGCGGGGGTCAGGTGAGCGGAAGCTTATCCGGACCAAGGGACGGACATGGTAAGTAACCGGTCTTATGACCGGCAAGAACGAAAGAAAGAATCGGCGCTATGGCGGAACGTTCTCAGAACTTGCAGGACCTTTTTCTCAATACGGTTCGCAAGCAGAAGATTTCTCTGACTATTTTCTTGATCAACGGCGTGAAACTTACCGGCGTCGTCACTTCATTTGACAATTTCTGCGTTCTCCTGCGCCGTGATGGCCATTCGCAGCTTGTTTACAAGCATGCGATCTCCACCATCATGCCCGGCCAGCCGATGCAGATGTTCGAATCGGAAGAGCAGTCGGCCTGATATTTCAGGGATCTGGACGAGGGGTGGCAGCGTTGCTATGGAAGGCGGCGCTGCATTGCCATGTCTGGAGATGCGCCAATCTTTCCATTTCCGCTGGGTGCCGCGTCTGATGTCCGGGCGTCGGACCTCAGCTCTTTTCTAGGACCGGTCCCATAAGCATCCGCGATACGAAAACCGAATCGATCATTCCCGAGAAGGAAAAGCACCGCGACGACATGCGCGCCGTGGTGATCGTGCCCGTGCTGAAGCAGCCTGCCCGGCCCCAGCGCAGCCAGCCCGCGGCGGATGCGCCGCCCCAGGCGCCGCCACGCTCCAATGAAGCGCGGCTGGAGGAGGCCATGGGACTTGCGCGGGCCATCGACCTGACGATTGCGGACGGGATCATCGTGAGCATCGCGGCCCCCCGTCCGGCCACGCTGCTCGGCACCGGCAAGATCGAGGAGATCAAGGAAGCGCTGGATGCCCATGATGCGGGCCTCGTCATCGTCGACCATCCGCTGACGCCCGTGCAGCAGCGCAATCTCGAGAAGGAATGGAACGCCAAGGTCATCGACCGGACCGGTCTCATTCTGGAAATCTTCGGCCGGCGCGCCTCCACCAAGGAAGGCACGCTGCAGGTCGATCTTGCCCATCTCAATTATCAGAAGGGCCGGCTGGTGCGGTCCTGGACCCACCTGGAGCGTCAGCGCGGCGGTGCGGGCTTCATGGGCGGCCCCGGTGAAACCCAGATCGAAGCCGACCGGCGCCTGCTGCAGGACCGGATCGTCCGGCTGGAGCGGGAGCTCGAGCAGGTGGTACGCACCCGCCAGCTCCACCGCGCCAAGCGCCGCAAGGTGCCGCATCCGATCGTTGCGCTGGTGGGCTATACCAATGCCGGTAAATCCACGCTTTTCAACCGGATTACCGGGGCAGGAGTTCTGGCTGAAGACATGCTGTTCGCCACGCTGGACCCGACGCTCCGCCGCATGAAGTTGCCGCATGGCCGCACTGTCATCCTCTCCGATACGGTGGGTTTCATCTCCGACCTGCCGACCCATCTCGTCGCCGCCTTCCGCGCCACGCTGGAAGAGGTGCTGGAAGCCAACATCATCCTCCATGTGCGGGATATGTCCGATCCGGACAACGGCGCACAGGCAGCCGATGTCTACCGCATTCTTGGCGACCTCGGCATCGACGAGAAGGATCGGGCCGAGCGGCTGATCGAGGTCTGGAACAAGATCGACAAGCTCGAACCGGAAGCCGCGGAAGCGCTGACCCAGAAGGCGGCCGCCACCCCGAACACGCTTGCGGTTTCCGCGATTTCAGGCGCGGGGATCGATGGTCTTCTCGAAGAGGTGCAGGAGCGCCTTTCGGGCGTGATGACGGAAACGACCGTTCTCCTGCCGCCGGAAAAGCTCAAGATGCTGCCCTGGATTTACTCCAATGCCATCGTTGACGAGCGGGAGGATCTCGAAGACGGTTCCGTTCGTCTCGACCTGCGGCTCACGGAAAGCCAGGCGGAAGAGCTGGACGGCCGGCTGGGGAATGCCCGTCCCAAGCCGGAATGGTGATCAAGGACCGGTTCCGCCACAGGCGGTGCCGGTTTTCTTTCCCTGGCTTACCGGTATGACGGCGAAAGCAATCGCTCCCGCGAAGGCAATTCCGACGATGATCCCCAGCGAAGGGAGCGTGCCGAGATTGGCAAGCGATAGGGACATGGCAAAAGGGGCCATTGCCGCCGGCAACTGACGGGCAAAGGTGCCCCAGCCCATCAATTTTCCATAGCCCTCCCGGCCGAACAGCTCCAGGGGCAGCGTGCCGCTGACGATGCTGGTGAGCCCTGAGCCCAGACCCATTCCGATGGCAAAGACAACCGCTCCCGGCAGCGACGGGGCGGTGAGGATGAGAACGATCATGCCGAGAGGCATGAAGACCGCCGAGAGAACTGCAAGCGTTGTCTGCCGCAGCGCACCGCCGAACAGCAGGTTGATCAACCGGCTTGCCACCTGTGCCGGGCCGAACAGCGAGGCAATCACCAGCCCGCTTTTGCCGAGGCCCAGGCTTTGCGTCAGAGGCACCACATGAACCAGCATGGCGGAGAGGGCGTAGCCTTCGATGGCAAATCCGGCCATCATCAGAAAAGCCACCCGCTTTCGCCTGTCGGGGGCCACAAGCCCCTGAAAATCATCCCGCTGGCCTTCTCCCGTTCGGCGCGCGCCGACATGGACGGGCAGCCTCAGAAGCGCGAAGTGGATGGGCGCGCAAACGAACAGATTGACAGCGCCAAAGGCCAGATAGATCTCCCGCCAGCCGAGAAAACCATGCGCCCAGGACGTGAGCGGCCAGAAGAGCGTGGAGGCGAACCCGGCAAAGAGCGTGAGATGAACGATGGAAGTCTGCGCTCGCAGCCCGCCCGCCTGCACGATGGTGGTGAAAGCGGTGGCATAGAGAACGGTTGAGGAAACAAGCTGCATGAGAACAAGACAGGCGACAAAGCACGCTGCGCCGGGTGCCATCGCCGTTGCAGCGAGCGCAAGCGCCGAGGCGACCGATCCCCACCCCATGATCCTTGCGCCGCCGAAACGATCTGCCAGACGCCCCGAAAACGGGGCGGCCAGACCACCGATCAGCAGCGATGCCGAGAAGGCGCCGAACACCCATTCTTCAGAATGCCGGAAATCCCTGGCAATATCGGGCACCAGAATGCTGAAGGCGTAATAGAGCGTGCCATATCCGAGGATCTGCGTGGCCCCAAGCCCGAGAAGCGCCGGGAATGGCAAAGACTTTTCATCCTGCATGGGAAAGACGTCCTCGAAAAAATCGGGCAGCCGGGCAGCAACCATGGCGCAGCCGGCTCCGCTCCTCTTGCCACAGATTCGACCAGAGGGCACCGCCTGAAAAGCAAGATTGTTCCGGTAGATGCCATCATTTTCAGCCGCGAGGAGATTGTTTGAACGGAGCGCGTTATCCGCTAATATGCAGATTAAGGATACTGACATGTCTAAACCTGAAACCACGACGTATATAGATCAGCAAGGGCCGCGCCTTTTCCCGGAAGAAGCGATCTCTGCCGTGGAGGACGAGCGACATTTTGCCAGTTCGTTGTTGAACGACCGAAGGGTAGCCGAGCACTTGGAGGAACAGGTGCGACTTGCCCGGCTCGATCCGGCACCGCCCATTCCAGCCGCGGAGGTGTGGAACGAAATCGAGGCGGACATGCCTGAGATCCGCGCGGCATATTCCGGATCAAAGAACATCCGGTCTTCTTCACACAAGAAGGCCGGAAGAACTTGAAGGCAATACGAGATTATAGGCAAGCAACCAGACTTCTATTGCCGAAAATTACCTAAGGCGACTGCGGCGATTTACGGAGGCGATCGGAGCAGGTTTTCGCTTTCCAAGGTTGGCGAAAACTGCCGAGGCCGCGTATCCGAGAAAAGCCTATTCGTTGTCTATCGGTTGAAGGACAGTGGCGTTATCATCGATCGCATCGTGCCCTGTAGGCTCGATCTGCAGCCGTACCGCCGATGATATCGTTGGCCGGCTGGTAGATAGTCAGGGCCGCTGCCCCTTCTTCGCGTCCTGCCAAAGCTCTTCCATCCGGTCCAGACTTGCCTCTTCCAGCGATTCCCCGGCTTCGGTGAGCTTCGCTTCGATATGGGCAAAGCGACGGCGGAACTTCGTGTTGGTTCCGCGGAGCGCCATTTCCGGATCGGCCTTCACGTGCCGGCCGATATTGACGGTGGCGAAGATCAGGTCGCCCAGTTCGTCGGCCACCTTGTCCTTTCGGCCTTCCTTCAGCGCCTGCCGCAGCTCGCCGATCTCCTCCTCGATCTTGTCGAGGATCGGTTCTGCATCCGACCAGTCGAAGCCGACTTTTGCCGCCTGCTCCTGAAGCTTCAGCGCTTCCATGAGCGCCGGAAAGCTGCGCTGGACAGTGCCGAGATGGCCGGCCTTGAAATCCTCGGTAATGCCGCGCCGGGCCCGGCGTTCGGCGCGCTCCGCCTTTTCCGCCTTCTTGATCGCATCCCACTGGAGCTTCACCGCCTCCGGCGTATCCGCATCCGATCGGGCGAAGACGTGCGGATGGCGGCGGATCATCTTGGATGTCACGGCACGCACCACGTCCTCGAAGGTGAACTCGCCCGCTTCCTCGGCCATGCGTGCGTGGAAGACCACCTGCAGCAACAGGTCGCCGAGTTCCTCGCACAGATCGTCCATGTCGCCCCGTTCGATGGCATCGGCCACCTCGTAGGCTTCTTCGATCGTGTAGGGCTTGATGGTCTCGAAGGTCTGCTCGATGTCCCAGGGGCAGCCGGTTTCGCGGTTGCGCAAGGCTGCCATGATTTCGAGCAGGCGCCTGATGTCGCCGGACGGTTCCATGCTGTCGATCCGATCAGTTCAGGGGAATGGAGTTGCCGGATTTCGAAGCCTGGTAGGTTTCGGAGAGGCGGGCATATTCCTCGTTGATCCGGCCCCACTGCGCCTGCATCCTAGCCTTTTCGGCCTCCGGTGAGGCGGCCACCATCTCCCGCAGGGAGCCGGAGCGCCAGAAGGCATTCGACTTTCTGTAGCCGCCGGGCTCCAGCCCGAAAACCTCCTTGAGGATCTTCAGGTCGTGCGGAATGGCGAAGGCGTCGCGGCTGTCTTCGTAGGAGAAGAAATAATAGAAATTGTCAAAGCCGGCCCAGGTGATCGCCGACATGCACATCGTGCAGGGCTCGTGGGTGGACAGGAAAATGAGATCCTTCGTGTCGGGCCGCTCGCCCATTTCATAGAAACGCTTCAGCGTATGCACTTCGCCGTGCCAGAGCGGGTTTTCGAGCTCGTTGTTGGTCTCGGCGATGACAAGCGAAAGATCGGACTTCCTGAGGATTGCCGCGCCGAACACCTTGTTGCCGGCGGCTACCCCTTTGCGGGTGAGGGGAATGATGTCCTGTTCGATGACGTCAAGCAGTCGGGCGGCAAGGGCGGTTTCAGACACGGATCGATTTCCTGTAAGAGGATGATTTTTGCAGCACCACAAAGGAAAACCGAGGGCGAGTCAATGTTCGCGTTCCGCCATCCCCGGATCCCGCAGAAAGCAGGCAAACGCCCCTGCCGGAGATATTTGCTCCAAAATGTCGCGCCCCGAGCAAAGAAATACCGCGCCTGAGGAGCGGGCGGATTTCTGTTTCTTCAATAAATTGGCTCTAGAGGCGATATTCAGGGCCTCATGAAACAGGATTCCCCGATGCGCGAGACGGCAGACCAGCTCACCGTTTTTCCAGCGTTTTTCCGCGTTGCCGGAAAGACGGTGGCTGTGTTCGGCAACGGTGACGAAGCCTATGCCAAGGCGCGCCTGCTGCGCAACACGCAGGCCGTGATCATCGCATACGGGGCCGACCCTGAGCCCGCCTATGCCGCCTTCCTGAAGGCCGAGGGCATCGCCCATGTGGCTGCTGATTTCGAGGCAAGCCAGGTTCGAGGCATGACGCTCGTCTTTGCGGCAACCGGCGACGAGCATCTCGACCAGCAGATCGTGGCCGCGGCGCGGGCGGAAAAAATCCCTGCCAATGCGGTCGATCAGCCGGAGTTCTGCGATTTCATCACGCCTGCGCTGGTCAACCGGGCTCCCGTTGCCGTTGCCATCGGAACGGAAGGGGCGGGGCCTGTTCTTGCCCAGATGATCCGCGCCCAGGTGGACCAGCTGCTCGCTCCTTCTCTCGGGCGCCTTGCCCAGCTCGCCATGCCCTACCGCCGTGCGGTGGACCATCTGTTGCCGAAGGGCGCGGCACGCCGCATCTTCTGGCGCCGCTTCTTCTCGGGCGAGGTGGCCGATGCCGTGCATCAGGGCGATCTGTCGGATGCGCGCCGCAAGGCCACGCGGCTCCTGCGCTCCATCGACCGCCCGGAAGGCCATGTCTGGCTCGTCGGCGCCGGCCCCGGAGCGGAAGACCTGCTGACGCTTCGTGCACAGCGGGTGATGATGGAAGCGGACGTGATCGTCTTCGATGCACTCGTGCCGCAGGAAATCGTCGACATGGGCCGACGGGATGCCGAGCGCATCTCGGTCGGCAAGCGCAAGGGCTGCCATTCGAAGAAGCAGGAAGAGATCAGCGAACTGTTGGTGGAGCTCGGCCGTGCGGGCAAGCGCGTCGTGCGGCTGAAATCCGGCGATCCGCTGGTTTATGGCCGGGCCATGGAAGAAATGCAGGCGCTGCGCGATGCGGGCATTTCCTATGAGATCGTGCCCGGCATTACCTCCGCCTTCGCCGCGGCCGCGGATTTCGAGCTGCCGCTGACGCTCCGCGGTGTCGCTTCCTCGCTGATCTTCACGACCGGCCATGATCTGGCCGGCGACGTGCTGCCCGATTGGGCAAGCCTTGCCGTTTCGGGTGCGACGGTGGCGGTTTACATGGGGCGCACGGTTGCCGCCTCCGTTGCGGAGCGGCTGATGCAGGCTGGCCTCTCGCCCGATACGACGGTCGCCGTCATCGAGAATGCCAGCCGCCGCAATCGCCGGCTGCTGCACGGAACGCTGAAGGATCTGCCCGATCTTGAGCATCGCGACGAACTGACGGGCCCCGTCATGGTCATCATCGGCGATGCGGTGGCGGGTGCGAACTTCGAACAGTCTCAATCGCTGGTCGGCCAGGCGGCCGAAGCCCGCGAACTGGTAAGGAACGGAAGCCATGGCTGACAAGGTTTTGACGGGTAATCGACTGGGCGACGGCATCGCCGTATGGCTGGATGCCGCGGGCAACTGGACGGAAAACCTGCAGGATGCGCTGGTGGCGCGCCATCAGGAGGCCGTGCAGTCGCTGGAAGAAATCGGCAAGCGCGATTTCGCCGCCAATCTCGTGCTCGATGTGAATGTCATCGATGTCGCCGAGGTCAACGGCAAGATCCGGCCGCTGCGTCTTCGCGAACGTATTCGCGCCGAAGGCCCGACCATGCTATATGCCGACGGCTACAAGGCCGCCGATCCCGACTTCATTGCCGCCTGAGAGATAAGATGTACCGTTACGACGAATTCGACCACGCCTTTGTCAACGCGCGCGTTGCTCAGTTCCGCGATCAGGTGGAGCGCCGCCTTGCGGGTGAGCTGGCCGAGGATGCCTTTCGACCGCTGCGCCTGATGAATGGCGTCTATCTCCAGCTGCACGCCTATATGCTGCGCGTCGCCATCCCCTACGGCACGCTGAATTCCAAGCAGATGCGGATGCTGGCCCATATCGCCCGGAAGTATGACCGTGGCTACGGGCATTTCACCACCCGACAGAACATCCAGTACAACTGGCCGAAGCTCTCCGACACGCCGGATATCCTGGCTGAACTCGCGACCGTCGAGATGCATGCGCTCCAGACCTCGGGCAACTGCATTCGCAACGTGACGGCAGACCATTTCGCCGGGGCGGCACAGGACGAAGTGGCCGATCCGCGTCCCTATGCGGAAATCCTGCGCCAGTGGTCGTCGGTGCATCCGGAATTCTCCTTCCTGCCGCGCAAGTTCAAGATCGCCGTCACCGGCGCCGAGCGCGACCGCGCGGCGATCCAGGTGCACGATATCGGCCTGCATCTGAAGAAGAACGAGGCGGGCGAGCTTGGCTTTGCCGTCTATGTCGGCGGCGGGCAGGGCCGTACGCCGATGATCGCGAAGAAGATCAAGGACTTCCTGGCGGAAGAAGACCTGCTTTCCTACATCACCGCCATCATGCGCGTATACAACCTGCATGGCCGCCGCGACAACAAGTACAAGGCGCGCATCAAGATCCTCGTGCACGAGACCGGCACCGAGGAACTGACCCGTCAGGTGGAAGCGGAATTCGCCGAGCTGAAAAACACCGAGCTGAGGCTGCCGGAAGCCGACGTGAAGGCGATTGCCGCCTATTTCGCGCCGCCCGAGCTTCCGGCCCGCGCCGAAGGCTGGGCAAGCCTGGCCGAGTGGAAGAAGCGCGACGAGGAATTTGCCCGCTGGGTGAACAACAACGTCAAGCCGCACAAGCATCCGGACTACGGCATGGTGACCATCTCGCTGAAGCCGATCGGCGGTATTCCCGGCGACACCACCGACGCGCAGATGGAGGTTGTCGCCGATATCGCCGCCGACTATGCGCAGGACGAGATCCGCATCAGCCACGAGCAGAACATCGTTCTGCCGCATGTGGCGCTGGCCGATCTGGAGCCGGTCTATCGCGCACTGGTGGCGGCGGGCCTTGCAACGGCCAACTCCAACCTCATCACCGATATCATCGCCTGCCCGGGCCTGGATTACTGCGCGCTTGCCAATGCACGCTCCATCCCAGTGGCACAGGAAATCTCTTCCCGCTTCGGTGCGCCCGAGCGGCAGGAAGAAATCGGCGAGCTGAAGATCAAGATCTCCGGCTGCATCAATGCCTGCGGTCATCACCATGTCGGCCATATCGGCCTGCTGGGTGTGGAGAAGAAGGGCGCGGAGCTCTACCAGATCACGCTGGGCGGGTCTGGCGATGAGAACACATCCATCGGCGAAATCATCGGCCGCGGCTTCGAGCCTGAGAAGGTGACGGATGCGGTGGAGACCATCGTCGACACCTATCTCGGCCTGCGGCTCTCGAAGGAAGAAACCTTCCTTGAAGCCTATCGCCGCGTGGGGCCGCAGCCCTTCAAGGATGCGCTTTACGGCGCAACGGCCGAAGCTGCCGAATAAGGATCGATCATGACCAGACTCTGGACCGAAACGGGTTTCGTCGAGAACGATCCCTTTGTCATCGAAACGGAAGACCGCAAGGCGGGCGAGGGCGAGCAGCCCATCCGTCCGCTCGCCGATTTCCTCGCCCATGCCGAAGCCAGCAACGAGAGCGGCCTTGCCGTTCTCGTCAAGCCGGCGGACGATGTGCGCAAGCTGCAGCCCTATCTCGACCGTATCGCGCTGGTGGCAGTGGAATTCCCGGCCTTTAACGACGGCCGCGCCTTCAGCCATGCCTCGCTCCTGCGCGACCGTCTGCATTACAAAGGCGATATCCGCGCTGTCGGCGACGTGCTGATCGACCCGCTGCCACTCATGCTTCGGTGCGGCATCACCAGCTTTGCGGTGAAGAGCGCGACTGCGCTGAAGCGCCTCGCCGAAGGCCGCCTGCCGGGCATCGACGTGCACTACCAGCCGGCCGCGCGCGACAGCGCCAATCCCGGTTCATACAGCTGGCGGCGCAAGGCAAAGCCTGCCGCCTGACGGATCGCATGCCTCTCCATGCGGCGCGATGACGTGCCGCATGGCCTTTTGATCAATGTCAATGTAGCGCTTCCCGGCATCGGCCATAACGGATGCCGTCGGCCAGTGGCCGGAATATTCTCCATCGGTGCGACACCGTGGAACGCTTTACCTTTATTTGCAGCGCAACATGTAATATCAGCCTAGCCGTGCCCGAAAAGGCTGAGAACCGGAAGACCACAGGACTCGACCGCTGATGAACGCTCCCGCAAAGACCGAAGATTTCGCTGAATCCATCCCTGCCGGCGTCTATGCCGAGAAGGTGCTGAGCGTCACGCATTATACGGATCGCCTGTTCCGCTTCCGCATGACCCGTCCTGAAGGCTTCCGCTTCCGCTCGGGCGAGTTTGCCATGATCGGCCTCATGGTCGAGGGCAAGCCGATCTATCGCGCCTATTCCATCGCAAGCCCCGCCTGGGACGAGGAACTCGAGTTCTTCTCGATCAAGGTTCCGGACGGTCCGCTGACCCAGCACCTCCAGAAGATCCAGCCGGGCGATACCGTCCTGATGCGCAAGAAGCCGACCGGCACGCTGGTGCTCGATGCGCTCACACCCGGCAAGCGCCTCTACATGTTCTCCACCGGCACCGGTATCGCGCCGTTCGCGAGCCTGATCCGCGATCCGGAAACCTACGAAAAGTTCGAGGAAGTCATCCTAACCCACACCTGCCGCGAGGTGGCCGAGCTGAAATACGGCTTCGACCTGATCGAGGAAATCCGCTCCAACGAGCTGCTTTCCGAAATCGTCGGCGACAAGCTGAAGCACTATGCGACGGTGACCCGTGAGGACTATCCGTTCCAGGGTCGCATCACCGACCTGATGGCCAATGGCAAGCTCTTCTCAGACCTCGGCGTTCCCGCGCTCGATCCTGCCATCGACCGCGGCATGATCTGCGGCTCTGCCGCCATGCTGAAGGATACGAAGGAGCTGCTGGAGAAGGCTGGGCTCACTGAAGGCGCCAACAACAAGCCCGCCGAATTCGTCATCGAGCGCGCTTTCGTCGGCTGATTTTCTTTCCCGCATTCAATAACGCCGCCTTCCGCAATGAGGGCGTCGTTTTGCTGTCCGCCTTTTCATTTCTGCCGCATGTCCAGCTCCGATAGGGCGAGATCGAGCCGTACCGGCGCAGGCAGAACCTCGAGCACGGGATTGGACGTCACCTTTGCCGCCGGGGCTGGGGGAGGGGATGGCGCAGGGCGACGGAAGACCAGCCAGGCGACACCCATCAGAGTTGCATGGGGCAGGATCACCATGAGCGCTTTGATCCAGTCGGGCGATGAAGTGTAGAATATGTTCAGATCCATTGAGGTCGACTCCCGTGCCAAGAGGAGCCACCGGCGGCCTTGTTATAGCCACCGGTGACCGGGGAGTAGAAAAACCGTACATCAACGGTCGCCCCGGCTTTTAAACCGAAGTTCTGGACATGACCGGGGCCTCCCGGCCGCTGGGCAGGAAAGCTAATCGTCTCGGGAGGCGCCGATCAAGGCACCACCGCCTGATGTAAGAGGTTTTCTAGGCCCCGGGACGCGGGATTTCGCCCGCATCCTGAAGGGAAGGTTAGCAGGACCGAATATTTAGTCAATGCTTGTTTAGAGGCGCTGCAAGATGTGTCACCGCTTCAGCAAATAATCCAGAAGCGCGGTCATGGCCCGCGAAGCGCCGGAGACGTCGCCCTGCTGAATGGCACGGATCACCGCGACATGGAGGGAGATGGAGCGGTCCATGCGTTCGGGCGTGGCTATCGAGAACCAGTGCCGGCGCGCATGGGTCTGGAGAGGGGCGAGCGCCGACGTCAGAAACCGATTCGGGCAGGCATCCTCCATGATTTCGTCAAACAGCTTGTCGGCCGCCAGAAAGGCCGCCATATCGCCTGTCACCGCGCAGGTGGTCATGGTTTGCGCGCAGGAAAGCAGGCGGGCCCGCTGGTCGGTATTGGCATGCCGGGCCGCAAGACCTGCTGCCAGCGGCTCCAGTTCTGCCCGTACCTGCAGGATGTCCGCATAATCGTCCGGCCCAATCTCCGTAATCTGAAGGCCGACACGCGGTCGAACTTCAATCAGACCTTGCCAGGCAAGTTTCTGGATCGCCTCGCGCACCGGCGTCCGCCCCTGACCGGCGAGATCGATCAACTGCCGTTCTGTCACCAGCGATCCGGGCTTCAGCTTGAGGGTGACGATGAGGGTTTCAAGCGCGAGATAGGCCTGATGGCTGAGGGAATCGACGGCTGAGCCCATGACTAAAGTCCTAACTGATATATCAGGATGTTGGCAGAGCAGGCAGCCAAGATCAAGGTAGGTGATATATCAGCGCCGGGAATTCGCGAAGGGCCATTGCGCGCCGCGTTTCGGCCTTTTCTTTGCCCGGTCAGCATGCGAACTTGGGAAGACCGTACCATTTCCTCCCTTGGTATGAGGGCGGGGAAAAATTATAGATAATTCTTGAAACTATCTACGAAAGCGGGCAAGTGTGGGCACCAAAGCGCTTTCGACATGCCAACAGAAGGACTGCGACACGCGATGCTCGACAAGATTTCCGCCGATCAGACGCCCTCCGCCGTTTCCCCCGCATCGACTGGACGGGTGACCACCGAAGAGGCGCGGCGCATCTATAACCAGCCCTTCAACGACCTGATGTTCGAGGCCCAGACGGTGCATCGCCGGCATTTCGATGCCAATGCGATCCAGATGAGCCGGCTGCTTTCGATCAAGACAGGCGGTTGTCCCGAGGATTGCGGCTATTGCAGCCAGTCCGCCCATGCGCCGACGGGCCTCAAGGCCTCCAAGCTCATGGAAGTGGAGCGCGTGCTCGCTGAAGCCCGCAAGGCCAAGGAGCAGGGGTCGACGCGCTATTGCATGGGTGCCGCCTGGCGTAGCCCGAAAGAGCGCGACATGGACATGGTCATCGCCATGGTTTCCGGCGTAAAGGCCATGGGCATGGAAACCTGCATGACGCTGGGCATGCTGACGCCCGAGCAGGCGCTGCGTCTTAAGGATGCCGGCCTCGACTATTACAACCACAATGTCGATACGTCGGAGCGCTACTATAACGAGATCATCACCAGCCGCACCTTCGCGGACCGTCTGGAGACTCTGGACAATGTCCGCAATGCGGGCATGAAGATCTGCTCCGGCGGCATTCTCGGCATGGGTGAAACGACCGAAGACCGCATCGACATGCTGGTCACGCTCGCAAACCTGCCCGAGCCGCCGGAAAGCGTTCCGATCAACATGCTGATCCCGATCCCCGGCACCAGGCTCGAAAATGCTGACCCGGTCGATCCGATCGATTTCGTCCGCGCGATCGCGCTGGCCCGCATCCTGATGCCGACCAGCCATGTTCGCCTGTCCGCCGGCCGCACAGAGATGAGCGACGAGCTGCAGGCGCTGTGCTTCATGGCCGGTGCCAACTCAATCTTCACCGGCGATGTGCTGCTGACCGCCGACAATCCCGGTGAAAGCCATGACGAAGCGCTGTTCCGCAAGCTCGGCCTGAAGCCGGAACCGCTGGGGTGCGATGCGGAATGAGCGACCGGCTTGCCCGGTACAGCCGCACGCTGGCCGGCCTGGAGCGTAAGGGCCGGCGGCGGGCGCTGATTGCCGAAGCCGGACGTGATTTCACGTCCAATGATTTTCTCGGCCTTGCCGCCTCGCCGCGCCTGAAGGGGGCGGTGGAAGAGGCCATGTCCCGTGGCGTGCCGGTCGGCTCCGGCGGGTCGCGGCTGCTGCGCGGCAATCATCCGGAACATGAAGCGCTGGAGGCGGAAGCGGCCGCCTTTTTCGGCGTGGGTCGCTGCCTTTATTTCGGCAATGGCTTCACTGCCAATCTGGCGCTCTTTTCCACCTTGCCGCAGCGCGAGGACCGGATCTTTTTCGATGCGCTGGTGCATGCGAGCGCGCTTGATGGCATCAGCCAGAGCAAGGCATCGGCCGTCAGCTTCCCCCATAATGACACCGACGCGCTGGAACGGGCTCTCTCAGACTGGCGGCGCGAAGGCGGGAAGGGGCATGCCTGGATTGCGGTTGAAAGCCTCTATTCCATGGATGGCGATTTCGCGACGCTGGCCGACCTAGCAGCCCTGGCGGACCGGCATGACGCCTTTCTTGTGATCGACGAGGCCCATGCGACCGGCGTTCACGGCGATGGGGGCCGCGGGGCGGGCCATTGGCTGGAGGGGCGCGAGAATGTTCTTTCGCTCCACACCTGTGGCAAAGGGCTTGGCGCTTCCGGTGCGTTGCTCGGCGGGGACGCGCTTCTCTGCGACTATCTGGTGAATCGGGCACGGCCCTTCATCTATTCCACCGCGCCATCGCCGCTGATGGCGGCTGCGGTGCGCGCATCGCTGCGGCTGGTTGCCGAAGAGCCCGAACGCCGGGAAGCGCTGAACCGGCTCGTGTCGCTTGCCGGCGACATATTGAAACAGCGCCTCGGCATTGATCCTGGGCCGTCGCAGATCATCCCCGTACCCATTGGCGACAATGCCCGATCCGTCAGGATCGCCGAACGGATGCGCAGCGCCGGCTTCGATATCAGGGCCATTCGCCCGCCCACCGTTCCGGAGGGCACCGCGCGCCTGCGTCTATCCCTGACGCTCAACGTCACCACCGAAGATGTATCCGCCATGGTGGAGCACCTGGCGGACGTGATGCAATCCGAAACGCCCGGAGTATGATCATGACGACCCCCATCATTGTCACCGGAACCGATACCGGCATTGGCAAGACCGTTTTTTCCGCAGCGTTGGCGGGTGCCCTTGGCGCCCGCTACTGGAAGCCCGTGCAATCGGGGCTGGAGGAGGAAACCGACAGTCAGCTTGTGGCGCGCCTTGGCGGTCTCGCCTCGGGCCGCGTGCTGCCGGAGCTCTACCGGCTGAAAACACCCGCTTCCCCCCATTATGCCGCGCGGCTCGATGGCGTGGAGATCGATATGGACAGGCTTGTCCCGCCGGAGGGCGAGGGGCCGCTGGTGATCGAAGGGGCCGGCGGGCTGATGGTGCCGCTGAATGAGACCGTGACCTATATCGACGTCTTCGCCCGCTGGAAGCATCCCGTGGTGCTTTGCGCCCGCACCATGCTCGGCACGATCAACCACACGCTTCTTTCGCTGGAGGCGCTGCGGGCGCGAGACGTGCCCGTGCTGGGCGTCGCCTTCATCGGCGAAGAGATGCCGGAGACGCAACGCATCATCGGTGTCGTGGGCAAGGTGAAGATTCTCGGCCGCCTGCCGATGCTCGATCAGCTCGACCAGGCGGCGCTATCTTCTGCCTTTGCGGCCAACTTCCGTCTGGCGGATTTCCAGGAGGTGCTGAAATGACCGATGCGTCGCCCGTCTGGCATCCCTTTACCCAGCATGCTCTCGAGCCGGAAATGCGTAAGGCCGTGCGCACCGAAGGCGCCACCATCTACGATGCCGATGGTCATGCGATCCTCGACGGCATTTCCTCCTGGTGGGTGATTACTCACGGCCATCGCTACCCGCCGATCATGGAGGCCATCCGCAAGGCCTCTGATAGCCTGGATCAGGTGATCTTTGCCGAATTTACCCATGAGCCCGCGGAAGCCCTGGCCCGTGCACTGGTGGCGGTCGCGCCTGAAGGGCTCACCCGGGTTTTCTATTCAGACAGCGGTTCAACCTGCGTGGAAGTGGCGCTCAAGATGGCGCTCGGGCATTTTCACAATCAGGGCATCGACCGCCGCCGCATCGCGGTGCTTGAGGATGGCTACCACGGGGATACGATCGGTACCATGTCGACCGGGGAGCGGGGCGTTTTCAATGCTCCTTACGACCCTCTGCTCTTCTCCGTGGAGCGGCTGCCCTTTCCCGGCCCCTCTGCGGACGCCGAGCAGGCAACGCTTGATGCCTTTGAAAGGCTCTGCCGCGAAGGCGGCATGGCGGCCCTTCTGGTCGAGCCGCTTGTGCTCGGTGCCGGCGGCATGCGCTTCTATCGCCCCGACGTGCTGAAGGAACTTCACCGCATCGCCCGAGCCCATGGCGTGCTGGTGATCTTCGACGAGGTGATGACTGGCTGGGGCCGCACAGGCACCCGCTTTGCCTGCGAGCAGGCGGGCGTCGCACCGGACATTCTCTGCACCTCCAAGGGGCTGACGGGCGGGGCAATTCCCCTGGCGGTGACCATGGCGACCGAGGAGATTTTCGCCTCTCATCTTTCCACCGACCGGCGGAAGACCTTCTTTCATTCGAGCTCCTTCACCGCAAACCCGATTGCCTGTGCCGCGGGCCTTGCCAATATGGAGGTCTGGGAGAAGGAGCCCGTCAAGGCCCGCATCGATGCACTCGGCGAGGCGCACGAGGCCCGGCTGAACCGCTTCCGCAACGATGATCGCTTCACCAATATACGGCGCATGGGAACGATTGCCGCGCTGGATGTGGTCTTTCCCGGCGGAGGCTATCTCGCCGAATGCGGCCCGAAGCTGCGGGCCTTTTTCCGCGAGCGGCATCTGCTCATCCGGCCTCTGGGCAATGTGCTTTACCTGATGACGCCCTATTGCGTGACCGAGGCTGAGCTGGACCGCTTCTATGACGGGATCGACGAGGCGGTGACCCATGTTCTGAAGGAGTTCCGACGGTGAGCGCACCGCGCACCAGCCGCATGGCCGGCTTCGGCCACGCGGTTCCGGATCGAATTGTCCCGAACGGGGACATCGAACGGATGCTGGGTCTCGAAGCCGGCTGGATCGAAAGGCGCACCGGCATCCGCACGCGCCGTTGGGCCGAACCGGGAGAAACGTTGAGCGACCTGGCGGCAGCTGCGGCCCGCGACGCCCTCAGAAGGAGCGGTCTGGCCGCAGACGATATCGGTCTCCTGCTTCTGGCGACCTCGACGCCCGACCATCTCCTCCCGCCCAGCGCGCCTCTGGTAGCGCTCAAGGCGGGGCTGAAGCGGGCAGGGGGGCTGGACCTTGCCGGTGCCTGCGGCGGTTTTGTCTACGCCCTCACGCTGGCCGACAGTTTCGTGCGGATCCAGGGCCGGCCGGTTCTCGTGGTCGCCGGCAATCTCCTCTCGCGCCGGATCAATCCGAAGGAACGGGCGAGTGCCGTGCTGTTTGCCGATGCCGCCGGCGCTGTTGTCCTGTCACCCGATGGTGACGAAGGTAGAGGTCTGCTCGGCGCCGATCTTCAGACGGATGGCTCGGCCTATGATCTGATTTCCGTGCCCCATGGCGGTTCCGCCCGGCCATTTGAACCCGGGCTTGAAGCCGAAGCGGTTCTGATGACCATGCGGGACGGCCGTGCGGTATATGAAAAGGCCGTGCGAATGATGGTGGAAACCGGGCGCAACGCGATGGCAGCTGCCGGGTTTTCACCATCTGCCATCACCCGTTTCATTCCCCATCAGGCCAATAGCCGGATTTTCGACAGCGTTGCCGACCACCTCGGCATCGATCGCCAGAGGACCGAGCGCTCGGTCGCCGAATACGGCAATTCCTCCGCCGCCACGATTCCGTTGACGCTCTCCCTGGCAGATTCCGATAGCCGCCTGAAGCCGGACGACACGCTTTTGATGACCGCGGCAGGTGCGGGGATGACGGGCGGGGCCCTCGTCTGGCGCCTTTGATCTGGCTGCCCATTTTGAGCCTCCGCTCCCGGCATCGGGAAAAGGTAAATATGTCGTAAAGAAGCCTCCCCTGATAATTAGTACCGTATTTACTTATGCTTGCTAATTGTTGTCTAAATTTCAATTTAGACGACAGGTGACGCAGCCATGTTGCGGTGTTTGGACAAGATAAGGGCGGCGGCAGGCGATCGGTCCGGCAATTTCGGGATCACCACTGCATTGCTGCTCATTCCGCTGATGGGCATGGTTGGCCTGGCGGTGGATGTATCGCGGGCGCTTGAAACCAAAACCCGGGTGCAGAACATGGCAGACGAAGCCATTCTGGCCTCCATCAACTCCGGTTCTCTCGCCCAGAAGCAGAGAGGCGCGGTTGGCTATACCTACACCCATGCTGACTGGTCCAAGGCTGCGCTTGCGGATCTGCAGGCTCAGGTAAAGCTCCTGGATCCCAGTCTCGATGTCCAGGCGGACATGACGGTAAGCAAGGAAGGCAATCACCTCCAGTCGGACCTCACCTACACGCTTTCTATTCCGACCACCTTCCTGCGGGTATTGAACATCACCAAGATCGACATTTCCGGGGCCGCCCAGGCGAGCTTCAATGCGGCCATCTTCAAGGATTTCTATCTGATGGTCGACAACAGCCCCTCCATGGGGCTGGGTGCGACCACGGCAGACATCAACACGCTGAATTCCAAGATCGGATGCGCTTTCGCCTGCCATACGCTCGACGGGACCAACAGCAACTACACCCAGGCGGTGGCAACGGGCGCCAAGTTCCGCATCGACGTCGTTCGGCTGGGGCTGGACAAGATCGCCAATGCCGTGACCTCGACCCGCACCCAGGCCGACCTCTACCGGGTGGCGCTCTACAATCTCGGTGCGAAGGCCGAAACCGCCGTTGCCAGCAAGATCGAGGAACTGTCCGCGCTGTCCGCCGACATGAACGATCTGGTCACCTCAGGCAAGAAGCTGGCGTTGATGACCATGCCGACCAACGGTTTCAACTCCTTTGCGCTGACGGACATCAACTCGGCTCTCGGTGTGCTGAACACCCGGATCGGGGCACCGGGCGACGGAACCTCGGTGAGCCAGGCCGGAAAATATGTGATCCTCATCACCGACGGGGTACAGAACCGCTGGAAGGTGAAGCAGTGCAACACCGCCATCTTCGGCGATTCCCGCTGCATCGACTATATCCCGACCGATAACTGCACGGTGCTGAAGAACCGTGGCATCAAGATCGCGGTACTCTACACGACCTATATTCCGATGACTGACTACACCTACGTGACCTACGTGAAATCCTTTGCGCCCAAGATCCCGCAAGCCCTGCAAAGCTGCGCGTCACCCGGTCTTTTCTTCCAGGTCGGCCCCGATCAGGGCATCCCGGAGGCCATGGAGGCGCTGTTCTCCAAGCTGACGGCGGCCCCCATCATATCCTACTGAGGAGATGTCGCCTGACGTCACTACCGGCGCCACCCTTTGGCGGTGCCGGTTGACGCTCCGCCGAAAGCTGCTACAAAGCCCGGCACGAAAGACTGCGGCACATAAAGGGGCGCTTCGAAACCCCGCTCGCGGTCGGTGTGCTGGAAGAGTGTCCGAGTGGTTTAAGGAACCGGTCTTGAAAGTGCGCCGATGTGTCGGCGATTTGTGTGTAACTCCAATGAGTTACCGGGGTGGTCTCATCCCCGTAACGCGCCCTGGTTAGGCCGATCCGAAAGGAGGAGCTGAACATAGCATCCAGGGAAAAGGCCCATGAGGAGCACGGGTAGTTCTCCGATAGTGTGGGTCAGCAATGATGCATATGGGTAGACCCTTACTGGTCGAACCTTAGTAGTGGACGAATTACTGGCTTCGATGAGGGGATAAAACCCGTGCCCTCATGTCGTTTATTCTTCGAGAGGTTTTCAAGCTCGAAGAAGAGACCTGAACGCTCCAGCCTTCAAGATGAAGGAAGCTACGGAAGAGGACCCTAAGTGCATAGACACAGATCGTTTGGAACTTCGGGAAAGCCTAAAGGAAGTGATTCCAATGGCTTCGGAGCTATGGTAGTACCCGCCAGCGAGAGCTGATACGGTCGGGGTAATGCTCGAAGAAGGGGAAGCATGGCAGGTGGTCCATCTGCGGAAGTGGAGACTGTACCGGATGGTACACGAGGTCTACGCAGACTGCAGATAATTAGAAAGCTGAACGGCGACCCAACTTGGGTGAACCAAGACGTCTATAGGCTGATGTACGAACCAGACTTGTATATCGCTGCCTACGAGAACATCAAAAGTTCACCGGGCAACATGACACCGGGAGCGGACGGCGAAACGATTGATGGCTTCTCTATGAAGCACATCGAGAGGATCGTCGCGGAGATGAGGGACCAGTCCTTCGCCTTCACCCGAGCTAGACGGATTCACATCCCGAAGGCAAACGGCAAGCTCCGTCCATTGGGGATTCCATCCTCTAGGGACAAGGTTGTTCAAGAGGTCTTGAGGATGATCCTTACGTCAATTTATGACGGGGAGAAACCGACATTCCTCCCATGTAGCCACGGCTTCCGAGCCGGGAGGGGAACGCATTCCGCTTTGAAGGAAGTGCGTTTATGGCACTCCGTGAACTGGTTCGTCGAAGGTGACATCAAAGGTTGCTTCGACAACATCGATCACGGGAAGCTGATTGAGGTGCTGAACAAAAGGATCAAGGACCAACGGTTCTTGGACCTAATTTGGAAAGCATTGACGGCTGGCTACCTTGAGGGCAAAACGCAAGTGAATTCACTTGCGGGGACCCCACAGGGAAGCATTGTCAGCCCGATTTTGGCGAATATTTTCCTCCACGAGTTCGACTTGTGGATGGAGAATTTCAGAGCCGAGCACGACACAGGTGCGCGTAAAAGGGTCAATCCCGAATATACGGCCGTTGTCAAAGCTCGACGTCGCCTCCTCAAGAAAGGCCTGTCGAAAGAGGATGACGAGATTACGCAGCTCGATACGAGAATGCGACAGCTCCCATCTCAGATGCATAACGATCCAAACTTTGTCCGGATCAAGTACGTTCGCTACGCGGACGACTGGATTGTAGCGGTTGACGGGCCTTTATCGCTCGCAACCAAACTCAAGGAGGAGGCGACAGCTTTCTTCCGTGACCAGATGAAGTTGGAACTAAGTGCTGAGAAAACTCACATTCGACACTCAAGAACCGAAAAGGCGAAGTTCCTCGGAACTTTCATCCAGATCGGTAACGGGGGAGACGACACAGGCGTCCATAGGAAGATCGTTACTAAGAATGGTCTGAGGTTTACACGGCGACTCGCCGTCACACATCAGACTTTCATGACGGCTCCGACAGATGACCTTATTCGTCGGCTGAACGAACGCGGTTTCTGCGACACAAGTGGAGAACCTCTGGCGAAAACCGGATGGATTATGCAAGACGATCACATGATCGTCGAACGCTACGGACAGATACTGACGGGGATAGCCAACTATTACTCGTTCGTGGACAATCCATTGGCGATCAAGCGTATCCAACATATTCTTCACTTCTCATGCGCGAAAACCCTCTGTCGAAAGCACCAACTTTCACTGAGGAAACTGTTCAGGGCACGTCGTCTTGAGCTTGTGACACCCAAACGTTGGGATGAAGACGGGAAGGCTACGGCCTACATCTCGCTCCCACTCCAACGAAAATGGACGAAGAACCGAACAAGGTTCCTAGTTAACGCCGACCTCAGAGATGAGATCAGCATGGGCATAAACAAGCGCACACGAAGTAAATTGGACAAGCCATGTGCTGTCTGTGGAAATGCCAACGATGTGGAAATGCATCACCTCCGACATGTTCGGAAAGGGAAGACGGTAGGTTTTGCCGAAGTGATGTCCGCGATAAACCGGAAGCAAATACCGGTCTGCCGTGAATGTCATGTCAAAATCCATGCTGGTAAATACGATGGAATCAAGCTATCGGATTTTGCCTTGCCGAAACTGGCAAAAGCATAAGGAAAGGTGGCCGAGTGGTCTAAGGCAGAAGTCTTGAAAACTTCCGGGCGTTTACGCGTCCCGTGGGTTCGAATCCCACCCTTTCCGCCACTCGCTAATGATCACTGGAGAGCCGTGTGCTACGAAAGTCGCAAGCACGGTTCGGAGGAAGGCCCGTGATGTTCTCCACCGAGAGACTTGCGTGTCGATCCTACACCGGCGTGCGGGAAACCGTACCGTGGGTTCGAATCCCACCTCTTCCGCCAAGATTCTGCTGTCCATAACGGATGCGCCTGCATGGCTATCAGCCAAAGCAGCCGTCGATCCTCGCGGAACCTCATCCCTCCATTGACTGTTATCAGCCAAACGAAGGAGGTTCGCCATGATTTCCACCAACAACTGGCTTCGGATCATCGTCTCCATGCAGATCAACGCGATGCTGTTCGGGCTGGGCGCGATCGCGGTGCTGTCAGTTCCGGCCCTTGCGGTTCACGCGAAATATCTCATTCCTGCGGTCGTGGTTCTGGCTTTCGGCCTGGCGCCCTTTTTGTCGCTTGTTGTCTATCCGCGCATGAGGGTGCGTAACTGGGGGCGGCCGGGCTGGGTGCGGGGCGACCGGATTTCCGGTCGCTGAGTGTAGCAATCCGGATTTGAAAGGAAGCGGCTGGCGGTTTCGCCGGCCGTTTTCTTTGGGTCGGTGCCGGTGACTGTGGGTCGGCAGGAAAAGGGCGGCAAGATCCAAGCAAGCTAAATGGATATAGTTGTTTTAAATATGCAATTTCCGGAGAGAATGGATGAGCAATGTCGCACGCGAGGCGGAGCGAAGCTATAACGAAGGAAACTATGTTCGCGTGATGCAGCTTTTGCAGCCGCTGCGCAATTCCGGAAGCCGGCTCGATGTGGCGTCCCTCACGCGGCTGGCCATGAGCATGACGAAGCTTCACCAGTATAGCGGGGCGGTGGATATTCTCTTCGAGCTTGCGAAGCTCGAGCCTGCCCGAAAGCTCGTGTTCCTGCGCATGGCGCTCACCCTCAGCCACAATCTGGACGACACGCCGCGCGTGCTTTCGGCTGCGCGCGCCATTCTGGCGGCCGAGCCGGGAAACCGGGATGCGCTGGTACATTACCGGCATTACGTGCGGCGCGATCTCAACCTGGAGGAAAGTGCCGCCTCGGACGCGAAGACGCTGGCTGCCTTTGAGGCAGATGACGCATTCGTCATCGGCTGTGAATTGCTGCATGATCACATCATGTGGTGCGGCGACGAACGGCTGAACTTCAAGATCCGGTCGCAGGATGGCAAGCGGTTCGATCCGGCCGCGCGCCTTCTGCGCCGTAACCGGCCGCATCGCTTCGGCGAGCGCATCCGCGTTGGCTATTTCTCCAGTGATCTCTCGGAATATCACGCAACGCTTTGCCTGTTGAATCGCGCCTTCGACCTGCATGATCCTGGCCGTTTCGATGTGCGTATCTATTGCCATTCGCCTGACGGCTATGTCGAGCCGACGCAGGGTTTTCGCACCAGGAACGCCAACAGGATCTTCCGCATTCGCGATATGGGTGTGGAGGAGGCCGCGGCCTTTGTGCGATCGCACGAACTCGATATTGCGATCGATCTGAAAGGGCACACGGACAATGCCTGGCCCGACCTCTTCAATCAGGGCCTCGCCCCGATCCAGGCGGCCTATCTCGGCTTCCCGGGCTCGGGCGTGGGCATCGATTGCGACTACATCATCGGCGACAAGGTCGTCTGTCCGCCCGAAAGCGAAGCGTTTTTTGAAGAGAAGTTCTGCTGGCTGCCGGAATCCTATCAGGTGAACGACAATTTCTACAGGCCGCGGCCGCAGACCATGAGCCGGGTGGAGCTGGGTCTGCCGGAGGACAAGGTCATCTTCATGTCGGCGAACCATATCCGCAAGATCACCCTCGGCACGCTGGATCTCTGGGCCCGGGTGCTGAGGTCCGTGCCGGATGGCGTGTTGTGGATGATCTGCGAGTCGGAGACGGGGAGGAGCAATGTTCTGCGGCTGATGGCCGAGAGGGGCGTGGCTGCGGAGCGGATCTTCTTTGCCGCGCGTACCGGGGTTGGTCCCCATCTCGCGCGCCTCGGCGCGGCGGATATCGGCCTCGATACCTTTCCCTGCAATGGACATACCACCACCTCTGACAAGCTGTGGGCGGGGCTGCCCGTGGTGACCCGTAAGGGCGGCAATTTCTCCTCCCGCGTATCCGAAAGCCTGTTGCGGGCGGTTGGGCTGGGTGCGCTGGTAGCAGAGGATGACGACCAGTTCGTCGAGATCTGCGAGAGCCTTGCGGCGGATCCCGCGCGGCGGGCCGCGCTTCGAGCCGGCCTCGCAGCGGCGCGGGATACGGCGCCGCTCTTCGATACGGAGCGGCTAGTGCGGCATCTGGAAAAAGCATTCGAAATGATGGTGGAGCGCGCCCGCAACGGCCTGCCGCCCGACCATATTGCCGTGCCTGCCCTGCCGCAGCGCGCGGGGTAGGGGTGGCCTTACGGTTCCCATAATGCGAAGTGCATTCTTCACGATGAAGGAGAACGTCGCCACATGGGCGACGTTCAAGGGACCAGATTTCAGCCGGTCAGATGACGGGGTTTTCCTGCTCCGCCTGCGCACCGGTGCCGGG
Source organism: uncultured Rhizobium sp. (assembly GCA_945952415.1). Taxonomy (GTDB): domain Bacteria; phylum Pseudomonadota; class Alphaproteobacteria; order Rhizobiales; family Rhizobiaceae; genus Gellertiella. The sequence goes on along the minus strand of CAMFIF010000019.1, from coordinate 29,600 downwards.
CATGGAGGGGCCGAGAACGGGCTTCTGGCCATGCGGCTCGGCGATACGGGTCGAAAACTCGCCCTTCCCATCGGGGGAGGGACCTTCCGCCCAGCGACCCGGTGCCGGCGGGCTGCCATCGTGCTGGAAGCCCAGATAGGAATAGCTGAAATCGCGCTGCTCGCTGTCCTGCGGGAAGCTGTTCGGAATAGGGAACACTCCGGTGCTGCCGCCCAGTTCCTCCAGCGCTGCCAGCCACTGGTTCTGGTGCATGGTGTCCCGTGCGATCAGGAAGGAGAGCATGTCCTTCATGCCGGGATCACTGGTCATGTTGTAAAGGCGCACGGCAAGCACCCGGCCCGTGGATTCCGCCGTCACATTGGCGGTCATGTCGGCGGCGATATTGCCGCTCGCATAGATGTGCGACATGTCAAAGGGCACGCCATCGGAATCGACCGGCATTGCGGCGAGGCCGGCAGAGAGCAGGTTCTTCATGTTCATGCCGCCAAGAACAGCACCGCCGACGGGGTCCGCCGCCACTTCTTCCTTCAGCGCCGTGGGCGCGCCTTCCAGATTGAGCGCCACGGCCGTCGCCAGCATCTCGATATGGCCGAGCTCCTCCGATGCTGTGTTCATCAGCATGTCACGGAACTTGGGATTGCCGCGCGCACCGCAGGCCTGGAAGAAATACTGCATGGCCACGCGGATCTCGCCTTCGACACCGCCGATGGCCTGTTGCAGCGCACGGGCGAAGAGCGGATCGGGCCGTTCCACGCGAACCGGATATTGCAGCCTGTTGTCGGTATAGAACATGTGGATCTCCTTGGAAGATGGGGCCGCCCCGGCCAGTGGTGCAACCTCCCTGAAGATAAATTGTTCCTGATTTTCGTAATTAAAGGCACGTCTGTTTCAGTAAAGCGAACCGCAGGGCGACGTGGGTCGCATAATGAACCTGCCGAGAGAACATTATTCTTTTACGGGATTTCGTTGATTCGGATCCCTATAAAGAGCCCTGTGGTAGCTTCTTGTTAACCATATCAAGAACTTAAGAAGCCTTCTCCACAATTTAATTCGCATTTTCGCCATCTTCCGCGCATGTTCTGGCATCGGAACCCGTGCGGACGGGGGGATCCCGGATTCCGGGGCCGTTCGCCGGAAAGCCTGATGAGTATTGCGTTGAGGGTAATGACTATGAGCCGTGACGGACGGGGCATCCTTTCCAGGACTTCCAGCCTCAGATGGTTCGCCTTGGGAGCCTTGTGCCTGGGACTGGCCTCCTGCGGCACCACCCAGGGTCCCCGGTCTTCCGGCAAGCATGGCAAGGAATATTTCGCCGAATCCGAATATGGCGTGAAGGCGAGCCCGCGCGTGGCCTACGGCAAGAATATCCCGAAGGGCGGTGGCCGCTACATGGTGGGCAAACCCTATATGGTGAAGGGCAAGCGCTATTTCCCCAAGGAAGACAAGAACTATGACAAGGTGGGCATTGCCTCCTGGTACGGTTCCGCCTTTCACGGGCGCCTGACGGCCAATGGCGAAGTCTATGACCTGCAGGGGCTTTCCGCCGCTCATCCAACCTTCCCGCTGCCCTCCTATGCCCGCGTGACCAATGTCGAGAATGGGTCCTCCATCATCGTGCGCGTCAACGATCGCGGTCCCTACCATTCGAACCGCATCATCGATCTCTCGGGCAAGACCGCGGAGATGCTCGATCTCAAGCACAGCGGTACCGGCAAGGTGCGCGTGCAATATGTGGGCAAGGCCCGCATGGATGGTCATGACATGCCGATGCTGATGGCGTCCTATCGCCCGGCCGGCAGCCGTGCGCCGTCCGTCATGCCGGAAGGTCAGATCGCAACGGGCGTCATGGTGGCCTCCGCCGAGCCGCTGCGCAAGCAGGTTCAGACGCTCGATGCCCAGGCCTCCGCAATCGGCTATGGCGGCAGCACGCCGAGCGGCGGGGAATTGCAGCAGCAAAATGCTGGTGCCGCCTTTGCCGCCATGCCGGCCGCGGCTCCGAACACGCTGGATGCGCAGGCGGATATGGCAAGCTTCCCGGCACTACCCGATATCGGGCCTTTCCCCTACGAGCGCCCGATGTTCTCGCTTGGCGGTGCCTCCAGCGCATCGGCCTATATCGAAGTGCCCGCCCATGCGGATGGCCCCTTCGATGCGGTGCTGATCTTCAAGGGCGAACTGACGTCCGAATCCATCCTCGCTTCCTATCGCCGCACGCATTCCTGAGCCCTCGGCGCCCACAGGCGTTGCAAGGATGTCGCGGCCCTGGCCGCACGCGCTGAGACGGAAGGGGATTTCACCACCTGCCGCTTGGCATTTCCCTTTGCCTGCCGCTAGATGCGGGGAATGTGGTGGACGGGAATCATGATGGGAATTCAGCAGGTTTCGCTTCGTGCGCCAAAGGGGCCGAAAGGCTCACGGGCCCTGTTCCGATTCCTTTCGCACCTCGGCCGCGCCGCTCTACTTGTCGGATGTATCGCAGCGCCCGCCCTTGCCGCCGAAGGCGCACCGGCCGGCTTCGAAACCAAGGCCAAGCAGGCCTATATGATCGAGGCGCGCACGGGCACGGTGCTGCTCGCAAAGGCCGAAAACGATCCCATATCGCCTGCCTCGCTGGCGAAGATCCTGGTGGCGGACACGGTTGCCGGAGCTATCGAAAACCGGGAAATCAGCATCGACACGGTCTATAAGGTCAGTGAACATGCCTGGCGCACGGGTGGCGCGCCCTCGGGCACGGCCACCATGTTCGCGGCGTTGAAATCCGATATTCGCGTGGATGATCTTCTGAAGGGCGTCATGGTGCTATCCGCCAATGATGCCTGCATCATTCTGGGTGAGGGGCTTTCCGGCTCCGAGGACCGATTTGCCGAGCGGATGACCAACCATGCGCGGGATCTTGGCCTCAAGATCACCACGATGAAGAATGCTTCCGGCCTGCCGCATCCGGATAACCGGACGACCGTAAAGGAACTGGTGCTCCTGTCGCGGCACCTGCAGCAGACCTATCCCGAGGTCTACAAGACCTATGCGATGCCCGAATTCGAGTGGAACAAGATCCGCCAGCGCAACCGCAATCCGCTCGCCACCCAGGGTCTGGGCATTGACGGTCTCGCGACAGGCTTTACGGAGGGGCAGGGGTTCTCCATTGCCGCTTCGGTGGAGCGGGACGGCAAGCGGCTGTTCGTGGCGCTGGGCGGGCTTGCGACCGACAAGGAACGGCAGGAAGAGGCCAAACGCGTAGTGGAATGGGGCCTCTCCAGCTTCGCCTATCGCAAGCTCTTCGCCACCGGGGAAACCGTAGGCGAGGTAAGCGTTTACGGTGGCACCCGATCTTCCGTGGAAGTGGCAGCGCGCGAGGATGTCGAGGTTTTCATTCCTGCCTCCAATCCGGAGCGGATCACCGGCCATATCACCTATACCTGGCCCATCTATGCCCCCGTGGCCGAGGGCAAGGAAGTCGGCCGGCTCTCGCTCTTTGCGGGCCCGAAACTGCTCCGCGAAGTCCCGCTCTATACTAGGGGCCGGGTGGAGGAAGGCGGCCTCACCGACAAGGCCTTCGATGCGGTGAAGGAATTGCTGCTTTTCTGGTGGTGAGCGTTCAAAAAGCGCCGCGCAGTTCCCGGGGAACGGTTTGCCGGGAATCGAAGTTCGATTAAAGGATGAAGGATAACGGCTGTCCTGCCGTGACAATCGGGAAGGTTTTCTTGGCGCGCTCGGGTCTATTCATCAGCTTCGAAGGGGGAGAAGGGGCGGGCAAATCCACCCAGATCCGCCGGCTGGCGGCCGCGCTGGAAAAGCGGGGGCTGGACGTGGTGGTGACCCGTGAACCCGGCGGATCGCCGGGCGCCGAAGCCGTGCGGCATGTGCTGCTGAACGGCGCTGCCGAGGCCTATGGCACGCGCATGGAAGCGCTTCTTTTCGCCGCCGCCCGTTCCGATCATGTCGAGCAGGTCATTCGCCCGGCGCTCTCGCGCGGCTCGGTGGTCCTGTGCGATCGCTTCATGGACAGTTCCCGGGTCTACCAGGGCGTGACAGGAAATCTGGAGCCGGATTTCATCGAGGCGCTCCAGCGGGTCGCCATCAATGGTGTGGTGCCGGATCGCACGATCATTCTGGATATTCCCGCAGATATGGGGCTCGAAAGAGCCAGAAGCCGGGGCAGGGCGGAAAGCACCGACCCCGACCGGTTCGAGCGGGAACAGCTCGAAACCCATGAAAAGCGCCGCCACGGCTTTCTCGACATAGCCGTGCGGGAACCCGACCGCTGCAAGGTCGTCGATGCCACCCGCAGCGAGGATGAGATCGCCGGCGAAATCCGCAAACTCGTCGAAGTGCTGCTTAAACCCGAAGCAGGCAGGCTCCGGCAGAAGGCAGATCAGGCCCGATGAGCGATACCGATCCAGGTCTTCTGGACGGCGCGATCCCGCCGGCCGCCAACAACAGGCTGTTCGGCCATCGCGCGGCCGAGGATTTCCTGGCGCAATCCTATCGCTCCGGCAAGGGTCATCACGCCATTCTCATCGAGGGGCCGGAGGGGATCGGCAAGGCCACGCTTGCCTTTCGTTTTGCGAGCCATGTGTTGACCCATGAAAATCCTGTCGAAGCGCCAGCCGATCTTTCCGATCCGGACCCGCAATCGGCCGTCGGCCGGCAGATCGCGTCGGGCGCTTCCCATAACGTGCTTCACATCGAGCGGCCCGTGGACGAAAAAAGCGGTCGGCTGAAAAGCGCAATCACGGTGGACGAGGTCCGCAAGGTCGGCAAGTTCTTCGGCCAGACCTCCGGTTCCGGCAACTGGCGCATTGCAATCATCGATCCGGCGGACGACATGAACCGCAATGCGGCCAATGCGCTCCTGAAGATCCTGGAGGAGCCGCCGAAAAAATCGCTGCTCCTGCTGCTTACCCACGCGCCCGGCAAGCTGCTGCCGACGATCCGGTCCCGCTGCATGCGCCTGCGGCTGGAGCCACTGCACGCGGCAGACATGGAAGAGGCGCTTGCCCATCTTGGCGTTGCCGTTCCGGCCAAGGACCGGGAAACCGTGCTTTCCATGGCGGGCGGCAGCGTGGGCGAGGCCCTGAAGCTTCTGAATTACGGCGGTCTCGATATCATCGCCGCCTTTCGCGATATTCTTGGCGCCACCGGCGCCGAGCGGCGGCGCAGGATGCACAAGCTCGCCGACGTGCTGGCTGCCAAGGATGCGGAGGTCATTCACGCCTTCTTCATTGGCCACGTGACCGAGGAGCTGATGCGCATGGCGCGGGACGCCGCGTTCTCGGGACATCTGGCCGAGGCCGACCGGTTGTCGCGCCTCTCTACCCAGATGGCGGAGCGGATCGCCATTGCGCAGGGCTATAACCTCGACAAGAAACAGACCATCCTTTCCATCCTTGAAGCCTTCGGCTGACGCTTTCCCCAAACTTGCTGTTTCACCCGCTGCAAACATGCGCTAAGAGCGGGCAACCAAAAGATTTCAAGACCATCGGATAACCCGGACCATGACGGACAAGACGCCCTTTTACATCACGACCGCGATCTCCTATCCCAACGGCAAGCCCCATATCGGCCATGCCTACGAGCTGATTGCGACCGATGCCATGGCGCGTTTCCAGCGGCTGGACGGGCGCGATGTCTTCTTTCTCACGGGCACGGACGAGCACGGCCAGAAGATGCAGCAGACGGCGCGCAACGAGGGCATCACTGCAAAGGAGCTGGCGGACCGCAACTCCGCCGAATTCCAGGCGATGACCACGCTGCTCAACGCCTCCAACGACGATTTCATCCGCACCACCGAAGAGCGCCACTACAAGACCGTGCAGGAGCTGTGGCGCCGCATGGAAAAGAACGGCGACATCTACAAGGACAGCTATGCCGGCTGGTACTCGGTGCGCGACGAAGCCTTCTATGCCGAGGACGAGACCGAGGTGAGGGCGGATGGCGTGCGCTACGGTCCGCAGGGCACGCCCGTGGAATGGGTTTCCGAGGAAAGCTACTTCTTCCGTCTTTCCGCCTATGGCGACCGGCTTCTCGCCCATTACGAGGCGAACCCGGATTTCATCGGCCCGGCAGAGCGTAAAAACGAGATCGTATCTTTCGTGAAATCCGGCCTGAAGGATCTCTCGATCTCCCGCACCACCTTCGACTGGGGCATCCCCGTTCCCGGCGATCCGGCGCATGTGATGTATGTCTGGGTGGATGCACTCACCAACTATCTGACGGCCACCGGCTGGATCGAGGGCAGTGAGCGCGCGCGCTTCTGGCCGGCCAACATCCACATCATCGGCAAGGACATCATCCGCTTCCACGCGGTCTACTGGCCGGCCTTCCTGATGTCTGCCGGCGTACCGCTGCCGGAGCGCGTCTTCGCCCACGGCTTCCTGCTCAACAAGGGCGAGAAGATGTCGAAGTCCCTCGGCAATGTGGTGGATCCCGTCAATCTGGTGAACCATTTCGGCCTCGATCCCGTGCGCTATTTCTTCCTGCGCGAGGTATCCTTCGGCCAGGACGGCTCCTACAGCGAGGAACAGATCGGCGTCCGGATCAATGCGGATCTTGCAAACGGTATTGGCAACCTGGCCAGCCGCTCGCTCTCGATGATCGTCAAGAACTGCGAGGGCGCGATCCCGTCACCAGGCGCGCTGACCGATGCGGACCAGGCCATCCTGAAGCTTGCCGACGAAACCATCGCGACCGCGCGGGAGGAGATGAACCGCCTGCAGATCCACAAGGCGCTGACGGCGATCATTGCCCTGGTCTCCGAAGGCGACCGCTATTTCGCGGGCCAGGAGCCCTGGGCGCTGAAGAAGACCGATCCCGCCCGCATGGCGACCGTGCTGTATGTGACGGCGGAAGTCGTGCGGCAGATCTCGATCATGCTGCAGCCCTTCGTTCCCGGGTCCGCGGCCAAGCTGCTCGACCTCGTGGCCGTGCCGGAAGACCGCCGTTCCTTCGAATGGCTCGGCGAAAAGGGGCGCCTCACCGCCGGCACTCCGCTTGCGGCGCCGACCCCGGTCTTCCCGCGTTACGTCCCCAAGGAGGACTGAGCCGGTGCTGATCGATACCCATTGCCATCTGGACTTCCCGGATTTCGCGGAGGAGCTGGACGACGTTATCGCCCGCGCCCATGCGGCCGGCGTGAAGCAGATGGTGACCATCTCGACCCGGGTGCGCAAGCTGCCGCAGCTTCTCGCGATCTGCGAGCGGTTCCCGTCCGTCTATTGCTCCGTTGGCACCCATCCGAACAATGCCAACGAGGAGCTGGACGTAACGGCCGATGAGCTGGTGCGTCTCTCTGAAAACCCGAAGGTGGTGGCGATCGGCGAGGCGGGTCTCGACTATTTCTACGACACGCAGACGCCGGCGGACCAGAAGGCCGGGCTTCTCGTGCATATCGAGGCCGCGCGCCGTACGGGTTTGCCGCTCGTCATCCACAGCCGCTCGGCGGATGAGGACATGGCGGCGATCCTGACCGAGGAAACGGGGAAGGGGGCTTTCCCCTTCATACTCCACTGCTTTTCCTCCGGCGCGGAGCTTGCCCGCGTTGGGGTAGAACTGGGCGGCTACGTTTCCTTCTCGGGCATCCTGACCTTCCCCAAGTCGGAAGATATCAGGGAAATCGCCGCGACCGTGCCGATGGACCGGCTGCTGGTGGAGACGGACGCGCCGTATCTGGCGCCGAAGAAATGGCGTGGAAAACGCAACGAGCCGTCCTATGTGGTCAACACGGCGGAATTCCTGGCAGAGGCGAAAGGCGTTTCCTACGAGGAGATGGCATCAGCCAGCACGGAAAACGCCTACAGGATTTTCTCAAAGCTGCCGAGGATCTGACGCGTGGCAAGCATCCGGCGTTTCACCATTCTGGGCTGCGGCTCTTCGCCGGGTGTGCCCCGCATAACGGGCGACTGGGGCGCGTGCGACCCGAACAACCCGCGCAACCGCCGCCTGCGCGCGGCCTTTCTTGTCGAGCAGATTGCCGAGGATGGCGGGCGCACCACCGTCGTCATCGATACCGGACCGGATTTTCGCCAGCAGATGATCAATGCCGGCGTCAAGCATATCGATGCGGTGCTTTACACCCATGCCCACGCCGACCATCTCCACGGCATCGACGATCTGCGCGGCTATTTCCACGCCACGAACAGGCGCATTCCCATCTATGCCGAGCCTGTCACCATGGAGCGGATCCGCCAAGGGTTCGGCTACTGCCTCGAAACACCGCTGGGCTCAAGCTATCCGCCCATCGTGCGGGCCGAGCTGATCGATGATCTCGAAAAACCCGTCGTCATCGGGGGGGCCGGCGGTCCGATCGCCTTCCAGCCCCTGAAGCAGATTCACGGCGACATCATCTCGCTGGGCTTCAGGGTAGGGGATCTCGCCTACTGCAGCGACGTCAGCGATTTTCCGGAGGAAACCGTCGAGAAGCTCTTCGGGCTCGATGTCCTGATCATCGATACGCTTCAATATCGCTTCCACCCCAGCCATCTCTCTCTCGAGCAATCGCTTGGCTGGATCGAGCATCTCAAGCCCAAACGGGCAGTACTGACCCACATGCATATTCCACTTGATTATAATGTGGTTATGGAAGAAACTCCACCTCATGTTGAACCGGCCTATGATGGCCTGGTGATCGAGGCCAGTCTGACCACCTGAGGTGGGGAGTAATCTGATGGATACCCGCAAGCCCATGGACGGCTCAGCCGTGGCCATGATGATGATGTGCTGCTGTATCTGGGGCCTACAGCAGATCGGACTTAAAATGACGGCCGCTGCCGCATCTCCGGTCCTCCAGATCGGCTTGCGTTCGGGGATCGCTGCGGTTTGTGTGCTCATTCTCGTTTCCGTCCGGAAACAGCGGATTTCCCTGGCGCGCAATCTGCTTCTGCCGGGTGTTGGCGCGGGTCTGCTTTTCTCTCTGGAATTTCTCCTTCTCGGAGAGAGCATCCGCTTTACAACTGCGTCTCATGTCGTGGTGTTTCTATACACAGCGCCCATATTCGCCGGCCTAGGGCTGCATCTGACGCTGCCGAGCGAACGCCTGGCCCCGCTGCAATGGGCGGGAATTGCGCTGGCCGCAGCTGGCATTGCCATCGCGTTCCTCGGTCACGAAGCAGGTGCTGCGCCGGAACTGGCCTCCATGCTGGTGGGCGATGCCCTGGCACTGCTCGGCGGTGCGTTCTGGGGCATGACTACATTCATGATCCGCATCACGGCGCTCAGCCGTATTCCAGCGGCCCATACCTTGTTCTATCAGTTGGCAACGGCTTTCGTGCTGCTCACCGGGTCGGCCGTTCTGATGGGCCAGGGTCATATGAAACTCGGACCTGGCCTTCTTGCCAATCTTGCCTTTCAAGGGTTTGCTGTTTCGTTTTTCAGCTATCTCACCTGGTTTTTCCTTTTGACCCAGTACAAGGCCTCCCAACTCGGCGTTTTTTCCTTTCTGACACCAATCCTGGGCGTGGTAGCAGGATCTCTTCTGCTGCGCGAACCCCTGACGCATGCATTCATGATCGGCACCGCTTGTGTCCTGTGTGGCATTTTGGCCGTAGGCGCTTATCCCTTGATACGCCATAGACAGCAAAACCAGACCCAGGGATAAATCGTCCTGTCCGATATAGTTCCATAATCTATCTTATGCGACTTTTGGATCCTGCATGCTCACGGCAAATTCGGGCCTTTCTGGCCCTTCCCGTGCGTCTGGCTCTGCCCTAGCTTAGGGAGATGGAATTTTTCCTGCTGGAAGGTTTGGGGCATGGGCCGGTTGCGGGTGTGGGCTGCGGTTTTCCTCGCGGCATTGATGATGGCGCTTGGGCTTGCCGGTCGGGTGGCTGCCGCAGATCCCGCGGCCGATGCCCAGGCGGTCATTGCGCAGCAGATCCAGGCCTTTCTGAATGACGATGCGGATAAGGCCTATGGCTTTGCCTCGCCTGCGATCCGCAGCCTTTTTCCAGACAAGGACCGGTTCTTCGCGATGGTGCGCAAAAGCTATCAGCCGGTCTATCGGCCGGGCAACTTTGCCTTCGGGCGCTCCCGTGTGGTTGGCGATGGGGCTGCCGTGTTCCAGGAAGTGCTGATCCAGGGTGCGGACGGTGTCGATTGGTCCGCTGTCTATGAAATGCTGCGCCAGCCGGACGGAGCCTACAAGATCAACGGGGTCCAGATGTTTAAAAACCGGACCAGCCAGGGGATCTAGACCGGCAAGGGCAGGGGAGCCCCCTGCCCTAATATGCTGAAATTGCTTGGTTTTTAAACCGGATCAATATCGCCCTTGGCCCACATTTCCTGTGTTTCTGCCATGAAATCGGCAAAACGGCCCTCGGCAATTGCCTTGCGGATGCCCTGCATGAGTTCCTGGTAATAGGCCAGATTGTGCCAGGAGAGCAGCATGCCGCCGAGTGCCTCGTTGGCGCGGACGAGATGGTGCAGATAGGCCCGCGAATAGCCGCGGCTCGCCGGGCAGCTCGATTCCTCGTCCAGCGGTCTCTTGTCCTCGGCGTGGCGGGCATTGCGGATGTTGACCTTGCCGCGTCGGGTGAAGGCAAGCCCGTGACGGCCGGAACGGGTCGGCATCACGCAGTCGAACATGTCGATCCCGCAGGCAACCGATTTCAGGATATCGTCCGGCGTGCCGACACCCATCAGGTATCGCGGCTTTTCCGTCGGCAGAACCGGAAGCGTGGCGTCGAGCATGCGCAACATCACCTCCTGTGGCTCGCCGACGGCCAGACCACCGACGGCATAGCCCTTGAGATCCAGCGCTTTCAGCCCCTCGGCGCTTTTCACCCGCAGGGCCTCGATATCGCCGCCCTGGACGATCCCGAACATCGCCTTGCCCGGCTGGTCGCCAAAGGCAACCTTGCAGCGTTCGGCCCAGCGCAGCGACATTTCCATGGCGCGCTGGATTTCCTTCGGCTCCGCCGGCAGAGCCACGCATTCGTCGAGCTGCATCTGGATGTCGCTGCCGAGCAGTCCCTGGATCTCGATGGAGCGCTCCGGCGACATGTGATGCTCGCGGCCATCGATGTGGCTCTTGAAGGTCACGCCCCGTTCATCGAGCTTGCGCAGGCTGGAGAGCGACATGACCTGAAACCCGCCGCTATCGGTCAGGATCGGATGCGGCCAGCGGATGAGCTCGTGCAGGCCACCGAGGCGCGCCACGCGCTCCGGGCCCGGTCGGAGCATAAGGTGGTAGGTATTGCCGAGGATGATATCCGCGCCAAGGTCTCTCACCTGATCCAGATACATGGCCTTGACCGTGCCGACGGTGCCGACGGGCATGAAGGCAGGCGTGCGGATGGTGCCGCGCGGCATGGTGATGGCGCCGAGGCGCGCCTTTCCGTCCGTTTTCTTCAGATTGAACTGGAAAGTATCGGTCGGCGCATCACGCACCATATCGTCATAGGCAAGGGTCATCGGTCGTTCCGGAAAAGCAGGCTGCTATCGCCATAGGAGTAGAAGCGGTAGCCCGTGGAAATGGCGTGGTTATAGGCATTGCGCATGGTCTCCAGCCCGGAAAAGGCGGAAACCAGCATGAAGAGCGTCGATTTCGGCAGATGGAAATTGGTCATCAGCACGTCGACAGCGCGGAAGCGGTAGCCCGGCGTGATGAAGATATCGGTGGCGCCGGACCAGGGCCTGACGGTGCCATCCTCTGCGGCGGCACTTTCGAGCAGCCGGAGCGATGTGGTGCCGACGGAAACGATCCGCCCGCCCCTCGCCTTCACTGCATTCAGCGCGGCGGCGGTGGCAGCACTCACATGGCCGATTTCCGAGTGCATCTTGTGATCGGCAGTGTCGTCCGCCTTGACGGGAAGAAACGTTCCGGCACCCACATGCAGCGTCACGAAATGCCGCTCGATGCCTGCGGCATCGAGCTTTGCGAAGAGGTCCGGCGTGAAGTGAAGGCCTGCGGTCGGAGCGGCAACGGCGCCCTCCTCCCGGGCATAAATGGTCTGGTAGTCCTGCCGGTCGCGCGCGTCCTCATGCCGCTTGGCTGCGATATAGGGCGGCAGGGGGATATGGCCGACCGTGGCGATCGCCTGATCGAGTTCGGGGCCGGAAAGATCGAAGGCAAGCTCGATTTCGCCCGCCTCGCCTTTCTCCGCCACCGTGGCCACCAGCGTGCCGAGCAGGCAGGCCTCGCTCGCGCCGCTGCCGAACTCGATCCTGTCACCGGCCTTGATGCGTTTGCCGGGACGGGCAAAAGCTTTCCAGCGGCTCGCCCCGACGCGCATGTGCAGCGTGCAGGACACCGGCGTCCGTTCCGCGCCCTCCCGCAGTCGAAAACCCTCCAGTTGCGCAGGGATGACCTTGGTATCGTTGAACACCATGGCATCGCCCGGCTTCAGAAAATCCACCAGTTCCCCGACGATCCTGTCCGAAAGTTCCGGCGTTTCGCCCGGCTTGACCACCAGCAGGCGCGCGCTGTCGCGCGGCTCGGCGGGGCGAAGCGCGATGTTTTCCTCTGGCAGGTCAAAATCGAACAGGTCTACGCGCATGGTGCGCCCTTCCCCCTTACAAAGCGAAACCCGCCCGGCGCCTTGGCGACATCGGGCGGGCTGTTTCCTGACATTGTCCGATCAGAGATCGGCGGCAACCCGCATGGAAACGATCACGTCGGGATCCTTCACGGGCTCACCGCGCTTGATCTGGTCGACATTGTCCATGCCTTCGATTACCTGGCCCCAGACCGAGTACTGGCGGTTCAGCCAGGGTGCATCGGTGAAGCAGATGAAGAACTGCGAGTTGGCGGAGTTCGGGTTCTGGCTGCGGGCCATGGAGCAGGTGCCGCGCACGTGGCTCATGTTGGAAAATTCCGCCTTCAGGTCCGGCTTGTCGGAGCCGCCCATGCCGGCGCGGGCCGGGTTGAAGCTGTCGGAACCCTGCTTGCCGTACTGAACGTCGCCCGTCTGAGCCATGAAGTCCTCGATCACGCGGTGGAACACCACGCCATCATAGGCCTTCTCGCGTGCCAGTTCCTTGATGCGGGCCACATGGCCGGGGGCCACGTCGGGAAGCAGCTGGATGACCACCTTGCCCTTCGTGGTTTCCATGACGATCGTGTTTTCCGGATCCTTGATCTCGGCCATGTCTTTTCTCCTTCGTCGGGGCCATCGCCCCCTTGTGCGGGCGATACAATCGCCCCGTGTTCATTGCGGGTCGGCTTATTTCGCGCCGACGGTAACCTTGATCATGCGGTCGGGATCGGTGACTTCGCCATTGCCGCCGTCGCCGCGCTTGATCTTGTCCACCGCTTCCATCCCGGAAACGACCTTGCCGACAACCGTATACTGGCCGTTCAGGAAATCGCCGGGGGCGAACATGATGAAGAACTGGGAGTTGGCGGAATTCGGGTCCTGGGCGCGGGCCATGCCGACGGTGCCACGTTCGAAGGGCCGGTCGGAAAATTCGGCCGGGAGATCCGGAAGGTCCGAGCCGCCGGTGCCGGCGAGCTGCGGATCATAGCCCTTGTTGGCATTGCCGTATTTTACGTCGCCCGTCTGGGCCATGAAGCCCTCGATCACCCGGTGGAAGACCACATTGTCATAGGCGCCCTTGGAAGCCAGCTCCTTGATGCGCTCCACGTGCTTGGGCGCCACGTCATTCGCCAACTCGATAACCACGGGACCATCCTTCAGCTGGATGGTCAGCATGTCGGCGGCGCGGGCCACTCCCGTCAGGGAAGCGGCGACCAGAAGTCCGGCAAAGGCCAGTTTGAAGATCTTCATGAATGCTCCGTTTTATTCAGATCGCTGAAGGCTTTATCGTGTCTGCATGCGCGCGGAAAGGGCCGCCAGCACGTCCTTCGGCACGAAGGGGCTTACATCCCCGCCCATGGCGGCTATCTGGCGGACCAATGTGGCCGTTATGGGCCGCGATACCGTGCCGGCAGGCAGAAACACAGTCTGCACATCCGGTGCCATGCGGCTGTTCATCCCTGCCATCTGCATTTCGTAATCGAGATCCGTGCCATCGCGCAGGCCGCGAATGAGAAGCGTCGCGCCAGCGGCCCGCGCGGCATCCACCACCAGGTTGGCAAAGGAAACCACCGTCACCCTGCCTTTTGCTTCAGGCAGCGCCGAGGACAGCGCGGCTTCGATGAGCGCTGCCCTTTCCTCGAAGCTGAAGAGCGGTACCTTGCCGGGATGGATACCGATGCCCACCACCAGCCGGTCGGCGATGTTCAGCGCCTGCTGCAGCACATCCATATGGCCGTTGGTCAGCGGATCGAAGGAACCCGGATAAAAGGCGGTTGTCATGGGCGGTCCCATTTCAAAATTCAGGCATGCCTTTTGTCACGGATGGGCCTTTGCTGCAAGCCTTGCCCGGTTCTGGAGCGAAGCGGGCAAGATGAACGCCAGATGAACGGCGCATTCAAGATGGTTTAAGGCGAAGGGTGATTAAAGGGCTGTCATGGGGCCGAATGGGTCGTCCCGAAACGGCACGGCCGGAGCGAAGACGACACAAAGGTGCCACCGGCCGATGAACGGACGGTAGCGCGGGATGATTTCGCAATCATGCTTAACATTTTCCCGCAGGAACCATCCTGGACCGTGCCGCGTTACAAGTCAGGTTCCAGACACCAGGCACAGACAATTTATATTGGAGGATCAGTGAGATGCCCGATAAGATTACCATGATCAGCGTGTGCTGGATGACCCTGATGGGCGTGATGTTCGCTGCCATGTTCACCCTGTCGGACAATGACGCGCGGGTGATCCATCACACCACCTCCAGGGTCGTAACCGCCCATTCATAAACACGTTCCATGCTGAGCGCCGCGGGACTGAGACAGTCCCCGAAGGATGGAGGGATTAGAGATGGTAATGAGTTTGATAATGCTCGCCGCCCTCATCGGCCTGATGTTTTTCGGAAGCATGGCCTCCGCTTTTTCGGAGATGCGCCGCGAACAGCATGAGGGCGACGATATGCCCGTGATGCATTCCTGAGCCGCACCGTTTCCACGCGGCAGAAATCTTCAAAAACAATGAAAGCCGGAGGTTTTGCCCCCGGCTTTTTTCTTGTCGCTATGCGTGTCGTCGGAAAGGAAAGGCGCCTCAGGCGCCCTCCCCCTCGCTGCCTTCGGCGCCGTTGTCTGCATCGGCAATAGTTTCCACCACTTCGGCATCGGCAATCGGATCGTCGTCGCCTTCGGGCTCGCTGATCCGCTCGACCGAGACCACCTTCTCGCCTTCTGCGGTGGAGAAGATCGTCACGCCCTTGGTGGCGCGGCTCGCGATGCGGATACCATCGACCGGCACGCGGATGAGCTGCCCGCCATCGGACACCAGCATCAGCTGGTCCTTTTCCTCGACCGGGAAGGCCGCGACCAGTTCGCCGATTTCGTTGGTTTTCGACGTGTCGGTAGCGCGGATGCCCTTGCCGCCACGGCCTGAGATGCGGAAATCATAGGAGGACGACCGCTTGCCATAGCCCTTTTCGGAGACGGTCAGCACGAATTGCTCGCGTGCCTTGAGCTCCTGGTAGCGCTCGTCGCTGAGATCGCCCTCTTCGGTCACTTCCTCGCCCACCAACGCAATGTCCTCTTCGTCGACACCGCTGGCGCGGCGCTCCGCGGCGGAGCGCTTGAGATAGGCAGCGCGCTCCCAGGCTTCGGCATCTACGTGGCTGATGATCGTCATGGAGATCAGTCGATCATTCTCTGCCAGCGAGATGCCGCGCACGCCGATGGAGTTGCGGCCGGCAAAGACGCGCACGTCATCCACCGAGAAGCGGATCGCCTGGCCAAGCGCAGTCGTCAGCAGCACGTCGTCCCGATCGGTGCAGGTTTCGACCGAGAGGATCTCGTCGCCGTCATCCTCCAGCTTCATGGCGATCTTGCCGTTGCGGTTCACCTGCACGAAGTCGGAAAGCTTGTTGCGGCGAACCGTTCCGCGCGTGGTGGAGAACATCACGTCCAGGTTATCCCAGGTCGTTTCGTCCTCGGGCAGCGGCATGATCGTCGTGATGCGTTCGCCCTGCTCGAGCGGCAGCATGTTGATCAGCGCCTTGCCCTTGGACTGCGGTGTGCCGATGGGCAGGCGCCAGACCTTTTCCTTGTAGACGATGCCACGGGAGGAGAAGAACAGCACCGGCGTGTGGGTATTGGCCACGAACAGACGGGTGACGAAATCCTCGTCGCGGGTCGCCATGCCGGAGCGGCCCTTGCCGCCGCGGCGCTGGGCCCGATAGGTGGTCAGCGGCACGCGCTTGATATAGCCGAGATGGGACACGGTGACGACCATGTCCTCACGGGCAATCAGGTCCTCGTCATCCATGTCGGGGCCGCCATCGACGATTTCGGTGCGGCGCGGCGTGCCGAATTCGTCGCGGATCGCCGCCAGCTCGTCCTTGACGATGGTCTGGATGCGCAGGCGCGAGGAGAGAATGTCGAGGTAATCCTTGATCTCGCCGCCGATCTTGGCGAGCTCGTCGCCGATTTCGTCGCGACCGAGAGCCGTGAGGCGTGCGAGACGCAGCTCGAGGATGGCGCGGGCCTGCTCTTCGGAGAGATTATAGGTGCCATCGTCGTTGATGCGGTGGCGCGGATCGTCGATCAGGAGGATCAGCGATTCCACATCCGCCGCCGGCCAGCGGCGCTCCATCAACTGCTCGCGCGCCGTCTGCGGATCGGGCGCGGTGCGGATGAGGCGGATGATCTCGTCGATATTGGCAACGGCAATGGCAAGGCCGACCAACACATGCGCCCGCTCGCGCACCTTGCGCAGCAGGTACTTGGTGCGGCGGCTCACCACTTCCTCGCGGAAGGCAACGAAGGCGCGCAGCATGTCGAGCAGCGCCAGCTGCTCGGGTTTGCCGCCGTTCAGCGCTACCATGTTGCAGCCAAAGGAGGTCTGCAACGGGGTGTAGCGATAAAGCTGGTTCAGGATGACTTCCGCATTGGCATCGCGCTTCAGCTCGATGACGACGCGATAACCTTCGCGGTCGGATTCGTCGCGCAGGTCGGAAATGCCCTCGATGCGTTTTTCGCGCACCAGCTCGGCCATTTTCTCGATCATCGTCGCCTTGTTCACCTGGTATGGCACCTCGGTGATGATGATCTGCTCGCGGTCGCCGCGCATCGGCTCGATGCGGGCGCGGCCGCGCATGATGACAGAGCCCCTGCCCGTCTCGTAGGCCGACTTGATGCCGGCCCGGCCGAGCACCAGCGCGCCGGTCGGGAAATCCGGACCGGGGATGATCTTCATCATCTCCGGCAGGTCGATTGCCGGATCGTCAATCAGGGCAATGCAGCCATCGATGACTTCGGACAGGTTGTGCGGCGGAATGTTCGTCGCCATGCCGACGGCGATGCCGCCCGCGCCATTCACCAGCAGGTTCGGGAACTTGGCGGGAACGACGACCGGCTCCTGCAGCGTGCCATCATAGTTGTCGCGGAAATCGACGGTTTCCTTGTCGAGATCGTCGAGCAGCGAATGGGCGGCCTTCTGCAGGCGGCATTCGGTATAGCGTTCGGCTGCTGGCGGATCGCCGTCGATGGAGCCGAAATTACCCTGGCCGTCGATCAGCGGCAGGCGGAGCGACCAGTCCTGCGCCATGCGGGCCAGCGCGTCGTAAATCGCGAGGTTGCCGTGCGGGTGGTACTTACCCATCACGTCCCCGGTCACGCGGGCGCATTTGACGTATTTCTTGTTCCAGTCGATGCCCAGTTCCGACATGCCGTAGAGGATGCGCCGGTGCACGGGCTTGAGGCCGTCGCGCACGTCGGGAAGCGCGCGGCTCACGATCACGCTCATGGCGTAATCGAGGTAGGACCGCTGCATTTCCTCCATGATGGAAATGGGCTCAATGCCTGGGGGGAGCTTCCCGCCGCCTGGTGTGGATAGATCAGTCAATTCGGATCACGTGCTCTGTTGAGAATCAGTCAGATTTTTATAGCGGAAAGCGCCTTGCGGCGCCAATTTCCGGGGCCGTTTCCGCCTGCGAACCAAGGTTTTACACAGGAAGTGAGCCATTTCGAAGGCAGGTCCGGCACCACCATTCAATTGCCCGCAATATCGGCTTTCGCAAGGCCTGAACGGACCCGGCGGCCCGGCCCGTGCAATCGCTGCGGTTTGTGCCTATAGTCCCTCTTGTCGCACTTTGCGATTCTTGAAAAACAACAGCCCCTCTGGAGAATTGCCGCCCATGGAAGCGCTGATCAGTGCCTTTACGACGCTCATCGTAACGCTCGATCCGCCCGGCATGGCGCCGCTTTTCCTTGGGCTGACCTCCGGCATGAACCGCGAGCAGCGCAAGCAGGTTGCCGTACGCGGCTGCCTGATTGCCTTCGGCATTCTCGCGGTCTTTGCGCTTTTCGGCTCCAAGGTGCTGGGCACGCTCGGCATTTCCATCGGCGCCTTTCGCATCGCCGGCGGCATGCTGCTTTTCTGGATCGCCTTCGAGATGATTTTCGAGAAGCGCCAGGAGCGCAAGGAGAAGACTTCGGAAGTGGCGATCACCAAGGATCACATCCACCATGTGGCCGTCTTCCCCCTCGCCCTGCCGCTGATTGCCGGCCCGGGCGCGATTTCCGCCACGATCCTCATTGCCGGCGCCATGCCGGGTACGCTGGAGCGGGTGGAGCTACTGGGGGTCATTGCTTTCTCGATCGGCCTTCTCTTCCTCGTCATGCTCATTGCTGACCGGTTCGACAAGCTTCTGGGCGTCACGGGCCGGGCGATCATGACGCGCCTTCTGGGCGTGATCCTTGCCGCGCTGTCGGTCCAGTTCGTCGTGGACGGGATCAAATCCGCCTTCAAGCTCCTCTGAGCAGCGCAGGACCCCAGATGGTCCTCAGGCGGTACGCCGCCTTGTCCGGATTTCCTCGCAGGCGGCCAGAGACGAAAGCACCCGCTGACGGGAGGCCGGATACTTGTCGAGCAGATGCGCTGGCCTGATCGGCCGCGAGACCAGATTTCCCCCGCAATTCGGGCAGCGCATGCCCAGCACGCCCTCGGCACAATCCATGCACCAGGTGCACTCGAAGGTGCAGATGAGCGCCTCTTCGCTTTCTGGCGGCAGATCCCGGTCACAGCATTCGCAGTTGGGGCGCAGGGCGAGCATGAAATTCTCCTAAAGCGGAATACCCGCCGGGTTGCGGCGGGTATCCTGTGGATGCTCAGAACGGAATGTCGTCGTCGAGGTCGCTGGAGAAGCCGCCGCCGCCCTGTGCGCCGCTGCGGCTGGAACCGCCGCCACCGCCGCGGGACGAAGAGCCGCCGCCGGAGCCGTAATCGTCGTAGCCGCCGCCGTAATTGCCGCCGCCGCTGAAGTCACCGCCCTGGGACATCCCGCGTCCGCCGCCCTGGCCGCCACCTTCGCCGCGACCGCCGAGCATGGTGAGCGTGGAATTGAAGCCCTGCAGCACCACTTCCGTGGAATAGCGGTCCTGGCCGTTCTGGTCCTGCCACTTGCGCGTCTGAAGCTGGCCTTCGACATAGACCGTCGAGCCCTTTTTCAGATACTGCTCTGCCACCTTGCACAGGCCTTCGTTGAAAATCACCACCGTGTGCCACTCGGTCTTCTCGCGACGTTCGCCGCTGTTGCGGTCGCGCCAGCTTTCCGAGGTGGCGATGCGCAGGTTTGCGATCGGCCGTCCGTCCTGAGTGCGGCGGATTTCCGGGTCCGCACCGAGATTACCGATCAAGATCACCTTGTTGACGCTGCCAGCCATGCTTTTCCATCCCTGATGCCGTTTCGGCATTCATTCTTCGCCCGGCAACCGCCAGGCACTGTCCATCTGCCCGCACCTTACCCCATGCCGGGACCGAAGGTCGCCCTCCCCTCCCAAAAACGCACAGGTTTTTTGTTCTTTTTTTGTTCTAGTGTTTCTGTAAACTCGAGTCAACCGAATCGAAAACCCTGCGGGCCTGTCGCTTTCCGGCTCGACAGCGCGGCGACGATCACTACATAAAGGCTGCCTGTTAGACTGAAGCCCTTTTTGCCTGAGCGAAAGACGATGAGCGAACTGAAAACCATTTCCATACGTGGCGCGCGCGAGCACAATCTCAAGGGGATCGATCTCGATCTGCCCCGCAATTCGCTGATCGTGATGACGGGGCTTTCGGGCTCCGGCAAGTCCTCGCTCGCCTTCGACACGATCTATGCCGAGGGTCAGCGGCGCTATGTGGAAAGCCTTTCGGCCTATGCACGCCAGTTCCTCGAGATGATGCAGAAGCCCGATGTCGACCAGATCGACGGTCTGTCGCCGGCGATTTCCATCGAGCAGAAGACGACCTCGCGCAATCCGCGCTCGACGGTCGGCACGGTCACGGAAATCTACGATTATCTCCGTCTGCTCTTCGCCCGCACGGGCGTGCCCTATTCGCCGGCAACGGGCCTTCCCATCGAAAGCCAGACCGTCAGCCAGATGGTGGATCGCATCCTCGATCTCGAGGAGGGCACCCGTCTCTATATCCTCGCGCCCATGGTGCGCGGCCGCAAGGGCGAGTACAAGAAGGAACTCGCGGAGCTGATGAAGAAGGGCTTCCAGCGCGTGAAGGTGGACGGCCAGTTTTACGAGATTGCCGAGGCGCCGGCGCTCGACAAGAAGTACAAGCACGACATCGATGTGGTGGTGGACCGCGTGGTGGTGCGCAAGGATATTGCCGCGCGCCTCGCAGACAGCCTTGAAACCTGCCTGAAGCTCGCCGATGGCCTCGCCGTAGCCGAGTTCGCCGACAAGCCTCTTGCCGCCGAGGATACGGCAGCCGGTGGATCGGCCAACAAGTCCCTCAACGAGACCCACGAGCGCCTTCTCTTTTCGGAGAAATTCGCCTGCCCTGTATCCGGCTTCACCATTCCGGAGATCGAGCCGCGGCTCTTCTCCTTCAACAATCCCGCCGGTGCCTGCCCCACCTGCGACGGGCTCGGTTCGCAGCAGAAGATCGATCCGGCCCTCATCGTGCCGGAACCCGAACGGACGCTGCGCGATGGCGCGATTGCGCCCTGGGCCAAGTCCACCTCGCCCTATTACAACCAGACGCTGGAAGCGTTGGGCAAGGCCTATGGCTTCAAGCTCGGCAGCCGCTGGAACGAGCTGCCGGAGGAAGCAAAGGACGTGATCCTTCACGGCACCGAGCGGCTGATCGAGTTTCAGTATGCCGATGGCGCCCGCAGCTACAAGACGACCAAGAATTTCGAAGGCATCATTCCGAACCTCGAGCGTCGCTGGAAGGAAACGGACAGCGCCTGGTCTCGCGAAGAGATCGAGAAATACATGTCCGCCGCCCCCTGCCCCGCCTGCAATGGTTTCCGCCTGAAGCCGGAAGCGCTGGCGGTGAAGATCGAGGGGCTGCATATCGGCCAGGTCACGGACATGTCGATCCGCACCGCGCGCGACTGGTTCGAGGAACTGCCCGCGAAGATGAGCGCCAAGCAGAACGAGATTGCCGTGCGCATCTTCAAGGAAATTCGCGACCGTCTGCGCTTCCTCAACGATGTCGGCCTCGATTATCTGAGCCTCTCGCGCAACTCCGGCACGCTCTCCGGCGGCGAAAGCCAGCGCATCCGGCTGGCCTCGCAGATCGGTTCGGGTCTCACCGGCGTGCTGTACGTGCTGGACGAGCCCTCCATCGGTCTTCACCAGCGCGACAATGCCCGGCTTCTCGAAACGCTCAAGCATCTGCGCGATATCGGCAACACGGTCATCGTCGTGGAGCATGACGAGGACGCCATCCTGACCGCCGATCATGTGGTCGATATCGGCCCGGCCGCCGGTATCCATGGCGGGCAGATTGTGGCGGAGGGTACGCCCCGCGAGATCATGGACAATCCAAAGTCTCTCACCGGCAAATATCTTTCGGGCGAGCTGGGCGTTGCCGTTCCAGCCGAGCGGCGAAAGCCGAAGAAGGGCAAGGAAATCAAGGTTATCGGCGCGCGCGGCAACAATCTGAAGAATGTTACCGCATCCATTCCGCTGGGGCTTTTTACCGCCGTGACCGGCGTATCGGGCGGCGGCAAGTCGACCTTCCTGATCGAAACGCTCTACAAGGCGGCCGCCCGCCGCGTCATGGGCGCGCGGGAAAACCCGGCCGAGCATGACCGGATCGACGGTTTCGAACATATCGACAAGGTGATCGATATCGACCAGTCGCCCATCGGTCGTACGCCGCGCTCGAACCCGGCCACCTATACGGGCGCCTTTACGCCGATCCGAGACTGGTTCGCCGGGCTGCCGGAGGCCAAGGCGCGTG
The DNA here is from genome assembly GCA_945952415.1 of uncultured Rhizobium sp. Lineage (GTDB taxonomy): Bacteria > Pseudomonadota > Alphaproteobacteria > Rhizobiales > Rhizobiaceae > Gellertiella. The sequence continues at coordinate 7,410 of CAMFIF010000019.1, read as the reverse complement.
GCTATCAGCCGGGGCGCTTCTCTTTCAACGTCAAGGGCGGCCGCTGCGAGGCCTGCCAGGGCGATGGCGTGATCAAGATCGAAATGCACTTCCTGCCAGATGTCTATGTGACCTGCGACGTCTGCCACGGAAAGCGCTACAATCGCGAGACGCTGGACGTGCAGTTCAAGGGCAAGTCGATTGCCGACGTGCTTGATATGACCGTGGAAGAAGGCGTCGATTTCTTTGCCGCGGTTCCAGCCGTGCGCGACAAGCTGCAGGCGCTCGCCGATGTCGGCCTCGGCTATATCAAGGTCGGCCAGCAGGCCAACACGCTTTCGGGTGGCGAGGCGCAGCGCGTCAAGCTAGCCAAGGAACTGTCGAAGCGCTCGACCGGCCGCACGCTCTACATCCTCGATGAGCCGACGACCGGCCTGCACTTTCACGATGTCGCCAAGCTTCTGGAAATGCTGCATGAACTGGTCAATCAGGGCAATTCGGTGGTTGTCATCGAGCACAATCTCGAAGTCATCAAGACCGCGGACTGGATCTTGGATATCGGCCCGGAAGGCGGCGATGGCGGCGGCGAACTGGTGGCCTGCGGGCCGCCGGAGAAGATCGTCGAGGAGCCCCGGTCCTATACCGGCCAGTTCCTGAAGGAATTGCTGGAGCGGCGGCCGACCCGCCGCGCAGCCGCGGAGTAGATTTCACCCTTACGCTCGGGAGGAGCGACATGGCCGGACAAGGAACGGTGCGCGTGGGCATCGGAGGATGGACCTTCGAGCCCTGGCAAGGACATTTTTATCCCGAAAAGCTGAAAGCGAAAGACGAGCTGGCCTATGCCAGCAGCAAGCTGAAGACCATTGAGGTCAACGGCACCTATTACAGCACACAAAAGCCGGAGACCTTTGCCAAATGGGCATCGGACGTGCCTGATGGTTTCGTCTTCACGCTAAAGGCTAGCCGCTACGCGACGAACAAGAAAGTGCTCGGCGAAGCGGGCGAATCCATCGCACGCTTCCTGAATTCCGGGGTGGCCGAACTGGGCGATCATCTGGGGCCCATCCTCTGGCAGTTCATGGCCACCAAGAAATTCGACCCCGTCGATTTCGAGGCATTCCTCGCGCTCCTACCGGCAAGCCATGCGGGCGTGCCGCTTCGCCATGCGGTGGAAGTCCGGCATGAGAGCTTCGGTGTGCCGGCCTTTGCCGCCTTGCTGCGCAAATATGGCATCGGCCTCGTCATCGCCGACCATGCGGAATATCCGATGTTTGCCGATGTCACCGCCGATTTCACCTATCTCAGGCTTCAGACCGGTTCGGATGCCGAGCCCTTCTGCTATGACGAGGCCCGGATGGAGACCTGGGCAAAACGCCTTGCCGGGCTTGCCGGAGGCGAGCTTCTGGAATCGCTGCCCATGGCAGATCCCGCGACCCAGCCAGAAAGACAACCAAGAGATGTATTCGCTTACTTCATTACCGAGGGAAAAGTGAATGCGCCAGCGGGCGCCATGCATTTGCAGGCGATTCTTGATGGCAAATAAGCGATTTCGGGAAGAAGTGGGGGATTATTTTTGTTAGCCGTCTACGCACGTACTGGTTAGTAAATTGTGACAATGTCGTGAATGGGGTAATTTGAGACGCAGGACTCACCGCAAGCGATCTGGGAAAGTCAGAGTGTTGTGCGATTGTCTTTTCTCAAAATCAGGTGGCCTCCGCCATCCTTCAGGACATGCGCATGACCGGTTCGATCGTCTTCATCAATCTCGCGGGCGCGGTTGCCCTTCTTCTCTGGGCCACCCGAATGGTGCGCACCGGCGTGGAACGGGCCTATGGCAATCTCCTGCGGGAGAAGCTGCGCCATGCGATCGGCAACCGGATGACCGCGGCGATTGCCGGGTTTTTCATGGCCATCGGCCTGCAGAGCGCAACCGCCGTGGCGCTGATCGTGTCCGGCTTCGTGGCGGCGGGCTATGTCTCGACGACCATCGGCATCGCCACGCTGCTCGGCGCCGATTTCGGTTCGGCCTTCGTCGTCCGTCTTCTCCGGCACGATCTTTCCCTGCTCGTGCCGGTTCTGATGCTCTTGGGCACGCTCTGTTTCCGCGCCAGCGAGAAGCGGGACTGGCGCCAGCTCGGGCGGATCTTCTTCGGTCTCGGCCTGCTGCTGCTCTCGCTGCGGCTGATCGGCGAAGCCTCCGATCCGCTGAAGCACAGCGATCTCCTGCCCGTCGTCATCAACTATCTGTCGAAGGACTGGATCACCGCATTCCTGCTTGCCGCGCTGCTGGCCTGGGCCTTCCATTCTAGCGTCGCCTCCATCCTGCTTTTTGCCTCGCTGGCAGACCGACATCTGCTGACCAGTGAATTGCTGATCCCGCTCGTCCTCGGCGTGAATTTCGGCGGCGCCGTGATCGGCGCCATGCTCACCCGCGGGGAAGCGGCAGCCGCCCGGGTGGTGCCGCTCGGCAATGTCGCCATTCGCGGGTTCGGAACGCTGGCCGCCCTGGTGCTGCAGCTGGTGTTCCAGATCTCGCCCGAAATCTTCGCCACCCATCCTGGTGATGCGGTGGTGCTCATTCATATGGGCATCAATCTCGCCGTCATTCTCTTCGGCCTGCCCGTCTGCCATCTGGTGGCAAAGGGGCTGGAGGGCTGGCTCGGCAAGCCCGTGACGACGGAGGCCGCCAACCAGGATGACCGGATTTCCGCCCTGAGCCCCGCCGATCTCGCCAATCCCCGCCAGGCGATCAACAATGCCACCCGCGAAGTGATGACCGTCTGTGACAAGATCGAGGTCATGCTCACCCGCATTCCCGCGGTTTTCGAACGGGCGGATGAAAAGGGCATGGCGCGCATCGAGGCGCTGGACGACGAGGTGGACCGCATCCACCGAGACATCAAGTTCTATCTGGCGCGGATCTCGCAGACGGCCCTTGACCCCAAGTCGGCGGCTCAGTGTCAGGACCTGCTGGGCGCCACGATCAAGCTCGAGCAGACCGCCGACATTATCTCTCAGAACATGCTGACCCGCGCGCGCAAGAAGCATGCGCGCAATATCCAGTTTTCCGACGAAGGCTGGAAGGAACTCCGCGAAATGCATGACGAGGTGCTGCGCAACGTGCGCATGGCCTTCAACCTGCTTGTGAATCCTGACGTGGAGCAGGCCCGCCAACTCGTGGCTCAGAAGGAGGCTGTGCGCAATCTGGTGCGTCTCAGCGAGGAAAAGCACCTCCAGCGGCTGCGCGACGGAAATGTGGCGAGCTATGATTCCAGCTCGATCCACATTGATACGATCCGCGATCTCAAGGAAATCAACTCGCTGGCCGTATCGATTGCCTATCCGGTACTTGAAAGCGCCGGCATGCTGCGGCAAAGCCGCCTGCTCTAATTCCGCATCGGATGGCTATGCATTTCACGGCAAGGGGTGAATGGCAGCCGGAAGATCCTCTGCCGTCAGCCCCGGGCCAAGCCGGCTGGCCGCCGCGCCATGGAGCCAGACGCCCGCAGACGCGGCGTCGAAGGCGGGCATGCCCTGCGCCAGAAGGCTGCCGATGATGCCCGAGAGCACATCGCCCGAGCCGGCTGTGGCAAGCGAGGCCGGCGCGTTGTCGTTGATCCGCGCTCGCCCGTCGGGAGCGGCAATCACCGTATCCGCGCCCTTATAAACGATGACGGCACGGGATCGCGCGGCAGCCCGCACAGCCTTCTCCACCTTGCCCAGTTCCTCATCGGCCGCGATATCGGGAAACAGCCGGGAAAATTCTCCCTCATGGGGCGTCATGACCAGGCTCGGCTCGGCCATATCCTCGTAGAGGGAGAAGAGCTGGTCCGCATGATCGCGAAAACTGCTGATCCCGTCCGCATCGAGGACCAGAGGACGGCCGGCAAGACGTTCCACCCGGTCCCGTACGCCCCGGCCGACACCGAAGCCCGGGCCTAACACAAAGGCGGAGAGGCGGGGATCGGTGATCCAGTCGGAAAAAGCCGGAAGATCCACAAGCGGGCGGATCATGATCGCCGTCAGATGGGCGGCAAGCGCCGGAACCGCCTCCGGTTCTGCGCCGATGGTAACGAGGCCTGCCCCTGCCCTCAATCCCGCCTCGGCCGAAAGCCGTGCCGCGCCTGTTGCCGCCGCCGGGCCGCTGAGTACGGCCAGATGGCCGCGGCGAAACTTGTGGCTTTCCGCCCCCGTTTCCGGCAGCCGCCACAGCGCCGGATCGTTGCGGCGGATGGTGCCCGCAGCCGCGCGGATGATCCGCTCGGGAATGCCGATATCGAAAACTTCCAACGAGCCACAGAGCACGCGGCCCGGCAGCAGGAGATGACCTGGCTTCCGGGTCATGAAGGTCACCGTGCGGCTGGCGCGAAAAGCGGCACCGCGCACCTTCCCCGTGAGGCCGTCAAGGCCCGATGGCAGATCGACGGCGAGGACCGGAAGACCAAGACCGTTGATCCGTTCGATCACCTCAGCCACGGGCGGCGGCACATCGCGCGCAAGCCCTGCCCCGAAGATGGCGTCGATAATCACGTCGCCCGGCAGGTGCTGATAATCGGGCAGCGGCGCGGGCTGCAGCGGACAAAGGCGAAAGGCCCGGGCTGCATCGCCCTTGAGGGCACCGGCATCGCCCCATGCGTGGACTTGGCAGGTGGCGCCTGCCGCGAGAAGCGCGCGCGCCGCCACATAGCCGTCCCCGCCATTATTGCCGGGACCGCAGAGGACGATGAAGCGAAGCGCCTCCGGAAACGCCTTGAGCGCCGCGGCGGCAACCGCCTGTCCGGCCCGTTCCATGAGGCCGAAGCTGTCAATACCGGACGCAGCAGCCGCCCGATCGGCGTCGCCCATCTGCCCGGGCGTGAGGAGAAGAACATGCATGGGATCGATCATGGCCTCCTTTGTGAAACCAAATGCCCGGGAAAGCAACGGCCGAGCGCGCGGGCGGAATGCACAAAAAACAGGCAATTGCACAAAGGGAGGGCGTTAATCTTTCCTCCCGCCCGCCTCGGTTCGGCTATCGAACCCTTTTGGCGCATCACGCAACGGAATGCTGGATTTTTAGGCCGGGAAATGCCCGCAATTTCGGGCAATCGGGGCTTTGCGAAAAAAAATTTGCGATTTTTGCGGCAAAAATCGAAACTGGCACGCTCCGTGCATTCATTAACGGCGAGCGGGTTCCATGCCTGCTTTAACCGGAACGCGGAGAGACATTTTCTCATGAAAAAGATCGAAGCCATCATCAAGCCGTTCAAGCTCGACGAGGTCAAGGAAGCCCTTCAGGAAGTAGGCCTGCAGGGCATCACGGTAACCGAGGCAAAGGGCTTCGGCCGACAGAAGGGGCATACGGAACTCTACCGTGGCGCCGAATATGTGGTCGATTTCCTGCCCAAGGTGAAAGTTGAGGTCGTCGTGGCCGACGAAAATGCGGACGCCGTCATCGACGCGATCCGCAAGGCGGCACAGACCGGGCGGATCGGGGACGGCAAGATCTTCGTATCGAATGTGGAAGAAGTCATCCGTATCCGCACCGGCGAAACGGGCACAGACGCGATCTGATCCCCCCTGAGCCGATAAACGGCTCGGATAACCTCTCGTTGTTTACAATCTCAAGGAAAACGTCAAATGACGACTGCTAAAGACGTTCTGAAGCAAATCAAAGAAAACGACGTAAAGTTCGTAGACCTTCGCTTCACGGATCCCAAGGGCAAGCTGCAGCATGTCACGATGGACATCGCCTGCGTAGACGAAGACATGTTCGCCGATGGCGTCATGTTCGACGGTTCGTCGATCGGTGGCTGGAAGGCCATCAACGAGTCCGACATGGTTCTCATGCCCGACCTCGACACAGTCCACATGGACCCGTTCTTCGCCCAGTCGACCATGGTCATCCTCTGCGACATCCTGGATCCGGTCTCCGGCGAAGCCTATAACCGCGACCCGCGCGGCACCGCCAAGAAGGCAGAAGCCTACCTGAAGGCCTCGGGCATCGGCGACACCATCTTCGTGGGTCCGGAAGCAGAATTCTTCGTCTTTGACGACGTCAAGTACAAGGCCGATCCCTACAACACCGGCTTCAAGCTCGACTCGACCGAACTGCCGTCCAACGACGACACCGATTACGAGACCGGCAACCTCGGCCACCGTCCGCGCGTCAAGGGCGGCTACTTCCCGGTTCCGCCGATCGACAGCCTGCAGGACATGCGCTCCGAAATGCTGACCGTTCTTTCGGAAATGGGCGTGGTCGTTGAAAAGCACCACCACGAAGTGGCTGCAGCGCAGCACGAGCTGGGCGTGAAGTTCGACGCCCTCGTCCGCAACGCCGACAAGATGCAGATCTACAAGTACGTCGTGCACCAGGTTGCCAATGCCTATGGCAAGACCGCAACCTTCATGCCGAAGCCGATCTTCGGCGACAACGGCTCGGGCATGCACGTTCACATGTCCATCTGGAAGGACGGCAAGCCGACCTTCGCTGGCGACGAATATGCCGGCCTTTCCGAGACCTGCCTTTACTACATCGGCGGTATCATCAAGCACGCCAAGGCGCTGAACGCCTTCACCAACCCGTCGACCAACTCCTACAAGCGTCTGGTTCCGGGCTATGAAGCACCGGTTCTGCTGGCCTACTCCGCCCGCAACCGTTCGGCCTCCTGCCGTATTCCGTTCGGCACCAACCCGAAGGCAAAGCGCGTCGAAATCCGCTTCCCGGACCCGACCGCCAACCCCTACCTCGCCTTCGCCGCCATGCTGATGGCCGGCCTCGACGGCATCAAGAACAAGATCCACCCGGGCAAGGCCATGGACAAGGATCTCTACGACCTGCCGCCGAAGGAACTCAAGAAGATCCCGACCGTCTGCGGCTCTCTGCGTGAAGCCCTGGAATCTCTGGACAAGGACCGCAAGTTCCTGACCGCCGGCGGCGTCTTCGACGACGACCAGATCGACTCCTTCATCGAACTGAAGATGGCGGAAGTGATGCGCTTCGAAATGACCCCGCATCCGGTCGAATTCGACATGTACTACTCGGTCTGATCGACCCTCGGGATATCTCGCGGCTTTCTGCGGAAAGCCGCCTCCCAAGCACCGGCCTGTTTCGACAGGCCGGTTTTTTATTGATTCAGTTCCAGGGGCGAGAAAGTTGCGCGCTCAGATGCGCGGCACCCTTTCGGCCTCATTCTCCACAACGTCCCTCTCCAGAGAGTGTACCCGCGCCGGCAGGTGGCGATGCATTGAAACGGAGGAGACGGGCTGTCTTCTGGCCCCCGGAAGGGAGGATCGCTCGCGCCGGAAAACCAGCCGCGCGGTGGCGTAAAGCGTGAGATGGGGCAGAATGACCATCAGGCCCTTTATCCAGTCCGGAGAAGCCATATAGAGCTGGCCAATATCCATGGCGGCTGCACTCCCTCGTTCGAGTGGAGTCACCGGAGGCCATGG
>CAMFIF010000018.1 GCA_945952415.1 uncultured Rhizobium sp. | reverse complement strand
CCAGGTCTCGTTTTCGAGGTTCGGCGTGCCGCGCGACAGGATCTGGTAGGTCGAGCGGATGGTGGACTTGCACTTGCTGCGCCAGGAGACGAATTCCTGGGCGAGCGGGTCCGACATCTTTACCGGGGTGGAGTTCAGGCTGAAGAAGCCCGGCAGGGAGTTTGCATAGATTTCAGCGAATTCCGGCGAGGCAACCCAGGTGAGGAAGGTCTTGGCGGCGTCCGCATTCGGGCTCTTGGCATTGAGGCCGATGCCGATGTCGTTGTGGTCGGAGATGTAGCAGGTGTCACCGGCATTCTTCACCGGCGGCGGGAAGGCGCCCATCTTGAACTGGGCCTGGGTGTTGAAGCCTGCGATTTCCCACGAACCGGCCGGATAGATGGCGGCGCGGCCGAGCGTGAACATGTTCTGGCTGTCCGGATAGGTCTGCGCCTGATAGCCGTCACCCAGATAGTCTTTCCACTTGGCGAGCGTCTTGTAGGGCTCGACCCAAGCGGCGTCGGTGAGCTTCTGCTCGCCCTTGATCAGCGCCAGGCGGCCTTCTTCGCCCTTCCAGTAGTTGGGGCCAATGTTCTGGTAGCCCATGGTTGCGGCTTCCCAGAGATCCTTCGTGCCCATGGCCATCGGGATATAGGTGCCGTCGGCCTTGATCTTGTCGAGGGCGGCGAAGAATTCGGCTTCCGTCGTCGGAACGGCAATGCCGAGCTTGTCGAAAGCGTCCTTGTTGTAGATGAAGCCGTGGATGACCGAGGCCATCGGCACGCAGAAGGTGGCCTTGCCGTCGTCGGTGGTCCAGGCGGACTTGGCGACGTCGGAGAAGTTCTCCATGCCCTTCAGGCCGGAGAGATCGGCCAGATGACCCTTGTTATAGAGCTCGAGCGAGGCGTCGAACGGACGGCAGGTGATGAGATCGCCGGCGGAACCCGCATCGAGCTTGGCATTGAGCGCGGCATTGTATTCGGTCGGCGCGGTCGGCGCGAAATTGATCTTGATGCCGGGGTTCTTCGCTTCGAAGGCCGGAATCAGCTTTTCCTGCCAGATCTTGATGTCGTCGTTGCGCCAGCTTTCGATGGTCAGCGTGGTATCGGCCTTGGCGGCGCCGATGGAAGCCAGGATGCTCGTGGATACGAGCATGGCCTTGACGATAGTGCGGGTCATTTTGTTCTCCCTCGGTTGAAGCGCCACGATGGCGCTCCTGTTCTAGACTGTTGCCTTGCGGTCATTCAGACGCCGGAGCGCGGCCGACAGATGCTGGCCGCCCGCCGCGAGAAGCCTTTCGGCCTCCTCCACACCGCTCGCTCCGGCAGCGAGCAGCACGGCGATCTTCACGGAACCGGAGGCTGCGGCGAGATGGGTCGCCGCGGCTTCCGTACCGATGCCGGAAATATCCGACACCATGCGCTGAGCCCGCGCACGGAGCTTCTGGTTGTCCGCCTTGAAGTTGACCATGTGCCCGGCATGAATATGCCCGAGCAGCCCGGCCATCAGGGTGGACATGAGATTGAGGGCGATCTTCTGCGCCGTTCCGGCGCCAAGGCGGGTAGACCCCGCCACGATCTCCGGCGGCGTGCCAAGAAGAACCGCGACATCCGCATGGGAAAAGAGCGGCGCCCCGGCATTGTTGGCAATACCGACGACCCGCGCGCCCCGCGCCCTTGCCGCCTGCGCAATCGCCAGCGGATAGGGCGTGGAACCGCTCGCCGTCACCGCGATCACGACATCGCCCGCGCCAATCCGATGCGCCTGCACCGCCGCGCGCCCGCCCTCGGCATCGTCTTCCGGACCGCCCGGCAGGGCCGGATGTCCGGCGCTGGCACCCGGCAAGCCACCGGCCATGAGAATGATCACGCGCTCCGCCTCGATCCCGTAGGTACCGGAAAGCTCGAGCGCATCGGCCATGGCCATGAGACCGGAGGAGCCCGCCCCCGCATAGAAGAGCCGGCCACCGACCTTGACTGCCTCGGCCATGGCGGCCGCTGCCGCGCCGATAGCCTCAAGCGCATCGCCCACCACGGCCACGGCACCGGACTGACCCTCGAACAGCACGTCGAGCATGGCACGCGGCTCAAGCGCATCGAGCGCCAAGCCCTTTTCATGCCTCAACTCTGTCCGTTCAATCGCCATCGGCAGCCTCCACCTGAGCGAGATAATGCCAAAAAAATACCAATTGTCCATACGAAAATTAACACTCATGTTCGAAGACGGACCATTTATCGGTGAAATTTACACGAAAACCCATGAAAAACAGGATTTTATGAAAATCACCCGGACAAGCTGAAAAACCTCCTTGGTTAATGGTATTTTTTTGGTATTATAAAGGCCGGAGGTAATCCATGTCAGAATTCATCCTGGGCATCGATGGCGGTGGAACGCTTTGCAGGGCGGCGATTGCCGATTCCGCAGGGCTGATTCTCGGCCGCGGCCTGAGCGGCCCGGCAAATATTCTGACCGATCCCGAAGGCGCGGTCGGCAATATCGTGGCCGCCGCCCAAGCCGCCCTGGCGGAGGCCGGCATAGAGGCCGACAGGCTGAAGACCATACCAGCCTTTCTGGGTCTTGCCGGCAGCACCGTGCCCCGCGCTCTGGAGGTGATCGGCCGCAAGCTGCCTTTCGAGCGGGCCGAGATCGATTCCGACGGGCTGGTGGCGCTCGAAGGCGCGCTTGGACCGGGCGACGGCAGCGTCGCGGTGATCGGCACTGGCACCATTTACTTCATCCGCCAGAATGATCAGGTCCGCACCGTGGGCGGCTGGGGCTTTGCCATCGGCGATCTCGGCAGCGGTGCGCGCATCGGCCAGGTGGCCATGCAGGAAGCGCTTCTCGCCCATGACGGCATCCGCATGCCGTCCCAGCTCACCCGCGCCCTCCTTGCCTCCTTCGGCGGCAAGCCGTCGGCGATGGTGGATTTTGCCCATGCCGCCTCGCCGGCCGATTTTGCGGCCCGGGCCGGGCTGGTCTTCGACCATGCCGAGACCGGCGACGCGACGGCACTGCGGGTCGTCCGCCTTGCTGCCCATGCGGTGGATGAGGCGCTGGACAGGCTATATGCGCTGGGAGGTCCCCTGCCGCTCTGCCTCGTCGGCGGTCTTTCGGAGCGTTATGCCCCCTGGCTTGCGGAGCGGCATCGTGCCCGCCTTCGCCCCGCCCAGGGCGACGGACTGGAAGGGGCCGTATCCCTCGCCCGGCAGCGTTTCCTCCTGAAGAGCGGAGCGACAGCATGATCCTCTCCACGATCCTTTCGCCAGATGCCCTGGAAAAGGCCGGCCGCGGCCCGCTCTACATGAAGCTTAGGCAGGTGCTGGAAGACGCCATTCGCGGCGGCAAGCTGGAACAGGGCGATGCCCTGCCGCCCGAACGGGATCTGGCCGAAATTGCCGATGTCAGCCGCGTGACCGTGCGCAAGGCGGTGGACGACCTCGTGCGCGATGGCCTGCTCGTCCGGCGGCACGGGTCCGGCACCTTCGTGTCGAAACCGGTATCCCGCGTGCAGCAATCACTCTCGCGCCTCACTTCCTTTACCGAGGATATGGCCAGGCGCGGCTTCACCACGCGGGCAGAAGTTCTGGAACAGGGCGTCTTCCATCCGACGACGGATGAAATGGTGATGCTCGGCCTTTCCGCCGGCACCATGGTGGCACGCATCAGCCGCCTGCGCATGGCAGATGGCACCCCGCTCGCCATCGAACGGGCCAGCATATCTACCGAATTCCTGCCCGAACCGGAGCGGGTGACCTCTTCGCTCTATGCCGAACTCGACCGCTCGGGCGCCCGGCCGGTCCGCGCGATCCAGCGCATATCCGCCTGCAACGTCAAGGAGCCGGATGCCGAACTGCTTGGCATTCCCGCCGGCGCCGCAGGTCTTTCCATCGAGCGTGTATCCTATCTCGGCTCCGGCCGGGTGGTGGAATTCACCCGCTCTCTCTATCGCGGCGACGCCTATGACTTCGTTGCCGAAATGACCCTGGCCGAAAGCGATCCGGCGGAATGACCGGCCCGGCCCCGAACGAGGAATGATCGATGCAGACCCATATGCGACGCGAAATTGACGAAATACCGGAGGCGGCGGCGCGTCTGATCGAGGGATCGGCAGGCCCGCTGAGGAAAGCCGGCCTTTCGCTGCGCGAACGCAACCCGGCCTATGTGGCAACCATTGCCCGCGGCTCTTCCGACCATGCCGCCCACTTCCTGAAATATGCGATCGAACTGGTCGCCCGCAAGCCGGTCGCCTCGATCGGCCCCTCGCTTGCCTCCATCTATGGTGTCGATCTCGATCTCTCGGGCGCCGCAACCATCGCCATTTCCCAGTCGGGCAAGAGCCCGGATATCGTCGCCATGGCGAAGGCCGCAACCGCGAGCGGCGCGGAAAGCATCGCGCTCACCAACACCATCGCCTCGCCGCTCGCCGAAGCCTCGAAACATGCGATCGACATTGCTGCCGGGCCGGAACTCGCCGTCGCCGCCACCAAATCCTATGTCAGTTCGGTGCTGGCGGGTCTGATCCTGCTGGCCGAATGGACCGGAGACGAGGCGCTGACCGCAGCCATCCGCGCACTCCCAGGCCATTTCGAAAAGGCGGTGCGGATCGACTGGCTGCCCGCGCTTCAGGCCGATCTCAAGGATGCGACCTCCCTCTACATGCTCGGCCGCGGCCCGTCGCTGGCCATTGCCAGCGAAGCCGCGCTGAAGTTCAAGGAAACCTCCGGCCTCCACGCCGAAGCCTATTCGGCGGCGGAAGTGCTGCATGGCCCGGTAGCGCTGGTGAAGCCGGAATTTCCGGTTCTGGCCTTTGCCGCGCGCGATGCCGCCGAAGCTTCGATTGCAGGCGTGGCCGACGGGCTCGCCGAAAAGCGGGCTTCCGTCTATGCCACCTCGCGAAAGGCGGAAAAGGCGGGGCAGCTCGATTTCGTTGCGACCGGCCATTTCCTCACCGATGCGCTGACCCTGATCATCCCCTTCTACGGCTTCGTCGAAGCCTGGTCCCGGTCGCTCGGCTACAATCCGGACAAGCCCGAAGCCCTCAAGAAAGTGACGGAAACCCGATGAGCAAGACGACCGCTTTCCAGGGCGCACGGATTTTCACCGGCGATACATGGCTGAACGATGCGGTGCTGCTTGTGGAAGGCGGCCGGATCGCTGCCATACTCGACGAGCCGGAAGGGCTGGGTGAGGCGGAAGTGGTCACGCTTCCGAAGGGCTCGGTCCTGGTTCCTGGATTCATCGATCTGCAGGTGAATGGCGGCGGCGGCGTGATGCTGAACGATGCCCAGACGGTGGAAGGCATCGCCACGATCTGTGCCGCCCATGCCCGCTTCGGCACCACGGCCCTGCTGCCGACGCTGATCACCGACCGGGTGGACATCACCGGCGCGACGATTGAAGCCGGCATCGAGGCCGCACGGCTCGGCGTGCCGGGCTTTCTCGGCCTTCACCTGGAAGGACCCCATCTCTCGGTGGCCCGCAAGGGTGCCCATGATCCCTCGCTCATCCGCCCGATGGAGGAGGAAGATCTCCAGAGGCTGCTCGATACGGTCGGCAAGATGCCGGTTCTGATGACCACCGTGGCGCCGGAAAATGTCACCGCCGAACAGGTCGACATCCTCTCCGGCGCGGGCATTCTCGTCAGCCTCGGCCATACGGATTGCGATGCGGATACGGTGCTGGATTACGCCGCCGCCGGCGCACGCGCCGTCACCCATCTCTTCAATGCCATGAGCCAGCTCGGCAATCGCGAGCCGGGTGTCGTGGGCGCGGCGCTGGAAGAAGGCATGCTCCATGCCGGGCTGATCGCCGATGGTTTCCACGTCAATCCCATCACCATGCGGATTGCGCTGGCCGCCAAGAACGGACCGGGTCGGATCTTCCTCGTCACCGATGCCATGTCCACCATCGGCACGGATCTTGAAGGCTTTACGCTGAACGGACGGCAGATCTACCGCAAGGACGGCCGCCTCACGCTGGCCGATGGAACGCTGGCGGGCGCAGATATCGACATGCTCTCCTCCATCCGCTTCGTTCATGAAACGCTCGGCCTGCCGCTGGGCGAGGCGCTGCGCATGGCAAGCCTCTATCCGGCCGAAGCGGCAAGCATGGCGAGCAGCAAGGGTCGCCTTGCCCCCGGCATGGATGCGGATTTCGTCATCCTCGACGAGGCTCTCGATCTTCAGGCCACCTATATTGGCGGGGTGGAGGTCTACACCGCCTGATCTTCCTTGGCGCAGGCGTCCCACCTATAGTGGGGCGATCTACTTCAGAAAGGCCTGCGCCATGCACAATCTCCTCACCGATATCGATGGCATTGCCGTGGGCCACGCGACGGATCTCGACCGTGCGACGGGCGTGACCGTCGTGGTCTTCGACCGCCCGGCAACGGCCTCCATCTCGGTGCTCGGGGGAGCACCCGGAAGCCGCGACAGCGCCATGCTGGATCCCGCAAACAGCGTGCAGGCGGTGGATGCGCTGGTGCTCTCGGGCGGCTCGATCTTCGGCCTCGATGCGACGGGCGGGGTGCTGGATGGCCTCAGGCAGGATGGCCGCGGCCTTTCCTTCGGCAACACGATCGTGCCGATTGCCGCCCAGGCAATCCTCTTCGATCTCATGAATGGCGGCAACAAGGACTGGGGAGATCAGAACCCCTATCAGCGCATGGGCCATGCCGCCTATCGCGCCGCCGCAAAAGGACCCTTCGCGCTTGGAACGGTGGGTGCCGGAACCGGTGCCACGACGGCAAGGCTGAAGGGCGGGCTGGGCTCCGCCAGCGCGGTGACGAGCCATGGCCACCGGGTCGCGGCCCTCGTTGCCGTCAATGCGCTCGGAAGCCCGACGGTCGGTTCCGGCCCGCATTTCTGGGCGGCGCCCTTCGAACAGGCCGGCGAATTCGGCGGGCTCGGCTATCCCTCGGCCTTCACGGCGGAGGATACCGCCCTCTTCATAAAGGGCATGGAACCCTCGGCCACGACAATCGGCATGGTCGTCACCGATGCGGTTCTGTCGAAGGCGGAATGCCACCGCCTGTCGATCCTCGGCCATGACGGGCTGGTGCGCGCCATCCATCCCGCCCATTTCCCCTCGGATGGCGATACGGTCTTCGGGGCGGCGACGGGCGAGAAACCCGTGACCACCCCGCAGCAATTCATGGAAATCTGCCACCTCGCCATGGTGACGATGGCGCGCGCCGTCGCCCGCGGCATGGTCGAGGCCTCGGCCCTTCCCCAGCCGGGCACGAAGCCCGCCTGGAAGGACCTTTTCGGAAGCAGCGTCAGCCGCCCCTGACGAGATCGCGCGAAAGGCCAGAGAGCACTTCCGCCCCGTCCTTCCGGAGAATGACGATTTCCTCGAGGCGTACGCCGAAGCGATCCTTCAGATAGATGCCGGGCTCGATCGAGAAGACATTGCCCTCTTCCAGAACCACGTCTGAAGTCGCGGTGATATAGGGCCCTTCGTGAATGTCGATGCCGAGGCCATGGCCGGTCCTGTGCAGGAAGAAGTCGCCGTAACCGGCTTCGGTGATGACGCCGCGCGCAGCCGCATCCACATCCCGCGCCCGGACGCCGGGCTTGGCCGCCGCAATGGCCGCCTTCACGGCCCGGTCGACGATGGCATGGATCTCGTCCAGCCCCTCGGGCTTCGAACCGAAGTAACCCATCCGGGTCATGTCGCTCGGATAGCCATTATTGCGTCCGCCGATGTCGACAAGCACGCTGTCGCCGGCCTTCAGCCGCCGGTCGCTGCAATGATGGTGGGGATAGGCCCCGTTTTCGCCGAAACCGACAATGGTGAACTCGGCCACGGCACCGCGGGCGAGATAGAAATTCTTGACGACCTCCGCCACCTCGATCTCGCTCATGCCTTCCTTCAGCGAGGCGAAGGCGGCAAGCGCGGCTTCGTCGTTCAGAAGCGCATTGGCCTTCAGGATGCGGTACTCTTCCTCATCCTTCCGCGCCCGGAGGAAACCGACCGTCTCGCCCGTGAAGGCATGGGCGGGCTGGTCGAGGGCGCCGAGGAGCAGCAGCGCGAAATCGGCGCGCATGGTTTCGTCAAGCGCGACCTTGAGGCCCGCCTTGCCCTTCACGCCGAAATCCTGAAGCAGACGGTCAAGCGCGCCTTCGGCGCCCTCGTCGTCGGCCCAGGGATAGAAAGGCAGATCCGTGTCCTTGCGCGCCGCATCCGCATTGAGCTTCGGCATCAGGAAGGCGGCATGATCGACGGTGACGATCTGCATGACGGGACGCTCGTCGCCATGGGGAGAAACGCCCGAAAGCCACAGCATGTGCGAGCTGGGACCGACGGCGACAATATCGGTTTGGGAGGCTTTCATGCGGCTGCGCAACGCAGCCAGCCGGGCGGCATGATCGGGCATCGTCTTCTCCGGATGGATGGGTGGGGATCGTGTGACTGTCAGGTCATGGCCAGCGGCATCGGGCCGCCGGGTGGGGGAAACAGGCGGTCGAGCTCGTCGAGATCCTCCGCCGAAAGGGTAAGGGAAAGGGCCGCCGCATTTTCCCGCACGCGGGCGGCGCTTCGGCTTTTCGGAATGGCAATCACGCCGTCACGCGCCAGCAGCCAGGCAAGCGCCACCGTGGCGGCGGTCACGCCATGGCGGCGGCCAAGGGCGACGAGGCCGGGGTGATCGATCAGCTGCCCTTCGCCAAGCGGGCAATAGGCCATGATCGCCATCTGCCGCGCCTGAGCATCGGGCAGGAGATCCCATTCGATCCCCCGTTCGGCCAGATTGTACATCACCTGGTTCGCCACGCAGTTCACGCCGTCAGGAAGGGCGAGCAGTTCCCTGATGTCGGCGGGATCGAGATTGGAAACGCCCCAATGGCGGATCTTGCCATCGCGTTTCAGCCGCTCGAAGGCCTCCACCGTCTCAGCCAGCGGATGGTTTCCGCGCCAATGGAGAAGATAGAGATCGATCCGGTCCGTCGCGAGATGGCGCAGCGAGCGCTCGCAGGCCTCGATCGTGCCCTGGCGCGAGGCATTTTGCGGCAGCACCTTGGAGACCAGGAAAACCGGGTCGCGGCGGCCGCGGATCGCCTGCCCCACAAGCGCTTCGGACCGGCCATCGCCATACATTTCCGCCGTATCGATCAGCGTCAGGCCAAGATCGATACCGGTTTGCAGCGCCTCGATCTGGCCGGCCTCGTCGGCCTCGCCAATGCCCATCTTCCACGTGCCGAGCCCGAGTGCCGGAACCTCTTCGCCACCCGTCAGGATCACTTTTTTCATGCTTGCCTCCCGGGCAAAAGCCCTTGCGGCCGGCGCCGCATTTCCTCGTCGGACAGTATGGAGCGCCTCGACATTCTTGGCCAGTAAAAAATTTTTGTATTAAACTAAATTTTTTTACCAGCCCACAGGCCGTCCGTCATGGGTGCGGAAGCGCGCCGTTTCGGTGAGGTCCGCGGTTTCGATCAGCCGTTTCAGCCCCTCGGCGCTTTCCTCGACGGTCAGATCCGCCTCGTCCCCGCCCATGTCGGTGCGCACCCAGCCCGGATGGAAGGCGAGGACGGCAATGCCCTCGGGCTTCAGATCGGCGGCGAGCTTGGTTGTCGCCATGTTGAGGGCCGCCTTGGAGCAGCGATAGGCATAATCGCCATCCGGATTGTCCACATGTCCCTCGCTGTTCGAGCCGGCGCGGCTCGAGATCATCGCGATCACCTTTCGCCGGCCAGCCCTGATCTGCGGAATGAGCGCCCGGGTAAGAAGCAGCGGCGCAAGCGCATTCACCCGCATCGTCTCGATGAAATCCTCCGTCGTGACAGCATCGAGCCCCTCGGTCGCTCCGCGGATCGCGGCATTGTGAACGAGGATATCGATGGGGCGGCCCTCAAGCTTCAGCGCCGCCGCCCGGATGGAGGCCTCGTCGCCAAGGTCGAGCGGAAGAGCCTCGACGCCGGCAATGGCGCTCGTTTCCCGCCGTCCCGCGGCAATGACGCGAAAACCATCCGCCGCAAAGCGGCTGGCGAGCGCGGCGCCGAGCCCGCGATGGCCGCCCGTGATCAGAACCGTGCCCCTGTCCGTGTCGCCCATGCTCACCGCTCCACCGCTTCCCGCGCGATCCGGCCATAGACCTCGCCGCTCCATTTCAGCCGCCGTTCCTGCGTCTTGAAATCCACATGGACGAGTCCGAAAGGCGCGGTATAGCCAAGCGCCCATTCGAAATTGTCCATCAGCGTCCAGGCGAAATAGCCTTTCACCGGAACGCCCCGTCTGGCAGCGGAGGCCACCTTTTCAAGATAGCCGACATAATAGGAGACCCGCTCCACATCCTCGATGCGGCCCCGCGCATCGGGCACCTCAGGCGCGGTCGCCATGCCGTTTTCCGTTACATAGATCCTGGCGGGCCGGTAGGTTTCATGGACATGCACCAGAATGTCCTCGATGGCCTGCGGCCAGATTTCCCAGCCGAGCGCCGAATAGTCCGATCCCTCCGGCGAGACCCGTTCGTAGGAAAGCGGGGCAAGCTCCGCCCCGGCCCGGATCACCGACCGGCGGTAATTGTTGATGCCCAGAAAATCGATCGGCGCGCTGATGGCGGCAAGATCCCCCGGGCGGATATCCGGCAGCAGGCGGGGGTTGTAGAGATCGAGCATGTCCTCCGGATATGCGCCCCTGAAGATCGCATCGAGATACCAGCGGTTCTGTGCCCCGTCGAAGCGCCGCGCGGCCTCTATATCCTCCGCCCGGTCGGTGGCAGGCTCGGTCACGTTGACGTCAAGCGTGATGCCCACCTCGGCGCCGCGCGCCTCCGAACGGATGAGCGGCACCGCAAGGCCGTGGGCGAGAAGCGCGTGGTGGCTGGAAATCACCCCGCCCTTCACGCCGTCCTTGAGACCCGGCGCATCCTCGCCGGTCGCATGGCCCCACCAGCAGAAGGTCCAGGGCTCGTTGAGCGTCGTCCATTTCTTCACCCGGTCGCCGAAAAGCTGTGCCGCTTCCGCCGCATAATCGGCAAAGCGCATAGCCGTGTCGCGATTGTACCAGCCGCCCTTGTCCTGCAGCCGCTGCGGCAGATCCCAGTGATAGAGCGTCAGGAAGGGCTCGATCCCCGCCTTGAGGAGGGCATCGATCAGCCGGTGGTAGAAATCGGCACCGGCCGCATTCACACGGCCGGACCCTTCCGGCAGGAGCCGCGGCCAGGAGAGCGAGAAGCGATAGGCCGAAAGACCCATCTCCTTCATCAGCGCTATGTCCCGCGGATAGAGATGGTAATGGTCGCAGGCCATATCGCCGTTCGACCCGTCGGCAATGGCGCCGGGCTTGCGGGTGAAGCGGTCCCAGATGCTTTCGCCCTTGCCGTCGAGCGCGGCGGCGCCCTCGATCTGATAGGCGGATGTGGCGCTGCCGAAGACGAAATCCTCCGGCATGCGGATCCGGGCTGCGCGGTCGAGAAGCTCTTCGCGCCAATCAGCGATGCTTGACATGATATTTTCTTTCAACGGTATTCACGATGCTGGCCGCCGCAAGCGTCAGGAAGATGTAGAAGATCGCTGCGGAATTATAGGGCGCAAATGGCAGGAAGCTTGCCGACTGGAATTCCCGCATGCGCTGCGTGATGTCGCGGATGGAGAGGATGGAGAGAAGCGACGTATCCTTGAGAATGGCGATCAGCTCGTTGCCGAGCGGCGGGATGATCACCCGGAAGGCCTGCGGAAGCACCACATGGCGCGCAGTCTGCCAGCGGTTGAGGCCGAGCGATTTCGCCGCCTCCGTCTGCCCGGCGGGAATGGCATTGATACCGGCGCGGAAGATTTCCGCGAGATAGGCGGAATAGGCAATCGCCATGGCGACGATGCCGCGCATCATGTTCGGCGGATCGACCGCCCCGCCCGTCGCATCCTTGAGCGCGCCGGAAAGCGGCAGGCCGACATAGAGAACGATGACGAGCATGGGAATGCCGCGGATCGTATCGATGATGAATTCCGACCCGATGGCGAGCGGATGGCGACGATGCATGGCCCCGCCGAAGGTGAGGATGCCGAGAATGATGGAAAGCACCGCAAAGGTGATGCCGGCGGACTTGTTGCGGTCGTTGAGCGCCGAGGTCTGCCAGAGAAGCGGCCAGTTGGCGGGCGGGTCCGTGGCCGGAAGCAGCGCGGCACTAACGCCCTGCCCGGCCTCGACGGCCTTGATCGCATCCTCGGGCGTCAGGAAGGTGCGAACCCCCGTTTCCCCTTCCGGCCCATTGGGATAGGCGCCGAAGCGCACCGCGCCGACCAGTGCCGTCGGGGTGCCCCTGACGATGCCGATCTTCCCCTCAAGCGTGCCGGCAAGCACATAAGGGGCCGGTGGCTGGAGAAGATTGAAGGCGGCCACCGCGCCAAGCGCCGCCGTGACGGCGAGCGAGGCGAAGGCCGTGCGACGGCTGTAGCCGAGCTGCAGGAGCGCCACCCAGACGAGGCCGAGAACGGCCGCAAGCCCGTATGCGAGGATCGCAGCCCTGAGCGTGGTGGCAATGCCGGCCGCAAAGGCCACATGGGCAAAGAGAAGCAGGAAGACGAGGAGTAGCCCGTTCGTCAGCCCGCCGAAAAGCGCACCCGCCTTGAAAACGGCGGGAATGCCCCCTCGCCGGCCCAATTCCCGGCCTGCAATGCCTGCAAGCGACAGCACCCCGTAGAGCGGCAGGAGGGTGGCGATGAGCCCGCGAAGCCAGAGATCCGCCTCCGGCGTCAGCTGGCGGGGATTGACGCCCGGCACGACCAGGCTGGAGCCGAAGGCATCCACCCCGTTTGCAAGCGCCGAGGCCATGTAGGGATGGGCGAGATCGCCCGTCATGAGCACGATCAGGCAGGCAATATGGACAAAAAGCGCCAGCGGCCGCACCAGCGCCCGAAGTCCCGCCTTGCCCTTGTGGAAAAGGCACAGAAGCCCCGAAACCGAGAGGGCAAACAGCAGGAGATAGCCGGGCACCAGAATGCCCGACCCGTTCTCCACCCCGGCCAGCGCCTTCAGCGACCGCATGTAGTCCGCAGAGGTCGCAAACAGGTAGATGATAAAGGGCGTGGCGGTAAGGATAATGAGATTGCTGGGCCTGACGCGTTTCAGGAAAGACATTCCTTCCTCCGGAATGGAGATTTCGACATGGCATTACCCCGGGCCGGAAGAGCGTGTCTTCCGGCCCCGCGGTCTGCTCTCGGGAGGGAGCTTAGCTCAGTTCGTGCCCCAATACTTCTGGATCAGCTTGTCCAGCGTACCGTCCTCGCGAATGGCCTTGATGCCCTCGTTGAAGGCGGCCACATTCGGGTCACCCTTGCGGAAGACGAGGCCGAGCGGATCGGAGGAAAGGCCGCGGATCGAGACGACGAGCTCGCCCGCAAATTCCTTTTCATAGGAATCCGCATTGGCGCCATTGATGACGACGCCGTCCACATCCTTGTTCTTGAGCGCCAGGACCGAGGCGCTGAACGTGTCATAGGCGAGCACGTTTTCCTTGCCGACGATGCCGGCGGCCACTTCCGCATCGGTCGTGTTGGCCTGGGCGGAGAGCTTCAGGCCCTTGGCCTTGAAATCGTCGGCAGAGCTGACCGCATCCTCGACGCGCATCAGCACCGCCTGGCTGTTGACGATATAGGGATCGGTGAAATCCATCGCCTTCTTGCGCTCGTCGGTGATCGACACGCCCGAGGCGACGAAATCGAAATTGCCCTGATCGAGCGCGGCGAAGATGCCGTCCCAGCCGGTGGTCACGAATTCCGCCTTGCAGTTGATCTTGGCGCAGACCGCATTCACCACATCCACGTCGAAGCCGACGATCTGGCCGGTGGCGGGATCGACGCTTTCCATGGGCGGCGAAGTCGTGTCGGAACCGACCTTGAAGAGCTTGCCGCCAAGATCGGCGGCCATCACGGGCGATGCGGCAAGCGCGGCGAGCGCAAGCGCGATAAGGGTCTTTTTCATCCTATTCTCCTCCAGTCATAGGGTTTGGGGTCATGCGGCATTGATCGGGCTGGCGCGGCACGATGGCCGGCTGAAACGTTTCCTTCAGCGCCCCCGGCCCCTCGCCGGCAATGCGGCGCAGGATGAACTGGCCGAGCCGGCGGCCGAGCTGCTCGATGGGCAGGTAGAGCGTGGTGAGCGGCGGCGTGAAATAGGCGCTGACATTGATGTCGTCATAGGCGATCACGTCCACATCCCGCCCGGCGGCAAGCTTGAGTGCCGAAAGACCGGCAAGCACGCCAAGCGTGGTCGATTCGTTGACGCACACAAAGGCGCTCGGCGGATTGGCGAGCGACAGCAGCTGCTCGGCGCTTTCCTTGCCGAAACGGGTCGAAAGATCGCCCTCGACCACGAGATCGAGCGACGCCTCGAGACCCGCCTCCCGGAAGGCGCGCGAAAAGCCGTCGATGCGGTCGAGCGAATAGGAAAAGCGGCGCGAGGGATTGACGAGCGCAATGCGCCGATGCCCGCCGGCAATCAGCCGGGCGGTCGCCGCATGGGCCGCCCATTCATTGTCCACGTCCACATGGGCATAATCGATATCCCGCCGGCAGCGCCCGAGGGTGACGAAGGGAAAGGCCGTTTCGGCAAGAAGAGTGATCCGGGGATCGTCCGCCAGGATGCCGGAGAAGATCAGCCCGTCCGCAAGGCCGAGCCCGGCGATCTGGCGCGCCATTTCCGCCCCGTCCTCGGCATCGGTGACGATATGGGCGGAGATGCGATAGCCGCTGCCATCGAGCCCCTGGCTGATGCCGGAGAGGATCTGGGTATATTCCACCCCGTCCCATTCATAGCCGGAAGCCGAGGTCAGCGGCATCAGAACCGCGATCTGGTAGGTCTTGCCGGTGCGCAGGGCCTGCCCGCGCGTATTGGCCGTATAGCCGACCTCTTCCGCCGCCTTGAAGATCTGGTCGCGGGTTTCCCGGGCCACCACGGGCGAATGCCTGAGCGCCTTGGAAACGGTCGCGATCGAGAAGCCGGTCATTTCTGCCAGCGTCTTGATCGTCGGCATTTCCACGCGTCGCGTTGCCTTGCCCATGTTCACTCCTCCCTAGCCAAGGCATAAGGCATGATAAAATCGTTTTCAAGAAAAAATATAAACGTTTTTATTATGCAGATCCTGCAGTGTGTGGGTGAGAGCCGGAACCGGCGCTCAATCCGCGCCGAGAACCCTTTCCGCCGTCAGCCCCAGCGCGAGAAGCTGGTCGTCGCGGTGAGGCAGGCCGGAAAGCAGAAGGCCGGCGGGCATGCCGGCCGCGCCCGTTCCCGAAGGCAGGGAGAGGCCGCACCAGTCGAGGAAATTGCCGAGCATGGTGTTGCGCAGCGTCAGCCCGTTGATCCGGAAGAAGGTGTCGTCGTCCTCCACCAGCGGCTTCAGAAGCGGCGCCACATGGGGCAGCGTCGGAGAGGCAAGGATCGCCCGCCCGCCCACGAGATCCTCCACCTCCGCGATCAGCCGGGCACGCGCTTCCAGAAGGGCGATATAGGCGGGCATGGAAATCTTCTCGCCGAGCCGGCAGCGGACGACGACCCGCGGATCCATTTCCGCCGCCCCTTCCCCGGCAAGCCGCTCGCGGTGGAGCGCAAAGGCCTCCGCCGTTACCAGCGGCCCATGATCGGCCATCAGCTGAAGGATGGCGGGAAAGGCGGGGAATGCCATGCGGCGGATCCGGGCACCCGCAAGCTCCAGCCTGCGCAGCCCCGCCTCGAAGGCCGCCGCCACACCCTCCTCGATCCCGTCGAAGACCACGCTTTCCGGCACGATGATATCCTGTCCGTAGAGCGTCTCGGCGCCGATCTCAGGCCCGGTCCGCCCCCGCATCGCGGCATCGACGAGGATGGCATCGGTAACGGTGCGGGTCAGCGGCCCAAGCGAATCGAGGCTCGTCGCCAGCGGGAAGACGCCGTCCATCGGATAGCGCCCCCGGGTCGCCTTGTAGCCGACAATGCCGGTAAAGGCGGCGGGAATGCGGATGGAGCCCCCCGTATCCGTGCCGATCGCCACCGGCACCAGTCCAGCCGCCACGGCCGCCGCCGAGCCCGAGGACGAGCCGCCCGTGATCCGGTGCCCGTCGGTGGAGCGCGGATTGCGCGGCGTGCCGAAATGGGGGTTGATGCCAAGCCCGGAAAAGGCAAATTCGCTCATGTTGACCCGGCCGATGCTCACCATGCCGGCCTGCGCCAGCCGTTCCACCACCGTAGCATCGCGCGCTTCCGGCGCCGCATTCAGGAGGAGCTTCGATCCCGCCGGATTGGCCATGCCCTCCATGGCGAAGAGGTCCTTCCAGGCAAGCGGAATGCCGTCCAGCGCGCCGAGCGACCGCCCCTCGGCGAGACGCCTGGCCGAAGCATCCGCTTCCTTCAGCGCCCGCTCTTCCGTGATCTTCAGGAAGATGGCCTGATCCTCATGACCGCGCACCGCATCGATCGTTTCCCGTGCGAGGTCCCGCGGGTCGAGCGCCCCGGACTGGATGAGGACCGAAAGCTGGGCAATCGAACGGGGGGCGGGGCGGGACGTCATCGGCAGGTCTCCTGGAAATCGGTGCATTCCGGTATGGCATTCTGCGAATGGCCGCGCAATCGGGAGCCGGGCCGGCCTTGCCAGCCGGGCCGGGCCCATGGCAGGCTCAGCCCGAATGCGAAGAAACGGGGGCCCCATGCAAAACGGCGACATTTCCTTCTGGTATCGCGATATCGGCGGCCTGCCGCCGCGCCGCCCACCGCTTTCGGGCAATCTCGATGCGGATGTGGCGATCATCGGCGCCGGCTATACCGGTCTCTGGACCGCCTATTACCTGAAGAAGGCGCGCCCCTCCCTCGATATCGCGATCATCGAGCGGGAGTTTGCAGGCTTCGGCGCCTCCGGCCGCAATGGCGGGTGGCTGTCCGGCGGCTTTGCCTGGTCGCGCGACAAGTATCTTTCGACCGGCTCCCGCGAGAGCGTCAAGGCGATGATCGCCGCCATGATGGGCACCGTGAACGAGGTGATCCGGGTCTGCGAGGAAGAGGGTATCGATGCGGATATCGTCAGAACCGACGAGATGCGGGCCGCGACCAGCGATGTCCAGTGGCAGCGCATCCAGCGGGATTACGCGGGCGAAAAGGCCTGGGAGGTCGAGGCCGAAGACATCCACCTGATCGATGCGGAAGAGGCGCGTGCCCGCATCAATGTCAACAATATCAGGGGTGCGATGATCACCCGCGGGGTCGCCCGCATCCAGCCGGCAAAGCTCGTGCAGGGCCTTGCAAGAGCGGTGGAGCGGCTGGGGGTTCGCATATACGAGAACACGGCCGTGACGAGCCTCGAAAAGGGCATGGTCGAGACCAGCCGCGGCAAGGTCCGCGCGCCCTTCATCATCCGCGCGACGGAAGGGTTCACCGCCGGCCTTCCCGGCCATGAGCGCACCTGGCTGCCGCTGAACAGCGCCCAGATCGTCACCGAGCCGCTGCCCGATGAACTCTGGGAGAAGATCGGCTGGAAGGGATATGAGGTTCTGGGTGATGGCGCCCATGCCTATTGCTATGCGCAGCGCACCCGCGAGGGCCGCATAGCCATGGGCGGGCGGGGCGTGCCCTACCGCTTCGGCTCGAAAACCGACGTCAACGGCCGCACCCAGCCGGAAACGATCCGCCAGCTCACGGAAATCCTTCACCGCCATTTTCCCATGGTCCGGGATGTGAAGATCGACCACGCCTGGTGCGGGGTGCTGGGTGTTCCCCGCGACTGGTGCGCGACCGTCGGGCTGGACCGGGACACAGGCATCGGCTGGGCCGGCGGCTATGTCGGCGTCGGCGTCTCCACCTCCAACCTCTCCGGGCAGACCCTTGCCGATCTGGTCCTGGGCGAGGAGACGGAGCGTACCCGCCTTCCCTGGGTCAACCGGCGCGTCCGGGAATGGGAGCCGGAGCCGCTGCGCTGGATGGGCGTCCATGCCATGTACCAGCTTTTCCATATGGCCGACCGGAACGAGGCACGGCCCGGCGCCGGCCCTTCGCGCCTCGCCGCCATCGCCAATGCCCTGACCGGGCGCTGATCTTCCGGGGAGAACCGCAACCATGATCGATTTTCAGGCCTTCCACGCCCTCGCCTCCATCGATGTCGGGGCGTTTGAAGACAAACCCACGACCCTCACGCCCGGCCAGCAGGAGGCGGCGACAGAACTCTGGTCCTCGCAAGACGGTCTCACCGAGATCGGCGTCTGGGAATGCACCCCCGGCACCTTCACCGCCGACCGGTCGAAATCCGCCGAATTCTGTCACATCCTCTCGGGCTCGGCGACGCTCGTCAATGCCGATGGTTCGGGCGCAAAGACCGTCAGAGCCGGAGATCTTCTGGTTCTGCCCCTCGGCTGGAAGGGCCGCTGGGAAATTCACGACCACCTGAAAAAGACCTATGTGATCCAGAAGGCGAAAGCCTCCGCCTGAGCGACTGAAACGATCGTTTCAAACGAACCGGGCCACGGTCCCGGATCGAAGATGCGCGGCGGAAAATCGCCCCCAAAGCGCGAATAATCAGGAAAATCGCCCAAACAGGCCGAAAATACCGGCTCCTTTGGTCTCGCGAGCCGGGAAAGGATGAAACAATCTTTTCGGTGGACGTTTTTAGACAAGATGTGACGTATCCAAGCCTACGCCCCGTCCCGCCATCGATAAGATGCCGCAACTTTTCCAGTGCCATTCCTACCGGTGGGGTCGTCCATGTCAAACGTAGAAACGCTTAAAGCCCAACGCGCTGCTTCCCTGGAGGCCACCCGCAACGGCCCGCCCGCCCGCACCGCCAACCCCTTCTTCGGCGTGGGCCCGATCACCGACGGCGCGGCCGACGAGGCCGACAGCCGCTTCATCAAGTTCGAATTCGAGCGCTGGCTGGAACAGAATTACCGCAAGCTCGACGACAGGGGCAACGATCTCGGCCCGTTCACGGCTGCGGAAATCGGCCGCTCCATGCATCGCGGCTATCCGGCGGACAAGTTCCTGCTGGACATGATGCGCGAGATCCACCGCTACTTCGAATTCCCGAAGGCCAACAAGATGGCCGTCGGCCTCGGCGGCGGCCATTCCGGCTTCACCGCCGCCGCCCTGCACCTCATCACCAACAACGACCCCTCCCAGCACGTCTTCGTCGACACGCTCCGTCCGGAAAGCGAGGAGGCCAAGTCGTCCGGCTTCTTCCGCCAGTCCTGGGGCGCGCAGATCATCGAAATGATGCGCTATTCCCGTCAGGGCGACGAAAGCCGCATCCACTTCGCCAAGGAAGAAGGCATCGTGCCCTCTGCCGAAGAGCTGAAGGCCATGGGCATCAAGCTCTTCATCGGCGTCGGACATGAAACCACGGGTGCCACCACCTATTCCGCCCGCGACATCGAGCAGCTGCTCGCCTGGATCGCGATGAATCCGGAAGAGCACCATGTCGTTCTCGACGCGACCTCGATGCTCGGCGCCATGCCCTGGGGCGAGAAGCTGGTCAACGAAGTCATCACCAGGTGCTGCATGTTCATGCCCTTCCAGAAGGCGATCGGCGGCATCTCGGGCTACTACATCATCTCCTTCACGCCCGCCGCGCTGGCACTGGTCGAGAAGAACCAGAAGCAGCCTTCCTGGGCGATCCCGCGCCAGCTGAAGATTGCAGCCCCCGTCGATCCGAAGAAGCCGCTGACGGGCGAACGCACCGTCAATGTCGGGCCGATCTACGATCCCGAGCAGAACAAGATGCTGGGCGGCGTGATCAACACCTTCTCGACGCTCGCCTTTGCCGAAACCACCTTCGGCCTGCTGCGCGCCGAAAAGCGCATCGGCACCGTCTCCGAGCTCAACCGCCGCTCCGTCGCCAACCGCGAGGAAGTGAACCGCTGGGTAGCCGCCCATCCGCTGTTCGAGCTCGGCGTCTCGAGCGTCGATCATCGCGGTGCCGCCGTGACGCTTCTGAAGGTCAAGGATGCCGACATCACCGATCCGGCAATCCATGCCCGCATCGTCGCCTATTCGAAGAACATCCTCTCCTATGACGGCGTGACACATCCGAACGGCACCTACGAGGCCGGCCTTGATGTCGCCCGCTACATCAACGCCTTCCCCGGCACGCCCGGCGACTACCGCGCCTGGATCGGTGGCATCCGCCCGATCTCCGACGTGACGGCGCTGCTCGACAACCTGCATTACGCCTATCACCGCGCCAAGATCGCCGTGCTGGAAGAGGAACTCGCCAAGCAGGGCGTGACCTTCGAAGCCGAAGCCAGGGCTTCCGCCACAGAGCGCAAGGACGATCCGAACCGCGCCTACAAGGTGCTGGTCTGCGACCGCGTCGGCCTGAAATTCGATGCCAAGGGCGAGCCGGATCATTCGGAAGTCAAGGCTTACGTCGAAGCCAAGGGTGGCGTCTTCCACGAGAAGGGCTACGAGGACGGCCAGGCGCTCGAAAAGGGCAAGCTGCACTTCTTCTACGTGCCCGACATCTCCACCGAAGCCGAGATCATGGCCGTTGCCGGCAACGGCCAGTATGACGCCGTGATCGCAGCCGCCACCTTCCTGCCCAAGGGCGCGCAGTTCGAGTTCGGTGGCGTGCGCATCGGCGCCGGCACCGGCAACATGGGCTCCGCCTCCTGGGGCGGCGGCAATGGCGAGGGCGGCCACGCGGTTCTGATGAACACGCCGAGCTTCAACTCCCGCGCCACCGCGCAGATGGCCATGAAGGCACTCCTCAAGGTGCTCCCCGATCTCGCCGTCGAGAAGATGCACGCGCTCACTGCCGCCGGCAAGTTCGACACGGGCCGCAACCTGCGCGAATTCCCGACCGAGAAGCTGGAAGGCAAGGTCATGGCCGTGTTCGGCTACGGCAATATCGGCCGCGAACTCGCCAAGCTCGCGAGCGCCTTCGGCATGAAGGTGAAGATCTTCGCCCGCGAGCGCCACAAGGACTGGATCGAAAGCGAAGGCTTCACCTGGGCTGCGACCAAGGAAGAGGCAGCCAAGGGCGCCGATGTGCTCTCGCTCCACACCGGCCTTGGCGCGCTCAATGCCGAAACCGGCAAGTTTGCCAATGCCGGCTTCATCGGCGACAGCGTCTTTGCCGCCGCCAATGACGGCGCGGTCCTGCTCAACTACGACCGCGGCGAAGGCGTGGATGCGGAGGCCCTCGACCGGGCGCTGGCTTCCGGCAAGGTGCGCTATGCGGCGATTGATGCCGATCTCTTCACCCATGTCGAAACCGGTGCCGTTTCCGGTCCGATGGTGCCCTACCTGCCGCTCGGCCAGAAATATCCGGGCCGGCTGGAGCTTCTGCCCCATGCCGCCGCCGACACCGAGCATGTCTCGCGCGTCGAAGGTGCCAAGCAGGCCGTCGACCAGATCTTCGACCTGATCCAGTTCAAGCGCGTGGTGAACCTCAAGGGCGACCTGCCGGCCGGCTACACCTCGGGCGGCGCGAAGACCGTCAAGGGCGTCGGCGCCACCACCGGCCAGGACGTTCTGGCGCTTGCCGCCGACAAGGCCGCGCTGAAGGCAGCCCGCGAAACGGCCGAAACGCTCGCCGCCATCCTCGGCGCGCTGGATTCCGCACCGGATGCCTGCCGCCAGTCGATGCTGGTGGAGCGTTACGGCGCCGAACTCCTCAAGGCCTTCAACCGCCACAAGGCGCTGATGCAGTCCTTCGGCATCGAAGGGCCCTTCAAGGCCTGATCCGCAAGGCGAAGCCAGACACAGAAAAGCCCGGTCCGAAGACCGGGCTTTTTCCATTTCCGAAGCGGTTGGGTTACCGACGCGCGCCGCTCTGGAAGGCGGCGGTGAAGAGGGCGAGAAGGAGAGCACTCTTGTTGGCCGCAAGGGGACTGGCGGCGGAGGAGGCATAGCGCGGGTCCGCTGCCGGATCGGCAACCACCAGCATCGGCCTGCGACGCGCAAGAAGAAGAAAGAGAAGCCCGACCAGAAATAGCAGCCCGGCAATGATCAGCGGTGCCCCGACCGGCCCGACCTCGGGCAGGAGGTAGATCCAGAACGATACGAGTGCCAGACTGAAGGCGGCGAGCAGAAACAGGCCCGCCACCAGCCCGCACAGGGCACGGGTGACGAGGCTTGGCCGTTCCTGCGCCATCTGGCTGTCCGCCAGGCGAACGAGCAGGCGAAGCATTTCGCGCATGGCTGGCCTCAGCGGCTCAGCATGCGGCCGCCGAGATAACCCGCACCCAGCACCAGCATGATGGCGAGCAGCGGATGATCCTCGATCTTCTTCGAAAGCTGGCGTGCCTGTTCCTCGCCGCTATTCAGCGCGGAGCGGTAAAAGGCCTGCATGTTCTCGTCGAGCTGGCTTGCTCCCCGCGACATGTTCTTGGCCGCATCCGTCTTCAGGTTGGAAATCAGGCTCGAAAGATCCTGCCTCAGGCTGTTCAGGTCTTCACGCAGGGCGGCGATGTCATCGCTGGAAGAATTGGCCATGGTCGTGATACTCCGATAAAGGGCTTGCGCCGCGATCCGCGCGGCATTCCAGAAAGGGCAGGCTCGGCCCTTCCATCAAGCCATTTAGGAATGACCCCGGCCGCTGGCAGGTTCGGAATTTACTCAAGGCGATCCCGGCCTATCCCCCTTCGTAGCCCTGGCAGGCTTCGCTTCAAGTGAGGGTTTGTACGCATTTTTTTGTGCAGGAGCGGGAACGCATTCCGCTTCGCTGCGTTTCAGAGGCGGATTGCAGAGGCGATCCGCCTTGAAATCGAGTGCCAAGCTGTAACGGGACACAGCCATGCCCACCTTAAGAAGGGTTCCTGCCGCGGGCCCGCTCGTCATCATGCCGTTGCGTGGCCCGGACCACGCGGATCTGCCCGAACGTGTGTCCATCCTGCTCGCCCCTAGGGGCGACCACCCGCTGCCATGCCTGATCTTCGTGCCGGAAACGGCGGAGGATTTTGGCCAGCTGCCGGAAAGTCTCGGCGAAGGGCTGGCGCTGACCCTCGCCACCCACGGCTCGCCGCTCGATCCCGGAAGTCTGCTTGTACTCCCCGTCGGCCGACAATTTGTCATCGACCGGGGACGGCTGGAACTGCGTCCGCCCGCTCAGACGACGCCGGGCGCGCGGCTGGAACGGCTCCTTGCCTCGCTCGGCTCCCGGGCCGGCGAGACGGTGCTGGTCATGCCGACGGAGGGTTCGGAGCCTTGTGAAGCCTGCCTCACGGCCTTCAGGGCCGAGGGCGGGCGGGTGATCGAGGCCGCGCGCCTGCGGGAAGAGGGCCTGCCAGGCCGCCCGCCGGCTGCGCCTTCCGCGCCCGTTCCGGCAATCCGTCCCACCACCCTTGCCCATGAGGTGCGACAGCCGCTGCAAACGCTCGTTCTCCTGCACAGCCTGCTGAAGCGCCAGATTGAGGATCCCCGGCAGCTGGCCATCGTCGAGCGCATGGGCGAAACCCTCGCCCAGCTGAACGCCATCCTCGCCGCCCCGCCGCCGGCGGGGCAAAGGTCGCTTCTCCTTCAGCCGGAGGATGGAGTTGAAGAGGGCCCGATCGCCCCCGAGGGCGGCATTCCCCTCGTCCATGTCATCGATGACGATGCGGCGATCCGGGAGGCGGTGCGCGAGGTTCTGGAAGCGGAAGGCAGCCTGGTGCGCGACTACGGACATTGCGAACAGTTTCTTGAAGACTATGCGGGCGAGACCCAGGGCTGCCTCCTGGTCGATGCCTATCTGCCCGGCATGAGCGGGCTCGACCTTCTGCAGGAAATGGGTCGCCGCGGCCATCCCATCCCCACCATCGTCATGACCGGCAGCAGTGACGTGCAGATGGCGGTGAGCGCGATGAAGATGGGAGCAAGCGACTTTCTGGAGAAACCGGTCACCGCGCCCGCGCTGATTGCCTGCGTCCGGTCGGCGCTCGCCCGGGCCCGCAGTGCCGATGCCGATCACCTCAACCGGGAGAAAGCCATGCAGGCGCTGAAGGGCCTTACCCGCCGCCAGCGGCAGATCATGACCATGGTTCTCGACGGCCATCCCAGCAAGAACATTGCCGCCGATCTCGGCATCAGCCAGCGCACGGTGGAAAACCACCGCGCCGCCATCATGCGACGCACCGGTTCGCGCTCGCTGCCGCAACTGGCGCGTCTGATCCTAGCGCTTCCCACACTCGAAATTGAGTAGTTTCCGATCCTGTGAGCGAACCATGGCCACCCTACCTGCCTACCGAGCAAGGACGGCGGGCTTGGCTCGCCACCGCCTTCTCCTCAGTGAAGACCGGTCCCTCTTTCCCTCAAGGGACCATCAACGACAGGAAAGGAGATCACCATGGACAAGGATCGTATCAAGGGTGCCGCAAACCAGGCCGCCGGTTCCGTCAAGGAAGCAGCCGGCGAAGTGCTGGGCGATGCCAAGCTCCAGGCAGACGGCAAGATGCAGCAGGCCAAGGGCAAGGTGCAGAACGCCGTCGGCAGCCTGAAGGACGCAGCGCGCGACTAAGTGCCATGGCCGGCCCGGGGGTTTTAGGAGCCCCGGGCCGATCCTCTCGCACCCGCCCTGTGGCTTTCCGGATGGAAGTCTGAGGCGGGCAGCGGAACCAACCATGCGGCTTCCGCCTTTTTCATCCCATAGCCCGGCGCGGGGACCGAAACCGCCGCGGCTTCGGAAAGGAGACTATCATGAGTGTCGGTACCATTCTGATCATCATTCTCATTCTCGTCCTCATCGGCGCCCTGCCGGTCTGGCCGCACAGCACCGCCTGGGGCTATTATCCGAGCTCCGGCCTGGGTCTGGTTCTGGTCATCGTCATCGTGCTGATGCTGATGGGACGCATATAAGGCCAGGCGCCGCTTCCCCAGAAAGCCCGGCGCGCTGCCGGGCTTTTTGTTTTAAAGCCGCTCTTACGGGAATTTCACGGTGCCTCGCCATAAAGGGCGCGCGCCGCTTGATTTTTGATCGCTGACGAATTATGTAATTCGTCACTAGTCAAATTTCAGGACGTTGCCATGCAAGCCGCCTCCGCCGATGCCGCCCATGAGGAGAATGTCCGCCGGATCCTGGAAGCCGCTGAAAAGCTCTTCAGGATCTATGGCTACTCCAAGACCAACGTGGCCGATATTGCCCGAGAACTGGGCATGTCGCCCGCCAACATCTACCGCTTCTTCCGCTCCAAGACCGATATTCACGAGGCGCTGGCCCGGCGCATGCTCGGCCAGAACGAGGCGCTTGCCCGTTCGATTGCCGCCCTTCCCCTTCCCGCCTCGGAGCGCCTGCACCGCTTCGTGATCGACATGCACCGCCGCACCGTGGAAACCTTCCTCGATGCGGAAAAGGTGCATGAAATGGTGGTCATCGCCATAGAGAACCAGTGGGGCGTGGTCGAGAACTACATCGACGGCCAGTGCCGCATCATCCAGTCGATCATCGAGGATGGCATCAGGAGCGGCGAATTTCCTCCGCAGGACAGTGCCGTTTCCGCCAAGTGCTTTGGCGCGGGCATGACCGCGCTCGTCCACCCGCAATGCGTTTCCCAATGCCCGCCCCGCAACAACCGCGCCACGCCGGAACAGACTGCCGATTTCCTGCTGCGCGCCCTCAAGACTGCACCTGCCGCTTCAGCCTCTGCCGCTGCGGAATAAAGACAAGGACCCCGAAAAATGATGCAGCCCACCGCCTTTGGCCGCACGCTCAAGACCGCCGCCCTTCTTGCCGCCCTTGCCCTTTCCGGCGCGGCCCTCACCGCCTGTTCCGAGGAAAAGACCGAGGTGGCGAAGGAAATCCGCCCCGTGAAAGTCATCAAGGTGGAGCCTTCCGAAGTGGCCGCAACCCTTGTCTATTCCGGCTCGGTCAAGGCCCGGACCGAGATGAATCTCGGCTTCAGGATCAATGGCAAGATCGTCGAGCGCCGGGTGGATATCGGCGACCGGGTGAAGAAGGGCGACGTGCTGATGCGCCTTGACCGCGCCGACATCGCCCTTTCGGAAAACCGCGCCAAGGCCAATCTCGATGCCGCCCGCCAGCAGTTCGATACCGCGGAAGCCGCCTGGAAGCGCGCCGACCAGCTGTTCAACCAGCGCACCATTCCTCTGGCGCTTCTCGAACAGCGCAAGCTGACGCTCGATCAGGCCCGCTCGGCCCTCACCTCGGCCGAGGCAGCGGTGAACGAAGT
The DNA here is from genome assembly GCA_945952415.1 of uncultured Rhizobium sp. Taxonomy (GTDB): domain Bacteria; phylum Pseudomonadota; class Alphaproteobacteria; order Rhizobiales; family Rhizobiaceae; genus Gellertiella. The sequence continues at coordinate 54,861 of CAMFIF010000018.1, read as the reverse complement.
CACGAACCAGCTCGCCTATACGGACCTCGTCGCCAACCGCGACGGCGTCGTCACCCAGGTCCAGGCCGATGCCGGCCAGGTGATCGGGGCCGGCAATGTCGCCGTCGTCGTCGCTGCCGATGACGAGAAGGAAGTGCAGATTTCCGTGCCTGAAACCGATATTTCCGCCTTCAGCGTGGGCGAAGAGGTAAGTGCCGGCTTCTGGGCCGATCCTTCCCTGAAGATGAAGGGCAAGGTGCGCGAGATCGCCGCCAGCGCCGATCCGCTGTCGCGCACCTTTGCCGTCCGTGTTGCCCTTTCGGACAATCCCGAGATCCGGCTCGGCATGACCGCGACGATCGAGGCCGCCCGCAAGAGCGCAACACCGGTGGTCAACCTGCCGCTGTCGGCGCTTGCGAAAACCGATGGCCGCACCGTGGTCTGGGTGGTGGATGCCGCGAGCGCCACCGTCACTGCACGGGACGTGACCACCGGCGCCTTCACGCCCGAGGGCGTTGCCATCGACAAGGGCCTGAACCGGGGTGATATCGTGGTGGCTGCCGGCACCCAGTTCATGACCGACAAGCTGAAGGTACGGCTGCCCGAAGGCTTCGGCGAAACGCTGGCCGCCACCCAGACGCAGAAACCCGCCATCTGACCGCCAGGGTCGGAAGACCCCTCCTCCGATCCCCATTCCTTAGGTGTGCCATGTCGACCCATTCGACCCATGACGGCGCGGGTTTCAACCTGTCGCGCTGGGCAATCCAGCATCAGAGCATCATTCGCTTTCTCTTCGGCCTCATCATCATCATGGGCGTCCTCGGGCTCCTGCGCATGGGCCAGAAGGAGGACCCGGATTTCACCTTCCGCGCCATGATCATCCAGGTCGCCTGGCCGGGCGCCTCGATAGAGGAAATGCAGGACCAGGTCGTCAACAAGATCGAGCGCAAGCTGCAGGAAACGCCCCATCTCGATTACGTGAAGTCCTTCGCCCGCGCCGGCAGCGCCATCATCACCATCAACATTGCCGGCAACACCAATGCGGCCGAGGTCAAGGACGCCTTCTACCAGGTCCGCAAGAAGGTGGGCGACATCAGGAGCGAGCTGCCCTCCGGCCTCTATGGCCCCTATTTCAACGATGAATTCGGCGATACCTACATCACCCTCCATGCCCTGTCGGGCGAGGGTTTCAGCTATCCCGAACTGAAGCAGTTCGCCATCAAGGCGCGCGACATGCTGCTCTCCACCCCCGGCGTCGAAAAAGCGGTGATCCTCGGCGACCAGCCGCAGAAGATCTTCATCGACGTGTCCACCAAGGCACTCGCCGAACGGGGCCTAACGATCCGCGACATCCAGACGGCACTCGGCGGACAGAACGACATGGACCCCGCCGGCACGGTAACGACGCAGGAGCGCTCGGTGCGCATTTCCGTCGATGGCGGCGTCACCTCGGTCGAGGACATCAAGCAGCTTCGGCTGCGCTCGGGCAGCCAGGTCTTCCGCCTTGGCGATATCGCGCTGGTGAAGGAGGGCTTCGAGGATCCGCCGGCCCGCAAGTTCCGCTTCAACGGCGCCGACAGCGTCGAAATCGGCGTCGTCATGGCCAAGGGCTTCAAGGTGACCGATGTCGGCAAGGCGGTGGAGGCGACCTATGAACGCTTCCGTGAAACCCTGCCGGTCGGCGTCTCGATCGGCCAGATTTCCAACCAGCCGGAAGTGGTGCGCGAAGCCATGGCCGAATTCGGCCAGGCCCTCATCGAGGCACTGGTCATCGTGCTTGTCGTCTCGCTGCTCTCCATCGGCTGGCGCTCCGGCATGGTAATCGCCATCACCATCCCGCTCGTTCTCGCCGCCACCTTCGCGGTCATGGATCAGATGGGTATCGAGCTCCAGCGCATTTCGCTGGGCGCCCTCATCATCGCGCTCGGGCTTCTCGTCGACGATGCCATGATCGTGGTGGAGCTGATGGAGCGCAAGCTCGAGGAGGGCCTGCCCAAGCTCGAAGCCGCAAGCTTTGCCTATACATCCACTTCCTTCCCCATGCTGACAGGCACGCTGATCACCACCGCGGGCTTCATTCCCGTGGGCTTTGCCGCCTCCACCGCCGGCGAATATGTGAGCTCCCTCTTCTATGTCGTGGGCATTGCGCTCGTCTGTTCCTGGATCGTGGCCGTTCTTTTCACCCCCTGGCTCGGCTACATGATCCTGAAGCACCGGCCCCACCAGGAGGGCGAGGAGCGCGACATTTTCGGCTCGCCCTTCTATCGCCGCCTGCGCGCGACCGTCGGCTGGGCGGTCCGTCATCGGGTCGTGGTGCTGATGCTGACGCTCGTCGTCTTTGCCACCAGCCTCTATGGCTTCCGCTTCATTCCGCAGAATTTCTTCCCGCAATCCTCCCGTCCCGAAATCCTCGTGGACATGTGGCTGCCGGAAGGCACCGCCATCGGCGAGGTGGAGCGTCAGGCCAAGGCTCTGGAAGCACAGATCCTCGACGATCAGGACAAGACCTTTGTCGCCACCTTCATCGGCGAGGGTGCGCCGCGCTTCTTCCTGCCGCTCGACCAGCAGCTCCGCAACCCGAACTTCGCCCAGCTTCTCGTCATGGCAAAGGATGTGGAAAGCCGCGAAAGGCTGATCCTGAAGCTGCGCAGCATCCTGGCCAAGGATTTTCCCGCCGTGCGCTCCAAGGTGGATCGCCTGTTCCTCGGCCCGCCGGTCGGCTGGCCCGTGCAGATGCGCGTCTCGGGCCCCGACCGTGCGGAGGTCCGCCGCATCGCCAGCGAGGTAGAGGCCGTCTATCGGAAGAACCCGCTCCTCTCGGCGATCCATGACGACTGGCTGGAGCAGGTGCCCGCCATGCGCCTTGTCATCGATCAGGATCGCGCCCGCGCCCTCGGTGTCTCCTCCCAGCGCGTCCGGCAGATGCTGCAGGCCGCCATGTCCGGCGCGCCCCTTTCCGAGTTCCGCTCCGGCGAGGAAACAATCGCCATCGTCGCCCGCGAACCGGAAGCGAACCGCAGCCTGCTGACCGCGGTAAACTCGGTCTATGTCCCGACCGACAACGGCCGCTTCGTGCCGGTCTCGCAGGTCGCCCGCGTCGAGCCGGTTCTGGAAAACGGCATCGAATGGCGCCGCGACCGCATGCCGACCATCACCGTGCGCGGCATCGTTCCGGATGACGTGCAGTCGAACGAGGTGGCGCTTTCGGTCTTCGACCAGCTGAAGCCGCTGCGCGATAGCCTGGCGCCCGGCTACAAGATCGAGATCCAGGGCGGGGTCGAGGAATCGGCAACTTCCCAGGCCTCGATTGCCGCCAAGGTGCCGGTCATGCTGATCATCATCGTGCTGCTGCTGATGGTCCAGCTCCAGCATTTCGGCAAGGCCATGGTGGTGCTGGCCACGGGGCCGCTCGGCATCATCGGCGCGGCGGCGGCGCTGCTGATCAGCGGCGCGCCCTTCGGCTTCGTGGCGATCCTCGGCGTCATCGCCCTGCTCGGCATCATCATCCGCAACTCGATCATCCTCGTCGACCAGATCGACCAGGACATCGCCGCAGGCATGTCGAAGATGGAGGCCATCGTCGAGGCGACCGTGCGCCGCTTCCGCCCGATCGTGCTGACCGCGCTGACGGCGGTGCTGGCCCTCATCCCCATCTCCCGCGGCGCCTTCTGGGGACCGCTCGCCTATGCCATGATGGGCGGCATTCTGGTGGCAACCGTGCTGACGATCCTCGTTCTGCCGGCCGCCTATGCGCTCTTCTTCGGTCGCGGCGGGCCGCCGCCGAAAGCCGAGGCCGAGACCATGGCCATGCCGGTCTGATCGCTTCTTTACGGAATGATGAACGGCGCGCCACCCCGGCGCGCCGTTTTCGTTTTGGCCCCCTGCGGCGGCAAAAATCGGCCCGTGCCGGATCGAATGCCCCTTTTGCGAGTTTCGCATTCACGGGGCGCAAGCAATGAGGACCTGCCTTTTCGACCGAGGCAGCCGAAGAGGAGACGATCCCATGAAGGCATTGACCTGGCACGGCAAGAGCGACATCCGTTGCGAAAGCGTTCCCGATCCCGAAATCCAGGATGGCCGGGATGCCATCATCAAGGTGACGGCCTGCGCGATCTGCGGCTCCGACCTGCACATCTTCGACGGCATGATTCCCGACATGCATTCGGGCGACATCGTCGGCCATGAAACCATGGGCGAGGTGGTGGAAGTCGGCAAGGACAACAGGAAGCTCAAGGTCGGCGACCGGGTCGTCGTGCCTTTCACCATTTCCTGCGGCGAATGCTGGTTCTGCAAGCGCGGCTTCTTTTCCGCCTGCGAGCGCTCCAATCCCGACCGCGAAAAGGCAGCGAAGCTCTGGGGTAATTCCCCCGCCGGTCTCTTCGGCTATTCCCACCTTCTCGGCGGCTACAGCGGCGGGCAGGCGGAATATCTGCGCGTGCCCTTTGCCGATGTCGGCCCGATCAAGGTGCCGGACCACCTCACGGACGAGCAGGTTCTCTTCCTTTCCGACATCTTCCCGACCGGCTACATGGCGGCCGATTTCTGCAACATCCAGCCAGGCGACACGATTGCCATCTGGGGCTGCGGGCCGGTGGGACAGATGGCGATCCGCAGCGCCTTCCTTCTGGGTGCCGAGCGCGTCATCGCCATCGATACCGTACCCGAACGGCTGGCGCTCGCCCGTGAAGGCGGCGCGATCACCCTCGATTTTGCCAGCGACGACATCTATGACCGGATCATGGAATTGACCCGCGGGCGCGGCGCCGATGCCTGCATCGACGCGGTCGGCACGGAGGCGGACGCCATGTCCGGCGTCGACGCGATGATCGACCGGGTCAAGGTTGCGACCTTCCTCGGCACCGATCGTCCGCATGTGCTGCGCCAGGCAATCCACTGCTGCCGGAATTTCGGCACGGTCTCCATCGTCGGCGTCTATGGCGGCTTCCTCGACAAGATCCCCTTCGGCTCCGCCATCAATCGCGGCCTGACCTTCCGCATGGCGCAAACCCCCGTCCAGGCCTATCTGCCCACCCTGCTGGAGCGGATCGAAAGGGGCGACATCGATCCCTCCTTCGTCATCACCCACCGCGCGACGCTGGATGAAGGTCCCGATCTCTACAAGACATTCCGCGACAAGAAGGACGGCTGCATCAAGGTCGTCCTGAAACCCTGATTCCATCCACCAGCCAAGGAGCAGTTCCATGGGTAGCCAAATGCGTCCCCTCGCCGTCGTTACTGGTGCTTCGTCCGGCATCGGTTACGAACTCGCCAAGCTTGCCGCCAGCCATGGTCATGACCTGATCATCGCCGCCGACGAGCCGCAGATCGAGAATGCCGCGCGGGAATTGCGCACGCTCGGCGTTTCCGTCGATGCCATGAAGGTCGATCTTGCCACCAAGTCGGGGGCGGAGGAGTTCTTCACCTTCGTGTCCGACAAGGGTCAGCCGGTCGATATATTGATGGCCAATGCCGGGCGCGGTCTCGGCCACGGCTTCCTCGATCAGGATCTCGACGAGGCGCTCCATGTGGTCGGCACCAATATTACCGGCACGATCAGCCTCATCCACCGCATCGGCCAGGCCATGCGTGCCCGCGGGCAGGGGCGGATCCTGATCACCGGCTCGATTGCCGGCTTCATGCCGGGGACCTATCAGGCGGTCTATAACGGCACCAAGGCTTTCCTGAACAGCTTTTCCTTCGCGCTCCGCGAAGAGCTGGAGGACAGCGGCGTGACCGTGACCTGCCTGATGCCCGGCGCCACCGAAACCCGCTTCTTCGAGCGGGCGGGCATGGAAGACACCGCCATCGGCCAGTCGGACAAGGACGATGCGGCAGAGGTCGCCCGCGCTGGCTTCGACGCCATGATGGAAAATGAGGGCGATATCGTCACCGGCTGGAAGAACAAGATGCAGTCGACGCTCGCCAACGTCACCCCGTCGGGCATCCTTGCAGAGCAGCATGCCCGGATGGCGGCGCCGGGAAGCGGCGAGAAGCAATAGGCTGCGAAAGTCCCCGCGCAAAGGGATAAAGCCGGCCTCCCGGGAGGCCGGCATTTATTTTCTACTCTTTTTGTAGATTTTGGCAGATCCATTCTTCGTTCCGGACGGTCCTTTGGGCACACTATAGGGCATGATCCAAGCAGCGGAGGCCGCCATGACCCTTTCAGCGCATCCCGAGACCCTCATCCTCCCGGGCCTTGCCGGTTCGCCCGAGGGCCATTGGCAATATCTCTGGGCGGAAGAGCGGGAAAATGCCCGCTATGTGGAGCAGGAGGATTGGGACTTCCCCGATCTCGAGCGATGGATCGCAAATCTGGAGGCTGCGCTTATCGCCGGCGATGGCGCCTATCTGGTCGCCCACAGCCTCGGCTGCATTCTGGCGGCCCATATGGCGAGCCGGCCGGCCGCGGCGAAGATCCGCGGCGCTCTTCTGGTCGCCCCGTGCGATCTCGAGGCGACCGATCGCATCCATCCGGGCCTCATCCGCGCTGGCGGAATGCCCGAGGCGCGGCTGCCCTTCCCGACCGTCCTCGTCGCCAGCCGGGACGACCCCTACATGGCCTTCGACCGGGCAGAGCATTTCGCCTCCCTCTGGGGCGCGTCGCTGCACGATCTCGGCTATGCCGGCCACATCAATCTCTCGAGCGGCTTCGGCCGTTTCCACCGGGGCTACCGCCTCTTCGACGGGCTGGTGGAACGGGTGGAATCCGCCCGCCGCCCGGCGCCGGTTTTCACGATTGCGACGTCAACGGAACCCTCCTCCCTCTATCCCTGAGACGCCGCAGCAGCCGGGCCCGATGGCCCGGCTGCGACACGCCGCACCCCTGAAAGGCCGCGTCCGGTCGTAGACAGACCACGATCTATGCCGGATGCGCCCTTCAGGTGGTCGTGCAGTCCCCCAAGAATGTCGCAGACAGGCTTCAATTCCCATTGGCTTCGCCATAGAGTCCGCCCGATAACAAATTGAGGTCGCACCCCATGGCAGAGTTTCCCACAAAGGCGAAGGTAGTCATCATCGGTCTCGGTGGCATCGTCGGCGCATCCATCGCCCACCACCTGATCGAACGCGGATGGGACGACATTGTCGGCATCGACAAGTCGGGCATCCCCACGGACATCGGCTCGACGGCCCATGCTTCCGACTTCTGCTACACCACCAGCCACGACTATCTGTCGGTCTGGACCACCCAGTATTCCATCGACTTCTACGAGAAGATGGGCCACTACGCCCGCATCGGCGGCCTCGAAGTGGCACGCACCGGCGACGATACCTGGATGGAAGAAATCAAGCGCAAGCTGATGTCCGCCAAGGCCTTCGGCACCCGCGCCCATTATGTCAGCCCCGCCGAGATCAAGAAGCTCTTCCCGCTGATCGAGGAAGAAAAGGTCATGGGCGGCATGTTCGATCCGGATGCCGGCCTCGTCGTCCCGCGCTCGCAGACCGTTGCCGGCAAGCTGGTGGACGCGGCCGAAAAGAGCGGCAAACTCCAGGCCTTCTCCAACACGCCCGCCCAGTCGCTGATCGTCGAGAATGGTCGCATCAAGGGCGTCGTCACCCATCGCGGCACCATCATGGCCGATCACGTGATCGTCTGCGCCGGCCTCTGGGGCCGCCTGATCGCCGAAATGGTCGGCGAAGACCTGCCGGTCATGCCGGTCGACCATCCGCTGACCTTCTTCGGTCCGTACAACGAGTTCGAAGGCACAGGCAAGGAAATCGGCTATCCGCTGCTGCGCGACCAGGGCAACTCTGCCTATATGCGCGACACGGGCGACCCGAAGACCACCGAGGGCGGTCAGATCGAATGGGGCTATTACGAGCCCACGAATCCGCGCATGTGCCATCCGCGCGACCTGCTTGAAAAGCATGAGGCCCGCCTCTCGCCGTCGCAGCGCGACCTTGAGATGGAACAGATCCTCGAGCCGCTGGAACGCGCCATCGAGCTCACCCCGATCCTCGGCGAACTCGGCTACAATGAAAGCCATTCCTTCAACGGCCTCCTGCAGGTCTCCGCCGCCGGCGGCCCGTCCTGCGGCGAAAGCCAGAAGGTCCGCGGCCTCTGGTACTGCGTCGCCATCTGGGTCAAGGACGGCCCTGGCTACGGCAAGCTGATCGCCGACTGGATGACCGACGGCCGCACCCATATCGACCACAACTCGATCGATTATGCCCGCTTCTACCCGCACCAGCTGACGGAAGAATTCATCGCCAACCGCTGCTACGAAGCCGCCCAGAAGATCTACTTCCCGGCCGTTCACCCGCGCGAGCCCTATGCCACGAGCCGCAATGCCAAGCGTTCGCCCTTCTACGAGCGCGAGAAGGAGCTGGGCGGCTACTTCATGGAACTCGGCGGCTGGGAGCGTGCCCATGGCTACGCGGCCAACGAGCATCTGCTGGAAAAATACGGCGACCGCGTTCCCGTCCGCGAGAACGAGTGGGACAGCCGCCACTTCTGGCGCGTCTCCAATGCCGAACATCTCGCCATGAGCGAGGATTGCGGCATCGTCAACCTCTCGCACTTCTACATGTTCGATGTGGAAGGCCCCGATCATGTCGAGCTGATGGAATGGATCTGCGCCGCCAAGATCGGCGGTGACGCCAATATCGGCAAGGGCATCTACACCCACTTCCTCGACGACGAGGGCATGGTGCGCGCCGACCTGACCGTCATCCGCATGGCCGACCGCTGCCGCGTCATCGACGGCGCCGATGCCGGCCCGCGCGACTTCCACTATGTGAAGCGCGTCGCCGAGGACAAGGGCTTCAACGTGACCGTCACCGACGTCTCGGAGAAGTACATCACCATCGGCATCTGGGGCCCGAACGCCCGCGAAAACCTGAAGAAGGTCGTCGCGGACCCGGCCGGCCTCGATCCGGAAAACTTCGCCTTCGCCGCCATCAAGCAGATCGAGATCGCCGGCAAGTCGGTCACCGCCTTCCGCATCTCCTATGTGGGCGAGCAGGGCTGGGAACTGCACATGAAGTACGAGGACGGCCTCGCCGTCTGGGATGCGCTGCGCTCCACCGGCGTCATGGCCTTCGGCGTGGAAACCTACGCCAACAGCCGCCGCATGGAAAAGAGCCTGCGCCTGCAGAACGCCGACCTCCTGACCTACTACAACCTGATCGAATGCGATCTGGCCCGTCCGAAGGTCAAGGAAGCCGACTTCCGCGGCAAGGAAAAGCACCTGGAGTACAAGGCCCGCGCCAACCAGCCGGCCATGCTCTGCACGCTTGTCATGACTGAAAACACCGACAAGAACGGCGTCAAGCGCTACCCGGTCGGCACGCTGCCGGTCATGGATCCCGAGACGAAGGAAGTGCTGATCGACGAACTCGGCCGCCGCTCCTACACCACCTCCATCGCCTTCGGCCCGACGATCGGCAAGAACATCGCGCTCGCCTACCTGCCCTGGTCCTACTGCCAGGAAGGCCGCAAGCTCGAAGTGGAGTATTTCGGCGAAACCTACCCGGTCGAAGTGGCAGGCGTCGGCTACAAGCCGCTCTACGACCCCCAGAACCTCAAGCCCCGCACCTGATCGGGCTTCCCGTCGCACATGCCAGAAAGGCCGGTCGAAAGACCGGCCTTTTTCCGTTCGGGCCGGAAAATGGGGGGATGCGGTGCTGGACCCCTCTGTGCCTCGCGCGGCATTGCGTTTGACGATGAGCACCCCCCCTCTGCCCTGCCGGGCATCTCCCCCGCAAGGGGGGAGATCGGGATGCCGTTATCATGGCAGTCCCCAGCCACCATTTCAGCAAATGAGACGCCTGTTGTCTGGGGAAACCAAAAACCGCAATGTCGATCTCCCCCCTTGAGGGGGAGATGTCCCGGCAGGGACAGAGGGGGGGTGCACATCGGCAAACTCGACATAACGCAAGGCAGAAGGGGGGGGGGGGGGCAGCACGGCAAACCCCTCCCCGCTCGCCCCAAGCCCCATCCCGCAACAGACATTGCGAGGTCCCCGAAACCCGTTCCGTGTCCCATCTCAAAATTTTCCTAGAAAAGAAAAAGTTTTTGCAGAATCTCTTTTTCTTCAGTGTTTTCTTCCACTCCGGCGCGCCTATTTTCTGCGATAGGTGGGGCAATGCAACTTTTCATCGAAAGGATACATCCCATGAACTGGTTGAAGACCCTGGCCGTTGCCGCCGCCCTGCAGACCGCCGCCCTCCTTCCCGCCCAGGCTGGCGAAAACCTCGGCGCCATCAAGTCCGCCGGTGCGATCAAGATCGGCACCGAGGGCACCTATGCGCCCTTCACCTATCACGACGAAAGCGGCAAGCTGGTCGGCTTCGATGTCGAGATCGGCGAGGCGATTGCCGCCAAGCTTGGCGTGAAGGCGGAGTTCGTGGAAGGCAAGTGGGACGGGCTGATTGCCGGTCTTGATGCCAACCGGTACGACACGGTCATCAACCAGGTGGGCATCACCGAGGCGCGCAAGCAGAAATATGATTTCTCCGAGCCCTACATCGCCTCCAAGGCCGTGCTGATCGTCAAGGAAGACAATGCCGACATCAAGGGCTTCGCAGACCTGAAGGGCAAGAAGTCCGCGCAGTCGCTGACCAGCAACTTCGGCAAGATCGCCGAGGAACACGGCGCCGAGCTCGTCGGCACGGATGGTTTCGATCAGTCGATCCAGCTGGTGCTGACCGGCCGCGCCGATGCAACGATCAATGACAGCCTTTCCTTCCTCGACTTCAAGAAGCACAAGCCCGATGCGCCGGTAAAGATTGCCGCCGAGCAGGAAAACGCCGATTATTCAGGCATCATCATCCGCAAGGGTGAGCCGGAGCTTCTGGACGCGATCAACAAGGCGCTCGCCGACATCAAGGCCGATGGCACCTACAAGACGATTGCCGACAAGTATTTCGGCCAGGACGTCTCCAAGTAAGCGGAACCATCCGTTCCCTCCCCGCATTACGACATGCCCGGCAAGCCATGCCGGGCATTCCGCTTGAAGGACCACGCCCGTGCCCCACTGGCTCCAACTGATGATCGACTCGCTGCCCACATTGCTTCTGGCGGGTTTGACCTTCACCATTCCCCTGACGCTGATTTCCTTCGTACTCGGCCTTACCCTCGGGCTCGCAACCGCGATTGCCCGCCTTTTCGGTCCCGCTCCGCTCGTCGCCGTCGCGCGCTTCTATGTCTGGATCATCCGCGGCACACCGCTTCTGGTGCAGCTTTTCGTGATCTTCTACGGCCTGCCCAGCATCGGCATCCTGCTCGATGCCTTCCCGGCGGCCCTCATCGGCTTCACGCTGAACATCGGGGCCTATTCCTCGGAAATCATCCGCGCCGTCATCTCCTCCGTGCCCCGTGGCCAATGGGAGGCGGCCTACTCCATCGGCATGACCTGGCGGCAGGCCATGACGCGCACCATCCTGCCGCAGGCGGCGCGCGTTGCGGTGCCGCCGCTTTCCAACACCTTCATCTCGCTGGTGAAGGATACCTCGCTCGCCGCCGCCATCACCGTGCCGGAACTCTTCCAGTCGGCCCAGCGCATCGTCGCCACCACCTATGAGCCGTTGATCCTCTATATAGAGGCGGCGCTGATCTATCTGGTGATGAGCTCTGTGCTTTCGGCGCTGCAGGTGCGGCTGGAAGCCCGTTTCGCCCGCTATGGCGGCATGCTGGAGGCCAATCGATGATCGAAATTTCAAATCTCGAAAAGCGCTTCGGCGAGGCCGTCATCCTCAAGCATATCAGCCTGCGCATACCGGAAGGCAGCGTCACCGCCCTGATCGGCCCTTCCGGCGGTGGCAAGAGCACGCTTCTGCGCTGCATCAACCTGCTGGAAATCCCCCAGGCCGGCACCATCCGCATCGGAACGGAAAGCTTGAGCTTTGCCGCCGGCCAGAGGCCCGGCTGGAAAGACATCCGCCGCCTGCGCCTGCAAACTGGCATGGTGTTCCAGAACTTTCAGCTCTTCCCGCACCGCACCGCCATCGAAAATGTGATGGAAGGGCTGGTGACCGTGCTCGGCTGGCCGAAGGAGAAGGCTCGTGCCCGGGCGCTTGAGCTTCTGGAAAAGGTCGATATGGCCCACAAGGCCGATGCCTGGCCGGGTTCGCTCTCGGGCGGCCAGCAGCAGCGCGTGGCGATTGCTCGGGCGCTTGCCCCCTCTCCCCGGGTGCTTCTCTGCGACGAACCCACTTCCGCGCTCGATCCCGAACTCTCGCAGGAAGTGGTGGATGTGCTGGGAGCGCTCGCCCGGGAGGGCACCACCATGGTCATGGCCACCCATGATCTCCGCCTCGCCTCGCGGATCGCCGATCATGTGGTCTTCCTCGAAGCCGGCCAGATCGTCGAAACCGGCCCCTCCGCGGAAATCTTCCAGACGCCCCGATCGGAACGGACGAAGCGTTTCATCGCCTCGATCCATGCGGCGCAGGGCCTCTGATCTCACAAGGCAACCTGCTTTGGGAAAGGCCGGCGCCGGGAGGCGCTGGCCTTTCTGGCTTGTTCACCCTTTTTCCGAAGCATTGGCCAGACCCTCGACCCAGTAGCCGGAGGATTTGAGCCAGGCGAGCGGATGACCGCAAGTCTCGACGAGATGGGTGCGCACGGCCCTTGCAACCGATGCTTCCGCTGCAATCCAGGCAAAGCGTGGCTCCGGGCCGTGATCCGGCCCGATGGCCCTTAGAAGAAGGGCTGCCCGCGCCGCCTGGTCCGCCGCCGCATGGTGGTAAACCAGCTGAAGCTGCGCTGCCGTCCCAAACCGCTGCTCCTCAGCCGCACCCGTTACCAGCACATGGGCCTCGATCACAGTATCGGGCCGGGCCTCCTCGATGAAGCGGCCGATTGCGGGAAGCGCGGTCTCGTCGCCGACCAGCAGGAAGCGCCGGACGGAGGATCCGATCACCGCCGAGCCGCGCGGTCCGCCGATCGACAGAATATCGCCCGGCCGCGCAGCCCGCGCAAAGGCCGTTGCCGGACCCGCATCATGCAGCACGAAGTCGAGCGTCAGCCGGCGGCCATCCCGGTCGAAGCGCCGGGGCGTATAGTCCCGCATCGCCTCCTGCCCGTCCGCGCCGGGAAGAAAGAGCTTCACATGGTCGTCGAAGCCGGCGCTTTCGAAATCGGCGAGATCCTCGCCGCCAAGCACGATCCGACGCATGGCCGGCGTCACGTCCTCGACGGAGAGCACGTCCAGCACCCGGCGGCGCAGCTCATGGCGGATGCGGCGAATATCGGGGTCGGCGATGGAATGGGAGGGGGTCTCAGTCGTCATGGGTCATATCCCTGTAATCGGCCCCGCTCGGGCCTGCAGGGAAACATGCTCCGCGCAGACCGGAACGGAGACCCGTTCGATCATGCGCGTTGAGTGACGTTAACGCTTACGTGCCGCGGACGAAGGCGGCAGATGACGGGCGAAGGTGTAAGCCCTTCGGGCCGATCTGGCAAATGGCATTCGTCCATTTTTGCACAGTGGTGCAAGCGAAGCGTGTCCTTCCGGCAACAGCCGGGAAGAAGGCGGCGAAAATTGGGGCTTTCGCCACCCTTGGGCCAAACTTGTGGCGGCTTCGCGCGTTCCATTGCGGTTTCTTCAACCGCGCAGTGCCGCGCCTTTTCTCCTTTGCATGAGTACGATTTTCATGAACACCTCGCCCCTGTCCAGACGGACCTTCCTCCTGGGTTCCCTCTCCCTCACCGGCGCTCTTGCCGGCTGCACCACCTACCGGCCGGTCGCCCAGCCTCCCATCCCGCAATTTGCCGAAAGGCCCGTGGTCGCGCCGGTCGATCCGGAACTCGATGCCATGTATGGCGAGGTGGTCGATGACGGCCATATCATTCCGGCCATTCCTTACGAGAAGATGGACCCGAAATATTACCGCCAGCGCGTGCCCGATCCCACGGGCGAGGCGCCCGGCACCGTCGTCGTCAACACGCCGGAGCGCCTTCTTTACGTGGTGGAACCCGGCGGCACAGCCATGCGCTATGGCGTCGGCATCGGCCGCGAGGGCTTTGCCTGGCAGGGCGAGGGCATCATTCACTGGCGGCAGAAATGGCCGCGCTGGAAGCCGCCGCGGGAAATGGTGGCCCGTCAGCCGGAGCTTGCCCGCTATTCCATCGAAAATGGCGGCATGGACCCGGGCGTCACCAACCCGCTCGGCGCCCGCGCGCTTTACATCTTCCAGAACGGCCAGGATACGCTCTATCGCCTTCACGGCAATCCGGACTGGCGCTCGATCGGCAAGGCCGTTTCTTCGGGCTGCGTGCGGATGCTGAACCAGGACGTGATCGACCTTTACGAGCGCGTGCCCTACCACGCCCGCATCGTCGTGCTGCAATAAGGACGCCTCAGGCCGGCCGGGAAGCCGCCACGCCGAAACCGCTCCGGTATTTGGCCGGCGTGGTAGCAAAGCGGCTCTCGAAAGCCTCGTAGAAGCGGGAAAGCGAACCGAAGCCGCTTTCGAAGGCGACGGAGGCAATCGGCAGGTCGGAGGAAATCAGAAGCGACTGGGCCGTATCCAGCCGATGGCGGGTGATGGCCTGGTTGACCGTCAGGCCCACCATCTTCTTGAAGATGCTCATGGCATAATTGGGATGGAGCCCCGCCGCCTCCCCCACATCCTCCACCGAAATCGGCCCGAGCGCATGTTCGGCAATATAGCGCAGCATCCGCTCCACCTTGGGCAGGCGGTCGGGATCGTGATGGCGCGAGACCGCAATGGCCGAGCCCTGTTCGCGCAGGTCGCGCCACCCTTCCCGGCCGATCCGGCGGATGCGGGCGACCAGCTCGTCGCGCACGATCTGCTCCATTTCCGGATCGCCCGCCAGAAGCTCGTCGCGCCAGCCGAGAAACACGTCCCGGTCATGGGGCCTCAGATTGAGGGCCTCCACCAGCCCGCCGCGGAAAACGGCATCGCGAAATTCCGCCAAGCCATGCAGGTTGACCAGCACCGACATCGGCACATAGAGGCAGACGAACTGGGCGGGCTTCGTCACCTCCACCACCTGATGGGGGACCATGCCCCAGAAGAGGCAGAGCTGGCCCGCCGAAATCTGCAGATGGCGCCCGTCGAACCAGTAGGTGATGCCACCCTCCAGCATGAAGTTGATTTCCACCTGGCTGTGCATGTGCGGCCCGCTCATGCGGCGCACTTCCAGCCGCTCGCCGGCGCAGAAACGGTGATCGCCGAAAACCACCAGCGGGTGGCGCGTCGGGCCCTCATGCACCGGAACGGATTCGTCTTCAGCGGTCACGCTTCCCCTCCTCTTTGCCCACCGATCTTAGGATACCGGAATTGAATATTGCAAGGGCGGTAGAAATCGGAGCGCGCCGGGCGCCATGATCCATCATCGCGTAAGGGAGAGTTGCGCGGAGGCGGGCTCTACCCGCGATTTTGGTCAGGGAGGATTACATGACCGTTTTGAAGACATTCAGTGCATTTGCGCTTGGCTCCATGCTGGCAGGCTCCGCCTTTGCGGGCGAAATCGTCCTGAATTCGGACCAGTCCGATCCGGCACCGAAGAAGGCCATGGAAGAATTGATTGCCGATTTCCAGGCCAAGAACCCGGGCATTACCGTCAAGTGGAACAATTTCGACCACGAGGGCTACAAGTCAGCAATCCGCAACTTCCTCACCGCCGATGCGCCTGACGTGGCCGCCTGGTATGCGGGCAATCGCATGGAGCCCTTCGTCAAGGCCGGCCTTTTCGAGGATGTGAGCGATGTCTGGCAGGCCAACGGCCTCGACGAGCAGCTGAAGTCCGCATCCGCGTCCATGACCATCGACGGCAAGAAGTGGGGCGTGCCCTATACCTACTACCAGTGGGGCATCTATTACCGCGCCGATATCTTCAAGGACAAGGGCATCGAGCCGCCGAAGACCTGGGCCGAGCTTCTGGCTGCCTGCGAAAAGCTGAAGGCCGCTGGCATCACCCCCTTTGCCATCGGCACCAAGGCGCTCTGGCCGACGGGCGGCTGGTTCGACTATCTGGACCTGCGCGTCAACGGCTATGAATTCCATATGGATCTGACCTCGGGCAAGGTTCCCTACACCGATCCCAAGGTAAAGGCGGTCTTCGACAAGTGGGCCGAGCTGGTCAAGCCGGGCTATTTCCTCGAAAACCACGCGGCGCTGGACTGGCAGGATGCGATCCCGCAATTCGTCCAGGGCAAGGCGGCCATGTATCTGATGGGCAATTTCGCCGTCGCGCCGATGAAGGATGGCGGCCTGAAGGAAGACCAGATCGGCTTCCTGCAGTTCCCCGAGATCACCGCCGGCCTGCCGATGGCCGAAGAAGCCCCCACCGATACGTTCCACATCCCCTCGGGCGCCAAGAACAAGGAAGATGCGAAGAAGTTCCTCGCCTATCTCGCCTCGCCCGAAGCCCAGGCGAAGATGAACGCGACGCTCGGCCAGCTGCCCGTCAACAACAAGGCGGCCAAGCCCTCCGACAAGTTCCTCGATGCAGGCTTCACCATGCTCTCCAAGGCCTATGCGCTTGCCCAGTTCTATGATCGCGACGCCCCGGCCGACATGGCCAAGGCCGGCATGGAAGGCTTCCAGGAATTCATGGTCAAGCCGGACAAGGTGGATGACATCCTGGCCAAGCTCGAAAAGGTAAGGGCCCGCGTCTACAAGTGATCCTCCTCCTGTAGACCAGCCGCTGCCGGATGGTACCTCTTCATCCGGCAGCACCTTCATGCGCATATTCAGGGGATACGATGATGAGCAACGGGTCCACCGCTTCCGGTTTCTGGAAGCGAAACCAGCGCCAATGGGCGCCCTGGCTTTTCCTGGCGCCGGGCATCCTGATGTTCCTGGTCTATGTCATCCTGCCGATCTTCCAGTCGATCTGGATCAGCTTCGAGGATTGGGATGGGCTTGGGCCGAAAACCTGGATCGGCTTCGGCAACTATATCGAGCTTTTCCAGGATGAAGCCTTCTACACCTCGCTCTGGAACAACATCCTCTGGCTGGTGCTCTATCTACTGGCCGTCCCCGCAGGACTTGCCATCGCGCTGTTCCTGAACCAGACGGTCGCCGGCATTAGGCTTTACAAGTCGCTCTTCTTCTTCCCCTTCGTCATCAGCCAGGTAGTCGTAGGCCTGATCTTCACCTGGTTCTACGCTCCGGATTTCGGCCTGCTGTCGACCCTGATCAAGACTCTCACCGGCACGGAAATCGCCGTTCTCGCCGATGAGCGTTATGTCACCTATGGCATCATCGCCGCCGGTCTCTGGCCGCAGATCGCCTATTGCATGATTCTCTATCTAACCGGCCTCAACAACATCAATCCGGAGCAGATCGAGGCGGGCCGCATGGATGGCGCGCGGGGCTTCCGGCTCTTCTGGAACATCGTCCTGCCGCAGCTCCGGCCCGCAACCTTCATCGCCCTCGTCGTGACAGTCATCGGCGCGCTCCGCTCCTTCGACCTCGTCTCGGTCATGACGGCCGGTGGCCCCTATGGATCGAGCCGGGTGCTGTCCTTCTACATGTATGAGCAGGCGCTCTCCGAATATGGCTACCGGATGGGCTATGGCGCTGCGATTGCCGTCGTCCTCTTCGTCATCATGATGGTCTTCATCAGCATCTTCCTGGTTCGCATGTTCCGGCAGGAAAGGAATTCCTGATGTTTCCGACACCCGTCCAGAAATCCGGTCCGCTGGCATCCGCCGCCTACCAGATCATCCTGCCGATTGCGCTCGTCATCTGGCTTCTGCCGCTGCTGGGTGTGGCCGTCACCTCGGTGCGGCCCTCGGGCGACCTCGCCGCCGGCAATTACTTCGGCATTCCCTCGAGTTTTGCCGGGGTGGAAAACTACAAGGCCGTCTTCCGGGATTCGCCCATCGGCACCTACATCCTGAATTCCTTCAAGATCACCATACCGACCGTCATCGGTGCGGTGGGCCTTTCCTGCCTTGCCGGCTTTGCCCTGGCCGTCTACCGGTTCAAGGGCAATCTGGCGCTCTTCTTCCTCTTCGTCGCCGGCAATTTCATTCCCTTCCAGATCCTCATGGTGCCGGTGCGCGACCTGACGCTGAAGCTCGGCCTCTATGACACGGTGACCGGACTCGTGCTGTTCCATGTCGCTTTCCAGACCGGCTTCTGCACGCTCTTCATGCGCAATTTCATCAAGGGCCTGCCCTTCGCGCTGATTGAATCCGCCCGGGTGGAAGGGGTCAGCGAATGGCGGATCTTCCTCCATGTGGTCCTGCCCCTGATGCGGCCGGCCATCGCCGCCCTCTCGGTTCTGATCTTCACCTTCGTCTGGAACGATTATTTCTGGGCAACCGTGCTGGTCCAGGGCCAGTCGGCCATGCCGGTCACCGCCGGGCTTAATTCGCTGAACGGCCAGTGGGTGGCCGCATGGCACCTCGTATCGGCGGGCTCCATCGTGGCCGCCCTGCCGCCGGTCCTGATGTTCTTCCTGATGCAGAAGCACTTCATTGCAGGCCTCACGCTCGGAGCGACCAAGGGATGACCCAGGTTCTTACCCTCCGCGCCGCAGCCCTTGGTCTCGCGCTCGGCCTGCCGGAACGAGGCATGCCGGAAATCCTCGCCTTCGGCCGGGATGCGGCTGCCCCCGAATTCTGGCCGGAAGCCCCGCGCTCGAGCCGCATCAACGGCATGGACGAGGCCGTGCCCTCCGCCGTCCTTCTGCCCACGGGCGGCCTCGGCTTCTTCGGCTGGCCGGCGATTTCAGGCCACCGCGAGGGCCGCGACTTCCTCCTCGATTTCACCGGCTGGTCCGTGACGACGGAGGGTGAAGAAACGGTTCTCGAGGCCCGCGATCCGGTCGCGGAGATCGGCATCCGCATCACGATCAGCGCAAGCCCGACCGGCCTTCTTTCCATGCGGACCGCGCTGACCAATCAGGGTGCCGCCCCCTACACGATCGACCGGCTGATGGCCGCAAGCTTTGTGCTCCCCGCAGGCGAAGCCCGGCTCGACTATTTCACCGGCATGTGGGGCCGCGAGTTCCAGAGCCGTTCCACGCTGCTTTCCGATGGCCTCTGGCTGCAGGAAAGCCGGCGCGGTCGCACCTCCCATGACCGGTTCCCCTTCTTCTTCCTGGCCGCGGGAGAAGAGCGCATCGGCTTTCATCTCGGCTGGAGCGGCAATCACGTGATTGCCATCGACCGTCTGGATGACGGGCGCCGGCTGGTCCATCTCGGCGCGCTTTTCGAGCCCGGCGAAATCCGTCTTGCTCCCGGCGAAACCCATGAGAGCCCGGTCGCCCATGCGGGCCTCGACAGTGCAGCCTTCCACGCCTTCGTCCGCGAGGAGCTGATGGACTGGCCCGGTGGCGCCATGCGCCCCCGCCCCGTGACGCTCAACACATGGGAAGGCAATTATTTCGATCACCGGCCCGAGGACCTGATGGCGCAGGCTGATGCCGCCGCCGATCTCGGCATCGAGCGTTTCGTGCTTGACGATGGCTGGTTCGGCAGGCGCGACGACGATACGTCGAGCCTCGGGGACTGGTTCATCGACCGCCGGAAGTATCCGGACGGGCTGAAGCCGCTGGCCGACCATGTCGTTGCGCGCGGCATGGAATTCGGCATCTGGTTCGAGCCGGAAATGGTCAATCCCCGCTCAGAACTCCATGCTGCCCATCCGGACTGGGTGCTGCAGGTGAAGGGACGCCCTCTTCTCCTGTCGCGCAACCAGCTGGTGCTGGACCTGACCCGACAGGATGTATCCGACCACCTCTTCAGCTCCCTTGCGGCCGTGCTTTCCGATCTTCCCGTCTCCTACGTGAAATGGGACATGAACCGGGACCTCACCCATGCAGGCGGCGCGGACGGCCGGGCGGTAACCACCGCGCAGACCCGCGCGGTCTACCGCCTGATGGCCCGTATCAGGCAAGCCTTCCCCCATGTGGAAATCGAATCCTGCGCCTCTGGCGGCGGCCGGATCGATTTCGGCGTGCTTCGTCACACCCACCGCGTCTGGACCTCCGATTGCACGGATGCGCTCGAAAGGCTGGAAATCCAGCGCGGTGCCCGCCGCTTCCTGCCACCGGAAATCCTCGGCGCGCATATATCGGCCTCTCCCAATCACCAGACGCACCGCCGCCTGACCCTTTCGTTCCGGGCGGTGGTGGCGCTCGCCTATCACCTCGGCGTGGAACTGAATCCGCTGACGCTTTCCGGCGACGAGCGGGCGGAACTGAAATCCTGGATCGAAACCCACAAGCGGCTTCGCCCGCTCCTCCACGCGCCCGGACGGCAATTTCTGCTGGAGCCGGTCGATGGGCGCCATGTATGGGGCGCGGCGGCGGATGAGCGCATCGTCGCCTTCGTGGCCCAGGGGCCGCAAATGGTCGGCGAACAGCCGCCACCCCTCACCCTGCCCGTCGATGCCGGAGACAAAAGGCGCTGGCGGGTTGCGGCGATCCATCCGGCGAAACCGGATTTCATCCGGATATCCGAAGGGCAGGAACGCCTGCTTTCGGGCGAGCTGACCTTCAGCCTGGCCGCACTGCGGCAGGCGGGCCTGCCCTTGCCAATGCTTCGGCCCGAAAGCGGGCTGCTTCTGGAACTTGAACCCGTGGAGGGAGGCCATATTCATGGGTAACGTCACGCTTACGCGCGTCACCAAAAAATTCGGGGCCGTCGAAATCATCAAGGGAGTGGATCTCACCGTGGAGGACGGAGAATTCTGCGTCTTCGTCGGCCCCTCCGGCTGCGGAAAATCGACCCTCCTGCGGATGATTGCGGGGCTTGAGGACATTTCCTCGGGCTCGCTCTCCATCGGCGGGCGGGACATGACCGATGTGGACCCCGCCGAGCGCGGGGTGGCCATGGTGTTCCAGTCCTACGCCCTCTACCCCCATATGACGGTGGCCGAGAACATCGGCTTCGGCCTGCGCATGACCGGCCACCCGAAGGAGGAAATCGCCCGCCGCACGGCAGCCGCCGCCGACATGCTGCAGCTGAAGCCGCTGCTGGAGCGCAAGCCCGCCCAGCTTTCCGGCGGCCAGCGCCAGCGCGTCGCCATTGGCCGCGCCATCGTTCGCAATCCCGATGTCTTCCTCTTCGACGAGCCCCTGTCCAACCTCGATGCCTCGCTGCGCGTGCAGATGCGCATCGAGATCAGCAAGCTGCATCAGGATCTGAAATCCACCATGATCTACGTCACCCACGACCAGGTGGAGGCCATGACCATGGCGGACAAGATCGTGGTGCTCCAGGCCGGCCTCATCGAACAGGTGGGCTCGCCGCTCGAGCTTTACCACCGCCCCCGCAACATCTTCGTGGCCGGTTTCATCGGCTCGCCGAAGATGAATTTCCTGAAGGTCACCGCCCGGCCGACGGAAGGCGGCGTTGCCGTCACCTTCCCCGGCGGCCCGAGCCTCACCATCCCCACGGAAACACCGGTGATCAAGGGCGAGACCACGCTGACGCTCGGCATCCGCCCCGAACATCTCGATCGGGAGACCGGTGATGTCACCCTGGCGGGCACGGTTCGCCTCGCCGAGCATCTGGGCTCGGAAACCCTGCTCTACGTCACGCTTGCCGATGGCGCGGAAATTTCCGTGAAGGCGGATGGCCTGACAAGCGCCAGGCCCGGCGATGCCATCTCCATCCCGCTTCTCGCCCGGGCCTGCCATCTCTTCGATACCGAGGGAACGGCCCTTCACAACGGGGACCTGACGCGCTGATGCTTGGAGTCTGCTATTATCCCGAACACTGGCCGGAGCATTTCTGGCAACGCGATGCCGAGCGCATGCGCGCGCTGGGCATTTCCCATGTGCGGATCGGCGAATTCGCCTGGTCGAGGCTGGAGCCCGCCCGCGACCGCTTCGATTTCGGCTGGCTCGACCGGGCAATGGAGATTCTCCATGGCGCAGGGCTGAAGATCGTGCTCGGCACCCCGACCGCGACCCCGCCCAAATGGCTGATGGACGAGCATCCCGAGATCGCCCCCGTCGATGAACAGGGCCGGCCGCGCGGCTTCGGCTCGCGCCGCCACTATACCTTCTCCTCGGAAGTCTGGTGGAAGGAAAGCGCCCGCATCGTCGAGATCGTCGCCCGCCGCTATGGCACCCATCCGGGCCTCGTCGGGTGGCAGACGGACAATGAATATGGTTGCCACGACACCACGCTCTCCTGGGGGCCGGAGGACCTGAAGGCCTTTCGCCGCTGGCTGAGGCTGCGCTACCAGGCCCCGGAACAGCTGAACGAAGCCTGGGGCTCGGTCTTCTGGTCGATGGAAGTGGCAAGTTTCGATGAGGTTGTCCTGCCGAACCTGACCGTCACCGAACCCAACCCCGCCGCCCGGCTCGATTTCTGGCGCTTCCATTCCGATCAGGTCGCCGCCTATGACCGGATGCAGTGCGACATCATCCGCGCCCATTCGCCGGAGCGCTGGATCACCCATAATTTCATGGGCTTCGTCAATGATTTCGACCACTGGAAGGTGGGCGACAATCTCGATCTCGCCGCCTGGGACAGTTATCCGATCGGATTTGTCGAAAAATTCCCCTTCTCCGAGGAGGAGCGTACCCGCTGGGCCGAAACCTCCCATCCAGATATCGCTGCCTTCCACCATGATCTCTATCGCGGCGTCGGCAAGGGGCGGTTCTGGGTCATGGAACAGCAGCCGGGACCGGTGAACTGGGCACCCTGGAACCCCGTGCCGAAGCCCGGCATGGTCCGTCTCTGGACCTTCGAGGCGCTCGCCCATGGGGCGGAAGTCGTGAGCTATTTTCGCTGGCGGCAGGCGCCCTTCGCCCAGGAACAGATGCATGCCGGCCTCAACCTGCCGGGCCTCGACGAGCTCTCCCCGGGCGGCCGCGAGGCCGAACGCACCGGCCGGGAACTGGCCGCGCTTGGTGCATTTCCGGAAAGCGGCAAGGCCCCGGTTGCGATCCTCTATGATTACGAAACCTACTGGTCGACGGTGATCCAGCCGCAAGGCCGGGATTTCCGCTACGAGGAACTGGCCTTCCGCTGGTATGAAGCCATTCGCCGGCTCGGCCAGGACGTCGATTTCGTCCGCCCCGGCGGATCGCTGAAGGGCTATGCGCTGGTGCTCGTGCCCTGCCTGATGCAGGTGAGCGAGGCGGCCCGTGCAGCACTGGACGAAGCCGATGGCCTGGTGCTTTTCGGCGCCCGCAGCGGATCGCGCGACCGGAATTTCTGGATCCCGGAAACCCTGCCGCCAGGCCCATTGGGCGAAACGCTGGGATTGCGGATCACCCAGGTTTCCAGCCTGCGGCCCGGTCTGTCCGAACGGGTGGAAGGGGCCGTGGAAGGATCTGCCACCCGCTGGCGCGAATATGCGGAAGCCGAAGGCACGGTTTTCGCCCGCTTTGCCGATGGCGCGCCGGCGCTTCTCGGCAAGGACCGCCGCCTTTATGTGGCGGCCTGGGCCGAGGGGGCGCTGCTCGAAAGCCTTATGCGGCACGTGGCGGAGAAGGCGGGGCTCACCCTCACCGCGCTTCCCGCGCCGATCCGCCTCCGCCGCCGCGGCGACTGGGTCTTCGCCTTCAATTACGGACCGGAAAGCCATGGGCTGCCCGTCGAAGCCGACCGTTTCCTGATGGGCGGCCCGACCCTCGAGCCCCATTCTCTCGCCATCTGGCGCGAAAGCTGAATGGGCATGCCCCCCTTGCCGGCAAATCTCCGGCAATTTTTCAAGGGGGACCGCTGCATCTCCGCGCGAGGAGAGCCATATTCCCTGAAGGGCAGGCGCAAGCGCGCCCTCCCTTCAGGAAAGGGCAAGGCATGAAATATGTGATCATGGGCGTCTCGGGCTCCGGGAAAAGCTCTGTCGGCGAGGCGCTATCCGCCCGGATCGGCGCTCCCTTTATCGATGGCGACAGTCTCCATCCGCAGGAGAACATCGCCAGGATGGCCGCCGGCATCCCGCTGGACGACGAAGACCGCTGGCCCTGGCTCGACCGGGTGGGAAAGACGCTCCACGAGACGGAAGGCCCCGTCATCCTCGGCTGCTCGGCCCTGAAACGCCGATACCGCGACCGCATTCGCGAGGCCGCCGGCGCGCCGGTAACCTTCATTTACCTGAAGGGCAGCCGCGCGCTGATCGCCGAGCGAATGCTTCACCGCACCGGCCACTTCATGCCGCCAACCCTGCTCGACAGCCAGTTCGCGGCCCTCGAACCCCCTTCCCCCAACGAACGCTTCATCGCCGTCGATATCGACCAGCCCCTCGACCGCATCGTGGACACGATCCTCTCCGCGCTCGGCCGTTAAGGGACCGGCCGCCACCCCGGTCCGCTTCCCGAAAAGAGCTGGAAAATCCCCTTTTGAACCGCGTCAAGTGAACGTTGCCGACCGGGCAAGCATGCGCGCACTCATCGACTCGGATCAGAGAGGGAGGTATTTTCTTGGCGCGCACAAGGGAGCCCAAACATCGGTCCATCGCCCTTGCGATGCCCGAAAAATGTTCGTATATTGATCAACGTTCATTATTCGCACGGAACAACGGATGGCAATCAAGGATACGGATTATCTCGGAGGCCTCGCAAAAGGCCTGAGCGTCATCGAAGCCTTTACCGTGGATACCGAGCGCATGTCGATCAGCGATGTCTCGCAGGTGACCGGCCTCGACCGCGCCACCGCCCGGCGCTGCCTGCTCACGCTTCACACGCTCGGCTATGCCAACTATGACGGCAAATATTTCAGCCTGACGCCGCGGGTTCTCCGTCTCGGCACCGGCTGCCTCGCCACCATGTCGCTTCCCCGCATCGTTCAGCCCATGCTGGATGCGCTCTCGGACGAGATCGGCCAGAGCGTCTCCGTTTCCATTCTGGATGGCTGGGATATTGTCTATGTGGCCCGTTCGGCGCAGCAGAAGGTCATGTCGATCGGCCTGATGCCCGGCAGCCGCCTGCCCGCTTATTGCACCTCCATGGGGCGCGTCATCCTGGCTTCTCTTCCGGAAGAGGAAGCAAGAGCCATTCTCGCCATGCGGCCGCTGGCCGCCCGCACCCCGCGCACGCTCACCGTGGCCGACGAGATCGTCGCCGAGCTGCAGAGGGTGAGAACGCAAGGCTATGCGATCATCGACCAGGAGGTGGAAACGGGCTTGCGGTCCATTGCGGTGCCGATCTTCAATGCGCGCGGCGAGACGGTTGCGGCCCTGAATACCGGCGTCGCCGCAGTCCATGCGGATCCTGCCGAGCTTGCGACGCTCTATCTCAAGCCATTGCAGGACCTGCAGAAAAGCGTGCGGCCCCTGCTGAAGTAAGCCGCCCCCTCGGGAAGAGAGGGGCAGGCATGCACCCCTACCGTCCGAGCACGGCTTTCATCACCCGTGTCAGTTCGGCCGCGGGATCGGCCAGAAGCGTCTTCGAACGCCAGGCCACATGATGGTCGGGACGCACGAGGACGCAACCGGAATCGGCAACGTCGCGAACTTCAGCCCATTCCCCGCCATGATCCTCGAAGGGATGACGGGGTCCGATCACATGGCTGCGGATCGTAAGGCCGAGCGTTCTGCCGACCTCCTCCGCTGCCCTTGCCCAGGCCTCGCCACCAATGCCGGTGAGGACGGTGAACTGGCCACGGCCACAAAGATCGAGGATCGAGTGCTTGGCGCCGCCCTTGTCGAAAACCCAGGCATGGGGCACACGAGCCCCGGCCCAGGTGGTCGGCACGTAATGGAGCTCCATGTCAATGTCGGTCACGGGCTCCGCCTCGCCATCGGTCACGGCGGCACCGGAGCGGTAACGCTGGTTCATCTCCACGCCATGGCAATCGAATTCATATTTCTTGAAGGCGATGGCCTTTCGTAGGGCTTCGCGTTGCTTTTCGGCGGCCGGGGTCGAATCGCACCGGGCATCCATATTCTTCTGGATCTTCTCGTGATCGACGCCGCCATCCATGCCGAGCGCCTCGAAGATGGGACCGAATTCGGCAATCGACCTGTTGGCCCGGGTAACGATCTGGCGGGCGACGGGCGCACGCTCCTCGCTGTAGCTGTCGAGCAGCTTCGGCGTGGCCTCGCCCTTCACGACCATGGCCAGTTTCCAGGCAAGATTGAACGCGTCCTGGATCGAGGTGTTCGAGCCCAGGCCGTTCGACGGCGGATGCCGGTGTGCCGCGTCACCCATGATGAAGACCCGGTCCTTCTGCATGTGGGTGGCGAACATGTTGTTCACGGTCCAGGTATTGGCCGAGAGAAGCTCGATCTCGAGATCCGGATCGCCGACGAGCTGGCGGGCGACATTGGTTGCCAGCGCCGCATCGACGACCGGCGCCGGCTGGTTGATGTCATAACCCCAGACGATCAGCCATTCGTTCCACGGACGCACCATGCGGACGAGGCCCATGCCGATACCGCCGACATCGGCGCCCGGCTGCATGACCCAGTAGAGGACGGAGGGCCGATGCGCGACATATTTGGACAGATCCGCCCGGAACAGGATGTTCATGGAGCCGCCGACGCCCATCTTGCCTTCGAACGGGAGACCCGCCTGTTCTGCAACCAGCGAATTCGCGCCATCCGCGCCGACCAGATATCTGGCACGGATCGTCAGTTCCTTGCCCGTCAGCCGATCCCGGCAGGTGGCGGTCACGCCCTCGGCGTCCTGCGTAAAGGACAGGAATTCCGTGCTCATCCGCGCCTGCGTGCCGCGCGAACAGGCGGTCTTGAAGAGCAGCGGCTCCATGAAGGTCTGCGGCAGGTCGTTCATGTGGCAGGGCGAGGAAAGCTGGTGCTCGGCGCGGGACTGGGGATGGGTGCCCCAGCTCTTCATGCGGCCGAGCTCCTCGCCGGCAAGGCTGACGCAGAAGACGTTCTCGCCCATCAGGTCCTGGTTCGTCGCGAACATGTAGGCTTCATCCTCGACATCGCGGCCGAGATCCCGCAGCACCTCCATGCAGCGCTGGTTGGTGATATGCGCCCGCGGCGTGTTGGCAAGCCAGCGGTAGCGATTGACGATGACATTGTCGATTCCATAGCTCGACAACAGGGCGGCGGTGGCGGAGCCGGCGGGGCCGGTGCCGATGATCAGGACGTCGGTGGTGATGTCAGCCAATTTTTCCTCCCGGTATTCCAAAGATTTTGCCTCCCCTGGGGAGGCGGGTTCGTCTGATGAGGGTTCAGGTCGCGAGTGGCGCGCGCCCGTGCCAGGCATTGTCCAGCAAGTGCCGGATCGCCGCCCGGTCCAACGGACGCGGATTGGGATAGGGGCTCGAAACCGCAATATCGGCCGCCCTGTCGAGCCCATCTTCCGGCATGCCGATGTCCTTCAGCGCGAGCGGCGCGCCGATGCGCCTTGCAAGGTCATGAAGGCCGGAGGCGGCTTCGCCCGCGCCAAGCGCGCGGGCAATACGGGCCATCGCCTCCGGCGCGGCGGCGGCATTATAGGCGGTCGCATGGGGCAGCACGATCGCATGGGTTTCCGCATGCGGCAGGTTGAAGGTGCCGCCCAGTACATGGCAGAGCTTGTGATGCAGCGCCATGGCCGCCGAGCCCAGCACCGCCCCGCAGAGCCAGGCGCCGTAGAGCGCCTCGTCATGGCCGTTCCGGCCCTCGGGCAGGGCATGGCTGAGCGCGCGGATCCCCTCCTCCGCCATCAGCGACACGATCGGGTTTCCATCGGCGGCGTAGAGGGCCTCGACAGCATGGGCGATGGCATTGAGGCCGGAGGTTGCGGCAAAGCGGTCTGGCAGGGTCGCAAGGAGATCGGGATCGTAGATCACCGTTTCTGGCTGGATTTTTGGATCACGCCTGGTGGTCTTCAGCCCATTGTCCGTCTCGCCGAGAATATTGGTCATTTCGGAGCCGGCATAGCTGGTGGGGATCGCCAGCTGCGGCAGATCGGTTCTGAGTGCAATCGCTTTGCCGAGACCGGTCGAAGAGCCGCCGCCGAGCGAAATCAGGCCGTCGATCCCCCGGTCTGCCGCAAAGGCGACCGCCTTTTCCGTCACATCCACGGGCGTGTGCATGACCGCCTTTGCATAGGCGATGCCGCCGATCTCCTGCGCCAGGGCCTCGGCGCTTTCCGCCTGCTGGGCGGTGGCGATCACCATGGGCCTCATCATTCCAAGACGTTTCGCCTCGTTCCCGGCTTCGCCGATGCGGCCGCGGCCAAACAGAATGCGGGTCGGAAGAGGCATGTAGACGAAGGGCTTCATCCCTGATCTCCTCTGGTTTCGACGCGGTAGCCGACCGGGAAAAGCGAAAGCCCCGTGCGGCTCGTGACAAGACCCCAAAGGCCCTTGGGCGAGGCCATCATGATGAGAATGGCAAGTGCGCCGAGGATCATCAGGTAGAGCGTGCCGAGATCGGCCAGAAATTCGCGCAGCACGAAGAAGAGCAGCGTTCCGATGATGGGGCCTTCGATGGTGCCGATGCCGCCGATCACCACCATGAAGATGACCAGCACCGTCCAGTCGCTGGCACTGAAGGCCGCGTCCGGGGCGATGCGCAGCTTTTGCAGGAAGATGAGCGCGCCGACCATGCCCGTGACTGCGGCGACGCCGACATAAACAGCCAGCTTGATGCGCGGAATGGTGATGCCGAGGCTGGAGGATGCGGTCTCGTTGTCGCGGATCGCGGTCAGCGCAAGGCCGATGCGCGAGCGCAGCAGGAGATAGACGAAGACGACGGAGCCTGTTCCAAGCGCCAGCGCGGCCCAGTAGATCAGCGATTCCCGCATGGCTTTGCTTTCGGCCATGGCCTTCATGATGCCGATCGGCAGGCTGGAGCCGGAGCCGCCGCCGAGCGAAGAGATCTGCGCGAAGGAAAGCCGGAAGACCTCCGCCACGACCCAGGTGCCTATGGCGAAATAGGCGCCGTTCAGCCGGAAGACGAGCCGCGCGACCGGAACCGCGATCAAAGCTGCGGTGATGCCGGCAAGCGGAATGGCCAGAAGCGGGTTCCAGCCGAGATAGAGCGCGACCGTGAAGAGGATATAGCCGCCGAGGCCGACAAAGGCATGCTGGCCAACCGAGACGAGGCCGGTATAGCCGGCGAGCAGGTTCCAGAGGCTGGCCAGCGAGAGATAGATCATGATTTCGCCGATGAGCCGGAGCGTCGCCGTCGAAGCCCACCAGGGAGCGGCGGCGAGAAGGAGAACGAGAAGCGCCGCGAGAGGAAGCGCAATGCGCGAAAGCGGCGTCGACCGCGTGACGTGGAGCGTGCTCATGCGGCCCCCTTCGGAAACAGGCCCTGCGGCTTGACCGCCAGGATGAGGAGGAAGACGATGTGGCCGGAAAGCAGCTGCCAGCCCGGGTCGATCTGCGCGCCGAGCGCCTGCGCCACGCCCAGAATGACGCCGCCGGCAAGCGTTCCCCAGAGATTGCCGAGCCCGCCGATGATGACCGCCTCGAAGCCGAAGATCAGCCGTCCGGGGCCCATGGACGGATCGAAATTGGCACGGATGGCCATGAAGACGCCCGCTACGGCTACGACCGCAAGGCAGAGCGCCATGGCACTGGCATAGACCGTGCGATTGTTGAGGCCCATGAGCTGGGCGACCTCGGGATCATCGGAAACCGCCCGGAAGGCGCGCCCGATCGCGCTGTGATAGAAGAGCTGCTGCAGGCCGAAGACCACCGCGACCGCCACGGCAAAGGTCAGCAGCGGGAAATAGCCGATATCCACGCCCGGCATCAGATGGATGCTTTCGATCTCGAAGGAACCGAGGTTGAGCTTGTGGCTGTTGGCGCTGAAAATCTCCAGGAGGCCGTTCTGGATGATGATCGATAGCCCGAAGGTGACGAGAAGCGGCGGCAGGATGTCCTTGTCGAGGGTGCGGTTCAGCACGAGGAGCTGCAGCAGATAGCCGAAGAGGGCAGCAAGCGGAATGACAGCGATCAGGCTGGTCAGCGGCCCGACCCCGGTCAGCTGCATGACCCCGTAGGCGAGATAGGCAGACGCGACGATCAGGTCGCCATGGGCGATGTTGACGAGGCGCATGACCCCGAAGATCAGCGACAGGCCCGTGGCGAAAAGGGCGTAAAGCCCGCCGACCAGAATGCCCTGGATGATGATGTTGATCCAATCCATGCCGCTCACGTCCCGAAATAGGCGTTGGTAATCTGGTCGCGGCTGTAATCGCCGGGCTTGCCCTGAAGCGATGGCTTGCCCTCCAGCATGCAGAGGAACCGGTCCGCCACGGAAAGGGCACGATTGATGTCCTGCTCCACGAGGATCACGGAGAGGCCATTGCCGACAATCTTTGGCAGAAGTGCATAGATGTCCCGGATCACAACGGGTGCGAGCCCAAGGCTTAATTCGTCGAGAAGCAGGATATCCGGGTTGGACATGAGCCCCCGGCCGATCGCCACCATCTGTTGCTGGCCGCCGGAGAGCGAGGTCGAGGGCGCCTTCCGCTTCTCCCGAAGCACCGGGAAAAGCTCGTAGACTGCCTGAAGCGACCACGGGCCCGGCCGCGCGACCTGGGCCCCGAGCAGGAGATTTTCCTCGACCGAGAGCGAGGGAAAGAGCCGCCGGCCCTCCGGAACGAGCGCGATGCCCTGGCCGACGATCACATGGGCGGGCAGGCCGAGAATGTCCTCTCCCCGGAACCGGATCATACCCTTGCGATGTTTGACGAGGCCGGTGATCGACCGGAGCAGCGTGCTCTTGCCGGCGCCGTTCGCCCCGATCAGCGCCAGAAGCTCGCCTTCCTGCAAGGCAAGATCGAGACCGAAGAGCGCCTGGGCGTCTCCATGAAAGGCATCGAGGCCGACGATCGACAGCAGCGGTTCAACCATGGGCGTCGTCCCCGAGATAGACGGACCGAACCTCCCGGCTTGCCATGACCTCGTCCGGCAGGCCGTCCGCTATCTTGCGGCCGAAATTGACGACGACGAGCCGCTGCGCAACCGAGAGAAGCGCATGCACCACATGCTCGATCCATACCATGGTGACGCCCGAAGCATGGACCGCCCGCAGGACGTCCAGAAGCTCATGGCATTCGCTGTCGGTGAGGCCGCCGGCAATCTCGTCAAGCAGCAGCAGGCGCGGTTCGGTTGCAAGCGCCCGGGCCAGTTCGAGCCGCTTGCGGTCGAGCAACGGCAGCGAGCCGGCAAGCATGTTCGCCTTCCGTGCAAGACCGCTCTTTTCGAGCGCCTGCATGGCAAATTCCCCGGCGTCTGGCGCTGCGCGCCCGAAGGTTGCGCCGACAAGCACATTCTCGAACACGGTCATGCCGTTGAAGGGCTGTGGCACCTGGAAGGAACGCGAAATGCCGGCACGGCAGCGCTGCGCCGCCCCGTCGCGGGTCACGTCCCGGCCATCGAAGGTCACGGTACCGGAATTCGGCTTCACCGTCCCCGCCACGAGGTTGAAGAGTGTCGTCTTGCCGGCACCGTTCGGCCCGAGAATACCGACGATCTCCCCCGCCTCGACGGAGAGCGAAAGGTCATCCGTAACCGTGAGGGCACCGTAGCGCTTGTTGAGATTGTCGAGATCGAGAAGAGCCATGGGGTCATTGCGGGGGCGCAATGCCCCCGCCTCTTTCATCAGGACAGCAGCTTCAGTTCGCCGCCGACCGGGATCGACGGATACTGGCTGTTGTTGGTGATAACGAGTTCGACCTTGTCCCCCTGCTTCTGCCACTGGCCGCTGACCAGCGGCGTGCGCACCACGTTCTTGACCGGGTTCGCCGGCCCCCCCTTCCAGGAAATCGGCCCGACCAGCGTCTTCAGGTCGGTTGCAGCCACGGCATCGATCACCGCCTTCGGATCCGTAAGATCCGCCGCCCGCTTGATGACATCGGCCGCAATTTCGAAAAGGGCGTGGTTGAAGCCGATCGGCTGCGTCCAGGGCTTGCCTGTCGTCTTCGTGTAGCCATCGGCGATCTGCCGGGAGCTTTCGCCCGTGAGGCTCGAGGAGAAGGGATGGCTGGGTGACCACCAGATTTCCGAGGACAGCCCGTCGCCGCGCTCGCCGAGGGATTCGATGACGGATGGGAAGAGCAGGGCCTTGCCGACGGTCACGACCTTGGGCTTGAAGCCCTGCTGGCCGGCCTGGCTCCAGAAGGTGGCGAAATCGGGCGGAATGGTCACGCCGGTCACGATTTCGACGCCGGCGGCCTTGAAGGCGGCAATCTGCGAGGAGAAGTCGGCATTCATCAGCTGGAAGCGGCCGGGATCGGTCAGCGCATAACCGGCCTTTTCCAGGGGGCCCGGGAAACCGAGCTTCGGGTCGCCCCAGGCATTTCCATCGGCATCGTTCGGGAAGAGACCACCCACCTTCTTGGCGACGCCGGACTTGTCCCAGAGCGAGATGAAATTGCCGATCACGTCCTCGAGACCCCAGAAGAAATGATAGGTCCAGTTGAAGCCCTTGGCCGGGTCACCGTTTCGCCCGAAGAAATAGGGCTGCCACGGCGCGATGGAGGTGATGCAGGGGATTTCGTTGAGCTCGGCCTGGTCCGCCACCGGATTGGCCGTATCGGGCGTCGCCGATGCGAGCAGCAGGTTCACGCCATCCTTCTCGATCAGTTCCGTCGCGACCTCGGCGGCGCGGTTCGAACTCGACTGGCTGTCCTTGGCGATGATTTCCACCTGCACCGGCTTGCCATTGTTGGTCAGCCCGGCAAAGGCCTTGCGCACCCCCTCGAGAATGAAGCCATCGGCCTCGCCGAACCCCGCGATCGGACCGGTGGTCGGCGATACGTAGCCGATCTTGAACGTCGCATCCGCGGCAGAAGCCCGCGTGGCGCGCAATAGGGCCGGTGCGGCGAGAAGCGCGCCGGCACCCGTCAGAATCTGTCTGCGATTGAGCATGATGATCTTGGACATGAAGAACCCTCCCGGTTTGCCTGTCTCTGTGTGATGCGCCAGCACCCTCTCCCGGGCCGGCGCCATGCTCGGCTGACTGCGTCAGCCGGAAATCCTGTTCTCGCCCCGAAGCCAGCCACGCGGTGTTGGACTGTTCGGGAAGCCTGCCATCCGCGGCCCGTGCTGACCGCCCTCTCCTTCAGGAACCGGTGAAAGATTGGGCGAGGAACGCTTGCAGGGTCAAGGCACGTTGTTCTTATATTGAATTATGTTCAATTATCGCACGCCTGTTCATGGGCGAAGGAGAGTAATCCGGGCGCGCACCGCCCCTCTTCTGCCCATCGCTTTCCGCCTTCACCGGTCGAGGGGTGTCAGCACGAAATCGAAGGGAGACCGCCATTGCGTGGCGCCATCCTTCAGGTGTTCGAAGGGAGCCACGAGCGATTTCTTCACGCCGAAGACGGAGTCCGATGCCAGATATTTGTCGTTGCCGACGAAGGTGTGGGTGACGAGCCGCTGATAGCCATCGGCCGTCACGAGATAATGCATGTGCGCTGGCCGATAGGGATGCCTGCCGAGATGGCCGAGCATCTGCCCCACCGGTCCATCGTCCGGAATGGGATAGGACACGGGCTTTATACCGACAAAGGCATAGCGCCCGTCCTCGCCGGTAATGAAAATGCCGCGATTGTTCCACTTCGGCTGAAGTCCCGGCTGCTGCACGTCGTAATAGCCGTCGGCATTGTCGGACCAGACGTCGATGCGCGCGCCCTTGATCGGATTGCCGTCGAGATCAAGCACCTTCCCCTCGAAGAGACAGGTCTCGCCCTTTCCGTCGAGGCAGATCGTATCGCCCATCTGGCGCACCGGCGCGCCCTCCACATGGAAAGGCCCAAAGACGGTGTTTTCCGTCGCGCCGATCGGCCGTCGATTGTTGATCGCATCGACAAGCATCGAAAAGCCGAGCACATCCGACAGGAGGATGAATTCCTGCCTTTCGCCTGAGGTGATCTGGCCGGTCCGGGTGAGGAAGTCGATGCCATACCACCATTCCTCCTGGGTCAGGTGCACTTCCTTGGCAAAGGCATGCAGGTGTTTCACCAGCGCCGTCATCACCTCCCGAAGGCGCGGGCTGGTATTGGGCCCCATGCGGGCATTGACCGTTTCGATGGAGTTTTCCTCGGTAAAATAATGCTCCGTCACCATATCCTCCCGGTGGCCCCTCTCCTGGGGCCTGTCTTTCCCAGTCTTATCCCACCTCGCCGCATGGGCCGCCACGTTCCTCCACGCGGCGCCTGACCGGCGCAGTCTTTCGCGTCACACCCGCTGAAGCGCCACCGAAATGCCCTGGCCGACGCCGATGCACATGGTGGAGAGCGCATGGCGCCCGCCTGTTTCCTGCAATTCCAGCGCGGCCGTGCCGGTGATCCGCGCGCCCGACATGCCGAGCGGATGGCCGAGCGCAATCGCTCCACCATTGCGGTTCACACGGGGGTCGTCATCCGCAATTCCCAGAAGCCGCACCGTTGCGAGCCCCTGCGAGGCAAAGGCCTCGTTGAGTTCGATGACATCGAACCGGTCCTGGGTAAGTCCGAGCAGCGCCATGAGTTTCTGCGAGGCCGGTGCCGGCCCGATCCCCATGATGCGCGGCTCGACGCCGGCGGTCGCGCCGCCGAGAATTCGGGCAATGGGGGTGAGGCCGTGCTTCCTTGCCGCCGCCTCCGAGGCGATGATCAGGGCCGCCGCGCCGTCATTGACGCCGGACGCATTGCCGGCGGTCACGGTGCCCCCTTCCTTTCTGAAAGGGGTGCCGAGCCTTGCGAGCGCCTCCATCGTCGTTGCGCGCGGGTGCTCGTCGCGGTCGACAACCAAAGGATCGCCCTTGCGGGTCGGAATGGTCACGGGCGTGATTTCTCGGGCAAGCCGCCCGTTTTCCTGCGCAGCCGCGGCCTTTGCCTGCGAGCGGAGCGCAAAGGCATCCTGGTCCTCGCGGCTCACCTTGAACTGTTCAGCGACGTTTTCACCCGTCTCCGGCATGGAATCGACACCATACTGCTTCTTCATCACGGGATTTACGAAGCGCCAGCCGATGGTGGTGTCGTGGATTTCGGCAGCGCGGGAAAAGGCCGTTTCTGCCTTCGGCATAACGAAAGGCGCACGGCTCATGCTTTCCACGCCACCGGCAATCGCCAGTTCGATCTCGCCCGCCTTGATCGCACGGGCCGCCGTGATGATTGCATCCATGCCGGACCCGCAAAGCCGGTTGATGGTGGTGCCCGGAACGGTCTGCGGAAACCCCGCAAGCAAAAGGGCCATGCGAGCCACGTTGCGGTTGTCTTCCCCCGCCTGGTTGGCGCAGCCGAAAATCACCTCGTCGATAGCCGCCAGGTCGAGCCCGGGATTGCGGGCGGCCAGCGCCTTGAGCGGAATGGCCCCGAGGTCGTCGGTGCGCACGCCGGAGAGCGCGCCGCCGAAGCGGCCGATGGGGGTTCGGATATAGTCGCAGATGAAGGCATCCGTCATGTCAAAGCTCCGGCACGATGAGATCGAGGACCGGGGTGACCACATGCAGCTTCGCCCCGGTCAGCGATTGCAGGTTTTCAAGCGACATGCCCGGCAGCTTTTCGCGCAGGACAAATCGTCCCTCCTCGATGTCGATGACGGCAAGACTGGTATAGACACGCGTCACGCAGCCGACGCCGGTGAGCGGCAGTGTACAGCGGGTGAGAAGTTTCGGTTCGTTCTTCTTGGTGACGTGATCGGTAACGACGGCTACCCGCTTCGCTCCATGCACGAGATCCATGGCGCCGCCCACCGCAGGCACCCCGCCCGCCCCGGTGCTCCAGTTGGCGAGATCGCCGTTCTCGGCCACCTGATAGGCGCCGAGGATCGCGACATCCAGATGGCCGCCGCGAACCATGGCGAAACTGTCCGCATGGTGGAAAAAGGCCGCGCCCGGCTTCAGCGTAACCGCCTTCTTGCCGGCATTGATCAGGTCCCAGTCCTCCTCGCCCTCCGGCGGTGCTTCACCGAAATTCAGGATGCCGTTTTCCGTATGGAATATGGCCTCGCGTCCCTCGGGCTGGTAGCGCGCCACCATTTCCGGAAAGCCGATACCGAGATTGACATAGGCGCCGTCGGCGATGTCCTGGGCGGCACGCCAGGCGATCTGCGCGTTCGAAAGCTTGTCCGTCATGGATGGTGCGCCCCTTCGCGGTTCAGATCCTCTTCCTGGGCCGGGTTCCTCACCTCGACCACCGCCTGGACGAAGATGCCGGGCGTCACCACGATCTCGGGATCGATGTCGCCGGGCTCTACGATCCGGCTCGCCTGCACGATCGTGTGCGCGGCGGCCATGCACATCAGCGGATTGAAATTCCGCGCCGCCTTGGAATAGGTGAGATTGCCGTGGCGGTCGGCGACATGCGCCTTGACGATCGCGAAATCCGCCTTCAGCCAGCGCTCCCGCACATAGGACCTGCCTTCGAACACTTCGACCGGCTTGTCGGCGGAAAGCTCCGTGCCGAAGGACGTGGGCGTGTAAAAGGCCGGTATGCCGGCGCCACCGGCGCGGATGCGCTCGGCAAGCGTACCCTGTGGCACCAGCTCAAGCTCGATCTCGCCCTTGAGATACATATCGGTAAAGACCCTCGGATCGGCCGAGCGCGGGAAAGAGCAGATGAGCTTCCGCACCATTTTCTGTTCGATCAGCGCCGCAAGCCCGACATGTCCGTTGCCGGCATTATTGTTGATGACGACGAGATTCCTGGGATGACCGGTCTCCATATAGCGATCGATCAGCGCATGGATCATCTCGATCGGCGCACCGGAACCGCCGAAGCCGCCGATCATCACACTTGCACCGTCCCCGATGACGGCAACGGCTTCGGCCGGACTTCCGATCCTCTTGTCCATCGGCATTCCCTCCTGAACGGCGGTGGCGAGACAGACTTCAGATAGGAGAGTTTGAAGGTCGCAACAACAGATTTGTGCGATAAGCGACATTTGTTCAATTATCGTACGAAGCGGTTCTCGTCGTTCCGGCAAAAAAACACCCAGGGAAAGAGGGGTGGACGAGGCCTGGGAGGATCTTGGCCACCCTGTGGTTGACGAGGTCGATTGCATGAGAACAAAGACAACAATAATATTTCAAAAAATGTTGGAGCCGGCCGGACAGCCGCTTCACCAGAAAACGAGGGGACGGCTGGCATATGGGCGTGATGTTTCGAATTCAGGGATCGATCCTGAACGGCCTGCGCCTGGCGCTGATGCTAGTCCTCATGCTTCCGGCCTTTGGCCTGCCGCAGCGCGCTGCTGCCGGCGATGTCGCGGCGGCCGCATCCACGCAGGCAGGCGACGAAAAGATCCGTCAGTTCAACGACCTCCTGAAAGACCCGGTGGTGCGGGACTGGCTGGCCTCCGGCCAGGCGGCCGCGGCCCTGCCGGCGGCAACGCCTGCCGTCGCGCCGGTCACGACGGATGACGATATGGGCCTGGTCTCGAAAATGCTCGAGAACACCAGAACCCACATGATGCATGTGATGGCCGCCTGGCCGCGGATACCGGGCCACTTCGCGGCGATAGGCTCCACCGTCATGACCGAGATTGCCGATATGGGCTTTCTCATCATCCTGGTGCTGGTCGCGCTCTTCATCGGGATCGGCCTTACCCTTTCCTATCTGATGTTTCGGCTGGCCCGTCCGCTCCGGCTCTGGACGATCAGCCTTGATCGCAAGGCCGCCATGGGGCGGGTAGGCAAATTCGTGGGCCGGTTCGGCCTGGGCGTGCTCATGGTCTTCGGCTTCTTCATCGGCAGCGCCGGCTCCTTCATGCTGTTCGACTGGCCCCGGCTGCTGCGGGAAATCGTCCTCGCCTTCCTGTCAGCGGCCCTCATCGTCTGGGCTGTCCGCATGGTAGCGGTATCGCTGCTGCTGCCGAGCTTCGCCAAGGTCGAGAATGCGCGGGAAGTGCGCGCCTTCGACATGGACGACGGCGCGGCAGACCACTGGTTCCGCTGGATCATGATCTTCGCCTTCGCGCTCTGTTTCGCCGGCGCCGGCATTTCGCTGCTCCCCCGCTTTGGCTTCAGCGATATGGAAATCCTGGCCATCCAGATCCCGGTCGATCTTGTCATGATGACGATCGCCACACTGGCCGTGTGGCGCCGCCCGCTTGCCGGAAACCCCGAAAATGCCCGCCAGCAGATCAGGCATATCGGCCTTTCCTGGCTGATGACGATGGTCTTCGTTCTGCTTCTGGCGATCCGGACGGCCGGGGCCTATGGCACCTTCTGGTTTGCCTTTGCCTGCTTTGCGCTTCCGGTTGCGATTCTTCTCTCCACCAGGGCCGTGCGCTATGTCCTGCGCAGCCCGCAGGAAGGCGAAGCCGGCATCGGCGTCGAGCCGATAACCGTTGCGGTGATCGACCGCGCCATCCGCCTCCTGCTCATCGGCACCGCAGCCTATCTTCTGGCACGGGTCTGGGGTTTCGATGCCCGGTCCATGCGCGACATCAATCCCACGACGGCCTGGCTTTTCGAGGCGCTGCTCAACGCTGCCCTCATCATGCTCGCCGCCGATTTTCTGTGGTCGATCATCAAGGCCGGCATACAGAGGCGCCTCGGCGGCACGCGCGGGCCGGAGATGGAGGAAGAAGGGGGCGCCCATTTCCTCGATCCGCAGCAATCGCGCATTCGCACGCTGCTGCCCATCATCCAGAATATCCTCTTTGCCATCATCCTCGTCATCACCGTGCTGATGGTGCTCTCGACCATGGGCGTCCAGATCGGCCCGCTCGTTGCCGGCGCGGGCGTGGTCGGCGTCGCCGTGGGCTTCGGCGCACAAACGCTGGTGAAGGACATCATCTCCGGTATCTTCTACCTCTTCGACGATGCCTTCCGCGTCGGGGAATATATCTCCTCCGGCAAGTATGAAGGCATGGTGGAGAGCTTTTCGCTCCGCTCGATCAAGCTTCGCCACCACCGTGGCGCGCTCTTCACCATTCCCTTCGGCGAGCTGGGCGCAGTGCGCAACCAGAGCCGCGACTGGACCATCGACAAGTTCAACATCACGGTCGGCTTCGATACGGATCTCGAAAAGGCCCGCAAGCTCATCAAGCGGCTGGGCATCGAACTGGCGGAAGATCCCGAATTCAAGCCCTGGGTGATCGAGCCGATCAAGATGCAGGGCGTGCAGGAATTCGGCGATTACGGCATCGTGCTGCGGATGAAGGTGACGATGAAACCGGGCGGCGCCTTCGCCATGAAGCGGAAATTCCTCGCCCGCATCAAGCAGATCTTCAAGGAAAACCACATCGAATTGCCGGTTCCGACCGTGCATGTGCAAAGCAATGCCCCGGGCGATCAGAACGCCCAGATGGAGATCGCTGCGGCGAAAGCCTTCGTCGAGGAGAGGAAGCTCCCCCTGCCCCCGGAGGGTGAGGAAAGCTGAGCCCCATCGACGGCCGGGCGCCCTACCGGGCCTCCCGGAGCAGGGACATCGCCATGTCTATGAACCGGGAAACCGAGGGCCGCGTGGGTTCGCCATGGGTCGCAATCGCCGTTTGCAACCGCACGTCCAGATCCTCGATCGGGCGAAAGGCAAGCTCGATATGGGAGCAGCCCGAAAGCGATTCCGGCACAAAGGCGACGCCGAGACCGCAGGCGACCTGATCCAGCATGGCAAGCCAGCTTTCCCGCTCCTCTCGCAGACGCGGCTGGAAGCCAGCCCGACCGCAGGCCGCCAGAATGTCGTGATACATGAAGGAGCCGGTTTCCTCGGCGCAGACGATCAACCACTCCCCGGCGAGATCGGCGAGGCGCACGACCTTTTTCGAGGCGAGCGGATGAAAGACCGGCAGGGCCGCCATGATCCACTCCTCGCCGGCGGGCCGAAGGGTGAGGCTGGAGGTGAGCAGCGGCGGATGAAGAAAGGCAACGTCGATGGACCCCGCCACCAGCGCCACGGCCTGATCGTTGGTCGGCAGTTTTTTCAGGCTGATCTCGACCCCGGGATATGCCGCCCTGTAGCGCCGGATGATCGCCGTCATCCGCCCCGCATCCGGCAACTCGCAATAGCCGACGGCAAGCGCACCGGCATCGCCCCGGGCCGCATCCTGCGCCTTTTCCACCGCCCGGTTCACCTGGCCAAGCGCGGCGCTGAGTTCGCGCGCCAGGATCACCCCCGCTTCTGTCAGCACGACCTTTTGGGGTGAGCGGTGCAACAGCGTGCAGCCGATCTCCTCCTCCAGCTTGCGGATCTGATGGGATAGGGCGGGCTGGGTGAGATGCAGGCGCGCCGCCGCCCGGCTGAAATGCAGTTCTTCGGCGAGAACACAGTAGCTATAGGCATATTTGAGCATGGATCATCATAAACATTATCTATCTTGCGCGGCAATAAAATAAATTTCCCATGCGGCGGCGATCATCCTACCTTCCCGCCGATCAGCCATCCGCAAACGGGCAGCCGGATGGCACCATGGGAGGAAAACAAGGATGCCGACACCAATCAGGAAAATCTCTCGTGCCATGACGGTGCCGCTTGCGGTCGGCCTGCTTTTCCAGTCGGCACAGGCGGCAGAAAACCGGGACGCGCTGATGAGCGCGCATCGCGGCGGAACCGTGCGGCTGGTTTCGAAATCCGCTGGCGGCACCATCGATCCGCACATCAATTATGCGCCGCTCTACTGGAACTATTTTCCCGGTGTCTATGATGGCCTCGTCGCCTTCCGCAAGGCCGGCGGCGCCGAGAGCCTGACGGTTGTACCCGATCTTGCCGAGGCCCTGCCGAAGGTCGAGAACGACGGCAAGACCTATGTCTTCACGCTTCGCACCGGGATCACCTTCTCGAACGGCAAGGCGCTGGGTCCGGAGGATGTGGTCGCCTCCTTCCGCCGGATCTTCAAGGTCTCGAGCCCCACTTCCGGCACCTGGTTCAACGGCATCGTCGGCGCGGAAGCCTGCCTGGCGAAGCCCGCCGACTGCACGCTCGATGGCGGCGTGATCGCCGATGCGTCAAGCCGGACCATCACCATCAACCTGACCGCGCCGGATGCGGAATTCCTCTACAAGCTCGCCATGCCCCATGCCTCGATCCTGCCGGCCGAAACGCCGCCGCGGGACGTGGGCATCGATCCGGTGCCGGGCACCGGCCCCTATGCCTTCGAAAGCTATGATCCGAACAAGGCGCTGGTCTGGGCGCGCAATCCCCATTTCCGCGAATGGAGCGCCGAGGCCCAGCCGGATGGCTATGCCGACCGCTTCGAACTCAGTTTCGGCCTGACCGCGGATGCCCAGGTCAATGCCATCATCAACGACCAGGCCGATGTGATGATCGATCAGCCGCCCGCGACGCGGCTTGCGGAAATCGGCACCAAATTTGCAGACCAGGTGCATCTGAACCCGCAGCTGGCGCTCTGGTATCTGCCCCTCAACGTCAATCTTCCGCCCTTCGACAATCTGAAGGCGCGGCAGGCCGTGGCGCTTGCGGTCGATCTGAAGGCCGCCGTCAATTTCTTCGGTGGCCGCAACCTCGCCACGCCCACCTGCCAGGTGCTCCCGCCGGATCTCGAAGGCTATCGGAAATTCTGCCTCCATACCCGCAATCCCGGCGAAAAATGGTCGGGTCCGGATCTCGACAAGGCGAAGGACCTGGTCAAGGCATCGGGAACCGCAGGCCAGCCGGTAACGATCCTCGTCGAGGACAGCGACGTGGCGCGCAATATCGGCGCCTATCTGCAAAGCGTGCTGAACGAGATCGGCTATGCGGCAAGCGTGAAGGCGATCTCCTCCAACATCCATTACGGTTACATCCAGAACTCCAACAACAAGGTGCAGATCTCCGTCACCCAGTGGTATGGCGATTATCCCGCACCGAGCGATTTCCTGAACGTTCTTCTCGGCTGCGGCTCGTTCCGCAAGGGCTCCGATTCCTCGCCGAACATTTCCGGTTTCTGCGACAAGCCGCTCCAGGCAAAGATCGACCGGGCGCTGGCCCTGCAAAGCACGGATGCGGCAGCGGCCGGAACCCTCTGGGCGGAGATCGACCGGGAAGCGATGGAACAGGTTCCGCTCGTGCCGCTCTTCAATCCGAAGCAGGTCACCCTCGTGTCGAAACGGGTCGGCAACTACCAGTATTCCACCGCCACCAATGCCTGGGCCTTTACGCTCGGCTGGGTCCGCTGAGCGATGGAGCCGATGATCATGCCTCGTGACGCTGCCAAGACGACCGGCAATCCTTCCGCCGGCGGGGCCGAAGGGTTCCGCCCGGGTGAGCGGCAGCCTGCCAGCACCGACCTTGCCCTGCAGGAAGAAATGCTCGATCCGCCGGCGCCTAGCCCCTGGGTGTCCGCCTTCAGAAGCCTTCTGCGCGACCGCGCAGCCGTCTGCGCGGCCGCGGTGCTGATGATCATCATCGGCGCCTCGGTCCTTGCACCCGCCTATGCGCGCTTCGTTGCGGGGGTCGATCCCTTCAGCTCCAATCTGGAGGGGGAAATCCTCCTGAACGGCGAAAGCGTGCCGGTGCTCCAGCCCTCCACCGAGGGGCTGGGCCTGGGCGTCATCCCCATCGGCCCCACCTGGCAGGTCAACGGCTATTTTCTCGGCGCGGACGAACAGGGCCGCGACGTGATGGCGCGCCTGCTGTACGGCGGGCGGGCAACGCTTCTCATCGGCGGGCTTGCGACCGCGCTGACCCTCACCCTTGCCGCCGCCATCGGCATCACGGCCGGTTTCTTCGGCGGATGGATCGACCAGGTCCTGTCGCGCATCCTCGATATTCTCTGGGCCTTCCCGATCTATCTCCTGGCCATTTCGCTGTCGATCGTGCTGCTGACGGCGCGCATCGAAATCGGGCCCTTCGTCATCGATTCCGGCAGTCTCGTCATCCCCATCGCCATCATCGGGATCATCTACGTGCCCTATGTGGCGCGGCCCATCCGCGGACAGGTGCTTGCCCTTCGCCGCAGCGAATTCGTGATGGCGGCAATCGGGCTCGGCGTGCCCTCGCACCGGATCCTGCTGCGCGACATCCTGCCGAATGTCGTCACGACGCTGATCGTTTTCGTGCCCTTGATGATGGCGCTCAACATTTCCACGGAAACCGCCCTCTCCTTCCTGTCGCTTGGCGTCCAGTCGCCCGGCGCCAGCTGGGGCACCATCATCCGCGACGGGCAGAGCCTGCTCTACAGCCGGCCCTGGGTTTCCACCGCGCCGGGACTGGTCATCATCGTCACGATCGTCGCCCTCAACATCCTCGGCGACGGGGTGCGCGATGCCTTCGACAGCCGCTCGAAACTGAGACCGTGAGGCCGCCATGCTGACAATCCTTCTCCAGCGCCTGGCGCAGATGGCCTTCGTCATGTTCGGCATCAGCGTGATGGTGTTCCTCATCTTCTTCGCCACGCCGGGTTCCGATCCGGCTGCCCGTATCGCCGGCAAGA
Organism: uncultured Rhizobium sp.; assembly: GCA_945952415.1. Taxonomy (GTDB): domain Bacteria; phylum Pseudomonadota; class Alphaproteobacteria; order Rhizobiales; family Rhizobiaceae; genus Gellertiella. The sequence goes on along the minus strand of CAMFIF010000018.1, from coordinate 11,776 downwards.
ATGCGGCACCCGAAACCCTGGCCGCGGTGCGCCATGATTTCGGCCTCGATCAGTCCTTGCCCGTGCAATATGCGGTGATGATGAAGAAGCTCTTCGTCACCGGCGATCTGGTGTCCTTCGTCAATCGCGGGCTGAAAGTGGTGCCCGCCATCGTGGAGGCAACTCCGGTCACGCTGTCGCTGGTTTTCGGGGCTGCGCTTCTGTGGGTTGCGGGCGGCCTTGCGATCGGCATTGCCGCAGCGGCCTTCCGCGGCCGCCTCATCGACCGCCTGTTGATGATCCTCTCGCTGACGGGCGTTGCGATCCCGGTTTTCTGGCTCGGCGAAATGACCAATCTCCTGTCGCAGAACCGCCTTCATGACACGCTCTTCTTCTCCTGGGTTCCCGCGCTCGGCTATGTGCCCTTCGCGGAAGATCCCCTCGGGTGGTTCAAGGCACTTCTCCTGCCCTGGTTCACCCTGGCGCTCGGCTTCATCGGCCTTTACGGCCGGGTGCTGCGGGCCAGCATCGTGGAAATCTATCAGGAGGATTTCATTCGCACCGCCCGCGCCAAGGGTCTTTCCGAAAGCCGCATCCTGCTGCGCCATGCGCTGCGCATGTCCCTCGTTCCCTTCGTCACCATGTTCGGCCTGGATTTCGGGGCGCTGGTCGGCGGAGGCGCGCTGATGACGGAAGTGGTCTTCGGGCTGAACGGCGTCGGCAAGCTCACCTATGATTCCCTGCAGAGCCTCGATCTGCCGGTCATCATGGCCAGCGTGCTCTATGCCTCCTTCTTCGTGGTCGTGGCCAACGCCCTCGTCGACATCGCCTATCTGATGCTCGACCCCCGCATCAGGAGCAACTGAGATGACCTCTCCTCTTCTTCAGGTCCGCGACCTCTCGGTCTCCTTCGCAAGCCGCAAGGGCCAGACCGCCATCATCGAAACGCTCTCCTTCCATGTGGACGAGGGCGAAACGCTCTGCATCGTCGGCGAGTCCGGCTCCGGAAAGACCGTTGCGCTGATGAGCATGCTCGGCCTTCTCGATCCCCGTTCGGCGCGGGTCGAAGGCGAAGCGCTCTTCAAGGGCCGGAACATGCTCCAGGCATCGGAACGGGAGCTGCAGCGCATCCGCGGCCGCGAGATCGCGCTGATCTCGCAGGATCCGATGACGGCGCTCACGCCCGTTCACACCATCGGCTGGCAGATCGTCGAGCAGATCAGAACCCATACGGGCCTGTCCCGCCGGGCGGCAGAGGCACGCGCGCTGGAACTGCTGGGCGAAGTGGGCATTGCCCGGCCGCGAATGGTGGCGGAGCAATATCCGCATCAATTGTCCGGCGGCATGCGCCAGCGGGTGGTGATCGCCATGGCGCTTTCCTGCAATCCCTCCCTTCTGATCGCCGACGAACCCACGACCGCCCTCGACGTGACAGTGCAGGCGCAGGTTCTCGATCTGCTGCGGCGCCTGCGTCGGGATTTCGGCTCCTCCATCGTCCTCATCACCCATGACATGGGCGTGGTGGCGGAAATGGCCGACCGGGTGCTCGTCATGTATGGCGGCCGCGTGGTGGAAGAGGGGCAGACGGAGGCGATCTTCAGCGACCCCTGGCATCCCTATACCTGGGGCCTGCTCGATTCCATTCCACCGCTTGATGGGCCGCGTCCGGAACGGCTCTTTTCCATTCCCGGCTCGCCACCCCAGCCGGACAGGCGCCCCGCGGGCTGCATTTTCCGGCCGCGCTGCCGCGCCGCCCTGCCCGAATGCAACCTCGCGCCGCCTCGCCAGAGGGGCGCGGACCGCAATGCCCTCTGTTTTCTGGACGAGGGCGAACGACCGGTTGCCCGTTCAGCCGCCCGCCGCAGCGAGGAACAACCCGCATGACCGCCCTACCCTCCGCAACTCCCGTCCCGCCGGTAAGCGGCACGCCGCTGCTTCGCGTGGAAAATCTCTGCAAGACCTTCCTTCTCGGCCGGACCTTCCTGCCGGGCAGCGGACATCCGCTGCATGCCGTCGACAACGTGTCCTTCGACATATTCCCCGGCGAAACGCTCGGGCTGGTGGGTGAATCGGGCTGCGGGAAATCCACGCTCGGACGCTGCCTCATGCGCCTTTACGAGGTCAATTCCGGCCGCATCCTGCTCGACGGAACCGATCTAGCGCCCCTCTCCCAACGGCAATTGCGGCCCGTTCGACGGCAGATGCAGATGATCTTCCAGGATCCCGCCGCATCTCTGAACCCTCGCCGGCGCGTGGGCGACCTGCTGGCCGAACCGCTCAAGGTCCACGGAATGGGCGATACGGCAGGGATTGCCAAAAGATTGCGGGAGCTGATGGATATTGTCAGCCTGCCCGCCTCCTTCCTGGACCGCTATCCGCACGAATTCTCCGGCGGCCAGAGGCAACGGATCGGCATCGCGCGGGCGCTCGCGCTCAACCCGCAGCTGATCGTGGCAGACGAGCCCGTATCCGCGCTCGATGTCTCCGTGCAGGCACAGATCGTCAATCTCTTTTCCGATCTGCGCCGGCAGTTCAACCTGACGACCCTGTTCATCGCCCATGATCTGAGCGTGGTGCGCCAGGTCTCGGAGCGCACGGCGGTGATGTATCTGGGCTCCATCGTCGAGATGGGGCCAACCGATCCGCTGTTCCGCAAGCCCGCGCATCCCTATACGCAGGCCCTGCTCTCCGCAGTGCCCGTACCCCGTGTCGGAACGGCGGCCCGGCGCGACCGCATCCTTCTCAAGGGCGAAATACCGAGCCCCACCCATCCGCCGGCTGGCTGCCGGTTTCACCCGCGCTGCCCGGCGGCCCAGGATCGCTGCCGGAGCGAACGCCCGAAGCTTTCCCCGCTCGCCGATGGCCGGCAGGTGGCTTGCCATTTCCCGCTCGCCTCCTGAAGCGCGCCCCCTTCATTCTGATGACCAACAGGCCTCTCATGTCCGCAAGACCGACCTTTTCCTTCGTGCCCTTCTCCCCCTCCGCGCTTCTTGAGAAGCCGGAGGCTACCCTGATCGTCTTTCTGGACGAGAGCCTTTCGGCCGGAACCCGGACGACCGAGCTCCTCGCCGACCTCGACTGGTCACGCCTTCGCCGCGCTGCCGCCGAAGACGGTTTCTGCGGCAAGGAAGGGGAGACCATGTCCGTGCTTTCCGGCGGTCGCCGCCTCGTTCTTGTCGGCGCGGGCAGTAAAAAGACGAAGCCCTTCGATCTTGGCCAGCAGGCCGCGGAAGCGGCAGGCTACGGGGAAACCGTACTGATCGCGGCGGATCTGCCGGCCGGCCGGGAAACGGGGGCGGCCGAACTGGCGCTCGGCTTTCGCCTTGCCGAGTACCGGTTCGACATCTACCGGACCCGCAAATCCGGCCCGCAGCATCCTGAGCGGCGCGACGTCATCGTCCTCACCGCAGATGCGGCGAAAGCCGATGCCGCCTATGCCGGGCTCGAGGCCCCGGTGGCGGAAGGGGTGGAGCTTGCCCGCACCCTGATCAACGAACCCGCCAACGTGCTGACCCCTGCCGAGTTCGCCCGCCGCGTTTCAGCGCTCGCGGCAAGCGGGCTCGCGATCGAGATCCTGCGCGAAAGCGACCTTGCCCGCCTGGGGTTCCGGGCCCTTCTTGGCGTCGGACAGGGCTCCGCCGAGGAGAGCCATGTGGCGATCCTCCGCTGGAACGGCGCCGAAGACGCCGCCTCCCCGCCGCTCGCCTTCGTGGGCAAGGGCGTCTGCTTCGACAGCGGTGGTCTGTCGATCAAGTCCGCAGAGGGCATGGCCGACATGAAGGGAGACATGGCGGGCGCGGCCTGCGTGACCGGTCTGCTTCTGGCGCTCGCGCGCCGGCGCGCCGCCGTCAATGCAATCGGCGTGATCGGCCTGGTGGAGAACATGCCGGGTGGCCGGGCCCAGCGGCCGGGGGACATCGTGCACTCGCTCTCCGGCCAGACCATCGAGGTCGTCGATACGGATTACGAAGGGCGCCTCGTGCTGGCCGATCTTCTCTGGCATGCGCAGGCAAGCTTCAGCCCCCGTTTCATGATCGATCTGGCAACGCTTACCCATGACATCGTGACCGCAATCGGGCTCAACCGCGCCGGGCTGTTTTCGAATGACGACGCGCTGGCAGCAAGGCTCGAGGCCGCGGCATCGGCAACGGGCGAACTCGTCTGGCGCATGCCCATGGAGCCCGATTTCGACGATGCCATGGACTCGGAAATCGCCGACATGCGCAACATGGATTCCCCCTATGGCGGCGCCTGCACGGCGGCGAACTTCATCCAGCGCTTCGTCAATGACCTGCCCTGGATCCATCTCGACATTTCGGGACCCGCCCATGAACTGCCGGAGCGGTCGAACGGAACGGCCTGGGCCACCGGCTGGGGCGTCCGCCTGCTGGACCGGCTGGTGCGAGACATCGAGGCCGGCGGCCCGTGACCGGGCCCCGCCATTTCCTTTGCATGACCAACGGAGAAAAGGAGCATCCCATGAACAGGATCATCCCCTCAGCCAAGCCGGGAAGAGGGCTTCTGCCTCTCGCCCTGTCCGCTGTTCTGGCCTTCAGCGCCGTGCCCGCCGGCGCTGCCCCTTCGGTGAACATCCACAAGAACGACATTCCCGCCCGCCTCCAGTGGGAGGCCAATCATGGCTATTGCGGCGAGGTCGCGATGATCAGCGCCGGGCTCTATTTCGGGCAATATGCCTCGCAATATGACGTCCGGGCGATTGCCAGCCGGAACATCGACCAGACCCGCGAGGACAGCCAGCTGCTGCTCAGCGCCAACGATACTTACGCCGCAGCGCAAATGCACCTGAAGGCCACCCCCTGGCGCGAAAAGGAGGAACCGGATGCCCGGGCCTTTCTCACCTGGGTGAAGGGCCATGTGCTTTCAGGCCACCCTGTGATCATCGGCATCTACTATAATTTCGGCACCTTCGAGAATGTTTCGAACCCGCTGGCAGGCGATGAGGATTATGACCACATCGTGCCGGTCACCGGCATATCCTCGAAACATCCGCTGAAGATGCCGGCCGTCTATCACCCCGATGACAGGCTGACCTTCAGCGACAACGGTTTCTGGTCCCCGGATGGATCACCGGTCTATTTCATGGATTATGGGTTCGACGCCATCCAGGCGACCCGGACCGAGGCCAATTCCGATGCCCATCCGGATTATGCGCTTGCCGGCGAAGGTCCCCATTTCGGCGTGGCGATCACCGGCATCGTCGATGACGATGGACAGACACTGCCGGTTCGCCTGACCACCAGTGTGAACCACGAAACGCCGGCCATGAAACAGGGCGAAAACAGGCGTCCGGCCTCCGCACCCCTGACGCTCACCGTCACCGTTTCAGGCCTGAAGCCGGGCAAGGAATACCGGCTCTACCGATATGACGATTTCAAATCCGTTCCGGACCGGAGCTTCAACGCCAAGTCGGAGAACGCGGCCAAGGCCTGGACAATCAAGATTGCTAGCGGCACCACCTTTTCGATGCGGGAGAAAATCCGCTCGGACGCCGTCGCCGTCTACCGCGCCGTCCCAGTCACCGCGCCCTGACCGGCAGATCCTTGCCGGGTACTCCCTTGAGGCACAATCCCCCGCCGGATCTTGGTCCGGCGGGTTTTCGCTGTGAAGCGTCCCGCAATCCGGACCAGAGAAAGGCGAAGCATCCGGTTATGTTTCGCGCCGGGAGCGTGCATGATCGCGGTGCCGACCGAATCAGGATCCGAGGTTCCTTCATGCCGAGAAACAGGCGAGCGCCCGAAGAAGAACGCCGCCGTGAGCTTATTGACGCAACGCTGGAATGCATAGCAGAACTCGGTATCCAGGCAACGAGCCTGCGCACCGTCGCGGCGCGTGCAGGCGTGACCAACGGCCTCATTCGGCATCATTTCGAGAACAAGGCCAACCTGATCCTTGCCGCCTATCAGCGCGCGACGGAGATGATCACGGGTCCGGGGCTCGCCGTTCTCGAGGCGGCGGAGGGAACGCCCGCCGAGCGCCTGCGGCTGCTCGTCAAAACCCTGATCAGCGCGGAGGAGACCGATTACCGTCTGCTTGCCCTCTGGGCGACGTTCATCAGCCAGAGCCCTGTCGATCCGATGATTGCAGCCGTTCGGGAAGAAAGCTATGACAGCCTGCGCCAGGCAACCGAACAGCTGATCGCGTCCGTTTTCGAGGAGGAAGGCCGCAGCCTGTCAGCCGACGATCTGGAACGTGCGACGATCGAAACCCATGCGGTGCTCGACGGCTTCTGGATTGCCGCCTGCCTCGAACCGGACAGGCGCAAGGCGGAGCAACTCTCCACCATCGCGCTCGGCACCATCGGCAAGATCCTCGGCCTTTCCCTCTCCTGATCCCAAAGACCGGACAGCTTTGAAACGCGGGCCCTCTTCGCCCTTGCGCACGAGGCCTGAGGCGCGCGCTTCCATTCCTCGCAGATTTTACTATGCACTTGCATAATAATGATTGCGAGACGCAACCGTTTCAGACAGGATGGCCGCCAAGGATGGTTGCGGTGTGGGAGCACCGACAGGAAAGAGACCTGCGACAGGCAGGAACGGGACCATTCCGGAAAAGACAATCACAAGAGAACAAGGGGAATGCCGCGTGGATACCACCGACCAATCATTTGCCTGGAACCGCTTTTGGACCGGGCTTTGCATCGCCGCGATTTTTGCCGATTTTCTGATGGATACGATGATCGCGCCCGCCCTGCCGGCCATGGGCGAGACCCTGAACATCACCCAGTCGCAGCTGGGTTTCGTCTTCACCTGCGGATTGCTGAGTTCGGCCATCGCCCTTCCGCTCGGCGGGCGCATCGCCGATCTCTATGATCGCCATGTGGTCCTGACCGCCATCCTCGCGCTCAGCCTGGCCGGCTCCGCCTGCGCGGCACTCGCCTTTTCCTTCGCCATGGCTGCCCTCGGCCAGGCCTTGCTCGGCACCGCCTCCGTTCTGCTGCCGCTCGGCGTGGCAATTGCCACCAGCCGGGGTGGCGGCGAGAAATCCAGCGCCATGGTTTTCGTATCCTCCGGTGTCAGCGCCCTCGCGGGCCTGCTGATCGGCGGCTATATTCTGGAGCGATACCCCTATCAGGCCCTGTTCTGGATGGTCTTTGCCCTGAACGGCGTGCTTTTCCTTCTCGCTCTGATTGCCCTGGCGCTCTCCCCGGCAAGCCCGCCGACGGCAGCGAAGGGGACACGCCTCGACCTGACGGGCGGGCTGGTTCTCGGCGCATCGCTGGCCCTTTTCCTCTACGCCTCCAGCCAGTTGGGACGGGAAGGCATCGAAAGCCCGCATACCGCCCTGCCACTGGCACTTTCGGTCGTGCTGGGCCTGGTTTGGTGGCGTTTTTCGCTGAAGACGGCCTCGCCGCTGATCGACCCCCGGCAACTGCTGGACCCCGTCGTCGCACGCTTTGCACTGATCCAGCTGGCGACCGGCTTTAACGCAACCGCGGTTCTGGTTGCCATCCCGATGATCGTCACATCGTCGCTTGCCGATGGCGGGCTGGGCTTGAGCGAGGCGGTTTCCTCCTATCTCTTCATCCCCTCCAGCATCGTGCTCTTCATCGCTCCGGTCGCGGCCCTGCCGCTGCGCCGCGCCATCGGCGAGCGGGGCGTGGTCCTGACGGGCAGCACGCTGATCGCCGCGGGCACCGGGCTGCTGGTCGTGACCCATACCGTGCCGGCGATCCTCGCGGGAACGGTGCTTGGATCGGTCGGGCTCGGCCTTCTCCTGACCCAGACCTTCGACCTTCTCGCCATATGGATCGAGGCGGACCGGGTGGCCAGCGTCAGCGGCTTCGTTCTGGTGCTGAAGATCATCGGTGCAGCGCTCGGCGGGCAGCTCGCCGGCAACCTGATGGAATTGCTGCCCCCGGTCACCGGCTTCCGCACCACGATCATCATCGCAACCCTTGTCATTGTCGCCTCCCTGCCCGCCGCAATCGGCCTTGGACGCGGCGCGAGAGCCCTGCGCTGAGCAGAGCCGAACGTCCTTCCCTCAAACCTCTTCTTCACCGGATCAGCCCATGACGCGACGCACGGAAACCCTCGCCATCTCGAACGGCCTCGGAAGCCACCATACTCTCGAAGTGACCCGCTTCGGCATTCCCGGCGGACGGCCGCGCGTCTACATGCAGGCCGGCCTGCACACCGAGGAACTGCCGGGACCGCTCGTCCTTTGCCATCTGAGGCAGATGCTCACGGAAATCCCGGCGGCCGACTGGCGGGGCGAAGTCATCCTCGTGCCCTTCGCCAATCCGATCGGGCTGGCGCAAGCCATATCCGGAAACCCGATCGGGCGGATGGAGCTGGCTTCCGGCCTGAATTTCAACAGCGGCTGGCCCTTGCCACCGGACGGACCGGGCGAAGAGGCAAGGGCCTGGCTGCACCGGTCGACGGCCTTGACGGGGCTTGGGGGCACGCGCCTCGCCCTGCTCAGCGCCGTCGAGGGCTCGGATGTGGTGCTCGATCTGCATTGTTGCATGGAGCCTGCAATCGCCTTTGCCTTCATAACAGAAGGCCAGGAACAGGAAGCGACCCGTCTTGCCGCGGCCATCGGGCTGGACGCGATCTTCACCTTTCCCCCGCACGCGGGAGACAGTTTCATGGATGCCGCGCGGGAGATGACCAGAGCGTCATTGATTGCCACGATTGAACTTCGCAGCCACCAGAATGTTGCGGAAAGCCTTATCCGGCAGGATGCGCTCGGACTGGAAACCTATCTGCGCACCCTCGGCGTCATCGCCCCTGAAAGAGATACGGACGCCGAATGGCAAGGCATCTGCACGAGCTATGAAGACGCCCTTGCCCTACCCGCGCCGCTTGGCGGACTGTTCCTGCCCCGCCGGGGCATCCGCGACGTCGTGGAGAGGGATGACCTCATCGGAGAAATTCTCCTGCCCGTTTCGGTGAATGGAAAAGACCGTGTTGCGATCCACGCTCCCTGCGAGGCAAGGATCCTCTCCCATGCCGACCCCGCGCGGATCCTCCATCCCGGAGCCCCCACCCATGTGATCCTTCCCCTTGCCCCGCCAACCGCACCGCTCCCCCGCTATTTCGACGTCACGGGTGACTGGGCCTGAGGCTGACGGCGGAAACCGGCTCTGCCGTCAGCCCTTGCCGTTTGCCTTTGCCCGCACATCTTCTCCATCACGGTTCGTTTGAAGGGTGAACTCCGGAAGGCAGGAAGGTGTAAAAGTGGCAGAAGCGATATGGTCGACCCTTGTGCATGAGTTTTCCGATGTTCCGGACCTGTCCACCATAACGCGCATCACCGTGCGCCTGCTCATTGCGGCCCTGCTTGGGGGTATCCTTGGCTATGAGCGGGAGCGAAAGGGGAGAAGTGCCGGTTTGCGGACCCATATGCTCGTGGCCGTGGGCGCGGCTCTCTTTGTTCTGGGCCCGCTTCAGGGCGGAATGGAAATCGGAGACCTCTCCCGCGTGCTGCAGGGTGTCGTGCAAGGCATCGGCTTCCTCGGCGCGGGAGCCATCATCGTCCGCTCGGCAAAGCGCGAGGTTGAAGGTCTGACGACGGCCGCCAATATATGGACGACGGCCGGGATTGGCGTGATCGCCGGCCTCGGCATGGAGGTAACCGCCGTTTTATCGACGGGGATCGTTCTGATCATCCTCGCGGTCATTCCCCTTGTCCTGCCCGAGCAAGACAAGGGCGAAGCAGGATCAGAAGGCGGCGATCCCCGCTAGCATTGCGGCGCCAGGGGGCGAGAGAGCATGAGCAAACGAACGGGCAGCGCAGACCTGCCGCTGCATGGCGGCCGCGTCCCCGCATGGCTCGGCGAGCGCATGACGAAGCTCGGCTCGGTCATGGCGGAAGCCATCGTCATGCACTATGGGCGGGACGAATTCCTGCGCAGGCTATCCCACCCCTTCTGGTTCCAGTCCTTCGGTGCGGTCATGGGCATGGACTGGCATTCCTCCGGCATCACCACCAGCGTCTTGGGAGCCCTGAAGCGGGGAATGGCGGGCCGCAACCACGATCTCGGCATCTATGTCTGCGGTGGCCGGGGAGCGCAATCCAGAAAGACCCCCTCGGAACTCATGAGCATGGCAGAGCGCACGGGGCTCGATGGCGCGGCCCTTGCCACGGCAAGCCGTCTCGTGGCGAAGATCGATAGCGCCGCGGTACAGGACGGCTTCGATCTTTATCTCCACGGCTTCATCGCGACGAGTGATGGGAAGTGGGCGGTCGTGCAGCAGGGCATGAACGGTGATCTGCGCCAGGCCCGGCGCTACCACTGGCTTTCGGAGAACATTACGGATTTTCTGGCCTCTCCCCACGCCGCAATAGAGGGCCGGGAGCAGGGCGAGATCCTGAATCTTGCCGATATCCGCGCCGAATTTTCGAGAAACGCGCAGCTCGAACTTCTGAGCGAGATGGGACCGGACAGGATCGCCTCGGAATACCGAAAGCTGGCCCCGGTGCAAGCGACCAGCGCCCGGCCGCAATTGCAGATGGAGCTGCCGCATCTGGTCATGCCCGGTCACCACGATGTGCGGGAAGAAGATGTCAATCTTGGCAGAATTCACGGCAATCTGGCAGCCGCCGCGGAAAACGGACCGAAGGATTTTGCCGAACTGCTGCTGACGCCGAAGGTCGGAGCGCGAACGGTGAGCGCTCTGGCGCTGGTTGCGGAAGTGGTGCATGGCGCACCCTGCCGCTTCTCCGACCCCGCCCGCTTCTCGCTGGCCCATGGCGGAAAGGACCGGCACCCCTATCCGGTGCCCCTGAAGGTCTATGACGAGACGATCCGCGTGATGAAGAGTGCCGTGACAAGGGCTCGCCTGGGCTATGGCGAGGAGCTCGCGGCCATCCGCCGGCTGGATGAACAGGCCCGTCGCCTGGAGCAATATGTAACCGGGCCCGATCTGAAGGAGATCATCGCCGGCGAGTTCCGCCATTCTGCAGAATTCGGCGGCATGTCCGTATTCGGCCCGGAGCCGCCGCCCCTGCCGGATGGATCCCAAGGCTGACGGTGTTTCTCACCGCGGACCAAGCCGCCTACCCTTTCAGGAATTCCAGGTAGTTCGCATATTTGGGAAAGTCCGTCTTGATCGGATGGCGATGGGTGGCCGAGATCACGGCAACGTCGCAGCCCGCTGCAGAGCCTGCGGCGATGCCCGCCGGCGCATCTTCGAAGACGAGGCACCGCGAGGGATCGGCGCCCATCCGGCGGGCTCCCAGAAGATAGCACGCGGGGTCGGGTTTGCCTGTCGCCACGTCTTCCGCCGTGACGATGATATCCGGCATAGGAAGGCCCGCCGCCTCGATCCTCAGGCGCGCCAGCCGGGCGGGCGCAGAGGTCACGATGGCCCAGCGGTGCTGAGGCAGCGTGGACAGGAAATCGCAAGCGCCTTCGATCGCCGTGATCCCATCCGTATCTTCCATTTCTTCGGCTTCGATCAGCGCAGCCTCGACCCGCGCATCCACGCCGGGAAGCGCCAGGGCCACGATGGAATCGATCGCCTTGATGCCGTGAATCCGGGGGATCCATTCGTCCGGATCCATTCCATGCCGGGTAAACCACCGCCCCCAAACCCGTTCGATGACGGCGATGGAACTTAGCAGCGTCCCATCCATGTCAAACATCAGCGCGTCATAGCCTCGCGGAAAGGCGGCGTTGAAATTCATCGGCGTCTGCTTTCGATCACGGTCAGGAAGGGTCGTCATAGAACGGATCGCGGCCCTTGCAAACCTCCCGATTCCCCGGGGTTTCAGAAATCGTCTTCAGCCTGTCTCTTATACACATCTCCGAGCCCACGAGACTAGGCATGAT
>CAMFIF010000017.1 GCA_945952415.1 uncultured Rhizobium sp. | reverse complement strand
ACGGCACCCTTTCACGGTGCAGAGAGGGGTTCGATTCCCCTAGGGCGTGCCACCCTTCTCCCCTGAAAATTGCTGGAACATCAATGCCTCCCCTTCTGCCTAAGCTGCGGATGATGCTGGCTTATTTGGCGTTTGGCGGCCCGATTCCTGCCTTGCCATGCGAGATGATTTTTTTGACATAAAAATGCAATTTCCCGCTTGCGCGCTTCGGCGACCCCGCCTATAAGGGCGCCACGGCACGCGCCCTTCGTCTATCGGTTAGGACGGCACCCTTTCACGGTGCAGAGAGGGGTTCGATTCCCCTAGGGCGTGCCACCCCTCTCCCTTACATTTCGGTTTAAATATGCAGCGCAAGCTGCTGTTGTCGTTGCGTCTCTTGCGAAAAGCAAAACGGGCGCAGCCTGCTGCGCCCGTGGTCAATGCCAGCCCTTCCAGACCGCGTATCAGGCGGCCTGGTCGGCGGCGATCCTTGCCTTGCGGAAGGATTGTTCGAGGTCTCGGATCAGGTCCTCGGGGTGTTCGAGACCCACCGAGATGCGGATGAGACCATCATGCACGCCGGCCGCATCGCGCGCCTCCTTTGGCACGCCGGAATGGGTGGTGGAGGCCGGGTGGCAAACGAGCGATTCCGTGCCACCGAGGCTCACCGCGAGCTTGAAGAGCTGCAGCCCGTTGAGGATGCGGAAGGCGAGCGCCCTGTCATCCTCGACGACGAAGGAGAAGGTGCTGCCGGGGCCTGTGCATTGCTCCTCGTAAAGCCGGCGGTTGGTCTCGGCCATATCCAGCTCCGGATGCAGGACGGTGCAGGGAATCAGCGTGTTCTCCTGCAGCCAGCGGGCAACGGCGCGGCCGCTTTCGGCGGCGCGCTCCATGCGCAGCGATAGTGTTTCCATGGAGCGGGAGAGCATCCAGCAGGAATGGGGATCGAGCTGGAAGCCGAAGGCGCTGCGGGTCTGGCGCACGGGCTTCATGAGGTCCTTCCGGCCGGTGATCCCTCCGGCCACCAGATCCGAATGGCCGCCCACATATTTGGTCAGCGAGTAGACGCAGATATCGGCGCCGATTTCGAGCGGGCGCTGGAAGATGGGGCCGAGCATGGTGTTGTCACAGACGATGATCGGCCGCGTGCCGGTCCGCTCCGCCCATTGATCCACCACTTTGCGCACCATGCGAATATCGGTCATGGCATTGGTGGGGTTGGCGGGGGTTTCCAGATAGACCATCTTCACCGGCCCGTGGCGGGCCGCCTTTTCAAGCGCATAGAGCAGCATGGGCTCGGATTGGCCGTCGGTGAAGGGAATGGGCTTGATGCCCCATTGAGTCAGCACCTTGCCGAAAAGGGTTTCGGTGCCGCCATAAAGGGGCGTGTACTGCACGACCGAATCGCCGGGGCGAAGAAAGGTCAGGGCGACCGCACTGATGGCCGCCATCCCGGACGAGGTCACGAGCGCGGTTTCCGCCCCGTCGAGAAGCGCGAGGCGATCCTCGACAATCTCGGTGTTCGGATGGTTGAAGCGGCTGTAGACAAGGCCGCCCGCCCCCATGCCTTCCGGTGCCGGCTTGCGGCCTGCCACCACGTCGAAAAAGGCCGCGCCCTCCTCGGCGCTCGAAAAGGCGAAAGTAGAGGTGAGAAAGACTGGCGGCTTGACCGAGCCTTCCGACAGGGCGGAATCATAGCCATAGGACATCATTTGCGTGGCTGGATGGAGCTTGTGTCCATCCAGCGTGGTGCGGCGGTAATTTCTGGCCATGTGATCATCTCCGGGTTGGTTTTGCCACATCCATATTTCCGCTTTCAGGCCAGCTGTTTCCACGCTATTTCTATAGGTAATTTCCACTACCTTGGATGAAAACCTCTCCTTATGGACCAGATCGACCGCAAGATCCTCCAATGCCTTCATGATGATGGGAGGGCCAGCGTCGAAACCGTGGCAGCCCGGATCGACATGTCGCCGACCCCCGTGCGGCGGCGCATACGGCAGATGGAAGACGCGGGGATCATCCGCGGCTACCGCGCGGATGTGGATCTGACCGCCTGCGGCCTGCCGCTGACGCTTCTGGTCTTCATCAAGCTGCAAAGCCGCGACCGGGCAACGATAGCCCAGTTCGAACAGCGTATCCGCGGGCTCAAGGAAGTGCTCACCTGTACGCTGATAACAGGGTCGGCGGACTATCTTCTGACGCTGCGCGTGGCTGACATGACTGCCTATAATGACTATCTGCGCGGCATACTGGCCGAGTTGCCGGGCGTATTCGGCATCGAAACCAGCGTCGTCATCAGCGAGGTGAAGGCAGCTACCCACCTGCCCTTCTGAACGTCAGGGCGCGGGCGCGGCATCGAGCACCCGCAGCTGCACCCGGCGCGTGCCCTGCCAGAAATCGGCTCCGAGGCTGCCAGCCAGGTGGATGTTGCGGCCACGGCCATTCAGCAGAAAATGGCCCAGCGGCGTTTCCACCGCGCGGAAGGCAATCCCGTCCAGGCGGGTGCCATCGAGCGATTCGACTGTAATCTTCACATGGTTCGTGCCGACCATGCGCGCATCGGTGAGGCGGTGGGCGGGAAGGGCAAGCACCGGCTGGGGGTGGCCAGCACCATAGGGTCCGGCGGATTCCAGCTGGTCGATGAGCTGCAGGGTCGCGCCCGTTGCGCCGACCGCGCCGTCGATCTTCAGCGTATGGGCGGCAACGAGGCCAGGCACGACACGGGACGCGCGTTCCTCGAAAAAGCTGCGGAGGCGGCCCAGATTGGCGCGCTCGACCGTGAGGCCAGCCGCCATGGCGTGGCCACCGCCCTTCACCAGAATGCCCTCGTCCACGGCGGCGCGCACCATCTTGCCCATGTCAAAGCCGGAAATGGAGCGTCCCGATCCCGTGCCCCTCCCGTTCGGGTCGAAGGCGATGGCGAAGGCGGGGCGCCGGTAGCGCTCCTTGAGCCGTGAGGCCAGCAGGCCAGCAATACCCGGATGCCAGTTTTCCCGGGCCGTGATGATGACGGCTGCCCCCTCCCCGTCGCCATATTCGGCCATGACCTCAGCCTCGGCCTCTTCCAGCATGGCGGCTTCCATGGCCTGCCGTTCACGGTTCAGCTCATCCAGCCGGTCGGCGATCTCGCCTGCGAGATTCGGGTCATCGACGGTCAATAGCCGACTACCGAGCGCCGCATCCCCGATTCGGCCGCCGGCATTGATGCGGGGACCGATGAGAAAGCCAAGGTGGTAGGTGGTGACCGGCCCGCCAAGGCCGGCCTTGCGAAACAGGGCAGCCAGCCCGGCATTGCCCATGTTGCGCGCGGCAAGCAGCCCCTTCACCACATAGGCGCGGTTGAGGCCCTTGAGCGGCACCACGTCACACACGGTGGCGAGCGCCACGATGTCCAGCCAGGCAAGAAGATCGAGGGTGAAGGCGCGCTTGTCCTTCGCCTCTCGCAGCAGCCGGGCGGCTGCGACCAGCACGAGATAGACGACACCGGCGGCGCAGAGATGCCCTTGCCCCGACAGGTCGTCATCGCGGTTCGGGTTCACGATGGCGACCGCCTGGGGATAGGGCTGGGCGATCTGGTGGTGATCGATGACCAACACGTCAATGCCGCGCTCTGCGGCGACAGCGAGGGATTCGTGGCTGGTCGAGCCGCAATCCACCGTGACGATCAGGCGCGCGCCACGATCGATCAGCTGACCGATGGCGGCGGGGTTGGGGCCATAGCCTTCGAAGATCCGGTCGGGAATATAGATTTCCGGGGCCACATCGAAATGGGCAAGGAAGCGATACATGAGCGCCGAGGACGAGGCGCCGTCCACATCGTAATCGCCGAAAATGGCGATCTTTTCGCGTCGGCGGATGGCTTCCACCAGCCTTTCGGCTGCGCGGATGCAATCGGTCAGCGTTGCAGGATCGGGCATCAGCGCGCGAATGGTGGGATCGAGAAAGGCAGGCGCACCGTCGACCGGCACATCGCGGCCTGCCAGCACGCGGGCGACCACGTCCGGCAGCCCGTGGATCTGGCTGATGGCCATGGCACGGTTCAGGCCCGCCTGATCCAGCCGCGAAACCCAGCGCTGCCCCGAGGCCGAGTTTTCGACATTCAGAAAGGCACGGCTGACGGGATCGGCGGGCTCGATGGGCATGAAGCGGGAAACTCGAATGGGACGGCATCTACCCGCCTATATAAGGAGTCCGGGGCCTAATGCCAAACGGGGAGCGGCGTTTGCGCTGGGGAACGAACAGATCCTCCCCTTGCTGCCGCGGAAAGGCCATGATCTCCACTCTATCCCGGAGGGAAACGGGCGCCCAGAGAAAAGGGCGGCTCGCCGGCCGCCCCTTGCTGCATTCATGCGTCCTTCGGACGCTCGATCCGGATGACCTGGGGTTCGCCGAGGAGATAGCCCTCGCCCTTTATCGCCTCGATAGCCTTGCGGACGGAATCCTCGCGAGTGGCGTGGGTGACGAGAATGATCGTCTGCGGTTTACCGGTTTCCACATGCTGCTTGGAGTGCTGCATGATCGATTCCAGCGAGATCTTATTGTCGGCCATGCGGGTGGCGATGCTGGCAAAGACACCCGTGCGGTCTTCGACCGTGAGGCGGATGAAATAGCCGCCTTCGTGGCTCTGGATCTGGGCGCGGCGATAGGGTTCGAGCGTTTTTGCCGGACGCCCGAGCACCGGCACCAGCTGTGCTCCCGGGCGGCTCTTGGCGATGTCGGCGATATCGCCAAGTACCGCAGAGGCCGTGGCATTGCCGCCGGCACCGGGGCCGACCATCAGCAATTCGCCAAGAATGTCCGATTCGATCGCCACCGCATTGGTCACGCCGTCGACCTGGGCGATGACCGATTCCATCGGCACCATGGTCGGATGAACGCGCTGCTCGATCCCGGTATCGGTGCGCTGGGCAACGCCGAGCAGCTTGATCCGGTAGCCGAGTTCAGCCGCCGCATGAATGTCCTCGATGGAGATATTGGTGATCCCCTCGAGATAGATATCGTCTGCCGCGATCTGGGAACCGAAGGCGAGCGTCGTCAGGATCGACAGCTTGTGGGCCGTATCATTGCCCTCGATATCGAAGGCCGGATCGGCCTCGGCATAGCCGAGACGCTGGGCTTCCTTCAGGCAAGCCTCGAAGGAAAGCCCCTCCTTCTCCATCTTGGTCAGGATGTAGTTGCAGGTGCCGTTCATGATCCCGTAAACGCGGGAAACGGTATTGCCGGTCAGGCTTTCGCGCAGCGCCTTGATGACGGGGATGCCGCCGGCGACGGCCGCTTCGTAGTTCAGAAGCACGCCCTTGTCTTCGGCGAGCGCAGCGAGATTGACGCCATCGCGGGCAAGCAGCGCCTTGTTGGCCGTCACCACATGGAGACCCCGGTTCAGCGCCGCCTTGACCGCATCGCTGGCGGCCCCTTCGGCTCCGCCCATCAGCTCGACGAAGACGTCGATCCCGGCATTCTCAGCCATGGCAACCGGATTGTCGAACCACATCATGCCGGACATGTCGAAACCGCGGTCGCGCGACCGGTCACGGGCGCTAACGGCAACGACATCGATGGAGCGGCCGCAGGAAACGGCGAGCTCGTTGCGGCGCTGCTGGAGAATCCGGACAAGCGAGGCACCGACCGTGCCGAGACCCGCTATGCCAATTTTGAGGGCATCTGCCATGTGATCTTCCCGATTGAGGCTGCCGGAAGCGGCAGCATGTTTTTGAGCGCGCCCGCAGATCCGGTCTGCGGACGGCCCTTACTGATGACCCGGATCAGCGGTGCAGATTAAGAGAGATGACGTTGTGCATCGTCTCATCCGCGGTGGACAGGAACTTCTTCAGGTTCCGTGCCGCCTGGCGGATGCGGTGCTCGTTTTCCACGAGCGCGATGCGCACGTAATCATCCCCCTGTTCACCGAAACCGATGCCCGGGGCAACGGCGATGTCCGCTTTTTCCACGAGGAGCTTGGAAAAGTCCAGAGAGCCGAGATGCCGAAATTTTTCCGGGATCTTCGCCCAGGCAAACATGGTGGCGGCGGGCGGCGGCACTTCGAAACCGGCCTTGCCGAAAGCTTCGACCAGCGTGTCGCGGCGGCGGCGGTAGACCGCGCGCACTTCGGCAATATCCGTGCCGTCGCCGTTCAGCGCATGGGTGGCGGCCACCTGGATGGGCGTGAAGGCACCATAATCCAGATAGGATTTCACGCGCGCAAGCGCCGCGATGAGCCGCTCGTTGCCAACGGCAAAGCCCATGCGCCAGCCGGGCATGGAGAAGGTCTTCGACATGGAGGTGAATTCAACCGTGCAGTCAAGCGCGCCCGGCACTTCCAGCACCGAGGGCGGCGGGTTGTTTTCGTCGAAATAGATCTCCGAATAGGCAAGGTCGGACAGCAGGATCAGGTCGTGCTTCTTCGCAAAAGCCACGACGTCCTTGTAGAAATCGAGCGAGGCGACATGCGCGGTCGGGTTCGAGGGATAGTTGACGATCAGCGCGAGCGGCTTCGGGATCGAATGGCGCACGGCGCGCTCCAGCGGGCCGAAGAAGCTCTCGTCCGGCTCGACCGGCAGCGAACGGATGACGCCGCCTGCCATGAGGAAGCCGAAGGCATGGATCGGATAGGTCGGGTTCGGGCAGAGGATCACGTCGCCGGGTGCGGTGATCGCCTGTGCCATGTTGGCAAAGCCCTCCTTCGAGCCCAGCGTGGCGATGACCTGGGTATCGGGGTTGAGCTTCACGCCGAAGCGGCGGCCGTAATAGGCGGCCTGGGCGCGGCGCAGGCCCGGAATGCCCTTGGAAGAAGAATAGCGGTGGGTGCGCGGATCCTTCACCACCTCGCACAGCTTGTCGACGATCGCCTGCGGCGTCGGAAGATCGGGATTGCCCATGCCGAGGTCGATGATGTCGGCGCCATTGGCCCGGGCGCTGGCCTTCAGGCGGTTGACCTGCTCGAAGACGTAAGGCGGCAGCCTTTTGACCTTGTGGAACTCTTCCATGTGCATCACCCTCTCGTTAGTCCAGCCCGGGCAGCCGGGGCTTCCGCCGATCCAAAGACGACATGCGCGGGCTCAGGTCGCATTTGCCCGAAGTGTTTTAAGCCTCGAATAAATGCCTGAAATCAGCAGCATGGCGCCCCGATTTCCCACATATCGTTGGGCGGCACGTTTGCGGCGATTGGCGCGGAAAGGCAAGCCTTAATTCGCGATTTTCGCCTGCATGGCGGCCCCGTGGGTCGCCGCAAGGAGCCGGAGATCGGCGAGCTGCTTCTGGTATTCCGCTTCCGTCACCGCGCCGGCATTTCGCGACGCCGTCAGCGCGGCCATCTGGGCCTGAATGCGGGTCGCCTCCGAATCATCCATCTGGTTGTTGGCGGCGGTCATCGGGCGGCCGAAGGTGGGATAGGCACCGGTATTGGCCAGCACAGGCTTCACGGTCGAGACCGGCTGCGCGCCGGTCACGACGACCTTCGGGGCATATTGCGCCGCCGTCTGGGGCGTTGCCGTGCTGCAGGCGGCAAGGGCGCCGGCGGTTGCGCCGAGAAGGAGAGTTTTGACGGCTGTCCTGAACATGATCCTGGCCTGCAATTGTTGAAACCGATGCGTGTTCCAAGCGTCCCGCAGGCGGCTTTTTACAGCCGGCAGTCTTTTTGCCAGACCAAACCTAGACGAGAGTTGAAACCTCTTGTGCTGGTACTTGTATTCAATTTCGGTCAGAATGTACAAACGGAAATAGATGGATCATGCACCGGGAGGACAATGCGTGACCGACAAGACGGAGGGCGCCGCCGGCAGCGGCACGACGTTCGGCACCATCGATCCGAAGGCGATAGAACCCTATATCGTCAAGGATCCGGAGGCGATGGCCATCAATGTTGCGCGGATGGTGGAAAATCTGGGCAAGGCCGCATCCGCCTGGATAGAGCCGCGCGAGAAGGGTGAAATGGCCGATTCGGTCTCCGAACCGCTCGCCGATCTGGTGAAGACCATGTCGCGGGTTTCGGAATACTGGATGTCCGATCCGCGCCGGGTATTCGAAGCGCAGACCCATCTGCTCGGCAGCTATTTCCAGATCTGGTCGAAAAGCCTTGAGAGGCTTTCGGAAGAGCCGAACAGGCAGGCCTCCCCGCCGCCCAAGGACAAGCGCTTTGCCGATGCCGACTGGGTGAAGAAC
The DNA here is from genome assembly GCA_945952415.1 of uncultured Rhizobium sp. Classification (GTDB taxonomy): domain Bacteria; phylum Pseudomonadota; class Alphaproteobacteria; order Rhizobiales; family Rhizobiaceae; genus Gellertiella. The sequence continues at coordinate 80,984 of CAMFIF010000017.1, read as the reverse complement.
CCGTTCTTCGACGTGATAAGGCAGGTCTATTCGGTCACCGCTGACTGGGCGGAGCGCATGGTTGCGGATACGGAGGGGCTGGACGAGCATACGCGCCACAAGGCGCAGTTCTATATGCGGCAGATCACCGCCGCGCTGTCGCCCGCCAATTTCATCGCGACCAACCCCGAGCTCTATCGCGAAACGGTTGCCTCCTCGGGTGCGAACCTCGTCAAGGGCATGAAAATGCTCGCGGAAGACATCCGCGCCGGTGGCGGCGAGCTGCGAATCCGGCAGACGGATACCACAAAGTTTGCAGTGGGCAAGAACCTCGCCATGACCCCCGGCCAGGTCATCGCCCAGAGCGATGTCTGCCAGGTAATCCAGTATCAGCCCAGCACGGATACGGTGCTGAAGCGCCCGCTGCTGATTTGCCCGCCCTGGATCAACAAGTTCTATATCCTCGACCTCAACCCGCAGAAATCCTTCATCAAATGGTGTGTTGACCAGGGGCATACGGTCTTCGTGATCTCCTGGGTCAACCCGGACGAACGGCATCGGGACAAGGACTGGGAAGCCTATATCCGGGAAGGTGTCGATTTCGCGCTGTCTACGATCGAAAAATCGACGGGCGAAAAGGAAGTGAATGCGATCGGCTACTGCGTCGGCGGAACGCTGCTCACGGCGGCGCTCGCTCTGCATGCCAAGGAAAAGAACCGGCGCATCCGCTCCGCAACGCTCTTTACCACGCAGGTGGATTTCACCCATGCGGGCGATCTCAAGGTCTTCGTGGATGAGGACCAGCTGGCCGCGCTCGAGGGGCGCATGGCCGAGCATGGCTATCTCGACGGCTCGAAAATGGCGGCGGCCTTCAACATGCTGCGCTCGTCGGAGCTGATATGGCCCTATTTCGTGAACAATTATCTGAAGGGCCAGGACCCCATGCCCTTCGACCTCCTCTATTGGAATTCGGATTCCACCCGGATGCCGGCGGCCAACCATTCCTTCTATCTGCGCAACTGCTATCTCAACAACACGCTGTCGAAAGGCGAGATGAAGCTGGGCGGCAAGACCGTCTCTCTCGGCGACATCAATATCCCGATCTACAATCTTGCGACGCGCGAGGATCATATCGCGCCGGCCCGGTCGGTTTTCCTGGGCTCGCAGAAATTTGGCGGCCGGGTGGACTTCGTGCTGACAGGCTCCGGCCATATTGCGGGCGTGGTAAACCCGCCAGACAAGGGGAAATATCAGTACTGGACCGGTGGACCTGTCCAGGGCGCTTACGAGGACTGGCTGGAAGATGCCGTGGAAACCCCGGGCTCCTGGTGGCCGCACTGGCAGAAATGGATCGAGAGCGAGGACGACAGGCGTGTCAAGGCACGGCAACCTGGTGGCGGTCATCTGAACGCGATCGAGGATGCGCCGGGCTCCTATGTCATGGTGCGCGTGTGAGGCGGAAAGGCGCCCTCGTCCGTGCGTTTTGAGCGCCCGCTGGTCCCTGGGCGGCTGATCAGTCGCTACAAGCGTTTCCTCTTCGATGCGGCTCTTGAGGACGGGCGGGTAATTACCGGCTCCTGCCCCAACACGGGGTCGATGCAGGGGCTGACAACCCCGGGCTCGCTGATTTTCATGAGCGAGCATGACAGCCCGACACGAAAATACCGCCACATGCTCGAGATCGTCGAGACCGACGGAACGCTGGTGGGCATCAATACCGGCATGCCGAACCGCCTGGCGGAAGAGGCGATCCGCGCCGGCCTTATCCCGTCCCTTTCGGCCTATGACCGCGTGGAGCGCGAGCGAAAATACGGGCGCAATTCAAGGATCGATCTGCTGCTTTCGGGGAATGGCCTGCCGCTTGCCTATGTGGAAGTGAAGAACGTCCATTTCATCCGGAGGCCAGGGCTTGCGGAATTTCCCGATACCGTCACGACCCGCGGAGCGAAGCATCTCGAAGAGCTCGGCGACATGGCGGAGGCCGGTCACCGCGCGGTGATGCTCTATCTCATCCAGCGGGAGGATTGCACGCGGTTTGCCCTCTCCCCGGATCTCGATCCCGCCTATGGCCTCGCCTTTGCACGAGCCCGCAGGCGCGGCGTTGAGGCTTTTGCCGTGAAATGTCGCGTCGATCCGAGGGAAATTGTGCCAGTTCAGGCAATCCCGATGGACGAATATGCCTTGCCTGTTTTATGAACAGGAAAAGAGCGATTTGATCCGGATAGTCGAGTGATGGTGAATTACATCGAGGCGTTTTCTGCGCCGATGAGAAACACGGGCGCAATCAGGCTGTATGGCCCCGATGCCTTCGAGGGCATGCGCAAGGCCTGCCAGCTGACGGCCCGCTGCCTGGACGAGCTGGTGCCGCTGGTCAAGCCCGGCCTGACCACCAATGCCATCGACCGCTTCGTCTTCGAATTCGGAATGGATCATGGTGCCCTGCCCGCAACGCTGAATTATCGCGGCTATACCAAGTCGAGCTGCACCTCGATCAACCACGTCATCTGCCACGGCATACCCGACGACAAGCCGCTGCGCGAAGGCGATATCGTCAATATAGACGTCACCTATGTACTCGATGGATGGCATGGCGATTCCAGCCGCATGTATCCGGTCGGCGAGATCAAGCGGGCGGCGGAGCGGCTGCTGGAAGTGACCTATGAATGCCTGCTGCGCGGCATTGCCGCCGTTCGACCGGGGGCGCGCACGGGCGCCATCGGCGAAGCCATCCAGACCTATGCGGAAGCGGAGCGTTGCTCGGTGGTGCGGGATTTCTGCGGCCATGGCGTGGGCCGGCTGTTCCACGATGCGCCGAATATCCTCCATTACGGCCGCGCGGATGAAGGGCCGGAGCTGAAGGAAGGCATGATCTTCACCATCGAGCCGATGATCAATCTGGGCCGGCCGCATGTGAAGGTGCTGTCGGACGGGTGGACAGCCGTTTCGCGCGACCGTTCGCTTTCCGCGCAATATGAACATGCGGTCGGCGTGACGGCGACAGGTTGCGAGGTCTTTACCCTCTCCCCCGCCGGGCTGGATCGCCCCGGCCTTCCCCCGCTCAAGGGATAAGCGAGATGGCGGCCTCCTTTCCCCGCATTCGTCGAAAGGTTTGGTCATGAGCCGCACGCCGCCCCTCATTCCCACGGACGAGGTATTTCCGCTGCCCCAGGATGGCGGCGGTGCGGAGGATGAGCGGGGCTTCTTCCTCGATTCCCTCAACCGGCAGAAGAGCGTGTCCTCAAGAGGTGCGGCGTCAAAGGATCGTCCGGCGCCTGCCCATTACCATGGCCACCGCGACCGCCTGCGTGAGCGCTTTCGCGACCAGGGGGAAGGCGCGCTGGCCGATTACGAACTTCTGGAACTCTTCCTCTTCCGCCTGCTGCCGCGCCGCGACACGAAACCGATTGCCAAGGCGCTGCTCGACCGTTTCGGATCGCTCGGCGGCGTGTTCGGCGCTTCGCCGGCGCTTCTCCAGGAGGTAGACGGGATCGGCGAAACCGTGGCGCTGGAGCTGAAGCTCTTCGCCGCCCTTTCCACCCGCACGCTGAAGCGGGAGCTGAAAGGCAAGCAGGTGCTCGCCTCCTGGGCCTCGGTCATCGATTACTGCCACGCCGTGATGGCTTACGAACCGGTCGAGCAGTTCCGTATCCTGTTTCTGGACAAGCGCAATGCGCTGATTGCTGACGAGGTGCAGGGCAAGGGAACCGTCGACCACACGCCGGTCTATCCGCGCGAGGTGGTGAAGCGGGCGCTGGAACTTTCGGCCACGGCGATCATTCTCGTCCACAACCATCCGTCCGGCGATCCCTCGCCCTCAAAGGCGGATATCGACATGACACGGACCATCATCGATACGGCCCGACCCATGGGCATTTCGGTGCATGACCACATCATCATCGGCAAGGATGGCCATGCGAGCCTGAAGGGCCTGAGGATCATCTAGCGAAGCGCCCCTCCTTCAGGGCGCAAGGCTCAGGCAGGCGTCGCTAACGAAACAGTTATATTGACCTGTTAATCATAGACTTGAACAGGTCAGGGATCTTCAGAAGACCCACGTCCCGCCAAAAAGGATCGGTAGCTTCATGATACATTACGATTTCATCGTCGTCGGCAGTGGCCCGGCTGGCCGTCGTGGTGCCATTCAGGCTGCGAAACTGGGCAAGCGTGTGCTGGTCATCGAAAAGGGAACACGGGTCGGCGGCGTTTCCGTCCATACCGGCACGATCCCTTCCAAGACGCTGCGCGAAACGGCGCTGAACCTGACCGGCTGGCGGGAGCGCGGCTTTTACGGCCGCAGCTACCGTGTGAAGCAGGAAATCAGCGCCGAAGACCTGCGCCGACGGCTGCTGATCACGCTGGATCACGAAGTGGAAGTGCTGGAGCATCAGTTTGCCCGCAACCGCGTGCAGCACATGCGCGGCAAGGCCTCCTTCGTCGACGCCCATACGCTGGAAGTGGAAAAGGCGGATGGCGACGTGGTGCGCGTGCATGGCGCTGCGATCCTGCTTTCTGTCGGCACCCGGCCGCATCGGCCTTCGAACATCCCCTTCGATGGGAAAACCGTGCTCGATAGCGACGAATTGCTCGATATCCAGGAATTGCCCCGCTCGATGATCGTGATCGGCGCCGGGGTCATCGGTATCGAATATGCAACGATTTTTTCTGCGCTGGACACGGCCGTGACCGTGGTAGAGCCGCGCAATACCATGCTCGATTTCATCGACAAGGAAATCGTCGAGGATTTCTCCTACCAGCTGCGTGACCGGAACATGAAGCTGCTCTTCGGCCAGACGGCCGAGCAGGTGGAGCGCCTGGAAAACGGCAAGTGTCGCGTCACCCTGCAGAACGGCCGCATGCTGACGGCCGACATGGTGCTTTTCGCGGCCGGCCGCGTCGGTGCGACCGATACGCTGAATCTCGAAGCAGCAGGCCTGGAGGCCGACAATCGCGGTCGCCTGAAGGTCAACCCGGAAACCTTCCAGACGGATGTACCGCATATCTATGCCGCAGGGGACGTGGTCGGCTTCCCGAGCCTTGCCTCCACCTCCATGGAACAGGGCCGCATTGCCTCCCGTCATGCCGTCGGCGCCCCCTATCAGGATCCGCCGCAATATTTCCCCTATGGCATCTATGCCGTGCCGGAAATTTCCACCTGCGGCCTGACGGAAGAGGAAGTGAGACAACGCGGCATTCCCTATGAATGCGGCATCGCCCGCTTCCGCGAGACGTCCCGAGGCCACATCATGGGTCTCGACAATGGCATGCTGAAGATGATCTTCTCGCTGAAGACCCGCCGCCTGCTCGGCGTGCATATCGTCGGCGAAGGAGCGACCGAACTTGTCCATATCGGCCAGGCGGTGCTGAACCTGAAGGGCACGGTGGAATATTTCGTCGAAAACACCTTCAACTATCCGACGCTTGCCGAGGCCTACAAGATTGCCGGGCTGGACGCCTGGAACCGCATGGGCGAAGTCGAACGCCCGCATCAGCAGACCGCGGCGAAGAGCGCATGACACTCAAATAGCTGATTATCGAGCCATGAAAAAACCCGCCGGATCGCTCCGGCGGGTTTTTCAATTCCTGTCGAAGGGAAGCGCCGATTACTCGGCGCCTTCCTCGGAAGCCTTCTTCTTCGGTGCAGCCTTCTTCTTCGGCGCAGCGGCTTCTTCGCCTTCGGCAGCAGCTTCAGCCTTGGCGGCCTTCTTCTTCGGAGCGGCCTTCTTCTCGGACTTGGCTTCGGAAGCCTCGTCCTCATCATCGGCCATCAGGGCTTCCTTGGAAACGACCTTGTCGGTCACATCCACCTGGGCGAGCAGGTGGTCGACCACCTTTTCTTCGAAGATCGGGGCGCGCAGCGAAGCGGCGGCACCCGGGGTCTTGCGGAAGAATTCGATGATTTCCTTTTCCTGGCCCGGGAACTGGCGCAGCTGGTCGTAGAGAGCGCGCTGCATTTCGTCCTCGGAGACTTCAATGCCGGCCTTCTCGCCGATTTCGGAGAGAACGAGGCCGAGACGAACGCGGCGCTCGGCGAGCTTGCGATATTCTTCGCGCGCCTTTTCTTCGGTCGTGTCTTCGTCTTCGAAGGTCTTGCCGGACTGGGCGAGATCGGTGTTGATCTGGCGCCAGATGTTTTCGAACTCGGCGTCAACCAGGCGCGAGGGCGTCTCGAACTGGTAGAGACCGTCGAGCTGGTCGAGGATCTGGCGCTTCACCTTCTGGCGGGTCACGGAAGCGTACTGGCCTTCGATCTGGCCGCGAACGATTTCCTTGAGCTTGTCGGCAGATTCGACGCCGAGCTTGGAGGCCAGTTCGTCGTTGATTTCGACTTCGCCAGCGGCAGCAACTTCCTTGACGGTGATGTCGAAGGTGGCTTCCTTGCCAGCGAGGTTGGTGGCCGGGTAATCGGCCGGGAAGGTTACGGTGATGACCTTCTCATCGCCAGCCTTCAGGCCAACGAGCTGCTCTTCGAAGCCCGGGATGAAGCGGCCGGAGCCGAGAACGAGCTGGGCGTCCTCATCCTTGCCGCCGTCGAAGGGCTCGCCGTCGACCTTGCCGAGGTAATCCATGGTGACGCGGTCGCCATTGGCGGCCTTGCCCTTCTTGGGCTCGAAGGAACGGGCGCTTTCGGCGATGCGCTTGATCTGCTCGGTGACTTCGTCCTCGGCGATCTCGACCACTTCACGGGTGACCTTGAGGCCCTCGACCGACTTCAGTTCGAAGGACGGGATGACTTCATAGGACAGGGTGAATTCGAAATCGGCTTCGGCAGCAAGGATCTTCTCGGCTTCGGCCTGGTCTTCGGTCATGGAGACTTCGGGCTGGGTCGCCGACTTTTCGCCGCGCTCGGAGAGGATGGCGGTCGGACGCTCGCGGACGATGTCGTTGACCAGTTCGGCCATGATCGACTTGCCGTACATCTTCTTCAGATGGTTGACCGGCACCTTGCCCGGACGGAAACCGTTGATCCGGACGCGGTCCTTCACGTCAGCCAGACGCTCGTTCATCTGGGTTTCCATGTCCTTGGCCGGAATGACGACCTTCAATTCGCGCTTCAGGCCTTCCGAGAGCGTTTCGATTACCTGCATGTTCGTACCTTTATTTCATGGCGGCCGTGCCCAGCCAGCCGGTTGTTCGGTGGGCACGACGACGGGGTGTTCCCGCGCGCGGCCTTTAAGCAAATTCCTTACATCTTGCCCAGCAAGATGGCGCCGGAACGGTTCATACCGCGAACCGGGCTTTCGCCCCGTCGCGGCCAGCGGCTATTCTGGTGCGGGTAGAGAGACTTGAACTCCCACGCCTTTCGGCACCAGAACCTAAATCTGGCGTGTCTACCAATTTCACCATACCCGCGCCCATGAATCCAATGCCTGCGCAAAGGCCTTCCGGAGCGCGGCGTCTCTATATCACCCGTTTTGGCGCGCGCAAAGGGAAAATGACGCTCCCGTGAAGCTCATCCAAGCTTCAGGAACCGGGATTGGCCGCTTCCGGTTCAAGGCGAAGCGAGGCAATGCGGGCGGTGCCATCGGGCATCACGCGGGCCTCCACCAGAACCCGGCTCTGGTTGCGGGCCTTTTCCAGTTCCTTGCCCTGCCCTTCCGGCACGTAATAGCGCTCAAGCCCGTATTCGGCGCGGATGGTTGCCGGCCGCTCCGGCGTCTGATCGAGACGGAACGGTGCCGAGCGCAGAACGACCAGGCCTTCGCCCGGCGTAACCGGCGAGAAGGAGGCGGAAGCGGGATGCCAGATACCGTCGCCATCGGGGGTCAGTGCGACATAGAGCACCGCATCCGTGCCGCTTGCCGGCCAGTCCCCCATGACGAGGGTGCTGTCGAGCGAGGAGAACTCATAATTCAGCACCACATAATCGCCGCGCAGAAGATCGCGCGGATCGACCGGCATGGTTCGGAGCGTCACCGGCTGGCCTTCAGCAAGGATCGCCGATCCCTCCCGGATCATGGAGGCGAGAATGCCGGTCTGCATGGTCGCGGCGAGGATGCCGGCAATGATCAGGCGGCGACGGGAAAGGCCCGAGGAGAAAGCCATGGTCACGCTCCCTTTGCAGTGTCTAGCGCGGCAAAACGCCGTTCAAGCCGGATGACAAGCCAGCCCACCGCGGCGAGGAACAGGCCGGAGCCGAGGAAAAGGCCCGAAGTTCCGAGAATGGTGCCGGCCACTTCCAGGGAAAGATAAAGTATCTCGAGCGCGAAGACGATATAGCCTGCATATCGAACCGCGCCATTATCCCTGCCCTCCAGCGCGATGGCGAGGATGGCAAAGGCGGCTGCGGCCATGGCAGGCCAGGCGTCGCGGATGCTGCCGAGGCCGGAGCCGAAGAAATCGCCGCGGTCGATCTGGTGCAGCAGAAGGCCCATGACGGCAAGTGCGAAGGCATAGAAAGCGGGCGCGGGACCGGCGGACCGCGCCAGCCGATGCAGCGGCGACACGGGGAGCGCTGCAAGGAGAAAGAGAAGAACACCCAGCACGGCTATCTGCCACGCGGCAACCGGCAGGCGATGGTCGATATAGATCCAGCCGATCCAGCCGATCAGCAGGATATAGGAGAAGGGCCGGGCCCGCATGGCCCCCGTATAATAGGCAAGGCCGATGACCAGAATGGCCTGCAGCAGCGGCACATAGAACCACAGACCGCCGGAACCGCCCACATAATCGGTCGCGATGACGCTGAACTGGAACCAGGCGAGAAGGCCGCTCGCATAGGTCAGCGCCGCCGAGCGATAGAGCAAGGCACTGGCAACCGTCATGGCAAACCAGATGCCGACGGCCGAAAGGCCATCGCCCGAGAGATGGTACATCTGGGCGATCAGCGCGATCGATCCGCCGAAGCTCGCAGTCGCCAGAACCAGGAACAGGCCAGGGAGATAGGACGAACCGCGCAGGGCCGTGAAACTGGCCAGACCGTAAAAGAGCCAGAGGGATCCGATAAGCATGGCGACGCGCAGCCAGCGATCAAGACCCTCCCAGTTGGAGGCGACGAAAAGCAGGATGGCGGCCGCGACCAGAACCGCGGCGAGCATCATCAGCACACTGCCCACCGTGAAGCTTTGCGGGCGCGAGTCGTATTCGGCAAGCGCGCCGCTCGCAACATCGGCGGGCATGATGCCCTTGGCCACCCAGTGGTCGAGATCTTTCTTCAGTCTTCCGCGATACATGAAATCTGCGCCTCCCTGCTTGGCCAAACCTAGCCGAGCAGCGCCGGTTTCGAAAGCACCGGCCGGCTCATGACCCAAAATAGAGCCTGCCCGCTCAAAATCTGTGCAATTTTCCTATCCGACCGCGCAACTGTTAAGCTTTCGGCAAGGATTTCGAGAGAAAATGGGACTAGGCTTAAATAAGAGGCCCAGATATGCATGTCAGGCATGTCTTTCCCCGCTGAAGGGGACGGCGAACCCGCTTTTCGGGCGCCGGATTAAAAAGGCCCCACTCTGGCCCGTCGCTTTTGCCCTGTTTGCGTCCTTTGCCTGTTTGTCGATCATTTTATCGATTTTCCGCCGCTTTCGGCGATGTATCCGCTTCTGAAACCGCCCACCTCCTCCCGGGCCGGTTTCCGTAGTGGCCGGCTCACCCTCTCCTCCCGGGGACCGGCCCAAACTCGAGACCCTTCGGTTTCCGGAACCGAGGGGTCTTTTTTTATGGTTGTTTCCGAGAGAAATCGGGGCTTTCTCCGCTTGATTTTACCATTTGGCCGAAAAGACGGCAGCAAACCCGGCGGAATCGGTGGTTTATGACAGCAGTATGGCGTGGAATTCACCTCGCCATGCATATCTTGCATAGGTGACCTGAAAGAAGAGCGCTGTTCATTTTGTGCGTCGCAGCATACATAGGGTTCAACGAATTCGGCAGGCCTCCAGACGGAGCGCCGCCCTACAATGTGAAAAAGGAAGACGACCATGAACATCGCACGCAGCTTCAGCAACTGGCGCAAGTACCGTCAGACCATCAACGAACTCGGCCGCATGTCCAACCGCGAACTGCACGATCTGGGCATCCACCGCTCGGAAATCCGCCGCGTCGCCAAGGAAGCCGTCGGCATGTAATTTCGGGCCGTTTCCTCTCCTCGGAGCGGAAATGGCGATGAAAAAGAATGAAAATCGAAGCGCCCCTGCCCGGGGCGCTTTCTTTTTGTGCATCTGAGCCTTTTGCTACTTTCTTAAGCTTTTCGGGATGTACGGCGCAGAAAAAGAAATGCGACATTGTCGTATTGCTTCATTTGCGACTTGTGGATCCACCAAAAAGACGCAAACGCGCCTGCTTTTTTCCTCGGTTCCGGATTACATCACGCTCAACTCGCCGGGCGGATATGGGTCCTCCCAAGACACGTTAACCGGGCATCCGGAAATTGCATATCAGACCGGCGAATATTGCAGTGCACATCGCTCCTGTACGAGTGTATAAGAAACGCAACGAAACGATGAAGCGAGACTTCATCCACCGAATTGAACGAAGGATACGACCATGAACCCGATTCGCGCCGCCAAGAACTGGATCAACTACCGCCGCACCCTGAACGAGCTGGGCTCGCTCTCCAACCAGACCCTGAATGACATCGGCATCACCCGCCATGACATTCGCTCCATCGCGGCCCGCAACTTCCGCTAATCGCTTGGGTCTCGCGTAGCGATTTCCATTCAAGACGGCGCCCCCGAGGCGCCGTTTTTGATTCCGGGACATTGGAAGCGCAAGCGAGCCATGATAATGAGCCCGCCATGACAAAAACGCACGACAACAGACCCATTCACGTCATCGGCGGCGGGCTCGCCGGCTCCGAGGCCGCCTGGCAGATTGCCGAAGCCGGGATATCCGTCATTCTTCACGAGATGCGCGGCGTGCGCGGCACGGATGCGCACAAGACGGACGGGCTTGCGGAACTGGTCTGCTCCAATTCCTTTCGTTCCGATGATGCGACGAGTAATGCGGTCGGGGTAATCCATGCGGAAATGCGCATGGCGGGTTCGCTGATCATGCGCGCTGCCGATGCCCATCAGGTGCCTGCTGGGGGCGCGCTCGCGGTCGACCGGGAAGGCTTTTCTGCGGCCGTCACGGAAGCTGTCTCCTCCCATCCGCTGATTAAGGTGGTCCGCGAGGAGATCGACGGCCTGCCGCCGGCAGACTGGGACAATACGATCATCGCCACGGGCCCGCTGACCGCACCCGGTCTCGCCGAGGCGATCCGCCGGGAAACCGGCGAGGAGGCGCTTGCCTTTTTCGATGCGATTGCACCGATCGTCCATCGCGAGAGCATCAACATGGATGTCTGCTGGTACCAGTCCCGCTATGACAAGGTGGGGCCGGGCGGCACGGGCAAGGATTACATCAACTGCCCGATGGACGAAGCACAGTACAATGCCTTTGTCGATGCGCTGATCGCGGGCGATGCCGTGGGCTTCAAGGAATGGGAAGGCACCCCCTATTTCGACGGATGCCTGCCGATCGAGGTGATGGCGGAGCGCGGACGGGAAACCCTGCGGCATGGGCCGATGAAGCCCATGGGGCTTACCAATGCCCATAATCCGACGGTAAAGCCCTATGCGGTGGTGCAGCTGCGCCAGGATAATGCGCTTGGCACGCTCTACAATATGGTGGGCTTCCAGACGAAGCTGAAATACGGAGCCCAGGCGGATATCTTCCGGATGATTCCCGGGCTCGAAAATGCGGAATTCGCCCGGCTGGGTGGGCTGCATCGCAACACCTACATCCAGTCTCCGGCACTGCTCGATGGCACGCTGCGCCTCAAATCCCGGCCGGGCCTTCGTTTTGCCGGCCAGATCACCGGATGCGAGGGCTATGTGGAAAGTGCGAGCATCGGGCTGCTGGCGGGGCGTTTTGCGGCCGCCGAACGGCTCGGCGAGACGCCATCCGTGCCGCCGGCCACCACGGCGCTCGGCGCCCTCCTGAACCACATCACGGGCGGGCATATTCTCTCCGACGATGAGCCCGGCAAGCGCTCCTTCCAGCCGATGAACATCAATTTCGGCCTGTTCCCCGAACTCGAACCGGGCGCCATGGTGCGGCCCGAGGGCTCGAAGCGTCTGCGCGGCAAGGAGAAGACGGTGTTCAAACGCCAGCTTCTCGCAAAGCGGGCGCTGGACCATTGCGCGGCTTGGCTGGAGCGCGGCCTGTTCGCCGGCTGAACTTCCAATATTGAACCAAAAAGGCGCCCTTTCCGAGCGCCTTTTTGGTCTCGTCTTTTCTCGGCTCAGCTCAGCTCATGCGGCCGGTGCCGTGGGAAAGCAGCGTCTTTCCGCTTTCGGGCACGAAATTGCCGAGAAGCCAGAGAGAGACTTCGGCGGTTTCCTCCGGCCGGGTGAACATGAAGGTGCCGCTATGGTGTGGCGCATCGGCGAAATCGATCCGCAGTCCCTTGCCGTCGGGGGTACCGGATACCTGCACCGTGCCCGGATTGATCAGGTGGCAGGAATAATGGCCGCGCATGCTGCGCATGAAGCCCGCCTTGTTGTCGTGCAGGCGGACGAATACGACATTGCCATCGGCAGTCACATGCAGCTGCCGGATGGCCTCGTTGGGAAAGGCGCGGCCAAATTCCACGATGGCCATGCCGGTGTCGCGAAGCCCGGTCTCCTCGGTCTTTTCTCCCAGGCGGTTCGCCCGGTAGGCCACCCACACGATGCCACCAAGCAAAATCGCCCAGATCACCATGCCAAGACTCATCGAGAACTCCCTTCCCAAGCCCCCGGGATCAATACGGCCCGGTCTGAGTGGCGATAACAGCCGAAACTTGTTCCGGCCTGTCGACAAGCGACGAATGTGTGCCGTCCCTAGAAGCGGCGGCGCCAGAGCATGAGCGCCATGGAAAGCTGCCGGCGCCACTGGGACGTGCGGAGCTTTCCCTCCAGCGCCCGCCGGCCGTCGGCGGCGGCCTTGGCCAGCACGGGGCGGACCAGGGCGACGGGCAGGTAAGCGGGGGCGAGCGTGGCCGGCAGGCCCTGCCGCGCCTTGCCCGCGCGGGCAAGATGATCGAGACCATAGCCGGCAAATGCCTCGATCGCGGCCCTTACCATCTCCGGATGGGCATCCGACAGGAAGCCTTCCCGGTCGAGCCCGGTTGCGGCGAGAATTTCCCGGGGAATATAAACTTGACCCCGCGCCCTGTGCTGGGGAAGCAGCAGAAGTGCACCGGCAACCGCCTGCGCCACGCCCGCATGGCCGGCGGTTTCCGACACGGTAGCCGCAGCCTCTGCATCAAGCACCAGGCTCGCAAGCTGCAGCAGGGCCGAGGCCGTTTCGCCGGCATAGCCTTCGAAGGCAGAGATGCTTTCCATCGGATCGTCATAGAGATCGAAGATCCGCGCTTCGCTCATCGCAGAAAGCGGTGCGACGGGGAGACGAAAGGCATCGATGGCGAGGAGCAGTTCGGCGGCGGCCGGATTGGCGGCCGTGGAGCCATGCGCCTGGCCTTCCAGAAGATCGCGCCAGTATTGCAGGCGCACCTCGCCCGGAAGCGGCTCGCGCACCAGATCGCGCACGCGTGCAAGTTCGGCATTATAGAGATAGAGGGCGGTCAGCGGGCGGCGCTTGTCCTCCGGGGACAGCAGAACCGCGAGGTAGCGGTCCATGTCCAGTTCTCGCAGCGAGGCGAGGCAGAGGGCCGCATTGTCGGCTTCGGAAGCCATGGGCTCAGACCGCTATCAACGCCGCGGCGACGGCGCGCGATTCCGACAACATGATGTTGAAGGTTCGCACCGCTGCTCCGGTGCTCATGGGATCGCTGCCGATCCCCTTGGCCCGCAATGCCGCCTTCAGCGCGGCGGGTAGCGGCCGCAACTCCCTGCCCGTGCCGACAAGCAGAACCTCGATCCCACCGGCATCGGCGAGAACGCGGGCGAAGAGATCGGTGTCGAGCGCATCCCCCTCCACCGCCTCCCACCCATAGATGCCGGAAGGCAGGCACAGGATCGAGCCCCGGTGCGACATGTCCGCAAAGCGGAACCCGCCATTGCCATAGGCATCGATGGGTGCCCGCCCCGGGAAATGCGCGTCGCGCATCTCGATCCCCCGGGCCATCAGACGGCTGCTTCGCCGACTTCAGGCGCCTTGTCTTCATCCTTGACGTCAAAGGCATCGGACCGCAGCTTGAAGGCAATCAGCACCGGCGCGGCGATATAGATCGAGGAGAAGGTACCGACCGCCACGCCGAAGAGCATAGCGAAGGTAAAGGACCGGATGACCTCGCCCCCGAACAGCCAGAGCGACAGGAGCGCAATGAGGGTGGTGGCCGAGGTGAGGATGGTGCGCGACAGCGTGGTGTTGATCGAGGTGTCGATCAGCACTGGCAGCGGCATCTTCTTGAAGCGCCGCAGGTTTTCACGCATGCGGTCATAGACCACGACCGTATCGTTCAGCGAATAGCCGACGATGGTCAGCACGGCGGCGATACTCGTCAAGTTGAATTCCACACCCGTGAAGACGAAAAGCCCGAGCGTCAGGAGCACGTCGTGCACGGTGGCAATGATGGCGCCGAGAGCGAACTGCCATTCGAAGCGGAACCAGATATAGACGAGGATGGCCGCCAGCGAGGCGAGAACGCCGAGTGTCGCCATGGTCGTGAGTTCGCCGGAGACGGAGGGACCGACCACTTCGACCCGGCGGAACTCATATTGATCCTCCAGTTCGCTGCGGATCAGGTTGACCGCGGACTGCTCGGCATTTTCGCCGCCTTCCTGCGCCTGCACGCGCACCAGCGCGCTTGCCGGATCGCCGAAGCCCTGGGCCTGGATTTCGCCGAGATTGAGTTCGCTCAGACGCTCGCGAATGTCGGCGAGATCGGCGTTACCCTGCTTCGCCTTCAGTTCGATGATCGAGCCACCCTTGAAGTCGATGCCGAGGTTCATGCCGATGGTCATGAAGCCGACGACGGAGGCGAGGGACAGAGCCGCAGTGACCATGAAGGTATAGCGGCGGAAGGACATGAAGCCGATATTCGTTCCGTCGAAGATGCCGGAACGGACACCCTTGGGCAGGTGCTTCGGCCGCCGCGTCTTGACCCATACAGCGACCAGCCACCGGGTCAGCGTGTAGGCGGTGAAGACGGTCGTGATGATACCGACCGACAGCGTGACCGCGAAACCGCGCACCGGACCCGACCCCATGAAGAAGAGGACGGCGGCGGCGATCAGGGTCGTCAGGTTGGCGTCAACGATGGTGGCAAGTGCCTTTTCGAAGCCGAGATCCAGTGCCTGGATGAAGCTGCGGCCATTGCGCACCTCTTCCCGCACGCGTTCATAGATCAGAACGTTGGAATCGACCGCCATGCCCATGGTCAGCACGATGCCGGCGATGCCGGGCAGCGTCAGCGTCGAACCGAGCATGGTCAGCACGGCCAGGATCATGATCACGTTGGCGGCAAGCGCGATATTGGCGATCAGGCCGAGGAAGCCGTAGAAGAAGAGCATGAACAGGACAACCGCGACGGCGCCGATCGCCCCGGCCACGAGACCGGCATGGATCGAGTCCGCACCGAGGCTTGGGCCAACGGTCCGCTCTTCCACCACCGTCAGCGTGGCGGGAAGAGCGCCCGCCCGCAGAAGAACGGCGAGATCGTTCGCGCTTTCAACGGTGAAGTTGCCGGAAATCTGGCCGGAACCGCCGATGATCGGCTCGTTGATGCGCGGGGCCGAAATGACCTGATTGTCGAGGATGATGGCAAAGGGCTTGCCGACATTCTGCTGGGTGGCCTCGGCAAAGCGAAGCGCGCCCTTGGAATTGAAGCGGAAGGAGACGACCGGTTCGCTGTTCTGCTGGTTGATGTTGGCCTGCGCATCGACCAGATCTTCGCCGGAGACGAGAACCCGCTTTTCGACGACATAGGGTATCGGCGGGTCATCCTGCGAGTACAGCACTTCCGTGCCGGCCGGCGGGCGGCCATTGATCGCCTCCTGCACGGGCACGGAGAGATCGACCATGCGGAAGGACAGCTTCGCCGTCTGGTTCAGCAGGGCCTTCAGGCGCTGCGGATCCTGCAGGCCCGGCACCTGAACGATGATGCGGTCCTTGCCCTGGCGCTGGATGAGCGGCTCGGTATTGCCAAGCTCGTCCACGCGCCGGCGCACCACTTCGATGGACTGGGTGACGGCAGAGGAGATGCGATAATCGATCCCGTCATCGGTGATGTTCAGCTTCAGCAGGCCGTCCGGTCCGTCTTCGAGGGTCGCTTCCTGGATGGAGCCTCCGAGGGAACCGGTGCTGACCAGCGCGGTGAGCGGCTTCAGCGCCTCCTTGGCAGCTTCCACCTGGTTTACGTCGCTGATGCGGACCTGAACCGACTGGGCGACGCCGGCGAGCCCGGTATAGCGGATATTCGCCTCACGAAGCTTCTGCCGGACATCGCCAACCGTGGTTTCGAGCCGCTCCTTGACGATATCGGAGCGCTCGAGTTTGAGCATGATGTGCGAACCGCCCTGAAGGTCGAGACCCAGGGTAACCCTTTTCTGCGGCAGAAAACTGGGGAATTTGGCGAGGAGATCGCTGCTCAGGGCATTTGGCAGGGCAATCACGGCCGATACGGCCACCACCAGCCAGATCAGGATCGTTTTCCACCGGGAAAAGTAAAGCATGGGTATCTCGATATCTTGGAGGTTCGTACGGACCGTCTGTCCGGCCGATTATTCAGACTTGACGGGTTCGCCCTTAACGCGGACATCGGCCACAAAGGTCCTGACGATGCGCACGCGCACACCATCGGCGATTTCGACCTCAAGTTCGTTGTCGTCAATGACCTTGGTGACCTTGCCGACAACGCCGCCGCCGGTGACGACTTGGTCGCCGCGGCGAATGTTTTTCAGGGTTTCCTCGCGGCGCTTGCGCTGCTGGTTCTGCGGACGGATCAGCAGGAAATACCAGACGATCATCAACGGAACGAACAGCACGAACATTTCCATGCCGGAACCGAAAATGCCGGTCGTGGCTTCGCCGGTTGCGGTCTGCGCATAGGCTTCGGTGAAAAACATCAAGGAGCTCCTGAATTCTGTCGTTGCGCGGGGCTGCGCACCCGCTCGGGGACCGGCGGAATATAACGACCAATGCCATGAATACAACTGGGCGCGGCACCGCAGCCGTACCGTTTCCAGCGCTCTTAGCCTTTTCGCTTTCGAAAGGCCATGCTAGCGGGGCTGTGCAGCGGAAATAATTCGCTTTTTCCTCATTCATGCGCGGAGTGCAGCCATGGACGACAGCAAACTGGACCTCATTCTCAAGGAGCTCCGCCGGCTGGCGGATGCCACGGAACGGCTTGCCGGACCGCCGCCGGTGGCAAGCGACATGGAGGCTGCCGATTGCTTCGTCTGGGTCCCTGCCCGGAGCTTTCTGCAGCCCGTGCCGCAACCCAACCGGATTGCCCTGAAGCTCATTCGCGGCGTCGACCGGGTGCGCGATATCCTGCATGAAAACACGATCCGCTTTGCGGAGGGCTATGAAGCCAACAATGTGCTTCTCTGGGGTGCCCGGGGCATGGGCAAGTCGTCGCTCGTCAAATCGGTGCACGCCGATGTCAGGGCCGAGCGGGCCGTGGCCCTGAAGCTGATCGAGATCCATCGCGAAGACATTTCAACCCTGCCTGCGCTTCTGGAGATCATCCGCGACCGGGCCGAGCGCTTCATTCTCTTCTGCGACGATCTCTCCTTCGACCACGACGACGCCTCCTACAAGTCGCTGAAGGCTGCTCTGGACGGTGGGGTGGAGGGGCGTCCCGACAATGTGGTCTTTTACGCCACCTCCAATCGCCGCCATCTGCTGCCGCGCAACATGATCGAGAACGAGCAGTCGACGGCCATCAATCCGTCAGAGGCGGTGGAAGAGAAGGTCTCCCTCTCGGATCGCTTTGGGCTCTGGCTCGGCTTCCACAAATGCAGCCAGGAGGATTATCTGGCGATGATCGATGGTTATGCGGCGCATTATGCGCTGGATCTCGCCCCCGAGGACCTGCATCGCGAGGCGCTGGAATGGGCGACCACGCGTGGCGGCCGCTCCGGCCGCGTGGCCTGGCAATATATCCAGGATCTTGCCGGCCGGCAACGCAAGGCCCTTCGCCGCGACTGACACCGGCCTCAGACGCAAAAAACCCGGCCGCGAAGCCGGGTTTCTTTCAGCGTGTCTGTCGCGAAGGATCAGTTCAGGAAGGTCATCGGGTTAACCGGCGTCGCATCCTTGCGAACCTCGAAATGCACCTGCGGACGCTTGGCATTGCCGCTCATGCCAGAGGCAGCCAGGGTCTGGCCGCGCTGCACCTTCTGGCCGCGGGTCACATTCAGCGCGTTGGCATTGCCGTAAACGGTGACCGTGCCATCGTCGTGACGTACCAGAACGGTGTTGCCCAGTTCCTTCAACCCGTTGCCGGCATAGATAACCACGCCGTTTTCGGCCGCCTTGATCGGCGTACCCTCGGGCACGGAAATATCGATGCCATCGTTGCGGCTGCCTTCGACATTGCTGCCATAGCCGGCGATGACCGCGCCGCGCACCGGCCAGCGATACTTGCCGATGCCCGTCTGATCCGGTGCATCCGCATCGCCGCCCTTCGCGGCGGCCTCGGATACGGTTTCCTTGGCAACCGGCGGCTTGTAGGCAGCCGGTTCACCAGCCTGCTTTGCGGGCACGGAGGGCGTGATCGCCGGGTTCTTGGCCGGGATAGAGGCCGTCTTCACACCATCGGACGGATCGGTCGCCAGCGGCGCGCCGCCCTTGCCGGGAAGCTTCAGGACCTGGCCGACGCGGATGGTCGTGGCAGAGAGGCCGTTGGCCGCCTTCAGCGCATCGATCGGCGTGCCGGTTGCCTTGGCGATCCTGGCAAGCGAATCACCGGGCTTGACGGTATAGGACCCGCCCTCGCCGCCACCGGTGGACGGCTGCGGCAGCTTGGCGCCTTCGGCCGTCTGCTTGCCGCGGAGATTGGTGCCTGTCGGAAGCGTCGCCACATCATTGCCCGGCTCCTTCGCCGGGATCGGCAGCTTGCCGGACGGAAGGTCGGCGACCTTGGCAGAGCCCTTGGCGGCATTTGGAGCCTGGCCGAATGTCGGGATGATGATCTGCTGGCCGACGGTGACCTGGCCGGCAGAGGCCAGACCGTTCACGCGGAGAATTTCCTTTTCCGGAACGCCATAGCGACGCGAGAGACCGGCGACCGTTTCACCCGGACGCAACGTCACGGTCGGCGCACCATTGCCGCTCCAGCCGGATTTCGACGGGGCGAGCGTTTCGGCAAGCTTGGGCTTGTTCGGAACCTTGGTCGGCAGCGGCTGTGCGAGCGCCACCTTTTCGGCACCCGGCGCGGCGAGCGTTGCGCGTTCCACCGCGACCGGGGTGGAGGCAAGGCGGGCCTGGGAGACGGAGGTGGTGCCGGTCGTGACGTTATCATAGACCTTCCCCGGCATGGGCTGGTTGAGCGCAGCCGCCTGTCCGCCGGCAGCGACGGAAGGCTGATAAACCTGCCCTTGCGCGACCTGACCTGTATAGCCGCCGATATCCTGCCGCGGAATGGGCGCTTCGCCGTTCAGGCCGGTGATGCGGTTATGCGGGATCGCGCTGGTCGTGATCGTATCCGGGTTGGAAGACGACCTAGAAAACAGTCCGCCGAACCGGCTGACATCCGAGCTGCACCCCGCCGCAGAACCGGCGAGCAGCATGGCAACCATGGCCTTTGCCGTGGACTTGCCTACCCTTCCCGAAACCCAAACACGCATGACTCGCACCCACCAATTACGCGAACTCTTGATTATGATTAAAGCGCGTTAGTGTTACCATGCGGTTAAGGCGCCCTGCGGAAGGGCGGGAAATGGCCGGAAAATTTGATGATTACCCACAGTCAAGCTGCTGAATTGCAACGATAAGGCGGTCCGCTTCGGTTAAGAAAGCGTAGCCGCGAAGCTTCGCGCCCGACTTCACGCAGCGGCAGGATGCGGCGCCCGGTGCGCCGGTGAATCACGCAACCTTTGAGTTCAAAGATAGGAGGAAAGGCGCGGCACGATCGGCAGATAGGGCGCGTCGAAGAGAATTTCGGTTTCGAACCGGCTGCCCACTTTTGTCAGCCGCGCCATCTGGCAGCGATCCTCACCCACGAGAAGCGGGGCAATCATCGAACCGCCAGACACCAGCTGTTCGGCATAGAAGCGCGGCATCGAGGGGAAGGCGCTGGTGACGAGGATTCGGTCGAAGGTTCCGTCGCCCTGCAGGCCGGCGCTGCCATCGGCGTGGCGAACGATGATGTTCTTGAGGCCGAGATCGTCGAACCGCTTCTGTGCTTCGGTGGTCAGCGTGCGGTAGCGGTCGATGGTCAGCACACGCTCGGCGAGACGGGCCATGACGGCGGCCGTAAAGCCGCTGCCGGTCCCGACTTCGAGGATGCGGTGGCCGGGCTTCAGCTTGAGCCGGTCGATGATCCGCACGGCGAGATCGGCACCCTCCATGAAGGCGCCGCATTCGATCGGGATCGTCCGGCTGGAATAGGCGGACAGGGCATGGGCAGAGGGAACGAACTGGCTGCGCGGCGTCTGCTCGACCGCGGTCAGCAGATCGATATTATTGACCCCTTCGGCCCGTAACCGCAGGACAAGCCCGGCAAAGCCCTCCTTCTCGGCCACGCGTGCATTCATGCGCCATCTCCTGCACCGAAGAGGCGGGAATAGGAGCCAATTGCCTCGTAATCCGTCAGGTCGAGCTTGAGCGGCGTTACGGAAATGCGGTTGTTACGAAGAGCGTGGATATCGGTGCCCTCCTCGAAGGCGCCGCGGCGCTCGCCGAACCGGAGCCAGTAATAGGGAAAGCCGCGCCCGTCGGCGCGCTCGTCGATCACAAGCCCATGGTCCAGCTTGCCCTGGCGGGTTACCGAGACACCCCTCACCTCCTCGGGTGGGCAGTGGGGGAAATTGATGTTCACGACCGTACCCGGCTGCGGGCCGGCCTCCAGCAATTGCTGGATGATGCCCGGGGCAAATTTCTCCGTGTTCTTCCAGGAAATGGTGCGGCCCGAATTCGGGATATAGGCCTGTGACAGCGCAATCGAGGGAATGCCGAGCAGCGTGCCCTCGATGGCCCCGGCCACGGTTCCGGAATAGGTCACGTCATCGGCAATGTTTGAGCCGCAATTGACGCCCGAGAGGATAAGGTCCGGCGGCGTATCCAGAACTTCGCGCACGCCCATGATCACGCAATCGGTCGGCGTGCCCTTGAGCGCGAAGCGGGATTGCGCCACGCGCCGCAGGCGCAGCGGTTCGGAAAGCGTCAGCGAATGGGCAAGCCCGCTCTGGTCCGTCTCCGGCGCAACCACCCAGACATCATCCGAAAACTGGCGGGCCACCCGCTCCAGAACCGCGAGACCTTCGGCATGAATGCCGTCGTCATTGGTCAGAAGAATGCGCATGGCCCGCCTTTCTCTGTCGGGAAGCCTTCAGGCCGCCCGGGTGATGACCTTCATGCCACCCATATAGGGCACCAGAACCTCAGGCACGGTGACCGAGCCATCGGGATTCTGATAGTTCTCGAGAACGGCGATCAGCGCGCGGCCGACCGCGACGCCAGACCCGTTCAGCGTATGGACGAAGCGCGTCGCCTTGTCGTCCTTGCCGCGGTAGCGGGCATTCATGCGGCGGCCCTGGAAATCGCCGCAGACGGAGCAGGACGAAATCTCACGGTAGGCATCCTGGCCCGGCAGCCAGACTTCGATGTCATAGGTCTTGCGGGAACCGAAGCCCATGTCGCCCGTGCAGAGCGTCATGGTGCGGAAATGCAGGCCGAGCCGCTTCAGGATCGTTTCGGCGGCGGCGGTCATGCGCTCGTGTTCGGCGATGGCGGTTTCCGCATCGGTGATCGAAACGAGTTCGCATTTCATGAACTGGTGCTGGCGCAGCATGCCACGGGTATCGCGGCCCGCCGAACCGGCCTCCGAGCGGAAGCACGGGGTGAGCGCCGAAAAGCGCAGCGGCAGCTTTTCCTGATCGAGGATATCCCCGGCAACCAGATTGGTCAGCGGCACCTCGGCAGTAGGGATAAGCCAGCGGCCATCGGTCGTCTGGAACAGGTCTTCGGAAAATTTCGGCAGCTGGCCCGTGCCATACATGGCATCGTCACGCACGAGAAGCGGCGGGTTGACTTCGGTATAGCCGTGCTCGCCCGTATGCGTGTCGATCATGAACTGGCCAAGCGCGCGTTCGAGCCGGGCCAGCGGGCCGGAAAGCACGGTGAAGCGCGCGCCGGACAATTTGGCCGCGCCTTCGAAATTCATGTAGCCGAGGCCTTCGCCGATCTCGAAATGTTCGAGCGGCTTGTAGGCAAAACTCGGCTTTTCGCCATGGGTGCGCGCGACCACATTGTCGTGCTCGTCCTTGCCGACGGGCACGTCTTCGAGCGGCACGTTCGGAATGCGCGAAAGGGCATCGTTGAGCGCGGCGGTCAGGTTGCGCTCTTCCTCTTCCATGGCCGGCATGGAGGTCTTGAAGCCGGCCACCTCCGCCTTCAGGGCCTCGGCCCGGGCGCTGTCCTTCTGGGCCATGGCCACGCCGATCTCCTTGGATGCGGCGTTGCGGCGGGACTGCATGTCCTGGAGCGTCTGCACCGCGGTGCGGCGCTTCTCGTCCAGAGCGACCAGCGCGGCAGCCTGGGGCTCGGCGCCCCGCTTGGCCAGCGCGGCATCGAGCTCGGCTGCGTTTTCGCGGATCCATTTGATATCAAGCATCGTCGTTCCAAGTCGTTCTTCAGGTGGACCGGACACGGCAAAAGGCGGCGCCGGCATCGGACACCGCCCCGACTATTCCTCGGAGGGGGCTATGAAGACTGCTCCGGCCCTTGCCGAAGCAGACGGGTTATTCCGCGTCCGCCGCGGCCCGGGCAAGCGCTTCCTTGTCCCTGCCCCGCTCGATGAGTCGGGCGGTATAGATGGAGATTTCGTAGAGAAGGATCGTCGGCAGCGCAAGACCGATCTGGGACATGGGGTCCGGCGGCGTGAGCACGGCGGCCACCACAAAGGCGATGACGATGGCATATTTGCGCTTTTCCGCAAGCGCCTGCGCGCTGACGAGGCCGACGCGCGCCAGAAGCGAGGTCACCACCGGCAGCTGAAAGACGAGCCCGAAGGAGAAGACGAGCGTCATGATCAGGCTCAGATATTCCGAGACCTTGGGCATCAGCGAGATCGCCACCTGCCCCTTCTCCGGCGCCTGCTGCATGGCAAGGAAAAACCACATGACCATGGGCGTGAAGAAGAAATAGACAAGGGCTGCTCCCATCAGGAACAGAACGGGAGAGGCGATGAGGAAAGGCAGGAAGGCCGCGCGCTCATTCTTGTAGAGGCCGGGCGCGACGAACTTGTAGATCTGCGATGCGATGACCGGGAAGGCCACGACCATGGCAGTAAACATGGCCACTTTCACCTGCGTGAAGAAGAATTCCTGCGGCGCGGTGTAGATCAGCTCGGATTTCGAAAGATCGAGCCCCGCCCACTGAACCGCCCATTTATAGGGGTAGACCAGATAATTGAAGATCTGCTTGGCGAAGTAGAAGCTGACCAGAAAGGCCACGAAAAAGGCACCAAGCGACCAGATGAGGCGCCGGCGCAGCTCGATCAGATGCTCCAGAAGCGGCTGGGGCTTGTCTTCATATTCGCCGATCATGCCTTGTCCTTCTTCGTCGATGCAGCCTTCTTCTTCGGCTTGACCTCAGCTGCAATGGATACAGCAGCTTCGGTCTTCTTCTTCCGGGCTGGCTTTTCCGCGATGGCCGGTTCGGAGACCAGGGCCTCCTCCTTCTTCACTCGCTTCGCCCTCGGCTTCGGGGTCACGACCTCGGCTACCGGGGTGACCGGCAGGGCGGCGGCGAGTGCATCGGTGGTGGCAACGGGCGTGGCGGAGCCGGGGACAACGGATTTCTGCGGTTCGGCGGGAACCAGCGGCACCGTGGCGGGATCGAGAGATACGGGCGGCTCCTGAGCCACGGGAGCGGCTGCCGGTGCCGATGCCGGCGGGGTCGCCGGTGCCTCGACCGTCTTCCTGATGTCGGAGCGGATGTCTTCCGCGGCCTGGCGCAGCGGGTTCATCGCCTCCCTTAGGGAGTTCACCGGGTGCAGTTTCTGAACGTCGGAAATGGTCTGCCGGAGGTCACCCATATCGGCTTCATTCAGCGCATCGTCGAACTGCTTGCGGAATTCGCCCGCCATGGCCGTGAACTTGCGCGACATGCGGGCAAAGGCGCGCAGCATCGGCGGCAGGTCCTTCGGACCCACCACGACGATCAGCACGACCGCAATCACGAGGAGTTCGGACCAGCCCACATCAAGCATGTAAAAAGGCTCCTGACGCCCTTGCATCCCGCCGGCGCCCCATGGCGCGCGACCCGACCGGAATAAGCGGAGGGCAAGCACCTTCCCACCGGTTCCGGGGAAGGTGCCAGATCCCGATCCGTGGCTTACTTGACCTCGTCAGCCTTGTGCTCGACCGTCTTGGCCGAGGTTTCGACAGGCGCATTGTCATCGTCGGCCATGCCCTTCTTGAAGCTCTTGATGCCCTTGGCCACATCGCCCATGAGTTCCGGGATCTTGCCGCGGCCGAACATGAGGAGAACGATCGCCAGCACGATCAACCAATGCCAGATGCTGAAAGAACCCATGGTTACCACTCCCTGATTTGTGTTGTCCTGATGTATGATGTTTAGGTGTCTTTTTCAAACACCAAAATGGCCTGCGGGTTAACCGCCAGCGACACCTCGCGAATGCCCTGCGGCAATTGGTCCGCGCGGATGCGCGCCCGCACCGGCTCGTCGCTGCCGGGCACCGCAAGGCTCAGCAGTTCGACCACGCCGAGGAAGCGCCGGGCAAGGATGCGCGCCGGGATGGGCCCGCCTTCCGCAAGCACGGAAACACCGGACAGCCGAACGGCAACCGACACCCGCGTGCCCTCCTTGAGGCCGCCGGCCGGCGCCTGGCCCAGGGGCGTTTCCGCCATGCCGTTGACGACGCGGGTCTCGAATTCGTTGATCTCCGAAAAGAAGGCAGCGGTGAAGAGATCGCGGGGGCGGCGATAGAGATCGTCCGCCGTGCCGTCCTGCACCAGCCTGCCATCCTTGAGGAGCGCGATCCGGTCGCCCATGCGCATCGCCTCTTCGGCATCATGGGTCACGACGATGGCGGTTGCCCTGGTCTCGCGCAGGATGGCCAGCGTATCGGCCCTGATCGTGTCCTTTAGCCGGGAATCGAGGCCGGAAAATGGCTCGTCCATCAGGAGCACGCTGGGGCGGGGCGCCAGTGCCCGGGCAAGCGCGACGCGCTGCTGCTCGCCGCCCGAAAGCACATGCGGGTAGCTTTCCGCATACCGGGACAGGCCGACGCGCTCCAGCGCCGCCATGGCCTCGGCCGCCGCTTCCTTTGCCGGCAGGGCTGTCAGCCCGAAGCGCACATTGTCGAGAATGGTCATGTGCGGGAAGAGGGCGAAATCCTGGAACATCAGCCCCACGCCGCGCTTTTCCGGCGGCAGGAACTGGCTGGGACCGGCAATTTCCTGGCCGTTCAGCAAAAGTCGGCCGTGGCTCTGGGCCTCGATGCCCGCCGCGATCCGCAGAAGCGTCGTCTTGCCGGAACCGGATGGCCCGAGCAGGCACAGCACCTCGCCGGGCTCTGCCGTCAGCGACACACCCTTGATGGTTTCCTTGCCGTGATAGCTGTGGCGGATATTGTCGAAGGTCAGCCGGGCCGCGAAGGTCACGCCCGCCGTGCGCTTCGATTGGGCGCCTTGCGCTGTCTGTCCGTCTGGGGCCATTCCCGAAAACTCACTCACGACTGCCCCTGCCCCACGCCAGCGCGATCCTTGAGGGGCGGCAGAAATAAAACCTGATTTTATTGGTCCGGTTCTCCGCCCGGTGTCAAGAGCCCGAGTTCCTCGAGATCGAGCTGGGTGATGGGGTCTTCGTCCTCGGTCAGCTCCTCCTGCATCAGCGGCAGGGGCACCTGGAAGTTCGCGGGGATGCGGCTGGAGAGCAGGCCGGCGCCGCGCAGCTCCTCCAGCCCCGGCAGGTCGCGCAGTTCCTCAAGCCCGAAATGATCGAGAAAATCCACCGTAGTACCAAGCGTGACCGGCCGTCCGGGGGTGCGCCGGCGGCCGCGAAAACGGATCCAGCCGGATTCCAGGAGAACGTCGAGCGTGCCGCGCGAAGTCGCAACACCCCGGATTTCCTCGATTTCCGCCCGGGTCACCGGCTGGTGATAGGCAATGATCGCAAGGACTTCCAAAGCGGCGCGCGAAAGCTTCTTCACCTCTTCCTGATCGGAGCGGATGTAGAAGGAGAGATCGCCCGCGGTGCGGAAGGCCCAGCTTTCGCCCACCTGCACGAGATTGACGCCGCGGCCGGCATAATCGGCCTTCAGCGATTGCATGACCACGCGCGGGCTCATGCCCCGCGGCAATCTGTCCTGCAGGTAGGCTTCGCTGACAGGCTCGGCCGAGGCGAAGACCAGGGCTTCGGCAATGCGTTTCGCTTCGGCAAGGGCGGGGTGAATGCGCGGCACGTTCGCGCCGTCTTCGCCCTCGCCTTCCGTCCGGTCGTCAGCGGTCATGGTCATCCCCCTCGGCGGATGCCGCCGGTGCCGGCCGCCCCTGCCCCCGGCGCATGTAGATCGGCTGGAAGGCCCCCTCCTGCCGGATTTCGAGGCTACCCTCGCGCACCATTTCCAGGGACGCGGCAAAAGCGCTTGCCATCGCGGTCACCCGGTCAGAGGGATGGGTGAGATATTTGATGAGATAGGTATCGAGCGCGGTCCATTCCGGCATCTCGCCGATCAGGCGGTTGAGAATGCCGCGCGCATCGGCAAGCGACCAGACCCGGCGCTTCTCGATGGTGACCTGGGTGATTGCCTGCCGCTGGCGCAGCGCCGCATAGGCGGTCAGGAGATCGTAGAGCGAGGCGTCATAGGCGGAGCGGCGGATTTCGGCGATATGTTCCGGTGCGCCGCGGGCAAAGACATCCCGGCCCAGCCGGTCCCGGTTGATCAGCCGCTCGGCAGCGAGGCGCATGGCTTCAAGCCGCTTGAGCCGGAAGGCGAGCGTTGCCGCCATTTCTTCCCCGCTCGGCCCGTCATCCTTGGCCTGCTGCGGAATGAGCAGCCGCGATTTCAGGAAGGCAAGCCAGGCGGCCATGACCAGGTAATCGGCGGCCAGTTCAATCCGGACCTTGCGCGCGCTTTCGACGAAGGTGAGATATTGCTCGGCCAGCGCCAGAACCGAAATGCGTGCGAGATCGACCTTCTGGCTGCGGGCGAGATGCAGCAGAAGATCGAGCGGACCTTCGAAACCGGCGACATCGATGATCAGCGCCGGATCGGTGCTGGCGCGGTCGTCATCCGTTTCCGTCCAGAGACGCTCCAGCGGCGCGCTGATCGATGCCGGTTCGCCTCTGCCGCGCGTGGCAGCCATGGATCACCCTTCCCGTCAGGCCGTGGGCAGGAGGGCGTTGAATTCCGCCCGGAGTGCCTCTTCCGAGGCGCCGTCCGCCGGACGGATCGAGGCAAGGGCCCGTTCGGCCCGCTCCGCCGTCTTGCCCGTCAGCGGGTTTACCTCCGCCACCACCGCCTTCATCTCCTCCATCACGCCATTGCAGTGAAGAACGATATCGATGCCGCTTGCCGCAATGGCGCGGGCGCGCTCGCCGAGCGTCCCCTTGAGGGCATTCATCGAACTGTCGTCCGAAATCAGAAGGCCATCGAAGCCGATATGGCCCCGGATCACTTCCCGGATCACGGTTTCCGAGGTCGTGGCCGGATTCTCCGCGTCGTAGGCCGAGAAGACGACGTGGCAGCTCATGCCGCAGACTTCGTCCTTCAGAGCGCGGAACGGCGCGAAGTCATGGGCTTCCAGCTCTTCGCGGGAGGCGGAGACCACGGGGAGCTCGTGGTGGGAATCGGCCATGCCGCGGCCATGGCCGGGCATGTGCTTCATGCAGGAGAGCATGCCGCCTGCCTTCAGGCCTTCGGAGGCTGCTTTGCCCATTTCCGTTACCATGGCCGGATCATGGCCATAGGCGCGGTTGCCGATCACGTTGCTGGCCCCTTCGATCGGCACGTCGAGAACCGGAAGGCAGTCCATGGTGAAGCCGAAGCGGGTGAGATCGAAAGCGTGAAGGCGCGACATGAGCCATGCGGCGCGCAGGCCCTTTTCCCGGTCCTGCCGGTAGATATCACCCAGCACCTGGGCCGAGGGATAGGCCTGGAGGGTCGGGGGCTTGATGCGCTGAACGCGCCCGCCTTCCTGGTCGATGAGGACCGGTGCGTTCCAGCCAACGCAATCGCGCATGGACGCGATGAGATCGGTTATCTGCGCGGCATCGCCGATATTGCGGCCGAACAGGATGAAGCCCCAGGGACGATTCTCCCTGTAAAAGGCCTTTTCATCAGGGGTGAGTGCAAGGCCACTACAGCCGAGAATGAGTGCTTTTGATTCGGTCATGCTCGAATCATACAGCCAAACCGCGAAAATGCGATTTTCCTGCCCGTTGTTCACAGCTTTCGTACCATGGCAAAACGGCGGGCCAAGGCCCGCCGTTTTCCATTCATCCGTTTTTGCCGCTTACTTCGAAACGAGGCAGCTTCCGCCGGCTGCCTTCAGCTTGGAGCAGAGAGCGATTGCCTCGTCCTTCGAGCCGACATCGACACGCAGGCGGTAATAGGTGCCCTTGTTCGGGATGTTGGCCTGACGAATGCCGATCGCACGACCGCCCAGAACGCCGCCGAACTTCGAGGACATCTTGGCGATGGACGCTTTGGCATCGGCCTCGCTCGGCAGCGACGCGATCTGGATGCCGTAGCTGCCGGAGGCGGGCTTTGCCACGACCGGATCGATGGACGCGGTTTCCTGCGGAGCCGCTTCCTGCTGGCCGGGCTTCACCTTGCCGCTTTCGGTCACGGTGCCCACCACGTTCACCGGCTGATCAGCCGGCCTTGCGGTCGGCACGGGGGCGACATCCGCGAGCTTGCTGGTCTTGACGGTCTTGACCGGCACTTCGGCAGGCGCAGCCTCGCCGGCAACTGGCGTGTTTGCCACCTTGGCGAGGGCATCCGTGGATGCGCCGTTTTCATCAAGCGGCGGCTTGATGCGATCCTGCGGCACGGCTGCCGTCGTTTCGTTGGCGGGCGGAGGAACCGGCGCTTCTGCGGCGGCGACGGGCGCTTCTGCGCTCGGGGCCACGGGCTCTTCCTCGCGGGGCACCAGCGTGCCATCCGCCTTGACGATCATGGTCTTGACCTTGCGCACCTGCACGCCACCCGGGACATTGGCAGCAGCGTCCTGATTGTCCGGCTTGTCGGTCGCGGGCAGCAGGCGGGCATCCTTTGTGTCCTCGACCGGCGTCGGGGCAACCGGCGCATTCATCGCGGTCTCGTCGGTGTTTTCCGGCATCAGGGTCTTCTGGACCACATCCACCGGCTCCTCCTCGGAGGTGATGAGCGCACCCTGCTTGACCGTATCGTCGCCATTGCCGGCAACGCGGTCATAAACAGCCTTGTCCTGGTTGGGCACGGTGACGCCGCCCTTGTTTTCCGGAACGACCTTGACCGGGCCCTTGTCGGCCATGATGACCTTCGGCTCGCCGGAGGCCATCACGCCGCCCTTGCCCGAGAGCAGCATGAAGCCGCCAAGGCCCACCAGCGCTACCGCACCGGTGGCACAGGCGGCGAGAAGGATAGAGCGGAAATTGTTGTGGCGCGGCGGAGAGACCGGCACCATCTGCGGCTCCATGCGCGGGCGGGGCTGGTATTCCTGGCCGAGCGGCTGGCTCAGCATGGAGCGGAAATCTTCTTCCAGCGCCTTTTCGAAATCGTCGAAGCTATCCACCGTCACGGCAGCCTTCTGGGATCCCGTGGCGGGGGCGCCGAAGGGCCGCGGCGCGGCGGGCTCCGAAACCGGCTTCTTTTCGGCAATGCTTGCACCGAGCGGCGGCAGGCTGGTGAAAAGGTTCGCCATTTCCGCATCGATATCCAGATCGTAATCGGGGACGACGACGGCGGGCTCTTCGGGCTCCGGCATCTTCAGCTCCGGCACGTCGAAATCCGCCACTGCCTCGACGGGATCATCCGTCTCGGAAAGAAGCGCAGGATCGAAGAGACCGTTGTCGAAATCCATCGGCTCGACCAGCGGCGAGGTGAATGCGGGCTGAGGCGCGGCCGGCATGACCGGCGGGACAGGTTCGCTCAGCACCGGCTGCGGTGCCGGCTGGAAACGCTCGCGCCGGGGTGCAGCCTCGAATGCCGGTTCACGGAAGGTCGCCGGTTCGGCGGGCTTTACGGTTTCGGCCTTTTCCGGCACGAAATCGGCAAAGGCACGGCGCGCTTCCGGCTGGGGCGCCGCGGGTGCTGCGGCGACCGTGTCGTTCTTTGCAATTTCGGTCAGCTGCTGCTCGAAATCGTCAAGATCGAGCTCGAACTCGCCGGAGCTGAAGAGATCGTCGAAATCGGGCTCGTCGGCAGGGCTGTCGAGATTGAATCCGAAGGGCTCTTCCGAACGGGCTTGCGGACGCACGTCGGCGGCCACATTGGTGATCGCTTCAAGCGACGCCCCGAAGACCGGGTCGACGCGCGGCGTCTCCCTGCGGACGGGTTCGGCGGCAAGGGCAGGTTCCGGACGGAGAACGGGCGCTTCCGCCTCATGGCTGGAGGCCGCGATGGGACGGGAGGGCGTGGCCGGAAGGTCTTCGCCATCGCCACCGGGGAGATCCCAGGCAACGGGCTCCGCCTTCAACGGCGCATCATTGGCCGGGGCCGGCTTGGCCGCAGGCTGGGATGCAACGTGGAAATTCGCGAGCGGCATGCGGAATTCGCTGCGCGCCGAAACAGCGGGCGGGGCAAACGCGGGCTTGGCGGAGACTTCCGGCTGGACGGGTTCCACGGCGCTGCGCACACCCCAGTCGAGCTCTGCCTCGTCGAGAGACTGGAGAAGCTCGGCTTCCAGCAATTCGACGGAAAAATCTGCGGGCTGCTCGGCGGCGGGTTCAGCCTTCGGCATTTCGGTGAAGCGCGGCTCCACCGGCTGCTGCGGCTGCGGCTGCGGCTTAACCGGTGCCACGCGGGAAACGGCTTCCGACTGCGCCACCACGGCAGCCAGTGCCGCGAATGGGTCATCATCTTCGTTCAGGGCGGGGCCGCTCGCCACAGCCTGCGGTGCGGCAGGTGCTTCCGGCGCGGCAACGGGGGCTGCCGGGGTTTCGGCGCGCGGGCCGTCATAGGTCTCGAAGGCGCGCAGCAGCTCGTCTTCGAGATCGGCTACGGGGTTCGGACCGGCGACAGGCGCGACGGCACCCTGCGGGGGTGCGACCGGGAATTCGGTAATGACAGGCTCCACGCGCTGTTCTTCGGCGCGTACGGAGCGGTTTGCAGACGGTTCCTGGAAACCGACGATCCGGGCCAGTTCGGCGAGAGGGTCATCCTCTTCCTGAAAACCGACGCTCCGGGTGCCGCCAAGGGCGAACTGTTTTTCTGCCATTACAATCCCACTCACTACTGTCAACGTGAAACTGCCAGTGCAATGTGGGGAATTGGTGGCGCTACCGCATTTCTTCCTTGGCTTCCGCCCCAACAATATGGAGCCCGGATTTCAGCACTGAAGCGACAGCGTACACCAGCCCGAGTCTGGCAATGCTCAATTCTCGGTTTTTATCGTTAACAAAGCGTAACTCTGGCTGATCCTTACCCTTATTCCAATGGGCATGGAAGGCGCTGGCGAGGTCATACAGATAAAATGCCAGCCTGTGAGGCTCCTGAGCCTGGGCTGCCTGCTCGATTACGCGCGGATATTCGGCCAATTTGGCCACAAGTTGCAGCTCGCTGGCATCGCCGATGTCCTTGAGCACGGCTTTTGACAGTATTTTCGAATCAGTATCCAGGTCCGGGAAGGCCTCCCGCGCCTGGCGGAATACGGACATGCAGCGCGCATGGGCATATTGCACGTAGAAAACCGGGTTGTCCTTCGACTGCTCGGTGACCTTGGCAAAATCGAAATCGAGCGGTTCGGAGTTCTTCCGGTAGAGCATCATGAAGCGGACGGGATCGCGACCAACCTCCTCAACGACATCCCGCAGCGTGACGAAATCGCCGGAACGCTTCGACATCTTCACGGGTTCGCCGTTGCGGTAGAGCTTGACGAGCTGGCACAGCAGCACGGTCAGCTTGGCCGAGCCGCCGGAAACCGCGCGGGCCACCGCTTCCAGCCGCTTCACGTAGCCGCCATGATCGGCACCCAGCACATAGATCATCTCGTTGAAGCCGCGGTCGTACTTGTCCTTGAAATAGGCAACGTCGGCGGCGAAATAGGTGTAGCTGCCATCCGACTTGATCAGCGGACGGTCGATATCATCACCCACTTCGGTCGAGCGGAAGAGAACCTGTTCGCGGTCTTCCCAGTCCTCGGGAAGCTGGCCCTTGGGCGGCGGCAGCGTGCCCTTGTAGACATGGCCCTTGTAGGTCAGGTCGTTGATGGCGGTGCGGATGGCGGTCGCGCCGTCCGCATGCAGGCTGCGCTCGGAATAGAAGACCTCGTGCGTGACGTTGAGGGCCGTCAGGTCCTCGCGGATCATCGCCATCATCGCATCGATGGCGCGGTCCTTGACGATCGGCAGCCACTGTTCCTCGGGCATGCCACGGAGTTTCGTGCCGAATTCCTGCTTCAGCGCCTCGCCGACCGGGACAAGATAGTCCCCCGGGTAAAGGCCGGCGGGAATGTCGCCCACGGCCTCGCCCAGCGCTTCCCGATACCGCAGGAAGACCGAGCGGGCGAGCACGTCGATCTGCGAGCCCGCATCGTTGATGTAATATTCCTTGGTGACCTCATAGCCGGCGAAGGCCAGAAGATTGGCAAGCGCGTCGCCCACCACCGCTCCGCGGCAATGGCCCACATGCATGGGCCCCGTGGGGTTTGCGGATACATATTCCACATTCACCTTGCGGCCGTCGCCGAGGGCGGAACGGCCGAAATCGGTGCCGCTCTCCACCATCCGGGCGAGAAGGCGCTGCCAATAGGCGCGCGACAGGCGCACGTTGATGAAGCCCGGCCCGGCCACCGACACTTCGGAAATATCGGCATCCTCGCGCAGCTTTTCGGAGATGAGGTCTGCCAGCGCCCGGGGATTCGTGCCCAACGGCTTGGCTAGAACCATGGCTGCATTGGTCGCCACATCGCCATGGGCGCTGTCGCGGGGCGGCTCGGCATTGACGCGGCCGAAGTCCAGCTCGGATCGCTTTTCCTTGACGATGTCAAGGTTTTCCAAAGCGTTCTTAATTCTGTCTTCGAAGTCCGTGAAGAGATTCATCGCTACCATCCGGGCAAAAAGCAGGGGCGGCATGGGGGCCATGCAGCCGTTCAGCGCCGCTGCCTAGCGCAAATCGGGGGTGTGGTCAAACAGGCGCTTGTGGGCGCGGATGGCATAGGTATCCGTCATCCCGGCCAGAAAGTCACCCACATGGCGGGCCTTTGCGCCGTCATTCAGGCCGGCAATGTGATCCACCCAATAGTGGCTTTCCATCAGTGCGGGATCGTTCATATAGGCCATGAAGAGGTCGGTAACGATCCGGGCCGCACCCGCCCTCACCCGCATGATATCGGGGTGGCGATAGATGCGCTTGAAGAGCATGCCCTTGATCTCGCGATCCGTCTTCGCCATGTCGACGGAGAAGGTGGCCGTCACTTCGGCGGCATTGCGGATGTCCTGCGCGCGTTGGGGCTTCAGCGCCTTGAGGCGCTGCTGGGCAACGGCAATCACATCCTCCACCATGCGGGTGATCTGGCGGCGCATGATCTCATGGGTGAAGCGGTCGGGATCGAGGTGGGGATAGCGGCCGCGCACCTCAGCCATCAACCCGGCAAGGAAGGGAATTTCCTCCAGCATGTCGAAGGTGAGATAGCCGGAACGCAGCCCGTCATCGATATCATGGGTGTTATAGGCGATGTCGTCGGCAATCGCCGCCACCTGCGCCTCGAGGCTCGCGAAGCTTGCCAGCTCCAGATCATGCAGCTCGCAGTAATCGAGGATCGGCTGGGGAACCGGGCCGCGTGTGCCCTCGCCCTCGCGCGTCATCAGCGGGCCATTATGCTTGACCAGCCCCTCCAGCGTTTCCCAGGTGAGGTTGAGACCGTCGAATTCGGCATAGCGACGCTCCAGCTTCGTGACGATGCGGAGCGACTGGGCATTGTGATCGAAGCCACCGAAGGGCGCGAGCATCTCGTGCAGCGCATCCTCCCCCGTATGGCCGAAGGGGGTATGGCCGAAATCATGCACCAGCGCCACGCCTTCGGCGAGATCTTCGTCAAGCTTCAGGGCGCGGGCAAGCGCACGGGCAATCTGCGCCACCTCGATCGTATGGGTGAGCCGGGTGCGGTAGTGATCGCTATCGGGGCCGATGAACACCTGGGTCTTGTGCTTGAGGCGACGGAAGGCGGTGGTATGGACGATGCGGTCCCGGTCACGTTGGAATTCGGAGCGCGTCAGGCTCGAAGCTTCAGGATAAAACCGGCCGCGGCTCGTCCAGGGATCGGCGGCATAGATTGCCCGTTCTCCGCTTCCGAAACCAAGTGCCACTCGATCGATCGTCATTCGCATTCCTTTGGGGCGCCCTCATTGACGCCGCTGCAACAGGTTCATACCTATAGTCTCTGTGACGGCAAACCGTTCCCGGTACGGATACCCGGCCCGGCGAACCGTTACTGTCCATAGCATGTTGTAATATCAGAAACTTGTGCCGGAATAACGGCGAATATGGTCACCGGCTCTCCGGGCCTTGAACCCGGCAGGAGGCAGAGAATGAGCGAACAGACAGTCAGCCTTTCCGAAAGCGCCGCCCGGCGAATCGCGGAAATCCTCGCAACCGAACCGGGCAAGAGCGCCATGCGCGTCTCCGTCGAAGGGGGCGGTTGCTCGGGCTTTTCCTACAAGTTCGATCTGGTGGGCGAAGAGGCCCTCAACCCGTCCGAAGATATCGTGATTGCGCGGGACAATGCCAAGGTCCTGGTGGACCAGCTGTCCCTGGTCTACATGGCGGGTTCGGAGATCGATTTCGTCGACAATCTGCTCGGCCAGTCCTTCCAGATCCACAATCCCAATGCGGTGGCAAGCTGCGGCTGCGGCACCAGCTTCTCAATCTGACGGCAAGTTTCCGGGGGTGACGGCTTTTCGAGGTGGCATCCCAGTCACCAAGCCGCTAACACTTCCGCCTGACGCCGTCTCAACGGCGAAACGGTGAGGAAAGGCTCGGGCATGATCAGGATCGCCACCTGGAACATCAATGGGGTCAAGGCACGCATCGAAAACCTCTGCCAGTGGCTGCGGGATGCGGGGCCTGACATCGTCTGCCTCCAGGAAATCAAATCCGTGGACGAGGCCTTTCCACGCGCCGATATCGAAGCGCTCGGCTATCACGTGGAAACCCATGGGCAGAAGGGGTTCAACGGGGTAGCGCTGCTGTCCAAGATCCGGCCGGATGAAATCCGCCGAGGCCTGCCCGGGGACGATACCGACGAACAATCCCGCTTCATCGAGGGCGTTTTCACCATCGGCCCGCGAGCGATCCGGGTCTGCTCGCTCTACCTGCCGAACGGAAATCCGGTCGGAACGGAAAAATATCCCTACAAGCTGCGCTGGATGGAGCGACTGCGCCAGTTTGCCGAGGGGCGGCTGGCCCTTGAGGAGCCGCTCATTCTGGCGGGCGATTACAATGTCATCCCCGAAGCCATCGACTGCCATGATCCGGCGGCGTGGGCGGAGGATGCGCTCTTCCTGCCTGAAACGCGCGCGGCCTTTCGCACGCTCGAGAATCTGGGGCTGACGGACGCACTCCGCGCCACGACGGGGGCGGCCAAGATCTATACGTTCTGGGATTATCAGGCGGGCGCCTGGCCGAAGAACAACGGCATCCGCATCGATCATCTGCTGCTATCGGCAGAGGCCACAGACAGGCTGCTGGCGGTTGCCATCGACAAGCATGTGCGGGCCTGGGAAAAGCCGTCCGACCACGTTCCCGTCATCGGCACTTTCGACTTCTAAAGGGAACTGAAGCCCGTTCCTATTCCACCGGACCTTCGAGCGTGCCCGCTTCCGGCGGCGAAGGAACGTCCGTTGCGGTGTTCGCTCCCTCGGGTCCTTCGGCGCCGCTGAGGTTGAAGCTTGCATTTTCACCGCCCTCGCCGACGCGGGCAGGCGGCACCGGCACGCTTCCGGCCGAACTCAGGGTAGCCCCGGAAAGACCCGCCTCGATCTGGCGGGCCATCTCGATGGCCGAGCGGCGGTCATCCTCGCTTGCAACCGAGAAGGCCTGCTCCTGCAGGTCCTGAATCCAGGGACGATCCTTCGGCGTACAGTGATCGAGCGCGGCCGTCATGTAACCGAGGCCGCGTGCGGTCTGACCTTCCTGGAACAGGAGGCTGCCGAAAATCCCCATGGCGCCGATATGGCCGTTCTTGCGGGCGCGGTTCAGCCACTTCTTCGCCTGTTCCACATTGCGGGAACCGCCCTCGCCGCGCAGCATCATGCGCGCCAGCTGATACTGGGCTTCGGGAACGCCAAAGGCCGATGCGGCCTGGAAATAGAGCTGGCGCGCCTGGCCGAGATCGGCCTTCACGGGGCTGTTCTCGATGCCGTGGCGGTAATATTCCGCCAGCGCCATCAGGGCGTTGACGAAGAAGCCCGTATCCTCGGAGCCAGGCTCGATGCCCTGCCCTGCAATTTCATTGTAGATCTTGAAGGCTTCGAAATCGCTCTGCGCCACGCCATCGCCATAGGCATACATGTTGGCGAGTGCCCAGCGGGAGCCGGTGTGGCCCTTTTCGGCGGCGTAGCGATAGGCTTCCACGGCATCCTGTTTCTGGCCGCTCTTGTAAGCCTTGAACCCGAACTTGAAGAGATCGAAGGGGCCGGATTCCTTCGTGACGCCGGAATTGATGTCAAAAGCCTGTGCGGCGCCACAGAGAGAGAACGCGAGCCCGAAGCCCAGCGCCATCGCCTTCACAGAAAGATACTCGACATGGAACATTTTGCGCGGTTTCCCTGGCCCCTGCCACCGAGCTGCAAGACGAGCGCTCAGGCCGGCAAAGCCGTTAGACCTTGTTTCTATTCTCTGTTGATGGCGATTAAAGGGCGGTTGGTTGAGGCGATGCCGCTCCCCACGGCACGCGGTTCCGAAATCTGTGCCTGCCCGGCCCGGAAGCCGGAGACAGAGCGCCGGAGCCGCCAGATCGGCAGCCCGTTTCAAAACCAGAAAACCCAAGACCCGTTCGCTCATTCTTTTCCTGAAACGCGGGAAACCCCGGTTACCGCGTCCTTGAATGGGACGCTGCTCCCGCTTTGTGGCAGGAAATGGACACAATCTTTTCCACGGAGCCCAAGCCAAACCAAGTTTTTTAGATGTTGCCGAATCGTCACATTCGAAAAAGCGCCGGAGACGAAAAAAGCCCCGAACACAAGGTCCGGGGCTTCTGCACGCGACGAGGACCGCGCCTCAGAACTTGACGGTGTAGGATCCGCCGACGGCGTATGCCCAGTCGCCATTTGCCGTTGCATCGAAGGATGCGCCATCGCGGAGCGACTGGCTGCCCGAGGTCAGGTAGGAGACGGCGCCGCCGAGGCGAAGGGCGCCGGGGCCTGCCTTGATCTGGGTGCCTGCACCAAAGGTCCAGGTGTCGGTCATGATATCGGCACCGGTGCCGACGCCACGATCCCAGGTGATGTTGACCGTACCGGAGATGTCATCCGTGAAGGCATGCGCAATGCCGCCCTGAACCGTCCAGCCATCCTGCCAGAAGAAGTCCTTCGTGTTCGGGCCGAGACGGGTGATGTTGTAGTTCAGCGTCTGGAGAACGCTCCAGTCCGTCCACTTTACCGAGCCATAGGCCAGCCAGCCGGGCGCAATGCCGCTCTGCAGGTTGAGTTCGACAGACTGCGGCAGCGAACCGTAACCCGTGGACGGGAAGACGGTACCGGCCGGAATACCGATGGCAGCCAGCGCCGGCGACGAGGTGAACTTGCCATCGGCCTGGATATCGATCTGGGAGCGGTACATGAGTTCGGCCCGCAGCGCATATTCCGGGATTTCATAGGCAGCACCGAGGCGATAGCCGACAGAACCGCTGTCCCGCAGGTTCAGCGTGCCGAGCGTCTTTTCTTCCGTGTAGTTGAAATCCTGCAGGAACACGCCGCCGAGCAGCCAGGCCTTGCCGCTGCCGGCTTCCATGTTCACACCGCAGGTGGCGCCATATTCGTTGGTTTCGAAATCGGCGTGCTTGACGGCATTGCGCGTGCGGCCGGAGGCAATATCGCCGATGATATCGGCGCGCTGCGACTGCGTGCCGTAATCCGACGAAGCGCCGAAGGGCTGCGTATAGGTGCCGACGCAGGAGAAGCGGTCCGAGATCTTCAGCTTCGCGCCGAAATTCGGAATGATGTAGTTGTTGGTATATACGTCATCCGTGGCAGCCGCACCGCCGATCGTATCGAAGTCACGCTTGGGAGCGACGATCGTCGCCCCAAACCGCATGTCGAATGCGCCGTCTTCATAGATCAGGTCGGTATCCGCATCTCCACGTGAGAAACCACCGGCAAACGCGGAGCCGGCGAGGCC
Organism: uncultured Rhizobium sp.; assembly: GCA_945952415.1. GTDB lineage: Bacteria > Pseudomonadota > Alphaproteobacteria > Rhizobiales > Rhizobiaceae > Gellertiella. The sequence continues at coordinate 42,415 of CAMFIF010000017.1, read as the reverse complement.
GGACAGAAGCGCGATTGCCAGAATGCCCTTGGTTACAGCTTGAGACACGATCAAATTCCCCCCAATAAAGGATCTACCCATGGTGCTGAGTTTATGCAGCGCTGCACTTTGCGCAATGCAGCCATGACTGGCGAGCAATTCCCGGATCGCTGAAAATTTTACGTAACTTTCCGAGCAACCGGCGCCGCTAAAATGCGTATTGGAACATTATTCCAAATGACCGTTTGAATTGGCCAAGAGACAGCACGAATCTTCCACACCTACGGGGCTCTGTTGCAGTTTTGCGACAAGCGGACTTTCTGCGGGCTGCCTTATCAAAAGGCATGCAATGGGAATAATTTCGCCGTCTTTCGCCCCTTTTGCCCCATTATTGCCCGCTTCGTCGGGCCAGGCGATGGCGCCAAGCCATTGTTATACAATAAAAAATCACCCTCCTTTTGGGAGGGTGATTCGAGACGAAAACAGACAACCAGAACGATTATTCTGCCTCTTTAACGCGCTCCAATGCAGCCAGAAGGTTGGTTCTCTGCGTCAAAAGCTCCTCATGGCGATCCCGTTCGGCGGCTACGACCTCTGGATTGGCGTTCGCCACGAATTTTTCGTTCGAGAGCTTGCCGGCAATACGGCCCATTTCCTGATCCACCTTGCCGAGCGCCTTCTCGAGCCGCGCTTTTTCAGCGGCCACATCGATGAGCGCGCCGAGCGGAAGGCAGGCGGTTGCCTCGCCGATGACGATCTGCGCCGAGCCCTTGGGCGCGGTGTCCGCAAAGGAGATGGCATCGATGCGGCCAAGGCGCTTGATCGCCGCCTCATGCCGGTCGAGGCGCTCGCGCACCACGCCATGCGCGCCCACCATCACCAGCGGTGAAATCGCAGCCGGCGGCACGTTCATTTCCGCGCGCGCCGAGCGGATGCCGGTAACGAGGTCGATCAGCCAGTTGATTTCATCGGCGGCGGCATCGTCGGAGAAGGAGGGCGATGGCCAGTCGGCATGGCAAAGCAGGGTCGGGCGCACTGCCCCCTCGCCTGCGGTATGAGCCCAGAGCTCTTCCGTCATGAAGGGCATGAAGGGGTGCAGGAGCTTGTAGGTCTCCTCCAGCACATAGGCGGCGCAGGCCTGCGCTTCGGCCTTTGCGGCTTCGTCCTCGCCGCTGAAGACGGGCTTGAGCAGTTCCAGATACCAATCGCAGAACTGATTCCAGACAAAGCGGTAAAGCGCGCCCGCAGCATCGTTGAAACGGTGCGTTTCGATGGCTTCCGTCACGTCACGTTCCGTACGGGCAAGCTCGGTCAGGATCCAGCGATTGATGGTCAGCGTCGTGCTGTCCGGGTTGAAGTGCGGGTCACGCTTCACCCCGTTCATCTCCGCAAAGCGGGTGGCATTCCACAGCTTGGTGCCGAAGTTGCGATAGCCGGCGATGCGGGCCGGATCGAGCTTCACGTCGCGCCCCTGGGCAGCCATGATTGCCAGGGTAAAGCGGAGCGCATCCGCACCATATTCGTCGATCAGTTCGAGCGGATCGATGACATTGCCCTTGGACTTCGACATCTTCTGCCCGTTCTTGTCGCGCACGAGCGCGTGGACATAGACGGTGTGGAAGGGCTCGACGGGATTGCCATCCTCATCCTTCATGAGATGCAGCGCCATCATCATCATGCGCGCCACCCAGAAGAAGATGATGTCGAAGCCGGTCACCAGCACATCGGTCTGGTAATACTTGGCGAGTTCCGGCGTTTCGTCCGGCCAGCCAAGCGTGGAGAAGGGCCAGAGCGCAGAAGAGAACCAGGTGTCAAGCACGTCCTCGTCGCGGGTCAGGATCTCGCCCGGCTGGAAATTCTCGAGCTTTTCCTGAACCCAGGCTTTCCAGGGGCCTTCATGGGAAAGATAATGCTGGACGGCGGCGTCAAGCGCCTCTTCCTCGGTCTTTTCAACGAAGACCTGCCCATCCGGACCATACCAGGCGGGGATCTGATGGCCCCACCAGAGCTGGCGGGAAATGCACCAGGGCTGGATGTTTTCCATCCATTCGTAATAGGTCTTTTCCCAATTCTTCGGCACGAATTTGGTGCGGCCTTCGCGGACGGAGGCAATTGCCGGCTGAGCGAGCGTCTTGGCATCCACGTACCACTGTTCCGTCAGACGCGGCTCGATCGGCACGCCGCCGCGGTCGCCATGGGGAACCATGTGCTTGTGCGGCTCGATGCGGTCGACCAGGCCCCGCTCGTCCAGCAGTTCAACGATGCGCTTGCGGGCAGCAAAACGATCCATGCCATCAAGCTCGTTCCAGATCGCGGCATGCTCCGCGCTCGCATCCAGACCTTCCAGGAAATCCTCGTCGCCGAGGATGGCGATCCGGCCTTCGATGCTGAGAATGTTGATCTGGCGCAGGCCGGCCCGCTTGCCGACCTCGAAATCGTTGAAGTCGTGGGCAGGCGTCATCTTCACGGCGCCGGTACCGGCGGTCGGATCGGGATACTGGTCGGCAACGATCGGAATGCGGCGGCCCGTCAACGGCAGCACGACATGCTTGCCGACGATCTTCTGGTAGCGCTTGTCGTCCGGATGGACGGCGACACCCGTGTCGCCCAGCATGGTTTCCGGGCGCGTCGTCGCGACGACGAGGTAATCGCGGGTTTCCCATTCCGTCGGGTTGCCTTCCTCGTCGAAAGCAACCGGGTGGTCATAGGTCACGCCCGCTTCCAGCGGATAGCGGAGATGCCAGAGATTGCCGTTCACCTCGACCTGCTCGACCTCCAGGTCGGAGATGGCGGTGAGAAGCTTCGGGTCCCAGTTGACGAGGCGCTTGTCCTTGTAGATCAGCCCTTCCTTGTAGAGCTGGACAAAGACATCCAGCACGGCGCGGGAGAGGCCTTCATCCATGGTGAAGCGTTCGCGTGACCAGTCGCAGGACGCGCCGAGGCGCTTCAGCTGGTTGAAGATCAGCCCACCCGATTCCGCCTTCCACTCCCAGACCTTCTCGATGAATGCCTCGCGCCCCATGTCGCGGCGATGCTGCTGGCGCTCCATGAGCTTGCGCTCGACCACCATCTGGGTGGCGATACCGGCATGGTCCATGCCCGGCTGCCAGAGAACGTCCTTGCCGCGCATGCGCTCGAAGCGCACCATGATGTCCTGCAGCGTGTTGTTCAGCGCATGGCCCATATGCAGCGAGCCCGTCACGTTCGGCGGGGGGATGACCACGCAGAAGGTTTCCGCACCGGCCTTGGCATTCGCGCCGGCGCGAAAGGCATCATTCTCATCCCAGGCCTTGGCGATCTTGGGTTCAACGGAAGCGGAATCGTAAGTCTTGTCGAGCATTTGACGGACCATCATGAGGGAAAATAGGGCTTCAGGGTAAATAGGATGGCTCCGCTCAAGTCAACAGGAAAGCCATGCCCGGAGGTGCCTGCGGCGGAAGGCGCAAGCCTGCCCTCGCCGGCCGATCCGCCGCCCTGAAAAGCAGGCGCCGGAACGAGAAAAGGGGCCTTGCCGGCCCCTTCCCGCTTTAAAAAAGACAAGGCCTGTTTAGCGGCGCGGACCGCGCGCCACCCGTTCGATTTCCTCGCGCACCAGCCGCTCCACCAGGGTGGGCAGGTTGTCGTCAAGCCATTCCTGCAGCATGGGACGCAGCATTTCACCGGCAATATCATCCAGCGAACGCTGGGCAGTCATCTGCACCATTTCGGCGAGTTCATGGAAGGATCGGGCGACCTGGTCACCGGTTTCGCGGGACACCAGCGAGCCCCGGTTTTCGGCAACTTCCGGTGCCGGATCGATGCTCGGCTCCTCGTGACGTCCAAGCGGCAGCTCGGCGACGATGTCCTGACGCGGCTCCTCGAAGCTTGAGAGTGCAAGCGCCTCCAGACCGTCCTCGATGTCGATGGCGGGCATAACCTCCGGGGCGGCAACCGGCTCGGGCCGGGCTGCCGGCTCGACCGTGCGGATCACCGGCTGGGACTTGATTTCCACCGGGCGCGGCGCTTCGGCTGCCGGGGTGACGGGACGCACATGCTCGGACCGCTCCGATGCGGCACGCACCCGGGCGGCTACATCCGCGAGTGAGATGGAGCGGGGTTCTTCTTCACGTCGGGGCGCTGCGGGCATCTCCGCGGCATTGGCGGCTACGGGCGGCGCCATGGACGAGCTCGGCTGCGGTTGCGGGCGAACCTGGGAAACCGGGGCCGGCCGCTCGACCGGCTGGTTCTGCGGTGCGGGGGCTGCGGCAACCGCCGGGCGCGGCGGCACGAAGGAGGCAAGCTCATCCTCGATGGTCAGCCGTATATCGTCCGCCTCGACACCGGGGATTTCCGGCTCGGCGATTTCCATCGCGGCCAGCCGGGCCAGCTCGTCGCTGGCCGTTTCCGGCTCGTTGCTTTCGATGATCCGGCGGATGGAGGCCAGGATCTCTTCCATGGAGGGTTCACGCGCTACATTTGGCTGAGCCATATCAATCCCCGTTACAATCCTCGTTCCGCATCGAGCAGGAGACCGGAAAAACACCGGACACCTAACCTCTAGCCGCAAGCCAACCGCAATTTCCGACGCCCGCTTTTCCGGAAGGATAGGTGAAAGAGGCACGGAAAAAAACAGTGTGAATCAACAATTAAGGATGATGCACAGGATTTATGGCCGCCCGGGGGCGGCCATTTGCCAAATATAATTATTTGCCATCAACGGTGCGAAGACCGAACCATTTATCCTTCACGGCCTCATAATGGTCGTTGGCACGGTATTCCGCTACCTGCAGGCCTTGGTCAGCCACGGTCAGGCGGCCCATCGCGGCCAGTGCCGAATAGCTGGAAACAACGGCATTGCGGCCGGACTGGGCAAGGCTCTCCTTGGCGTTCAGCACCTGCTGCTGGGCATTCAGCACGTCCAGCGTCGTGGCCTGGCCGACATTGCGCTCTTCGATGACACCTTCAAGCGCGAGCTTGGCGGCCTTCAGCTGCTGCTGATTGGCACTGATGGCAGCCTGGGCGGCTTCCAGCTGCGCATAGGCAGCCACGACCATCTGCTGGATCTGGGCGCGCGCGGAGTCCACACGGATCTGCTGGGCGCCCAGATTTTCCTTGGCCTGGCGAACGCGGCCATATTCGGCGCCGCCCTGATAGATCGGGATCGTCAGCTGGGCGGTGATGGAGCTGCTGTTCACATCCACCCCGGACGTACCGGCCTCATCCGATCCGCTGCGGCCGAAGCTGCCCTTGATCGTGACGCCGGGAAGCAGGGTACCCTGCGCTTCATCCACCTGATAGCCTGCGGCATCCACGGCATGGAGTGCGGCCTTGACTGAGGGATGCTCCGTCACCGCAACCTGGACGGCGCTGTCGAGATTGCGCGGAAGGCCGGAGGAGGCCGGCGCCGGCTGGCTGATATCCGTCGGCTGCTCGCCGACGATCTGCACATAGGTGGCGCGGCTGATCTTCAGCTGGGCAACGGCAGCGGCCAGAAGCGCCTTGCCGGCGGCGAGCTGCGCTTCTGCCTGGCTGACGTCGGTGCGGGTGCCCTCGCCCACGTCAAGCCGGGTCTTGGCAGCGCTCAGCTGTTCGTTGAGGAAGGCGAGGTTCTGTTTGCGGATCGAGACAACCTGCTGGTCGCGGGCGATATCGGCATAGGCCTGAACCGCGGACAGAAGGATCTGGATTTCATTGGCCTTTACGTTCTCCTGCCCGGCATAGACGCCCGATTCCGCCGACCGGATCCGGCTCAAAGTCTGGAAACCGTCGAAGATCACTTGCGTGACCGAAATCCCGATCTGGCCGGACCGGTAGGTCTGGTCATCGATGAGATCGCTGCTGAAATGGTCGAGGTGGTTAACGCTGCCCGACGCGGAGATGCCGACCTGCGGCCTATAGCCGGCCTTGGCAATCGTTACATTTTCGTCCGTCGCCCTGAGGGCGGCGCGTGCGGCGTTCAGATCGGGGTTGTTCGCATAGGCTTTGGCGAGCGCGCCCTTGAGAGACTCGGCGCTTGCCGGGGAGACGGCAGCAAACAGCAGCGGGAAAACGGCCGCAGCCAGCAGTGCTTTACGAAGGGACACGTTCACTCTCCAGAACCAATATTAATTGTCTCACCCGCAAAAGCATGCGGGCCAGGCTTGCGCTTTATGGCCTCCCAATTTGGGAGGAGGAGCCAGCCACTACAATGTTGTCTTCTATAAACGCTGTACACTTAAAACGAGGAATTTGCGTGTGTTGCCAGACAGCAACAAAATTAACCAATCCCACGCTAGAAGACGAACCTTGCTCAGAACTGGAATTCGGCCGCCTTGCGGAAACCCGGCAGCGGCTTGACGGCGGTATTGAATTCGGGCGATCCGCCGATGGCGCCCTTTTCCTTCACGAAGACATGCGCGCGGGACGCGTTGCCATAGCCGATCACGGCGAGCAGGCGGCCGCCATCCTTCAACTGCTGGAAGAGGCCTTGCGGCACTTCTTCAACGGCGCCGTTGAGGAAAATCACGTCATAGGGGCCATCGGAGGCGGCACCCTTTTCCAGATCGCCGGTCAGGATCTTGACATTGGCGCTGCCGGAAAGATTGGCGCGAGCGGCATCAGCCAGCGCCGCATCGCATTCCACGCCCACGACCCTGCCGGCCAGAAGCGACAGAAGCGCCGTGACATAACCGGTGCCGGAGCCGATTTCGAGCACGCTATCTTCCTGAGCAATCGCCGCCAGCTGCAGCAGCTTCGCCACCGGCGAGGCATGGTTGAGATAGCGGCCGGGCGCGATTTCGATTTCCTTGTCCGCATAGGCCAGAACCTGCACGGCGGCGGGGACGAATTTTTCACGCGGAACGGTCAGAAAAGCGGACAAGACCGAATGCGAGGTGACATCGGTCGTGCGCACCTGATTATCGACCATCTTCACGCGTTGCGCTTCGTAATCCATCGACTTCCCCATTTCTCCGCTCCGCCCTCGGGCGGCACGCAATCCAGATTGAACCCATCAGTTCGATGAACACGTATTAACCGTGCCGCACCCAGCTTTCAAGCCGTCCGCTACAGGTGTAAACAGAAACCATCGCCAAGAGAAGAGATGTGGCAAAATTGCCCGGACCGTGTTGCCATCGGTCCGTATCACGCATCGCGGGAACCGCGATTAAACCGCAACAAGCTATCAAATTTAAATTCTGAGAGTTTGGAGGCCTCGCCGAGAATCGAACTCGGGTGCAAGGATTTGCAGTCCTCTGCGTCACCACTCCGCCACGAGGCCATCCAGAAGGTATTTGCGTGTGGTGGGCGGGCTTTAGAGGAATCGTTTCCGGTTGGCAAGAGGCTCATTCTGCTTCCGGAAATTTTTGCCCGGGATTTGCGTTGACCCCTCCCCGGCCTCATTCCGTAAAAGTGCAGGCTGGCGAGCCGCACATATTGTTTTGGAGGGTGCAAGCCCCTCTCGTTTGCCCTTGGCTCCTTTCAGATCTCGCGGCGGGCGCGGCGGCGGCGGGCCCACCACAGTTCCACCTTGCGGCGGAATCGGCGGACGGACGCGATATCCTGCGAGAGAACGAGCACCCCAACCGGAATCATCCAGAAGCCGAGGACCGGCAGGAAGCCCAGCACGCCGCCGATGATGAGCCCGACGCCCAAGCCGATGCGGGCCCAGCGGGCGCGCGGCAAGCGCAGCGTCCAGTTTCCAAGCTTCATCTGTTTGTCCACAGGGGGTACCTCATCTGGTTCGTCGTTTGGCCGCATCCTTCAAAAGCCCTTGTTTCGCGGCATCTTCACCCATGACATATGGGGTCTCGGAAACCATGAAACAGGGATGCGTGATTTTTTTTGAAAAAACCGCTTGGCAAATCGGAAAAGCATTTGTATTACCCCGCTCACGCCGCGGCGAGCGGTGTTCCCTGGTAGCTCAGCGGTAGAGCACTCGACTGTTAATCGATAGGTCGCCGGTTCGAATCCGGCCCGGGGAGCCAGTTTTGAAAAGGGGTCGCGCCTTGTTGGCTGCGGCCCCTTTTTCATTTTCCGTCATCGCACAGACAGGTCTTATTTTTCCGCTTGCCCTTTTCTGCTGGTCTCGCTTGCCTATCTTGGCCTGCTGAGCCTTGCCGCACGGAGCGGCGGGGCGCCTATCGTCCCACAAAGGAGGCTGTTCTCCCGTGTCCTCGTCTTCCCCCGTGCTTCTCTGGTTTCGCAAGGATCTGCGGCTCGATGACAATATGGCGCTTCTGAAGGCGGTGAAAAGCGGGCGGCCGATCATCCCTCTTTATATAGTGACGGACGAGCGATCGCCCTATGCGCCGCTTGGCGCCGCGCAGCGGTGGTGGCTTCATCATTCGCTTCAGGGGCTCGACCACGCCCTCAGAAAAAAAGGAAGCCGTCTGGTGCTGTGCGGGGGCGATCCGGCGAGCATCCTCACCGGGCTTGCCGAGGAGACCGGGGCCGATGTGATTGCAGCCACCGCCCTGCCCGATCCGCGGGCCGCGGCTGCCGATGAGTCGCTTGCGGAGGCCCTCTTAGAAAAGCAGGTCGCATTTCACCGGTTCGACGGACTTCTTCTTCATGATCCTCAAACCCTCCGCACCGGAAGCGGCGGCGGATTTCGGGTCTATACGCCCTTCTGGCGGGCGCTGAACCAGCAGGCACCGCCCTCGCCGCCCCGCCCGGCGCCCGAAAAACTCACCGCCCCGACCGTGTGGCCGGAAGGCGAAGACCTTTCCTCCTTCGGACTTCTCCCTACGATGCCAAACTGGGCGCACGGCTTCGAAAGCCAGTGGGTTCCCGGCGAAACGGGGGCCTTAGCGCGCCTGCACCGGTTCGTCGAGGGCGCCTTGAAAGGTTACGCAACGCAGCGCGACCTGCCCGGCGTGGACGGCACGTCGGGCCTCTCCCCCCACCTTGCGCTCGGGGAGATTTCGCCGCGCCGCATCTGGGCTGCGGTGGAAGAGCGCCAGCAGGCGGAGCGGAACGGGCCGGATGGCGAGGATATCGCCCGCTACCTGAAGGAGCTCGTCTGGCGGGAATTTTCCTACCATCTGCTTCATCATTTCCCCGATCTGCCGACACGCAACTGGACGTCCTCCTTCGACAGCTTTGCATGGCAGGACGACCCGCAGGGGCTTGAAGCCTGGAAGCGGGGGCTCACCGGCTATCCCATCGTCGATGCGGGCATGCGCCAGCTCTGGCAGCATGGCTGGATGCACAATCGCGTGCGGATGATCGTCGCCTCCTTCCTGATCAAGGATCTGCTGATCGACTGGCGCGCGGGGGAGGAATGGTTCCGCGATACGCTTGTGGATGCAGATCCCGCATCCAATGCGGCGAGCTGGCAATGGGTGGCCGGTTCGGGGGCGGATGCCTCACCCTTCTTCCGGATCTTCAATCCGGTGCTGCAGGGCGAGAAATTCGATCCGGACGGCGCCTATATCCGCGCCTTCGTGCCGGAACTGGCGGGTCTGCCGAACCGGCTGATCCACCGGCCCTTCGAGGCCTCGCTCGCGGAATTGCGGGCCGCCGGCATTTCGCCCGGCAAGTCCTATCCCCACCCCATCGTTGATCATCGCATGGCGCGGGATCGGGCGCTTGCCGCGCTTGCCCGGCTCAAGGGTGAAAGTGGCGAACCGATAAAAAAAGCAAGGCCGCACTGAAACTTCGCCTCGGTCATTTCCGTCTCTGAAAACAATCGAATAGCCAGCTTCGGGCAAGACATGTTTTCAGGGGGTATCATGAACGCCAGCTTTCACAGCTTTTCCAGAGGCCAGATCGTGCATCCGCAGAGACTGAGGATCGCGATCATAGGTTCGGGAATATCGGGCGCGTCGGCCGCCTGGGCGCTCAATCCGCACCATGATGTGATCCTTTACGAGAAGAGCCCGACCCCGGGCGGCCACACGGCAACGGTCGATATCGACTATGCCGGCAAGGCCATTTCGGTGGATACGGGTTTCATCGTCTACAATGAGGGCACCTATCCGAACCTGACGGCGCTCTTTGCTGCGCTTGATGTGAAGACCCATGCGAGCAACATGAGTTTTGCGCTTTCGCTCGATCACGGACGCATGGAATGGGCGGGCGACAATCTCGGGACGCTCTTTGCCCAGAAGCGCAATCTGCTCCGCCCCTCTTTCCTGCTGATGCTCAAGGAAATCCTGCGCTTCAACCGCCAGTGCCTGCGCGACCGCCAGGCAGGGCATCTGAGCCGGCTTTCGATCGGCGATTATCTCAACTGGCGCGGCTTTTCGCCTGGGTTTACCAACAACTATCTCGTGCCGATGGCGGCGGCCATCTGGTCTAGCCCGGCTGCCCGGCTTCTCGATTTCCCGGCCGAGCATTTCGTGAACTTCTTCGACAATCACCGCCTGATCTATTCAACGCCGCATGAATGGCGGACCGTGACCGGCGGCAGCCGCAACTATCTGGACAAGCTGCTTGCCCCGCTCGGTTCGCGGCTGCGGCTGAACTCAGCCATAGCGGAGGTGCGCCGCAGCGGCGGCCAGGTGATCGTTCGCGATCAGACCGGTGCCGAGACCGTTTTCGACAAGGTGATCTTTGCAAGCCACAGCGACCAGACCCTGGCCATGCTCACCGATGCGACGGAGGAGGAGCGGCGCGTGCTTTCCGCCATTCCCTATCAGCCGAACCGGGTGGTTCTCCACCGCGATCCGCGGCTGATGCCCGTGCGCGAAAAGGTCTGGTCGTCCTGGAACTATCTTCGCTCCAGCCGGAGCGAAACCCGTGCGGCTACCGTGACCTACTGGATGAACCGCCTGCAGGGGATCGACCGGGATTGCCCGCTTTTCGTCACGCTCAATCCGGACCGGGAGCCCGACCCGTCCAAGGTCTTTGCTGAATTCACCTATGAACACCCGCTCTTTGACGCTCAGGCCATGCAGGCGCAGACGGCCCTGCAGGCGCTTCAGGGGCGCAACGGCGCCTATTTCGCGGGTGCATGGACTGGCTATGGTTTCCACGAGGACGGGTTGCGCTCCGGCCTTCAGGCAGCGCTGGCTCTCGGCGGAACGGTTCCATGGATTTCATCCAATGCGAATGGTCCGGTGACCGCGCTCGGAGAAGCAGCATGAGAGGCAGGGTGCCCGGCGGCAGCGACTGGAGACATAACGGCCCGCCACCCGGCGATGCCGCCTGCCTCTATGAGGGCATGGTGATGCACCAGCGGCTGAAGCCCTTCGGCCACCGCTTCACCTACCGCGTCTTCTCGCTGATGATCGACCTCGACCGGTTGCCGGAAGCCCATGGCCTTTCGGCACTCTTCTCGGTCAACCGGTTCAACTGGGTGGCCTTTCACGAGCGAGACCATCTGGACGCGGGGGAGAAGGATCTCGCCAAGACGGCACGGCGCCGGTTCAAGGAAGGTGGTGTGGAAACACCGCTGTCCCGCATCCTGCTCGTCTGCTATCCCCGCATTGCGGGCAAGGTATTCAATCCGCTGGCGGTCTATTACGGCTATGATTCAGACGGCGCGCTTAAGGGCCTGATCTACGAGGTGCGCAATACCTTCGGCGGGCTTCATCGCTATGTCTGCCCCGTGGAAGAGGGCATGGTCTCCGATGCAGGCCTGCGGCAGCAGGCGGAAAAGATGTTCCGCGTATCCCCCTTCGTGGAAATGAACATGCGCTATCATTTCCGCATGCTTCCGCCGGGCCGGGAAATCCGCTGGCGGATTCTGGAAACCGACCCCGAAGGACCGCTTCTCTCCGCGACCTTTTCCGGACAGCGTGTGCCTTTGACCAGCGGCAAACTTACCCGGCTGCTCGTCAAAATACCGCTTCTGCCGCTCACCATCCTTGGCGGCATTCACTGGGAGGCGCTGAAAATCTGGCTCAAGGGGGCGAAATTCATACCAGATTCAACAAAATTCAGCGCTGCCCCCGATTCGTCACAATTGCCGAGCGGCGCTTTCCATCCTAGATTAGAGGAGGATGCGGCACGGCCCAGACCGGCATCGGACGGCGCGGCGCGAACCGCATCTGCAGCTCAAGCGATGATTGCTGGAGAATAGTTCTATGTCGAACTCGCATGTCTGGAATGGGTCAACGGCCTCTGCCGTGGAGCATGTATCTGTCGAGAATATCTCGCGCATCCTGAAAGGCCTGCCTGCGAAGGCCCAGATGGTGCTGAAAAGCCTGGTCCAGATGGACAAAGGAACGCTGGAACTGACGATCCCGGACGGCAGGCGTCTGGCGATCAAGGGCCGCGAGCCTGGCCCTGCGGCCTCCGTAACCCTGCATAACTGGAACCTGCCGCAGCGCGCCATCACCGGCGGCACGATAGCCGTGGCCGAAAGCTACATGGATGGCGACTGGGACAGCCCGGACGTCGGCGCTTTCCTCGAACTTTTCCTCGCCAACCGCCATATCGGCGATCGCTTTTCGAACGGCGCGCGCGGCCTCTTCCGCCTGATCGAGCGCTTCCGCCACTGGCTGAATCGCAACACGAAGGAAGGCTCGAAGCGCAATATTTCCGCCCATTACGATCTCGGCAACGCCTTCTATCGGGAATGGCTGGACACGACCATGACCTATTCCTCCGCCCTCTACGAGGACGGCGTGACGGATCTTGCGGCGGCCCAGACGGCGAAATATCGGGCGCTTGCCCGCGCCGCCAATATAGGACCCGGCGATCATGTGCTGGAAATCGGTTGCGGCTGGGGCGGGTTTGCCGAATTCGCCGCCCGGGAGATCGGATGCCGGGTAACCGGACTCACGATCAGCAAGGAACAGCTTGCCTTCGCCCGCGAGCGGATCGCCAAGGCCGGGCTCGAGGACAAGGTTACCTTCAAGTTCCAGGATTACCGGGACGAGAAGGAACAGTATGATCGCATCGTGTCAATCGAGATGTTCGAGGCCGTCGGCGAGCAATATTGGCCGGTCTACTTCGGCAAGCTTGCGGAATGCCTGAAGCCCGGCGGTCGGGCGGGCCTGCAGATCATCACCATCAGGCCGGATTCCTACCTGGAATACCGCTCGAACCCCGATTTCATCCAGAAATATGTTTTCCCCGGCGGCATGTTGCCGACGGAGGATCATCTTAAGCAGCTCGCGGCCTCGGTCGGCCTTTCCGAGACCTCGAATTTCGGCTTCGGCCGCGACTATGCCCGGACGCTGGAGGAGTGGCGCGTGCGCTTCTGGGCGGTGTGGGACAAGGTGAAGCCCCTCGGCTTCGACGAACGGTTCAAGCGCCTGTGGGAGTTTTACTTCTTCTACTGCGAAGCCGGGTTCCGCGACGGCAATATCGACGTCCGGCAGATCGCGCTGCAGAAGTAATCCTTCGGTACAAAAATAATGGGCCGCTCCCATCGGGCGGCCCTTTTCGTTTCAACTGGGTCGCGAGGCTGTCACCAGCGGGTGACCTTGCGGACGACAGGGAAATAGAGACGATAGGGAAGAAACTTCAGGAGCTTGAGCGTCCAGGTGAAGCGCTTCGGGAAAGTGATCTCGAAGCCATTTCCGGCAAGGCCACGATGGATGGCCTCGGCCGCGGCCTGCGGGGTCTGGAGCGCCGGCATGGCGAACTTGTTCTTCGCCGTCGCCGCCGTCTCCACGAAGCCCGGATTGATCACCTGGATCTTGATGTTCATCCGGTCGAGATCGAATTTCAGGCTTTCGGCCATGTTGATCAGGCCCGCCTTGGTCGCGCCATAGGCGGCGGAGGTGGGAAGGCCGCCATAACCGGTGACCGAGGAGACGATGGCGACATGCCCCCTGCCCCGCTCCTTCATGGACCGGAGGAGGGGCACGAGACAATTGACCACGCCGCGAAGATTGACGTCGAAGGTGCGGTCGAAATCCTCCACATGCAGATCGAAACCCCGGACGGGGAGATAGATGCCGGCATTCAGCACCGCGAGCGAAACCGGCCCGTGATCATATTCGATGGAGGTGAGAACCCGGGCCATGTCATCGGCCGAGGTGACGTCGCCTTCGAGCACGATGATGCTGCCGGAAAGCCCGCCGGCCTCCCGCTGAAGGTCATAGAGTGCCTCATGTGACCGGGCGGTGACAGCGACCCGGTAACCGTGACCGGCCAGCCGAAGCGCGAGCGCGCGGCCGATGCCTGAACTGGCGCCCGTGATCCAGACGATCCCGTCTTCCGGCGCCATCATTCCCTTTTTCATGCCGACCATCCTTTCCGTTCCAAGAGGTGGCCTCTCCTTTTTTCATCATCCCGGCGTGCAAGGTCTTTTTGAAGGCAGACGCACCATTTCGCTTGGGCAGAGGACGGAGGCTCGCGGGGAAAAGTTGCTGAAACTGCTCAAATTTTGCCGTGCTTGCGGTGGAGTTGGAAGATAATTTCTTGTCTTGCGCGGCTTGTGAACCGAAAAGTCGTTTCCTATTCTCAGGCCAACAAAAGAGAGATTCCATGTCCGTCCGTCAGTCAGTTCTGGATGCCATCGGCAACACGCCCCTGATCCATCTGAAAGGTCCCTCCGAGGCGACCGGCTGCACTATCCTGGGCAAGGCGGAGTTTCTCAATCCCGGCCAGTCGGTGAAGGACCGGGCGGCACTGTCGATCATCCGCCATGCGGAACAATCCGGCGCGCTGAAGCCGGGCGGGGTCATCGTCGAAGGCACTGCGGGCAACACGGGCATCGGTCTCGCGCTGGTCGCCAATGCGCTCGGCTATCGCACGGTCATCGTCATTCCCGAGACCCAGAGCCAGGAAAAGAAGGATGCGCTGCGCCTGCTCGGCGCCGAGCTGGTGGAAGTGCCGGCCGCGCCCTACAAGAACCCCAACAATTATGTGCGCCTGTCCGGTCGCCTTGCCGAGCAGCTGGCGAAGACCGAACCGAATGGTGCGGTCTGGGCCAACCAGTTCGACAATGTCGCCAACCGTCAGGCCCATGTGGAAACGACCGCGCCCGAAATCTGGCGGGATACGGATGGCAGGGTGGATGGTTTCATTTGCGCTGTCGGCTCCGGCGGCACGCTTGCGGGCGTGGCGGAAGGCCTGCGCGCCCGCAATCCCGCCATCAAGATCGGCCTTGCCGATCCCGAAGGGGCGGCGCTTTATGAGTATTACACCCATGGCGAGCTGAAGTCGGCGGGTGGCTCGATCACCGAAGGTATCGGCCAGGGCCGCATCACGGCCAATCTCGAAGGCTTCACGCCTGACTTCGCCTACCAGATTCCCGACAGCGAAGCGCTGCCGATCGTCTTTGATCTGGTGCTGCAGGAAGGCCTCTGCCTCGGCGGCTCCTCGGGCATCAATATTGCCGGCGCCATGAGGCTCGCCCGCGATCTTGGCCCCGGCCATACGATCGTGACGATCCTTTGCGATTACGGCAACCGCTACCAGTCCAAGCTTTTCAACCCGGAATTCCTCCAGTCGAAGAACCTGCCGGTTCCGGGCTGGCTTCTGGAAAAACCGGGCATCACCCCTCCCTTTGAACCTGTCTGAGCTTTTCCATCCATGAGCACGTGCGCCCTTTATCGTGATGATTTCTATCTATCGACGGCGGAGGGCGTGGTGACTGCCGTTCATGAGGATGGCAGCGTGGAACTGGACCAGACCAATTTCTACGCGGCCTCCGGCGGTCAGCCGGGGGATACGGGTTTTCTGGAGCGGGCGGACGGATCGAAAATCCTGCTCGGCGAAACCCGCCATGGGGTGACGAAAGAGGTGATCCTGCACAAGCCGCTGGACGGGCAGCCGCTCCCCGCCGTCGGTGAAAAGCTGGTGCTTCACATCGACTGGCCGCGCCGCTACCGGCTGATGCGGATGCATACGGCCTGCCATCTTCTTTCCGTGGTGCTCCCCTATCCGATCACCGGAGCGGCGGTGGGCGAGGAGGAATCCCGCGTCGACTTCGACCTGCCCGAGCAGGTGGAAAAGGAAGAGGTGACCGTGCGCCTGATGGCGCTCGTCGAGGCGAACCATCCCGTCTATGTACAGTGGATCACCGACGAGGAGCTGGAGGCCAATCCCGGCATCGTCAAATCCAAGAATGTCCGCCCGCCTAGGGGCATGGGCCGGGTCAGCCTCGTGGCAATTGGCGAGGATGCCAGCATCGACAGCCAGCCCTGCGGCGGAACGCATGTTTCCGAAACGCAGGAAGTGGGTATGATCCACATTTCGAAAATCGAGAAGAAGGGCAAGGAGAACCGCCGCCTGCGCATTCGCTTCGGCGAGCCTCCAGCCTGACGCTTCCTACCCTTTCCTTTCCAGAAGGAGCTCATCCATGAGCGAGAAAAGCCGTTTCACCGTGACCCAGGACTGGGTTGAAAAGCAACTGGGGGCGCCCGAATTCCGTGTCATCGATGGTTCCTGGTATCTGCCGGCGCAGGGCCGTAATGGCGCGCTGGAATATAGCGAGGGGCACATTCCCGGCGCGATCTTCTTCGATCAGGATGCGATTGCCGACCATTCCTCGGGCCTCCCCCACACGATCCCCTCGCCGGAAGACTTTGCAGACGCGGTGGGCAAGCTCGGCATCAGCGATACGGATACGATCGTGATCTATGACGGTCCGGGCTTCGTGACGGCCCCGCGCGTCTGGTGGCTGTTCCGCACCATGGGGGCGGAAAAGGTTTATGTGATGGAAGGCGGCCTGGACGGCTGGAAGAAGGCCGGGCGTCCTCTCGAGACCGATCTGCTGGAGCCGGCTCCAGCCCGCTTCACGCCGCGCTTTGCCGCCGAACGGGTGACCTTCATCGAAGGCATGCGCGGCATTGTGGCCGAAGGCAAGGTGCAGATTGCCGATGCCCGCAGCCCCGGCCGATTCAGCGGTACCGATCCCGAACCCCGCGCAGGCCTGCGCGGCGGCCATATGCCGGGCGCGCGCAACGTGCCCGTCGCAACGCTTTCCGAAAACGGTGTGCTGAAGGATCTCCAGAGCCTCCGAACGCTCTTTGCCGAGGCGGGCATCGATCTCTCCCGCCCGGTCGTCACCACCTGCGGCTCGGGCGTGACGGCGGCGGCGATCACCTTTGCGCTCCACTCTCTCGGCCATGAGGCGAACACGCTGTTCGACGGCTCCTGGTCGGAATGGGGCAGCCTGCCGGATACGCCTGTTGAGAAAGCCGCAGGGTAAGACGATGGCGAAGAAAGCACTGCCAGCCGTTCCGGTCCGCATCACGTCTCTGGAGATGACGTCCTATTCGAAGCCGTTTTTCCCGGTTCCGGTGAACATCAATACGGCGCTCATGCGGGCGCATGCCATTCCCCTGCCCTTCTACCGGTTTCTTTACCGGCAGGTCGGTTATCGCTGGGGATGGGGCGACCGGTTGCGGATGGATGACGAGGCGCTGGCCGCGCGCGTGCACGACCCGAAGACCAATATCACGGTTCTCTATGTGCAGGGCGCACCTGCCGGCTTCTTCGAGTTGAACAGCCGCGAGATCGATGTGGTGGAGCTAGAATATTTCGGGCTGATGGAACATGCGCTCGGCATGGGTATCGGCAAGTGGTTCCTCTCCCAGGCGCTGCAGGCGGCCTGGGCGACGATGCCGCAGAAGGTGATCGTCGAAACCAATTCGATGGACCACCCCCGCGCGCTCGCGCTTTACCAGCGCATGGGTTTCAAGCCATATTCCACGCGCGAGGAGACGATCCGCCCGATCTCGGATGCGGAGCTACTGGACGTCGCCCGCCGGGACGTGGCGACCCGCATGGGCTAAGGCGGACCGCCCGAGGCAAGAAGGGCTATTGCTGCCCTTCCTCCGTCTGGTCGTCGGCATTGCCGTCGTCCTTGTTGCGGTTTTCCACCAGCCATTTGCTGATCAGCTGATCATGATAGGAAGCCAGCTCGTAGCAATAGACGAGCTTGCGCTCGGCCGGCATCCAGAAGGCATTCGGCTGGCCGCAGCTGGTGGCGACGAACTGGATGCCATCCTTCAGCTGGTAGAGATTGGCGAAGGTACCGGCAATGGTTTCGAGGAGATTGGCCTCCTTCAGCATGTCCGCATAGGGCTTGAGCTCCGGGCCGGCCTCTTCATAGATAATGCTGAAATTGTTCTTGCCGCCTTCGGGCTGCGCATGGGGAGCGAGAAGATTGCTCCAGCTCTCCTTGGTCTTGTCATATTCGTATTTGCACTCCTCGCGACGGCTTTCCGGAAAGTCCAGCGAGTCGGCAAACTGCTTGAAGCCCTCGGGGTCCTGCCCCACCATCATGCAGACCATCTGATAGGCACGCTGCTTGTCCAGCGCATGGGTATCCCAGAAGGCCAGTTCGCCGCCCGCCTTCTCGCGCTCCTGGTCCGAGAGAAACCAGCCATCGGCGGAATCGGTGATCGCCGTGTCGAGCGTATCGTCATGGGATTCCAGGAGCAGGACGGAGGAGAGCGCATCCACCGCATCCTCCTCGCGGCCGAGCACCGGCAGCTGCAATTCAGAAATGAACATATGGCCGGTTTCGTGCAGAAGCACGAAAAGCGCATTGCCATAGACAAACTGAACCGCTTCCTTGACCTCGTCCTCGGTCAGTTCGGCGGGCTGGTCTTCCGCCCGCACGGCATGGTTCAAAGCGCCCACCATCAAGGTGGCTGCCAGAAGCCCCCTTGCCAACAATCCACGCATGGTCATCCCCCGATCTTGCGTTTTTTCCGATCTATCAAGAAGCATAAACGACGATCGACAACCACCATTTCAGCGCATGATGATTAATCCACAGTGATTGCGGCAGGCTGGGCTGACACGGATCCGCAGCCCGTCGTTTCCACCGGGAAAACCCGAAATTTCAGGGGAACGGCCCGCTGCCGAACTGATATATCTGTTTCGCCAAGACGGGAGGGACGACAAAGATGCGCAGTTCGAAGACGATCCATATCGTGGGATGCCATGCGGAAGGTGAAGTGGGGGATGTGATCGTCGGGGGCGTTGCACCGCCGCCGGGCGAGACGCTGTGGGAGCAATCGCGCTTCATCGCGCGGGATGAAACGCTCAGAAATTTCGTGCTGCGGGAGCCGCGCGGCGGCGTGTTCCGACATATCAATCTCCTGGTGCCGCCCCGCCATCCGAAGGCTGCGGTTGGCTGGATCATCATGGAGCCGGAAGATACGCCGCCCATGTCGGGATCGAATTCGATCTGCGTGGCCACCGTGGTGCTGGACACGGGCATCGTGCCGATGACCGAGCCTGTCACGCATTTCTTCATGGAAGCGCCCGGCGGCCTGGTGGAGGTGAATGCGGAATGCGCGGGCGGCAAGGCCGAGCGCATCACCGTGCGCAATGTGCCGAGCTTCGCGGGCAAGCTCGGCGTGCCGCTGGAGGTGGAAGGTCTCGGCACGCTGACCGTCGATACGGCCTATGGCGGCGACAGCTTCGTGATCGCAGATGCGCAGGCGCTGGGTTTCGCCATCCTGCCGGAGGAAGCACGAGATCTCGCCGAAACGGGCATCCGGATAACCAAGGCCGCCAATGAACAGCTGGGCTTTCACCATCCCGGCAATCCCGACTGGGCCCATATCTCCTTCTGCCAGATTGCCGCCCCCGTGCGGATGGTCGATGGCGTGATGACAGGCGCCAATGCGGTAGCTATCCAGCCGGGAAAGATCGACCGCTCGCCCACGGGAACGGGCTGCTCGGCTCGCATGGCGGTGCTGCATGCCCGCGGCCAGCTGCGGGTCGGCGACCGCTTCGTCGGCGAATCCATCATCGGCTCGCGCTTCTTCTGCCGTATCGAGGACACGACAGAGGTGGGCGGCCTGCCGACCATCGTACCATCCCTCTCCGGCCGGGCCTGGATTACCGGCATCCGGCAGGAGATGCTCGATCCCTCCGATCCCTGGCCCTCCGGATACAAGCTTTCGGACACCTGGCCGAACAAGCTCTGAAAAGCACAAAAAAGGGGCCTGCAGGCCCCTTCTTGCACTTCAGCACTCTCTTACGCCGCTCACTGGGCGGCGTCGCCGTCACCGGTACCGGCCTCGTCCGTGCTGCTGCTGTTTTCGTCCGTGGCGCCGTTGTTTTCCGCATACATCTGCACGTAGCTCTGGGCGTCTTCGTAGCAATAGGTCAGCTCGCGCGCGTCGCCATCCCAGTAGGCATTCGCCTCGCCGCAGACATTAGCGGTCAGCTTGATGCCATCCTTCAGCTTCACGAGGCCGGAGAAGGTGTCGCGAAGCATTTCCAGCGCACCGAAATCCTTCAGCTGCTGGCGGTAATAGTTCAGGTCCTTGTTGTTGGTCTTGTAGTAGGCCAGCTTGAACTTGATCTTGTCCTTGTCGTCGGCCATGTAGGGACCGAGCACCGAGAACCAGCTTTCGCGGGCCTTCTGATACTCCACCTCGCATTCGTCGCGACGCTCCTGGGGAATTTCGAGGCTATCGGCCATGTCCTTGAACCGCTTCTGGTCCTGGCCGATCATCATGCAGGCTATATTGTAGGCGCGCTGCTTCGAAAGCCCGTGCGTATCCATGAAGTCCTCTTCGGAGACTTCATACTGGTTACCGAGCGTGTACCAGCTTTCCACGCTGTCGCGCAGCGCCTGGTCGAGTGTCTCGTCCTTGGCCTCGAGAAGCAGGACGGAGGAGAGCGTATCGACGGCATCTTCCTCGCGACCCAGAACCGGCAGGTTCAGCTCGGAAATCAGCATATGGCCGGCTTCGTGGAAAAGAATATAGATGACATTGCCGCCCATGAAGGTCAGGGCCTTGTCCAGCCCTTCCTGGTCCAGCGCCGCCACTTCCTTCGGCACATAATCTTCCTGGGCGAGTGCCGGCTGTGCCCATGCTGCCGCCGCCAGAAGAAGCGCCCCAATCCGCTTGCGCATAAATCCTCCCGTTTCAAAATGCCCCGCGCGGCGCGCCGTTGCGGGGACAACGAAGCGCGCCGTAATAAGCCACCATTATCATCAACAAGTAAAAACGGCCCGAACTTTTGTTCGGACCGTTTCGATTGGACCTGAATTGGTCGAAAGATCAGAGAACCGAGAGCGGCTCGTGCATGTCGTAGCCGAGGCTGTCGGCAACAGGCTTGTTGGTGATCTTGCCCTTGTGCACGTTGAGGCCGTTCTGCAGGTGCTTGTCCCTGCGGATGGCATCGAGGCCGTGATCGGCAAGCGCCAGGCCATGGCCGAGCGTCGCATTGTTGAGGGCATGGGCCGAAGTGATCGGAACAGCGCCCGGCATGTTGGCGACGCAGTAGTGGATGATGCCGTCGACTTCGTAGGTCGGCTCGGAATGGGTGGTTGCATGCGAGGTCTCGAAGCAGCCGCCCTGGTCGATCGCGACGTCAACGATGACGGCGCCCTTCTTCATGCCGCCGAGCATCTTCTTCGTGACGAGCTTCGGAGCGGCAGCGCCCGGGATCAGCACGGCGCCGATGACGAGATCGGCAGCGAAGACTTCCTGCTCCAGCGCGTCGATGGTCGAGAAGCGGGTGTGGACCCGGCCGTTGAAGATGTCGTCAAGCTGCCGCAGGCGCGGGATGGAGCGGTCGAGAATGGTCACGTCGGCACCGAGACCAACGGCCATCTTCGCGGCATGGAGACCCACCACGCCGCCGCCGATGACGGCGACCTTGGCGGGCGTTACGCCCGGCACGCCGCCGAGCAGGATGCCGCGGCCGCCATTGGCCTTCTGCAGCGAGTAGGCGCCGGCCTGGATCGACAGACGACCGGCCACTTCCGACATCGGGGCGAGCAGCGGCAGGCCGCCGCGTTCGTCGGTCACGGTTTCATAGGCAACTGCGGTCACGCCGGAGGCGATCAGGCCCTTGGTCTGTTCCGGATCCGGAGCCAGGTGCAGGTAGGTGTAGAGAATCTGGCCTTCGCGCAGTTGCACCCATTCGGAGGGCTGCGGTTCCTTGACCTTCACGATCATGTCGGAATTGTCGAAGACTTCCTTGGCGGTGGCGGCGATCT
This sequence comes from uncultured Rhizobium sp., assembly GCA_945952415.1. Classification (GTDB taxonomy): domain Bacteria; phylum Pseudomonadota; class Alphaproteobacteria; order Rhizobiales; family Rhizobiaceae; genus Gellertiella. The sequence continues at coordinate 20,649 of CAMFIF010000017.1, read as the reverse complement.
TCGCGCCGGCGGCAATATAGGCCGCATCATCGGCGCCGATGCCTGCGCCGGCATTGGTTTCGACCAGAACGGAATGGCCATGCGCCACATATTCCCGCACTGCGCCCGGCGTCAGGCCGACGCGGTATTCATGGTTCTTGATTTCCTTGGGGCAACCTACGCGCATGGATGTTTTTCTCTCTCCTCTAGCGGCTCTCCCAGCGAGCCCGCGAATGGCGGATATCCAAGCAAAGGAATCGGGAAATGTCCTTGCAAAGAGAAATGGTTTGGCGCATCAGTTTCGCAGAATATTGCGAGAATTTCGATTTTTTCGAAGGATCTTCGAATGGCAGAACTGGACAAGATGGATGTTTCGATCCTGCGCGCGCTTCAGCAGAACGGGCGCATGTCCAATGCGGACCTGGCGGCCAAGGTAGGCCTCAGCCCTTCCGCCTGCTCGCGGCGGCTCGATCACCTGGAAAAAAGCGGCATCATCAGCGGCTATCACGCGCGCCTTTCCAACACCGCGCTGGACTACAAGATGATGGTGATCGTGCACATCTCGCTGTCCGGCCAGTTTGCGAAGACGCTTGCGGAATTCGAGGCGGCGGTGAAGAAATGCCCGAACGTGCTGGTCTGCTATCTGATGTCCGGGGAATATGATTATATCCTGCGCGTCGCGGCCAAGGATCTCGCCGATTACGAGCGCATCCACCGGGACTGGCTTTCCGCCCTTCCCCATGTGGTGAAGATCAATTCCAGCTTTGCGCTGCGGGAAATCATCGACAAGCCCAATGTCGGGCTTTGAGCGTCAAACGCGGGCTTCCGGCGCGCCGTCGGCAAACAGTGACGGGCCGTGCTGGTCGACGATCTGGCGCGCCTTGCGAAGCGTGAATTCCACCGCTTCCTTCTCGCTGCTGAAAACATCGGCGCGGATGAAGTGGCGCACCATCCGCACCTCCCCCTCCTGCTTTTCGATGTGGCCGGCAATGCGGAACTGGTTGCCATCACGCATGGGCTTGGCAACCAGCGTGACATCCTTGTAGGCCTCCCGGCTTTCGGCACTTTCCGCAGCCGGGGTGCCGGCGGGCTTGCCGGCGAGGAAGGACATAATCTTCGAAACGAAACCCGTCATGATCTCTCTTTGGTTCTGTCCGCCGTGACATCCGGCGCATTCTCACCCCATCCTAGAGCCTTGGCGCGCCGGGGGACAGAGGCAATTTTCCGGCTCAGATAATCAGATTCGCGATGATCTCATTATCGGTAATATCCTCGTAGCCCATGCCCGCCTCTTCGAAACGGGCGGTCAGCGCGTCGAAGTTCTCGCGCGCCCTGGTCTCGATGCCGATCAGGATCGAGCCGAAATTGCGGGCGGATTTCTTCAGATATTCGAAGCGGGCGATATCGTCGTCCGGCCCAAGCAGGTTCAGGAAGTCCTTGAGCGCACCGGGGCGTTGGGCAAGCCGCAGGATGAAGTATTTCTTCAGGCCCGCATGGCGCATGGCCCTTTCCTTGACATCGGGCAGGCGCTCGAAGTCGAAATTGCCGCCGGAGACCACCGCGATCACGGTCTTGCCCTTGAGCCTCGCCTTGCCGAGCGCTTCAAGCGCGGCAATGGAGAGCGCGCCTGCCGGCTCCAGCACCACGCCTTCCACATTCAGCATGTCCACCATGGTGACGCAGATGGCATTTTCCTTGATGAGCAGCACCTGGTCGGGCTCGAAGCCCTTGAGCGCCGCAAAATTGAGGTCGCCGATCCGCGCCACCGCCGCGCCATCGACGAAATTGTCGACCTTCTGAAGGGTCACGGGATGACCGGCTTCGAGGCTTCGTTTCAGGCTGGGCGCGCCGGCGGGCTCGGTGAAGATGAAATTGTCCGCGGGCACACTGTCCTTGAGAAAGGAGGTGATCCCCGCGGAGAGGCCGCCTCCGCCGACGGGCAGGATCACGAGATCGGGCTTGCGCCCGTCGAGCTGGCGGGTGAACTCCACGGCAACGGTAGCCTGCCCCTCGATGATGTCGGAATGATCGAAGGGGGGCACCATTACGGCGCCCGTCTCAGCGGCATAATCCTGGGATGCGCGGTAGCACTGGTCGAAGAAATCGCCAAACAGCCTGATCGTTATGAAGGATCCGCCGAACATCCTTGTCTTGTCGATCTTCTGCTGCGGTGTGGTGACCGGCATGAAGACCGTGCCGGGCACGCCGAAATGCCGGCAGACGAAGGCAAAGCCCTGTGCATGATTGCCGGCAGAGGCGCAGACGAAGGCCTGATCCTTCCGCCCGCCGGCGAGAACCTTGCGGAAGAAGTTGAAGGCACCGCGGATCTTGTAGGAACGGACGGGCGAAAGATCCTCGCGCTTCAGCCAGATATCGGCGCCGTAGCGCTGGCTGAGGTGATCATTGTATTGCAAAGGCGTTTCGGGAAAGAGTTCCCGCATGGCCTCGGCAGCCTGTTCCACATCCTTCATTCGGTCCGTCCGGTCTTTTGCTCAATGCTTTTCCGGCTTCTATCGCACAGGACGGGGGCAAGATGAAGAAAAATGGCGGGGATTCTGTCCGCTAATCGACAAAGACCCGCACGGATGCGGCCTTGCCGGCGGCATCGATCACCGTCAGCGTCGAGAAGCCGCCGCCATCCGGCATCCACTGGCTGGTGCGGCGGCGGGTGAGGTCCGGCAGCGGCTTGCCGTTGGCAAGCCAGCGGAACGGGGCCCGGCCGCCCTGCATCTTCAGCACCAGCGGCGAGGACGGGCCATCGCCGGTAAAGCCCAGATCCACCCGCGCGCCCTCCGGCGGATAGACGATCTGCGGCGGCGCTTCCCGGGCATTGGCGGTCACGAGGCCGTTTTCGGTGAGAGAAAACCGCTTGAGGCTTGGCGGCAGTTCGGCGGCAGCGATGCGGACGGCACCCGCCGGTGCCGGGGGAAAGCGCTCGATACCGACGCCTGACCGTTCAAAGGCCTCGAAGAGAATGGGGGCTGCCGTCTTGTAACCGGCAATGCCCGGCACCGCTCCATTATCCGCACGGCCTACCCAGACGCCCAGCACATGCCGACCGTCATAGCCAACCGACCAGGCATCGCGATAGCCGTAGCTGGTGCCGGTCTTGTAGGCGATGCCAAGCTTGCGGGCGCCGGCCGGCGGGAGCACGGCGGAGAGCGTATCGGTGACGTTCCAGGCAGCGACGGGATCGAGCAGCATGTCACCGTCGATCTGGGCGGGATCGCCGTTCACGCCGTCGCCGAGGCGCACCGGATGGCCGCGATTGGCGAGCCCGGCATAGAGTTGGACCAGATCCTTGAGCGTGATCCCCGCCCCGCCAAGCGCGATGGAAAGGCCGGGCGTATCGTTTTCCGGCAGCTTGAGCCGCACCTCGGCGCGGCGAAGGCGCACCATGAGACGCGATGGTCCGACCGCAGAAAGGAGCCGCACGGCCGGCACGTTGAGCGACAGCTGCAAGGCCTGGCGTACGCTGACATCGCCCATGTAACTCATGTCGAAATTGCGAGGCCGGTAGCCGGAGAAGTCGGCCGGACGATCTTCAATGATGGTTTCCTGCGCAACCATGCCCTGCTCGAAGGCGAGGCCATAGACGAAGGGCTTCAGCGTGGAGCCCGGCGAGCGCAGCACGCGGGTCATGTCAATCCAGCCGGAGCGGCCGGATTCGAAGTAGTTTGCCGATCCCACTTCACCCAGAATGGCGCCCGTGCGCGCATCGGCCATGACCATGGCAATGGAGACGCGCGGTCCGAGCTTCTTCGATTCTTGTGCTGCGACCGCTTCCAGCCCCTCCTGCACCTCGCGGCGAAGGGTGGTTTTGAGCACGAGCTCGTCCGGCTTCTTGCGGCGAGCGGTTTCGGAAAGATGGGCAGCGAAGGCCGGAAGCTGCATGCGGCCGGAGGGCATGGCCTGCAGCTGGGCCCGGTCGAATTCGCCGTTACCGATGACTTCCGAGACGGCAAGGCGGTTCAGCACACGGTCGCGGGCGCGCCGGGCATTATCCGGATGGCGATCCGGGCGCCGCGCTTCCGGCAGTTGCGGCAGGGCAACCAAAAGCGCGCTTTCGCTGACGGAGAGATGGTGGGGCTCCTTGCCGAAATAGGCGAGGCTTGCCGCCCGCACCCCTTCGAGATTGCCGCCATAGGGGGCGAGCTGCAGATAGAGATCGACGATTTCGGCCTTGCTCAGACGCCGTTCGATCTGCAGTGCGCGGGCGACTTGGCGCAGCTTGGCGAGCACGGAGCGTTCGCTGCGCGGCTCCAGGAGCCGAGCGACCTGCATGGTCAGAGTCGACCCGCCCGACACGATACGGCCGTGGGTGATAAGCTGGCCGGCGGCGCGCAGCATGGCCAGCGGATCGATGCCGCCATGCTCGTAGAAGCGCCGATCCTCATAGGCAACCAGCATGCGCAGGAATTGCGGGTCCACATCCTTCGCCGTCGTCTTCAGCCGCCAGGTGCCATCAGACGTGGCGAAGGCGCGCAAAAGCCGGTCATCCTGATCACGCACCTCCACGGACACCGCCCGCTTGCCATCGAGCGGCGGCGGAAAGGCGCGGTCCGCCCAGTCGAGCCCTAAGCCCGCCGCGACGGTGAGGAGGATCGTTCCGCCTAGAACGATCCCGGTCTTCTGCGCCCATCCCATGGTCAATCCGCCTTCGTGACCTCCAGCATGCCGGTCGCGGTGCGGGCCTGGAACTGCGGCCGGTACATGTCCTCCACGACGGCGGCCGGATAGTCATACTTGCCGGGCGTGACGGCGCGGACGACATAGGCGACGGTGATCGGGTTCACATCCGAGGATGGCTTGTCGAAGGCCGCAACGAAACGGTCGCTGCGGAACTCCATATGGGCGGGAGTTACCTGGCCCAGCCAGTCGAAGTTGGCGAGATCGGCACTGGAGACGAGGCTCGGATTGTCGATCGCGAAGCCGGCCGGGAGCATGTCGGTGAGAAGCACACGCGCGGCCCAGTCATTGGTCGGCGTCGCCTGCAGCACGATGACATAACGCTCGTTCTGCTTCGCCTCGCTCAGGCTAACCTCCTGCCCGTCCATGGTATAGGTGTAGCGCTCGATGGTGAAGCCATCGCCGCCGGCCGGCAGCGGCGTTGCCGGTGCCGCGATGGTGGTGACCATGGCGGTGACCTTTTCGCCGGTGCGATTGGTGATCGTGACCGGGTTCGAGGCGAGATCATCGCCGGTCATGCGGGCAGAATAGCCGCCGGTGGTCGCTTCGCCGTTCACGTCAAGCGCGAGTGTCTTGTCCCCATCCTTCACGGCACGGGCTGCAAGAAGCATCCAGCTCTGTTCCTGCGTGCTCACCCAGCTCTGCGCTTCCCACTGGCGCGCCGTCAGGGCTGCCATATCGGGAATGATCGAGGCCTGGGGCCGGCTTTCCGCAGCGAGCGTCAGCACGGCGGCATCGTCACGCACCGCGGAACCATAGTCGGACCGGGCGAGATTGGCATCGGTGGTGGACTTCGCCATCTTCAGCGCTTCGCCGAAAATGCGGGCCGCCCGGTTCTGGTCGCCATAGAGCGACAGGGCTGCAGCGATATGCGCCTTGGCAAGCGGGGTCGGGAACTCGTCGAGTTTCGTATCCGCGAAATAGCGCAGATCGGCAATCGCGGCGCGCCGGTTACGGGCGAGCACATAATAGCCATAGGCCATTTCATTGCCCCGCTCGGCCACGTTGTTGTCGTAGCCGACGGCGTTCTGCAGGTTGGTCAGTGCCTGTGCCATGGAATCCTCCGGCACCTGATAGCCCTGCTCGCGCGAGCGGGTCAGGAAGTCGGTAACATAGGCATCGAGCCAGAGATCGCCATAACCCGGACCCCACAGGCCGAAGCTGCCGGAGGAGGACTGGTAGGAGAGGACACGATAGATTGCATCCTGGATCCGCTCCTTCACCTTCGGATCGTCCTGTTCGCCGGCCTCACCGGCCATTTCGCTCAGATAGAGCAAGGGCAGCGCGCGGCTGGTGGTTTGCTCGGCGCAGCCGTAGGGGTAGCGGTCCAGCATGGACAGAAGGGCCGGAATATCGAAGGCCGGCGCGCGGCTGACATGGATTGCCACGGAGGAACCGGGCAGGATGCTGTCCGCCAGCAGGTTGCCGTCAACCGTCAGGCTGCCGCCCGGCGCGATCTCGATAGGCCTGCGGGTGGTGATCGGAAGCGCACCTGGCCGCACGAGGACACCCACCGCCTGCTCCACATCCACATCACCATCATTGGTCATGCGGATCGCCACTTCGCCGGCACCTGGCTGAATGCCCTTCACCGGGAAGGTGAGCGTCTGCTTGCCGCCGGTCTCCAGCCTTACGAGCTGGGTGAGATTGCCTTCCACTTCCAGTGCCGCATTGGGCGAAAGCTGCAGCTGGTAATCGCCGGCCGGCGCATCCGTGTTGGAAATGTCGACCTGGATCCGGCTTTCGTCGCCAGGTGCCAGGAATTGCGGCATGCTGGCGGTCAGCACCACCGGATCGCGGATGATGACGTCCGTCTGTGCATGGCCGACGCCGCGCTTGGTCCAGGCAACCGCCATGACGCGGGCCGTGCCGTTGAACTGCGGGATATCGAAGGAAATGAGGGCCTTGCCCGAGGCATCGAGCTTCACCGGACCGGAGAAGAAGGCAACCAGCTTCTCCTTGGGCGGCGAGCCCTGCAGGGCATTTTCGCCACCGTCGCCGCCGGTGCGCAGCTTGCCGGTAATGCCAAGCGAACCATCGATCAGGCGGCCATAGAGGTCGCGGATTTCAAGCCCCAGCTGGCGCTGGCCGAAATACCAGCCGTTCGGATCGGGCGCCTGGTAGCCGGTGAGATTGAGGATGCCGACATCCACGGCCGCCACTTCCACATAGGCTTCCTCCCCTGCCCCGGCACCCGCAACTTCCACCGGAATGGCAAGCGTCTGGCGCGGCAGCATCTTTTCGGGTGGCGAGAGCTTGACCGAAAGAGCGCGGTCGGCGGGATCTATGCCGAGCCACTTGATGCCGATTGCACGCATGGGCATGCGGCTTTCCTGGGCGTCGCCCGGGCGGTAGAGCGTGGCGGTGACATAGGCACCGGCGCCCCAGTCTTCGGTGACGGGAATATCCACCACCCCACCCTCGGCGCCGATGGTCTGGCTCTTGGTGTAGAGCAGGCTTTCGGTGCCGGCATTGACAAGGACTTCGCCGGCAAAGCGCGGCGAGATCTTCAGATGGGCGGTTTCGCCGACCGCATAGGTTTCCTTGTCGAGGGCGATTTCGAGGCCATCGGGCGTTTCCGTGGAGGTCTGCGCCACATACCAGCCCGCATCGAACTCGACCGAGGAAATGGCGGTTCCATCGGCGGTCTGCACTTCCAGCCGGTAGCGGCCCCAGACGACGGGGACGGAGATTTTCGCCCCATCCTTGGTCACATTGAGGGTGCCGTCCTCCTGCTTTGAGGTGGACTGCACGGGCTCGTATTTCCAGCTGTTGCCGTCACGGTACCACTGGTAGTCGCGCTCGATCTTGAGGAGCGTCCACTTCAGGCCCGAGGCCTCGCTGCGGTCGCCTTCCGGCGTGGTCAGGATGACGTTGAAGTTGGCTGCGGAATTTTCCGCCACCTCGCCGGAAAATTCCGGTTTGATGCCGATCATGTCGCCTTCGGGGCGCACCGGCAGAGTGAGCTTGCGCTCGACGGCGCGGCCCGTGCCCTCGCGCATGCGCAGGGTGATTTCGCCGTTCAGCAGCCGGGTCGTGGAGGGGAGATCGCCAAGGGCGACCTCGACAACCGCATGGCCGTTCTGGTCGAGGAGCGGCAGATCGGAGAGGGTGATGCGGTTATCCGCCTGATCCTCCTCGTCCGCCAAGCCGAATTCGTAGCCCGGGAAGGCTTCCGTCTCCCGGGTCGGCTTCAGCGTCACTTCGCCATCGAGCTTCATGCCGGCGGCCGGTGCGCCATAGAGATAGCGGCCATCGATGGACAGGGCTGCGGGCTTGGCAGGGTCGAGAACCTTGGCCTCGGTCTTCATGTCGAATTCGATCCGGTCCGGGATGAAATCGTCGACGAGGAAGGTCTTTTCGGCAATCGGGCTCTGCTTGGGGTCGGTGTAGATCTGCATGGTCCAGGTGCCGCGCATGGCGTTATCCTGGACGTCGAGATCGACATTATGGCCACCGAGCTTGCCGCCATCGGTGACGACGCGGCGCATTTCAACGCCGTCGGGGCGGTTAAAGACGAAGGTAAGCGGCAGGCTGTCGACCGCATTCGAAGCGATGTCGCGGGCGAGCGCGCTGGCATGAACCGTTTCGCCGGGGCGGTAGATGCCGCGTTCGGTCCAGGCAAAGACATCGATTGCGCCCGGTGCCGCACGGCCCGTCACGCCACGGTCGGAGAGATCGAAGCCGGCGCGGGTGAGATCGAGGAACACATAGTCGTCGCCGCCATTCGAGGCGGTGATCATGGCCGGAACATTGCCCGCGGTGCCGCGCACCAGGCCGGGATCAAACTTCACGCGGCCATCGGAATCGGTGCGGGCGGTGCCGAGCACCTCGTTGTTGCGGGCAAGCAGGGTCAGCTCGACATCAGCCATCGGCTTGGCGGTCGCCAGAGACCGGGCAAAGACGGTGAGGCCATCGGTGCCGGTATAGGTCGAAAGCCCGATATCGGACACCACGAACCACTGGGTGGAGCGGGCATCCCAATCTTCCATGCGGGAATTGCTGGCCTTGGCGGTCAGGGCATAGACGCCCGGCTTGCGCTGGGGCACGGCCTCATCCACCGGGAAGCTGGTCACCACTTCCTGGTTCAGCTCGCTCTTGATGTCGATGGTGCCCTGCCAGACGAGCTGACCGACCTCGTTTTGAAGGCGGTCGGCCGTGTAGCCATCAACCTGGGTGAGGAACTGCGAATTGGCGAGCAGCTGGGCAAGGTTGCGGTCGCCGACACGATAGAGCTTCAGATCCGCCTTGTCGGTGTTCACCGAAACGATCGGGATGCCGCGGCGGGCCGTGCCGGGCAGCACGAAATTGTCGCCGGTGAAGCGCACCATGGCGCTCCGGTCCTGGACGTAGACATCGAGTTCCACGGGATTTTCGAGGTTTTCGTCATAGACGGACGGCAGGCCGGCGCGGAGCGACAGCTTGTAGCGCTTGCCATGTTCCAGACCTTCCACGCAGATCTGGTTGTCCTTGGCCTCGAGCGCCTCCGGCGTCTTGCCGTCGAGCTTCACGAAGGATGCATAATCCACGCCAGACTTGATCAACTGTTCGGAGAACTGCACGCAAGCGCGCGGCGTTGCGCTGTCATTATCGACTGTGTTGCCGGAGACACGGAAGCCCTGGCGCTGATGCAGATCCGCATAGGCGGCGCGCACCACCTTGGATTCGACCGTCTTCAGGCTGGCCTTGTAGGCTTCCAGCGCGGGACGGTAATTCTCCGCCTTGTCGAGCGCGGCGGCCATGATCGCCAGCGAATCAGCCCGGGCGCTGGCGGTGCGGGTCAGGAGATAGCCGTGATAGGCAGCATAGGCGGCCTGTCCGGCGAGATAGGTGTTGTTCTCGATACGGGCGCCGACTCGGGCGGTCTCCAGCCAGAGATCGAGATCGTCCTTCTTCAGCGACAGGGCATTGCCGAAGAGATTGAAGGCAACTTCGATGTTGTTGCCAGCAGCAGCTTCGCGCGCCTGGGCAACGATATCGTCCGCGCTCATCTCTTCCTGGCCGCTGACGATGGCGAGACCGCGCTTGTATTCGAAGGCCTGGCCGAGGAAATCGCGCGACAGGAAGGAGAGCGTGGGCGCAGCGCCGAGATCGGGTTCTGCCCCTTGCACGGTATCGCCTGCCGACTGGACAATGCGACCGGCGACCGATCCGGGCGCGGCGTTCAGCTTCTTGTAGTCGGACTTGAGGAAGCACCACTTGGCCTTCTGATTATAGGTGAAAGCGCGGCAGGCCGTATCGTCGACACAGGCCTTCTTGCAATCGTCGAGCGCGACATTCTTCACGCTTCGCAGATCGAAGCCATAATAATCGCCGTTGTTGACGGTCACCACCTTGCGCGATTCGCCGGCCGCATGGGCCAAACCGAAGGAGGAAAGCGTTAGAAACAGCACGGCAGACAGGCGAACCAGGGGCAGCATGACCTCATTCCTCCGGGAGGGGGCTTCTTTGGTTGCACTTTTTCTGGGTTATGGCGGGCTTGTCAATCGGTACCCCTGTGATTGCAAAGGGCACTCACCCAAAAAGGGATTCCACCCAAAAATTGTCGCAAAACCTTCATTTACTCTGCAACTGTGGATTTTTTTAGCGATTCCTGACTGTACGCAACTGTTAATCGCAGCCGCTTACCCCCTTAAAAATTACCCACAATAATGTGCAGGACACGGCATTCAAGCTGCATTAGACTAGGTTGTAAATCTATTTTACAATAAAAACCGAAAGATAAGTGAGAGAACCCGCAAGCAATACTCCCCAATGAATTCATGGGCGGCCATACTAAAGATTGCAATCCGGGGTGAAATGATACAGAATTATACAGGGTGCTCAAACAGCAGGAGATGAAAGTGAGCGTCAAGCGATCGCCGGGAACGGTGGACCAATATGTCGGAGCGCGTGTAAAAATGCGCCGCCGCCTTATCGGGATGAGTCAGGAAAAGCTTGCCGAACAGATCGGCGTGGCTTTCCAGCAGGTACAGAAATACGAAAAGGGCACCAACCGCATCGGCGCCAGCCGACTGATGAAGATCGCCGAGGTTCTGGGCGTTTCTCCCGCCTTCTTTTTCCAGCAGGAAGCCAGTGATTCCACAGTCAACCTGGACGGCGTGGAAACCTATGCCAACTCCAAGGCTCTTTCCGAATTCATGGCATCGAAGGAGGGTCTGGCCCTCAATCGCGCATTTGCTAAAATTACAGATATGGACACACGGCAGAAGTTCGTGGCATTAGTGAAAAGCATAGCGGAGGGTCAATCCGCAGTTGCGTTCGCAGCCACTCACGAACAGGCTGAAGAACCGGCTGCGATTCCGAACTGACCCGGCCGCTTTGGGGGGGGGGCGATCCGGGGGCGCGGTCGGCAGATGACCTATAGATTGCAGACGTCGGGCGAGTTGCGTCTCCTCGACAGCCAGAACAGCGAAGTCAGCTTTCCCGAAAAAGGGCTTCTCATTCTCGCCTATCTTCTGGCGTCCGGTGAAAGAGATGTCGCGCGCACGCGCATCTCTCGTCTGGTCTGGGGCGGGCCAGATCTGGCCCGTGGCCTGACGAATCTTCGCCAGACGGTCGCCCGAATCGTGGCGCGGCAGGAGGAACTCGGCCTTTCCCTTTTGGAATTCTCCGCGAGCCAGGTTCGCGTTTTGCCTGATGTGGTCAGTTGCGACATTGAAGTGCTTCACGCCCTGCAACAGGCCGCCCCGGACACGGTGCACGCGCTGCTCGGCAAGGCCATCACCTTCTATCGCCATCCTTTCCTGGCCGATCTTCCAGCCGTTTCTACCGAATATGGAAGCTGGGTGCAGGAGATGCAGCATCGCTGCTGCGAGATCTATACGGCGGCGATCCGCCTTGCCCTGCCGCAATCGCGCAGCGTGGCCGACGAGGTGCTGGTGCGCGAGGCAGCCCTGAGGGTGTTTCGATACGATCCCGAAAACATGGTGGCAAAATCGGTGCTCGCAGGCGCGCAGCCCCTGGCCGAGCCGGCCGTGCCGGTCACGCCTTCGATGCCATCTTCCGCGCTTGCCGTCGCTTCGGAGACCCGGAACGAAGCGGTGGGCGATGCGCTGGGCGTTCTCCGCGCACTCTATCAGCGCAGCAAGGAAGGAAAACTCGCGGCTGTTCCGGCTTTTCAGCCCGCCCCGATCGTAGAGGTCGGGCCCCTGCCCCGTCTGGCCATCCTGCCCCCTGCGGAGGAGGATGGCGGGGTGGTTTCCGCCCTTCTGGAGGATGTCACCATTGGCCTTTGCGGCTGCCGCACGCTGCGGATCGTTGCACCCTATACGGCGCAGCGCATCAGCCGGCAGAGCGAAAAGGCAGAAACCATCATCCGCCACGCAATCCATTACGTGCTCGACACGCGGATTACCGTCGAGGGCGGCAATGCATCGCTGTTTGCGCAGCTGATCTACGTGGCCAATGACGAGGTGATATGGGCGGATCGGTATCGACTCGATCCGTCCGATTACCTCATCAACCGCCGCGAGATTGCCCGGCAGGTGGTGGGCAATATTTCTGCTGCCGTCGGCCGAAACGAGGATACACGCCTCTATTACGAGGGCGACCCGGCCGCCTATTTCCATTTTCTCGAAGGGCAGAAGTCGCTGCAGAGCTACACGCTGCCATCCATCCGTCGGGCGCGATAGTGCTTTCGCGCGGCGCTTCAGGAGAAGGCCGATTTCGGGCCGGCGCTCAGCGGGCTTGCAAGAACCAACCATCTGGAATGGCTGATCACCGCCCGCGGCGAGCCGGAGCTTCTGCATTCGGCGGAAATCTATGCCCGGGAGGCGATCAGCCGCAGCGGCGATTTCACCTCGGGCTATCGCGAGCTCGGTGTCGCGAAACTGTTTCTCGGCGGCTTTGACGAAAGCGTCGAGGCGCTGATGATCGCCGAACGGCTCAGCCCGCAATATGCGGATGTGCTGGTCGATTTCGGCGATACGCTCACCCATTCTTCCCGGCCGGCCGAAGGACTGGTCAAACTTGAAAAAGCCATCGAGCTCAATCCTGTAACCCCGGATGGCTATCTTTGGGCCGCCGCGGGGGCAAGTTATTATCTCGAAGATTATACCCAGGCCCTCCGCTACATCGAGCGGATGGCAGACCCCACTCCTGCACTCCGGCTTGCTGCTGCATGCCGCGCCATGCAGGGCGAGACAAAGCAGGCCAAGGCCCTCGCCCGCAAACTCAGGCAGCATTACCCGGATTTCGAGGTCGATCAGTGGATCTCCGTCCTGCCCATCAAGGAAGATTGGCAGCGGGAACACTATCGCGAGGGCCTGAAAAAGGCCGGTTTGTAAACGCAAAGAGAGGGACAGAAAATGACGAAAGTAGTGCTTCTGGGATTGCCCGGAGACAGAGCCGTATGGATGGTCGATCTCGACCAGAAGACGGTGTCGCAGATTCCGCAGGATACCGCCGACAAGATCGATGCCGCGGGCCGGCCGATCATCAAGGGCGTCGATTATGCGGTGGCCGTCGAGCAGAACTCGCAGGTTGCCGCAGGCAAGTTCGATACGGTCGAGTTCTCGAGACTCGCATGATCCCGAAAGGGATTTCCGGAAAGCCGGCGGCGGGGGCGCCAGCCGGCTTCCATCCGGCCCCCTATTCAGACCGCAGCCTGCCGCCCGAGGAAACCTGGGCGCGGATCGAACCCCATCTTCCCCTTCACGGCATTACCCGCATGGCCCGCATGACCGGCCTCGATTTTCTCGGCATCCCGGTCTGGAACGCCATCATGCCCAATGCCCGTTCGCTGGCAGTCGCCCAGGGCAAGGGCATCACCGATATGGATGCCCGCCTTTCGGCAGCCATGGAGGCGCTGGAACGGGTGGTCGCGTCTGCACCCCACCCCGCGCCCTTCGTCGCAACCGCCGCCGAGCTTGCCTCCCGAACCATCAGGGCCCTCCGTCTGCCGGAGCTGACCGCCGCGGGTGCCGCCGATCTCGCGCAGGAGGACACTATCCTCTGGCAATGGGGGACCGAGCTTTTGAGCGGAGAAAGGGTTGCCGTGCCCCGTGAGGCCGTCATTCTTGACCGCAGCCTGCCTTCCAGCCGGTTCTGGCAGTCTTCGGACGGGCTCGCTTCGGGCAACACGCCGCTTGAGGCGCAGTTTCACGGACTGATGGAGCGGATCGAGCGGGATGCGGAATCGCTCTTTCATTTCCTGAAGCCTGCGGCGCGTGCCGCGCGGGTTCTCGACCCGAGGACACTTGGCGATCCGCTTCTCGACGATCTGGTCGACACGGTCCGGAACGTGGGTCTTGCTGTCATGTTCTTCGACATGACGACCGATACCGGTATTCCCGTCCTGCTCTGCCATATGGGGCCGGGCGACATCACCGCACGGAGACATGTGGCGATCCGCGAGGTTACGGGGGGTGCCGGCGCCCATCCGAACCCGGTGCGCGCAGCGATCCGCGCCCTGACGGAGGCCGCTCAATCGCGGATCACCTTCATCAGCGGCACACGGGACGATATCGATCCTGCGATTTACGATGCACCGGCCGCAACATGGATCGTGGACGCCTTCGCCCTGCCCGCGGCGGCCCGCCCCTCCTGGCCGGCCATGCATTCTGGACTTGACGCAATGATGCATGCAAGCCTCGGGCGGATCGCACGATGCGGCCTCGGCCCGGTCATCGCCGTCAGCCTTGGAGACCCTGACCTGCCGTTTTCGGTGGAGAAAATCCTGGTGCCCGGGCTGGAACATCCGCCGGGCGCACGACTGAGGCGCTTCGGTACGCGCGCGCTTATGGCGGGGGTCGGTGCATGAAGGTGGTTTTCGTCGGGCCGAGCCTGCCCGCGCTTTCTGCGAAGCGGCATGACCACCCGTTCCCATCGCTGACGGTCCGCCCTCCGGCCCGGCGCGGCGATGTGCTCAAAGCCACGCTGGAGGGCGCCAGCGCGATCGGGATCATCGACGGCTATTTCGAGCAGATGCCTGCCGTCTGGCACAAGGAAATCCTGCATGCGCTTTCGCTTGGCGTGGCGGTGTATGGCGCGGCCTCAATGGGCGCGCTCCGGGCTGCGGAGTGCGCCGCCTTTGGCATGGTCTGCATCGGCGATATCGCCCTTGACTATGCGGAGGGGCGCCGACTGGACGATGCGGATGTGGCACAGCTGCATGGCCCGGCGGAGCTCGGCTATCCGGCGCTCTCGGAGCCGATTGTGACAGTGGAAGCGGTTCTGCAGGCCGCGCTGGAAAATGGGATGATCGACCCGTCTCTTCAGGCCAGCCTCCTGGATGCCGCTCGACGCCTCTTCTTCAAGAGACGGACCTGGACCACAATCTTCGAGACCGCTGGCTTCAGCCCCGGGGGGGAGACCGAAGAAGCGGTGCGCGGGCTCGCCAGCCACGTGAACCCAAAGCGTGCAGATGCGTTGAAGCTGTTGGAAAAGCTGGAAAGCCTTCCCGAGGGCCGTCTTTCGCCCCCCTCGACGGACTGGACACTCTCGGAAACCAGCCAGTGGCAGGCCCTGCTAAAAGGTTGTGTTATTTAAGACAACATAACCAATGGATGTGTCACGATAGAGTCACGCGCAATTTGCTGCGCGTTCACCTAGTGTATCGACATGACGCAACGTGAAGCGTTGTGCATCGGCGTGAAGACCCGCCCTCGCCAGGGCCGGACGGTTTCCGCCAGCCGAGGAAAATGCCGAACTGCAAGGAAAGTTCCATGCTTGACCGCCCGCTGCAAGCTCCGTGCGAGGACAAGGACGTAGAAAACGAATTGAAGGAACTGGCCTCTCTCGCGAGGTTGGTGACCTATGCGCGCGAGCGGGCCAACCAGATCGGTGCGGAGTTCCCCGCCTATTGCCTGGAGCTTGCCCTGGGCGCAATCCTCCAGGAAATGTATCCGGGCATGGGCAATCCCGACTTCGTGGCCGATGAAAGGGAAGCCTGGTTGCGCTCCCAGCCGCACTGACGGCCTTTCGGCGGGGTGACGGTCGACCCTCCAGGACCGTCACCCCGCATTTTCGACGATCCAATCCGTTTTTGTCCGGTTGAAGCCTGTTGGTGTCTGCCGGCTTTCGAGTGTCCGGGTTTCGATGCCGAGAGCAGGAATGCCTGATCCAGCGGTCCGGGCGACCGTGAGACAGACGGAGTCCAGAGGCGCACCCCGTTCCTAGGAAACTATGAGAACAAACTCGGCGAAAACGTTCAGTGCTACACCTCTGGTGCGCCGCTCAAGGCCCATGGTCTCCTGCTATTCCAGGGCAATCGTCGGCTACGCCGCCTCGAAGGCGAAATCATCCTGACTTTCCGCGAACAGCTTTTCCATATTGAGGAAGCAGATCAGCGCCTGATCATGGGGAAGGATGCCATCCGCATAGTCCCGGTATGCAGCCGTTGCCGGCGGCACCGGTTGAAGCGCTGCGGCGGGCTGCGACATCATGCCGGAAACGCCATCAACGAGAAGTCCGATAATGAGATGGCCGAGCTCTATCACAACGATGGCGCTGCGCTCCGTCACGGCCACCGGACCCATGCCCAGCTTGATGGACAGATCGACGATCGGTATGGCGGTGCCCCGCAGATTGCTTATACCGAGGATTTCCGGTGGGGAGCCGGGCATGGGTGTTACCGGGGCCCAGCCGCGAATTTCCCTGATGGAATGGGTGCGCAAGCCGAACTGCCGATCCTTCAGCAAAACGACCAGCAGTTCCAGCGTTTCGCCGCCCATGAGGGTGTTTGGTCCTGCCATTATGTTTTCAACTCCATCTGGGGTTTAGCCTGCACCGGTGTCCGCACCCGCCTGATTGGCTCTGGTCTGTGGTCGCCGGTGAGGTCGCCGTCATGGAAACCTGCGAGGTATCGAACGCAACCGGGAGGCCTCATGCTGCCCAGCGGGCTGCGGGTTTCGTGCTTAACCGGAAGCCGGAAACAAGCTCCTGAAGTCTTACAGCCTCCTGAGACAGCGAGGAGGCCGCCGCGGTCGACTGCTCCACCATCGCGGCATTTTGCTGGGTGCTCTGGTCCATGGAATTCACGGCTTCATTGATGGACTTCAGACCACCGGATTGCTCTCTCGACGAAACGGAGATGGACTTCATGTGGTCGTTGATCGCGAAAATGAACTCATTGATCGACTTGAGCGCATTTCCGGTATCGCTCACCAGCTTGACACCCCGGTTCACTTCCGATGCGGAGCTTTGGATGAGATCCTTGATTTCCTTCGCCGCCTTTGCCGAGCGCTGAGCAAGTTCCCGTACTTCCTGCGCCACCACCGCGAAGCCGCGACCGGCTTCGCCGGCACGGGCGGCCTCCACACCGGCATTGAGCGCGAGAAGGTTCGTCTGGAAGGCGATTTCATCGATGACGCCGATGATCGTCGAGATTTCTCCGGAGGATTTCTCGATGGCGCTCATGGCATTCACGGCATTTGCGACAACCGTGCCGGAGCTTTCCGCACTGGCATTGGCCCGCGCGGCAAGTTCACTTGCCTCAGCCGCTCTTGTTGTGGAGTTGGAGACATTGACGGTAATCTCATCCAGTGACGCAGCCGTCTCTTCCAGCGTAGCCGCCTGGTTTTCGGTGCGGCGGGACAGATCGGTGATCGCCTCGGCAATTTCATGCGACCCGTTTCCGATGGCTCTGACGCTGTTGGAGATTTCGGTGAAGGTGTCGTTGAGCTGCCGGAATGAGCGATTGAGATCCGCCCGAAGCTGCTCGAACTCAGGAGCAAATTTCTGCTCGAGCTGGAAGCCGAAGTCACCGTCGCAAAGGCGCGTCAGCGCATCGCCCAGCGCCCGAACCGTGCTTTCCCGTTCCGTCACGTCATTTGCGAACTTGACCACTTTCGTCACGCGGCCCTGCTCGTCGAGAATGGGATTGTAGGAACCCGAGATAACCACCGTTTTCCCGCTCTTTGTCAGGCGGCGGAATTCAGACGCCTTGTATCGTCCGCCCGAAAGGTCGGACCAGAAGGCGGCATAATCCGAAGACTTCGCATATTCGGGTTCGACGAAGATGCTGTGCATCTTTCCCTTTATCTCCTCCATCCGGTAACCCATCAGGTTCAGGAAATTCGCGTTGGCGCTCATGATCTCGCCGGTTGGCGTGAATTCAATGATCGCCTGGGACCTGCCGATGGCCGCAATCTGGGCGGAGTAATCGAGGTTCATCAGCCGTTCCTTGGCATCGGCCCACTCGACAGCAAAGCCGGTCACCTCCTCGCCCTTTTTCAGCGGCGTGACGACGAGGTCATACTGGTGCGAGCCAATGGAAATCGTCGCGCGATGCTGCTGCCTCAGCTGCGCCAGCATCGTTCGCTGATGGCTGGGGTTCTTGTGGAAAACGTCGATGTTCGCACCGACAAGGCCTGCCACGCTGAAACCCGGAAGTTCCCGTCGGAGATCCTCTTCCGAGGATTTCAGCAAACGCTCAACGGACTTGTTGAGATAGAGGATGTTGAGGTTCTTATCTGCAACCATCACATTCGCCTCGATGGCATCAAGAGCGGCATGCTTCAGGCGGTTCACGGAGGAAAAACGTTGTAACATGGAAATCCCCAGCGATGGAGGTAGTGACTAACATTATTATATAAAAACAATAGGTATAAGAATCGCTAACATCAGAAGTTTCTATTTTTTGGCTACGTCCATTCCTGGATTCACTCGGGTTGCCCAACCCAACAACATAACCTTTAGAGTATATTAACCCCTTTAAACACAACCTTTTGTTTATTAAAACGTGATTGAGCGGGGTCCTGCGGAACCTGACGCGGCGCCGCTGCGCTTGGTGATAAGTTGGAAAGAATGGAACTTGCGACACGCCACATGTTGAAAATGAAGCCAAGCTGGTGCATGCATTCGCCGGAAAAAGCGCATATGCGCTGAACCACGCTGGAGAATGGTTTGCAAAACCGTCGAGATCGACCTAACGTGTTGATCTTATTGTGATGCGGACGTGGCGAAACTGGTAGACGCAAGGGACTTAAAATCCCTCGCCTTCGGGTATACGGGTTCGATCCCCGTCGTCCGCACCATATGTAAATGGCTTTGCGCCCCTCTCCTGATGCCCTTGGTCAGATGCGTTCAGGAACGCCCTCTTCAGACAATCTGCGGTCTTTCGTCCAAGTTGCCCTGCGGTAACCGGCCGTGCGGAGGGTGCGTTTGCCAGGCAGAAATGCCGGGTCGGCGCATGGAGCAGAGAGGGTTTCCAGCTTGCCCGGTTTCGATGCCGGTTTTGCCTGTCTGCCGGTCCAGTCCGCTCATGCGTAGTTTCCGGCGCTTGCGGATTAACGATCAGCCCAAAAAATGTCACGCGGCGGATGAGTTAATTATTTATAACAATAATCATATCCGTTAGCGTAGCGAACCATACGGTTGTACGCGTTGCGAGGACCGGCAAGAATGCCTATCTCCGGTTTTATCAGGAGGCATGCATCGGCCGGTATCGCGCAGGCGGAACCCATTCTTCGCCCCCACTGAAAGGACTGCCTCCTTGCGTTCCCATCCCAGCTTCCTGCGGCTTATTTCGACGGTCGCGCTCAGCACCACCATCGCCATTGCGCCGCTCGCGATCAAGCCGCATTTCGAAGGCATCCGCCTGCCCGCTGCCGAAGCGGCCCAGCAGAAGGCGGTGAAGCTCACCGCCAGCCAGCTGATGACCAAGATGGAGCAGGCGCTGGTGGTCATTTCCCAGCGGCTGAAGGCGCGTCCGGCCAAGGAACGCAGCCGTTCCGCTCCGCTGGTCAAGGCGCTGGTCGATACGTCGCGGGCGCTGAAGGCGGTGAAGAAGGCAGCCGCTTCCAAGAACAGCAAGGCGCTTGCGCAGGCGCTGCCGAAGGCGTCCGCTTCCGTCGCCCGTCTGGACAATGCCTATCGCCTGTCCGGCATCAAGGCGCAGGACGTGTCGGTCGGCGTAAAGTCGCTGAAGAGCCTCTGGCAGGATTATCTGAAGCGCTCCGCCGGCAGCAAGGCCGGGGCGAGCAAAAAGAATGCGGTTTCCAACTCCCGCCGCATCAACGCCATGCGCAAGCAGCTGGCGAACCTTGCCGGCAAGCGCAGCAAGGACGCCCGCGCACGCTATGAACTGGAGGAAATGCAGCGCCGGCTGGATCGCGCCGAAGCCGCAAACCGTTCGCTCGCCAACCAGTGGCTGGCAACGATCCTGCTTGCGGAAGTCTTCGGCATCTACAGCGGCTATTACGATTATGTCGTGATCTACCATCCTGACGATGTGATCTATTACCGCGACTCCTACACCTACTTCTCCGCAGAAGTGTATCACTCCTACAGCGAGTACTCCGTCTATTACGAGAGCTATAGCTGGAGCACCTATGACGCCCCGGTCGTGGTCTATGACGACTATACGTTCGGCATGAACAGCCGCGAATATAGCCGCTTCGAAAGCACCTATGTTTCCACCTATGAACGCTACGAGACGGTGACGGAAACGACCATCGTCAACCAGCAGGAAATCCGGCAGATCGACACCGCCAACCAAACGATCCAGGCGGAAGCTGCCAAGATCGAGACGGCGGCGAATGTGCCTGACCCGCAGGCCGATGCGGTCGAGGTGGTGGATGACAATGCCACGCCGGATTCCTTCCTTGAGCAGCCGGCAGCAGCAGCAGCCGAAGAAGCGGTGCCCGCAGACGATACGGCGGTAGATCCCGCCCAGGCCGAACCGGCAGCCGTGGAAGATCCGGCTGCCGCCGGCCAGCGCTCGGCCGACGTACCTGCCGCGGCCGAACAGCCCGCAGCGGAAGAGCCGGCTCCGGCAGAAGAGCCGGCAGCACAGGAACCCGCTGCCGAACAGCCGCAGGCCGAGGAACCGGCTGCCGAGCCGCAGGCGGAAGAGCCTGCCCCGGCTGAAGAGCCGCAGGCAGAAGAACCCGCTCCGGCGGAAGAACCGCAGGCAGAAGAACCCGCTCCGGCGGAAGAGCCGCAGGCTGAGGAGCCAGCACCGGCGGAAGAACCGCAGGCTGAGGAGCCCGCTCCGGCTGAAGAGCCGCAGGCCGAGGAGCCAGCACCGGCGGAAGA
>CAMFIF010000016.1 GCA_945952415.1 uncultured Rhizobium sp. | reverse complement strand
ATACGTCTTCCCGCGCCGCCCGAAAAGCCGCGCCTTTCCATGATCGAAACGCTAGCCGATCCGGTCGCATCGGAAGGCTATGAATTCCCGTCGATCGAGTTGCTGCAGGAGCCGAGCCTGCGCGTCGAAACCGCCATGACGCCCGAAGCGCTGGAGCAGAGCGCCGGTCTTCTCGAAAGCGTGCTGGAGGATTTTGGCGTCAAGGGCGAAATCATCGATGTGCGCCCCGGCCCGGTCGTGACGCTCTATGAGTTCGAGCCCGCACCGGGGGTCAAATCCTCCCGCGTGATCGGTCTGTCCGATGACATCGCCCGCTCCATGTCTGCTCTCTCGGCCCGCGTTGCGGTCGTGCCCGGCCGCAATGTCATCGGCATCGAGCTGCCCAATCCCGTCCGGGAAACGGTTTATCTGCGCGAGCTGATCGAATCGGGCGACTATGCGGGCAGCCGCTTCCACCTGCCGCTTTGCCTCGGCAAGACCATCGGCGGCGAGCCCGTGATCGCCGAACTTGCCAAGATGCCCCATCTCCTGGTAGCGGGCACCACCGGTTCGGGCAAGTCCGTCGCCATCAACACCATGATCCTGTCGCTCATCTACCGGCTGAAGCCGGAGGAATGCCGGCTGATCATGGTCGATCCGAAAATGCTGGAGCTTTCGGTCTATGACGGCATTCCCCACCTCCTCACCCCCGTGGTCACCGATCCCAAGAAGGCGGTGATGGCGCTCAAATGGGCCGTTCGGGAAATGGAGGAGCGCTACCGGAAAATGTCGCGCCTCGGTGTTCGCAACATCGATGGCTATAACAGCCGGGCAGCAGCGGCCCGCGCCAAGGGTGAGGCGATATTCTGCACGGTGCAGAACGGCTTCGACAAGCAGACGGGCGAACTGCTTTACGAACAGGTCGAGATGGACCTGACGGCGATGCCTTATATCGTCGTGATCGTCGATGAAATGGCTGACCTGATGATGGTGGCCGGCAAGGAAATCGAAGGTGCCATCCAGCGTCTGGCGCAGATGGCGCGGGCGGCGGGCATCCATCTGATCATGGCGACCCAGCGTCCCTCGGTCGATGTCATCACCGGCACCATCAAGGCCAATTTCCCGACCCGCATTTCCTTCCAGGTGACCTCCAAGATCGACAGCCGCACCATTCTGGGCGAGCCGGGCGCAGAGCATCTGCTCGGCCAGGGCGACATGCTGCACATGATGGGCGGTGGCCGGATTGCCCGTGTTCACGGTCCCTTCGTCTCCGACGAGGAGGTGGAAAAGGTTGTCGCCCATCTGAAGACGCAGGGCCGGCCGGAATATCTGGGCACCGTCACGGAAGATGCGGACGACAGCGAGGAGGAGCCGGAGGAGGATGCACCGGTCTTCGACAAGTCGGCGCTCGCCGAGGAAGACGGCAACGACCTTTACGAAAAGGCCGTCAAACTGGTGCTTCGCGACAAGAAGTGCTCGACCTCCTATATCCAGCGGCGCCTGGGCATCGGCTATAATCGCGCCGCTTCGCTGGTGGAGCGCATGGAGCAGGAAGGTCTCGTCGGCCCCGCCAATCACGTGGGCAAGCGCGCCATCTTGACCGGCGGGCGCGATGCGGCGGATGCGTCCTCCATGGACAGTTTCGACTGATCCATCCACCTTATATGGTATCCGGTGGGCGCGGCCTATTCCCGCGCTGCCTTGCTCGGCGCGTCCGCAAGCAGCGGATGGTCGCCGGAGAGGAAATTGCCGAGCGGCTTCAGCCCTTCCACATGGTCGGCAATGACCTTGATGACGACGAGGATCGGCACCGCCATCAGCGCACCGATGAAGCCCCATAGCCAGGACCAGAAGGATATGGAAATGAAGACGGCCACCGCGTTCAGCTCCATCCGCCGCCCGACCAGCATCGGGGTCAGAAACTGCCCTTCCGCCACATGGGAAAACAGGATGAGGCCCGGCGCGAGCAGGCTGTAGAGCAGATTGTCGAATGTGACGACCGACATGATGCCCACCAGTACGATCGAGATCAGCGCGCCGATATAGGGAAGATAGTTGAGGAGAAAGGCGAGCACCCCCCAGACCAGCGGGTTCTCGATACCGATCAGCCAGAGACCAAGCCCGATGAAAACGCCCACCATGATATTGATGATGGTGATGGTGAGCAGGTAGCGGCTGATTTCCCCTTCGATATTGTAGACGATGCGAAGCACCTTCTTCTTGTCGCTGAGCCGGGAGAAGGACTGCACGATCTTCTGGTAGAACAGATTGCCCGAGGCGAGCAGGAAGAGCGACAGCACGAAGGTGATGGCAATCGTCGTGCCTGCGGAAATGAGATTGCCGGCCGCGCGGGAGAGGATGCCCGGCTGGGCGACGACCACCTTCTGGGCCGTCGCGTCATTCATGTCGGCCGTCACGTTCTCGATCTGCGAGGTCGCTTCCAGCGCCCCTTCCAGCGACTGGCGAAGACCGATCATCTTGAGCTTCAGCGTATGCCCGATTTCCGGTGCATCTGCGATCATCGCGGCAATCGGCCCGCTGGTGATGTAGCCGAGCAGGAAGAAAAGAAAGGCGGAGCCCGCAATCAGGAGCGAGGCGGCAATCACGGGCGGGATATGCCATCGGCTGAGCGCCCGCACCACCGGTGCGAGCGTTGTGGAGAGAAGGAAGGCGAGAAAGACGGGGGTCAGGAATTCCTTGCCGAGATAGAGGCAATGCACCACGAGGATGAAGAAGATGCCGGCGATATAGGGTCTGCTGCTCTTGCTCATGGTTGCTCCATCCCCTTCATGCAAACGGCCCTTCAGGGGAAATGAAGCGAGCCGTACGGGTGAGCGCAGAATGCGCGAAAGCGGCAATGGTTCCGGTCGCCTCCCCTAGGGCAGGCGATAGGCAATCACATAATCGCCGGGCTTGGTGCCGACGGAGCCGTGCCCGCCGGCAACCATCACCACATACTGCTTCCCGTCGGAGGCCCGGTAGGTCATCGGAGTTGCCTGCCCGCCTGCGGGAAGGCGGCTTTCCCACAGAACCCGGCCGGTCGTCACGTCAT
The DNA here is from genome assembly GCA_945952415.1 of uncultured Rhizobium sp. Classification (GTDB taxonomy): domain Bacteria; phylum Pseudomonadota; class Alphaproteobacteria; order Rhizobiales; family Rhizobiaceae; genus Gellertiella. The sequence continues at coordinate 90,445 of CAMFIF010000016.1, read as the reverse complement.
AGGCGCGCAGATAATTGTCGACCGCAGCGCCCAGGAAGGCCACGCCGCCCCGGGTCAGCATCGGCCCGCCAATGCCGGGAACACCGACACGGAAGGGCAGGTGCAGCGGCGTCATGTCTTCCACCGTGCCGTTGCGGTGACGATAGACCATCTTGCCCGTGTTCAGGTCCACGCCTGTGACATAGCCCCATGGCGGGGCCTGGCAGGGAATGCCGAGCGGGCTGAGGAAGGGGCCCATATAGACGCCATAGGGTGCGCCTTCATTGCGGTTGAGACCCTGCTCGCTGCCCTTCTCGCCGGCCCCTTTCGGCGGAATGGCGGCTGCGGGAACGAGCCTCGAGGTAAAGGCGAGGTAGGTCGGCATGCCGAAGAGGATCTGCCGTTCCGGATCCACCGCCACGCTGCCCCAGTTGAACACGCCGAAATTGCCGGGATAGACGATCGTGCCCTGCAGCGAGGGCGGCGTATAACGTCCCTCATAGCGATATGTGTGGAAGGCGATCCGGCAGGCGAGCTGGTCGAGCAAGGTCAGCCCCCACATGTCGCTTTCCTTCAGCGGCGGCGGAGAGAAGGTGAGGTCGGAAATCGGCTGCGTCGGTGCCGTCCGGTCTTCCGGAATGGCGCCACCCGGTGCGGGCACTTCCTTTACGGGAATGATCGGCTCGCCCGACCGCCGGTCGAGCACATAGAGATCCCCCTGTTTCGTCGGGCCGACAAGGGCAGGAACAACAGTGCCATCGGGCCGCTTGAGATCGAACAGCACGGGCTGTGCCGGAACGTCCATGTCCCAGAGATCGTGATGCACGGTCTGGCGAACCCATTTCAGGGCACCCGTATTGAGATCGAGAGCGACGATGGAGGAGGAAAATTTCTCCACATTGGCGCTTCGGTTCATGCCCAGCTGGTCCGGCACCTGGTTGCCGAGTGGCACATAGACCATGCCGAGCCCCTCATCGGCCGAGAGGACCGACCAGGCATTGGGAGAGTTGATCGTATAGGTCTGGCCGGGCGGTAGCGGCGCGGTCTGGTCGGGATTGCCGGAATCCCAGTTCCACACCAGCGCACCCGTCTCGATATCGAAGGCGCGGATCACGCCCGACTGTTCCCGCGTCGAATAATTGTCGTTCACCGCGCCGCCGATGATCAGCTTGCCTGCGGCCGCGACGGGCGGCGACGTGGAATAGTAATAGCCCGCCGGATTGTACTTCATCCCCTGTTCGAGATGGAGCACGCCCTTGTCGGCAAAGCCCTCGCAGAGCTTGCCGCTATGCGCATCGAGCGCGATCAGCCGCGCATCGGAAGTCGGCAGGTAGACCCGTTCGGCACAGGGGCTGCCGGCCGTCGCAGCCGGCGCCTTGTAATAGGTCACGCCGCGGCAGGTCTGATGCTGCCGGTCGGGATTGAGGCCGACATTCGGGTCGAAGCGCCATTTTTCCTTGCCGGTCAGCGCATCGAGCGCGATCGCCAGATTATGCGGCGTGCACATGTAAAGCGTGTCTCCGACCTTCAGTGGCGTTACCTGATAGGTGGTTTCGCCCACATCCTCCGGCCGCTTCACGTCGCCGGTCTGGTATTGCCAGGCCACCTGCAGCTTGCCCACATTGGCAGGCGTGATGTCGGCAAGCGGCGAGAAGCGCTGGCCGAAAGGGGTGCGCCCATATTGATGCCATTCGCCATCCGGCACATTCCCCCCGAAGGCCGCATTCTCCGCCGCCGGCTTTGGCAGCGTGCCGGTCACCTCATAGGGGTCCTGAAACATGGAATAGATCGCAATCACGATCGACACCAGAACGGGCGCTCCGAGAACCCAGGCGGAAGCCGAAGGCCGGTTTTCCAGCTGCGCGGCCGGGCTTCCGAGCCGCCGCCGAATGGCCGGCAGCAGCAGCCAGAGGCCAAGAAGAATGACGAGTCCGCCGCGCGGGCCGAGCTGCCACCAGTCGAAGCCCACTTCCGATACCGCCCAGACAAGGGCGACAACGATGAGGATACCATGGGTGGCGAGCGCCAGCCTGCTGCGGCGGAAGAGAAGCACCGCCGTTGCCACCATCGTCACCCCCGCAAAGAGATAGAAGGGACTTCCGTCGAGGGCGAGAAGCCAGGCGCCACCACCGGCGAGAAGGAGCCCGATGAGAAGGAAGAGAATGGCGGTGAGGGTGATGAGCACGAAACGGTCTCCTCGTGAATGAGACAAACGCCGCATCCCCAGGGAAACGGCGCTGGATCAGAAAAGCGACGAGCGGGCGCGGATTATTGCGCCGGGGTCTGGTCGATGGCGTGGGGGGCAGGCTGCTGGTTCTCGGGTCCGGTGGGGCGCCCGATCATGCCGCTCATGTAAAGGCCGCCGAGGACGACGACCACGATGACCAAGATCCAGATCCAGCTATTGCGCATTTGAAACTCCTGCCGCTCTAGGCGAGGGAACGCGTCTCGGATTGGATGGTTCCGCCGGGAGAACAAATACTGTTGGCTGCGTCAGACAGGGGACAGGAAAAGCCGCCGCCCGGTCGGGCAGGCGGCTTGGCGGGAAGCAAGGCTCGGGGTGCCGTCAGAGCTTGACCCAGGCACCGTTCCGCTTCGAGGAGGCGATGCAGGCTTCCACGAAGGCAACGCCCTTCACGCCATCTTCGGCGGTCGGGTAGACCACGTCGGGATCCACCGGACGGCCCTGCCGTTTCGCATGGATGGCGCGTGCCGCCTCCGTATAGATCGTCGCGAAGCCTTCCAGATAGCCCTCCGGATGGCCGCTCGGAATCCGGCTCACCCGGGCGGCCGCCGCATTCGCGCCCGCGCCGTTGCGGGTGATCAGCTGCTTCGGCTTGCCGAGTTCGGTGAACCAGAGATAGTTGGGGTCGGCTTGCACCCATTCAATGCCGCCCTTGGTGCCATAGACACGCAGTTTCAGCCCGTTTTCATTGCCGGTCGCCACCTGGCTGCACCAGAGCATCCCCTTGGCCCCGCCCGCAAAGCGCAGCATGACATGGGCATTGTCATCGAGCTTACGCCCCGGCACGAAGGTATGAACGTCCGCCGCCAGCTCCTCAAGCTCCAGACCGGTGACGAAGGAGGCAAGATTATAGGCATGGGTGCCGATATCGCCGGTCGAGCCGCCAGCTCCCGACTGTTTCGGATCGGTGCGCCAGGCAGCCTGCTTCTGGCCGGTCTGTTCGATCGGCTCGGCAAGCCAGTCCTGCGGATATTCGACCTGGACCACGCGGATGTCCCCGAGCTCGCCGTTGCGCACCATCTCGCGCGCCTGCCGCACCATGGGGTAGCCGGTATAGTTATGCGTGAGAACGAAGAGCGCATCCGATTCCTGGGCGATCTTCAGGAGCTTCTTCGCATCCGCCAGATTGGAGGTCAGCGGCTTGTCGCAGATGACGTGGATGCCGCGGCGCAGGAATTCCTTGGCGGCCGGATAATGCATATGGTTGGGCGTGACGATCGCGACCGCTTCGATGCCGTTCTTCAGCTTCGCCTCGCGGATCGCCATGGACTTGAAGTCGTCATAGGCCCGGGCGGGGTCGAGGCCGAGTTCGGCCCCTGACTGTCGGGATTTTTCCGGCGTGGACGAGAGCGCGCCCGCCACCAGCTCGTAATGATCGTCGATGCGGGCGGCAATGCGATGCACCGCGCCGATGAAGGCGCCGGACCCGCCGCCGACCATGCCGAGCCGGATGCGTGGCTCCCGCTTTTCTACCGTTCCCTCGATTGCCATATATCTCTCCTCCTGTTCCTGTCTTGAGTATGTCCCGGGAAGCCACTATTCTGGAAGTCCTCGAAAGAAGGATGCCCTGGCAATGAACAACTGAGATCCGCCTCCCGGCGAGGCACGTGAACCAAGGACCGAGCCCCGAAGGCTCCGGGCCCTGTTTTCCCTCCCCCAGAATGGATCCAGTCATGCCTTTTCTTGACGCCCGTGCGGCGCATCCCATCACGCTTCCCGATGGAAGCATCGTTCGCGAAACCGTCCACCTCAATGCTGTCATCGACCATCCCCGCATCGAGGTCGGCGATTACACCTATTTCACCCATTCCGGCAGGCCGGAGGAAACGGCGGGCATTCTCGCGCCCTATACCTATCCCTTCAGCCCGGAAAAGCTTGTCATCGGTAAATTCGGACAGATCGCGCGCGGTTCCTATTTCATCACCAGTTCCGCAAATCATCCGATGGCGGGTTTCACCACCTTTCCCTTCAGGATCTTCGATCTTGCCAACACGGGCGGCTATCAGGGCCTGCCCTTCAGGGATACGGTCGTCGGTCATGATGTTTGGATCGGCCACGGCGCCATCATCATGCCGGGGGTGACGATCGGAAGCGGCGCCATCATCGCGGCCGCCTCGGTCGTCACGCGCGATGTCGAACCCTACACCATCGTTGGCGGGAATCCGGCAAATCCGATCCGCAAGCGGTTTGATGACCGAACGATAGCCGAGCTTCTGGAAATCGCCTGGTGGGACTGGCCGTTGGAGCGGATCGAGGCCCATGTCGCCGCGCTCGAGAGCGGCGACATGGCGGCGTTGAGACGTGCCAGCCATCAAGGCTAGATCCCCAGCATGCGCCGGTTTGCTGCTTCGTCGGTGCCGGCGCCTGCAAAGTCGTCGAAGGCCTTTTCTGTGACGCGGATGATGTGGCTGCGGACGAATTCCGCCCCTTCCCGCGCGCCGTCCTCCGGATGCTTCAGGCAGCATTCCCATTCAACCACGGCCCAGCCGTCGAAATCATGGGCGGTGAGCTTCGAGAAGATCGAGCCGAAATCCACCTGTCCGTCGCCCGGCGAGCGGAAACGTCCGGCCCTGTTCACCCAGGACTGGAAGCCGCCATAGACGCCCTGCCGGCCCGTGGGATTGAACTCCGCATCCTTCACATGGAACATTTTGATCCGCTCGTGATAGATGTCGATGTGGTCGAGATAGTCGAGGCATTGCAGCACGTAATGCGAGGGATCGTAGAGTATGTTGGCGCGCCGGTGATTGCCGACCCGTTCGAGGAACATCTCGAAGGTCACCCCGTCATGCAGGTCTTCGCCGGGATGGATCTCGTAGGCGACATCGACCCCGCAGTCCTCCGCATGATCGAGGATCGGGCGCCAGCGGCGGGCCAGTTCGTCAAAGGCGGTTTCGACAAGTCCTGCGGGGCGCTGCGGCCAGGGATAGATGAACGGCCAGGCGAGCGCGCCGGAAAAGGAGGCCATGGCGGTAAGCCCCAGATTTCTGGAGGCCGTGAGGCAGAGCTTCACCTGCTCGACGGCCCATTCCTGCCGCGCCTTCGCATTGCCGCGCACTTCGGGGGCGGCAAATCCGTCAAAAGCTTCGTCATAGGCCGGATGCACGGCAACCAGCTGGCCCTGCAGATGGGTGGACAGTTCGGTGATCTCGACGCCGTTCTCGCGGGCTACACCGGCGAATTCGTCGCAGTAGTCCTTCGAGGAGGCGGCCTTCTTCAGGTCGATCAGCCGGCCATCCCAGCTCGGCACCTGAACGCCCTTGTAGCCGCAATCGGCGGCCCAGCGGGTAATATCCTTCCAGGAATTGAAGGGGGCGGCATCCCCTGCAAACTGCGCCAGGAAAAGCGCCGGTCCCTTGATCGTCTTCATGCCATTCCTCCCGTGGCAAAGAGTTCAAGTTGCAGGGAGCGCCCGGAAGGCGCTCCCCTTAAATCGATTTATAAGCTCAGAAGGGCGAGTCCGGGAAGTAGAAATCCTTCGCATTGTCCTTCGTGACCAGCGTCGCATCCAGCGTGTAGGTGCCGCGGACCGGAACCTGGCTGTAGAGGGCCGCTGCCGTCAGTTCCATGGCCGAACCCACCATTGCCGGCGGATAGAGCACGTCGACCGGGATCATCTTGTCGCCGTCCTGAACCTTCTTGATCATGTCCTTGGAACCGGCGCCGCCGACCACATACTTGATGTCGGTGCGGCCGGACTGTTCGATGGCCTGCAGCACGCCCACGGCCATGTCGTCATCCTGGCACCAGACCACGTCGATCTTCGGGAACTTGGTCAGGTAGTCCTGCATGACCTTGAAGGCGTCGTCGCGGTTCCAGTTGCCGAACTGGCGGTCGAGAACCTTGACGTTGGAGCCGGCAATCGCCTTGTCGAAGCCGTCCTGGCGCTGCTGGTCGATCGGGATCGGCAGGCCGCGGATGACCACGACTTCCGCATCCGGGGTGGTGTTCTTGATGTAGTTGCCGGCCACTTCGCCCAGCGCCGGATTGTTGCCTGCCACATAGAGGTCGCGGACCGTGTCGTCCATAACGCTCGGCGCGCGGTCGACGATGGCGACGAAGGTGCCCTTGCTCTTGACTTCCTTGATGGCGTTGACGAGCGGATCGGGATCGGTCGGCAGGATCACCAGCGCATCGAGGCCCTGGGTTTCCAGATCTTGGATCGCATTGGCCTGGCTTGCCGGATCGGGCGAGGTCTTCACCACGACCTTGAGGCCCGGATGCTCCTTCTGGAGCAGTTCGGCCACCCGTTCGGCGTGGTAGACGACGCCCGCGGTCCAGCCATGGTCCGCTGCGGGAATGGAAACGCCGATGGTCTTGGCGTCCTGAGCCCCCGCCACACCGGCCGTGAGGCCGATGGCCGCAAAGGCTGCGGCGCGCGCGAAATTCTTCAGCATGTGTGTTCTCCTCCTGGGGTTGATCGCCCTTAAGGGCGGTACGTCTGGCCGGGCCTCCCGGACCGGCCTCACGATTTTCGAACGAGCGAGCGCTGCACGAGCATCGCGATGATGATGATCGAGCCCTGAATGGCGCCGATCAGGTATTCGCTGATAAAATTGGAAAGCAGCATGATGTTGCCGACGATCTCCAGAATGAAGGCGCCGCAGATCGTGCCCCAGACGCGGCCCGCCCCGCCTTTCAGCGCCGTGCCTCCGACCACCACGGCGGTGATCGCCTGCAGCTCCCACAGAATGCCCGTCGTCGCCGAGGTCGAGCCGAGGCGCGGCACATAGAGCAGCACGGTGATCGCGACGCAAAGACCCTGGATGATGAAGGCCACCATGCGCACCCGGTTGACGGCAATGCCCGAATAGCGCGCCACGTCGCTGCTCGAACCGACCGCCACCACATGGCGCCCATAGCGCGTGCGGTAGAGGATAAAGGCTGCAATGGCAGTGACGACGAGGATAACCACGATCGGAACCGGAATGCCGAGCACGCTGCCGAAATAGGCGGGGCGCACCATGGTCTGGATGTCGGGTGATTTCAGCGTGATCGCACCGCCCTGCGAAAGCCATGTGGTGAGCCCGCGATAGATGCCCATGGTGCCGAGCGTGGCGATGAAGGGCTCGATCTTGCCGACCGTGGTGATCAGCCCGTTGAAGAAGCCGCAAAGTGCGCCGGCGAGAATGGTGAGTGCAACGGCCGCCGCAATGGTCAGCGCCGGATCCGCAATCGCGCCGGAATTCATGAACAGGATCATCAGGCTGGCCACGAAGGCGACCATGGAGCCCACGGAAAGATCGAGATCCCCCGCCGAGATGACGAAGGTCGCACCAACCGCGATGATCGCGATGAAGGCGCTGCGGGTCGCCACATTGGCGAGGTTCGCTATGCTGATGAAGTTCGGGCTGACGAGGGCACCGACGACCAGCAGGAGCGCGAGGGCGGCAAAGGGTGCGATGGCCCTCAGATCCATGTCGCGGAAACTGCGCGCCGGCCGCGCCTGCTCAGATAGGTCCGTATTGCTCATGGCTTGGTCTATGTCCCCCTCGATTTTCTTGTGTCACGCGCCTTTCAGGCCGGTACGGCCCCGGCCTCCTCCGACCGGGTCCGCCGCTTCAGCCCCGCGGCATAACGCATGATTTCCTGTTCGTTGATTTCATCGCCTTCGAGCACGCCGACGATCCGGCCCTCGCGCATCACCGCCACCCGGCTGCAGAGCCCGATGATTTCGGGCATTTCCGAGGAGACGACGATGATCGACCAGCCGTCGCGCGCCAGCGACGAAATGAAGTGATAGATCTGCTGCTTGGTGCCCACGTCGATGCCGCGGGTCGGTTCGTCGATGATGACGATCTTGGGATCGGTTTCCATCACCTTGGCAAGCAGGAGCTTCTGCTGATTGCCGCCGGACATGCGCGCGGCGATCACATTGCCGTCGCGGACACGGATATCGAAGCGCCGGCGGGCGCGGTCCATCGCCTTCGCCTCGCTCTTCGGATCGAGATAGACGACGGCTCCATGCCGTTCGAGCGATTGCAGGGTGAGGTTGACGGTCATCCCTTCACCCAGAAGCAGGCCTTTGCCCTTGCGGTCCTTGGTCATGTAGGCAAGGCCCGCCTGGTTGGCAGCGCGCACGTCGCCGCTTCTCAAGGGGCGGTCATAGATGCGCACTTCGCCGCTTGCCGGCGTTCGGATGCCGGAGATAGCCTCCATCAATTCGCTTCGGCCGGAGCCGATCAGCCCGGAAAAGCCGAAGACTTCACCCTTGCGGATCTCGAAGCTGGCGCCCTTCACATAGCCGGTGGAAAGATCTCTGACGGAAAGGGCGATTTCCTCGTCCACGTCGGGCTCGTGCTTGGCAGGATAGAGGCTGGACAGTTCGCGTCCGACCATCAGCTGGGCAATGCTCTCGCCATCGAGTTCGGAAACCGGCGCGGTCTTCACCCACTGGCCGTCACGCAAAACGGTGACGCGGTCGGCAAGCTCCATCACCTCGTCCAGCTTGTGGGATACGAAGACGAAGCTGGTGCCCTGGTCGCGCAGGCGACGGACCTGATCGAACAGAATGCGGGTTTCCTCGCGGGAAAGCACCGCGGTCGGCTCGTCCATGAAGACGACGCGCGCATCGCGGCTGATCGCCTTGGCAATTTCCACCATCTGCTTGTCGGCGACCGGCAGAGAAGAAATCAGCGCGTCTTCGTGAATGTGGGATCCAAGCCTGTCCAGAATGTCGCGCGTCGCCTTGCGCATGAAGCGCCGGTCGAGAATGCCGAAGCGGGTCACCTCGCGGCCGAGGAACATGCTTTCCGACACGGTCAGATGGTCGGCCAGATTGAATTCCTGATGGATGAGGACGATGCCGGCGGCTTCCGCTGCGCGATTGTTGGCGAAGGACACTTCCTGCCCATCCATGAGGATGCGACCGGACGTCGGCTTTTCGAAACCGCTCAGAACCTTCACCAGCGTGGATTTTCCCGCGCCGTTCTCGCCCATCAGCGCGTGAACCTCGCCGCGCCGCAATTCGAAATCGACGCTGAACAGAACCTGCACGCCGGAAAACGATTTGCAGATGCGGCTCGCGGCCATGACGGCCGCGCCAGTCTCGGACATGCTCTCCTCCCGGGCCCCTCTTCCCATTGCGGCAAGATGTAAACCTTTACATCCGACATGTAAAGGTTTACATTGATGCAAAATCAAGGATATCGCCGGAAGTCGGCTTTTCACGGGGCCCAAGGCTGTATATGGTCCCCGTCCATTAGCATCTCAGGACCTATCCGCAGTGTCTCAACCGGTTACCGCAACGATCGAGGACGTCGCCCGTTTGGCGCAGGTGTCCATTGCCACGGTCAGCCGTGCCATTCACACACCGGAGAAAGTGTCCCAGTCGACGCGCCAGAAGGTGCATCAGGCGATCGCCATCACCGGCTACACGACCAATGCCATGGCGCGCGGCCTGCGGCTCGGTCGCTCCAACATGATCCTGGTCGTTGCGCCCGATATCGGCGATCCGAATTTCTCCCATATCCTGATGGGGCTCGAGAACGAGGCGCGCGCGCATGGCTACGGCATCCTCATAGGCCACACCCAGAACGAGCCTCTGCGCGGCATGGAATATCTGAAATTCCTGAACTCCGGGCAGGCGGCAGGCCTTATTCTTTTCACCGGCACGCTGCCCTTCGGCCATCAGGCGGCCACCACCCAGCTGCCCCCGACCGTTGGCGTCTTCGAACCGATCTTCAACGGCGGCATTCCCTATGTCGGCGTCGACGATCTGATGGGCGCGCGCAAGACCGTGGATCATCTCCTCTCCGCCGGCCATCGCTCCATTGCCTTCATCGGCGAAAACCGCACGCGGCTGGCCTATCAGCGCCGCCGCGAGGGCTATGTGGCGGGCATGAGCGAATTCGGCATTTCGCCTGAAAAGCACCTGATCCTCGATGGCGACGGCACGGTGGAAAGCGGGCGCGCCGCCGTCGAATTGCTCTTCATGCGCGACATGCTGCCCACCGCCTTCATGTGCGTCAACGACCAGACGGCGGTCGGTGCCATGCTGGCGCTGTCGGCGCGCGGCTACCAGGTGCCGCGCGATTTCTCGGTCACGGGTTTCGACGATATCCCGCAGGCGAGTTTCACCAACCCGCCGCTCACCACCATTCGCCAGCCGCGCAGCATCATCGGGAGGCAGGCCATGGCCCTCCTGATCGAGCGCCTCGGCGGGGCCGTTGCCGAGGAGAAGGAAATCCTCGTCGTGCCGGATCTCGTGGTGCGAAGCTCTGTCGGCGCACCGCGGCAGCGCCTGCTCTGAGAGCGCCACTGGCAAGCGCGCGAAAAGCCGCTATGTCTAGGGCATGAACCCGGACACTCTGCTCTATCCCACGCCTGAAGGCCTTTATTGCCCGGTCGGCAATTTTCACATCGATCCCGTGCAGCCCGTCGAGCGGGCGCTGATCACCCATGGCCATTCCGATCACGCCCGCTCCGGCCATGGCGCGGTGCTCGCCTCGCGCGAGACGCTCGAGATCATGCGGATCCGGATGGGGGAAGGCTTCTGCCGCACGGAGCAGGTAGCAACAGCAGGCGAAACGGTGGAGATCGGCGGTGTGCGGGTGTCCTTTCATCCGGCGGGCCACGTCCTCGGCTCCTGCCAGATCCGCGTCGAACATGCCGGCACCCGCATCGTCGCCTCGGGCGACTACAAGCGCAGCCTTGATCCCACCTGTGCGCCCTTCGAGCCGGTTCCTTGCGATGTCTTCATCACCGAAGCCACTTTCGGCCTTCCGGTCTTTCACCATCCCGATCCGCTTGCCGAAATAGGCAAGCTTCTTGCCTCGCTCGCCCAGTTTCCGGATCGCACCCACTTCGTCGGCGCCTATGCTCTCGGCAAGGCGCAGCGCGTCATCGCGCTCCTCCGGCAGGCGGGGTATGAAAGGCCCATCTATATGCATGGTGCTCTCGTCCGGCTCTGCGAATTCTATCAGGCGGAAGGGATCGATCTCGGCGAACTCAAGGTGGCGGTGGAAGAGGAGAAGGCCGATTTTCGCGGTGCCGTGGTGGTCGGCCCGCCGTCTGCCTTTTCCGGTGTCTGGATGCGCCGCTTTGCCGATCCGCTGCCGGCCTTTGCGTCGGGCTGGATGATGGTGCGCCAGCGCGCCCGCCAGCGCGGCGTGGAGCTGCCGCTGGTCATTTCCGACCATTGCGACTGGCCGGAGCTGACGGCGACGATCCGCGAGATCATGCCTGGCGAGGTCTGGGTCACTCATGGACGGGAAGAGGCGCTGGTGCGCTGGTGCGAGCTGCAGGGTATCGCAGCCCGTCCCCTGCATCTTGTCGGCTATGAAGACGAGGGCGATGCATGAAAGCCTTCTCCACCCTTCTCGACCGCCTGGTTCTGACCCCGGGCCGGAATGCCAAGCTGAAGCTGTTGACGGATTACTTCCGCACCGTTCCCGATCCGGATCGGGGCTATGCGCTCGCTGCCATTGCCGGCACGCTCGATGTACCGCATGTGAAGCCCAAGATGCTGCGCGAACTGGTGCTTGAGCGCATGGACGAAGTGCTTTTCCGCTATTCCTATGATTACGTGGGCGACCTCGCCGAAACCATTTCGCTGGTCTGGGACAATGAACAGGAGGCCTCTGAGCGCCCCTCCGAGCCCTCGCTCGGCAGCGTGATCGAAAGCCTGAACGGCGCGGGGCGAACGGCGGTGCGCGGCCTCGTGCGCGATCTCCTGAACGCGCTCGATCCCTCCGGGCGCTATGCCTTCCTGAAGCTTGCCACCGGGGCAATGCGTGTTGGCGTATCGAAGCGGCTTGCGGTGCAGGCGCTGGCAGCGCTCGGTGAGCGGGATGCAAACGAGATCGAGGCGCTCTGGCACGGGCTTTCCCCACCCTACCGCTCGCTGTTCGACTGGATCGAGGGACGCGCTGACCGGCCGGAGCTGAAAAGCCCTGCCATTTTCCATCCCGTCATGCTCGCCAATCCGGTGGAGGAGGGCGATCTCGACGATCTCGATCCCTCCCATTATGCCGCCGAATGGAAATGGGACGGCATCCGGATCCAGCTGACGAGGAAGGGCTCGCTCGCCCGCATCTTTTCGCGAAGCGGGGAGGATATCTCGGCGAGCTTTCCCGACGTGCTCGATGCCATCACTTTCGAAGGCACCGTCGACGGCGAGCTTCTGGTGGGCGGCACTTTCCGCTCGAACGGCTCCGCCCGTCCCTTCTCCGACCTTCAGCAGCGGCTGAACCGCAAGGGCGTCACTGCACGCACCATGGAGGAGTTTCCAGCCTTCGTCCGCGCCTATGACCTGCTGTTTCAGAGCGATGAAGACATGCGCCCCGCGCCTTTCCTGGAACGGCGTCAGGCGCTGCAGGAGGTCATCGGTGCGGCCGATCCCTTCCGCTTCGATCTCTCGCCGCTTGTAAACTTCCGCACGTGGGACGAGCTCGACCGGCTGCGCAGCGCGCCGCCCGATCCCGTCATCGAAGGGGTGATGCTGAAGAAGCTCGACAGCCCCTATCAGGCAGGGCGTCTGAAAGGCCCCTGGTTCAAGTGGAAGCGCGATCCCCACAATATCGACGCGGTGCTGATCTATGCCCAGCGTGGCCATGGCAAGCGTTCGAGCTTCTATTCGGATTTTACCTTCGGGGTCTGGACTGAAGGGTCGGACGGAGACCAGCTCGTGCCTGTCGGCAAGGCCTATTTCGGCTTTACCGACGAGGAGCTGAAGGTGCTGGACCGTTTCGTGCGCAACAACACGGTCGATCGCTTCGGCCCCGTCCGGGTGTTGAAGGCGACGAAAGAGGAAGGCTTCGTTGTGGAAGTGGCATTCGAGGGGCTCAACCGCTCCAACCGTCACAAGTCGGGCGTTGCCATGCGCTTTCCGCGTATCGCGAGGCTAAGAACCGACAAGCGGCCGGCTGATGCCGACCGCCTGGAAACGCTGAAAGCCATGCTGCCGGGCGACTAGCCCGGGAAGTCTTTCTCAGAGGATGGGCTGGCCGCCGGTCACGGCAATGGTCGCCCCGGATACATAGCTGGATAAGGGATCGGCAAGCATCACATAGGCGGTCGCGAGTTCAGCCGGCTGTGCCGGTCGCTTCATCGGCACCTGCTTGCCGAAATTCTTGACGCTCTCCTCCGGCAGGGTGGAGGGGATGAGAGGGGTCCAGACCGGTCCCGGCGCCACGCAATTGGCGCGGATGCCCTTCTCCGCCAGCATCTGCGCAAGGCCTGCGGTAAAGTTCTGGATCGCTCCCTTGGTCGTTGCATAGGCAAGCAGTGTGGGATTGGGCTTGTCGGAATTGATCGACGCCGTATTGATGATCGAGGAGCCCGGCTTCATGTGCGGCACGGCGGCTTTGACCAGATAGAACATGGCATGGATATTGACACGGAAGGTCAGTTCCCATTCCTCGTCGCTGATCTCGCCGATGTCCTTGAAGCTTGCCTGATGGGCCGCATTGTTCACAAGGATATCGATGCCGCCCAGATCATTGACGGCCCGTTCGATGATGGCCCGGCAATGGCTCGCAGTCTGGATGTCCCCCTCTATCAGGAGGGCAAGCCGGCCGGCTTCTTCCACCAGCCGCTTGGTCTCCATCGCATCCTGATGCTCGTTGAGATAGGAAATGATGATGTCGGCGCCCTCGCGGGCAAAAGCGAGCGCCACGGCCCGCCCAATCCCGCTATCGGCACCGGTGATGACGGCCCGCTTTCCCGCAAGCCGTCCCGATCCCTTGTAGGAGCTTTCACCATGATCGGGCCTTGGCGACATATCCTCCGTTTTGCCGGGCATGGGCTGCTTTTCCGCGGGGAAGGGCGGGGTGGGTCTATCGGTCATCGAAGTGGTCTCCTCAGGCGGATGATCAGAATTGCGGATCCCATTCGACACCGCCGGGCTTCTTGTCGCCGGGCGGCAGGCGGTGAATGGTGGAATCTTCCGATCCACGTGGGGTGAGAACGGTCGGCTTTGCAGCGGCAACCCCGGAACTCTTCCGGTCGCCCTGGCTCTTGGCGAACTGGCCTTCTGCATCCTTTTCAATGCGGGATTTCCCCGCACCCTGGGTGCTGTTCATGATGGATCCTTTCACCGGTCTGTGGTCAGTGTGCGTGGTGTTCGGCGTTGCGCTTGCGGGTGGCCGCCGCCTTCTTGGCAGAGGCGGAGCGCTCAGAGGCCGGGCGGGAGGCTGCGACCTTGCCACCCTTCTCGCCGCCCTCTTTCGCTGAAACATGGGTGTCCGGCTTGCCGCGGCCGGAGCCGGATCTGTTGCCGCCACCGCTTTCCTTGTTCACCGTCGCCCAGGCGCGGCGTTCGGCTTCTGCTTCGGAAAGGCCGCGCTTTTCATAGCCTTCCTCGATATGGGCGGCCTTGCGCTTCTGCTTGTCCGTATAGGCGGATTTGTCACCTCTCGGCATGGCGGGCTCCTTCGGATTGGTCCTTAGGAGGGGGAAACCGGCCGGATGCCGAAAGGTTCCTGAATGGATCTCAGCCCTGCTTCCAGGGCGTCGCCTTGAACCAGGCAGCAATATCGGCCGAAAGAACAAGCGCAGCGAAGCCCGCAAGATTGATCGCGAGGGTCGCGATCAGGCCGCGATCGGTAAGATCGAGCGCGACACCCATGATCTGGGCCAAAAACATGCTGAAAACAAAAACGGCGAGAGATTGCTTGCCCACTTTCTGGAGAAGATCGGCCAGGAAGCCGCCAAGTCGTTCGCCGCGATTCCCGACGAGCCGGGTCGCAAGATAGGCAAGTGCCAGGAAATGCACGAAGCGGAGAATTCCAAAGGCGGTCTTGTCGGTCAAAGGCAGAAGCGCATCGGCCGAAGCCTGAAGGGCAGGGTATCGTTCAAGGAGCGGATGCCAGGAAAAGGGCACGGCGAGCAGAAGCACGGCAAGCGAAAGCAGGACCGGTCCGCGGCCGGCAGGCAGCGCGGCAAGCGGCCGGCGCTTCAGATAGAAGCCGGCAAAGAACAGAAGCTGCCATCCGAAGGGATTGAAGAACCAGGGCCGGCTGGACCAGGGCTCGGCGGGAAGATGCGTCGCGCCAGACTGCGTGGCCAGCCATAGCCCGCCCATCAGGAGGAAGGGCAGGGTTGCATGAAGCCGCTCGGCCGAGAGCATGACGGGAATAAGCGCCAGCAGGACCATATACATGGGCAGGATATCGAAGAAATTCGGTACATAAGAAAGCAGCATCAGCCGGGGGAGCAGGTTTGCGGGATCCTGGAAAAACGGCTCCAGATTGAGGGCGGTGACATAGCTATTGCCGTCGGGCCGCGTGCCGGACACGACCATCAGCGCCGCGGTTGCCACGAAGAGGCCGATATGGGCCCAATAGATCTGCCAGATGCGAAAGCCGATCCGCGCCGAGACCATCAGAAGGCCGTGCCGGTCGAAAAGCCGCCCGAAGGCGAGCGCCGAAGCCATGCCGGACAGGAAGACGAAGATCTCGGTCGCATCGGAAAAGCCGAACCGCGCGGGGATGAAGAGCGCCCATTCGTCGAAAGGCACATGGGCAATCAGGATGATGAACAGCGCCAGCCCCCGGAAGAAATCGAGCCGGGGATCGCGCAGGCGCTGGGCTTCGGACTGGCTCCCGTGAAGGGTGGCGGCGGGAGGCGTTCGGGTCAGCATGGCTTACTCTGTCATCGCACGATCGGTCAGGTCACCGCGCGAAGGCAAGCCAACGCCCCCATCGGCCCGCTCACGAGGGACGATGATCTATCTATGACGGAACTGTAATGGATGGATGACAGAGGCGCAGCCTTTCCTCGGAAAGAGCCGCCCCATAAAAAAACCGCGCCTGCCTGAGAGGAGACGCGGCTCGTGTAAAGCGGAAGCGCGCTTTAGCGGTGTTTGAAATCGGCCGGCCGCTTCTCCACGAAGGCCGCCATGCCTTCCTTCTGGTCCTCAAGCGCAAACATGGCATGGAAGACGCGCCGCTCGTGCCGAAGGCCCTCGGTGAGGCTCAGCTGGTCGGCGCGGTTGACCGCCTCCTTCACCATCATGGCCGCGGGAAGCGACATGGAGGCGATGGTCTCTGCGGTCTTCAGTGCTTCTTCGATCAGCTCTGCGGCGGGAACGATGCGGGAGGCAAGGCCTGCCCGTTCCGCTTCCGCGGCGTCCATCATCCGCCCTGTCAGGCACATCTCCATCGCCTTGGCGCGCCCGACCAGGCGGGTCAGCCGCTGGCTGCCGCCCATGCCCGGCATCACGCCGAGCTTGATTTCCGGCTGGCCGAACTTGGCGGTATCGGCGGCCAGAATGAAGTCGCACATCATGGCAAGCTCGCAACCGCCGCCAAGTGCATAGCCGGCAACCGCCGCAATGACCGGCTTGCGCACGGCAACCATGCGATCCCAGGCGGAAAACCAGTCATTGGAATACATCTCGATATAGGATGCGGACTGCATCTCCTTGATGTCGGCGCCGGCAGCAAAGGCCTTTTCCGAACCCGTCAGCACGATGCAGCCGATGCCCGGATCCCGGTCGAACGCTTCGAGCGCAGAAAGCAGTTCCTCCGTCAGCTGCCGGTTGATCGCATTCAGCGCCTTGGGCCGGTTGAGCGTGATGAGGGCAACGCGGCCCTTCTGTTCGGTCAGGATCGTCTCGTAGGTCATCGTCATTGTGTCCCTCAGGCCGTCAGGTCTCGGATATGCTGGATGATGGCCGAGAAGTCTTGGGATCCGTGCCCCGAATTGTCAAACGCTTCATAAAGCGCGGTGGCATGGGCCCCGAGTGGCGTTTGTGCGCCGCTTGCCGAGGCAGCCTCCTGCGAAAGGCGCAGATCTTTCAGCATCAGCGCAGCGGCAAAGCCCGGCCGGTACTCGTTGTTGGCCGGAGAGGTAGGCACCGGTCCCGGCACGGGGCAATAGCTCGTCAGCGACCAGCACTGGCCCGACGAGGTGGAGGCCACGTCGTAGAGCGCCTGATGGGACAGGCCGAGCTTTTCGGCAAGCACGAAGGCCTCCGAAACGGCAGCCATGGAAATGCCGAGGATCATGTTGTTGCAGATCTTGGCCGCCTGGCCGGCACCGGGATCGCCGCAATGGACGATCTTCTTGCCCATGGCGGAAAGGATGGCTCCCGCCTTGCCGAAGGCTTCCGAGGTGCCGCCCACCATGAAGGTCAGCGTGCCCGCCGCCGCCCCGCCCGTGCCGCCGGAAACCGGGGCATCCAGCGAATGAAGCCGCTGGCTGGCGGCCAGTGCATGGGCCTTGCGGGCGCTGTCGACATCGATGGTCGAGCAGTCGATCATCAGCGTTCCGGGTCGGGCAACGGATGTCAGGCTGCCCCAGACCGAGATCACATGCTTGCCGGCCGGCAGCATCGTTACCACGACGGAAGCCTCGGCCGCGGCTTCCTCGGCACTGGCGGCGAGGCGTACCCCCTTCTCCGCCGCTTGCCTGCGGCTCGCTTCCGAAAGATCGAAGCCCGTGACGGCAAAGCCTGCCTTGACCAGATTGGCTGCCATGGGTCCGCCCATATTGCCAAGGCCGGTGAATGCGATCCTGTCCGTCATGCTCTTGTCTCCTTGTCTGTTCTCAGCCGAAAAGCGGCCTGTGGCGGGGCACGAAATAATCGGCCACCATGTCCGCCGTCACGCCGCCCGGATCGGCCGGCGACCAGCGCGGATTGCGGTCCTTGTCAATGATGGCGGCGCGCACCCCTTCATAGAAATCATGGCCGGCAATCATCCCGGCGGTGACGGCAAATTCCCGCTCCAGACATTCGCGAAGGCTGCTCGCCTGCCGCCCCTGCCGATAGAGATCGAGCGTCACCTTGAGGCTGGTCGGCGATTTCGACAGCAGGATCTGCCGCGTTGACAGGGCGAATTTCGATCCGTCTTCCTGAAGGGCGGAGAGGATGTCCTCGATGGAGCCCTTCGAAAAGCAACGGTCGATCAGCGCGAGACGGGCAGGGTCGAGCGAGGGCGAGGTGGGGTGCGCATGGCGCTCGACGAGAGCCGAAACCGCCGTAGCACTCTCCGCAGGAGAAAGCGTCTTCAGCCCTGTCATCAGGTCGTCAAGGCGCGTCTCGGGCACGAAATGATCGGCAATCCCGGCATGGATCGTATCGCCAGGGCCGCAATTGACGCCCGTCAGCGCAATATAGGTGCCGAAGCTGTCCGCTTTGCGGGTGAGAAGCCAGGAGGCGCCGACATCGGGGAAGAAGCCGATGCCGGCCTCCGGCATGGCAAATTTCGTGCGCTCGATGGCGATCCGGTGGCTTGCATGGGCGGCGAGGCCCACACCACCGCCCATGGTGATCCCGTTCATGATGGAGAGGATCGGCTTCGGAAACCGGCTGATCCGCTCGTCGAGCACATATTCTTCGCGCCAGAAGATTTCCGGCAGCGGATCACCAGCCTTGCCGGCATCGTAGAGCGCGCGAATATCGCCGCCGGCCGAGAAGGCGCGGTCGCCGGCCCCGATCATCCAGACGGCCCGGATCGCGTCTTCCGCCTCGAAACGGTCGAGCGCCTCTTCCATGGCCCGCACCATGGTGAGCGACAGGCTGTTCAGCACTTTCGGACGATTGAGTAGGAGGATGCCGAGCGATCCTTCGCTCGAGACCACAAGTTCCGTTTCGGTGCCCGCCTGCATCAAGCCCTCCCCACGATCGAGCGGGCGATGATCAGCCGCATGATCTCGTTGGTTCCCTCGAGAATCTGGTGGACGCGCAGGTCCCGGACGATTTTTTCCAGCCCGTAATCGGCGAGGTAGCCATAGCCGCCGAGCATCTGCAGGGCCTGGTTGGCCACGTCGAAGGCACGGTCCGTCACATGGCGCTTGGCCATGGCGCAGAGCTTCGTCGCATCCGGATCGCCCCGGTCGAGCGCAGTCGCCGCCCGCCACAGGAAGGTGCGTGCCACTTCCAGATCGGTTTCCATGTCGGCGAGCCGGAATTGCAGGGCCTGGAAATCGATGATCGCCTTTCCGAAGGCCTTTCTTTCCCGCATATAGTCCACGGCGCGGTCAAAGGCGCTCTGCGCCCCGCCGAGGGCAGCAGCCGCAATGTTGAGCCGCCCGCCATCGAGGCCGGCCATGGCGAAGCGGAAGCCTTCGCCTTCCCTGCCGAGAAGGTTTTCGGCGGGAACCCTGACCCGATCCATGATGACGGCACGGGTGGGCTGGGCGTTCCAGCCCATTTTCCGTTCGTTTGCCCCGAAGGAAAGACCCTCCATGTCGGCGGTCAGCAGGAAGGCGGAAACGCCTTTCGGCCCATCCTCGCCAGTGCGCGCCATGACGAGATAAAGACCGGCACTTCCCGCGCCGGAGATGAACTGCTTCTGGCCGGTGAGCACGTATTGGTCGCCCTCCCGGATGGCCCGCGTCTTCAGCGCGGCCGCATCCGAGCCGGAGCCCGGTTCGGTGAGGCAATAGCTCGACAGCATCTCCATCGAAAGGAGCGAGGGCAGGAAGCGCGCCTTCTGTTCGGGCGATCCATAGCGATCGATCATCCCGGCGACCATGTTGTGGATCGAAATATAGGCGGAAACGGCCGGGCAACCCCGCGCGAGCTCCTCGATGATCACGGCGGTATCAAGCCGGGTCAGGCCGGTTCCGCCCTGATCCTCGCTGACATAGATACCCCCCATGCCGAGCGCCGCCGCCTTCTTCAGAACATCGACGGGAAAGTGCTTCTTCTCGTCCCATTCCAGGGCGTGCGGCTGGATTTCCTCTGCCGCGAAAGCCCGCGCCATGTCCCGGATGGCGGTCTGATCATCGTTCAAGCCGAATTCCATTGGTCCTCCTCGCCGGATCCTCCGCGTCATGAACCGGCCTTGAACCCTGCATTGCATAAATTCATGCACCGTTATAGGGGTAATTTTCCGCCGTTATTGTGCAGGAATTCACATGTCAAAACCCTTCGACTGGGACCTTCTGCGCTCCTTTCTGGCGGTCGCCCGCAGCGGCAAGCTGACGCTGGCTGCCCGTCGCCTGAAGGTCGATCATTCTACCCTGTCGCGGCGTATCCTTGCGCTCGAAACGTCGCTGAAGGCGAAATTGTTCGACAAGAGCCTGAATGGCTACACGCTGACCCCGGAAGGCGAGCGCCTGCTTGCCGAGGCCGAGCGCGTCGAAGCCGCCGTCATGACGATCCAGAGCGATATTGCCGAGGAGAGCGCCGGCGTGTCGGGAACGGTGCGGATCGGCAGCCCGGATGGTTTCGGAACCCGGTTTCTTGCCCCCCGGGTCGGCGGGCTTGCGGCGCGCCATCCCGATCTGGATATCGAGCTGGTGGCCAATCCCCGCAGCTTCAGCCTGTCGCGGCGGGAGGCAGATATTGCGATCGGCCTTTCAAATCCGGCCAATAGCAGGCTCCTGACCGTCAAACTCACGGATTACGAACTCGGCCTTTACGGGGCCGCCTCCATGGCGGCGGTCTGGCAGGGGATTGGCGATGTGGGAGACCTGCAATCCCATCCCTTCGTCAGCTATATCGACGATCTCATCTATACGCCTGAGCTCGACTATCTTCCGCTGATTTCCCGCGCGCTCACCACCCGTATCAAGAGTTCCAACCTGCTCGCCCAGGCGGAGGCGGTCGCGGCAGGCGCGGGTCTTGGTGTGCTGCCCTGCTTCCTGGCGGAAGGCGATCCGCGCTTTCTCCGGGTGCTGCCGGACCGGGTCGGCCTGATCCGCACCTTCTTCATGAGCGTGCACCAGGATATGCGCCGGCTGGCCCGTCTGAAGGCCACCATGGATTTTCTCATTGAAATCACAGCCGCCTCGCGTGGAATTTTTCTGGGCACAAGCCCCGCCGGGCGATAAGCCCGGTACCCTCCTGCGGTTGACAAGCGGCGAAAGCGATCCGAACAATCCGCGGCACTGAAGGGGAGGGGCCATGCAGGCCACCTGACCATAAGCCTGGTGGGTTGGGAAATGACGATCACGAGAACCGAAGGCCGAGAGCCATCCGCGGAAGCGCCTGCCGGAACCAAGCCCGCCCCGGCCGATGCTCTCGTGCCGCTGCTGCAGGCACGCATGGCCGGCCTTTCCCGGGCGGAGCAAAAGATAGCCAGCCATCTTCTTGATCATGCCGCCCAGCTCCACCTCGAAACCGGAGCAAGCATTGCCCGCGCCGTCGGGGTAAGCGAAATGACCGTCGGCCGCTTTGTCCGGAGCCTCGGTTTCGACAATCTCCGGGCGCTCAAGCGAAAGGTCGCCGCCGGACGGCCCGTGATGCCGGACCCCGAACTCGCGCGCGCAGGACCGGTCGCTCCCCTCGAAGAGGGCCTTGCTGCCCGCCTTGAGGCCGATCTCGATGCGGTTGCCCGGGCCTATGCTCTCGCCCGCCAGCCCCATTTCGAAGCGGCGATACGGGCGATGGAGCGAGCAGCCTCGATCCACGTGACGGGAACGCCTGCGGTGCGCGGCCTCGCCTTCGACCTCGCAAGCCGGCTGCTCTGGACGAAGCCCGGCGTGGTTTTTGACGAATGCGGCCAGGAAACCGGCCTGTTCGCCGAGGGCCCGTCGAAAGCCCTGCTTCTGCTGGTATGCCCCGAAGAGGGCGCCGAGCGATGCCGCCGGCTCGCCGCCCTTGCCCAGGCCGCGAAAATTCCCTTGATCGTGATCACCGACAGCGCCGAGCCCTGGGCCTGGTCGCACACGCCCTGGGTTCTGGAAGCCCGCGCCACGCCCTCCGCCTGCGGGGCATCGAGAACGGGGATGCATGTGCTCGCCGGACTGTTGCTCGAGGCGCTCGCGGCCCGGCTCGGCGAGCGGGCCCGCCGTCATTATCGCCGCATGCTGGAGGCCGCGCAGGCCATCGAAGGCATTGGCGAAAAACGCAAGACGGCGCTTCCGGAAGCGTAAGGCAATTGCAAGCCCGCTTGCGTCAGCCGGCCGGCCCCGGAACCCGTAGCCCGTCGGGGCTGAAGTGCCGGGGAAAGAGCGCGGCAACGGCAGTAAAGGCGGTACGCATCGCCACTTCGGCCGAATAGCGGTTGTTGCCGGTGATCTGGTCGAGCCAGATGCCTTCAAGCAGGATTCGGATCACGCGGGCCGCATCGATCCCGTCCACGCCATAGCCACCTTCGTTCACCAGCGCCACGGAGGTTTCTTCCAGAATGCGCGCATATTCCCGGTCATTGGCGCCGCACATTTCCTGATAGATCGGCCGGCTCTGTGCCTCGCCCCAGAAGGCACACCAGGCGGCCAGCCGGTCCGGCGTGAAAACCACGTCGTTGAAATCGGCGCGGATCATCGCATCGAGCCGGGCTGCGGGGGCGTCCGGGGCGGTTTCGATGGCCTTCACCCAATTGTCCCGATATTCCTGGGCAATGAAGAGCAGCGTATCGACAAGCAGCTGCTCCTTGGTCTTGAAGTGGAAATTGATAAGCCCATGCGAAAGGCCGGCCGTGTTGGCCACTTCCGTCAGCGTTGTCTTGGCATAACCGCATCGCCCGATCGTCAGAATGGTGGATTCGATGAGCTGCAGGCGGCGCGCATCGCGGCTCGCCTTGCGGGGCAGGGTCTCGGGCTTTTTCGGCTGCACGGTCTTGTCCATCGATCCATTCCAGATGTGGCGAGCAACATGGTCCCGGGCGGCGGTGAATTCAATCGAGCGGCCCGGGCTTTCCCCGAAAATACCGCGAACCAGCCGGTTGACAACAGCGCAATCCTCATTTGATTATCAGGCCAGTCAAAATGATGATCCGCAGTCCCTTTTCACCGGCAAAGCCCTATCGAGACAGGGGGAGGAAAAGCAGACATGCCATCCCTGCACCACCGCGCGGCGGTGACGAGAGGCAAGCGATCATGCTTTTCGGGCGAGGCGCATCCGCGCCCGGGCACTCGGCTCACGCGGCCATGGACCAGCCATGGCGAAAACCGGTTGCGGGCCGCGAAAATTCAAACCAGCATGCAAGGGAAAATCAGGCCGGACGCGGCCCGCCTCGCCAGGCGGTGCGGGCAGTGTCCCGGTCATAACAGAGCCCGCCCGGACGGGCTGCAAGGGGAGCGGCAGGCATGACGGAAACAGGCGAGGAACCCTTCATCCGGATCGAAGGCATCACCAAGAAATTCGGCGCCTTCACCGCGGTGGATAATGTCTCGATCACCATCGACAAGGGAGAGTTCTTCGCGCTGCTCGGCGGTTCCGGATGCGGCAAGACCACCCTGCTGCGCATGCTCGCCGGCTTCGAAACCCCGACCTCGGGCCGCATTTTCATCGACGGCCAGGACATGACCGATGTTGCGCCCTATGACCGGCCGGTGAACATGATGTTCCAGTCCTATGCCCTCTTCCCCCACATGACGGTGGAAAAAAACATTGCCTATGGCCTGAAGCACGAAAGGATCAGTGAGAAGGAAAAGGACGAGCGCCTGCGCGACATGCTGGAGCTGGTGCAGTTGACACCCTATGCGACGCGCAAGCCGCACCAGATCTCCGGCGGCCAGCGGCAGCGTGTCGCCCTTGCCCGGGCCCTCATCAAGCAGCCGAAACTGCTGCTCCTCGACGAGCCACTCGGTGCGCTGGACAAGAAGCTCCGGGAACACACCCAGTTCGAACTCTCCAACATCCAGTACAAGCTCGGTATCACCTTCGTCGTCGTCACCCATGACCAGGAAGAGGCGATGACGCTTGCCTCTCGCATTGCCGTGATGGACAGGGGCGTAGTGCGCCAGATCGGAACCGCCTCCGGCATTTACGAATATCCGAACAGCCGCTTCGTTGCGGGTTTCATCGGATCGATCAACATGCTGGACGGGGTGGTGACCGCGTCGGAAAACGGGCTGCTGCGGCTCGATGTGCCGGCGCTCGGTATGACCGTCGACGCACGAACAGACCGGCCGGTAGCGCCCGGCGAGAAACGCACCGTGGCGATCCGTCCCGAGAAGATCCGGATCAGCCGGGAGCCGCCGCCGGCGGGCCAACCGAATTGCCTGCAGGGGGTCGTGCGGGATCTCGGCTATTTCGGCAAGGATTCCCTCTACCGCGTCGTGACCGACGCCGGCGCGGTGCTCTCCGTCAACAGTGTCAACGACCGGCGGGGCGGGGAGGGCGAAAGGGTCGCCGAATGGGAAGACCGTGTCCATCTGCGCTTCGATCCGGGCGCCGTCATCCTGCTGTCGGAGTAGTCCATGGATCGTCACGCCGAGGTCTCTCCCGCCCCCTCCGTCATCTCCCGCTGGTTCAACCGCGATGGCTGGCGCCAGCTTATCATCGCCACGCCCTTTGGCTGGCTTTTCCTGTTCTTCTTCGTTCCCGCGCTCATCGTGGTGGCGATCAGCATAGCGGAAAGCACCCGCACCTCCCCGCCCTTCACCTTTCTCGGGGAGTGGCCCTATGTGCATCTCGCCAATATCGAGCGGCTTTTTACCGATACGCTCTATATCCGCGCCTTCGCCACGTCTCTCGCGAATGCGCTGATGGCAACGCTTCTCTGCCTGCTTCTCGGCTATCCCATGGCGCTCGGGCTCACCCGGGTGCAGGGCAGCTGGCGCAATATCCTGCTGATGCTGATCATCCTGCCCTTCTGGACATCCTATCTCCTCAGGGTCTTCGCCTGGATCGGGTTGATGGGCGCAAACAGCTGGTTCAACCGGTTGCTCACGGCCGCCTATAATCATCTGGTGCCAGGCCCGGCGGTCGACCACCTGCAGATGATGAACACCAATTTCGCGGTCGTGCTGGTGATGGTCTATTCCTATCTTCCCTTCATGATCCTGCCGCTCTACGCCAATCTCGAAAAGCTGGATCAGACGCTGAATGAAGCGGCCATGGATCTCGGCTCGCGGCCGTTCAGGGTGTTTCTGGATGTCACGCTTCCGCTCTCCATTCCCGGGATCATCGCCGGTGGGCTTCTGGTCTTCATTCCGGCCTCGGGCGAGCTCGTCATTCCCAGCCTGGTGGGCAGCGCCTCCGATCCCATGATCGGGCGCGTCATCAGCGATGAATTTGCCTCCGCCCGCGACTGGCCCATGGCGGCAACCGTGGCGATTGCCCTTCTGGTCCTGCTCGTCGGGCCGACCATGCTCTACAGCTATTTCGAAAACCGGGCCCGCAACCGGCTGGAGGAGCGCCCATGAACCGCCCCCCTCTCTTTCTTTACAGCTGCCTGTGTTTCGGCTTTGCCTTCTTCTACGTGCCCATCATTTCGATGATCGTCTTCTCCTTCAACCGATCAAGGCTCGCGACCGTATGGGGCGGCTTCTCCACGGAATGGTACGGCAAGCTCTTCCACAATCCGCAAATATTCCGCGCCGCATGGCTCTCATTGGAAATCGCCCTGGTCAGCGCCACTTTCGCCACCATTCTCGGCACCATGGCCGGCATAGCCATGGCCCGTTTCCGCCGTTTCCGCGGGCGCACGCTGATGTCGGGCTTCATCACGGCACCGCTGATCATGCCTGAGGTCATCACCGGCATTTCCATGCTGATGATGTTCATCCTGATGGCCGAGTGGATCGGCTGGCCGTCCAGCAGGGGGTTCACCACCATCACCATCGCCCATATCACCTTCTCGATGACCTTCGTCACCACCATCGTGCAGGCACGGCTCTCCTCCATGGATCTGTCGATCGAGGAGGCGGCGATGGATTTGGGGTCGAAACCCTGGCAGGTGCTGAAGGATGTCACCCTGCCGGTCATTTCCCCTGCCATCCTCTCCGGCTGGCTGCTCGCCTTCACCATCTCGCTGGATGACGTGGTGATCACCAGCTTCGTGTCCGGACCCGGCACCACAACGCTGCCGATCCTGGTGTGGTCCAAGGTCCGCCTGGGCGTGACGCCGGATATCAATGCGCTGGCAACCGTCATCGTGCTCATCGTCACGGTGGGGGTGACCATAGCCGGCATCCTCCTGCAAAGGCAGGAAAGCCGGCGCGAGAAAGACGTGCAGATGGCACTCCGCTCGGGCGGCTAGAACCGGTTCCTCAGACTTTCGCGTAAGGCGCCGGTCATTGACGAATCCCTTTCGCCGGGGAAATGTCGGGCAAGACCGCCGGACCGCCCGGCCGGAAGATGAAGGAGATGAAGATGGAAAGCTTCCGCGCAATGGTCATCGACCAGGTGGACGGCAAGCCGAAGGCAGGCTTCCGCGACCTGACATTGGCCGATCTGCCCGACAACGAGGTTCTGGTGAAGGTCGAATATTCGACCCTCAACTACAAGGACGGACTGGCGATCTCCGGACGCGGTCGCATCGCGCGCCGTTTTCCGATGGTCGCCGGTGCCGATCTGGCGGGCACGGTCGTGGAAAGCCGGGTTCCGGACTGGAAGGCCGGTGACAAGGTTGTGGTCAATGGCTGGGGCATGTCGGAGACGGAATGGGGCGGCTATAGCGGCTATCAGCGGGTCAAGCCCGGCTGGCTGACGCGGCTTCCCGACGCCTTCACGCTGGAACAGTCCATGGCCATCGGCACGGCAGGCTATACGGCGGCACTTTGCGTCAATGCGCTCGAAGATTGGGGCACGATCCGGAAGGGTGAGGGCGAAGTGCTCGTGACAGGCGCCGCCGGAGGCGTGGGGTCGGTAGCCGTGGCGCTGCTCGCAAGCCGCGGCTATTCTGTCACCGCCTCGACCGGCCGTCCCGATACCCATGATTATCTGAAGGGGCTGGGCGCGACCCAGTTCGTCGATCGGGCGACGCTCGCCGAAAAGGGCGGACCGCTCCAGAAGGAGCGCTGGACGGGCGCGGTCGATTCCGTCGGCTCCACAACGCTTGCCAATGTGCTGGCCCAGACGGTCTATGGCGGGGCGGTGGCGGCCTGCGGTCTGGCCGGCGGCTTCGATCTGCCGGGAACGGTCATGCCTCATATCCTGCGCGGCGTGACGCTGATCGGCGTGGATTCGGTGATGGCGCCCGCAGCAAAGCGCGACCGCGCCTGGGCGCTGCTCGCCGAAAGCCTCGACCGGGACAAGCTCGCGGCAATGACGACCGTGGAGCCGATGGACCGGCTGCCCGAGCTTGCCGATGCCATCATGGCGGGCCAGACCCGGGGCCGCGTGGTGATCCGCATCGACTGATAGGCAAAGGGTGGCCTGGAGCCGCCCTTACCTGTTCAGGCCAGATCGATCCACGCCGTCTTGAGGTCGGTATATTTCTCCATTGCATGGAGCGACTTGTCGCGCCCGAAGCCGGATTGCTTGAAGCCGCCGAGGGGAACCGTGATGTCTGACCCGCCATAGGTGTTCACATGCACCACGCCCGCATGGATTGCCCGCACCATTCGATGGGCGCGGGAAAGGTTGGATGTCCAGACCGCGGAGGCGAGACCGTAATCCGTGCCATTGGCCAGACGGATAGCCTCTTCCTCCGTCTTGAATGGAGTGACGGCGAGAACCGGGCCGAACACTTCCTCCCGGAAAAGCGTCATGTCGGGGCGAACGCCCGTGACGATCGTGGGGGCCATGTAGCTGCCGCCGGTTTCTGCAAGAACCCGCTTGCCGCCGGTCAGCACAGCGCCGCCCTCCTTCTTCGCCTGCTCGACGAATTCCAGGTCCTTGGAGAGCTGGTCCTCGCTGGAGACGGCGCCGATATCGCTCGAAAGCTGGAGCGGGTTGCCAACCTTGAACTTGGCGGTCGATTCGGCAAGCTTCTCGAGGAAGGCATCGTGAATGCTCTCCTCCACGAGAAGCCGCGAACCGGCCACGCAGACCTGTCCGGAATTGCGGAAGATGCCGGAGGCGGAAACCTTGGCCGCCTTGCCGAGATCGGCCGTATCCGCAAAGACGATGTTCGGCGACTTGCCGCCCAGTTCCAGGAAGACGCGCTTCAGGTTGGAGCGGGCAGAATATTCCATCAGCATCCGGCCGACGCCGCCGGAGCCGGTAAAGGCGAGCGCGTCCACATCCATGTGCAGCCCGAGCGCCTTGCCGGTCACCGAGCCCTTGCCGGTCACCACGTTGAAGACGCCTTCCGGCATACCGGCTTCCAGCGCCAGCTCCGCCATGCGGAGCAGCGAAAGCGAGGCGATTTCGGCGGGCTTCAGCACCACCGTATTGCCGGCGGCGAGCGCTGGCGCGATCTTCCAGGCGCCGATCATCATCGGGAAGTTCCAGGGCACGATGCAGCCCACGACGCCGAGCGGCTCGCGATGGACGAGCGCCAGCACCTCGGGGGCAGTCGGCGCGATCTCGTCATAGACCTTGTCGATCGCCTCGCCATAGTAGCGGAAGGTGCCGGCGGCCGAGAGCGGCTCTGCCTTCAGCGCCATGTTGATCTCGGTACCGTTGTCGCGCACGCCAAGTACGGCCAGCTCCAGCGCATGCTTTTCGATGAGATCCGCAAGCTTGAGCAGCACCTTCTTGCGGAAGGCAGGGCCTGAGCGCGACCATTTTTCGAAAGCGGCACGCGCCGCTGCAACGGCCGCATCGATGTCCCCTTCGGTGCCGCCGGCAATCGTCGTCAGCACCGAGCCGTCGATCGGGCTTCTGACTTCGATCCGCTGGGCGCCCTCCACCATATGTCCGTTGATGAGATGGCCGCGCGGGGCAACGGCCTGCGCTGCGAGCGTGTCGATGGCTTCCTGGTTCAGCATGGGCGCCTCCTCCGGGGCAAATGCGTCGGGTTCACTATATGGACCCTCGTTTCATATTTAGACTTGCAAAACTTTCCGGCCGGTGTCAATGTATTTCACACGTTAAGTAAATTCATGGGATCACGGCGCGGGAGACGCCCCCATGAAAGGCCAGCGTCCGGAGGAAAGGGGAGGGGCGATGAGCACGGTCGGCAAAGCCATGGCGCTTCTCGACGCCTTCGATGCGGAGCGCGGCGATCTCGGGTTGACCGAGCTTGCCGCCCGCACCGGCATGGACAAGGCCACGACCCGGCGCCTGCTCATCCAGCTCGCCGAAAGCGGCATGATCGAGCACGATCCGGTCACGCGCCGCTACCGGCTGGGCCCTGCGGTCGTGCGGCTTGCCCGCATTCGCGACAGCCATTTCCCCTTTCTGGAAATCGCTCGCCCCTTCGTCCAGGCGCTGGCGGAGGAAACCGGGGAAACCACCCATCTTTCCGAATTCGAGTCCGGTTCGCTGAACTCCATCTTCGTTGCCGAATCCCCGCGTGCCAACCGGGTCAGCGTCGCCGTCGGCGTGCGCCTGCCCCTCCATGGCACGGCATCCGGGCTTGCCTGGCTTGCCCATGCACCCGACGCCTATGTCGACGCGCTCCTTGCAAGACCGCTTTCCGCCCATACCCGCTTTACCGAAACCGATCCGGCGCGTCTGCGCATGCTCATCGATGACACCCGCGCCCGCGGCTATTCGATCGGCCGACAGGGGCACGAAGAGGGCGTCTATTCCACCGGCGCCGCCATCTTCGGGCGGGATCCGCACCTTGCCATCGGCGCCATTGCCATTGCCTGCCCGCTGGTCCGCATCGACGATGCGGGCATCCCCAGGCTCGGCGAGGCGGTGCGGCGGGCGGCGGAGGCCATTTCGATCAAGCTATCGGGCGGCTCGCCGAGACGGACCCTTCCTGCGGCCTTTTCTCGCGTGTCCCCATCCCCTTCAACTCTCGAACCGGCAAAGGCAGGCCCATGACGACCCGTCCCCGCATCCTGGTGATCGGCACCGGCGACACCAAATCAGAAGAACTCCAGTTCATGGCCTCCTCCATCCGCGAGGCCGGGGGCGAGGCGCTGCAGATGGATGTGAGCATCCTCGGCGATCCGCCCTACGAACCCGATTTCTCCAAGCACGACGTGCTGGCGGCCGGCGGCCATACACTGGCCGAGGCAACGGCGGGCGGCGACGAAATGTCGGCCATGACCATGATGGCCGGCGGTGCGGCAATTCTTGCGCGCAAGCTCTATGACGAAGGCCGGATCGACGGCGTGCTGGCGCTCGGCGGCTCCATGGGCACGGATCTGGCGCTCGACGTGGCGCTCGCGCTCCCGCTCGGCGTTCCGAAATTCGTGGTTTCCACCATTTCCTATTCGCACCTCCTGCCGCCGGACCGGATCGCGACCGACCTGATGATGATCCTCTGGGCAGGCGGCCTCTACGGGCTGAACAGCGTCTGCCGTGCGGTGCTGTCGCAGGCCTCCGGCGCGGTTGTCGGTGCCGCGAAGACTGCCGTTCGCCCGACCCGCTCGAAGCCCGTCGTCGGCATGAGCTCGCTCGGCAAGTCCTGCCTGAAATACATGACCCATCTGAAGCCGGAACTCGACAAGCGCGGCTATGAACTGGTGGTCTTCCACACCACGGGCATGGGCGGGCGTGCGCTGGAAGCGGTCGCCGCCCAGCGCGGTTTCGATGTGGTGATGGATTTCTCGCTCCAGGAACTCGCCAATTTCGAGAACGGCTCGGTGGTGAATTCCGGCCCGGACCGTCTGGAGAATGCCGGTCGCCTCGGCATCCCGCAGATCGTCGCGCCCGGTGCCGTCGACATGATCGATGTCTGCGCCTGGCTGCCGCTGCCGCCGAAGCTTGCAGACCGGGCCTATCACGGCCACAACCGCCTGATCGGCTCGATCATCGCCAGCCCCGAGGAGCGCCGCCACATTGCCGAGAAGATCGGCGAGAAGCTTTCGGCCGCCAAGGGCCCGGTCGCCTTCATCCTGCCGGAAGGCGGCATCCAGGAATGGGATCAGGAGGGGCAGCCCTTCCATGATCCGGAAAGCCTCGGCGGCTTCCTGAAAGCCATGCGCGAAGCCATCCGCCCGCCGGTCGAACTCATCGCGACACCCCATCACATCAACAGCCCGGGCTTTGCCGATGTCGCGCTTTCGGTCCTCGACCGCTGGGCCGCGGAAGGCAAGGTGCCCGCAGGCGTCAAGGAAAAGACCGGAGAAGCAGCATGACCGGCAAGCTTGCCAAGGTACTCGTTCTGGATTTCGGCGGGGTAATCTCGAAGACCATGTTCGAAACCCACCGGCTGACCGAATCCGCGCTCGGCCTTGCCGAAGGCACCCTGGATTGGCCCGGCCCCTTCGATCCAGCCCGCGATCCTCTCTGGCAGAAGATGCAGGCCGACGAAATCAGCGAGCGGGATTACTGGCACATCCGCGCCGCCGAGACCGGCAGGCTGGTTGGCGAGGACTGGACCGACATGCAGACCTTCGTCATCCGTTCGCGCGGGGCCGATCCCGATGCGGTGATCCGCCCGGAGGCGCGCAAGGCCATCGATCTTGTTGCCGATGCAGGCTTTCGGCTGGCAATCCTCTCCAACGAACTCGATCTCTTCTATGGCAAGGATTTTCGCACCAGGCTGCCGCTGCTCGACAGGTTCGAACTTGTCAGCGATGCGACCTATACCGGCATCCTCAAGCCCGACCCACGCGCCTACCGCACCGTGATCGAGGCGCTTGGGGTCGAGCCCGATGACTGCGTCTTCGTCGACGACCAGTTGCGCAACGTGAAGGGCGGCGATGCCGTCGGCATGCGCACGGTCCATTTCGACGTGACCGCCCCCTTTCAATCCTATGAACAGGCGCTGGCCCATTTCGGCCTCAGCGCGCAATAAAGGACCACACCCATGCGCGACAGCAACTTCCTTCGCGAACAGAATGCCCGCCACATCTGGCATCCGATGGCCCATCCGGCAGAAATGCAGGCCAATCCGCCGAAGATCATCACCGGCGGCAAGGGCACCCGCGTCACCGATGTCGACGGCACGGAGGTGCTGGATGCGGTGGGCGGTCTCTGGAACGTCAATCTCGGCTACAGTTCGGACCCGGTGAAGAAGGCGATTGCCGCCCAGCTCGACCAGCTGCCCTATTATTCCGCCTTCCGCGGCACCTCGACCGCGCCCGCCATCGAGCTGGCCCACGAGCTCGCCGACTGGTTCGCGCTGGAAGGCATGGTTCGCTCCTTCTTCACGTCTGGCGGATCGGACAGCGTCGAGACGGCACTTCGTCTTGCCCGCCAGTACTGGAAGGTCCGGGGGCTCGGTGAAAAGACCAAGTTTCTGGCACTGAAGAAGGGCTATCACGGCACCCATTTCGGCGGCGCCTCGGCGAACGGCAATGCCAATTTCCGCCGCAACTACGAGCCGCTGATGCCGGGCTTCTTCCACATGCCCGCCCCCTATACCTATCGCAACCCCTTCAACGAAGCCGATCCGGCCGCGCTTGCAAAGCTGATCATCCAGGCTTTCGAGGACGAAATCGCCTTCCAGGGCGCGGATACGATCGCTGCGGTCATCATGGAACCGGTGCTGGGTGCCGGCGGCGTGATGGTGCCGCATGAAAGCTTCATGCCGGCGGTGCGTGCGCTCTGCGACCGCCACGACATCCTGCTCATCGCAGACGAGGTCGTCACCGGTTTCGGTCGCACCGGCGCCTGGTCCGGTTCGCGGCTCTGGGGCGTGAAGCCCGACATGATGTGCATCGCCAAGGCGATCACCTCAGGCTACTTCCCGCTCGGCGCGACGCTGATCGGCGCCAAGATCGCGGAAGCCTTCGAGGCGGACAAGACGAGCTTCGGTGCCATCGGCCACGGCTATACCTATTCGGCTCATCCGGTCGGTTGCGCGGCTGCGCTTGCGGCCCTTTCCGAGACCCGGCGCCTCGATCTCGCCGCCAATGCCAAGGCGCGGGGCGTCGAACTTCAGGCCGGGCTGGCGAAGCTCAAGGAAAAGCACGAGGTTGTCGGCGATGTCCGCGGCATCGGCCTCATGGGCGCACTGGAGCTCGTCTCCGACCGCGCAACCAAGAAGGCCGCCGACAAGAAGACGATGGCGAAGGCGGCAGACGGTGCGTATGCCGAGGGCGTGATGATCCGCGTCTCCGGCTCGAACATCATCCTCTCCCCGCCGCTCATCCTCTCGGCCGACGAAGTGCAGGTTATCCTCGGCGCGCTCGACAAGGCCTTTGCCGGTCTCTGAGCTTCAGCCCACATGCGCCCGCCGCCAGGCGGCGGGTGCCTCGCCTACGCGCTTTCTGAAGAAGCGCGAGAAATAGGCGGGATCCTTGAAGCCGGTTTCGGCGGCAATGTCCTCGACGGGCCTTATGGTGAACATCAGAAGCCGCTTTGCCTCGAGCAGCCGCCGTTCGAGAATGACGGCCTTCACCGGCTGGCCGAAGACCTGCCGCGACGCCTTGTCGAGCAGATGGGGCGTGGTGTTGAGCAGCTCCACATAGAACTGCACCGGGTGATCCTGCCGGTAATGCCGGTCGACGGCCCGCCGGAGCGCAAGCGCCAACGTGACCGCCGGCGATACGCTTGGCGCTTCCGCCCCCGCCCCGAGACGGGCAATATAGGAAAGCGCCACCGCGATCAGCCCCGGCAGCACCTTGCCCGTCGGCGGCTCGCCTTCCCGGTATTCCGCCTGGATCAGCTCCAGCACCGCGGAAAGCCGCAGCCAGCCCACATCCCCCTTCAGTCCCTGCAGAAGCACCGGCTGGTCGAGCGGCAGCTGCGTGAGGCCGGAAAGGGCACGCAGCGTGTCGTCCGCCACCGATACCACGATGGCGTCCGTCTTGGGCCCGATTTCGAAGCCATGCACCACGTTCGAGGGTATGAAGCTCACCGCCGGCGCCGAAAAGTGAAACTGGCGCTCCTCGATCCGGTAGTCGCCCTCGCCGCGATACCAGAAGGTGATCTGCCCCATCTGCGCATGTTTGTGCGGCGCCACATGCCCCTGATGCACGGATTGCCGCTCGTTCACCGTTTCCACATGCAGGAAGCCGACATCGAGCGAGCGGCTCGGCTCGCCATAGACGAAGAAGGTGGGGATGTCCTGCTCGGTGCTCATGCCGGAAAAAGTACCAGCGAATTGCCGGAAATGTCCATGGCCGATCGGCGCTGTCCGGCCTATCCTTGCTTAACATGTTCAGGAGGAGAGAGCCCATGCGCCCCGAAGATATCCGCGCCGACAAGACCCGTCCCTTCACCGGGGCCGAATACCTGGAGAGCCTCCGGGATGGCCGCGAGGTCTACATCAATGGCGAGCGCGTCGAGGACGTGACCACCCATCCCGCCATGCGCAATTCGGTCCGGTCGCTCGCCCGTCTTTACGATGCGCTGCACGATCCGGCCAAGAAGGATCGCCTGACCTCGCCGACCGATACGGGCAATGGCGGCTATACGCACAAGTATTTCCGCGTGGCGAAGTCTTCGGCCGAACTCGTCGCCCAGCAGGGCGCGATCGCAGACTGGGCGCGCATGTCCTATGGCTGGATGGGCCGCACCGCCGATTACAAGGCAGCGCTGATGAACACGCTCGGCGCCAATGCCGACTGGTACGGTCCCTTCAAGGACAATGCCCTTGCCTGGCACAAGCGCGCGCAGGAAAGCGTGCTTTTCATGAACCACGCGATCGTAAATCCGCCCATCGACCGCCACAAGCCGGCCGACCAGGTGAAGGATGTCTTCGTCCACATCACCAAGGAAACCGATGCGGGCATCTATGTCTCGGGCGCGAAGGTGGTTGCCACTTCATCGGCACTCACCCACTACAATTTCTTAGCCCAGTCTTCGGCAACGGTAACGGAAGATCCCTCTCTCTCGGTCATGTTCATCGTTCCGATGAATGCGCCCGGCATCAAGATGTTCTGCCGCGTCTCCTACGAGGAGACCGCGAACACGGCAGGCCTGCCCTTCGACTATCCGCTCTCCTCGCGCTTCGACGAGAACGATGCGATCCTGGTGCTGGACAATGTCTTCATCCCCTGGGAAGACGTGCTGGTCCTGCGCGACGCGCAGAAGATCCTGTCCTTCCACCCGGCCTCGGGCTTCATGCACGGCTACTGCTTCCAGGGCTGCACCCGGCTTGCGGTGAAGCTCGATTTCCTCGCAGGGCTGCTTGCCAAGGCGCTGCGCGCCACGGGTGGCGATGCCTTCCGCGGCAATCAGGCGATGCTCGGCGAAGTGATTGCCATCCGCCACCAGTTCTGGGCCTTCTCCAATGCCATGGCCTATAATCCGCAGCCGTGGGCGAATGGCGCGGTGCTGCCCAACATGGAAGCAGCCCTCTGCTACCGCACCTTCATGTCGGAAGCCTATCCCAAGGTCATCGACATGGTCCGCCGGACTGTGGCCTCGGGCCTCATCTACCTGCCGTCCTCGGCCAAGGACTTCCACAATCCCGAGATCAACAAGTATCTCGCGCAATATGTCCGCGGCTCCAACGACATGAGCCACATCGAGCGAATCAAGATCATGAAACTGCTCTGGGATGCGACGGGTACGGAATTCGGTGGCCGCCATGCGCTCTACGAGCTGAACTATGCCGGCGCGCCGGAAGAGGTCCGCCTGCAGGTGCTGAAGGGCGCCGAACGCACCGGGCGGCTGCGCGAAATGGAAGCACTCGTCGATACCTGCATGAGCGACTACGACGAGAATGGCTGGACCGGTGATACCTGGGAGCAGTCGTTCCACCAGGACCCGCTGAAGGCGGCTGCCGAGTGATCCATGATGACGGGGAGGGCGAGGCGATGACCGAAGTATCCAAGGGCGAGTTCCGCGATGCCATGGCCCGCGTCTGTGCGCCGGTCAACATCATCACCACGGACGGGCCGCACGGGCGTGGCGGGTTTACCGCCACCGCCATGTGCAGCGTCTCGGACGATCCGCCGTCCCTCCTCGTCTGCATGAACGGCAAGTCGGCGCAGCGCGACCTGTTCCTGTCGAACGGGCGCTTCTGCGTCAACGTGCTCACCCATGAGCACCAGCATCTGGCGGGCAAGTTCGCTGGCCAGGTGCAGGACATGGCCGAGCGTTATGCCGCAGCCGAATGGGTGGCGATGGAATCGGGCACGCCGGCGCTGAAGGATGCGATCGTCAATTTCGATTGTGAGATCGAGACGGTGCAGCAGGCCGGCACCCACAACATCATGATCGCCCGCGTCACCGGCATTCGCCGCCGGGCCGACGGCAACGCGCTCCTCTACATGGACCGCGCCTACATGCGCCCTGCCACCTTCGCCAATGGCGGCTTCGGGGGTTAATCCTCCGCCGCCTCCAGAGCCGTTTCCTCACCCATGCCGTTCTGGCTGACGATCAGCGCTTCGAGCAGGTCGAGCAGTTCCTCGATCCGTTCCGGTCCGAACCGGCGCTCGATCTCGTCGTAGATCGCCTGCCGCTCAGGCTGCAGTTCCTCGATCAGCGCGGTTCCGGGCGGCGCGATGGAGAGCTGCACGCGGCGGCCGTCGCCCTTGAATTTCCCCACGGTGATGAACTGCCGCTCGACCAGCGTCTTGATGATGCGCGTGAGGCTCGGTGCCAGGATCGATGCCCTCTCGCAGACCTCCGATGCGTCGAGCGGCCCCGTCTCCTGCAGGACGCGCAGCACGCGCCACTGCTGTTCGCTGACATTGTGGCGCGCCAGCATGGGCCGGAATTTCGACATCACCGCTTCGCGTCCGCGGAGCAGCGACATGGGCAGCGAACGGCGCGTATTCTTCGGCAGCAAGGATCTCTCCATAAAGGGGCCGCTCCGCCGGGGGTCGGACAGGGCATGCGGCTCAATGGGCTTATAAAGGAGCGGCAATTTGTTTGGCAACGCCCGCCTCTTTTTCCCCGCGACAAGCAGGCCGCCAAATAATCGAAGAGCATGCTTGACAAAGAGGCGCAACTATTTAACATGTTAATTACATGAGGCGGCAGACCGCAAGGCAAGCCGCCGGGGAGGATGGAAATGCCGCATTTCAGAATGGAGTATTCGGCCAATCTCGAAGCCGATGTGGACATGACCGCGCTCTGCGGTCTTGTGCGCGAAACGATTCTTTCGACAGGCCTCTTCGAAGTGGGTGCGGTGCGCGTGCGCACCTTCCGGGCCGATGCCTGGTCGATTGCTGACGATCTCGCGGAAAATGCCTTTCTCGACATGGAATTCCGGATCGGCAAGGGCCGCAGCGCCGAAGACAAAAAGCGCACCGGCGAGGCGATCTTCTCCGCCGTCACCGGCTTCCTGAAGCAGCGGTTCGAAACGCCGCACTTCGCCCTTTCGCTCGAGATCCGGGAGATCGATTCGGAACTCAGCTGGAAGAAGAACGCCATTCATCCCCGCCTTCGCGACAAGTGAAATCCGCCGTCCCCGAAAAGGGTGGCATCCTACGGAAAGTGTTCCCATGTCCTCACTCGAAGAAAACCTGAAGAAGGCCGAAGCCTATCTCGCCCGGTTCAGAAAAGACGGCGTGCTCAACCATATCAACGGGGAAGCCGTGCCGGCTGCCGACGGCGAGACCTTCGAGATCATCTCGCCCGTCGACCTGAAGCCGATTGCGACTGTCGCCAAGGGCAAGGCCGCCGATATCGATCGCGCGGCAAAGGCCGCCAAGGCTGCCTTCCCGGCCTGGGCGGCCGTCTCTGGCGAGGAGCGCAAGAAAATCCTCCACAAGATCGCCGATGCGATCGTTGCCCGCGCCGAGGAAATCGCCTTCGTCGAATGCATGGATACCGGGCAGTCGCTGAAATTCATGGCGAAGGCAGCGTTGCGCGGCGCGGAAAACTTCCGCTTCTTCGCCGACCGCGCGCCGGAGGCCCGCGATGGCAAGGCACTGCGCGCGCCCGGCCAGCTCAACATCACCACCCGCACGCCCATCGGGCCCGTCGGCGTCATCACGCCGTGGAACACGCCCTTCATGCTCTCCACCTGGAAGATCGCGCCGGCGCTTGCCGCAGGCTGCACGGTGGTGCACAAGCCGGCCGAATTCTCGCCGCTGACCGCCCGTCTTCTCGTCGAGATCGCCGAAGAGGCCGGCCTGCCGAAGGGCGTCTGGAACCTCGTCAACGGCCTTGGGGAAGATGCCGGCAAGGCGCTGACCGAACATCCCGATATCAAGGCCATCGGCTTTGTCGGCGAAAGCCGCACCGGTTCGATGATCATGAAGCAGGGCGCCGACACGCTGAAGCGCGTCCATTTCGAGCTCGGCGGCAAGAACCCGGTCATCGTGTTTGCCGATGCGGATCTGGAGCGCGCTGCCGATGCCGCCGTCTTCATGATCTATTCGCTGAACGGCGAGCGCTGCACCTCCTCTTCGCGCCTGCTGGTCGAGGCTTCGGTCTATGACCGGTTCACGGCGCTTGTTGCGGAGAAAGCAAAGCGCATTCCGGTCGGCCATCCGCTGGATCCGAAGACGGTCATCGGCCCGCTCATCCATCCGGTGCACGAAAAGAAGGTGCTCGAATATATCGGCATCGGCCGCAGCGAAGGCGCGACGGTCGCCGCAGGCGGCGAGAAGTTCGAAGGCCCGGGCGGCGGCTGCTATGTCTCGCCCACCCTCTTCACCGGCGTGAAGAACGACATGCGCATCGCTCAGGAAGAAATCTTCGGGCCGGTGCTTTCGGCCATCTCCTTCACCGACGAGGCAGAGGCCGTCCGGCTCGCCAACGATGTCCAGTACGGTCTCACCGGCTATCTCTGGACCTCCGATGTCACCCGCGCGCTGCGCATCACCGATCAGCTGGAAGCCGGCATGATCTGGGTGAACTCGGAAAACGTGCGCCACCTGCCCACGCCCTTCGGCGGGGTGAAGAATTCCGGCATCGGCCGCGATGGCGGCGACTGGTCCTTCGATTTCTACATGGAAACGAAGAATGTCGCCTTCGCCACCACGGCCCATGCCATCCAGAAGCTTGGCGGCTGAACGGCCGAACCTGATCAAAGCCCCGGCGCCTGCCGGGGCCATCTCTAGACTGTGACGGCCGCTTGCCGAAAGGGAAGGCAAGACAAAGCGCCGAGGAGGAGCGACATGCCCATACCCAGCCCCAATCTCTATCCCGAATTCAATACGGTGCGTTTGAGCCACGTGGAATTCATCGTCAAGGATCTTGCCGCCTCGCGCGCCTTCTATGTCGATACACTCGGCCTGCAGGTGAGCTACGAGGACCAGAACGCCATCTATCTGCGCGCCATGGAAGAGCGCGGCCATCACTGCATCGTGCTGAAGCAGGGTGCGGAAGCCGTCGCCAACGTGCTCGGCATGAAGGTCTATGGCGAGGAAGACCTCGACCGCGCCAAGTCCTTCTTCGAGAAGAAGGGCCTGCCGACCGAGTGGGTCGAACGCCCCTATCAGGGCCGGACGCTGCGCACCCGGGACAATTTCGGCATTCCGCTGGAATTCTATCACAAGATGGACCGTTTGGCCCCGATCCACCAGCAGTACAAGCTCTACAAGGGCGTGAAGCCGCTGCGCATCGACCACTTCAACTGCTTCTCGCCCGATGTCGATGCCTCCGTCGCCTTCTACAGCGAGATGGGCTTCCGCGTGACCGAGTACACGGAAGATGAAGAATCGAAGAAGCTCTGGGCCGCCTGGCTGCACCGCAAGGGCGGTGTGCATGACATGGCCTTCACCAATGGCCGCGGTCCGCGCCTCCACCACACCGCCTTCTGGGTGCCGACACCCCTCAACATCATCGATCTCCTCGACCTGATGTCGACCACCGGCTACCTCAAGAACATCGAGCGTGGCCCGGGCCGCCACGGCATCTCGAACGCCTTCTTCCTCTACATCCTCGATCCCGATGGCCACCGCATCGAGATCTACTGCTCGGACTACCAGACCGTCGATCCGGATCTGGAGCCGATCAAGTGGGACCTGAAGGACCCGCAGCGCCAGACGCTCTGGGGCGCGCCCGCACCGAAGAGCTGGTTCGAGCATGGCAGCCTGTTCGCCGGGACCGAAGTGCGCGATTCCAGCCTCAGCGCAACCCCGATCATCGCGCCTTGAGTCTTGATGAGGGGGCGCATTGATTGCCGCCCCCTCATCCGCCCTGCCGGCACCATCTCCCCGTGGGGGAGATGAGGCGGGTGGCCCCCGATTGCCCGAAAACCTATCAGGACATGCCCATGCACACCCGCTTCGCAAGCTTTACCCGGAATGGACAGGCCGGCTACGGGATCATCGCCGAGACCGGCGTGATCGATCTGTCCGCCCGTTTCGGCACGGATTATCCGACCCTCCAGTCCGTGGTGGAGGCGGGTGCGCTGCATCGTCTGGAAGAGGCATCGCACGGGCTTCAGCCGGATATCCCGGTCTCCGAGATCACCTATGAAATCCCGCTCCTGACGCCCGAAAAGCTGATCTGCGTCGGCGTGAACTTCCCCGACCGCAACGAGGAATACAAGGATGGGCAGCAAGCCCCCTCCAATCCCTCGCTCTTCATCCGCTTTCCGCGCTCCTTCACCGGCCATGACCGGCCGCTGATCCGGCCGCCGGAAAGCCCGCAGCTCGATTACGAGGGCGAGATCGTCATCGTCATCGGCAAGGGCGGCCGCCGCATTGCCGAGGCCGATGCGCTCGACCACATCGCGGCCCTGACGCTCTGCAACGAGGGCACGATCCGCGACTGGGTGCGCCATGCCAAGTTCAACGTGACCCAGGGCAAGAATTTCGACCGTACCGGCTCGATCGGCCCCTGGCTCGTGCCCTACCGAGACGAAAGCCAGCTCGCCGATATCCGCCTCGTCACCCGCGTCAATGGCGAGGTGCGCCAGGACGACCGCACGAGCCGGATGATCTTTTCCTTCCGCAAGATCATCAACTATATCTCCACCTTCACCACGCTGGTTCCGGGCGACGTCATCGTCACCGGCACGCCGACGGGTGCGGGTGCGCGCTTCGATCCGCCGGTCTGGCTGAAGCCGGGCGACGTCATCGAGGTTGAGGCCGATGGGATCGGCATTTTGAGAAACACCGTCGCAGACGAGGGAACCGCCTGATGCTGACCGAAGACCAGATCAAGGACGCCGCCCGGCGCCTCTTCGATGCCGAGAAGAACCGCACCCAGATCCGCTTGCTCAGCCATGATTTCCCCGGTGGCACCATGGACGACGCCTACCGCGTGCAGGCCGAGCTGGTGCGTCTGAAGATCGAGAGCGGCCTCGTCGTCAAGGGCTGGAAGATCGGGCTCACTTCCAAGGCCATGCAATATGCGCTGAACATCAACATTCCGGATTCCGGCGTGCTGTTCGACGACATGTTCTTCCCCGACAGTGCGACGATCCCCGCCGACCGCTTCATCCAGCCCCGCATCGAGGCGGAGATCGCCTTCGTCATGAAGGCGCCGCTGAAGGGGCCGGGCGTCACCATCTTCGACGTGTTGAACGCCACGGATTTCATCACGCCCTCGCTGGAGATCCTCGATACCCGCATCCTGCGCGTCGACCCGGAAACGAAGAAGACCCGCACGATCTTCGACACCATCTCGGACAATGCAGCCAATGGCGGCATCGTCATGGGCGGACGCCCCGTGCGGCCGCTCGATGCGGACATGCGCTGGATGGGTGCCATCGTCTCGCGCAATGGCGAGATCGAGGAAACGGGTCTGGGCGCGGGCGTGCTCAACCATCCGGCCGCGGGCATTGCCTGGCTGGCGAACCGGCTCGGCCAATATGGCTCTTCCATTTCGGCGGGCGATGTGGTGCTCTCGGGCTCCTTCATCCGCCCGGTGGAGGCCCGCCACGGCGATACCATCGTCGCGGATTTCGGCCCCTACGGCACCGTTTCCGCCTATTTTGCTTAAAGGACATCATTCCATGCCCGCACCTAAGAACCCCTTCAAGGCCGGCCTGAAGGGCGAGAAGGCAATGATCGGCTTCTGGCTCAGCCTTGCGAGCCCCTACACGGCGGAGATTGCCGCCGGGGCCGGCTTCGACTGGCTGCTGATCGACGGCGAGCATGGACCGAACGACATTCCGCTTCTGCTTTCCCAGCTCCAGACGCTGGCCGCCCATCCGGTCGCGCCCGTCGTGCGCGTGCCGATCGGCGAAACCTGGATGATCAAGCAGGTGCTTGATATCGGTGCGCAAAGCGTGCTGGTGCCCATGGTGGAAACCGCCGAACAGGCCCGCCAGCTCGTCCGGGCAATGAATTACCCGCCAAAGGGTGTCCGTGGTGTCGGCGCGGCGGTTGCCCGCGCCTCGGCCTTCAACCGCATCCCCGATTATCTCGTCACTGCCAATGACGAGGTCTGCCTGATCGTCCAGGCCGAAAGCAAGGCGGCCATCGATGCCATCGAGGAGATCGCGGCCGTCGATGGCGTCGATGCGATCTTCATCGGCCCGGCGGATCTTGCCGCCGACATGGGCTATCCGGGCAGGGGGACGGAGCCGGTGGTGCTCGAAACCATCGAAAAGGCGATCCTGCGCATTCAGGCGGCCGGCAAGCCCGCCGGCATCCTGAACAGCGATCCGAAGCTCGCAAACCGCTATATCGAGCTCGGCGCGAAATTCGTCGCCGTCGGCACGGATGTCACGCTCTTCTCGCAGGCCACGAGCAATCTTGCCCGCTCCTACCGGGGTGACGCTGCACCCCAGCCGGTGAAATCCACATCCAGCTATTGATCGCTTGCGATCCTTGTATCAGACGCGTTCGAGCAGGACGGCAATACCCTGCCCGACGCCGATGCAGAGCGTCACGACGGCGCGGCGGGCCTGCCGCGCCTGAAGCTCCAGTGCTGCCGAAAGCGCAAGCCGCGCGCCGGACATGCCGAGCGGATGGCCGAGCGCGATTGCGCCGCCATTCGGGTTCACGTGCTCCGCATCGTCGGGCAGGCCGAGGCCGCGCAAGACGGCCAGCGCCTGTGCGGCAAAGGC
Organism: uncultured Rhizobium sp.; assembly: GCA_945952415.1. Lineage (GTDB taxonomy): Bacteria > Pseudomonadota > Alphaproteobacteria > Rhizobiales > Rhizobiaceae > Gellertiella. Next base: position 47,830 of record CAMFIF010000016.1, on the reverse strand, counting down.
CTCGTTGAGCTCGAAGAGATCGATATCGGAAACCGAAAGCCCGGCCTTCGAAAGCAGTTTCTGGGTCGCCGGCACCGGGCCGATGCCCATGATGCGCGGCGGAACGCCCGCAACAGCCATGCCGGCAATGCGGGCAAGGGGCTTCAGGTCATGCCGCTTCACGGCAGCCTCGGAGGCGATTAGCAGCGCTGCGGACCCGTCATTGACGCCGGAGGCATTGCCGGCCGTCACCGTGCCGCCCTTGCGAAAGGGGGCTGGGAGGGCCGCAAGCTTCTCAAGCGTCGTCTCGCGCGGATGCTCGTCATGCTCGACCAGCGTCACATTGCCCTTTCGGTCTTTCAGTTCGACGGGAGCGATCTCGAGCGCAAACCGGCCGTTCTTCTGCGTGGCGGAGGCACGCGCCTGGCTGCGCAGCGCGAAACGGTCCTGATCCTCACGGGAAATACCGTGTTCCTCGGCGAGGTTTTCCGCCGTTTCCGGCATGGAGTCGATACCATATTGCTTTTCGATCAGCGGATTGACGAAGCGCCAGCCGATGGTCGTGTCGTAGATCGCGGCATTGCGGGAAAAGGCACTGTCGGCCTTCGGCATGACCAGCGGCGCGCGCGTCATGCTCTCGACACCGCCCGCAATCATCAGGTCCGCGTCTCCGGAACGGATGGCGCGTGCCGCCGTACCGACCGCATCGAGGCCGGAGCCGCAGAGCCGGTTGATCGTCGTGCCCGGCACGGCTTCGCCGAGACCGGAAATAAGCGCCGCCATGCGCGCGACATTGCGGTTGTCCTCGCCCGCCTGATTGGCGCAGCCGAGGATGACGTCCTCGATCAGCGCCGGATCGAGACCGGGATGGCGTGCCATCAGCGCCTTCAGGCTATGGGCCGCAAGATCATCCGTGCGGACGGAGGCAAGTGCCCCGCCATAGCGCCCGATAGGCGAACGGATACCGTCGACGATGAAGGCCTCGGCCATGGAAAACGCTCCTATTCGATACCGGCCATGAACATCGGCCCGCCGCGATGGGCGGGGAAGCCATAGCCGTTGATCAGCACCAGATCGATGTCGCTGGCCCGGGAGGCGATGCCCTCGGCCATGAGCTTGCGCCCCTCGTCCGCCATGGCGGAGACAAGGCGGCGGGTAATTTCGCCCGAAGTGAAGTCCTTGGGCACAATGCCCTTTTCCCGCCGCGCGGCAGCGATCATCTCGGTAACGGCCGGGTCTTCCTGCCGCTTGCCATCGACATAGGCATACCAGCCCCTGCCGGCTTTCTGGCCGAAACGGCCCGCTTCGCAGAGCCGGTCGGCAATCACGGAGTAGCGCTCGGCAGGGTCGCGGGTCGCCGCCTGCCGCTTGCGCCGCGCCCAGGCGATTTCAAGGCCCGCAAGGTCGAAGACGGCGAAGGGCCCCATGGCCATGCCAAACCCTTCCATGGCGCTGTCGATTTCCGCGGGGGACGCGCCGTCTTCCAGCAGGAATTCCGCTTCCTTGCGGTAGGCGGAAAAGATCCGGTTTCCGATAAACCCTTCCGTCACCCCGCAGACGATTGGCAGCTTGCCGAGCCGCTTTGCCAGCTGCAAGCCGGTGGCCAGCACGTCGGGCGCGGTTTTCGCCCCCTTCACCACTTCCATCAGCCTCATGATATTCGCGGGTGAGAAGAAATGCAGGCCGATCACCCTCGCCGGGTTCCTCGTTTCCGCCGCCAGCCGGTCGGGATCGAGATAGCTTGTGTTTGTGGCGAGAATGGCATCGTCCCGGACAATCCCCTCGAGTTCGCGAAAAAGGGTCGCCTTCACGTCGTAGTCGTCGAAGACCGCCTCGATCACGAGATCGGCCGGTTGAAGCGCGGCCTTGTCTCCAGCGGTTTTAAGCCGTGAAATGCGGGCGTCAAACCCGGTCTGGTCGATCCGGCCGCTCACGAGATTCTTGCGCAGCATGTCCTCGATGCGCGTCCGACCCTTCTCCGCAGCCTCCGCCGATTGCTCGACGGCAATCACCCGGAAGCCGGCGTCGAGCGCCGAAACGGCGATACCAGACCCCATCAGCCCCATGCCGACGATGCCGATGGTCTCGAGCTTGCGCGGCTGGACCCCTTCGAGCCCGTCCACCTTGGCGCTTGCCCGCTCGGCAAAGAAGACGTGGCGCAGCGCTCTTGCCTGCTCGCCGTCCTTCAGTTCCAGAAAGGTGCGGCGTTCCTCGGCAAGACCCGTGTCGAGCGTCGCATGGGCGGCAAGCTTTACAAGCCGGATGGCCTCGGCGGGCGCAGTCTGGCCACGGGCCTTGCCGAGCACCTTCTTTGCGGCGGCCTCCAGATCCGCTTCTGCGCCTGCGCGGACGGGAAGGGTGCCCGTCCGGCGGGTCGGGCGGCGCGCCTGCTCGCCAGCCAGGGCAATTGCCTCTTCGACCAGCACGCCCCCTGCAATCCTGTCGATCACGCCAAGCCTCAGCGCTTCGGCCGCGCTGACAGCGCGGCCCGAGCCGATCATCTCGATTGCCGCGGCAACGCCCGTCAGCCTCGGCAGGCGCTGCGTGCCACCAGCCCCCGGCACGAGACCGAGCTTGACCTCCGGCAGGCCGAGTTTCGCTGCGGGTGCGGCAATGCGCTGATGGCAGGCAAGGGCAATTTCCAATCCGCCGCCGAGCGCGACACCGTTCAGCGCCGCGATGACAGGCTTTTCAGAGGCCTCGATGGCCGAAACCACATCCGGCAGGATGGGGTCGACCGGCGGCTTGCCGAATTCCCGGATATCGGCTCCGCCGACGAAGCTCTTTCCGGCGCCCGTGATCACCATGGCTTTCAGCGTCGAATTGCCGTTCAGATGAGCAAGTGCCGCCATGATGCCGGCCCGTACCGTCTGCGATGCGGCATTGACGGGCGGATTGTCCAGCGTGACGACGAGCACGCCGTCGGTAACCGTGCCGGAGACATCAGGCGAGAAGGTGATCGCGGTCATCGGTACTCCCGTTTGGATCTTTCACATGCGACGGCGAGCTGCCGCTCACTCCGGAATGACGGCGGTCGCCTGGATTTCGATCTTCGCCCGGTCTTCGACCAAAGCCACCACCTGCACGGCCGCCATGGCCGGGAAGGTCTTTCCCATGACGGCCCGGTAGGCCTCGCCCAGTCCCTTGGGATTTGCGAGATATTCCTCCTTGCTGGTGAAATACCAGGTCATGGTGGTGATATGCTCCGGCTTGCCGCCGGCTTCGGCCAGGATCGCCACGATGTTTTCGAGCGTCTGGCGCACCTGCCCGACGAAATCGTCGGTCTCGAATTCGCACCGGGCATTCCAGCCGATCTGCCCGCCAATATAGACGGTGCGGCCCGAAGCCATCACCCCGTTGGAATAACCCCTCGGCTTGGCCCAGCCTTCCGGTTGCAGGATCGTGTGCATCAACGGGTCTCCTTCAGCAATTCACGGGCAATGATGAGCTTCTGCACCTCGGTTGCCCCCTCGTAGATGCGCAGCGCCCGGATTTCCCGGTAAAGCTGCTCGGTGATTTCGCCGACCGCCACGCCGCGACCGCCGAACATCTGTACGGCACGGTCGATGACGCTCTGGGCGGTTTCGGTCGCGGTCATCTTGGCCATGGCCGCTTCCTTGGTGGTGTTGAGCTTCTCCACGTCGCGGCGCCAGGCGGCCCGGTAGGTAAGAAGCGCTGCCGCATCGATGCCCGCGGCCATGTCGCCGAGTGCGCCCTGCGTCAGCTGCAGGTCGGCCAGCGTCGCGCCGAACATCTTCCGCGTTTTCGCGTGCAGCACGGCCTCGTCGAGCGCGCGCCGGGCAAAGCCGAGCGCGGCCGCAGCCACCGAGGCGCGAAAGATATCGAGCGTGCGCATGGCGATCTTGAAGCCCTCGCCGGGTGCACCCAGCAGCCGGTCTGCCGGAATGCGGCAGTTCTCGAAGCGGATCGTGGCAAGCGGATGGGGCGCGATCACGTCGATCCGCTCGGCAATCGAAAAGCCGGGATCGTCGGCATAGACCACGAAGGCGGAGATGCCGCGCGTGCCGGGCGCTTCGCCGGTGCGGGCAAAGACCGTGTAGACATCGGCAATTCCGCCATTGGAGATCCAGGTCTTCTCGCCGTCGAGGATGAAATGGTCACCCTCCCGCCGGGCCGCGCAGGCCATGGCGGCGACGTCGGAACCCGCTTCCTTCTCGGACAGCGCGAAAGCGGAGATCCACTCGCCCGAGGTCACCTTCGGCAGCACATGGTCCTTCACGGCTTGGGTGCCGGAAAGCCCGATGGCGCCCGTGCCGAGGCCCTGCATGGCAAAGGCGAAATCCGCAAGGCCGTCATGCCAGGCGAGTGTCTCGCGGGCGATGCAGATCATCCGGCTGTCGATCACATCGCGGCCGCCATTGCCCGTCGCGGCAGCAAGCAGGCCCGCCTCGCCGAGAAGCCTGACGAGGGAACGGCAGGCGCCGTCCGTATCGGAATGGTCGACGCTGGCAAGCGCGCCGGATGCGGCAAACCGGTCGAGCCTTTCGGCGAATGCCCGGTGTTCCGGCCCGAAGAAGGGCCAGCCGAGCGGCTCGCGCGTGGGTCCGGGAAGGGTGCTCTTGTGGCCCATCTCAATCCCCCTTGAATTCCGGCCGGCGCTTTTCGGCGAAAGCCTCGAAGGCGCGGCGGAAATCCTGCGTCGCCATGCAGATCGCCTGCGCCTGCGCTTCGGATTCGATCAGTTCCTCAAGCCCCATGGCCCATTCCTGGTTCAGCATGGTCTTGGTCATCGTATGGGCGAAATAGGGGCCTTCGGCCAGCGAGCGGGCAAGCTTCACCGCCTCCGCTTCCAGCTGCTCGCTTGCGTGAAGGGCGTTGTAGAAGCCCCAGTGGCTGCCTTCCTCGGCCGTCATCACCCGCCCGGTGAAGAGGAGCTCGGAGGCGCGGCCCTGCCCGATGATCCGGGGAAGGATGCCGCAGGCGCCCATGTCCGCGCCGGCAAGCCCGACGCGGGTGAAGAGGAAGGCGGTCTTGGTCTGGGGCGTGGCGAGACGCAGGTCGGAGGCCATGGCCATGATCGCGCCGGCACCCGCACAGATGCCGTCGAGGGCGGCGATGATCGGCTGCGGGCAGCGCCGCATCGCCTTCACGAGGTCGCCGGTCATGCGGGTAAAGGCAAGCAGGTCGGGCATGGTCATCCGCGTCAGCGGCTCGATGATCTCGAACACGTCGCCGCCGGAGGAGAAATTGCCGCCCGCCCCGGTCAGCACGATGGCGCGGATATCCGAGGCATAGACGAGATCGCGGAAGAGATCGCGCAACTCCGCATAGCTGTCGAAGGTCAGCGGGTTCTTCTTCTCCGGCCGGTTCAGCCGGATGGTCAGCACCTGCCCGTCCTCGCTGGCCTCGAACAGGAAGTGCTCCGCCTTGTAGCCGGCAAAGGATCTCTTGTGACCCTGCATGATCGTGCTGCGTTCCATGTCATTCATCCTTCTTATCCGCCAAGCACTTCGCCGCCGGAAATCGAAATGGCCTGGCCGTTCATCGAAGCCGCGCCCCGGCCAGCGAGCCAGAGCACCGCATCCGCCACTTCCTCCGGCTTCACCAGCCGGTTCTGCGGATTGCTCCTGGTGAAGGCGGACAAGGCTTCTTCGCGGGAGCGCCCGGTCTTTTCCATGATCTCGAGGAGAGCCTTCTCGATGATCGGCGTATCGGTGAAGCCGGGGCAGACGGCATTGACCGTTACCCCCTTGCGGGCAAGTTCCAGCGCCAGAGCGCGCGTCAGGCCGATCACGCCGTGCTTGGCGGCGCAATAGGCGCTCACATAGGCATAGCCGGTAAGGCCCGCCGTGGAGGCGACATTGACGATCCGGGCATCGCCCTTTTCCGCGCCCCGCGCCTTGAGATCGGCGAGCACCGCCTGAGTGACGTTGAAGACGCCCGTCAGGTCGACATTGATCACCTTGGACCAGAGCTCCAGCGAGGTCTTCTCGAAGGGTGCGCTCGGCGCCTCTCCGGCATTGTTGACGAGGAGCGAGACCGGGCCGAAGCCGGCGCGTGCCTTCTCGAGCCCTGCGGCAATGGCCGCCGCATCGGTCACGTCCATGCCGGAGACGACCTGTGCACCGCTCCCCAGCTCCCCGGCCAGCGCCTCGAGCGGCTCGGCCCGTCGGCCGGTGAGCGTGACCCCGGCGCCTGCGCCGTGAAGGGCGCGGGCAATGGCCGCCCCGATGCCGCTGCCGGCACCGGTGACGAGCGCGTGATGTCCGTCGAGCTGGCCCATGGCCGGCCTTACTTCGCGCCCGCAGCCGTCTGGGCCGCGCGCTCGATGTTCGTCTCGTACTGGCCCTTGCCGGAATAGTACTGCTTAGGCCACGCAACGTTCTTCACGCCGATCCGGGCCGCTTCATGCAGGGTCCAGGCGGGGTCTGCGAGATGCGGACGGGCAACCGCGCAGAGATCGGCACGACCCGCCGCGATGATCGAGTTGGCATGGTCCGCTTCCGAGATCGCACCGACCGCAATCGTGTCGACGTGGATTTCGTTGCGGATCTTGTCGGAGAAGGGCGTCTGGAACAGGCGGCCATAGACCGGCTGTTCTTCCTTCCAGACCTGTCCGGACGAGCAGTCGATGAGATCGGCACCGGCCTCGCGGAACATCTCGGCAAAGATTGCCGCATCGTCGGGCGTGTTGCCGCCTTCGAACCAGTCATGGCAGGAGAGACGGACCGACATCGGCTTCTCCTTGGGCCAGATGGCACGGATAGCCTTGAACACCTCCAGCGGATAGCGGGCGCGGTTCTCGTGGCTGCCGCCATATTCGTCCTCGCGCCGGTTGGTGAGCGGCGAGAGGAAGGCGGAGAAGAGATAGCCGTGCGCGGCGTGGAATTCGAGCCAGTCCGCACCTGTCGTAACCGCGAGTTCGGTCGCACGGACAAAGTCTGCCTTTACCCGGTCCATGTCCTCGCGGGTCATGGCGCGCGGCACCTGGGAATGCTTGAGATAGGGAAGGGCCGATGCCGAGATGAGCGGCCAGGTCTCGCTCTCGGGAAGCGGCTGGTCGATGCCTTCCCAGGCGAGCTTCGTCGCCCCCTTGCGGCCCGCATGGCCGAGCTGGATGCCGACCTTTGCGCCGCTGTTTTCATGAACGAAATCCACGAGCCGCTTCCAGCCGGCGGCCTGCTCGTCATTCCAGAGGCCGAGGCAGCCGGGGGTAATGCGGGCATCGGGCGAGACGCAGGTCATCTCGCCGAAAACGAGGCCGGCACCGCCGAGCGCGCGCGAGCCGAGATGGACCATGTGGAAATCGCTGATCAGCCCGTCCTTTGCCGAATACATGGCCATGGGCGAGACGACGATGCGGTTCTTCAGCGTCAGGTCGCGCACCGTGTAGGGCGTGAACATGGGCGGCGGCGCGCGCTCGCCTTCCTTGACATTGATGCCCGAGCGGGCGGCGAACCAGCGCTCGTAGCCCTCGAGCCAGGTCTTGTCCCGCAGGCGAAGGTTTTCGTGGCTGATGCGCTGCGAGCGGGTCAGCATGGAATACATGAACTGCTCGGGCTCCAGCGTATCGGCATAGCGGCGGCCGACCACTTCGAACCACTCCATGGCGTTGCGCGCCGCATTCTGGATGCGGGCGACATCAACGCGGCGGATCTCCTCGTAAGCGTCCAGCACGGCCGGGATCTTGTCCTTCTCGTGCCCCAGCTTCTGGAACTGGTTGGTGAGTTCGATCGCGTCGTCGATGGCAAGCTTGGTGCCCGAACCGATGGCGAAATGGGCGGTATGGGCGGCATCGCCCATCAGCACCACATGGCTCTTGCCGTTGAAATGGCTCCACTTGCCGCAGATCAGCCGGTTGAAGTTCAGCCAGGCCGAACCGCGCAGATGCCGCGCATTGGTCATCAGCGGCGCGCCTTCGAGCACTTCCGAGAACAGGTTTTCGCAGAAATCGATGGAGCCCTGCTGGTCGAGTTTACCGAGGCCATGCTTTTCATAGGCCTCTTCGGTGGTTTCCACGATGAAGGTCGAGGTCTCGTTGTCGAATTTATAGATATGGGCCTGGAACCAGCCATGCTCCGTCTTGCGGAAATCGAAGGTGAAGGCGTCGTAGAGCCGCTTGGTGCCGAGCCAGATATAGCGGTTGGGGCGCACGACGAGATCGGGCTGGAACACGTCCGCATAGGCATTGCGGATCTTCGAATTCAGGCCGTCGGAGGCGATAATGAGGTCCGCATCGGGGAAATCGTGATCGCTGTTCACCTCGGTTTCGAAGACGAGCTCGACGCCCAGCGCCTCGCAGCGCTTCTGCAGGATGTTGAGGAGCTTCTTGCGGCCGATGCCGACAAAACCGTGACCGGAAGTGCGCTGGCGCGTGCCCTTGAACCACACCTCGATATCGTCCCAGTGGTTGAAGGCATCCTGGATCTCGGCCGCACTCTCCGGATCCCAGACCTTCATGCTTTCCATGGTCGCGTCGGAGAAGACCACGCCCCAGCCGAATGTGTCATAGGGGCGGTTGCGCTCCACCACCGTGATCGAATGCTCCGGGTGAAGCTTCTTCATCAACAGGCCGAAATAAAGCCCCGCCGGGCCTCCGCCTATGCACACGATCCGCATGTCTGGCCTCCATCTCGATGACATCAGGAGCCTTGGGGCGCCTGGATATTTTAAGTTTAAAACATAGCACCCGGCCGCCATCTGTCAATGCGGGCCACAAAATATTTTAAGTTTAAAATATCATTGCCGATCGTCAATTTTGGGCCAATGGCGCAAGCCATGCTGCGTTTCGCTTTGAAGGATGATAGGCGTTAAAAATAACGATCCATGAGGAGGAAAGAATGACGATCCGGCCCATCGCTGCCGCCCTGTTCCTGTTGTCGGCCTGCGTTCCCGCTTGGGCAGAGGATCCGACGATCGATGCGGTGGACCGCGTCGTGGAGCCCGTCATCGGTCAGGATACGCCGGGCCTCGGCGTTCTGGTGATGAAGGGAGGCGAGGTCCTTCACATGAAGGGCTATGGCTATACTGACATCGCTTCAAAGGCGCCTGTCACCCGCGACAGTCTCTTCGACCTCGCCTCCGTTTCGAAGCAGATGACCGCACAGGCGGCCATGCTGCAGATGGAGGACGGGCTCTACACGCCGGAGACCGAAATCGCGACCATTCTCCCGGCGTTCGAGGATCAGCCGGGGGAGGAGCGGGCGCTCACCGTTTCCGATCTCGTCCATCACGTCAGCGGCCTTGCCGATTATCTCGATGGCAATGAGGAGCTGAATTACGGCGCCGAAACCACCAATGCCGAGGTCGTGGCCTGGCTGGCGCGCCAGCCGCTTCTGCGGCCGCCCGGCACGAAGTTTGACTACTCCAATTCCGGTTATCTCACCCTCGGCACTCTCGTCACCAAGGCTGATGACAAGAAGTCGCTGGATGACGTGCTGGAGGAGCGCATCTTCAAGCCGCTTGGCATGACGTCTTCCGGGCTTGTCACGTCCTCCCGGATCGACGAGAACCGCCAGGTCACCGGCTACAGCGGCACCAAGGGCAAGTTTGATGAGAGCTACTCGCCGACGGTGACGGAAGGGGACGGCAACGTCATCACCTCCCTTGCCGATCTTGCGAAATACGAGAAGGCGCTCGCCACGAACGCGCTCCTCAGCGAGGAGGCGACCGAAAAACTCTTCGAGAACGGCACCTATGACGATGGCAGCGCCATAGAGGAAGATGGCGAGGGTTATGGCTATGGCTGGTCGATCGCGACCGGCAAGCAGAACTACGCCACCCACAGCGGCAGCTGGATGGGGACATCGACCTATTACCAGCGCAATCTCACAAGCGGCGTGACCGTAATCCTGCTTGCCAATGGCGAGGATATTTCGCTCGGCGATCTGGCCACAGAGGTGGAGCAGGCTGCGGAAGAGGAATAGTGGACCCTCAGGCCCGCTCGATAGCCGCCTCGTCAAGCAGCGGACGATAGAGCCCGCGCCAGTAGACAAGCGCCCCCTCGTCGTCTTCCCGCACGCGCACATCCATCACCCGTCCGACGAGGATGGAATGCGAGGCGCGGTCGATCATTTCTTCCAGGCGGCAGTCCAGCGCCACCGCCGCGCCGTCGAGAAGGGGCGCTCCGGTCGGGCCCTGGCTCCACTGGCCGAGCCGGTATCGGTCTTCCCCCTTCACGCCGCCCTTGCCGGCAAAGAGATCGGCAATCGGCTGTTGCGCGGCGGTGAGCGCATTGACGCCGAAATGACGGAAGCGCTCGAAGAGCGGCCAGGAGGAGGCGCCCCGGTTGACGCAGACGATCACCGTCGGCGGATCGACGGACAGCGAAACGGCAGAGGTGGCGACGAGGCCGGAGCGTTCGCCCGGACGGCCGACCGTAATGACGCTGACATTACCGGCGAAATGGCGCATGGCGGCGCGATAGGCGTCCGCCGCGGGCGGCGCCGTGACAAGGTTTTCCATGGTCAGGATATCCCCATTCGACAAGGGTGCGGCGGGCTCTTCGGTCCCTGCCGTTGCGGCGACGCGCCGCGACATCGGATAAGCGAGGCCGGCATGGAGCCGGCCCCGGCAGCATCAGGCGGCAACCTTCAGCCCGTTCGGACGGCGAATGCCCTCGCGCTCCAGGATCGGCAGCACGGTGTCGCGGAAATAGGGGAACTCCTCGGCATAATCGACGAAGGAAAGCGTCGTGCCGTTGAAGCCCGCCCGGTGTAGCGAAAGGATGCCCTCGGCCACCTGCTCCGGCGTGCCGACCAGCGGGAAGCCGCCATGGCCGGCAGCCATCCGGTCGCGGATCAGCGCCAGCAGGTCGTGCGGGAAGGAATGGGCATGGGCAAATTGCAGCCGGACCAGATTGTCGACAGCCGCCCAGTCCGCATTGTCCTGGCCGAAGTGCTGGAGATAGTCGCGGGCTTCCTTTTCCGTCGGACGGCACACCACATGCGAGAAGGTCAGCACCCCCACATTCCGGCCCACCGCCTTTGCCTGATCCTTGAGGCCGTTGATTTCTTCCGTGGAGCGGGCAAGGTCGATGGCCGGGGTAAACAGGAAATCCGCATTGCGCACGGCAAACTCGCGGCCCTGGCCGGAGCCCGCGGCATTCAGGATCGGCACCTTGCGGGCCGGGCGCGGATCGCCCAGAACCTGCTTCAGCTTGAAGAACTTGCCGTCCCAGTCGAAGGCCTCGGTGCGCGTCCAGAGCGCTTTGATGATGTCGAACCATTCCTGCGCATAGCCGTAACGGTCCTCGTGCGCGGCCGGCAGTTCGAGGCCGAGCGCCTCGTATTCCGGCTGGTTCCAGCCCGCAACGATGTTGAGACCGATGCGGCTCGAGGAAATCTGGTCAATGGTGGCGATCTGCTTGGCAACGACGACGGGATGGTTGGCGGCCGTATGGATGGTGGCGAAGACATTGATGTTCTTCGTATGCGCCAGAAGGCCCGCCGCCCAGGTCATGGTTTCAAGCACGCCGCCGTGAAAATTCGTCTCGCCGCCATAGCCGATCCAGCGCGCGATCGGCAGCATGAAGTCGATGCCGGCATCGTCGAGCAGCTTGCCGAGGCGCAGGTTGTTCTCCCAGGAGTTCACCCAGCGCTCGGGCACCTTGGTGACCGACATCCCGCCGGAGCAGTTGGAGGCAAAGGTGCCGAGAACGAACTGGTCCTTGGCAAACATGGAGTTCTGCAATTCTGTCATGGTGGTGGTTCCCCATTTATTTTCTGATAGAATTTACGATAAAAAGTCTATCTTAAAAACGCTTCCTGTCAATTGTCAGCCGGTCTCAGGAGCACCAGGGCGAAAGGAGATACTAGAAGCTTGAAGTAATTTGGAAATTGCCGGAAAACCGCTTTCCTTGGGGCGCCGGGCCTGCAATAAATTTGTCGGGCAAGCGGCGGCGGAGGCTGGAAAATGGAAAAGCGCAAGAGTGGCAGGAGCGGCGAGGACAAGAAGCCGGAGGCCCTCGACCGGCGCTGGCATCTCGCCCGCACGCCCGTCGAGGTCGAGGTCGACGTCGCCGAGATCGAATACGCGCTGATGCGCACCTATGAGTCCTTCAGCCGCTGGCAGACCGAATGCCTCTCATCGGTCATCGATTTCGCCGCCAGCGGTCCGGAAAACGCCATGCTGCACATCATCCGCATGAACGACCGCCCCAAGACGATCAAGGATCTCGCGCGCCTCGCCAATCGCGAGGATATTCCCAACATGCAGTACAGCCTGCGCAAGCTCATTCAGGCGGGGCTGGTCGTGCGCGAGGGCAGCGGCCGCTCGGGCGTCACCTATTCCGTCACCGATCTCGGCCGCGACGTGACCGACCGCTATGCGGATGTCCGCTCCGCGCTTCTTGTCGATGCGATCCAGTCGGTGCCGAATTTCCCCCAGCGCCTCGAAGATGCCACCCGCACGCTAGAGCTTCTGAGCGGCATCTACGAACACGTCGCCCGCGTCGCCGCCACCCACCGGCGGACCGGGCGGTAAACACGCTCTCAGCTTTCCGGCATGGATGTGACGTCATCCTCGGCCTTGTGCCGAGGATCTGCTGCGTCGGTCACGATCGATAGGCTGGCAGATGCTCGGGACATGCCCGAGCATGACGGAGAAGAAGCACCAGCGGCTTCTTTGGGAGGTGCGTTGCTATTAGAAACAAAAAAGGGGCGCCGGAGCGCCCCAAGACCCGACAAGGCGGGGGGAGGTCTGTCGCCCGCTCAGGCGGCGAGCTTGGCGAGGTAGGCGTCCGCCTCTTCCGGCACGGCAAACCAGGGGAAGAAATCGAGCGGATTGTTGAAGCCGTTGGCGATGCGCCTGGCCAGTTCCGGGAAGGCCTGTGCCGACCCCATAATGTTCAGCACATGCGGCGGTGGCGGCTGCAGCAGCGCATTGGTCCAGCCGACGACAAACTGCGCATAGGCCCAGTAGCGGTCGAAGGTTTCCTGCATGAAGGCGGCGTCGAAGGGTTTGTCGCCATGGGCGAGGATCGCGTCCATGTAGATCTTCGCGGCCTTGGACGCATTGTTGGAGCCCTGGCCGGTGATCGGATCGTTGAGGCAGACGGCATCGCCGAGGCCGAGCACCATGGCACCCGATGGAAGCCGGCCGATGGGCTTGCGCACTGTCGGTGCGAAGGAACCCGCCAGAATGCCGTTGGCATCGGTCAGTTCCACCTCGCGGCAGCGCTCCGCCTCCCAGGGCAGGAACGTCTCGAGGATCCACTTCGACTTGGCGAGATGCTCGTCGGCGTTCTTCATGTCCTTCCAGCAATCCATCGGGCCGCCGGGAATGCCCTCGAACACCATGATGTCGCAGGGGCCTGTGGTCGTGTAGGCCGGGAAGACGAAGTACTCGCCGATGGTCGGGATCAGGTTGAAGTTGACCGCCGAATGGTCGGGGCGCGGGCGCATCCCCTTTACATAGGTCAGCGCCAGCGCACGCTGCGGCTTGTCGAAGGGCGATTTCTCCGCATCGCGCTCGAACATCCGGCCGATTTCGCCCTTGCCGGAGGCGACAATCACGAGATCGCTTTCGCGGGCATAGGTTTCGAGATCCTCGATGCCGGCGTCATGGATCGTCAGCCGGCCGCCGCGCTTCTCGAATTCCGCCATCCAGGCGGGCACCTTCACGCGCTGGTCGACGCTCTGGCCGGGCTTGTCGAGCTTGCCGTTCCAGTCGATGGCCTTGTTGCCGGACCCGTCGGGCGCCGGCACGCAGAAATTGATGCTGTCGACGGTCGGGCAGACATCGTCCCAGTAATTGAGGCCGAGGTCGCGCTCGTTCTGAAGCGCCATGTCGAACATGCACTGGCTGGAAAGCACCTTGCCGGTGCGGATGTCGTCCGCCGTCCGGTTCTGCACGACATGCACGTCATGGCCGGCGGCAAGGAGGCCACAGCCGAGCTGCAGGCCCGATTGCCCGCCGCCGATGATGGTAAAGTTGCGTTTCTTGCTCATTGTTTTCATTCCCCTTCTTGTTTCTTGTGAGGTGACCGGCGCTCATTCCATCAGGAGCGGAATGGCGGGATCGGCCCGTTCCGGCCCCATGGCGGTGTAGCCGCCATCGACGCGGATATCCGTGCCGGTGATGAAGCTCGCCTGATCGGAGAGAAGGAAGGCGACGGCTTCGGCCACTTCCGCCGGGTCGCCGGTGCGGCCAAGCAGGTGGAAGGGCTTTGCCACGCCATCGGTCTTGGAACGATTGCCGTTCGTCAGCTGGTTCATGATGTTGGACCAGGTCCAGCCGGGCGAAACCGCATTGACCCGGATGCCATCGGGGGCAAGGTCCATGGCCTGGTTGCGGGTGAGTTGCAGGATCGCCGCCTTGGCAACCGGATAAACCCAGCGTCCTGTCTGGGCGACGCGCGAGGAAATGGAGCCGAAATTGACGATCGCGCCCTTGTTTGCTGCAAGATGCGGACGCGCCGCCTGCATCAGCATGATCGAGCCGACCACATTGACATTGAAGGCGGTCAGCCAGTCGGCGCGGCTCGTCTCGGCGCCGTTGTCCAGATAGGTGCAGGCGACGTTGACGAGGAAATCGAGCCGTCCCGTGCGCTTCACGGTCTCTTCCACCAGCGCCTTGATGTCGTCGTCGGACGTCACGTCCGTGCGGATGAATGAGACATTCTCCCCGAGCTTCTCCGCAGCAGCCTTGCCGTCCGCCTCGTTGATGTCGGCGATGACAACCTTCACGCCATATCCGGCAAGCACCTCCGCCACGGCCTGGCCGATCATGGTGGCTCCGCCCGAGACGATGGCTGTCCTGTCTTTCAATCCCCGCATCCGGTTTTCCTCCTCTTTTATTGTCTTTGGTTTGGTGTCCGCGGTCAGGCGCTGGCGGCCATCGGCAACGGTGCGGCGGGCCGGGTGAAATGGCCGTCCGCATAGATCAGCGCGTCGCCGGGATCCTCCTCGGTGACCGTTTCGATCACCGCGCCGATCAGGATCACGTGGGTCGCATGGTCGACCGCCTTGTCGAGCCGGCAGTCGAAGCTGACGAGCGCGCCCTCGAGCACTGGGGCACCGCTTGTCCCCTGATGCCAGCGTCCGACCCCGAAACGCTCGCCGGCGGCAAGGCCGGCCCGTCCGGCGAAGACCTCCGCCACATCCTGCTGGTCGGCGGAGAGCACGTTGATGCAGAAATTGCCGCTCACGGGGGCCAGCTGCCCCACCCATGTCTCGCGGTTGATGCAGGCAAGCACGGAAGGCGGATCGGCCGAGAGCGAGCAGAAGGCGGTTGCCGTCACGCCGCGCCTCTCCCCATCGGGACCCGTGGTGGTCACGACAGTCACCGTGCCGGAAACCCGGCGCATGCCGAGCCGAAAGAGATCGCGCGCGTCCGCCATCTGTCCTCCTCCCTTCGGAAAGCGGCCTTCTCCCTTGCCGCTTTTCAAAGCTTTAAATTTAAACTAACCTGATGGTGATCCCTGGGAGGGGAGGCGGCAATCCGCATCGCGCAGTCATTGTCCGGATCGCGCAACGCCCGTGTGGCCCTTGCGGCGCGGGGCGTTCCGCGTCATGATCGGCCAGATGGGCTGAGGAAAAGACCCAAGCGGTACGTGGCTGAGCGCGGGAGGGAGACCGATGCTTGATGCACTGATACCCCTGAACCAGTTCCGGCTCGTGGACACGCGCGAGCCCGATGCCGCGCGCGAGGAGATCGGCCGCATCTTCTGTCCCCATTTCCTCGATCCGCTGGCGCGGCGTGCGGAGGGTTTTCACGCCCGTCACAACCATGCGCGCGCGAATGGCTACTCGGTGAATTTCGTCAGCTATGGCTCGGCGGTGGAAATTGATCCGGGCGCGCTGTCGCGCTTCTTCCTGCTGCAGATTCCGCTGAAGGGGCAGGCGCTTGTCCGCTGCGGCACCATGCTGACGGAGGCGGAGGCGGGCACGCGCGCCTCGCTGCTCTCGCCCACCCTGCCCACCCGCATGACCTGGAGCGATGGCTGCGAGAAGCTGATCCTGCTCATCGACCGCGAGGTGATGGAGGCGCAGTTTGCGAGCCTCACCCACCGTCCGCTCGGCACGGTGGAATTCGAAACCGGCCTCGATCTGACCAGTCCGGCGGGCCGCGCGCTGCTGCGTCATGCGGAGCTTACGCTATCGGCAGCGGAAGATCCGGCCAGCGCACCGCCCGCCTATCTCGCGCTGCTCCGAGACGGGCTGACGACGCTGCTCCTCAGCGGCTTTGCCCATTCCGGCTCGTCGATCCTCAACCGGCCGCAGCCCATGCCGGCACCGGCCGCCGTCCGCCGGGCGGAGGAGTTCATCGAGGCGCATGCGGGGGAAGCCATTGCTATGGCGGATATCGCGGCCGCGGCCGGGGTGCCGCTGCGCTCGCTGCAGGAAGCCTTCAAGCGGGCGCGCGGCATGACGCTCTCGGAAGCGGTGCTTGCGACAAGGCTCGATCATTTTCATGAGCGTCTGAAGAACCCGCCGCCGGGGGCCTCGGTCGCGGACATCGCCTTCGAATGCGGCTTCGGCCATCTCGGGCGGGCGGCGGCCGCCTATCAGGCCCGTTTCGGCGAAGCGCCTTCGAAGACGCTTCGCCAGCACCGGTGATTACTTCGCCGGATCCTTCGGGCTCCAGAGAACCGTCTTCGCATCCTTTTCGTAGGCCATGCCCTTCGGATAGCTGATCGCCTCGAGCTGGAGGCCCCAGGGCGCCTGGAAATAGAGGATGGTCTGGCCGGCGGCAGGACCCTGTTCCACGGGGATCGGCCCCATCCGCGTCTTCACGCCCTTGCCTTCCAGATAGGCCTTTGCCGCCGCCACGTCGTCCACGTAGAAGGCGATGTGGAAGCCGCCGATGTCGCTGTTCTTCGGCGTCAGGTCCTTCTGGTCGGGCGCGGTATACTTGAAGAGCTCGATGTTCGAGCCGAAATTGCAGCGCATCAGGGTGATTTCCTCGATCACCGCCTTCGGATCGACGCCGAGCACGTCCTGCATGAAGGTGCCCTTGTCATCGGCAAAGGGGCCGAAGCTCATGGCCTTCTGGCAGCCCACCACATCGGTGAAGAAGCTCACCGCCTGCGCCATGTCTGGAACGGTGATGCCGGTATGGTCATGGCCGCGCATGCCGGGGATGCTGTCTGCGCTCGCCGCCGTTGCCGCGCCGGCGAGAAGCGCCGAGGCAAGCATGAAACGCTTGAGGATGTGCACTGCTGTTCTCCCTTGAAGGCGGGGATGACCGGGGCACGAACGACCCCGCCGCGCCGAACCCGCTTTTCCGGCACGGGGAAGGAGACTGAATCATGCAGCGAGGGAGCAGGCGCCCTTGGGATGGCAGGCCTGCCCCGGAAAAATCAGGCGACCTCCGGGTCCTTCAGCCAGTCCGTGTCCACCTCGGGCAGCGGAATGGCGTCGAGCAACTCACGGGTATAGGCGCTTTGCGGATTGTCGAAGAGGGTGGCGCAGGCGCCGGCTTCCTCGACGCGGCCCTGGCGCATCACATAGACGCGGTCGCAGACCGCCCGGATGACGGAGAGGTCGTGGCTGATGAAGGCCATGGCAAGCCCGAGATCGCGACAGAGGTCCTTGAGGAGGTTCAGCACCTGCGCCTGGGTGGAGACGTCGAGGCCCGAGACGATCTCGTCCGCCAGCACGAATTCCGGCTCCAGCAGGGCCGCGCGGGCAATGCCGATGCGCTGGCGCTGGCCGCCGGAAAGCTCGTGCGGGTTACGCCGGAGCACGATGGACGGCAGGCCCACCCGGTCGAGCATCCTGGCGATGCGCTGATCCGCTTCCGCCTCGCTTTTCGCCAGTCCGTGGAAGAGCAGCGGTCCGGCAAGGATCTGACGGATCGAATGGCGCGGATTGAGCGAGGCCATCGGGTCCTGGAAGATCATCTGCATCCGCTTGCGGTAGGGCCGCATGGCCTCCTCGCCGAGATGGGTGATGTCCTTGCCGTCGAAGCGGATTTCCCCCGCCGACGTATCGACGAGACGGATCAGCGCCCGTCCGAGCGTCGTCTTGCCCGAACCGCTCTCGCCGACGATGCCGATGGTTTCGCCCCGGTCCAGATGAAGGTCGACGCCGTGGAGCACCTTCACGCCGCCCCGCCGGCGATTGCCATAGGTCACCTCGATGCCCGTTGCCGTGATCAGCCGTTCAGCCATGGAGGATCTCCTTCGCGCCGGTGCGGATTTCCTGGTGGAGCTGGTCAAAGACCCATTGCGGCACGGGTTCCAGCCCCGCATCCGGCCGGTCGTAACGCGGGCCGGCGGCGATGAGGGCCTTCGTGTAGACATGGCGCGGATCGGCAAGCACATCCGCCGTCGGCCCGGCCTCGATCACCTTGCCGCCATAGAGCAGGGTGACGCTGTCGCAAATCTTGGCGACCACGCCGAGATCGTGGGTCACGAAGATCACGCCGGTGCCGTGCGCCTCCTGCATGCCGCGGATGAGGCGGAGGATCTGCTTCTGCACCGTCACGTCGAGTGCCGTCGTCGGCTCGTCGGCCACGACCAGCTTCGGCTCCAGCGAAAAGGCCGCGGCAATCATCACGCGCTGGCGCATGCCACCGGAAAGCTCGTGCGGATAGGCCTTCAGCACCCGTTCCGGATCGCGGATATGCACCTCGGAAAGAAGCTGGAGCGCCCGCGCATGCGCGTCGCGCGCATTCATGCCGCGCCGGAGGCGAAGCCCGTCGGTCAGCTGCGCCTCGATCCGCCGGCCGGGATTCAGCGCCGTCTGCGGGTCCTGCGGGATGAGCGCGATGTCGCTGCCCATGATGGCCGAGAGATCGCGCGGCGCCATGGTGAGGAGATCGCGCCCCTCGAAGCGCATGGTGCCCGATGTCACCTTGACGGTGCGCGGCAGGATGCCCAGCAGCGCCTTGGCGATGGTGGATTTGCCCGCGCCGCTTTCGCCGACCAGACCGCGCACCTCGCCCTTTTTCAGGCTCAGCGAAACGTCGCGCAGGATCGGATTGCCGCCTTCGCGGAGCGAAATGGCCGAAAGGCCGGAAATGTCGAGAAGCAGGTCACTCATCGTCTCAGCACCGGATCGAGCGCGCGGCGCAGTCCGTCGCCGAGCAGGTTGAAGGCGAGCACGGTGGCAAACAGCGTCGCCAGCGGGAAGGTGAGCACCCACCAGCCCTGATAGATGATCTGCCGCCCCTGCGCGATCATGCCGCCCCAGGTGGGCGTGTCGGAAGAGACCGAAAGACCGACGAAGGAGAGGATCGCCTCGACGATCACGGCAATGCCCATTTCGAGGCTGAGAAGGGCGACGAGCACCGGCGCCACGTTGGGCAGGATTTCGCGGATCAGGATCCGAAGGCGCGGATAGCCCATGGTTCGCGCGGCCGTGACATAGTCGAGGCGTGCCTGCGCCATGGTTTCGGCGCGGATCACCCGGCAGAAGCGCGTCCAGTCGATGATGACGATGGCGGCGATGACCGAATGGACGCCGGAGCCGAAGACCGCCACCAGCAAGATCGACAGGAGCACCGGCGGAAAGGCCATCCAGATCTCGACGAGGCGGGAAATGACGGTATCGATCCATCCGCCATACCAGCCGGCAACGAGACCGAGAACGGTCCCGATGAGGGCGGCAAGGCCGGCGGCGACGAAGGCAACCGTCAGCGCAATCCGCGTGCCGTAGATCAGCCGGGACAGCACGTCCCGGCCGAGATCGTCGGTGCCGAGATAGTAGCCGGGTTCATAGGTGGAGGCGCCGACGGGCGAAAGCGTGCCGAGCATCAGGTCCTGCTCCAGCGGGTCCTTCGGTGCGATGAACGGCGCGAAAAGCGCGAGGACCACCAGTAGCAGAATGAAGCCGCCTGCGATCAATACCTTCGGTTCGGCTAGCAGCGCCCGCCCGAGCGAGCGATGCGCGGCGGGCTTTTCGGCTGCGGGCTGCATGGCGGCCTCCTTGGGCGCCTCGGAGACGAGACCGGACATCAGGCCTCCATGCGCGGATTGAAGGCGACGACAAGGGCGTCGGTCGCAAGATTGACAAGGATGAAGAGCGCTCCGAAGACGAGTACGAGGCCCTGGATCAGCGGCAGGTCACGGTTGATCACCGCATCGATCGCCATGTTGCCGATGCCGGGATAGGCAAAGATGCGCTCGACGATGACGGTGCCGCCGATCAGGAAGGTGAACTGCACGCCGGTCAGCGCGATGGTCGGACCGATCGCATTGCGCAGTGCTTCCTGCAGCACCAGGCGCAGGCGCGACATGCCCTTGAGGCGGGCCAGCAGGATGTAAT
The DNA here is from genome assembly GCA_945952415.1 of uncultured Rhizobium sp. GTDB lineage: Bacteria > Pseudomonadota > Alphaproteobacteria > Rhizobiales > Rhizobiaceae > Gellertiella. The sequence goes on along the minus strand of CAMFIF010000016.1, from coordinate 27,677 downwards.
CCTGCACCATGGCCTCGGCGAGTGCTTCCTTCAGCACCTTGGTGATGATCGAGGCGAGCGGCAGACCAAGCGCCAGCACCGGCATGATCATGTGCAGGGAAATGTCCGCAAGATCCCCGAAGCGGAGCGTCAGCAGGCTTTCGAGCAGATAGAACTGGGTGGCGAAGCCTTCCTGGCTGTCGGGATTGATGCGCCCGGACAGCGGGAAGACCGGCAGGAGCACCCCGAAAATCAGCACCAGCGCCAGCGCCCAGACGAAATCCGGGACGGCGAGGAAAAGACCGTTCAGCGTATCGACGAGGGGCGAAAGCTTTGTCCGCGAGAGAAGGGTGGCGGTCACCGCGATCACGATGCCCAGCACCACCGCAAAGACCAGCGCGGCCGCGGCAAGCTCGATCGTCGCCGGCAGTCGCTCGGCAAGCAGCTCCAGCACGTCGCGCCGCAGCGATATCGAGGTGCCGAAATCGCCCGAAAGCACCGAAGTCAGCCAGATCCAGAATTGCACCGGCAGGCTCTGGTCGAGGCCGTATTGCGCGCGAAGGGCTGCGATGTCGGCCGCGCTCGCACCGGGCGAAATCATCATGGCAATGGGATCGCCGGGCACGACGCGCAGCAGCACGAAAACGATGACGGCCACCCCGAAGAGGGTAATGGCTGCCATCAGCACCCGGTTAAAGAAGGAATAGGCGGTCATGGTGGCCGGTATCCGTTCCTGGTCGAAGGCTTGCAGGAAGGCACAGGATCTTTCCGGTCCGGCAAGGTCCGGGGAAAACTGGCCCAGTCAGCGGGGAAGGGCAGGCGGAAGATCGCAATCCTCCGCCTGCGACCGGTCAGGCCTTGGAGACGAGCGTCGGCTGCAGCGCGCCGGATACGTTCGGCGTTACCTTCAGCGAGGACTTGTAGACGATCGGCTGCACATATTGCAGAACCGGGATCACATAGCCCTGTTCGGCAATGTACTTGCTGACCTCCTTCCAGCCGGCGATGCGCTTTTCCTCGTCCTTTTCACCCCAGAGCGGGCCGATCTTGGCGTCGAGGTCGTCGGTGTTCCAGACCGAGTGCGGCGAGGGGCCAAACATGGCAAAGCCGGTGGACGTGGTCGGGTCGCCGATCGCATTGCCCCAGTTGTAGAAGGCGGCCGGAGCCAGCTGGTCGGCAGCGCGCAGCTCGTAATGCTTGGCGATTTCGTAGACCTCGATCTCGGCCTCGATGCCCACCTTGCGCCACATGCCGACGATCGCCTGGATCATCTCGTAGTCCTTGGGCTTGAAGCCGCGGGTCGTCTGGATCTTGAACTTGGCGGGCTTGTCCGTGGAATAGCCGGAAGCGGCCAGCAGTTCCTTGGCCTTTTCCGGATCGTAACCCACCTTGATGGAGGCATCGTAGGCGTCATATTCCGGCGCTTCCAGCGTGTCGATCGGCACGCCATAGCCCTTGAGCAGCCGCTTGACGATGGCGTCCTTGTCGATCGCATGATGGGCGGCAAGACGCACGTTCTTGTCGTTCATCACCTCGATATTGTTGATGAAGATCATGCCGATATCGGAAATCGGGGTGGCGACGCCGGCAAGCCCTTCCTTGCCCTTCAGACGGTCGAATTCCTCGTAGGGGATTTCGAGCGTCACGTCGGAGGCGCCGGATTCGATTTCGGCCACGCGGCTCGTCGTATCAGGAACGAACTTGAAGATCACGGTTTCGAAGGCGGGCTTGCCGCCGAAATAGTTCGGGTTTGCCTTGAGCCGCAGGAAGGCGTTGCCCTGATATTCGTCCACCATGTAGGGGCCGGTGCCGATCGGCTTCTTCTCGAAGCCTTCCGCGCCCACCTTCTCGTAATAGGCCTTGGGCAGCACGTAACCGGTCAGGAAGGCCATCCACTTGAAGAAGGTCGGATCGAAGCGCAGCACGTCGGCGGTGATCTTGTTGCCTTCGATCTTGTAGTTGCCGGCGGTCGACCAGATGAACTGGATCGGGTTGCCGGTTTCCTGCCTGGCGGCGCGCTCCAGCGACCAGACGACGTCTTCCGCGGTGAACGGCGAGCCGTCATGCCAGGTCACGCCCTCGCGTACGGTCATCCAGAGCTTGGTCTTGTCATCGTTCCAGCCCCATTCGGTGAGCAGGCCCGGCTCGAAGGAGAGGTCCGGCTTCTGGCCGATGAACTGGTCGAATACGGAGCGGTAAATCGCCTGGATCGTCGGGTTCACCGCCGAGGGGCCGACGGTCGGATCGAAGGAAGGCAGGTTCACGTTATAGGCAATGGTCAGCGTGCCTTCTTCGGCGGCCAGCACCTTGTGGTGGCCGGCAAGAATGCCGCTCAGAAAGGCCGCCGCGCCGAGCGCAAGCGTTTCGCGTCTGGTGATCTTGGTCATGGACAAACTCCGTCGTTCCCTGGTTTTTGGCGGCGTCCCGCACCCCTTTTCCTCTCGGGGCCTCGGTGCCGGATCTGACTTTTCGGAATTAAAGAATGCCGTCGTTGCGGGATGGCGGGCCCTCGCCGGGCCTTCTGCCTCTCATGCGCATCCCCTCCCGAAAGCCGCCGCTTTAGGCTCCCTCCACTGATCGGCGGACTGTCAGGTGGCATATGTATGTCATAGCATATAAATCCGCGCAAGCACCTCTTGCGCGTTCCGCCCCAATTCAAGGGGTATGTGGCAGTATTGTAAAAGACCGTTGACATCGGCCTTTCCCTCAAAATATGTTTTTGCAAGTTTTAACCGCATGGGCGCCCGGAAGGGCGGAGGAGGGTCCCCGTGGCTGAACGGTCGTTTGCACGCGAGGTCGAGGATCTGAAGCTCGGCGAGGGCGAGATCTTCCGCGGCGAGGGCATTCTCGCCATTACAAAGGCGCTTCTGCAATCCGGTGTCTCCTATGTGGGCGGCTATCAGGGCTCGCCGATCTCCCACCTCATGGATGTGCTGGCCGATGCCAAGGATGTGATGGAGGATCTGGGGGTTCATTTCGAGACCTCCGCTTCCGAAGCCGCCGCGGCCGCCATGCTCTCGGCCTCGGTCATGTATCCGGTGCGCGGCGCCGTCACCTGGAAATCCACCGCGGGCACCAATGTCGCCTCGGATGCGCTCTCCAACCTCTCCTCCGGCGGGGTCACCGGCGGCGCGCTCATCATCATCGGCGAGGATTACGGCGAAGGCTCCTCGATCATGCAGGAGCGCAGCCATGCCTATGCGATGAAATCGCAGATGTGGCTCCTCGATCCGCGTCCCAACCTGCCCTCCATCGTCAAGGCGGTCGAAGACGGTTTCGAGCTCTCGGAAGCGTCCAATACGCCCGTCATGCTGCAGGTCCGCATCCGCGCCTGCCATGTCCATGGCCAGTTCGTCGCAAAGGACAACCGCCGCCCGGCCTTCACCCTGAAGGAGGCGATGGAAAACCCGGTGCGCGACGTCAACCGCATCGTGCTGCCGCCCGCCTCCTTCGGTCACGAGAAGGACAAGCTGGAGCGCCGCTGGCCGGCCGCGGTCAATTTCGTCAAGGAGCGCAAGCTCAACGAATTCTTCGGTCCCGAGACCGGAGAGATCGGCATCATCACCGTCGGCGGCCTCTATAACGGCGTGCTGCGGGGCCTGCAGCAGCTTGGCCTTGCCGATGTCTATGGCGAAAGCCTCGTGCCCATCTACGTCATGAACGTCGCCTATCCGATGATCGACGACGAGGTGATCGCCTTCTGTGAGGGCAAGAAGGCCGTGCTGATGGTGGAGGAGGGCGCGCCCGACTATATCGAGCAGGGGCTGAACACGCTGCTCCGCCGCCGCGACATCCAGACCCGCATTTCCGGCAAGGACGTGCTGCCGATGGGCGGGGAATATACCGCGCCCGTCATGCTGAAGGGGCTCACCTCCTTCCTCGAGGCCCATGCAAGCCCGCTGCTCGGCAACCGCCCGCCGGTGCCGGACCCGTCGCCGGTGCTGTCCGACGAGCGGGTGAAGGCGCTCGCCACCGTCGTGCCGCCGCGCCCGGCAGGCTTCTGCACGGGCTGTCCGGAGCGGCCGATCTTCGCAGCCATGAAGCTGGTCGAGAAGGAGCTCGGTCCGCACCACGTCTCTGCCGATATCGGCTGCCACCTCTTCTCCATCCTGCCGCCCTTCAATATCGGCGGCACGACCATGGGTTATGGTCTCGGCCCGGCCTCGGCCTCGGCCTTCAATGTGGAAGCCGGCAAGCGCGCCATCTCCGTGATGGGCGATGGCGGCTTCTGGCACAACGGGCTTGCGACTTCGGTCGGCAATGCCGTCTTCAACAAGCAGGACGGCGTGATGCTGATCGTCGACAATTTCTATTCGGCAGCGACGGGCGGGCAGGACATCCTCTCCTCCCGCGCGGACAATCCGCGCCGCAAGACCAACAATTCCATCGTCGCGGCGGTGAAGGGCATCGGCGCCACCTGGGTGCGCCAGATCGACCGCACCTATGACGTCGCGACGATGCGCGACACGCTGCGCGAGGCGCTGACGACGAAGGAGAAGGGGCCGAAGATCATCGTCGCCTCCTCCGAATGCATGCTCAACAGGCAGCGCCGCATCAAGCCGCAATTCGCCGCTGCGGTGAAGGCGGGCAAGCGGATGGTCAAGGAGCGCTTCGGCGTGGACGAGGATGTCTGCACCGGCGATCACGCCTGCATCCGGCTGTCCGGCTGTCCCTCGCTGTCGGTCAAGGAGACGGATGACCCGCTGAAGGACGACCCGGTCGCGGCCATCGACAATTCCTGCGTCGGCTGCGGCAATTGCGGCGAAGTGTCGGAAGCTGCGGTCCTCTGCCCCTCTTTCTACCGGGCCGATGTCATCATGAACCCGACCGGCTGGGACCGTTTCCTCGCCTCCATGCGCAGCAAGGTCATCGGCTGGCTGCAGCGCCGCCGCGAAAGCCGCCGCGTCCTCTTCGCCGAAGGAGCCTGATCCATGGACGACGCATCGATCTCCGGGCGCGCCCGCCTTTCGACCGCCAAGCCCGTCACCATCGCCATCCTTGCCATGGGCGGGCAGGGCGGCGGCGTTCTCTCCGACTGGATTGTGGCGCTGGCCGAGATGAAGGGCTGGGTGGCACAGTCCACCTCCGTGCCGGGCGTTGCCCAGCGCACGGGCGCCACCATCTATTACATCGAGACGATCCCCGGCGATGCGAATCGCGAGCCGACGCTCTCGCTGATGCCGACGCCCGGCGACGTGGATGTGGTCATCGCCGCCGAACTGATGGAGGCCGGCCGCTCCGTGCTGCGCGGCGTCGTCACCCCCGGCCAGACGACCCTGATCACCTCGACCCACCGCTCCTATGCCGTGGCGGAAAAGGAAAAGCCGGGCAACGGCATTGCCGATCCGACGCTTGTCATCTCCGCCACGGATTTTGCCGCAAAACGCACCATCGCCTTTGACATGGAAGCGATTGCGGCGAAGAACGGCAGCGTCATTTCTTCCGCCCTTTTCGGCGCCTTCGCGGCGTCCGGCGCACTTCCCTTCACCCGGGAGGATTTCGAGGCGGTGATCCGCACCGGCGGCAAGGGCATCGAGCCGAGCCTGAAGACCTTCGCAGCCGCGTACGATCACGCGCTGGCAAAACCGAAGATCGATCCTAAGCCGAAGGCCGACAAGCATCTGCCGCCCCCGCCGGAGCGGACCGGCCATCCGGTGCTGGACGCGCTCGTTTCGAAGCTCAAGTCCAGCCTGCCGCTCGCGCTCCAGCCCATGGCCTATGCGGGTGTAAAAAAACTCACCGATTTCCAGGATCCGGCCTATGCGGGAGAGTATCTCGACCGCCTCGCCGGTCTCTTCGCGCGCGACCGGCAGTCGGGTGGCGAGGTGCACGGCTTTGCCTTCACCGCTGAAGCCGCGAAATATCTGGCCATCGCCATGGCCTATGACGATGTGATCCGCGTGGCCGATCTCAAGGTGCGCGGTTCCCGCTTCGACCGGGTGAAGAAGGAAGTGGGCGTCAAGGGTGACCAGATCCTCTACACCACGGAATTCATGCATCCGCGCATGGAGGAAGTCTGCGGCACCCTGCCGAAGGGCCTCGGCCGCTGGATCGAGGAAAACAAGGGGCTCTACGATTTCCTCGACCGGCGCGTGAACAAGGGTCGGCGGGTGAAAACCGGCACGATCTTCTGGTTCCTCGGGCTCTACATGGTCTCCGGCATGCGCCGCTTCCGCCGCGGCACGCTGCGCCACGCCCGGGAAATGGCCTTCACCGCCGAATGGCTGGACAAGGCACTGGCCTTGCTTCCGAAGAATTACGCACTCGCCGTCGAGGTGCTGAAGTGCCGCCGGCTGGTCAAGGGCTATTCCGGCACCCATGTGCGCGGGATCTCCAAGTTCGACCGGGTGCTTTCCGCCCTGCCGCTCCTCGAAACCCGCGAAGACGGCGCCGACTGGCTCCGCCGCCTCCGCCAGGCCGCCCTTCTGGACGAAGACGGCATCGCGCTTGACGGCGCACTGAAGACGGTGGCTTCGCTCTGAGGGGCGGCGGGAGCGGGGTGCTGCGTTTGACGCGCCGCAGCCCCTTTGTCCGCACGGCGTGGAGTTTGCCGATGTGCAGCCCCTCTGTCGGCACGGCGTGGAGTTTGAGGCACCGCACCCCCCTCTGTCCCTGCCGGGACATCTCCCCCTCAAGGGGGGAGATCGACTGTGGGTTTTGTGGTTTCCTCAAACGACAAACGTCTCATCCGCTGAAACGGTGGCTGGGGACTGCCCTCATAAACCCCATTCCGATCTCCCCCCTTGAGGGGGAGATGTCGGCGAAGCCGACAGAGGGGGGTGGGGTGCGGCAAGGGCGACGGTTTGCGAGCCACAGACATGCCATCGGCTACCACCACGGTGCCGTAATGCGCCGCGATCCTCAGATCTCGTGGCGCCGGATATTGGTGAGGATGCGGTGGAGCACGGAGAGGAACTGCTTGTATTCCTCCTCGTCCACGCCGTCGAACATGTGCAGGAAGAGGTCGTACATGGTGGGCCAGACCTTGCCGAAGGCGGCGCGGCCTTCCTCGGTGATCGAGACATCGCGGATGCGCATGTCCTCCGCGCGCGGCTGGCGGCGGATGTAGCCCTGCTCTTCCAGCGAATCGAGCGTCCGGCTCATGGTCGACTGTTCGGTGACGGCAAAGACCGAGAGCTCGTTGATCGTCAGCGAGGGCGTCAGCGTCAGGATGGCAAGCGCCCGCATCTTGGTGGTGGTGATGTCGTGCGTCTTCAGCTCTTCCGCCAGGTTGGCGTTCCAGCGTGCCGCGATCCGGTTCATCAGATAGGGCGCAAACTGGTTGAGCCCGATTTCCCCCATGGTCGGCTGGGTTTCATCCGTATCGCCGGGGCGTCGCAAGATCCTGCCTGAGAACCGGTCTTCCATGCGGATGATCTGCCTTCTCGTTCGTTGCTACTTCAGGGAAGAGGCCAGGAGGAAACCGGAACCGCCACCCAGTCCCGGCCCGGGATGGGTCGAGGCGCCGATATGGTAGAGCCCCGGAATGTGGGTGGTGTGGTTAACAGAAGACTTGAACGGGCGCCACAGGAAAAACTGGTCGAGGCCGCAGAAGCCGCCATAGGGGTCGCCGCCGACGAGATTGACGTTCATCTTCTCGAGATCGGCGGGCGAGAAGGCGCGGCGCGCGATCACGCTCTCGCGGAAATTCTCGATCCGCTCGGCCAGCATGGCCTCGATCCGGTCCGCGTAGCGCTCGCGGATCTCTTCCGTCCACTGGCCGTCCGTGCCGATGGCGATTTCGCCTGCCGCATCGCCCTTGAGGAAGCGCGGCGCTTCGGGCAATTGCAGCCACAGAACCGCCTGTCCCTCCGGCGCGCGGCTCTTGTCGAAGGCGGTCGGCTGTCCCACGCAGACAGTGGGCTCGGCGGGCAGCAGCCCGCGTTCCGCCTCGTTCGCCGCCTTCGACACGCCGTCGAGGCCGGGCGTGAGATGAAGCAGCGCCACGTCGGAAAGCTCCGCCCGCGCCTTCCAGCGCGGCGGGCATTTCAGCGCATAGTGGATCTGCATGTTGCCCTTGCCGTGGCGGAAGGTGGAAAGCCCCTCCTTCACCGCGTCGGGAAGCGGCGCGCCCCAGGCCTTCAGCAGGCTGCCATAGAGCTGGCCGGGTGCGACCGAGCAGATGACGCCATGGGTGGCACGGATCGTGTCGCCGGAGGCAAGCGTCACGCCGCCCGCGCGGCCGCCTGCGCCTTCGATGATCGTCGTTACGTCTGCTCCCGTGCGGATTACGCCGCCATGATCGGTGATGAGCCTTTCGAAAGCCTTGACCAGGTTGGCCGCCCCGCCCTTGACGATCGGGCAGCCGGCAAGCTCGATGGCAAAGCCGATCACCTTGGCCATCTGCGCGGAATAGGCGCTTTCCGGCCCAAGCCCCGTATGCAGCACCCACGGCGCCCAGAGCGCGCGGGTGACTTCGGAGCGATAGCTGGTTTCCAGATAGGTACGGGCTGGCGACAGTGCCTCGCCGAACCAGCCGGCGAGATTGCGGAAACCGCGCCGCCAGGCCTCCTTCAGCACGGTCTTCGCCATGCCCCAGGACCAGAGCGAACCGCCGAGCAGCGAGAAAAGAAAGGGCGCGTCGCCGCCGAGCCTGTCCATCTCGCGGGAAAAAGCGTGGCCATCGCCCGGAGCAAGCGCCTCCATCATCGCCATGTTTCGGGCGCGGTCCATGGAGAATATCGCATGCGATCCATCGGGCCGCAGCACGCCGGTCGGCAGGGCCGCATGGGCAAATTCGAGGCCCCGGGCTTCCAGATCCTTGCCGAGCGCCCCATAGGCGGGCGAGGTGAGGAACAGCACCATGGTGGTGGCCATCACGTCATGGGTGAAGCCGGGCGCGGTCAGTTCTTCGGTCCGCAGGCATCCGCCGAGCGCTTCGTTCCGCTCCAGAAGCGTGACCCGCTTGCCCTTCTTGGCCAGGAGCGCCGCTGCGACGAGCCCGTTGATGCCGCTGCCGACGATGACGTAATCCGGCTGTTCCATGTCCCTCATCCTCCCTCATGCGAAGAAGCGGGGTTGTGGCCCCGCTTCCCTGTCCTTTGAACCTCAGCCGGCAACCAGCGCCAAGGCGCGGATCGGCGAACCGGTGCCATTGACGAATTTCAGCGGCGCGGCGATCAGCACGGCGCCCTTCGGCGGCAGCTGGTCCAGGTGGCAGAGGCTGGCGAGGCCGTAGCGGTTGGCCTTGTGCATCAGGTTATGCGCCGGGAAGGGCGGGTTCATGCCGCCGGCGGCACCCGCATCGGTGCCGATGCATTCGGTGCCCCAGCCGATTGCACCCTTCTCAAGGATGTATTCGATGGCATCGGGCGTCGGGCCGGGCGAATGCGGGCCGTTCTCGTCGGCATTGAGGAAGGTCGCGGCCGAGCCGTTGCGCTTGTACCAGTCGGTGCGCATCAGCACCCAGCTGCCCGGCTCGATGGCGCCATGCTTGGCTTCCCAGGCCTTGATGCCGTCCGCCGTCAGCAGGAAATCCGGGTCCTTGGCGGCTTCGGCCGAGCAGTCGATCACGTTGACGGGGGCGACGAAATTCTGCGCGGGAATGCGGTCGGTCGTGCCGTCGGCATAGTCCTTGCCGGTGATCCAGTGAACAGGCGCATCGAAATGGGTGCCGGTATGCTCGCCGAGTTCCAGCCAGTTCCACGCCCAGAACGGACCGTTCTTGTCATAGTGGGAGATATTGTGCACCTTCACTTCCGGCGTGTTCACGGCGATTTCGGGCGGCAGCTTGATGACGGGCGTGTCGGGACCGAGCGGTGCGGTCAGGTCGATGACCTTCACCGAACCGGAAAGAAGGGCGGTTGCGAGCTGTTGAAGTGCAGTGGCAGACATGGACAGTTCCCCAGTTGGCCGCCCGTCGCCGCTTTCCTCCTGCGGCATGACCTCCGGACGGCGATCGGGGGAAGCCTATGTCACAAAATATGTGGTTGCAAGTATTTTGCATGACGCGTTGCGGCGAAACGGTGGGGAGAGGATAAGCCCGGGCAAACCGCTCTTGATCGCCGTCAATCCGCCCCTTCGGGGCATTTTCCTCGCTCCGGGAAGCCCGGTGGATGCTTCCGTCGCTCGCTTCGCACTTGACCGAAGGGCGAAAAATGTATGCATATGGGAATAAAGAGGGCGAGAAGATAAAAGGGAGGCAAACATGGCGGCGGTCGATGCGGTTGTCATCGGTGCGGGGCACAACGGGCTGGCTGCGGCTGTCAATCTGGCATCGAAGGGCTGGTCCGTCACGGTGGTCGAGGCGAAGGACGAGCCCGGCGGCGCGGTGAAGACCCGCGAGCTGACGCTTCCGGGCTTCCGCCACGATGTCGCTGCCATGAACCTCTCGATGTTTGCCGGCTCCGCGTTTCACGGCCAGCATGCGGGCGATCTTGCCCGCCATGGCCTCGGCTTCGTGCCGGCCGAGCACTGCTTCGCCAGCATCTTCCGCGACCAGACATGGCTCGGCGTCAGCAAGGATCTCGATGTCACCACATCCCGCATCGCCGCGCTCTCGGCGCGGGATGCGGAGTCCTGGAAGGCGATGTTTGCCGAATTCGGGGCCGATGCGCCGCACATCTTCGGCCTGCTCGGCTCGCCCATGCCTTCCTTCGACGCCTTCAAGGTGCTGTGGAAGGCCTGGCGCGCCCGCGGCACGGGCTGGGTCTACGACATGGTGCGCCTGCTCCTCGCCTCGCCACGCGATTTCCTCGATGCCCGCTTCGAGAACCAGAAGGTGAAGACCATGATGGCGGCCTGGGGTCTGCATCTCGATTTCTCGCCGGATACGGCGGGGGGCGCGCTCTTCCCCTATCTGGAATCCATGGCCAACCAGGCCTTCGGCATGGTGATCGGCAAGGGCGGCGCGTCCACCATCATCGACGGCATGACGGGCCTCCTCACGGAAAAGGGCGGTACGGTGAGAACCGGGTCACCGGTCGAGGAGATCGTCACGACGGGCGGACGCGCGACGGGCGTCCGGCTGGCAAGCGGCGAGGTCATCGAGGCCCGGCGCGCGGTAATTGCCAATGCCCATCCGCAGCTGGTCTTCGGCAAGCTCCTGAAGGCCGATCCGGCGCGCGCCGCCTTCGATCGCAAGATTGCCGGCTTCCGCGCCGGCCCCGGCACGATGATGATCCATCTGGCACTCGACGGCCTGCCGGACTGGACGGCGGGAGAAGAGCTGAAGCAGTTCGCCTATGTCCATCTTGCCCCCGACCTGCCGATGATGGCGAAGGCCTATGCGGAAGCGGCCTCCGGCATCCTGCCCTCCGAGCCGGCGCTCGTCGTCGGCCAGCCGACCGCGCTCGATCCGTCCCGCGCGCCCGAGGGCAAGCATGTGCTCTGGGTGCAGGTGCGCGTGCTGCCCGCGGAGATCGGCGGGGATGCGGCGGGCGAAATCGCCCCCGGCACCGCCTGGGCAGAGGCGAAGGAAGCCTATGCGGACCGCGTGATCCGCCTCATCGAAACCTATGCGCCCGGCCTGTCGGGGAAGATACTCGGCCGCTCCGTCTTCTCGCCTGCCGATCTCGAGGCGGAGAACCCCAACCTCATCGGCGGCGACAACCTCTCGGGCAGCCATCATCTGGATCAGAATTTCCTCTTCCGGCCGGTTGCCGGTCACTCCCGCTACAAGACGCCTGTCACGGGCCTCTATCTCTGCGGCGCTTCCACCTGGCCGGGCGCAGGCACCGGGGCAGGCTCCGGCCACATGCTTTCAAAGATGCTTGCCGGCTGAAGCGCGGGCGAACCTTTGACATTTAAAGCATTTCCGCTAGAGCTTGATGCGGGGGGCAGGCAAGCGGCGGATAGTGGAAGGGGCAAACCCCATGGATCTCGAAATCATCGTTCAGGGGGCGCAGGCCGAAAGCAAGCCGGAGCTGAAGCTCTGGCTGCGCCTGTTGTCGACCACCAAGCTGATGTCGCACGAGATCCGCCGGCGCCTGCGCGCCGAATATGGCGCAACGCTCCCCCAGTTCGATCTTCTTGCCCAGCTCTACCGCGAACGGGACGGGCTGAGGCTCGGCGAGCTTTCCCGCCGCACCATGGTGACGAACGGCAATGTCACCGGTCTTGTCGAGCGGCTGGAAGCCGATGGCCTTGTCGTGCGCGAAACGCCGGATGGCGACCGGCGCGTGACGGTGGCGAAGCTCACGCCCAAAGGCGAGGAGTTCTTCGCCGGCATGGCGGCCGCCCATGAGGGCTGGCTGCGCGACATGATGGCGGATGTCTCGCCTGAACTCATCCAGTCCATGCTGCGCGAGGTGGGGCTGCTGAAAGCTTCTGCCCGCAACCATCTCTCCGGGACCGAGGACGAATAGAAAAGGGCTCCCGGCCAGAACCGGAAGCCCTTCGAAATCAAGGCGTCACCCGATTACTCGGAATCGGCATTCCGCAGCGTTTCGAGCGTCGGCATCGAGGTGATGTTGTAGCCGGAATCCACATAGTGGATTTCGCCGGTCACGCCGCGCGACAGGCCCGAAAGCAGGTAGAGCGCGGAAGAACCCACATCCTCGATGGTGACGGTGCGGCGCATCGGCGAATTCTTCTGCTGCCAGGAAAGCATGGCGCGCGCATCGGAAATACCGGCACCGGCAAGCGTCCGGATCGGGCCGGCGGAGATCGCGTTGACGCGAAGCCCTCTCGGACCGTAATCGGCGGCGAGATAACGGACGGAAGCTTCGAGCGCCGCCTTGGCGACACCCATCACATTGTAGTTCGGCATCACCCGCACCGATCCGCCATAGGTGAGCGTCAGCATGGAGCCGCCTTCGTTCATGATCGCGGCGGCGCGCTTGGCCACTTCCGTGAAGGAGAAGCAGGAGATCACCATGGTGCGGGTGAAATTGTCCCGCGTGGTGTCGGCATAGAGCCCCTTCAGCTCGTTCTTGTCCGAAAAGCCGATGGCATGGACGATGAAATCGATCCCGCCCCAGCGCTCTTTCAGGGCCTCGAAGACCTGGTCCACGGAGGCAAGGTCCTCCACGTCGCAGGCAAGCAGGAAGTCGGAACCGACTTCCGCCGCCAGCGGCTTCACCCGCTTGCCGAGCGCCTCGCCCTGATAGGTGAAGGCGAGTTCCGCGCCTTCTGCCGCGAGCGCCTTGGAAATGCCCCAGGCGATCGAGTGATTGTTCGCGACGCCCATGATGAGGCCGCGTTTCCCCTGCATCAATTGTGCCATGCCCCGTTACCCGTTGTAGCGCTGGAAGACCAGCGTCGCATTTGTCCCGCCGAAACCAAAGGAATTGGAAAGCGCCGTGTCGATCTTGGCGTTGTCGATGCGGTTGCGCACGATCGGCACGCCTGCAAATTCCGGATCGAGTTCGCTGATATGCGCGCTTTCGCCGATGAAGCCTTCCTGCATCATCAGCAGCGAATAGATTGCCTCCTGTGCACCGGCAGCACCCAGCGAATGGCCGGTGAGCGACTTGGTGGACTGGATGTGCGGGATCTTGTCGCCGAACACTTCGCGGATCGCACCGATCTCCTTGGAATCGCCGACCGGCGTCGAGGTGCCGTGGGTGTTGATGTAATCCACATCACCCTTCACGGTGGAAAGCGCCTGGCGCATGCAGCGCACCGCGCCTTCGCCCGAGGGGGCGACCATGTCATATCCATCCGAGGTCGCGCCATATCCGACCAGTTCGGCATAGATCTTGGCGCCACGGGCCTTGGCATGCTCCAGCTCTTCGAGCACCAACACGCCCGCGCCCCCGGCAATCACGAAGCCGTCGCGCGAGACGTCATAGGCGCGCGAGGCCGTCGCCGGTGTGTCGTTGTACTTGGAGGACATGGCGCCCATCGCGTCAAAGAGGTTCGACATCGACCAGTCGAGATCCTCGTGGCCGCCGGCAAAGACCATGTCCTGTTTGCCCCACTGGATCATCTCCGCCGCATTGCCGATGCAGTGCGCCGAGGTCGAGCAGGCCGACGAGATCGAATAGTTGACGCCATGGATCTGGAACCAGGTGGCAAGCGTCGCGGAAGCGGTCGAAGACATGGCCTTCGGTACCGCAAACGGGCCGATGCGCTTCGGCGAATTGTTCTTCTGGGTGATTTCCGCCGCCTCGATGATGGTGCGGGTGGACGGGCCACCCGAACCCATGATGATGCCGACGCGCTCGTTCTTGGCGTAATCGGCTTCTTCGAGACCCGCATCGCCGATCGCCTGCTTCATGGCGACATGGTTCCATGCGCCGCCCTGCGACAGGAAGCGCATGGCGCGGCGATCGACGAGTTCGGTCGGATCGAGCGTCGGCCGGCCCCAGACCTGGCAGCGGAAACCGTGTTCGGCGAAGTCGTTGGAGAACGAAATGCCCGATTTGGCATTGCGCAGCGAGGCGGTGACTTCCGCGGCATCGTTCCCGATCGAGGATACAATGCCCAGACCCGTAACTACTACCCGTCTCATCGTGGAAACCTTTTCTAGTCGTTTCTTCAGTTGGATCACCGACCTCAGATGAGGTCTGTCCGGCGATCCGGCAAGTGTCAGGCCTTGGAAAGCCCGACGCGCAGGTCGGTCGCCTGGTAGATCGGCTCACCATCCGCCTTGAGCACGCCATCGGCGGTGCCGAGCACCAGACGGCCGCGCATCACGCGCTTGAAGTCTATCTCGTACTGCAGGAGCTTCGTTTCCGGGCGTACCATGCCCTTGAACTTCACTTCCCCCGTGGAAAGCGCCATGCCCCGCCCCGGTTCCCCGAGCCAGCCAAGGAAGAAGCCGGTGAGCTGCCACATGCCGTCAAGACCCAGACAGCCGGGCATGATGGGATTGCCCTGGAAATGGCAGGGGAAATACCAGTCGTCCGGCCGCACGTCATATTCGGCGCGGATGAAGCCCTTGTCGTGGAGACCGCCCGTTTCGGAAATCTCGGTGATGCGGTGAACCATCAGCATCGGCGGCAGAGGAAGCTGTGCATTGCCGGGGCCGAACAGTTCGCCCCGACCGCATTGAAGAATTTCCTCGTAATTGTAGCTCGACTGTCTGGTTCCCATGGACCACGTTTTCCCTGAATCTGTAGTGATGTTCTGCCTGCTCTAAAGCAAGATTAAGCCAAAATGAAGCGCAACAATGGTCGCGGCTGCGCGCTTACCGCGGCTGCCCACGCATTTTTTACAGGATTCCGGCAGGAGCGAGGCTCTCAAAAGCCTTGTCCGTCAGGGCCTCCGGGCCGGGTGAGCCGGATTGCCGCTATTGAAAGCGGCCCGTCATGAAGTTATATGATGGGCGAATAAAGAACCTGTGACAGCGCCCGGCCCGTTCCGGCCACCGCCCCTGGAGACGAAATGACCTCGATGAATGATGCAACCGCGGAAAGACGGCTCCGCCGCCACGGGCTGAGGCCCACCCGCCAGCGCATCGCGCTTGCCGATCTGCTCTTCGCCAAGGGGGATCGCCACCTGACGGTGGAGGAGCTGCATGAGGAAGCGGTCGAGGCTGGCGTGCCCGTATCGCTCGCAACCGTCTACAACACGCTGCACCAGTTCACCGAAGCGGGCATGATCCGCGTGCTGGCCGTCGAAAGCGCCAAGACCTATTTCGACACCAATGTGTCGGACCATCACCATTTCTTCGTCGAAGGCCGCAACGAGGTGCTGGATATTCCGGTCTCCAACATCACCATCGGCAATCTGCCCGAAGCGCCGGACGGCATGGAAATCGCCCATGTGGACGTGGTGATCCGCCTCCGGCCGAAGCAGGCCTGATCTTCGCGAAAAGCGCTCACATCACGTCGTCGGGATCCCGGCCGGGCCGTGCCTTGTAGGGCGGGAATGTCCAGCCGAAGGCCAGCGCCCCGCCGCGCACCCCGAAAGCCAGAAGCACGCCGATCATCGAGGCCAGCCACAGGGCAGCGCCCAGCTTGAGGGCGAGCGTGAAGAATGCCGCCCCGGCAAGCGCGGCGGTGATGTAGATTTCCGGCCGCAGCAGCACCGAAGGCTCGTTGGCGAGAATGTCGCGCAGGATCCCGCCGAAGGCGGCGGTCATGGTGCCGGTCACGATCGCGACCGTGGGCGAGCCGGTGGCCGCAAGCCCCTTGGCCGCGCCCATCACGCAATAGGCAGAAAGCCCGATGGCATCCAGCCAGACGAGGAGCCTGTAGCGCGATTCGAAAAGGTGGGCCGTGAAGAAGACCAGCACCCCCATCGCCACGCAGACGAGGATATAGGTGGGCTTCAGCACCCAGAAGACCGGAAGCCGGCCGAGGATGATGTCGCGCAGCGTGCCGCCGCCAATGCCGGTCATGGCGGCGAGAAACAGGAAGCCGATCAGATCGAGCTCCTTGCGCGAGGCCGCGAGCGCTCCCGTGGCCGCAAAGACCGCGACACCGGAATAATCGAGAATTTCCATGAGCGACATCGGCGCGCCTTCCCCTTGCGGGGTGTTTTCGCTCCCCGTCTGCGAGAGACTCCTTTCTGGCCGCCGCCCTGTCAAGGGCGGCGCAAGCTCCTTCAGTCAGGATCGGCGCGCCTCAAAGACATTGCGAGTCCTTCATGCTGATCAGAAAAACCCTTGCTGCGCTCACCGGCGTCCTTCTCGCCGTTCTTCCCATGGTGGCGGGTGCCCAGCAGCAGCTCGTCCAGGATCCGGAGCGCTTCGAGCGGCAGCATTTCACCGAAATCTGCCAGAAGGCGATGTTCGACGAGGGTTTCGCCAAACCCCTCGACGTCAACAATGACGGGATCATGGACATGGTGGTCGATGAGGGAAAGATCACCTGCGACGGCAAGGCCCAGTATCTCTGCAACGAGGAGGGATGCCCGTCCAACTTCTATGTGCAGGTGAAGGAGGGCGGCTATATCCTGGTCGCCACGGCCCGCATCTATGGCTATGATTTCAAGATGCGCTTCGGCAACATGGTCTTCGTCTTCAGCATGCATCCCCGCTATTGCGACCGCACGGAAGGCGATCCCTGCCAGATGACCGTTCGGGTGCGCGGCACCCGCTTCGTCACGATCAACAAGCAGTAACGGGAAGATTGCCCGGGGCGCTCAGGGTGCCGGAAAGAGCGTGTCCACCCGTCCGGCAAGATAATTGCCGAGCAGTCCCCACCATTCCAGAACCCCTGTTGTCATCAGGTCCACATTGGTCATCGGCTCGGTGAAATCGAGGCCGAAGCTGGTCTTTCCGTCCGTGCGGTAATCGACCGGCCAGGGAATGACCGTCTCTCCCACCTTGCGGAACATGCCGACAGCCCTGGGCATGTGGAAGGCGGAGGTGACGAGGAGGCAGGGCCCGAGCTTTTCCCGCTTCAGGATCGCCGCGCTGTTGAGCGCATTCTCGTAAGTGTTGCGCGAGAGCGGTTCGGCAATCAGTCGCTCGGGCTCGATGCCGAAACCCGAAATCAGACGCCGGGCAATGGTCGTGTCGTCGTCATAGGCGGCGGTCATGTGGCCGTCGCCGCCCGAGACGATGATTTTTGCCTGCGGATAGAGCCGGGCGAGCCGCATCATTTCCACGAAGCGGTCGCCCGCATTGTTGAGCTCGTAGCTCTGCCGGTTGGTCGCCGTTTCGCTCTCGAAGCCGCCGCCGAGAACCACAAGGCAGGCGGGCGGTGCGGTGAGTACCGGGCGCGGAAAGCGCTCCTCCAGCGCCGCCGTCAGGAGGGCGCCGCTGGTGGTGAAAAGCGTGACGAACAGAATGAGGATGCTCGCAAGCGAGAGTCCCAGCTGGATCCGCCTGAAGCGGAAAATGCCCGCCGCGAGCGCGGCGAGCATCAGGAAGAAGACCAGGCTCAATGGCTGCATCAGCAGCCCGTAGACCTTGGAAATCAGATACATTCAAACCTCAAGCCTGCGGTCTGCCGAGGGGCTGGGTGCCCGCCGGCGCGACCGCTGCCTTGCCGCGCCGCAGATACCAGATCCCGCCGGCAATCACCGCGCCGCCTGCAATGATGGCGAGCGCCAACAGCGGACGATAGGCAAACCAGCCAAGCGCTATCACCACCGGTCCGACAACGAGCGTCAGCAGAAGAGCCATCGTGCCCGTGCCGAAGGCCACCAGCGAGCCGAGGAAGGGAATGACATCTGCCAGCACCGACAGGATGGAGAAGGTCATGGAGAAGCCGATCAGCATCATGAACAGGCCGCCCACCCGGACCAGCCAGGTGATGATGACATTGGCGTCTTCGGCATCCTTGAACATCTGCTGGGCCGGCACCTTGCCTGCGGCAGAGAGGAAGATTTCATGCCCGTTGGTGGCCGCATAGGGGCCAAGGCCCTCGCCGGTCTGCTTGCCGACGAAGCTCGCTTCCTTCAGGTCGCCGCGCATATAGGTGATCTTCAGATCGCCGACTGAGGGGCTGGACGGATTGGCGCCGGCATAGATGCCGCCCTGGGCGAGCTTCACCGGACGATTGTCACCGAAGAAGGCATTGAAGGCATCCACATTCTCCTGGGAAAGCTTGACCGGGCTCGCATCGCCGAGCGGAGCAATGTCTTCGCCCTTGATGGTGAAGCCGCCGACCTTGGCATCCGGCACTTCAAAGCGCTCGCTTGCAACAGGCATGTCCGGGTTCTGGTGACCGTCCGGCTGCTTGAAATCGGAGGAATCGACGTGGCGGTCGCTCCATTCCTTCGAATAGCTGTAGGTGGTGACGGTTTCCTCGCCGCCGCCGAACTTCTTCTCCGTCTTGGACTCCTGCTTTTCCACCCACTGGTACATTTCCACCGAGCGGCTGAGGCCCACGGCCCCATCGGCGCTGATGCCGAACTGGCTGTCCTCGACCGTGCCGCCAGGCGTCACCGAGCCCGAGATATGCACAAGCTTGCCCTCGTTTGCGGTGTCCGGTGCGGCCGAATCCACATCGACCACCAGCCCGGCGCCCTCGACAAGCGCCCGGTAAGTGTTGATCGCCCGGCCCTCGTTCCAGAAGAGCAGGACGATGGAGGCCACGATCAGGATCAGCCCGATGACGATCTTGATCAGCGCTTCCTTGATGCGGGTGAACCAGGATTTGGACGTGGTTTCCGTAAAGCTCATGTGATGTCTGTCCCCTATTCGCGCCACGTCCCGCCATGATTCCCTGTTGGCGGACGGCTTCGCTGGGGCGGCCTTTTACACCAAAATCACATCCTGCGCTTTAAAAAGAACATATGTTAAAACAGTCGCCCAAAAATGATCGCGGCTCGGCTCCGGCTCTCTCACGCCTCCTGATAGGCCTCTCTCACGATCTTGGCAAAGTCGCGCACGAACTGGACGAGCGTCTGCTCCTCCATTTTCAGATCCGGTGCAGCCTTTGGGTTCTGATCGGTCTTCGACTTGCCCGTATCTCCCACCTCGCCGTTTTCCGCCGTCTTTGCTGCCTCGCCTTCCGCCTTCTGCATGGAAATGATGCTGAGCATTTTGCCCAGAACGCCGAGCGCGGGAGAAACGCTATGGCTGTTGTCCAGCGCCGTCTGGGCAGATTTCGCCTTCACCTCATCCATGTATTTTTCCAGTCGCTCGATCTGCTGTCGCTTGAAGGTAATGCCCGCATACATGGAGGCATCCTTGATCTCGAGCGTCTTGGTTTGCCCGTGGCCGATATCGATCTGGATGGAGAAGCTCTGCGGCGGAAACTTTTCGCGATTGGTAATAATCGTGGCGAAAAGCGCGCCCGCATGCAACGCGACCTCGTCCGCCTCGTCTTTCGGCTTGCCATATTCCTCCACGAGCGCCTTGTAATTCTGCTGATATTCCTTTGTCAGTTTCTCGTCGGTGGTAAGGGCCTGGGTTACCGCTGCCTGTATTTGCGGCGGGAAGAAACCGATCTCTTGGGAGTTAAGGAGATCCCTCGCATCCAATGTCTTTTTGCTCTGGACATAAAGGTCAAATGTCATTGCGTTCTTGTAGGGAGAAACGGAAACCATAAGGCAATCTCCTGAAATAGGGCGCTTGTTGCCGGCCATGGACAGGACGGACGACCATAATGATGGAATATACGTAATGTATGAGGAATATTAGATATTTATATCACTAACAAACCGCTAATGAAGCGCACCAAAAAGAAAGGGAAGAAAATTTGGTGGAGCTAAGCGGGATCGAACCGCTGACCTCTTGCATGCCATGCAAGCGCTCTCCCAGCTGAGCTATAGCCCCATCGAAGGTACCGGTTGAACCCGGTCCGGGAACCGAGGAGGATGTTTCGTCCCCGTCGGTGGCGGCTTGATACTTGCAGTTTCCGCAGATGACAAGCCCAAAAAAAACGTCCGGCGCATTTTTTTCAAAACCTTGCGCCGGACGGGTATTCCCTCTTCGGATCAGACTTCGTCGTCGCCGCCGGTCACGCCGATGAGACCGCTCATGTCGTCGTCGTCATCGTCTTCGTCGGCCTCGAGGAAGGTATCGTCGTCATCGTCGCCGAGATCGACATCGTCATCGCCCATATCGGGCAGGTCGTCGGCGCCGGCTGCATCATCGGCGTCCTCGAGCGAGACCAGTTCGACTTCCGTGCTTTCGGTATCGACTTCCGCCACCTCTTCCTCGGCAGCCTTTTCCATGATGGCGGCAACGGAGGTTTCTTCGAAATAGGAGAGCGGCCAGGATTTGCCGGTATAGGGGGAAACGACCGGATCGCGATTGAGGTCGTAGAACTTCTTGCCGGTGTCCGGGCAAGTCCGTTTTGTGCCAAGTTCCGCTTTTGCCACTGTCAAAGCCTCTTGCTGGCCGGTCTGGAGACCGGAGGGGACCGGAATGTCCGGCGCCATAAGGAAATAGGGTTAGCGGGTCGCCTTAATCCATGGCGGCTTTTCTGTCAAAGCGAAACTTGTTGGCCGGCTCCCTGCTTCATGCTATCGCCATGCGCGCCCGCCCGTGCGCCTCGCCCGGGGAGGCCGGAGCACCCGGCCGGCCGGCGCCGCAGACGAGCAGTTTTTTTCGCATTAAATCGGTTCAGATTCGCCGCGACTTGCGCTAAAGCCTGCCCGTCCCGCCCGCGATTTTGAAGACGTGAAGGAAGAAGACCGATGTCCCACGGCGCCGCCCCGAAGCCTGCCACCGCCAGCCGTTCCGAAAACCTGAAGGGAACGGTGACCATTCCCGGCGACAAGTCGATTTCGCATCGCTCCTTCATGTTTGGCGGCCTCGCCTCCGGCGAAACCCGCATCACCGGCCTTCTCGAAGGCGAGGACGTGATCAATACCGGCCGCGCCATGTCGGCCATGGGCGCGAAGATCCGCAAGGACGGCGATACCTGGATCATCAACGGCACCGGCAATGGCGCGCTGCTGGCACCTGACGCTCCGCTCGATTTCGGCAATGCCGGCACCGGCTGCCGCCTCACCATGGGTCTCGTCGGCGTCTATGATTTCGCCTCCACCTTCATCGGCGATGCCTCGCTGTCCTCGCGCCCCATGGGCCGCGTGCTCAATCCCTTGCGCGAAATGGGCGTACAGGTGGAAGCGTCCGCCGGCGACAAGCTCCCCGTGACGCTCAAGGGCCCGCGCACGCCGGCGCCGATCACCTATCGCGTGCCCATGGCCTCGGCGCAGGTCAAGTCGGCCGTGCTCCTTGCCGGCCTCAACACGCCCGGCATCACCACGGTCATCGAGCCGGTCATGACCCGCGACCATACGGAAAAGATGCTGGCCGGCTTCGGTGCGGCCCTTTCGGTCGAAACCGATGCCGAGGGCGTGCGCACCATCCGGCTGGAAGGCCGCGGCAAGCTCGTCGGCCAGACCATTGCGGTTCCGGGCGATCCGTCCTCCACCGCCTTCCCGCTGGTTGCCGCAATCCTTGTGCCGGGCTCGGACATCACCATCCGCAACGTGCTCATGAACCCCACCCGCACCGGGCTCATCCTGACGCTCCAGGACATGGGCGCCGATATCGAGATCCTCGAACCGCGTCTTGCCGGCGGCGAAGACGTGGCGGATCTGCGCGTGCGCCACGCCGAGCTGAAGGGCGTGACGGTGCCGGAAGAGCGCGCGCCGTCGATGATCGACGAATATCCGATCCTCGCGATTGCCGCGGCCTTTGCCCGGGGCGAAACCATCATGAACGGACTTGAGGAGCTGCGGGTCAAGGAAAGCGACCGGCTCTCCGCCGTGGCCAACGGCCTGAAGCTGAATGGCGTCGAATGTGTCGAAGGCGAGGCTTCGCTCACCGTGACCGGCCGTCCGGACGGCAAGGGCTACGGCACGCCGAAGGGAGCGTCGGTCCGGACCCATCTCGACCACCGCATTGCCATGAGCTTCCTCGTCATGGGCCTTGCAGCCGAGCATCCGGTGACCGTGGACGACGCCACCATGATCGCCACCTCCTTCCCGGAATTCATGGATCTCATGACCGGTCTCGGCGCCCGCATCTCGACCGACTCCTGAAAAAAAGGCTCCGGAGGCCTTGAGCGCCGCTCCTGCTGCCCTCCCGCAGCGGGGCAGATTTAGTGCGGCGAGAGGCCTGAACTTCTCTGCAATGCTCACAAAAAAACCCGGCGCGAGGCCGGGTTTTTTCGATTGGAAATCTGGCCGCTTACTTGGTCGGCAGCGGAACCGGCGTATCGGCGAGCGTGGCGAGATAGGCGATGAGGTTCGCGCGCTCTTCGTCCTTCTTGAGACCCGCAAAACCCATGGCCGTGCCTGCGACATATTTCTTCGGGGCATGCAGGAAGCCGTTCAGATGGTCGAAGGTCCACTTTTCGGAGCCGCCCTTGGAATAGTCCTTCATGGCAGCCGAATAGGCAAAGCCCTCGTGGCTGGCGATCGGACGGTCCACGACGCCATAGAGGTTCGGACCGACCTTGTTGGGTCCACCCTTGGACCCGTCATGACAGGCCTGACACTTCTTGAAGATGGCTTCGCCGGCCTTGGCATCGGCCTTTGCCAGAAGATCGGCAATCGGAACGGCGGCGGCAGCAGCCTCGCCACCACCGGCGGCGGCACCTTCACCCCCTTCGGCGGCTGCGATTTCGAAGCCGGCCTTCTCGGGCGCTTCGGACTTGAAAATGCCTTCAGACGCGATGGATACGGACATCAGGACAAAAACGGTTCCCAGAAGGGCACCGACGCCCATGTTCACATATGAATTCATCAGCGAATGCTCCCCATGTAGCCAGTGCCTCGTACAAACAGGCCATCTTGAAATCGCGCGGAACCTATGTCTTTTGGTCCGCCGTTGCAACAGTGTTTATGCCCCGATTGCTGAGACTTTTTGCCACTTTTTCGCTGGGGAGAGAAGGGCGCTTCATGAAATATCACCGATTTGACCGGTCTCTGGTGCTGATACCTGCCCGCATGGCCTCCACGCGCCTGCCCGGAAAGCCGCTGGCCGAGATTTCCGGCCTGCCGATGATCGTCCAGGTGGCAAAAAGGGCAGCGGAAGCGGGCGCTTCGCGAATCATCGTGGCGACGGATACGCCGGACATCGTGCGGGCCGTGACCGCCCATGGCTTCGAGGCGGTCATGACCGCCGAAAGCCACCAGTCCGGCTCCGACCGCATTTTCGAGGCGCTCGGCAAGGCGGATCCGGAGGGCAGGGCGGAGATCGTGGTCAATGTCCAGGGCGACCTGCCGACGATCGATCCCGAGAGCATTCGCGCCGCGCTCGCCCCGCTTGACGATCCGGCCGTGGATATAGCCACGCTCGCAGCGGTCATTCATGACGAGGCGGAAAAAACCAATCCCAATGTGGTGAAGGTCGTTGGGTCGCCCCTGTCGGCGACGCGCCAGCGCGCGCTCTATTTCACCCGTGCGACCGCACCGCACGGGGCAGGACCGCTTTACCACCATATCGGGCTCTATGCCTATCGCCGCGCTGCGCTCGAGCGCTTCGTCGCGCTCGGACCTTCCGTGCTCGAACGGCGCGAGTCGCTCGAGCAGCTGCGGGCACTGGAAGCCGGCATGCGCATCGACGTGGAGATCGTTGACACCGTTCCGCTCGGTGTCGATACTCCCGCCGACCTCGAAAAGGCCCGGCAGATGCTCGGCCACTCCCCTCTCTGACGGACCGTTCCGATGACGATGAAAACCAACCGCATCGCCTTCCAGGGTGATTTTGGCGCCAATTCCGACATGGCCTGCCGCGACATGTTCCCGACCATGGAGCCGCTGCCCTGCCAGACCTTCGAGGACGCCTTCATGGCGGTGGAAAACGGCGATGCCGATCTCGCCATGATCCCGATCGAGAACACCATTGCCGGCCGCGTTGCCGATATCCACCATCTCCTGCCGGAATCGCGCCTTCACATCGTCGGCGAATATTTCATGCCGATCCGCTTCCAGCTCATGGTGCTGCCGGGTGTCGGCAAGGAGGAAATCCGCACCGTGCACAGCCATATCCATGCGCTCGGCCAGTGCCGCAAGATCATCCGCGTGAACGGTTGGAAGGCGGTGGTGGCGGGCGATACGGCGGGGGCCGCCAAGCTGGTTTCGGAAGTCGGAGACCGTTCCATGGCAGCGCTCGCCCCCCGGCTCGCCGCCGATCTCTACGGGCTCCACATCCTCGCCGAAAATGTCGAGGATACGGACAACAACGTCACCCGCTTCGTGGTTCTCTCAAGGGACGAATCCTGGGCGGAGCAGGCGGACGGGCTTACCGTCACCACCTTCGTCTTCAATGTGCGCAACATTCCGGCCGCGCTTTACAAGGCGCTGGGCGGCTTTGCCACCAATGGCATCAACATGACGAAGCTCGAAAGCTACCAGCTCGGTGGCCGCTTCGTCGCCACGCAGTTCTATGCGGATATCGAAGGTCATCCCTCTGACACGCCGGTTCGCCAGGCGCTGGAGGAACTGCGTTTCTTCTCGGAAAAGGTTCGCATTCTCGGGGTCTACAAGGGCCACAAGATGCGCAGCCAGCTCTAGGGCAGGTACCGCAAAAGGGCGACATCGGTTTGCATTCGGGCGGCTCCGGGACTTCAGGCCCCGGAAGCGGTCAGGCGGGCCGTATCCGCAAGCTGCGCGGCCTGGCAGGGCGCGCTCGGCCAAACGCGGTTGCGCCCGTGATGCTTGGCGGCATAAAGCGCCCGGTCGGCCCGGGAAATGATGTCGTCCGGCCGTGCATCGCCCGGCTCGGCCCGCGAAACACCGAAACTCGCCGTCACCACTGGTCCCGTCGAACTGCCGGGATGGGGAATGCCGCGCGCTTCCAAGGCGGCGCGGATCCGCTCCGCCAGCGCCACGGCCGCCGCGAAATGCCGCTCGCGCACGAGAAGCAGGAACTCTTCCCCGCCATAGCGGAAGGCCTGCCCCCTTCCATCGGCCACTTCCGCCAGGAGAAGGCGGGCCACGTCCTTAAGGCACTCGTCACCCGCCAGATGCCCGAGCCGGTCGTTGTAGATCTTGAAATGATCGATATCGAGAATGATGACCGCATGGTCCTCCTGCCAGTCCGGCGGCCCCGCCTGGAGCCGTTCGAAATGGGCATCGAGCGCCCGGCGGTTGAAAAGCCCTGTCAGCGCATCGCGGTTGGAAATGCCCTCCATCTGCACGGCCCGCACCCGCTCGCGCAGCGTCATGAGATAGAGAAGCCGCTGTTCCCGCTCCATGGTATAGGCGACGTAGAGAATGAAGACCGATCCGGTAATGACCGTGATTTCGACCGAAAAGATGATCTCGCCCGAGGGAATGCCCTGGAGGAAGACGGAAAGGGCGAAAATCCCGTTGCAGATCAGCGCCGTTGCGGCCGCATACCAGAATTCCAGACGCTGGATCAGGCAGCCATAGAAGATGATCAGCAGGGCCCCCTGGTTGTAGATAACCTTCTGAGGATCCGCGCTCAGCACCAGAAGCCAGGCCGTCGCCGAAAAACAGAGGATCAGGTTCAGCGCCGCCAGCAGGTTGCGGAACCGTGCCAGGCTGTGTTCCTGCAGCACGATGTAGATCAGGATGGAAATGGGCGTTACCACTAGAAGCCGCACGATGACCGCCAGGCGAAACATGTCGCTCATCAGCATCGAATCGGCAATCAGGAACAGGTTGTAGAGAATGATGCCGACCAGCGCCGACATGGTCAGCTGCTGCACCTTGCGCGGACCGGTCTCCACATCGTAAGCCCGCTCGATCTCCGCCGGAAAGCGAAGCCATTTCGCACCCTTGGCAAGCTCGGCGTCCACGGCCTGCGCCGTCAGCCCGGGAGGAGGGGGAACTGCAATCTGTGGTATTCCCATCTTTCCGTTGATCCGCCTCGCACCCCCTCGACCTTGTTTTCTTTGTAACAATATCCTTAAGCAACTACAAATGATTCATGGGTTGTAATCCGGTCCGGCTGGTTCACGCCTCCGGCCAGCTGACCCAGTCGCGCAGCAGTCGATGGGCGATGGCCCCTTCCGGCGGCGACCAGTGGGCCGCCCCTTCCTCGGCAAGAAGGATAGCCTGCGCTTCTTCCCGGCTGAACCAGCGGCAGTCCTCCAGCTCGGTTTCGTCGCGGCGGATCTCGGTCGAGCGGGCCTCGGCGAAGCAGCCGATCATCAGCGAATGGGGCATGGGCCAGGGCTGGGAGGCATGATAGCGGACACGGCCGACATGAATGCCCGATTCCTCGAAGGTTTCGCGCCGCACCGAATCCTCGATCGTCTCCCCGGGCTCCACGAAGCCCGCGAGGCAGGAATACATGCCCGGCGGGAAATGCGGCCCGCGGGCAAGCAGGCAGCGGTCGCGTTCCACGTCGACCGCCAGCATGATGACGACGGGATCGGTGCGTGGAAAGGCGAGGTTCCCGCAGGCGGTGCAGGCCCGCTTGTAGCCGCCCGAACGGCTTTCCATCGGCGCGCCGCAGCGCCCGCAGAAGCGGGTGACGCCGTTCCAGGACATCAGGCTGGAGGCCTGGGCGAATTCGCCGAGCAATTCGCCCGTCAGATGGCCCTCGCGGTAGATCGTGCGGCCGTCGAGCACCTTGAGATGCCGGGCAAAACTCTCCGGATCGGCCTTGACCGGCACCGCGAGCCGCGGCTCGCCGGAGCGCCGGTAGCCGAGCAGCACCGCCTCGTCGAAATCCGGCTCCAGCTCCTTCATCTCGTAGAGCGCGAAGAGCGGATCGAGCACCTGCCCGTCATGCTTCAGCACCAGCTTGGCCCCGGAGAAGGCGAAGAGATGGGCGCCATCCACCTTCAGCGCCTGTTCCACGCAATCCTCGGCCCGGTGCTCGGACTGCCGGTCGAGCGCATTGGCGGCAAAGGCCGTAAGGCGGCTGGGTTCGGGATGGGGCGGAAGACGGTCGAAGATCGATCGGGTCATCAGGAGAGAGCCTTGCGAATGCTTGCGATGAAGGCGTCCCTTTCGGGCGCGCCATAGGGTTCTGCCGTGCCGAAGCCCCAGACGGGGCGCGGCCAGTTGGGGTCGCCCTCGCGGCGCGCCACCACATGGATATGAAGCTGGCGGACGATGTTGCCGATCGCGGCGACATTGATCTTGTCGGCACCGGTCAGGGTCTTCAGAAGTGCGGCAATGCGACTGGCTTCGGTGGTTGCCTGCTGCTGGTCTTCAGGCGAAAGCTCGAAGATTTCGGAAACTTCCGGCCGGCGCGGGACGAGAATCAGCCAGGGCCAGCGCACGTCGTTCATCAGACGCAGCTCGCAGAGGGCGAGATCGAGGAGTTTCTCCGAATCGCGCTCCAGCCGCTCATCCACCAGAAATGCCTGCAAGCCCGGCCTCCATTTGGCTTCCATGGGAAATGCTTAGCAGTTTTTTCGGTCCTTGGCTTGCATTTGCCGCGGTAATTTCCGATATGTGCCCTTGGGAGGTTGGTGGTGGACGTTCCACTCGCCAACCGGGTCAGGTCCGGAAGGAAGCAGCCCTAACGA
>CAMFIF010000015.1 GCA_945952415.1 uncultured Rhizobium sp. | reverse complement strand
ACAGTCAACACCCATTCCCATAAAAAATTCATACAAAATGATAAGTGGTTGTTTTGTATAGGTTATATAGTGCTTCCCGTTTTCGAGCCGCGCTTTCCGGCCCTTAACCCTTCCTTTACCATGCGCCCCCACACCCCGGGCCCGCCTTAGAGCCATGGCTGCCGCAAATGTGCCGTATAGAAAGGTCATGGAGCATCCCTTCGCGCGCCCGTGGAAAGCGGGCATGCGCCTCTCTCGTGATTTGACTTGCTCCTCATAAGGGGGCACATCTTGCGATCTGTGACATCAGGGAACAGGACGGCTGGACGCCACGGATGAATGTTGATCCACAATTGAAGCGGTCGCTCGGGGATACGCCACCCATCCTGGCCGATGGCCGGCGTGCGCCGGACCGGCGGGAGATTTCCCTCCGCTGGCTGACGGGCACCTTCCTCACCGGCCTCACGAGCAGCATCCTGATGGGCGTCGCCCTCTTTGCGGCGCTTGACGGACGCCAGAAACTCGCCATTCCGGCAGAGGCCTATGCAAAGACCACCGCCGCAGCGGTGAAGCCCGACAGCATCAAGCAGGGCGGACGCCTGATACCGGCGACCATCGCCCCGCGCGCCACCGACCGGAAGATCCTCGAAATCGCGACCCTCGTGAAGGAGGGCGATCAGGAAGTCGTTCGCCGCCAGCCCTTCGCGCTTGTGAAGATGTCGCTCGCCGCCGCCCACCCCTCCCAGGAGGCCTATCCGGCCTTCGATCCGCTGGCCGTCATGTCCTCCGACGACAAGGAGCCGGAGGCACCCCGCGCCGGCGTGATCTATGGTTCCGACGTGGAATCCGAGGTTAGCCTGAAGAGCGAGGATTTCCCGCTTGGCAAATCCCGCTATGGCTTTGCAGAGCCCATGAGCCGCGAGGAGATCGAGGAAAACGTCAGGACCAATGGTTCGGTCCTCACCGACGGCGACAGCCAGGTGGCTGCCCTCTATTACGTGGACCCGCAGCGCTTTGCCGCCGACGACGAGAATGTCGATCTCGGCACGGGCATCACCGCCCAGGTGGTCGAGCAGAACATGTCCACCGCCGAACCGGAAACGGTGACCGCCCAGAGCCCCGAATTCGCCGACGACATCATCCCCATCCACCGCGATATCGCGATTTCCGATGCCATGGTGGAGGCGGGCTATCCAGGCGACCAGGCCAAGGTGGTGGAACAGGCGATTTCCGATCTGCGCAGCACGGCGCAACTGGAGGATGGCGATGTGCTCCGCATCGGCCTTCTGCAAAAGGGGGAAAAGGCGACGATCATCCGGGCGAGCCTCTACCGAGATGGTGGCCATCTCGCGACGGTGGCCGTCGATGACAAGCAACACCTGGTCGAGGCCTCCGAGCCCCCCATGCTCGATGCGGTCAGGACGGCCTTCGATGATGATGCGGTCGCCAATGTGGCGGACGACAATCTGCCAAGAGTCTATGACGGCATCTACCGTGCCGCGCTCTCTTATGGCATGGGCCAGTCCATGACCTCGAAGGTGATCAAGCTCCTCGCAAGCACCGTCGATTTCCAGGCGCGCCTGCGCCCGACCGATGCGC
Source organism: uncultured Rhizobium sp. (assembly GCA_945952415.1). Taxonomy (GTDB): domain Bacteria; phylum Pseudomonadota; class Alphaproteobacteria; order Rhizobiales; family Rhizobiaceae; genus Gellertiella. The sequence continues at coordinate 97,950 of CAMFIF010000015.1, read as the reverse complement.
TCCAGGCCTTCTTCTCCGTGAACCGCGAGACCGGAAAGGCCGATGCCAATTCGGAGCTTCTCTATCTCCACGCCAAGTTTGGCGATACGGACGCTCGCCTTTATCGCTTCCAGGATCCGGAAGACGGCAGCATCGATTATTACAACGAAGAGGGCCAGAGCCTGAAGCAGTTCCTGCTGCGCAAGCCCGTGCCGAACGGCATTTTCAAATCCCCCTTCGGCATGCGGCGCCACCCGATCCTCGGTTACATGAAGATGCACACCGGCGTCGACTGGGCCGCGCCATCAGGCACGCCGATCATTGCCGCAGGTGATGGCATCGTCGAAAAGGCCGGATGGGATTCCGGCGGCTATGGCAACCAGACGCTCATCCGCCATGCCAATGGCTATGTCTCCTCCTATAACCACCAGAGTGCCATCGCCAAGGGCGTCAAGAAGGGCGCGAAGGTGCATCAGGGGCAGATCATCGGCTGGGTCGGCACCACGGGGGAATCGACCGGCCCGCATCTGCATTACGAGATGATCGTGAACGGCACCAAGGTGGACCCGCTGAAGATCAGGCTTCCTGGCGGCAAGTCGCTGGAGGGACCGGCGCTGGCGAAATTCCAGGATGAGCGCAAGCGCATCGACGCCCTGATTGCCAAGGATGGCAAGCAGGAGCAGCTGGCAAGCAATACGGATTGAACCCGCCCCTCTCCTGCCCTTCCCCAATCACGCCCGAAAAAGACAAAGGCCCCGGATCGTGCCGGGGCCTTTTTTCCATTTCCGTTTCTTGCCGGTTCTTCAGGCCGCCTGCGCCGTGGCGGCAGAGGAGACGCTGAACAGCAGCCGGTCGCTGCCCGCCCGTACCTTTACCGTCGATCCATCCGGCACCTCGCCCGAAAGGATCTTCTCGGCGAGCGGATCCTGCACGAACTTCTGGATCACCCGCTTCAGCGGCCGCGCGCCGTAAACCGGATCATAGCCACGATCGGCCAGCCAGGTGCGTGCGGTTTCGTCCAGCTCGATCGCGATCTTGCGTTCGGCGAGCAGCCCGATCAGCCGCTTCAGCTGGATGTCCACGATGGCCCCCATCTCGCTGCGGCGCAGGCGATGGAAGAGCAGGATTTCATCCACGCGGTTCAGGAATTCCGGCCTGAAGGACGCCTTCACGACCCCCATGACCTGTTCCCGGGCCACTTCGCTGTCCTCATTCTCGCCGAGCGCGGTCAGATATTCCGCCCCCAGGTTGGAGGTCATGATGATCAGCGTGTTCTTGAAATCCACGGTGCGGCCCTGACCGTCGGTCAGCCGGCCGTCATCCAGAACCTGAAGCAGCACGTTGAACACATCGGGATGGGCTTTCTCGATCTCGTCGAACAGCACGACCTGGTAGGGACGGCGGCGGACGGCCTCGGTCAGCGAACCACCTTCCTCATAGCCGACATAGCCGGGAGGGGCACCGATCAGCCGGGCTACGGAGTGCTTCTCCATGTATTCCGACATATCCATGCGCACCATCGCGGTTTCGTCGTCGAAGAGGAAGCGGGCCAGCGCCTTGGTCAGCTCCGTCTTGCCCACCCCGGTCGGACCGAGGAAGATGAAGGACCCGATCGGCTTGTTGGGATCCTGCAGGCCCGCACGGGATCGCCGGATCGCCCGCGACACGGCCTGAACCGCATCGCCCTGCCCGACCACGGATTTTGCGAGCTCGTCTTCCATCCGCAACAGCTTGTCGCGCTCGCCTTCCAGCATCTTGTCGACGGGAATGCCGGTCCAGCGGGAAACCACATGCGCAATCGCATCCGGCGTCACCACCTCCTGCACCATGCCGCCCTGCGACTGTCCGTCCTGGGCCTCGGCGGCGGCTAGCTGCCGCTCGAGATCCGGAATGACGCCGTAGGCAAGCTCGCCAGCGCGCTGGAATTCGCCCTTGCGCTGGGCAATCGCTAGCTCGTTACGGGCTTCGTCCAGCTTGCCCTTGAGATCGGCGGCAAGGCCAAGCTTCTGCTTCTCCGCCTGCCACCGGGCCGTGAGCGCATCCGCCTGTTCCTCAAGACCGGTAAGATCAGCTTCGAGCCGCTGCAGCCGGTCCTGTGAGGCCTGGTCCGTTTCCTTCTTCAGGGCTTCCCGCTCGATCTTGAGCTGGATGATCCGGCGATCCAGTTCATCCAGTTCCTCGGGCTTGGAATCCACCTGCATGCGCAGACGGGAGGCGGCTTCGTCCATTAGGTCGATCGCCTTGTCGGGCAGGAAACGATCGGTGATGTAGCGGTTCGACAGGGTCGCAGCGGCCACCAGTGCGCTATCCGAAATGCGCACCTTGTGATGCTGCTCGTATTTTTCCTTGAGGCCACGCAGGATGGAGATCGTGTCCTCCACCGTCGGTTCCTCGACCATGACGGGCTGGAAGCGACGGGCAAGGGCCGGGTCCTTTTCCACATGCTTGCGATATTCGTCGAGCGTGGTGGCACCAACGCAATGGAGTTCGCCCCGAGCCAGCGCAGGCTTCAGGAGGTTCGAGGCATCCATGGCCCCATCGGACTTGCCGGCGCCGACCAGCGTGTGCATTTCGTCGATGAAGAGAATGACCTCCCCGCTTTCCGACTGCACTTCGGAGAGCACGGCCTTCAGCCGCTCCTCGAATTCGCCGCGATATTTCGCACCCGCAATCAGCGCGCCCATGTCGAGCGCCATCAGGCGCTTGTCCTTCAGCGATTCAGGCACGTCACCATTGACGATGCGCAGGGCGAGGCCTTCTGCAATCGCGGTCTTGCCCACGCCGGGCTCGCCGATCAGCACGGGATTGTTCTTCGTCCGGCGCGACAGGACCTGGATGGTGCGGCGAATTTCATCGTCGCGGCCAATCACCGGATCGAGCTTGCCTTCCCTTGCTTCGGCGGTCAGGTCCCGCGCATATTTCTTCAGCGCATCGAAGCCCTGTTCGGCATTGGCGCCATCGGCGGTCCTGCCCTTGCGGATATCATTGATGACCTGGTTGAGCGAAGTCGCCGTCACGCCCGCCTTCTTCAGCGTGGCAGACGTGGATGACGAGCTTTCGATCGCCAGCGCCAGAAGCAGGCGCTCGACGGTGACGAAGCTGTCGCCGGCCTTCTTGGCAGCGTCTTCAGCGGTCGAAAACACCTTGGCAAGCGGCTGCGAGAGATAGATCTGGCCGCTGCCGCCACTTACTTTCGGCAGTTTGGCAAGGGCCGCATCATTGGCAATGCGCGCTTCGCGGGCGCTGCCGCCGGCCCGTTCGATGAGCGAGGACGCCATGCCCTGATCATCGTCCAGAAGCACCTTAAGCACATGTTCGGGGCTGAACTGCTGGTGCCCTTCGGAAAGCGCCCAGGTCTGGGCGGATTGCAGGAAACCGCGCACGCGCTCGGAATATTTCTCGATATTCATTCCTATACCTCCTTGGATCATCCCGCCCATGTCGGCACGCGGATGATGGTTCCGGATCGACCCCCTTTAAGGCGGATCGTCGAGCATCAGATTGCATCACAATTCCATGCTCTGGTTTGACCGAGGTCAAGCGCCGCAGGCGCCCTCACCTCTCTCGAAAGCTCATATGGGAATTGATTTTCCGCTTTGAAGATCGCGACAAGCGAGGCGGCAGATTTTTTGAAATTGCATGAAGAAAAGACCCGAAGGCGGCAGATAGAAGAAACCCGGCCAGAGCCGGGTTTCGAAAGGCATTACGCTGAAAACTATTCGGAATCGGCAAGGGCCGGTTCGCTGGACTTGGCCTCGCCTTCGCCCCCTTCGGCAGCCGCAGCCCGGGGCTGGCGGCGCGGACGCGGGGTCGAGCCGCGGCGGCGGGGTGCACGTTCGCCACCCGTGGCACCGGCACCGGCTTCCGCCTCTGCAACAGCCACTTCCGCCGGCACCCCTTCGATAACAGGCTGGGGCGTCGTATCGTCGATGACGGGCGCTGCCGCCTGAGCCGGGGCGGGACGTTCCGTTCGCTCGGGGCGCTCGCCCCGGTCCTGCCGCTCCTGGCGGTCCTGCCGCTCGGGACGTTCCCGACGGTCACGGCGGTGTTCGCGCTGTTCCTGATGGTTGTTGGCGCGCGGCTGTGCCTGCTGCACCACCGGCTGCTCGTCCTGCTCGGACACATCGCCGGAATCACTGGAATCGACGCCTTCAGTTTCCGTATCCTCGTCCCGGTCGAGATAATCGCCGCGGTCGTCGCGCTGGAAGCGTTCCTGCATCTGCGCCTGGGCGGCGGCAATGATGCGGTTATAATGTTCGGCATGCTGCAGATAGTTTTCGGCCATCACCCGGTCGCCGGCACTCTGGGCGTCGCGGGCCAGCGCCGCATATTTTTCGGCAATGTGCTGTGCCGTGCCGCGGATCTTCACATCCGGACCGGAACTGTCGAAAGTGCGCGTCAGGGGGTTGGAGCCCTTGCGGTTGAAATTGTTGTTTCCGCCATTGCCGTTATTGCCACGCCCGCGACCGCGCTTGTTCTGCTGTCCTGGCCTCATCGAATGCTCACCTGTATTCTCGTTGTGATAACCAGCCCGTCCTCGCGGCCAATCCGCTTGGGCTCAGGGCATTGAATTCGTCCCGCAATCCGCAGCCAGGCGGGTTTCGGGTTTCAGTATCCATTCTCCGGCGCGGCAGAAACATCCGCAGCCGATCGTGAGAATGTTTCACGGCCGGACAAAACGTCCTGCCGTCCATGTCGTCAGCGGCAAGCCTGCCCGACCGGCTCCCGTCCGCAGGACGGATCAGGGGCCATAAGGCTTTGGATGTGGCTTGCGCCCACCACGCTGCCTGAAGGTCAAGATTACTGAGTTCACGTCCCGGCGATTTCGGCCACCTGCGGCTTCACTTCGGAAACCATCCCCTCGGCTGATCTGAAACTGGACGAAACGATCGCCCACCCCCGTCTGCCCGGTACGTGGCCGGAAACTATCGCGCTTCGCCGGGAAATCCAAGCACTTTCTCAGGGGGTGTGAAAAATATTACCATTCCGTCACATCCCCCGATCCGCAGACCTTCGAGAGAAATCGCCGAGGCCCCGAGCCTCAGCCCTGCCGGGCGAAGACCAGAACCCGGTCATTGCCGCCAAGGTCCCGGACAGCGCGAAGACAGGCGAAACCCGCCCTGCCGAAGAGATCCGTCACGCTCTCCCGCTGGTCATAGCCGATCTCGAGAGCAATCCTGCCGTCAGGCTTCAGGAGACGATCCGCCTGCGCCGCAAGCGCTCGGTAGGCATCGAGCCCGTCAGCCCCGCCATCGAGCGCCAGCATGGGATCGAACAGACGCACATCCGGAGAAAGCTCCTCGATCACCGCTGAAGCGATATAGGGCGGATTCGACACGATCAGGTCGAACCGCTCGTCAACCGCATCGCCCCAATCGCTGCGGCGAACGGAAAACCGCTCGGAAAGACCGAGCCGCTTCGCATTGGCCATTGCCGTTTCAAGGGCTTCTTCGGAAAGATCGATGCCGAGCGCACGCGCGTCCTGGCATTCGGAGAGTAACGCAAGAGCAATGGCACCGGTTCCCGTGCCGAAATCGACAATGCGCGGATGCGCACGCCCGGCAAGACAGGCAAGCGCCTCCTCCACCAACACTTCCGTATCCGGCCGGGGCTCAAGCGTCTCGGGCGAAAGCGCAAGCTCCAGCCCGTAGAATTCCCGCCGTCCGAGAATGCGATGCACCGGTTCACGACCGATTCTGCGCCTTACCGCCGCTTCGATCAGACGCTCCTCGTCTTCGGTTACCGGCCGGTCGGGACGGGTGAGAAAATCGGTCTGCGACAGGCCGAGAAGACCGGCAATGAGGTGGCGCGCATCGCTCCCCGCCTCCTCAAGCCCGGCATCGGCAAAGCGCCGCCGGACGGCAAGGAGGAGATCGGAGAGCGTCTTCTCGCTCATGGCTGATCGCCGAGCTGCGCCAGCTGCCCGGCCTGGTAGTCGGCAAGAAGCGCATCGACGATTTCGTCGATTTCGCCCATCATCATGCGGTCGAGCTTGTAGAGCGTCAGATTGATGCGGTGGTCCGTCACGCGGCCTTGCGGGAAATTATAGGTGCGAATGCGCTCCGACCGGTCACCGGAGCCCACCTGGCTCTTGCGATCAGCGGAGCGCTCGCTTTCCGCGCGCTGGCGTTCCATGTCATAAAGCCGAGAGCGCAGCACCTGCATCGCCTTGGCGCGGTTCTGGTGCTGGGACTTTTCCGAGCTCGTGACCACGAGCCCCGTCGGCAGATGGGTGATCCGCACGGCGGAATCCGTCGTGTTGACGTGCTGGCCGCCGGCACCCGAGGAGCGCATCGTGTCGATGCGGATATCCTCCGGGCGGACCTCGATGTCGATTTCCTCCGCCTCCGGCAGCACCGCCACCGTGGCGGCGGAGGTGTGAATGCGCCCGCTCGCTTCCGTCTCCGGCACGCGCTGCACCCGGTGCACGCCGGATTCGAACTTCAGCCGCGAAAACACGCCCTTGCCGGTAATCGTCGCGATGATTTCCTTATATCCGCCCGCCTCCCCTTCCGAGGCGGAAAGCACCTCAACGCGCCAATTATTGGCGCTGGCAAAACGCTCATACATGCGGAAGAGGTCGCCCGCGAAAAGGGCCGCTTCCGAGCCACCGGTGCCCGCGCGGATTTCGACGATGGCGCTTTTCTCGTCTGCCGCATCCTTAGGAAGAAGAAGGATCTGAATGTCCTTTTCCAGCCCGTCGAGCCGAGCCGAAATTTCGGGCAGTTCAAGCTGCGCCATCTCGCGCATCTCGCGATCGGTATCGCGGTCGGCAAGAAGGGATTCCAGACCGTCTCGCTCGCCGAGCGCCTTTTCATACTGGCGGATCTTGCCGACGACCGGCTGCAATTCCGCATATTCCGAGGCGAGCTTGACATAGACATCCGCCGCCGGACCCGCAGACATGCGCGCCTCGATCTCGCCGAAGCGGCGCTCCAGTTCGCGCATTTTCTCAACAGGCAGTTTTGCCAACGGCTTTCACTCCAGCATGGGATGGGAACCGCTATCAGAGCGGAATATTGTTTTCCTCGGCAAAGCGCTGAAGCACTTCGCGCATCGGCACCTTGGGCTTGATCTCGTTAAGCGCCGCTTCCATGACATTGGCAAGCTTGCCCACATCGAGCCCCAGCAGCATGGCCTTGACCGGCCCGATGGCCGCCGGCGACATGGAAACCGATCGGAAGCCGAGGCCGAAAAGGGCCATGGAAGAAAGCGGTCTGCCCGCCATTTCACCGCAGAGGGTCACCGGCGTCTGGTTCCGCTCGCCCGCCCGCACGATATCCCGGAGGATGCGCAGGAAGGGGCGGCCGAGAATGTCGAATCGGTCGGACACCCGGGCATTGCCGCGGTCGACCGCCATGGAGAACTGGAAGAGATCGTTGGACCCGACCGAGACGAAATCCACCTCCTGCATCAGCTCGTCGAGCTGCCACATGAGCGCCGGCACTTCCAGCATCGCGCCGAACTGCAGCCTCTTCGGCAGCGAATGGCCGAACTTCGAGAGATGCTGCACTTCCTTCTGGAAGAGATCCCGCACCTTCCGGATTTCGGACACTTCGGTCACCATCGGGATCATCATCTTGAGATCCGCCCCGGCGGAAGCTTTCAAGAGTGCCCGGAGCTGGGTGCGCAAAAGCCCCGGCCGGTCGAGCGAGAGGCGGATTGCCCGCCATCCGAGCGCCGGGTTTTCCTCCTCCTGCGAGCGGAAATAGGAAACGACCTTGTCGCCGCCAATGTCGAGCGTCCGGAAGGTGACCGGCCGGCCGGCCGCCTGGCGGATAACATTCCGGTAGAAGTCTTCCTGCTCCTCAAGCTTCGGCAGCGTCGAGGCGATCATGAATTGCAGCTCGGTGCGGAAAAGGCCCACCCCTTCGGCACCGCTTTCCACGAGCTGCGGCAGGTCGACCAGAAGGCCCGCATTCATCAGCAGGCTGATGCGATGCCCGTCACGGGTTACCGGCTCGACGTCGCGCAGCGCCCGGAACTGCTCCTGGCGGCGGGCGCGGAAGCGCACCTTTTCCTCATAGCTCTTCTGGAGGTCGGCGAGCGGGCGGATATGCACCTTGCCATCGTCGCCATCGATGATGACCGCATCGCCGTTTTCCGCAAGCGCCACGGCACCCGCGGCCTGCCCGACCACGGGAATGCCCATGGCGCGCGCCACGATGACGATATGGCTGGTAACGGCCCCCTCTTCGAGAACCAGACCACGAATATTGGTGCGGGGATAATCGAGCAGCTCCGCCGCACCCATGGCACGGGCAACGATGATCGAGTCATTCGGAAGCGAAGCACCGGCCGCCTTGGAGCCGTAATCGGTGAGCTGCCGCAGGAGCCGGTTGGCGAGATCGTCGAGATCATGCATCCGCTCGCGCAGATAGGGATCGGTCAGGCGCATCATCCGCGCCCGCGTGTCGCTCTGAACCTTCTCGACAGCGGCCTCCGCGGTCAGGCCGTTGCGGATTGCTTCTTCCAGACGCCGCACCCAGCCGCGATCATGGGCGAACATGCGGTAGGTTTCGAGTACCTCGCGGTGCTCGCCCTCCATTGAGACCTCTCGCCGCGAGAGCATGTCGTCGATGGAGATCCTGAGCGAACTCATCGCGTCTGCGAGGCGGGAAATTTCCTTGTCCGTATCCTCGTTGAGGAGGTTGGTGACGACGATGCGCGGTTCATGCAGAACCACATGGCCAAGGCCGATCCCGTCATTATAGCCGTCGCCATCGATGGTGACGGGTCGTGTGAGATCCAGCTCCAGGCCAGGCTTGGTGATCTTCTTGAGTTCGCCGGTGGCCACCATTTCGGCCAGCACCATGGCGGTAGTCTCGAGCGCCTCGACCTCGTCCTCGCGGTAATTGCGCATCGCCTTGTTCTGGACGACCAGAACGCCGAGCGAGCGGCCGGCACGCAGGATCGGCACGCCGAGGAAGGAATGGAACTCCTCTTCGCCCGTTTCCGGGAGGTAGCGATAGGCAGGATGCGACTGGGCGTCGGAAAGATTGAGCGGCTGGGCTGAGGCCGCGATGGTGCCGACCAGACCCTGCCCCATCTGCAGTTGGGCCAGATGCACGGCACCCTTGTTGAGACCTTCGGTGGCATAGAGCTCGAGAACGCCATCGGCTCGGAGCACATAGACCGAGCATACCTCGGCCACCATGTTCTGGGCGATCTGGCGAACGATGCGGTCGAGGCGCTCCTGTGGCTCGAGCGGTTCCGCCATCAATTCGCGCAACCGCTTGAGCAGAACGCGCGGACCCGCAGACAGGTCTCTCATCGCGTAGGCTCCTAAGATCTCAATTTCCCATCCGGCCGCCCGTCGGCAGCCGGATCACGCCACCGAAAATCCGGCCCGCAAATCAACTCTTATCGAGACCGTAGCAGGAATGCAAAGTCCGGACTGCGAGTTCTGCATAGGCGCCGTCGATCAGGATCGAAATCTTGATTTCGGACGTGGTGATGGCCTTGATGTTGATACCCTTTTCCGCAAGCGCGCGGAAGGCGGAGGCGGCAACGCCCGCATGGCTGCGCATGCCGATGCCGATGACGGAGACCTTGACCAGACCGGACTCGCTCTGGGCGACGTCGTAGCCGATCTTCTCCTTGTTGTCGGCCAGCACCTTCTTGGCCTTTTCCAGGTCGCCGGAAGGCACGGTAAAGGTCATGTCCGTGCGAGAACCGTCTTCGGAAATGTTCTGCACGATCATGTCGACATTGATATGCGCCTCGGCGAGCGGGCCGAAAATGGCAGCGGACACGCCGGGGCGGTCCGCCAGACGCCGGAGCGAAATCTGGGCTTCATCCTTGGCATAGGCAATGCCGGTTACGACTTCCTGTTCCACGATCTCTTCCTCGTCGCAAATCAACGTACCGGGCGGATTGACGGGATCGCCCATGCCCGGCGCATCGGGATCCTCGAAGCTTGAACGCACGAAGGTGCGGACCTTGTGAACCATGGCAAGCTCCACCGAGCGCACCTGCAGAACCTTGGCCCCGAGCGAGGCCATTTCCAGCATTTCCTCGAAAGCGATCTTCTTCAGGCGCCGCGCCTTCGGCTCGATGCGCGGATCGGTGGTATAGACGCCGTCGACATCCGTGTAGATGTCGCAGCGATCCGCCTTGACTGCGGCGGCAATCGCAACTGCCGACGTGTCGGAACCGCCGCGGCCGAGCGTTGCCACGCGGTTGTCGGGGCCGAGCCCCTGGAAGCCCGCGACCACGGCCACCTGACCCTCGCCCATGCGGCGGATGATGTCGCCGCCCTCGATCTCCAGAATACGGGCCGCGCCATGGGCATTGTCCGTCCGGATCGGGATCTGCCAACCCTGCCAGGACCGGGCATTGATGCCCATGGACTGCAGCGCAATGGCGAGAAGGCCCGCCGTCACCAGCTCGCCGGACGCCACCACCGCATCATATTCCCGCGCATCGAAGAAAGGCGTATCGGCGCCAGTGACCTTCGGCATGGTCTGTACCCAGTCGACGAGTTCGTTCGTCTTGCCGGACATGGCCGACACGACGACCGCCACTTCATGGCCGGCATCGACTTCCCGTTTCACGTGGCGGGCCACATTGTGGATTCGCTCCAGATTGGCCACCGAAGTGCCGCCGAATTTCATCACGATGCGTGCCATAGGCTTATTCCACAGGAAGTGCCGCCTCCGGGCGAGGCGGGCCGGCCAAACAAACGGCACCCGCAGGGGTGCCGGACTCCGAAGCTCCGCATCCCAGGGAAAGGGCACGGAAGTTGCGCGGTCTCTTATCGAAAACAGGGGATTGGCGCAATGGGAAACACACCCGCGATCCGCAATGGCGTGCTCCCTTGCAAGGGCCTAGCACCCGCTGACTCAGGGCCTCTCGTCCGCGATGATCTCGCCGAGGCGCAGCAGCAGCTTGCGGTCGAAACGCTCGCCCTGCTCGAACATCCAGGCAATCGCCTGGCGGCTGGTCCAGGCCTTCTTGTATGGCCTGACGCTGGTCAGCGCATCATAGACGTCGCAGATCGTCGACATGCGCACAAAGGGAGAGAGTGCGTCGGCCTTGAGTCCGTGCGGATAGCCGCTGCCATCGAGCATTTCATGGTGATAGCGACAGATTTCCAGCACGATCTCTGACATGCCCGGATAGGTGAGAAGCCGCTGATAACCGAGTTCGGGATGGTTGCGAATGATCTGCCGCTCCACATCCGTCAGCGATCCGCGCTTGTTGAGAATCATGTTCGGGATGAGAAGCTTGCCGCAATCATGCAGGATGCCGGCAACGCCCAGCATCTCCACCGTCTGATCGTCGTAGCCGACCGCCTGCCCGACCGAGGTGAGCAGCGCTCCGACGGCCACCGAATGGACGAAGGTGCCCTCATCCTTGGTCTTGAGACGGGTGAGTTCCAGCATCACCGCCGGATCTTCCTCCATCCGCTCCTTGATCTCGCGCGAAACGGGCGTGAAATCGTCGAGCGTCTGGGTCTCTCCGGACAGGAAGCTGGCGAAGCCCGTCTTGACGGAGCTTGTGGCACGGCTCAGCGTCTCCGCCGCCTTCCGCAGCCTTATCTCGTCCGCTTCACGCGCGCCATCGCGCGGCTCCGCCCGCGCAGCGCCCCGCGCACCCGCACCGCGTGACATGTTGATGACCACATATTCCGCCGGAGCCGCCGCAATGGCCTCCAGATCCTCATCGTGATCGAGAATAAAACGCCGCTTGCCGAAATCGGCGTCCGAACATTCGACCGACTCGACATACATACCTTTGCGCAACTGATTTTTTGGAATGCGAACAACAGTCATTGTGCTCTCAATAATTCAAACGTGAGAAACCGACCATACCAGCGCCCGCTTAAAAGTTAGTAATTACGGATGAACAATTTGCCTACATTCTCATATCAGCGCAAAGCCCGGAATCCGGGACAAGGATGTGCCAATGAGGGATGGAAAGCATCGGTGACGGGAGTTGTATATGGTGCCCATGCCGGAATCGAATAGGCGAATTATCCATTTGATTGTAAAATCTTAACTGGAATGCGGTTTTTCAAAAGACCAACAAAAAGACCAACATTTTTCTCGGTTGGTTCTCGGTACAGGTGCGGTTCCCCATCATGCGCGGTCAATAAGGCATATACAGAATGCCTGTTAAAGTCTATTCCAACTTAATAGCTTCCAAGACCGTTTATCAAAGTCCGGGATCGACCAGGCTCGGCCATCATCGGGAAGGCACTCAGGATGGAAGACGAAAGCCAGTCTCAATCGCGCAATCAGGACGAAATTGTACAGCCCGGCATTCACCGTTCAGATCTTGACGGTGTCTGGATAGGCATTGGTGCTGCTTTGGAATGGATCGCCATGCGTGGCCAGCCAATGACCCTTTCGGAATATGGCATTCGGGAAAGTGAGGCGAGCGAAACCCTGATCAGCACGCTTGCCGACATGCCGCCCCACATAGCTGAATCCCTGGTTCGCGGCGCAAGGCAAGATCAACCCGGCCCACTGGTTCCTATCCCAAGCGGGATCTGGAAGCAGACAGGAACAAACGATTGGTACCAGACCGGCAAGACATACCAGCTGATCGCATTGGATAGCGATGACGAGTACGGAGGGTCGATCCACGGTCGGCATGTAGCCGGTTACACGCAGATACAGATCCGCGCCGACCTCATTCTGGACCACTGGCCGGAACATACACAAGCGATAAAATTAGTCTCCATTCAAGCCGTTGTCGCGCAGGCGACGTTGCGACGGCTGATCGAGAAAATTTTCGCGGCGACCCCACCCGATCTCGACCCACTGACGCAGCGGGAACTTGTCGAACTGGTGAAGCGGTCCTTACCGGCCGCTTCAAGAAACCTCATCCTTCGGCTTTCTAAAGAGTTAAAGCCGCCACAAAGGCGGGGGCCTCGGGGGCCACGCGACCCTGATCGCGTGAAACGCTTCCAGAAATTGTCCGACGAATTCATTGCGGGACAATTGCACAAATAGGTTTCCGGCATCATCCACGGCAGGGTCCATGCATCCGCTCGACATTGAACGGGTACAGATGGAGACAAGACCATGCACGACAAGCCGACCCTTTCTATTGCCGAGGCCACCCGCATCATCGGGATAGGTCGTTCAACACTTTACAGCGTCATTAAAGAAGGACGTCTACCCGTCAGGAAGCTTGGCAAACGCACGCTGATCCTCCGCGCGGATCTGGAGCGGTTCATTGCCACACTGCCGACAAAGGGCGAGTAGTTCGGCACCTTCATCACAGAGGTTATTCGAGGCAAATCAGCATTCTGGGTTGCAAGGCGCAGTCGCCCCACGCTCTTCAGAACGCCATGGAGCTCCTCATGTGCAAACCAGTTGCGCACGCGGATGGGCATTCGCAAAAAACATCCGCTCTCGACAGAAAAGCCGTCGCTGGCAATGCCCCAGCAAACCGCGCAGAACCGGAATTTTTGAATGCCTATGCAGAAGCAAGCCAGTCTTCGGGGGCAAAGCGCCGACCGGTGCCGCTCGACACGCCACAAAGACAGGGCGATCAGGACAAGAAGAACGACCTCAACCTGAATGAAGAATCCCTTGCCGATGTTACGGCTGCCGTCACCCAGGTGGCAGCTCCTGAGAAGACAAATGAGCGGAAAAGGGAAGTGGGCAAGAAGAGCACATCTTCGAGACACCCGAAGGCCACAGCTGTTGCACGGATGATGACAGTGGAAGACGTGGCGGCCTATATGTCCGTCAGCGTATCGAAGATATGGCGTCTCTGCCGGAAAGAGGCAGTTTTTCCAAGTCCTGTACGGATTGGCGGATCCACGCGCTGGGACAGGAGAGACATCGATCACTACCTCAACCACCTCTCTCCTACGGCACGTGCCGACCGCTGAACATGTCGCGACTGTACGACCCGACGAAGGCGCGGCGGCATTGGATCTACAGCCGCGAAAGTGTGTGTCACCTTTACAGCGTCTGCGACAGCACCATCACCAACTGGATCAAGCAGGGCCTTCAGCCGGTCGATGACGGTCGGCCACAATTGTTCTCCGGTTACGAACTGCGGCGGTTCATCACGGCGACGCGATGGAAGGGCGGAAGAGCACCCGAAAATGGCTGCGTGTTCTGCCATTTTTGTCTCGGCTTCAAGCCACTGATGAAAGGAACATTGGGGACCAGAGCGGCAGCACCCGCATGCATCGAAGTGACAGGGAAATGCATCGATTGCCACAGCATGCTACAAACCAGAGTTCCTGACCGAAGCCTTCCCGAAATCATCGAGGCTTCTGCCAACACCCCGGAAGACTCGTCCGACGTATGTGATAGGCTGGTTTCTTGGCGTCCTGCGAGAAATGGGGGCTCCATTCCTGCAGAATCCAACAGCGGCAATCTCCGCAGGCTCTACAGCTATATCGCCTATCTGCAGGACCATGAGAACCTTGACATACGCACCGTGGATGAACATCTCCGTTCGATCAGCCGCATGAGCGCCTTTCTCGGCCACAAGCCCTATCGAAAGGTGACCATTGACGATGCCTGCCGCTTCAAGAAAGAGCTTCGCGCATGCCGTGATCGGGAAGACGGGACCGGCTTGAGCAGTTCCACCGCCTCGCATACGCTTGACCGATGCCGGGCCTTCTTCACCTGGCTTGGTCGCCAGGCCGGGGTGGCACTCGCGCCGGATCTCGCCGGCTACTTCAGTCTGTCCCGCAGGGAAGCCGCAACGGCGGCCGGCATGGCAAGGGAAACCAAGCTGACCTTCGACCAGGCTTTATGCATCTTCAAGGGCATGGAAGGAGACCATCCTGCCGACCTGCGCAACCGGGCGATCATAGCCATGTTGATTGTAACAGGCATTCGGGCCACGGCCCTGATCACCTTGCGTGGCAAACATGTGAACCTTCCAACACGGTGGATCAATCAGGACCCGCGCCAGGTAAACACAAAGAATTCAAAGCACATTCGCACCTATTTGCTGGACCTGGGCTCGGGGCTTTTGGATACCATTCGGGAATGGGCCGATTGGCGCAGGGCAAACGGATTTGGAGAAGACGCCCCCTTTTTCCTCCCGGACCGCTACCTCCAGCCCAATGCTCTGGGACTCGGTTACAAGCGTTCGGATGAAGAACCGCCTGAAGGCTGGAGAAGCGAAGATACCGTGAACAGGATTATCAAGGAGGCTGCTTCTGCCGCTGGCTTTCCTCCGGAGGACATAGCATCTCACGACTTCAGGAAATGCCTTCATCCCTTCTTGGCCAAACGCGGATGCATGAATGTCGTGGAAGAGGTTGCTCTGCAGCTTAACCTTGGTCACACGCCGGTGGAAGTCACGCGGAAGCACTACGCCGTGATGCCTGACAATGAGAGAGAAGAGATCCTTGATGAACTCTGCGCGAGAGCACTCGCCAGCCGCAGCGAACTGGATCTTTATCTCGCATTCGAAAGGGGAGAGATTGCGGAATCCGACCCAGATTTTGAGCGTGCTCAGACGGTTTATCTAAGAAACAATCCGGGAAAGGTGCGGGCTCATTAGCCGCTGGGCATTAGCCAGCGGAGAGAGTTAAGCGGCTTAATTTCCGAAAATGACCTGAGACCCCTCCCGTCATCCCCTGCCTTGCACGCGCGTCGTTCTTGCATATCAACCGTGATCGCCCCGGCGACATAAAGCCTTGCTGGAAAAATTGAAACCGTCTGGTAGATATCCATAATATTAGGGCTCGCATATATGAAAAATTCATGCATTACTATCGAAGCCGACAAAACACTGAAACCAGACATGGAACGGAAACCGTGGCCCCTCTGCATTCGCATTTTTGGGCGAAGTCACATGACGACGGTAAGGAGCCCGGGCACAAGATCGTCTCCCATCACATGTTGGATGTAGGCGCTTGCGCTCTGCGCTTTCTTCAAAACAATCCCACGCGCCTGCAGCGGGAGGCGCGCCTGTCCGGACTGTCTCTGGACGATCACGCCCGCCTTTGCGGTCTTCTGGCGGCCCTCCATGACCTTGGCAAGATTTCTGTGGTCTTCCAGGCGCAGCGCCAAGACCTTTGGCCAGTTGGTGTTCTGGGCCCTTGGCCGGAAATGACCTCCCGGCGCTACGGTCATTGGGAGGCAACGGCGGTTTTATTGAAAGCGGCCGAAATCCAGAGCGCATTGACACCGGTGTTCGGGCCGGACGGCATGCGCGACCTCATCGTGTCTGCCGTCGCCGGTCATCATGGGAAGGCACCGAAGAGGGAATATCTCTCCGCTTCGCCATACAGGGCCGTGAACGATGGCGAGATTGGCAGCGCATGCGTTGCCGCCGCTGCGCAACTGTGCACCGAACTGATTGGCTTGTTTCCTGAGCTTCGTCACTTGAAACGGATTCGCCGGCAGGCGGAGCTTTCCTTTGCCCTCAACGGACTGATCACACTTGCGGATTGGGTCGGGTCTGATCTTGCATACTTCCCGTGCGCCGATTCTAAAATCGGCGTTGCTGACTATTGGCCAGTGGCCCTTGAGGCCGCTGATCGTGCCTTGGCTAACAAGGGGCTGATCCCCGCGAAGGCGCGCATCGCATCCCTTGGCGACCTGTCAGCACATGCGGGACCGGCGCGGCCGATGCAGACGCTGGCAGCCACCCTTGCCATTCCAGACGAACCGCAAATCGTCATTATCGAAGACGGAACCGGCTCCGGCAAGACGGAGGCCGCCTTGCTGCTCGCCTCACGTATGGTCGCGGCAGGCCGGGCCGAGGGCATCTTCGTCGCGCTGCCGACCATGGCAACCGCAAATGCCATGCACGCCCGGCTTGAGGCGGCGATGAACGGCCTGTTCGAGGGTGATGCCACTCTGGTCTTGGCCCACGGCAAGTCGAAGCTTGCCAATGGCTTGGCCCGTCTCGACGGAGCGGACAAAGGGGACAAGGGCAGCGTTGCCGCCCACTTCAACGCCTGGATCGGCGACAGCCGCAAGAAAGCATTCTTCGCCGATGCCGGCGCGGGAACCATTGACCAGGCGTTCTTGTCGGTCCTGCCAAAGAAGCATCTCACCATGCGCCAGTATGCCCTGGCTGGACGCATCCTGATCGTCGACGAGGCCCATGCCTGCGATGCGTATATGGGCGAAGAACTGAACCGGCTGGTCGAAATGCAGGCTCGCCTCGGTGGATCGGTCATCGTGTTGTCCGCGACGCTGAACCGCGAAGTGCGGAACCGTTTGGTCCAATCCTTTTCTGACGGCCGCGGAATGTGGACATCGTTGGCAGAGGCCGCAGACGACCCTCTCTATCCTCTGCTGACGCGCTGGAGCGCTGCCGGGGGGCTGGAGGAGCTTTCGGTCGAGACCTTGCCGGAACTCGTCCGGAGCGTCGTGGTCCGCCCCCTGGCTTCGCGGGCGGATTGCATCGTCCGCGCGCTGGAGGCTGCGCTGCAAGGTGCCGCCGTCATCATGATCTGCAACACGGTCGACGCCGCGATTGAAAGCCATGACAGGCTGCTGGCAGCCGGGCACGATCCCGCCCGGTGCCATCTCGCCCATGCGCGTTTCGTGGTCGATGACCGACTGGCTATTGAAAGCCGTATGCAGGAATTGTTCGGGCGGGAGAGCACCCCGGAGGCGAGAGCGGGACACATTCTCATCGGTACGCAGGTGCTCGAGCAATCGCTGGATTTGGATGCGGATCTGATGATTTCCGATCTCGCGCCTGTGGACCTGATCGTCCAGCGAGCGGGGCGTTTGTGGCGTCATGCCAGACCTCACCGGCCTATTGCCGAGCCGATCCTTTATCTCTTGACGGCAACGCCGGGAGACAATGTCCGGGCGGAATGGCTCAATGACGTGCTGGGGACTGCGGTTCACGTTTACGATTTCGCCGGGGTAATGTGGCGCACGGCCCGCATGCTGCTGGACAAGGGAAGGCTCGACACGCCTCAAGACCTGCGCCGCCTGATCGAGGCGGCCTATCGCAGCGAAGAAGACGATCTTCCTGAGGCGCTTCGTGGCAAGCATCGCAAGTCGGTGGGCACGCGCTATGGGGAGCGATCACAGGGCCAGATGAACGTCATCAAGCCGGAAAATGGCTACGGCGAATTGACATGCCCATCGGCTGACGAGGATGTGGGCACGCGCCTCGGCGAGAAGCAAGTCACGATTCGGCTGGCAAGGCGTGAAGGCGCAGGTCTGGTTCCCCTCGTGAGACGCGATGGCGTCGACGACCGGTTGAACTGGCCGCTGAGCGAAATTTCCGTCCGGACAAAATGGCTTGCTCGCCTTTCAGGCGGCCAGTTGCCCGAGCCCGCGGATTCGACACTTGTGGAGAGTACCCACCAGACCTGGCCGGAATGGGAGCAGAATATTCTTCTTCTTGAGGTAAGGGAGGACGGACACCTGAAAACCATGCGGCCCACCGGTCTGGTCTATGATGCCAAGCGTGGCCTGAGAGTTATCGAGGTAGACAGGGAAGCAAGTCCACGATAGGGATGGAGTCCTCCGCCCACGCGGGGATGACCCGTTGGTAGCCTTCGGGTGCACGCCAGTGTTGGCGCCGCTCCCCGTCCGCGCGGGGACAAGTTGGTAGCCTTGGGGTGATTAAAAGGGGGGTTGACGACTCCTTTAGAATCCCCTAAAAGAAAATGGCGGCTGCGTGAATAGTACACACAGCCGCCATTCCTAAACAGCATACAGGCTCAGATTTCGCGGTCGGTGCCTGATTGCATAGAAGTCGAGAGGTGGACCCACATGGGCGTCTTACCCAAGTAAGCGCAGCTCCCTGCTGCGCTCAATAAACGATTTTCGTTGGTTTTGTCCAGAGCGCCTATGCGCACTGGAGATTGTAGGAGCGCATATTCATGTCTGTTCCCCAGCTCAACATACTCACCGATCCAGTTTTTCCCGTCATCAAGGCATCGGGCGGCAAGGCCTGGATGACCTTTTCCGACCTTCTGGTCGAGCACGGCGATTTCGCGGTTTCCTTCGACTGGCCGCGTGCCGATTTCAACATTGCGTGTATCGAATTGTGCATCGGGATTCTGTCCCTTGTTTACAAACCGGCAAAGCCGGATGACTGGCTGGACATCTGGCATGGCGAGGCGGAAACCGATGTGCCGGCGCGTATCATGGCGCTCCGGTCCCACTTCAATCTGCTCGGCGATAAAAACGGCAAGGGCCCCCGGTTCTGTCAGGATTTCGAGGAACTGGCCGGAGAGCCGAATGCCGCCGAAGCCCTGCTGATCGATACGCCCGGCGTCAACGGGCAGAAGAAGAATGCCGATCTCTTGACCCACCGGGATCGTTTTCCCGGGCTTGGTCTGAAAGCGGCGGCAATCGCGCTCTATACACTACAGCAATTTGCGCCATCGGGTGGGGCAGGGAACCGGACGTCCATGCGCGGCGGCGGCCCGATGACGACACTCGTGCTGCCGATCAGCAACAATGCGCCCGTGCCGCTTCTGCGCATGCTTCTCGCCAATCTTCCGGTCCAATTCAACCGGGAGAACGCGCTTCACGATGCCGATCTCGGCCGTGTGCTTCCCTGGCTTCGCCCGACGATCACCTCCGAAGGGAAACCGCCCCGGGAGATTGCTGAGGCTGATCCTGCCGTTCATCCGGCACAGGCCTTCTTCGGCATGCCGCGGCGTATTCGACTCGTTGTCGGGGGGGAGGGGCAGTGTCCGATGACCGGGGAAACAGGGCCGCTGGTCACCGGCTTCATTCAGAAGCCGTGGGGCATGAACTATTCTGTCTGGACCCACCCACTCACGCCCTATCGCCAGCTTAAAGACAACCCACCCTACAGCGTTAAACCTAAGGCCAGCCGTCTGGGGTACCGCGATTGGGTCGGCATGACGGTTGGCCGGGTTGATAAGGGTAATATCGCCTCTCCCGCTGCGGTTGTGAAAGCGGTCCTGAACGGTCCTGCCGCCGAAGCGATGCGCGGCAAGACACTGCGTATGCTGGCCTCCGGCTGGTCCATGAACAACATGGAGGCCGAGACTTACCTCTATTCTGTCCAGCCGCTCTACATCGCCGCGGACGAGCAGTCCGCGCAGCGCCTTGCCGATCTGGCCGTCTCCTTGGCCGACAGCGCGGACAGGGTCGTCGGCCTGTTGCGCAGGGCGCTGAACCAAGCCCTGTTCTCCGGACAGGCAAAATCGACGGAGACCGGACTGTTCGCGGAAGCCACCGACGCCTTCTTCGCCGACACGGAAACAGCCTTTCATGATCACATCCGTGCCATCGCCGAACAAAATGCGCCCGACGACCAGACCCTGAAGAAAGGATGGTTGAGGACGCTGCGAGAAACGGCCCTTCGGATTTACGACATCCATACGGCCCCGGCGCTCGCCGATCCCGCCCGGTTCAACCGGATCGAAGCCGTTGTCGAGGAGCACCGGCGCCTTGATGTGCAGCTCCGGAACATCGGCAAGATTGCTTCCGATCTCGGCATCCTTCAACCGTCAGAACCCAAATCAGCCCGCAAGCGCACAAAGGGAGATGTGGCATGACAATTCCTGCAATTGAAAGAAACCCGAAAGTGGAAGCAATCATCAAAGCCTGGCGGGCGCTTTATCCAGACGAGGAAAAGAACAGGCGCGGCGATGCCGGAGCGCGGGCGCGATTGCGCCGGGCGGCCTCACCAGCGGATGTTGAGCTGGAGCCCGCATTTCACGATTTCCTGCGCAGGATGAATGCCGATGGTTCAGACTTCGAAGCCCATCGCTTCCGGCGTGTTGCCATGATAGCGGGCCTTCTGGCGGGCCGGAAAACCGACCGTTCAAGCGGGAAGCGGCTGATGCGTATGCTGGGCAAGCAGCAGGATACGTCGGACTATGTTCTGAAGCCGCTTCGGTTTCAGGTGCTCATCGGCGCGCTCGATCGCGGAGACGAAACCGAGATCATGACGACGCTCCGCCGTGCGCTGCTGATGGCGCGGGACGAGGAGGTTAACCTCTACGCCTTCGTTGAAGACATTCTCTACTGGGGTGAAAAAGCCCGCCGACGCTGGACCTACGACTATTTCGGCCATCCATTTGAATCCAGTTCATCCGAAACCAACGCCATTTCAACCGAGGAGACCGCCGCATGAGCCGCTTCCTGCAACTGCATATTTTGACCGATTATCCCATTTCCAATCCCAACCGCGACGATCTCGGGCGGCCCAAATCCGCCAGGATCGGTGGGGTGGAGCGTCAGCGCATTTCCAGCCAGGCGATCAAGCGCGCGATCCGGACGCATGAAGTTTTCCGCACATCCCTTGCAGGGCATCTCGGCGAACGGACCCAGCGCATGGGCGAAGTAATCATCGCCCATCTGAAAGACATGGGGGCTCCGGCGAATCAGGCCATAGACATCGCCAAGGAGATCGTGACGGTCTTCGGCAAGTTGGAAACGGAAAGGAAATCGGATCTCGCCCGCACCGCCCAACTGGCCTTCATCTCGCCGGACGAGCGCGCCGCCGCCCTCGATCTCGCCGAAAGGCGTTATGCGGGCGAAACGCTTCCGAAGGAGAAAGACCTCGCCCGGATGGTCATGCGCCCTGCGGATGGGGCTGTCGATATCGCCATGTTCGGCCGCATGCTGGCCGACAATGCCGACCTGAACCGGGATGCCGCCGTTCAGGTCGCCCATGCCTTCACAGTCAATGGGGTCGCTATCGGAGACGATTTTTATACCGCGGTCGATGATCTCAAGGGAAAGGATGAGGATGCGGGCGCAGGCTTTATCGGCGAAACCGGCTTCGGGTCGGGCGTCTATTATCTTTATGTCTGCGTGAACCGCGATCTGCTGACGAAGAACCTTGGCGGTGACAAGGTGCTGGCCGCCCGGGGGCTCGATGCGCTGGTGCGGGCTGCCGCGATGGCGGTTCCGACAGGCAAGATCAATTCCTTCGCCAATCACGCCCGCGCCCGCTACATCCTGGCGCTGAAGGGTGACCAGCAGCCCCTCAATCTGTCGGGAGCCTTCACCGTGCCGGTCACGGGACCGGATATCGTCGCCAAGGCCATCGCCAAACTGGAACAGGAGCGCAAGAGCTTCCGGGATATTTATGGCGACGATGCGGATGTTCCTCCTGCTATCCTCGAGGTGGGAAACGAGAAATCCTTGTCTCTCGCCCAGCTTGCGGCCTTCGCCGCGGAGGGATTGTGATGGCCAAGTGGCTGGTCATAGTGCTCAAGGCACCTTTTGCGAGCTTTGGCGACAGCCCGGGCAATGCCGCACGTCACTCTACCGACATGCCGACCCGTTCGGCCCTGATCGGGCTGGCCGGTGCGGTGCTGGGTGTCGAACGCACCGATGGCGAGGGACAGGCAGCCCTCGCCACGGCCTTGGTGACGGCAGCGGCGCTCCATGAACCCGGCGAGTCTCTCGCCGATTTTCACACCTTCCAGTCCCTGAGCCAATCGGCCAAGGGTGCACGCACCCGGGCAGATGCCCTTGAGGATCGGGACCATCTCGCAACCTCGATCACGCGCCGCGGTTATCGAGCCGATGGTCTCTGGCAGGCGGCGTACCGCCTGTCGGTGATGCCGGGCAGGCTGACGCTTGAGGAACTAGCCGAAGCCTTTCGGCGCCCGCTTTTCGCACCTTATGTCGGTCGTCGCTCCTGCCCGCCCGCCCATCCCTTCAATCCCCTCATCCTCGATCGCGAGGATGTCCGGGACGCATTTGCAGATCATGCGGAGCGTACGCCGTTTCTTGTAAAGCGCATGGCGCGAGAATTCAGCCTCGAAGAGCGCGGCGACGCGCCGGGCGCCAATCGCGCCTCCCGCCATCTTCGCCGTGACGATCCGCGTGATCGCTCCATACGCTGGACCTTCGGCGAGCGGGAGGAGTGGCGCCTGCCGCAGGAACACAATCCGGAGGAAAGGACATGAGCACTGCCGACCTGTGGTTTACCCGCGCCACGCTCCGCCGTGATGCGCCGGATGTAGCTCCGCTGATCGAGATCCTGCTCGGCAATGCGGGGGATGGACGAGGCCTCGACACCACGCATCGGCTGCTCTGGACGTTGATGCCGCCCGAGATGCAGGAGGCCGGAAAGCCCTCCTTGCCAACCGGTGCGGACAAGGCGGCATTCCTGTGGCGGCGCGCACCTGATGCGGCTGGCACCGATGCCTTCTACCTGCTCGGCCCGCGTCCGCGCGATGACAGCGCATTTTTTTCCATCGAGTCGAAGCCCTGGAAGCCCCGGTTCGCACCGGGTGATCGGCTGGTCTTCGATCTGCTCGTCAACGCAACGGTTGACCGTCAGCTGGATTCCGGAATGGGACGACAGGGCCGCAAGCGTATCGATGTGGTGGCCGATGCGCTTCGTGAAGCGGGAACCGCAGAGCGCCCGCGCGGTTTGGCGAAGGAGCGGCTCGCCGCCGCGGCGCTTAAAGACTGGCTGGACGGGCAAGGGCAGCGGAACGGCTTTTGCCTGAAGGGCGCACCCGATCTGCTCGATCAGGATATCCTCATCGTCGGAGGCCGCCGCAGGAATAGTCCGAAACTGGGGGTGGCGCGGCTCGCGGGCACGCTCGAGGTTACGGACCCGGAGCCGTTCGGACGCCGCGTCGCTGCCGGGTTCGGCCGGGGCAAGGCATTCGGCTGTGGCCTGATGCTTATCAAGCGGCCCGGTTGACGATGAGGGAGCCCGGCCCGAAAAGCGGCCTTCCCGGTGCCGCCCCGCCCCGCCCGATCCCGCTCAAGGACCGCGCCTCCATCGTCTTCGTGGAGAAGGGCCAGCTCGACGTCATCGACGGTGCCTTTGTGCTGGTGGATGTGAGCGGGGTGCGCACCGTCATTCCGGTCGGCGGGCTTGCAGCCATAATGCTTGAACCCGGCACCCGTGCCAGCCACGCGGCCGTAGCACTTGCCGCCCGGGCGGGAACCCTTCTCGTCTGGGTGGGCGAAGGCGGTGTCCGGCTTTACTCGACCGGCCAGCCGGGCGGTGCCCGCTCCGACAAGCTTCTGTGGCAATGCCGCCTGGCGCTTGAGCCGGATGCACGCCTGAAGATTGTAAGGCGCATGTTTCAGGTCCGTTTTGGCGAAACCGCGCCGGAGCGCCGTTCGGTCGATCAGTTGCGCGGTATCGAGGGAGTCCGGGTGCGCACCATCTATCAGGGTCTTGCCCGGCAGTTTGGTGTCGCCTGGAAGCGGCGCGATTACGATCCTGGCAATTTCGACGTCTCGGATGTGGCGAACCGATGCCTGTCGGCCGCGACGTCCTGCCTCTACGGCGTGACAGAGGCGGCGGTGCTGGCTGCGGGATATGCGCCTGCTGTGGGTTTTCTCCACACCGGCAAGCCGCTTTCCTTCGTCTATGACATCGCCGATCTCTTCAAGTTCGAAACCGTTGTGCCGGAGGCCTTCCGGATTGCCGGCCAGCATGCGCGCGGCAAGCTCGACAAGCCGGTGGAGATGGCGGTGCGCCACGCCTGCCGCGATGCCTTCCGCAAGAGCAACATCCTCTCAAGGCTGATCCCCGCCATCGAGGATGTGCTCATGGCCGGAGATCTGCCGCGGCCGGAAGCCCCGCCGGACGCGGTTCTGCCCGCCTTTCCCGATCCGTCCCCTTCGGGCGAGGAGGGCCAGCGCGGATGACGAGGAAGGCACATCCATGATGATGGTCGTCACCAACAATGCGCCGCCCCGCTTGCGCGGACGGCTTGCCGTGTGGTTGCTGGAGGTTAGTGCCGGCGTCTATGTTGGCGCCTATTCGACCCGAACCCGTGATATGATCCGTGACCAGATCGCCGAATTGATCGCCGGTGGCGATGCAGTTCTGGCTTGGACCGCCTCGACCGATGCCGGCTTCGATTTCGAAACCTTCGGCACCAGACGCCGTATTCCCATCGATTTCGACGGGCTGAAACTCGTTGCCTTTTTGCCCTCGGCCTGAAGCCGACAAAGCTCTTTGACATCGTTTAGATCTGCGCTTTTTGCCGGTAGCCAAAAGCTGTTGCAAAAAGCGTCGAATTATCAGATGCTTATTTGAAGGGTATTCCCCGCCCACGCGGGGATGAACCGCCGGCGTAACCAGGTCAACCGCCCGATTTTTCGTATTCCCCGCCCACGCGGGGATGAACCGTTTGCGGTGGAAGGGGCGAAGATCGGCACCACGTATTCCCCGCCCACGCGGGGATGAACCGGCAATAGCCGAAGAACCGCTGCAGGAATGCCCGTATTCCCCGCCCACGCGGGGATGAACCGGCCGAGAGCATGCGCAGATGCATGGTTTCGGGGTATTCCCCGCCCACGCGGGGATGAACCGGGAATGTCCGGAAAATTCAGGTCCATGTGAATGTATTCCCCGCCCACGCGGGGATGAACCGCTGCCGCGTCCGGCTTGCCTTCGGTCCGATAGGTATTCCCCGCCCACGCGGGGATGAACCGTAGAGCGGGCAAAGCGAGAAGAGGCAAAAGCTGTATTCCCCGCCCACGCGGGGATGAACCGGCCTTCAAATGCCCGGAAAACCGGCCTCTAGGGTATTCCCCGCCCACGCGGGGATGAACCGGTTGCAAGACAGCGTTATATGGGACGCTTGACGTATTCCCCGCCCACGCGGGGATGAACCGGCTATTTTCGGCCCGGTGCTCTTCTCCACCGCGTATTCCCCGCCCACGCGGGGATGAACCGCGCTTGCGGAACTCGTCTTCCCATTCAAGGCAGTATTCCCCGCCCACGCGGGGATGAACCGACAGCGGGTATTGGTGTGTTGATCATAGCACCGTATTCCCCGCCCACGCGGGGATGAACCGATTATAGTATCCAAGCCCTGTGTCTTTGTCCGGTATTCCCCGCCCACGCGGGGATGAACCGAATTGCAGGCGGAGAGGCCCGAGCAGCGGCTCGTATTCCCCGCCCACGCGGGGATGAACCGGGTCCAGCACCACTCCACCCGGCGGGGTCACCGTATTCCCCGCCCACGCGGGGATGAACCGCGGGATGGGTATTCTGAGGCTGTCCAGCAGATGTATTCCCCGCCCACGCGGGGATGAACCGCAAATGTTCATCGTTGATGAAGAGGCCCTTGAGTATTCCCCGCCCACGCGGGGATGAACCGGATGCAACTATGTTCCGTGAAATCACATTGATGTATTCCCCGCCCACGCGGGGATGAACCGAAACCATCAACGGGCTTGAACCCCGCGTCAAGGTATTCCCCGCCCACGCGGGGATGAACCGGAGGTGCACAGGCTACAAACCCGGCCGGGCAGGTATTCCCCGCCCACGCGGGGATGAACCGCGATTTTTGGAAACGCCGCTTGACGTTAGGACGTATTCCCCGCCCACGCGGGGATGAACCGGACCACTGGCTTCAGGAGCCGAAAGAACGTGTGTATTCCCCGCCCACGCGGGGATGAACCGGCTTGAGGAATGCAAAGATATTCGTGGGTGCGGTATTCCCCGCCCACGCGGGGATGAACCGGCGTTACAGGCAGCCACTTTTCTTGCCGCGCAGTATTCCCCGCCCACGCGGGGATGAACCGATGGCGTCAGAACGCCTTGATGTACTGAATTTGTATTCCCCGCCCACGCGGGGATGAACCGCTGGTAGCAATACCCGCCACACTGACCTTGTAGTATTCCCCGCCCACGCGGGGATGAACCGGTCTGATCAAAAGAGCGGCCCTTAGTGTTGCCGTATTCCCCGCCCACGCGGGGATGAACCGGCATGGCGGCGGATTGAAACCGTTTGAGCAAAGTATTCCCCGCCCACGCGGGGATGAACCGGAATTCCCGATTCGAATTACGCTGCCCCTGACGTATTCCCCGCCCACGCGGGGATGAACCGCCCGCTTTGCGTCGTCTATTTCAATCGGACCGGTATTCCCCGCCCACGCGGGGATGAACCGGCTTCCCGTGCCAGAACGTCGGATGCGTACCAGTATTCCCCGCCCACGCGGGGATGAACCGCAGGCGGCAATGTCGAGCTCTATGCCGGCGATGTATTCCCCGCCCACGCGGGGATGAACCAGACGTCCAGTGCACGCTTAATTGCTGCCTCCTGGTATTCCCCGCCCACGCGGGGATGAACCGATCGCAGTACTCAGAACGATATTTGGACGGACGTATTCCCCGCCCACGCGGGGATGAACCGAGGTCATATTGCGAGGGCGAGCGTGTCATGCGGTATTCCCCGCCCACGCGGGGATGAACCGTTGCCGTCTAGTCACCGCCGCCCTCTCCGACGGTATTCCCCGCCCACGCGGGGATGAACCGCACACGGGCATCGGCCCGGGTTGCGCAAAGCGGTATTCCCCGCCCACGCGGGGATGAACCTGCGTGCCGACGAAACCCGCGCCCGCGCACCCGGTATTCCCCGCCCACGCGGGGATGAACCGCGGCCATTTTCTTCGAAATTCCGCTTTCCGCCGTATTCTCCGCCCACGCGGGGATGAACCCACGACGTCAGTCACAAATCCAGTTATTTCACCGTATTCCCCGCCCACGCGGGGATGAACCGGGTCCAGCACCACCCCGCCCGGCGGAGTGATGGTATTCCCCGCCCACGCGGGGATGAACCGCCCACAAAAAGGAGAGACGGATATGGGTTACCGTATTCCCCGCCCACGCGGGGATGAACCGGCGCTTTTGCTGATTCCAAGACGATCCGCCAGGTATTCCCCGCCCACGCGGGGATGAACCGCCGAGACGATGCGCCTGCGGATCGAGAGCCTGGTATTCCCCGCCCACGCGGGGATGAACCGACGCAACAGGCATATGCAGAGGTCCATGCCGCGTATTCCCCGCCCACGCGGGGATGAACCGCGAGCCCGGTAATCGGCCCCTGCGGACAACGGGTATTCCCCGCCCACGCGGGGATGAACCGAAATGCGACCGCATGCTCGGCTTTAGCGTCGCGTATTCCCCGCCCACGCGGGGATGAACCGCCGGCCGATGTCCCGAGCCGAGGCGATCCGCAGTATTCCCCGCCCACGCGGGGATGAACCGCCTTTGAGCTGGGGAAGCAAGCCGCCAAAAAGGTATTCCCCGCCCACGCGGGGATGAACCACGGTCGTTGACGTGTCTGATTGATTTTGCTGCGTATTCCCCGCCCACGCGGGGATGAACCGCATCGAGAGAGCAGACCTCAATTCCGCCCGCCGTATTCCCCGCCCACGCGGGGATGAACCGCTTCCTGCGCAGCCTGCGCCTGCCGTGGCCGTGTATTCCCCGCCCACGCGGGGATGAACCGATGAGGGTCGGCATAACGCATGGCCGCTGGCCGTATTCCCCGCCCACGCGGGGATGAACCGGATGCGCAGCGGATGTATAATTACTGGACGTCGTATTCCCCGCCCACGCGGGGATGAACCGAGGAAATGCGCACCGTCGACGGTGATTGGTACGTATTCCCCGCCCACGCGGGGATGAACCGGCAGCGAGGAGGTCACGATCGGGTTCAACGGCGTATTCCCCGCCCACGCGGGGATGAACCGACGCAGACCCGGCGGTTCATCAAGCCGCGCGGGTATTCCCCGCCCACGCGGGGATGAACCGCATGGAAAGCTACCCTGTATGACCCCAACATAGTATTCCCCGCCCACGCGGGGATGAACCGTAGGGCAGCAGCAGCTCGTTGGCGCGCATGATGTATTCCCCGCCCACGCGGGGATGAACCGGTCCTCCAGACCGTTTTTTACATAGTCCGAAAGTATTCCCCGCCCACGCGGGGATGAACCCCCACAACACAGGAGAGACGGAAATGGGATATCGTATTCCCCGCCCACGCGGGGATGAACCGACGCGCGCGGGCTCTGTTTTTCTGCCCTCCGGGTATTCCCCGCCCACGCGGGGATGAACCGGCGGATGCGAAGGCGGAGGAGCGAGCGCCGTCGTATTCCCCGCCCACGCGGGGATGAACCGCCGTTGATCTGAGCCTTTGCGGCTTGTGCATCGTATTCCCCGCCCACGCGGGGATGAACCGTCGTGCGGCCTCCCCTGCCACGACAGTTCCGAGTATTCCCCGCCCACGCGGGGATGAACCAGAGGAACTTTGCGCTTGGACGCCTTAAACGGGGGTATTCCCCGCCCACGCGGGGATGAACCGTGAGCTAATGACTGTACGTGAAACCCTTGACAGTATTCCCCGCCCACGCGGGGATGAACCGCTATCGAGGCGGACGCGAGCGAGCGGATCCGCGTATTCCCCGCCCACGCGGGGATGAACCGCATGCCGATCGAATTCGTCGAGGTCGGAGACAGTATTCCCCGCCCACGCGGGGATGAACCGGTTTGGCGCGTTGTCTGGACCCGCCTTGCCGAGTATTCCCCGCCCACGCGGGGATGAACCGCCCGCCGGACGTCTCTCAGACGCTGCGCCAATGTATTCCCCGCCCACGCGGGGATGAACCGTGACAATGACACCTTCTGATTTCCGCGCTATCGTATTCCCCGCCCACGCGGGGATGAACCGGCATTGCAGGCAGCCACCTTCCTCGCCGCGCAGTATTCCCCGCCCACGCGGGGATGAACCGCATCGGCACGGCATAGTCATAGGCCGTATTCCCCGCCCACGCGGGGATGAACCGATCGCCTCGTTCCGCGCGCAGGTGTTGAGCGCGTATTCCCCGCCCACGCGGGGATGAACCGAGATTGAGCGCATCGAGCTTGATCTGGTCGCGGTATTCCCCGCCCACGCGGGGATGAACCGGGTCCAGCACCACCCCGCCCGGCGGAGTGACCGTATTCCCCGCCCACGCGGGGATGAACCGTCCTGCTCGCCATCGTGGCCGACCGCCTCCGCGTATTCCCCGCCCACGCGGGGATGAACCGAGCCGGTCGAATGACTGGCGGGCAGTCTGTTGGTATTCCCCGCCCACGCGGGGATGAACCGCCTTCTGCGAATGCCCCCAAACCAACGCCGATGTATTCCCCGCCCACGCGGGGATGAACCGCATCCCCGTCGTCTTTAACGGAGAAGTGTTCGCCCGTCTTCCCTATGATCTGGAGACGCAGATATTGCATTGGAGAATTGAGTAAGGTCCAGAAATCCCAGAAGCCAAACCCAGATATGAAGCGCTTTATATATAAGAGAACTCTATTTTAGAGATGCGCGCACCATGGAAATGTGAAATCGTAATTTGTCAATTGTCGGCTAGTCATCCGGCAGCGCGCAATGGCGGTGTCTGTCCTGGCGCCATTGGTGACACTGCCGTCTCCTGTCGCGTCAGGAGACGGCAGCTTTCAGAAATAGGGCACTGTCCTCGCCACTAGGAGAGGACAACCAACCTTCCGATCGATACCAAGTGGTAGACGTTGGGTTTGGCAATGCGGCTGCGACGGCGCTGCTTCAGACCTCAACATCCACTAGCCGAATTGCAGTCCCGCCGCACCCTTATCGCAGGAGGGGCAGCGGCGCTGGAATATGTCGCTGCCGTTTGCGCCGTAGGAATGTTCGCAGTCTAGGCAACGCAATTCGTAGACCGTTTGATGGCGATCGTTGCCAGGGATAGCGGTGCGCCTTACCACTTGCTGGTTGTTCCGGTTCACATATCCGGGCTGCGTTGTCTTCCGCGCTGTGCGGCTGCTGGCTGCACCCGTCACTTTCGCTATAAAGCTTCTCTCGTCCCATGGCGTTCCCAGGATCCACCCTTCGACAGCGGCGGCGGCTTTGATGTGTCCCCGGAGGGGCGGCTGCAACAGCCTGTCTATTTCTCCAGATACGGTTGCCTCGGCGAGCCATCTTGTCACGGAATAGGCATCGTGCTGGTCCGGCGTTCGGTCCTCGGCCTCGTAGTTTGCGCTGCAGAGACGCGGGTAGACCTCGGCGATGACGATGGCATTCGGCCCCGGCTCCCAGCCATCGAAGGGCCAGAAATGCACCTGCGGCAAGCTCTGCCGTATGAAACGCAACCAGGGCAGGCCGGAATGGGTGGATTTCGCGACGGATCCCTGCACATCGAAATGAAACACGGACTTTGCAGAGCCGGCGGCGACTTCCGTATAGCGTCGCCAGTTGCGCTCGCCCATACGCTCAGCCCCACTGCCGAGGACACCTTCGCGAACAAAGTCCACATAGACGTTTGGGTGGTCTGTCGGCCAATGGTGGCAGAAGTCGTCGAGAAAGGATGACCAGTCATGGGGCAGCCGATGCCGCTCGAAATAGGCGAGTGGCATCGAAAAACCGTGATCGATCCCCACGATGGTCGGAATATCATCTTTCAACATGGCCACGAGCCATTCGGCCACCCCTCGCCGCGACCAGTATTTTCGGTTGCCTGGCGGCGG
Organism: uncultured Rhizobium sp.; assembly: GCA_945952415.1. Classification (GTDB taxonomy): domain Bacteria; phylum Pseudomonadota; class Alphaproteobacteria; order Rhizobiales; family Rhizobiaceae; genus Gellertiella. The sequence goes on along the minus strand of CAMFIF010000015.1, from coordinate 66,807 downwards.
CAGGACTTCGCGCGGCAGCCGGCCGTCCTGTGCCTGATAGACCCGCAAGCCCTTCAACGATGCGTCCCGGGTTTCCGCGCCGGAATAATCGATGCCAATGAAGCGCAGGAAACGGGGGCCGGACCGGCTACGCGGAATGTCCTTCATTGAAAGCTTGCCTGATATTGGGTCGCCATCAGGGATACGTGCGCCTCAAGGGGCGGCCGGATCTCGAAGGCACGGGCTTCGCGTGAAAAATCATAGAGGCGAACGAGGCTCCATTCCTGCCTCCGGGCAGTCGCCACCTCCAGTTCGTTGCGGGAAATGTAAAAAGGCGTGCGTTCCCAGCCGTTTGTCGTCTTGACCTCGATCAGTCGAGGGGAGCCGCTCGGGGTGAAGCTTGCTATATCGTAGCCAGCACCATCGCCGTCTTCACGGGAAACCCAGCGAACTCTGGCAGAAGGATCGGGCCGCCCGCAGGCGCTCAAGTGAGAACGCTCGTGAAGGAAGACGCGTTCTTCCCCTGCTTGTCCAAGGGAGCGGTTGCGCTCGTCTCGACCCGCCACGTCGAACTTGCGGGCAATCGCCTCAAGCTGGGCAAGCTCGGGTGCCGGCGGGGCATTTCGCAGGGTTGGCGGAGTGCCGAAGAACAGCGGTGGAGGCTCGCTAAAGCCGCTGGTTTCCGCACCCGGACTGCGGGCCATCTCGAAGGCCGGGTTCCTCGCAAGCCACCGAGAAATGGCTTCCGCCAGCGACATCTGAAAATTGAAGCGCGGTTGGTAACCCTTGATATAGGGAAGACCGAATCCGATCAGGGCTGCCGAGATATTGCAGTTCTTGAACTCGATGGAGCCGCGTGTTCGGCTGACGAGCTGCTGCAGGCTTCTGTTCAGGGCCGCCTTGTTGTAAGGGCGCCCTGCAAGATCGTCCTTCAGCATCGCGAAATAGGTCGCGACGATAAAATCATTTTCCTGATCGGACCAGACTTCAGCGCTCATGCCGCCAGGCTATTGCCAGCTGAAGGATTTGTCATCCTCCAATCACGCCAGGGTTGCGCATGGCAAATCTTTCCTCTGGCCGGGCAATCCTCTGAGGGTGGATATATCGTGACCCTTCATGGTGCCCGAGGGCGATTTTCTGCACACAGCATCGCGTGCGCGCGCGAACCCTCTGGGTCTCGATCCGCTGCGGGTTACCGTCATCATGGCTAGTTGTCCAAGACACCTTTCCAACGACCTTGGATTGTTGCCTGATCCTATTGCATTCCGGCTGCGAGTGCGGAATTGTCCGCGGGATAGGGGGAGTGACATGAGCAAAGCCTGGATGGTGCGCGCGGAGCGAAATGGGCGTCTCTTTGAAGCGTTCAAGGAAAAGTCGGTCGTTGCCATCGGATGGCCGGCGCTGGGCGATCTCTCGGCCGCGAAAACGCGCAAGGCGATAAGCAATGCGTTTGCCGTAACTTATCCCGGTTCAAAGCCACAAAGCCAGGCCATGGCTGCCGGTCAGCTCCACCGCTTCGTGAACGAGATGACCGTCGGCGACATGATCGTCACCTATGATCCTTCAAGCCGGATCTATCTCGTCGGTCAGATTGCCGGTCCCTACAGACACGACCCCTCCATCGACCCCGAAGATACACAGGTCCGCTCCGTGACATGGGAAGGGGAAGTCAGCCGTGATCTGCTATCCGTGGAGAGCCGCAACAGCCTTGGATCAATCTCTACCCTTTTCAGGCTGTCGAATGAGGTTGCGGCCGAACTCAGGCAGGCTCTCGCCAAACGCGGCGCGGCGCCGCCGGAAGCGCCCCTTGCCATCAGCGAGGCGGCGGAAGACGACATCTTCGAGAACATGGCGAACCGCGCGCGGGAATTCATAAAGGACAAGGTGAGCGCGCTTGGTTGGGAGGAGATGCAGGAGCTGGTTGCCGGCCTGCTTCGCTCCCTTGGCTACAAGACAAGGATTTCAGAGGCCGGGCCTGATCGCGGCAAGGATATTGTCGCGTCGCCCGATGGCTTTGGGTTCGAGGCGCCCCGCATCGTTGTGGAGGTCAAGCATCGCAAAGGTTCCATGGGCGCGCCGGACCTGCGCAATTTCATTGCCGGACGGCATGACCTCGACAAGGGCCTCTACGTCAGCACCGGCGGCTTTACCCGCGAGGCGCGCTATGAGGCCGAACGCGCCCGCATCCCGACTGCGCTCATGGATCTTGACGATCTGGTAAAAAGCCTGCTCGAGCAGTACGATAAGCTCGACCTCGAGACCCAGCAGCTCGTGCCATTGAAGCGTATTTTCATTCCTGCCTGGTCATGACCGGCAACCATCCCAATAAAAGAAACACATATTTCCATGATGAACCCGACAGACATTGCAGACGCCCTTGATGCCATTGCCAAGGCAAAATTCGATCCCGCCGAGTTCGGCTATGCCTTTGCGCAGGCCACGGATAATGCCCAGGCAACCGTTGCCAAGCTGAGGGCGGGGACCACCAACAAGTCGGACATTGCGGGCGGCGTGCTGCTGAACGGCAAGTTCCATTACGCCCCTGCCCTCCCTGGCGAGGCGGCCGGTATGCTGGACGTGCTCCGCGCCTCCAGGCGCACGGCCAAGGCGAAACCCGCAATCCTTCTCGCCACGGATGGCGAGATGATCGCGGCCGAGCATCCGAAATCGGGGGAAACGCTGCATTGCCCGTTTGCCGAACTTGGCACGCACTTCGCCTTTTTCCTGCCTGCGGCCGGCAAGGAGCGCTACCGCGCGGCAGAGGAAAACCCGGTTGACATCAAGGCCACCGGCAAGCTCGCAAAACTCTATGATGCCCTTCTGAAGGCGAACCCGGATTGGGCCGTGCCGGAGCGCCGGCATGCCATGAACCTGTTCATGACGCGGCTCATCTTCTGCCTGTTCTCTGAAGATGTGGGCGTCTTCGGGGAAAACCAGTTTTCCTATGCCGTCTTTTCCTATGGCGGCAACAGGGGCGAACATGCCCGCGATGTGCTTGTTCAGGCATTTTCCGCCATGAACCTTCCCAGGGGGCAGCGTCAGGGCCTGCCGGCCTGGACGGACAAATTCGAATACGTGAATGGCGGACTGTTTGCCGATGCCATAGAGGCACCGGCCTTCGATCCGATCTCCTTCCGCTATCTGCGCGATGCCGCCGATCTGGACTGGAAGCTGATCAACCCGGATATTTTCGGCTCGATGATCCAGTCGATCGCCGATCCCAAGGCCCGCGCCGAACTCGGCATGCATTACACTTCGGTACCCAATATCATGAAGGTGCTGGGGCCGTTGTTTCTGGATGATCTGGATGAGGCACTGGACAAGGCCTGGGACAAGCCGGCGGCCCTGAAGGCCCAGCTTCACCGCCTGTCGAAAATCCGCATCTTCGATCCCGCCTGCGGCTCCGGCAATTTTCTTGTCGTCGCCTACCGGCAGATGCGCGAGCGCGAGATTCGCATTCTGAAACGGTTGGGAGAGCTGGAGGACAATCCGCAGAATGTCATGTTTTCCTCGGTGAGCCTCAACCAGTTCTACGGCATTGAGTTGACGGACTTTGCGGCGGAAACGGCAAAGCTGGCGCTGTTCATTGCCGAATATCAGGCAAACGCCCGCTTTGCCGATGTGTTCGGGCGGATGCCTCCGCTGTTGCCGTTGAGGGATGGTGGTCAGATCCGATGCGACAATGCTCTGCGGGTGAACTGGGATGAGGTTTGCCCGCCACCTGGCGCGGATGAAGAGGTTTACATCGCGGGAAATCCGCCGTTTTTGGGGAAGGGCAAGAAGGACGCGGCGCACCAAGAAGATATGGCGTTCGTTCTAGGAAAGAGAATAAGACAGATAGGATATATAGATTATGTTGGATGCTGGTTCTTGCTGGCGTCGGACTATATATCGGGGCGACGATCACGCTTCGCCCTAGTTTCAACAAATTCTTTGTGCCAGGGACGACAAGTAGACCAGCTCTGGCCACACGTGCTTAATGCTGAAAAATCGATATTTTTCGCTTATACGACCTTCAAGTGGGCTAACAATGCGTCCAAAAATGCAGCCGTTAATTGCGTCATTGTAGGCATACAGGACACATGGAGAACAAACCTAAAGCGACTATTCACAGATGGCATCGTTCACGAGTGCACAAATATAAATCGATTTCTTATAGACGCCGCAGATATTGAAATAAAAAGCCAGCCTCGGCCGCTTTTTTTCACGCTTCCGCGCATGGTAACGGGCAGCGTGCCTAATGACGGTGGCAATCTTATACTTGATGAATCGGAAGTTAATGAGCTGCTAGATCACTGGCCGGCAGCAAGAAAATTCGTCAGGCGATTTTCCGGTTCGGAGGACTTCATAAAAGATCTGCGAAGATGGTGCATCGCCATAGATGACGACCAAAGAGAAGAGGCAGAAGCAATACCAGAAATTTCGAGGCGGCTTTTAGCTGTCAAGGATTTGCGAAAAGTCAGCAAGAAGCGGGAAACAAGAGACGTTTTGTCTCTTGTGCCTCATCGCTTCCAACATGTTGGCCCAAGGGCAGGAGAACCACTAATTGTCCCTTCGGTAAGCTCGGAGCGGCGAGAATGGTTTCCTGTAGGTAAGCTCGAAAGTGGCGCTGTCGTATCAAATCTAGCATTTCTGATACCAGACGCCCCTGACTGGTGCATCGCCCTGATCGCCTCGCGTCTGCACCTCGTCTGGATCGCGACCGTTTGCGGCAAGCTGAAATCCGATTTCCGCTATTCCAACACGCTGGGCTGGAACACCTTTCCGGTGCCGAAATTCACCGCCGAGCAGCTGGAGCAGCTTTCGGCATCGGCGCGGCGCATTCTGAAAACACGCTATCAGCATTACCCCAAAACCATCGCCGACCTCTACGACCCGGACAAGATGCCGGAAGATCTGCGGGCGGTGCACCGGGAGAATGATGAGCTGCTGGAGAGCATGTATATCGGCCGCCCCTTCCGCAATGACACCGAGCGACTGGAAAAGCTGTTCAAGCTCTATGCGGCGCGGGTAAAGCAGGGGGCGAAGTAAATGGTCGAGATGGTCAATGTTCGCTATGCCGGCACCGGGCAATCCAAGGCCACCAATGCGCTTGGCCAGCGGCCCATGCAGGCCCGCGCCTATGCCGCCCGCAGCGCGCAGTTCATTCTGCTGAAGGCTCCGCCGGCCGCAGGCAAGAGCCGCGCGTTGATGTTCGTGGCGCTGGACAAGCTGAACCATCAGGGACTGGCGAAAACCATTGTCTGCGTGCCGGAAACCTCGATTGGCGGCTCCTTCCGCTCGACAGACCTGAAAAGCTATGGCTTCGATGCCGACTGGCAGGTTGAGGACCGCTGGAACCTCTGCCTTTCCGGCACGGAGGATGGCTCGACGGCGCAGAAGGTGAAGGCCTTTTCCGACTTCATGCAGTCCGGCGCCCGCGTGCTGGTCTGCACCCATGCCACCTTCCGCTTCGGTTTCGAGGCGGTGGAGCGGGCGCAGGGTATCGAGGCCTTCGACAATCTGTTCCTCGCCATCGATGAGTTTCACCATGTCTCGGCGGCCGATAACAACCGGCTCGGCGAAATTCTGCGCCAGATCGTCGGGCGCGGGCAAACCCATGTCATGGCGATGACCGGCTCCTATTTCCGAGGCGATGCCGTGCCCGTGCTGCGGCCGGAAGACGAGGCGCGCTTCACCACCATCACCTATTCCTATTACGAACAGCTCGAAGGCTACGAGTATCTGAAGGCGCTCGGCGTCAACTACAGCTTCTATCGCGGGCAATATATCAATGGCCTGCCCGATGTGCTGGACACCACGCTGAAGACCATAATCCACATTCCCCATCGCGGCTCGGCAGAAGCCTTCGGCGAGAAGAACGATGAGGTGGGCCGGATTCTCGACCTTATCGGCGAGCACATTGGCGTTGAAGAGGAGACCGGCTTCGATCTGATCCGCACGGCAGATGGCCGCGTACTGAAAGTGGCCGATCTCGTTCATGATGGCGCGGAACGCGAGGGCGTGAAGGCCGCGCTTTCCCGAGAGATCAAGGGGCCGGATGGCAAGCGCGACGATGCGGCCGATCGCGCCAAGGTGGACATCATCATCGCTCTCGGCATGGCCAAGGAGGGCTTCGACTGGGTATGGTGCGAACACGCGCTGACCATCGGCTATCGTGCATCGCTGACCGAAATCGTGCAGATCATCGGCCGCGCAACGCGGGATGCACCGGGCAAGACGAAAGCCATCTTCACCAATCTGGTCGCCGAACCGGGCGTGGAAACGGCGGCGGTGAAGGATGCCGTCAACGACATGCTGAAGGCCATTTCCGGCTCTCTGCTGATGGAGCAGGTACTGGCACCCAATTTCAAATTCTATCGCCGGGAAGATGGCGACATCCGCGAACCGATCAGCGATGATGGCAGGGGCACCATCACTATCGGCATCAAGGGCCTGATGGAGCCACCGACCGACCGGGCGCGGGATATCTGCGAAAACGATATGGCGGACCTGATGGCAACGGCCTGCCAGGCTGTCGATGCCCGCATCGTTTCCCCGGACACGGCACCGGAAGTGGCAACGCAGATGCTGCTGCCCGACATTATCGAGCATCGCTATGAAAACCTCAGCGATGACGAAACCGAATCCATCCGCCAGAACCTTGCCGCCCGGATGAATCTGCTGACGCTCGCGCGGCATGATGCCCAACGTGGATTTCAGGATGCCGGCGCGCCGTTTATCGGGGCTGATCAGGCAGAGGGCGAGACGATTGGCGCAGGCGGCGGCATGTGGCAGACAGAAGCAGTCGAAGCGGATGATGATATGCGGGCAGCACCCAACACGCTGCTGGCCATGGTGCGCCGCTTCATCAATGTCCGAGAGCTGGATATTGATCTGATCGACAGCGTCAACGCGTTTCAGGAGTGCTTCGAGGTGGCTTCGCGCAGCTTCGACGCCCCGCTTCTGTCGCAGGTACAGTCAGCCATGGTGGCCATGCGTGTGCAGATGACAGAGGAAGAGGCGCGGACGCTCTGGCCTCGGATCAAGCGCTTCCGGGCGCAGGAAGGGCGCGAGCCGAATGTTCATGCCGAAGATGCGCTGGAAAAGCGCATGGCAGAAGCGCTGGCCTGGCTCAAGAACCGCAAGGCGCAGATGATGCGGGAGACTGCAAGCTGATGCCCCGCCCGACACTGGAAGAGATATTCGCCGAGCCGGACGAATTTGGCCTGCTTGCTGTGAAGGTGAAGTCGAGGGCGTCATCGACCGGCAGCGACGGCATGGCTATCCTGAAAGATGTTACGCGCTTCTATGAACAGAACGGACGTCTGCCGGACCCCAACTCTGCGCAACACGAAGAGATGCGGCTCGGCACCATCTGGGAAGGACTTCGCAAGTCTCCAACCGATGCGCTTCGTCAGGCAGACCGGCTTGGGCTCCTGGCACGGAAAGGGGAGGTCGCGGAGGTTTCGTGGCGGGATGAGGTTGAAGACGAGGACATCCCGGACTCGCTCGATGATATCTTTGGCGACGACGGCCTGGATGTTTTGCCTGACCTCGTTCGGCTCAAGCATGTGACACCGGCCGCAGAACGGCAGACGCCCGACCACAGGGCCGACTTCGTGCCCTGTAAGGATTTCGATGAGTTTGCGGGCCTGTTCGAAACCATGCAGCAGGCTCTTGATACGGGGGAACGGGAAGCAAGCCTGATCGAGAAATGGGCCGTCATCGAACCGCAGGAAGGCGACTTCTTTATCCGCAACGGTCTTCTGGCCTATATCGCGGAAAAGAGCGAAAGCACGCAACGCGGCGGCGCACGCGATCATCGCCTTCGCGTGATCTTCTCGAATGGCACCGAGAGCGACCCGCTGATGTCATCCTTCAGAAAGTCGCTCAACGATGACAAGACCGCCCGCGTCGTCCAGCGGCTGGGCCTCGGCCCTCTGGACCCGGATTGGGAAAGCGATAAAATTGCGCTGTCCGGCACGATCTACGTCGCACGCAGCCTTTCGGAAGACCCTGCGATCAAGCCCCAGCGCGACATTCTCTACAAGATTGGCGTGACGTCCCAGGATGTCCGGCGTCGTGTGGCCGATGCCCGCAATGACCCAACATTTCTGCTGGCACCCGTCGAGATCGTGGCAACCTACGAATTGCAGAACCTGTCCCGCTCGAAGGTGGAGAACTTGCTGCATCGGTTCTTTGACGCCGCAAAACCGGGCGAACTCTTCATCATTGACCGCTTTGGCAAGAGAATTCGTCCGCGAGAATGGTTCTATGTCCTGCCAGAGCACGTCGCTCACGCTGCGCGGCTGATCAAGGATGGTGAGCTTCATCTTTACCGATATGACCGCGACTTGCAAAAGATTGTGAAACGCCAAAGGTGAAGGACATCAATGATGTCTGCAGATGCTACGGTATAAAAAACTGGATCGCGGGAGTGTTGGGGTCGGGAATTTGGGCAGGGAGCGGACTGTCTGGTGGTGGTGTGTCGAAAGACCCAAGCGGACATGAATGGATCTGGCGCCATTGTTCGCATTGGGCTCGAAGCGCGCTCACCCTTGGCAGGTAGCAGCTCGATTCCGCATTTGTACAGTGCGGATTTCCAGGGGCTGCGATCCAGCACAAGCGGTCAGTTCACCTAATTCCCGATATCTGGCGCGTCGACGAGCGCTGCTGCGGTTAGATCAGGTCTGCACCAGTGCAACCTCTGCACCGCAGGATTCATAGCCCCATGTTAGAAAGTCCTGGGTGATCATCGGGTCGTCTGCCGAGCGGCCAGCGGAGTTTGCGTTCGACTTCGGAAATCGGATGTTCGTTGATGCTCGCAATGCGCCGCTCCATCAGTCCCTCGGCATCGAATTGCCAGTTCTCGTTGCCATAGGCGCGAAACCAGTTGCCACTGTCGTCATGATATTCGTAGGCGAAGCGGACGGCGATGCGGTTGCCGGTGAAGGCCCAGACTTCCTTGACCAGACGATAATCCAGCTCCCGCGCCCACTTGCGCCCAAGCAGCGCTACGATCTCGTCCCGCCCCTCGACAAACTCGGATCGGTTTCGCCATTGGCTGTGCGCCGTGTAGGCCAGCGACACCCGAGCGGGATCGCGGCTGTTCCAGGCATCCTCGGCCATGCGTGCTTTCTGGGCGGCAGTTTCGGCGGTAAAGGGTGGAAGGGGCGGACGGGTCATGGCTTGATCCTCTCAATCTGACGCTTCAGGGCTTCGTTTTCGGTTTCGAGCTCGGCGATACGAGCTTCGAGCCGCTTGACGGCTCCGGCCACGTCGGCGGCGTCGAACTTCTGGGGAATATGTTGCGGGCAGTTTGCGTCCCAGGCTTCGACATCGAACAGGATGGCCTGTTCCGGCCGGGCCCGGTAGCCTTTCGGCATCAGGTCTTCGATCAGCGCCGGATCGTCCGTCACGACGCGTGCCCGGCCCCACAGCTTGATCCGGCGTCGGTGGGCATAATCCATCAGGAAGAGGAAAGCCTTGTCGTTGTCTGCCAGATTGCCGGTTGTGATGTACTGCCTGTTGCCCGCATAATCGGCGAAGGCGAGCGTGTTGTCGCCGATCATGCGGATGAAGCCCTTCGGGCCGCCGCGATGCTGTGCATAGGGCTGTCCAGAAGAATTGGCGGTCGCCAGATAAGCCGTATCGATTGTGGAGAGAAATTCCGCCAGATCGCTGGTGATACGGGTCCGGAAACCACCGCTTTCTTCAATCCGGGCATATCCTGCCCGCGAGCCGCGCGCTGTCTGCATCGACTTTACGGTGGGCGTGAATGCGAGATCGCTTGAAGGGCTGGTCATCGGTTCCTTCTCCAACACTGGCCGAAAGGGACGCCGGTGATACCGGCGTCCGTCGGCGGTTCTATTCAGGCTGCGGCCCTCGGCGTTACGACGGGGAAGTCGATCTCGGTCCGGAACACAGAGTTGAAGTAATTGGTCCAGCTGTTGAGCGCGACGTGCTGCACGATCTCGATGACCTGTGCGTCGCTGTAGCCAGCATTCTTCACCGTCGCGAAATCGCTGTCGGTAACGTGGCCACGTGCGCTGGCCACCTTGGCTGCGAAGCGCACGGCGGCATCTGCCTTTGGATCGTTCGATGCGCCGCTTCGGTTGGCTGCGATTTCCGCGTCGTCCAAGCCAGCAAAGGCCTTGCCCAGATAGCTGTGCGCCGACAGGCAATAGTCGCAGCCATTCACTTCGGCGACGGCAAGCGCAATACGCTCACGCGTTGCGGCAGGCAATGCACCCTTGCCGAGTGCGCCGCTGAGGCCGAGATAGCCTTCGAGCGCCTGCGGGCTGGACGCGACCAGGCGAAACATGTTGGGTACCGAACCGAGCTGCTTGGCAACTGCGTTCAGCAGCGGCTGGGAGGCTTCCGGCGCATCGGCAACAGTCGCAGGCAGGGGAATGCGGGTCATTTGGGTGTTCCTTCATGGGATAAGGCCATTATTGGCCGACGCCCAATTCCTAGAACATTGCAGAAAGTTGCAGTATCCGGTAGTTTGGCAAGCCTTCCTTCCGTTTTTTGGAATATCAAATGGATCGTTTTGAAGCCATGCGTACGCTTGTGGCGGCTGTAAACGGCGGCAGTCTTTCTGCGGCTTCGCGGACGCTCGGCGTGCCGTTGCCGACAGTCAGCCGCCGCGTTTCGGATCTGGAAGCACATCTGCGTGCGCAGCTGGTGGTGCGCACGAGCCGCAAACTACTGCTGACGGATGCCGGACAGGCCTTCGTGGCAACATGCAGACGCATCCTCGATGAGCTGGACGAAGCGGAACGCTTTGCAACCGGTGAATACCGCGCGCCGCGTGGCGACATGCTGATCACCGCGCCGATCATGTTTGGGCGCATGCATGTCGAGCCGGTCGTTCTGGAATTCCTCAAGGCCTATCCGGAAATCAATGTCCGGTTGGTGCTCGCCGACTATGTCGTCGATCTCGTCGAGAATCACGTCGATCTTGCCGTGCGGATCGGCCCGTTACCGGACAGCAGTCTGGTGGCAACCAAGCTGGGCGCGGTCCGCTGGGTTACCTGCGCCAGTCCGTCTTATCTTGCCGCACGCAGCATGCCGGGCAACGTCGAAGCTCTGGCCGCACACGACTGCATCGCCTTCGAACGGCTCTACACTACGGATGTCTGGACCTTTCAAAAGGGTGCGGAGACGGTGGCCGTGCCCATCCGACCGCGCTTTGCTGTCAATACTGCTGATGGCGCAATCGATGCGGCAATTGCAGGTGCAGGAATTGCACGGATTCTCTCCTATCAGGCGGCAGAAGCGATTGCAGACGGTCGCCTCGTTGTCGTGCTGGAGGCGTTTCAGCCGGAGCCTCTTCCGGTTCATCTTGTGCATACGGGGCAGGCTATAATGCCGTTAAAGCTGAGAGCTTTCGCGGATTTCGCGACGCCCCGGTTGAAGGACCGCCTTTCATCAGCCTGACACCGAGCCTTACAGACGATACGAGCCGGGGCGATGCCTTGGCGACAAGGCGCGGAGACGCATCACAGGCTAAAAATACAGCTCCTATTGGCGCTTTGCAGACCTGGCAAACAGACCGGCAGCTTGAAGGTGCTCGGTCAAGCTGTCTCGACGGCCGAAATGAAGGCGCGAAGCGGTCATCGTCGTCTTGCCCTTCAGAACATCCTCATTTTCGCTTCTTCGGCATTTCAATCACCTTTCCTCCCTCTCTAAGGACATCCAGATGATCGGCCCACCATTGCGCCATGGCCACACGTTCGTTCCAGTAGGCCCCGCGAATATAGGCGCGGCGGGTTTCGTCACTGTCCTGATGTGCAAGGCTGCGTTCGATGGCGTCGGGCGAGAACCGACCGCTCTCGTTCAGGAGCGTTGAAGCGGTGCCGCGAAAGCCATGCGCAGTCACCTGGTCCTTGTCATATCCCATTCGGCGAAGCGCCGCGTTGAGCGTGTTTTCGCTGATCGGACGCTGGTAGCTGCGATTGCCGGGAAACAGAAGCTTGCCGTCGCCCGTGATCGTCTGAAGATCCTTGAGGATATCCAGCGCCTGGCGGGAAAGCGGGATCTGGTGTTCACGCCGCATTTTCATACGGCCTGCCGGAATTCGCCATATGGCTTTCTCCAGATCGAATTCCTGCCATTCGGCATTTCGCAACTCACCAGGCCGAGAGAATACGAGCGCCAGGAGTTTCAGGGCGGCCTTCGTTGTCGGCTGCACGTCGCAGTCGTCAATGGCACGGAGAAGCGCCCCGAAGGCCGCAGGATCGAGGATGGCGGCGCGGTGCTTGACCTTGTGATTGGTGAGCGCGTTTTTCAGCGCCTGGGTCGGGTCGTCCCTGCGTCGTCCGGTGGCCATGGCAAACCGGAAAATCGCGCCGCACAGTTCCTTCGTGCGTGTCGCGGTTTCGTGCGTGCCCCGGCCATCGATCTTCTGCAGCGGTGCCAGAACTTCGGGTATCGTGATATCCGCGATCGGGCGCTGCCCGAAGGCAGGGCTTACAAGGCGCAACTGGGAGCGCAGACGCTTCACCGTGCTCGCCGCAATCCCTTCCCGCATCTTCTTCGCGAGGTATTCTTCGGCAACGCTGTCGAAAGTCGCCGCATCGGACAATGCCTTGGTGATCTTGTCGACTTTGCGCTGCTGGCCGGGATCGGTCCCCGAAGCCAACAGGGTTTTGGCTTCGTCGCGCTTTCTGCGGGCATTTGCCAAGGTAATCTCTGGATATGAGCCCAAAGCTAGCGTTCTTTGTTTGCCGTTATATCGATATGCATAACGCCAGAGCTTTGAACCCAGCGGCATCACCCACAACTGGAGACCATCGCCATCAGACTTTTTCTGAATCTTTTCGGCTGGCTTTATGGTCCTAATCGAGAAATCACTCAGCGGCATGTTGGTATCCTGTTGGTATCCGAGCGTTGGTATTTCCTTCAGTACCAACTAAGATACCAACAAATGCGCTGAATTCAAGAACATTCGAATGGACGCATACGAACGCCCGTGGACGCTAATCCCTTAAATTACATTGATTTTTTGGATGTTTACGGACTTGTCTGGACGTCCGTGGACTGAGATATGGTGCCCCATGCCGGGATCGAACCAGCACTCCTTTCGGAACTCGATTTTGAGTCGAGCGCGTCTACCAGTTCCGCCAATGGGGCACGCTGCGAAGGCAAGACCCGGCGATATAAAGCAAGGCAGTCTCGAATTGCAACGACAAAACTGTGGCCTCAGGGAGGGTTCAGGCAACGAGCAGAAGCAGGGCTTCCGGCTTCTGCCCGGTAAGGCCGAGCATCTCGCGGCAAAGGGCGCTTCGGGCTTCGAGAGCCCGAAGCCGCGCCGCCTCTTCCGTCATGTCCGCATCGACGAGCGTGCTGATCCGGCGATCCATGCCGGAAATCACCGCGGCATTGATCCTGCGCTGAACGGAGACGCTGCGGCCGGCAAGCCCGAGATCGGTCAGCGCCAGAGCCACCTTCGAGCGGACATTTTCCAGCGCCGACACCATCTCGTCGATATAGGAATCCGGGGTCGTGGCAGTCAGGCCGATATCCCGGGCATTCACCCACATATGGGAGGCCGTGCCGACGAGCTGGTAATACATGGTGGGGTAGGCAGCGCCCGCCGGCTGGGCGATGGGATTGAGATAGCCGACCGCCGAAAAGCGCCCGGCCGTCGCCGTGTCCGTGCTCAGCATCACCAGGTCCTTGCCGGAAAAATCGATGGTCTTCACTGCCAGCGATCCGTTCGACTGGCGTACAAGCGAACCGGTAAGCTCAAGAGCCGGATAGCCGATATAGCCGGCAGCAGTCGGCACATTCGCCACCATGTAATTGAGACCGTTCACCCCCGCCGATTCGATCATGGAGCGGATACCATCCCGGAGCGCGTCGATCTCCTTTCCGAGCTTCGCCCGGTCCGCTCCCGGTTCGCGTGCCAGGGTCAGGATCGCCTGGATCCTGGTCACATTGTCGTGTACGCCCTCAAGCGCCGCTTCGGCCGTATCCAGCTTTACCTCTGCATAATCGAGGGATGTGTTGACCGTGTCCATCGCCTGGCGGTCGCCAGCGGTCTCGCGCGCCATCGCCCAGTAGGTGGGGTTTTCCTTGGCAGAGGCAACGGTCCGGCCCGTCGCCATCGTCTTCAAGGCTGAACCCAGCTCCTGGTCTGCCTGCCGGGCAAAGCGAAGCGCATCCAAAACGGCCATGGTCGCGTCCTGTCCTCTTTCCGTCCCGATCCTCGAAAGGATCATTGTCCGCTTCGATGATATTCAACGACTGTTATATTCATCGTTCCGGAAATGCGTAAAATTCGAATGACCGGATCAAATCCGTACAGGGGACAGGATGGGCCGGGAAAAGCCGGGCGCGCGGGAGGCCATTTACAGCGGCCCGTGCCGCGCATAAAAGCGATGCGCCTCAACGGAACGGAAAAACATGCTCCGCCGCCTTTACGACTGGACCCTCTCGCTGGCCGCCCGGCCATCCGCGGAAATCTGGCTTGCCATCATTGCCTTCGTGGAAAGCTCGGTCTTTCTGGTGCCGGCGGATGTTCTCTTCCTGCCCATGGCTCTGGCCCGGCCGGAAAAGGCCTGGCGTTATGCCTTCGTGGCAACGGTCGCCTCGGTGCTTGGGGGTATTGCCGGCTGGTATCTCGGCTATTACGCCTTCGAGGCATTCGCCAAGCCGGTGCTGGAATTCTACGGCAAGCTCGAGGCCTTCGAGGCGCTGCGCACCTCGGTGGATTATTCCACCATCATGCTGCTTCTCGTCACGTCCGGTCTCGCCCATCTGCCGCCGATCAAGGTGGTGACGATCCTTTCAGGCGTTGCGCATGTGAACCTTCTTCTGTTCGTTCTCTCGGCCATCGTCGCCCGCGGCGCACGCTTCTACCTGCTGGCCTGGCTGCTGAAGGCCTATGGCGAGCCGATCCGGGAATTCATCGAGAAAAGGCTGGGCACGATTGCGGCAGTCGGCGCCGCAGTTCTTATTCTGGCCTTTATCGCCTATAAGCTCTTGGCTCACTGACGCAGAGGATTGCCCATGACCACGCTTTCGGCCCGCCCGGGCTTGACCTCGGCCCTTCTCCTCGCAGCTGGCATGGCCGCAACGGTGGGATCGGCCCTCGGATTCGAGCATATCGGCGGCTATATTCCCTGCGCGCTCTGCCTTCTGCAGAGGCAGCCCTATTATTATGGTATCCCGGTTGCGCTGCTCGCGGCCCTGAATGCCGCCCTGGGCGGCCCGGCCTGGATCACCCGTCTTCTCACCGCCGTCGTCGGCATCATGATGCTGGTCGGCGCCGGCCTCGGCGTCTACCACTCGGGCGTCGAATGGCATTTCTGGGAAGGCCCGGCCACCTGTGCCACCAGCGCAAATGGCGTGACACAGGATGCCAGCAACCTTCTCAACGATCTGAACGCGGTGAAGGGCCCTTCCTGCACGGATGCGGCGCTGCGGGTGCTCGGTCTTTCCTTCGCCGGCTGGAACGTGATCGCAAGCCTCGTTCTGGCGGCATTTGCCTTCCGGTCGCTGCGGACCCAAAAGGCCTGAGGAACTCAGGGCTGCAATTCGCTATCCCAGTAGAGATAGTCCATCCAGCTTTCATGCAGGTAATTGGGCGGGAAGAGCCGCCCGTTATTGTGCAGATCCTGCACCGTCGGCTGGTAGGGTTTCTGCGCCGGAAACATGCCCGCCTGTTTCGGCAGCTTCGAGCCCTTGCGCAGATTGCACGGCGAACAGGCCGTCACCACATTCTCCCAGGTCGTCTGGCCGCCATGGGCGCGCGGCAGCACGTGATCGAAGGTCAGATCATCGGGCGAGCCGCAATACTGGCATTCGAACTTGTCGCGCAGGAAGACGTTGAACCGGGTGAAGGCGGGATTGCGGGTCGGCTGCACATAGGTTTTCAGGCAGACCACGCTCGGCAGCCGCATCGAAAAGCTCGGAGACGAAACGGAATGATCGTATTCCGCGATGATATTCACACGGTCGAGAAAAACCGCCTTGATCGCGTCCTGCCAGGACCATAGCGACAAGGGATAATAACTCAGCGGCCTGTAGTCAGCATTCAGTACAAGTGCCGGCAAGGCCTGCGGCGAGACTGCAATCGTCAAGGTCATGCTCCTGATCGATTCTGCTTTCCAGATGCTTATACTAAGTCGCTTGTGACAGGCTTGTGAAGCCAAATATCCAGAAAAACCGGCCTTTCCGCGAGGAAGCCGGATTCTAGGGGACGAGGGGCGCGCCCGGGCGCAGCACAAGCCCGTAAAAAGCCCAGAAAAGCCGGGCCGCGACCGACCGGTGCGGCGCCCAGCGCAGGGCGAAATGCCGCAGCGCTGCGGGATCGGGCCGAGGCCCCAGATCCATCGCGGCCCCTACCGCGACGCGGAGGGCGAGATCCCCCGCCGGAAAAATATCCTGATGTCCTGCATTGAAGAGCAGATGAACTTCTGCGGTCCAGAGCCCGATGCCCTTGATGCGCGTGAGCATGCGGATCGCCTCCTTCGCCGGCAGGCGGGCCAGATGATCGAGATCGAGCGCGCCGGAACCTATCGCCTCGGCCACCCGAACCAGCGTATCCGCCTTGGCAGCGGTCAGTCCGAGCCTCGGCCCCTCCCCGCCGGCGATTGCGAGATAGGATTCCGGGGTAAAGGCGCCGGTTCTGGCCACCAGCCGGGTCCAGATCGCCTCGGCGCTTTGGCGGGATACCAGCTGGGCAACCACGGTATAGGCGAGCCCCTCGAAGCCCGGCCTTCCGCTACGCGCCGGCAGCGGACCGGTGGCGGCAATGACGGGCCGAAGGAGGGGGTCGATGCGGACAAGCGCCTCGAGCGCCGCGGAAAAATCAGCCGCCTCGACGAAGCCTGCCTCTCTCTCCACTCTTTTCTCCTGCGCCGGAACCATGGCAGAAGGGGACCATGCCCAACAGTCACCGTCAATCCGCGAAATTCCGCTTTGCGCCGAGCCCGAACGGCGAGCTGCATCTCGGCCACGCGCTGTCCGCCTTTCTCAACCATGACATGGCGCGGGAAGCCGGCGGCGCCTATCTGGTGCGGATCGAAAACATCGATCAGACCCGCTGCACTCCGGCCCTGGAAAGGGCGCTGCTCGATGATCTCGCCTGGCTTGGCCTCTCCTCCGATGCGCCCGAGCGACGCCAGTCGGACCATCTTTCCGAATATCAGGCCGCGCTTCAGGAATTAGAGAGGTTAGGACTGACCTATCCGGCCTTCATGACCCGCGGCGAGGTAAAGGCGCTCGTGGCGCATTCCGAACGCGCTGGGAACCCCTGGCCCCGCGATCCCGATGGCGCCCCGCTCTATCCTGACCTGGATCGTCTGCGCCCCCCGGCCGAAAGGGCAAGGCGGCTGGATGCAGGCGAACGTCACGCGATCCGCCTCGACATGGCAAAAGCCGTCGCCGCTGCGGGTGCCGGTCTCGGCTGGACCGAAACCGGGAGCGGCGAAGACAGATGGATTACCGCCGACCCCCTCGCCTGGGGCGATATCGTTCTCTCGCGCTCGGATGCGCCGGGCAGCTATCAGCTCTGCGTGATCGTTGACGATGCCGCGCAGGAGATCACCCACGTGGTTCGTGGTCTCGATCTCTACCACGCCACTGCTGTGCAGAGATTGCTCCAGGTTCTCCTGGGCCTGCCGGAGCCAGTCTATCACCACCACCGGCTTGTGCTCGACGACAAGGGTGAGAAGCTCTCGAAAAGCAATCGTTCCACCGCCCTGGCCACGCTCAGGCGAGAGGGGTTCTCGCCCTCAGATATCCGCGGCCTCGTCAGCCTCTAGCGGCTCCGGACCGGTAACCCGCCAGAGCATCCGGTTCATCACCCGATACTTGATCATCGCCGCATTGATTTCCGCACCGATGATGAAGATGACAGCCGACATGTAAAGGAAGACGAGGGCGATCATCAGCGAGGCCAGACCCGCATAGGTGCGGGCATAATTGGCGAAGGTCGAGATGTAATAGGCAAAGACGATGGCGGCGATCGTCCAGGCAATCAGGGTCACGACGACACCCGGAAGCACGTCGCGAATGCGCCGCCGCCCGGCCGGCAGCCAGAGATGGGAAATCGTCACGCCGATGGCAAGCACGATCAGCGTTCCATACACGCGCCAGCTGGAGATCACCCCGAGCGGCTCCTTGAGCCAGGGAAAGCGCTGTTCCGCAAAGCCGAGGGCAACCGGCACCACCACGAGAAACAGGCTGATCGCCGCCAGCGAGAGCACCGCCGCCAGCACCCAGAACAGGCTGGTCAGGCGGGTGATGTACCAGCGTCGCGTCTCCAGGATGCGATAGGCCCGGTTGAGCGAGACGCGCACGGCCTCGACCCCGTTCGAGGCAAAATAGGCGGCCGCGAGAACGGAGATGGTGAGAAGCCCGCCGCGGGGTATGGTCAACACCTGCCGCACCTCGTCCGAGATTGGCTTGGCAATGCTGGGCGGCCAGGTGTCGAAGATCAGATGCACGGCCGTTTCCGAAAACCGGTCCGCGCCGAGATAGGTGGCCAGTGTCGTACCGAAGATCAGGAAGGGAAACAGGGCAAGAAGGGTGGACAGCGCCACGTGACTGGCCATCGCCCACCCATCATCCTCTGTGAAATGATAGAGAGCATCATAGACGACACGATAGATAACGCGGATAAAGGTCGGCATTCCATCTCCGGGTGAGCGACGGGCGAAGAGCGGCCCTTCGGCCCGCATCCGCAATATGGGAAACGTCACCGCTTTTGTACAGGAATCACATGACCGACAGGAAATCCATCATCGTGACCGGCGCATCGAGCGGGATCGGGGCCTATTGCGCCCGCGCCCTGAAGCAGGATGGCTGGCGCGTCTTTGCGACCGTGCGGCGCCAGGAAGACCTCGCACCGCTCGAAGCGGAGGGCATCGAGGGCCTGCTCATGGATTATCGCGACCAGCAGAGCATCGACCGGCTGGTGGAGGAGGTGCTTCAGCGCACCGGCGGCCGGCTCGATGCACTCTATAACAACGGGGCTTATGGACAGCCTGGCGCCGTCGAGGACCTGCCCGTCGAAGCGCTGCGCGAGCAGTTCGAGACCAACCTCTTCGGCTGGCACCACCTGACGCGCCGGGTCCTGCCGGCGATGCGGGCTGCGGGAAAGGGGCGGATCGTCCAGTGCTCCTCGATCCTGGGCCTCGTTCCCTATCGCTGGCGCGGCGCCTATACGGCTTCGAAATATGCACTTGAGGGCCTGAGCCTCACGCTGCGCATGGAGCTCGAAGGCAGCGGCATCTCCGTCAGCCTCATCGAGCCCGGCCCGATCACCTCCCGCTTTACGGCCAATGCGCTTGCCCGGATCCGGGATAACATCGATCTCGAGGGCTCGGTTCATGCCGCGGCCTATCGTCGCGAACTGGCACGGCTGGACGGCACCGGCCCGGTCAATCGCTACAAGCTCGGCCCCGAGGCGGTCTACAAAGTGCTGGTCCACGCCTTGACCGCAGACAGACCGCGCCCTCATTATCTTGTCACAACACCGGCCAAGCGCGGCTACTTCCTGAAAAAGCTGCTGCCCGCAGACCTGTTCTACAGGCTCCTGCGCCGGTTAGACTGACAAATTCGAAAGGTAGATTTCATGTCCGGTTTCACAACCGTTCTTGCCCTGATCGTGATGGGGCTCGTGGCCATCGTCCTGGCAAGGGGCCTCTTCAACATGATGAAGGGCGGCAATTCCAATCTTTCGAACAAGCTCATGCAGATGCGCGTCCTCCTGCAGGCGATTGCCGTGGTGCTGATCATGCTGACGCTCTGGCTGACCGGCGGCGGACGCTGAGGCCGGCGAGGGAAATGCGCCGTCAGGCGGCGCATCCGGCAAAGCACGCCCTCCCCTCCCCGGGGAGACTGGCCCCTGATAATCGTCAAGAACCGCAAGCGGCCTTGCGGCGCCCGAAAAGATCGAAACCATGGTCAAGCTGAACAAGATCTACACCCGCACCGGAGACAATGGCACCACCGCGCTCGTCACCGGCCCCCGCCGCCTGAAGCACGACCTGCGCGTCGATGCCTATGGCAGCGTGGATGAAACCAACTCCGTCATCGGCATGGCGAGGCTGCATACCCGCGGCCTCGATCCACTCGATGCGATGCTGGAGCATGTGCAGAACGACCTCTTCGATCTCGGCGCCGATCTCGCCACGCCTGACACCGGCGAGAAGCCCGCATGGGAGCCGCTGCGCATCGTGCCGGCCCAGGTTGCCCGGCTGGAGGCGGATATCGACCGGCTGAACGCCGATCTCGAACCGCTGAACTCCTTCGTGCTGCCGGGCGGCACGGCCGCAGCCGCGCATCTTCATCTCGCCCGCACCGTCGCCCGGCGGGCCGAGCGCCTGGTCGTCGCACTTTCGAAGGAGCCCGGCGAGATCGTCGGACCCGAAGTGATCCAGTATCTCAACCGGCTCTCGGACCTGCTCTTCGTCGCCGCCCGTCACGCCAATGACCACGGTCGGGCGGATGTGCTCTGGGTGCCGGGCAAGAATCGCTGAGCCTGCCGCCGGTCCTGCCCCTTGCCAGGAGGAAAGACCTCCTTCATGGTGGAGAAACGCCGCGGCAAAGCGACGCAGAAGGCAGACCATGCTGATCCCCATCCATGACGCGAATGCGCTACGGCACATTTCGACCCCCTACGTGACCCGTGCCCTGATCGCGATCAACATTCTCGTCTGGCTGGTCATGCTGCCGGAGGGAGCAGGCGACCTCGCCAACCGCATCGTCGCCATGTTCGGCTTCATTCCCGCGCTCGTCACCCATCATGCGGTGCTGCCGGAAGCCCTGCGGGGCGTGCCGCCAGAGGCGACCTTCGTCACCTATGCCTTCATTCATGGCGGCATTACCCATATCGGCATCAACATGATCTTCCTCTGGATCTTCGGCGACAATGTCGAGGATGCACTGGGCCATGTCCGCTTCCTCCTCTTCTATCTCGCCTGCGCGGCCGCCGGTGCGGGCATGCACCTCCTGCTCTCGGGCCAGGCAGAGGCGCCGCTGATCGGGGCATCGGGGGCCATCTCCGGTGTTGTTGTCGCCTATGCGCTCCTGCACCCGCATGTGCGCCTATGGGTGCTTGTCTTCTTCGGCATCCCCGTACCCCTTCCGGCCTTCATCCCCCTCGCCTTCTGGATCGGGCAGCAGTTCTTCGCCCTGATCTCGGGTTACGGGGAAAGCGTGTCCTTCGCAGCCCATGTGGGCGGTATCATTGCGGGCGGGCTTCTGGTGCTCGTCATGCGGCGTCCGGGCGTTCCGCTCTTCGGGCGAGAGGTGGCGCGTAGCCGCGAAGCCCCGGAGGAGCCGGTGCCGGTCACCCCCTGGCGTCGCATTGAGAACGGCCGCGACGCGACGGCGAAGGACGGGAAGGAACCGCCCCGCCACCGCTGGGGACGTTGACGCAGAAGGCTGCGCGCTTTAAATCCGAACCCGGAATTTGGCGGCTGGCATGGCGAAGTCTCGCGTTCAGGAGGAAAAGCGCGGTTCCATGTCGCCATTCGACCATCAAGAACGCGCCCGATGGCGCATTTTTTCCGCCGACAGAGTTTGAAGGAAGGACCTCATGAAAATCCTCGTACCCGTGAAGCGCGTCGTCGATTACAACGTCAAGATCCGCGTGAAGCCGGATGGCTCCGGTGTTGAACTTGCGAATGTGAAAATGTCGATGAACCCCTTCGACGAAATCTCGGTCGAGGAAGCGCTGCGTCTCAAGGAAGCCGGCAAGGCAGAAGAAGTGGTCGTCGTTTCCATCGGCCCGGCCAAGGCGGAAGAAACGCTCCGCACCGCGCTCGCCATGGGTGCCGACCGGGCCATCCTGGTTGAGACCGACGACACCGTCGAGCCGCTCGCCGTCGCCAAGATCCTGAAGGGCGTTGCCGAAGCCGAGCAGCCGGGCCTCATCATCGTCGGCAAGCAGGCGATCGATGACGATGCCAACCAGACCGGCCAGATGCTCGCAGCCCTTCTCGGCTGGGCCCAGGGCACTTTTGCCTCGAAGGTCGAGATCGGTGCCGACAAGGCAACCGTCACCCGCGAAGTCGACGGCGGTCTACAGACCATCGACATCAAGCTTCCGGCCGTTGTCACGACCGATCTTCGCCTCAACGAGCCGCGCTATGCTTCGCTGCCGAACATCATGAAGGCAAAAAAGAAGCCGCTCGACAAAAAGACCCCTGCCGATTTCGGTGTCTCGACCGCTGCCCGTCTCAAGGTGCTGAAGACCGAAGAGCCCGGTGGCCGCAAGGCTGGCGTCAAGGTCAAGTCGGTTGCCGAGCTTGTCGAAAAGCTTAAAGTCGAAGCTGGCGTCCTCTAAGAATTCTGATCAGGAGAACATTAAAATGGCTATCCTGCTTCTCGCAGAACACGACAACACCACCCTCTCCGACCAGACCGCGAAGGCACTCTCGGCCGCCCAGCAGATCGGTGGCGACATCCACGTGCTGGTCGCTGGCAAGGGCGCTTCTGCCGCTGCCGCCGCTGCCGCAAAGCTCTCCGGCGTGTCGAAGGTCCTCGTTGCCGATGGCGACGACTATGCCAACAACCTGGCTGAACCGCTGGCGGCCCTCGTCGTATCGCTCGCCGGCTCCTATGACACGATCATCGCGGCTGCGACCTCGGTTGCCAAGAACGTGATGCCGCGCGTGGCCGCCCTTCTCGACGTCATGCAGGTCTCGGAAATCACCGAAGTGGTTTCGGCCGACACGTTCAAGCGTCCGATCTATGCGGGCAACGCAATCCAGACCGTCCAGACGACCGACGCCAAGAAGGTCATCACCGTGCGCACCGCATCCTTCGCTTCCGCTGGCGAAGGTGGCTCGGCATCCGTCGAAAACGTGGCTGCCGCCGGCAATCCGGGCCTGTCGACCCATGTGGCCGATGCGCTTTCCTCTTCCGACCGTCCGGAACTCACCTCCGCCAAGATCATCGTATCGGGCGGCCGTGCCGTCGGTTCGGCAGAGAAGTTCAAGGAAGTGATCCTGCCGGTTGCCGACAAGCTCGGTGCCGCCGTCGGCGCCTCGCGTGCCGCCGTCGATGCCGGCTATGCCCCCAACGACTGGCAGGTCGGCCAGACCGGCAAGGTGGTTGCCCCGCAGCTCTACATCGCCTGCGGCATCTCGGGCGCGATCCAGCATCTCGCCGGCATGAAGGACTCGAAGGTCATCGTCGCGATCAACAAGGACGAAGAAGCCCCGATCTTCCAGGTTGCCGATTACGGCCTCGTCGCCGATATCTTCGAAGCCCTGCCGGAGCTCGAGAAGGCACTCTAAGTCGGTCCTTAACCGCACCCTCTTCTGGTGAAAGAGGGGGCTGGTCAATCGACGAACAGAAGACTATCACTCTTGCCGGGCCCAGGTTGGGCCCGGCAAATTTCTGGTCTGGAGCAGGTTTGGCCTGCCCTCAGGAGGTCGACATGATCAAGAACATCGGCATCATCGGCGCGGGTCAGATGGGCTGCGGCATTGCCCATGTCTCCGCAGTAGCGGGCTACAAGGTCCATATCTACGATGTTGCCAAGGAGCGCATCGAGCCGGCGCTGGCGACCATCAACGGCAACCTTGCCCGGCAGGTTTCCTCCGGCAAGATGACCGATGAGGTGAGGACCGAGGCGCTCGCCCGCATCACCGCATCCGCAGATGTCAACGATCTCGCCAATGCGGATCTGGTCATCGAGGCGGCAACCGAGGACGAGACGATCAAGCGCAAGATCTATGCGCAGGTCTGTCCGGTCCTGAAGCCGGAAGCGATCCTCGCCACCAACACCTCCTCGCTCTCCATCACCCGCCTGGCCTCTTCAACCGACCGCGCCGAGCGCTTCATGGGCATCCATTTCATGAATCCGGTTCCGGTCATGAAGCTCGTGGAACTGGTGCGCGGCATTGCGACCGATGAGGGCACCTTCCGGGCGGCCCGCGAATTCGTCAACACGCTCGACAAGACGACCACGGTGGCCGAGGACTTCCCCGCCTTCATCGTCAACCGCATTCTCCTGCCGATGATCAATGAGGCGATCTACACGCTCTATGAAGGCGTGGGCACGGTGGATGCCATCGACACCGCCATGCGTCTCGGCGCCAACCACCCGATGGGCCCGCTGCAGCTTGCCGATTTTATCGGCCTCGACACCTGCCTTTCGATCATGCAGGTGCTGCATGATGGCCTCGCCGACAGCAAGTACCGGCCCTGCCCGCTTCTCGTCAAATATGTCGAAGCCGGTTGGCTTGGCCGCAAGTCCGGCCGCGGCTTCTACGATTACCGCGGCGAACATCCCGTTCCCACGCGCTGACCGACATCGCTCCGGGAGCCTCAGCTCCCGGTGGCCTCGATCAGGGCCTTCGCTTCCGGCCCGTCCCAGGCCGCAGGCCCGTTCATCGCACCCATCACGCATCCCTTCGGATCGATCAGCAGGCTGACGGGCAGGCCAAGGGCCAGTCCTTCCTTCTTCAGCGCGTTGAAGATGCCCATGCTGTCATCGCGATAAGGCTTCAGGCTCTCGATGCCGGTTTCTGCGAGAAAGGCCTTGGGCTTCTCGTCCGATCCCGTGTCGATATTGACCGCCACCACTTCAAAGCCGCTGCTGCCGGCGAGATTTTCCAGCCGGTCCAGCGCCGGCATTTCCTCCCGGCAGGGAAAGCACCAGGTGGCCCAGAGATTGAGAAGCACGGTCTTGCCGGTAAAATCCTTGAGCGTCAGCTCTTTTCCGTCTGGCCCCTTGAATGAAAGCCCGGACAGGCTGCGCGGCGGATCGAGCGGCGTCATGGCCGCCACCGAACCCTTGGCCGCCTGGGCAAAGGCAGTCTTGCGCGCCGGGGCGATCGGGCATTCCGCACCAGCGACTTCCGTACCGTTCTGGGCCGTGCCGGCATTGCCAGAAGCCATGCCCTTCACGTATATCCCTGCCACACCGGCAAGGCCGCCCGCCACAAGGGCGGCTGCGATCAAGAGGGCGGGGGAAAGGCCAAACGGCTTCTTCTCGGTCATTTCAGTCTCCAGGATGGTCAGCGCATGGCAAACGGCAGTTCCGACACTCAGGCTTCCAATCAGATGTGGGGCGGCCGCTTCGCGTCCGGTCCGGATGCCATCATGGAGGAGATAAATGCCTCCATCGACTTCGACAAGAAGCTCTATGCCGAGGATATTCGCGGCTCCATCGCCCATGCAACGATGCTCGCGAAGCAGGGCATCATCAGCGAGAGCGACCGCGACGCGATCGTCTCCGGTTTGAACACCATCCGCGGCGAGATCGAAAGCGGAAACTTCGCCTTCTCACGCAAGCTTGAAGACATTCACATGAATATCGAGGCACGGCTGGCAACGCTCATCGGCCCCGCGGCCGGGCGGCTTCACACCGCCCGCTCACGCAACGATCAGGTCGCGCTGGATTTCCGTCTCTGGGTCAAGGCCGAACTCGAGCGCACCGATGCGGCGCTGACCAAGCTGATTGCCGCCTTCCTCGACCGCGCCGAAGAACATGCCGAAACCGTCATGCCCGGCTTCACCCATCTCCAGACCGCCCAGCCCGTGACCTTCGGCCATCACTGCATGGCCTATGTGGAAATGTTCGGCCGGGATCGAGCCCGTGTGCGCCATGCCATCGAACACCTCGATGAAAGCCCGATCGGTGCGGCTGCGCTTGCCGGCACGCCCTATCCGATCGACCGGCACATGACGGCTGCAGCGCTCGGCTTTCGCGAGCCGACCCGAAATTCCATCGATACGGTATCGGATCGGGATTTTGCGCTGGAATTCCTCTCGGTTGCCGCCATTGCCGCCATGCATCTCTCACGCCTTGCGGAAGAAATCGTCATCTGGACGACGCCGCAATTCGGCTTCGTGCGCCTGTCCGACGCCTTCTCGACCGGCTCCTCGATCATGCCGCAGAAGAAGAACCCGGATGCAGCCGAACTCGTGCGCGCCAAGACCGGCCGCATCAACGGCTCGCTGATCGCACTGCTGACCGTGATGAAGGGCCTGCCGCTCGCCTATTCCAAGGACATGCAGGAAGACAAGGAACAGGTCTTCGATGCCGCCGAAAGCCTGGAACTGGCGCTCGCCGCCATGACGGGCATGGTGCGAGACCTGACGGTGCGCACCGACCGGATGAAAGATGCCGCAGGCTCCGGCTATTCCACCGCCACCGATCTTGCCGACTGGCTGGTGCGGGAAGCAGGCCTGCCCTTCCGCGAAGCCCACCATGTGACCGGTCGGGCGGTCGCAGCCGCTGAGGCACGGGGCTGCACCCTCTCTGAACTCACGCTGGAAGAGCTGAAGGCCATCAACCCCGTGATCAATGACGGCGTCTATTCGGTCCTGACCGTTGAGGCATCGGTTGCCTCCCGCAAGAGCTACGGCGGCACCGCACCGGCGGAAGTCCGCCGCCAGATCGCCGGGTGGCGCTCGCGCATCTGACGAAAAGACGGGGCCGCCCGGGGCAGATAGACTTTGCTCCCGGCCCGGTTTTCCAGTAGAACCGGCAACCGTTCTCATCGTCCCGAAGGGCGGGAAAGCACCGCAAGCCCGAAATTGTGCAAGAGGATCCGATGCCCTTGAAAAAGCTGAAGCTCATATCGCTGCTCACGGTGCTTGCCGCATCGCTGGCTCTTTCGTCCTGCGGGCGCAAGGGCGATCTCGACCCGCCGAGCGTCGCTGCCCAGGCCGACAGCAAATACGGCAAGAAGGATGCGCCGCCCCCGCCTGTCCCGAACAAGCCCTTCATACTCGATCCGCTTCTCTGATCTCCCCAAACCAGGTCCCTAAACCCCGTGAACCACTTCGATTATCGCGACGGCGTTCTTTACGCGGAAGACGTTCCCGTTACCGACATTGCCGATCAGGTCGGCACGCCCTTCTACTGCTATTCCACCGCCACGCTGGAACGGCATTACAAGGTCTTTTCCGCCGCCTTTGCCGATGTGGACGCACTGACCTGCTACGCCATGAAGGCCAATTCGAACCAGGCCGTGCTGAAGACGCTGGCCCGCCTCGGCGCCGGCTGCGACGTGGTTTCGGAAGGCGAGCTCAGGCGGGCCCTTGCCGCGGGCTTTCCTGCCGACCGGATCATGTTCTCCGGCGTCGGCAAGACGGTCGCGGAAATGGATCTGGCTCTCGTATCCGGTATCTACTGCTTCAACGTGGAATCCGAGCCCGAACTCGAGGTCCTGAACCGCCGCGCCCTGCTTCTCGGCAAGAAAGCGCCGGTCTCCTTCCGCATCAATCCCGATGTGGATGCGCGCACCCATGCGAAGATCTCGACGGGCAAGAAGGAAAACAAGTTCGGCATTTCCTGGGAACGCGCCCGGGCGGTCTATGCCCATGCGGCGACCCTGCCCGGCATCCAGGTGACCGGCATAGACATGCATATCGGCAGCCAGATCACCGAGCTGCGCCCCTTCGACGATGCCTTCAAGCTGCTGCGCGAGCTCGTCGACACGCTGCGCGGTGACGGCCATCACATCGAGCATGTGGATATTGGCGGCGGCCTCGGCATTCCCTATCGGGAGGACAACAACCCGCCGCCGCTTCCCGATGCCTATGCCACCACGGTGAAGAACCAGCTCAAGGATCTCGGCTGCAAGATCGTCACCGAACCCGGCCGCCTGATCGTCGGCAATGCCGGCATTCTGGTGACCGAAGTGATCTATGTAAAGGATGGCGGGGAAAAGACCTTCGTGATCGTGGATGCCGCGATGAACGACCTCATCCGACCCACCCTTTACGAAGCCTATCACGAGGTCCGGCCCGTCATCCTCACCGCCGCCAATGCGCCGCGCATCAAGGCGGATATAGTGGGGCCCGTCTGCGAGACCGGTGACTATCTCGCGCTCGACCGGGAAATGCCCATGCCGCGGACCGGCGATCTGATGGCTGTGGGATCGGCCGGCGCCTATGGCGCGGTTCAGGCCGGAACCTACAACACGCGCCGCCTCGTGCCCGAAGTGCTGGTTCATGGCGATCGCTTCCATGTGATCCGCTCGCGCCCCACCTATGAGGACATTATCGGCCTCGATTCGGTGCCGGACTGGCTGGCATAAAATCTTTCGGCACCTCCACCTCGGCGCCACAAAGAGTGTTATCTTCCCTCCGAGGCCCGCAGCATCCTGCGGGCCGGCAGGAAGAGCTAGGGTTGGATGATGACGAGTGCAAAAGGCGAGCCCATAGAAACGAGCCTCTCCCGGCGCATTGCCGCGGCGCGCTGGCTTGCGGGGATTTCGCTTCTGGCCGAGCAGGCCCTGCCCCTCGCTGTCGCACCGCTTTCCATCCTGTCGCTTTTTCTTTCCGCCTCCTGGTTCGGTCTTTTTCGCAGCCTGCCCGAATGGCCGCGGCTGATCGTTGCCGGTCTCCTGATTTTTGCCTTTCTGGCGAGCCTTTTGCCGCTTGCGAGGCTGCGCCGTCCCTCACGCGCCGAGATCGACCGCCGGCTCGAAACCCTGAACCGGCTTCCCCATCAGGCGATTTCCATCCAGTCGGACCACCCCGTCGAGGACACGCCCTTTGCCCGCGCGCTCTGGGACCGCCACAGGGCATCGATGGCCGCGCGGATCGGACCGCTGGAGGCGGGCCTTCCCCGCCCCGATATCAGCCGCTTCGATGCGATGGGGCTGCGCGCCGTGCCGGCTCTGGTCTTCGTGATTGCGGCCGCCTATTCGCTTTCCGGCCAGTCGGGCCGGATCGGCGATGCTTTCCTCAGCAACGATACCGTCGATACGACGGCCGGCCTCCGGATGGATGTCTGGGTGACGCCGCCCGCCTATACGAACAAGCCCGCCCTGACCTTAAGCGCGGATGGCAAGCCGGTTACCGTGCCGCAGTTCTCCGAACTCGCGATCCGCATCAGCGGCGGGGAGCCCGGGGGACCGGTCGTCTTCACTCCGGCCAATGGCGGTAAGCCCGTCACGCTCTCCGCGGAAAAAGGCAGGATCTCCGCCGATCAGCCGGCGGCTGGCGGCGCCCTTGCCTACAAGCTCAAGCTCGATTCCGCCGGCGAGCTTGCAGCCGGCGATACCCGCTACCCGATCGCGCTGCTGGCCGACGAACCGCCGCGGATCAGCTTCGACGGCAAGCCACGCCGCACCGTTACCGGCGCGCTGGAAATCCGCTTCAAGGGCCATGACGACTACGGGCTGGAAAGCGCAAGGGCGGACATCGTGCCCCTGGACCAGCCGCCTCAGGCCCTTCCGCTCTATCCCCTGCCGGAATTTCCGCTGGATTCGCCGGGCCGGAAGGCCGGGGACGTCAAGGGCGTGACGAGCCGCAATCTCACCGAACATCCGCTGGCCGGCAAGCGCGTGCGGGTGACCCTGGTTGCGACGGATGCCGCCGGACAGACCGGCCGCTCCGATCCGCTGGACATGATCCTTCCGGCCCGCGATTTTTCCGATCCGCTGGCCGCGGCCACCGCCGAGCAGCGGCAGATCTTCGCCCTCGATGCGAGGCAGATCCAGAAGGCCATCGATTACAATGACGCGGCGCTGCTGCGCGCCGAAGAGACGGTCCCGAAGGTCTCCCATTTCCTGCTGCTGAAATCGGCCCGGGCCCGCATGGCGCTCGCCCGTGACGAAGCCTCCCTGAAGGATGCCGCCGATTATCTCTGGGATATCGCGCTCGGCATCGATGGCGGTGATCTCTCCATGGCGGAGCGGGCGGTGCGGGATGCGCAGAAGGCGCTCGCCGATGCGCTGAAGCGCAACGCGCCGGACAGCGAGGTGCAGGCGCTGATGGACAATCTGCGCAAGGCCATGAAGGACTACATGCAGGCGCTTTCCCGCCGGCTGGAGCAGCAGAAGCCCGGACGAGAGCCCAATGCCGAAGCGCGCAACGTGATTCGCCAGCAGGATCTGGAAAAGATGCTGAACCAGCTGGAAAACATGGCGCGCTCCGGTAACCGGGAGGCGGCTCAGCAGCTTCTGTCGGACATGCAGCGGCTGATGAACAATCTTCAGGCGGGAGGAACGCCCCGCCAGCCCTCGGAAGCGGAAAATCGGGCCCGCGAGCAGGTAGACAAGCTCGGCAAGATCCTCCGCGACCAGCAGAAGCTGATGGAGGACACCTACAAGCTCAACCAGGAGCTTGAGCAGCAGCAATGGCAGACCGATCCGGGCGTGCCTGGCGAGGACGAACCCCTCGATCCCATGACCAACGAACAGGCGACCGACCCGGGCGCGATGACCGAGAAGCAGAAAGAGGCGATGCGGCAGCTGGAGAAGCGCCAGCGCGCGCTGGAAAAGCAGCTGCAGGAATTGGGCGAAGGTCTGAAAGGCCTTGGCATGAAGCCCAACAAGGGCCTGGGCGATGCGGGCAAGGAGATGGACGGGGCCGGCAAGTCGCTCGGCCGCGGCGAAGGCCAGCCCGCCATCGACAGCCAGGGGCGGGCGCTGCAGGCGCTGCGCAAGGGCGCACAGGAAATGATGCAGTCCATGGCCGGCCAGGGGCAGGGGCAAGGCCAGGGCGGCGGGATGAATCAGGCCGGACCGGGCAGCGGCGGCATGAAGGATCCGTTGGGACGCTCGAACGGCAATGACGGGCTCGGTGACTACGGCGGCGACAAGCTGCCCGACACGACCGACGTGCAGCGCGCCCGCGACATTCTGGATGCCATCCGCCGCAAGCTGGGCGAAGGCGGCATGACGCCGACGGGCCGGCAATATCTGGAGCGCCTCCTCAATCTGAACTGAGGCGCCGTTCCCTCTCAGGCGGCGAGCGCCAGCGCCACCGCGCGGCGTATATCGGGAAGGGCGAAGGGTTTCGGCACCACGTCGACGATCTTCTCCATGAGGTCGTCGGCGCGCTCCCGCTGCTCGGCATAACCCGTCATCAGCAGGATCTTCATGCCCGGAAAGGCATCGGCAGCCCGGTGAGCGAGCTCGATCCCGTCCATGACCGGCATGCGGATATCGGAAAGAAGAAGGTCGAAACGACCTTCCTGGAGCATTTCCAGCCCCTCCGCACCATCGGCGGCCTCATGGGTTTCGTGTCCGTCCATGCGAAGCGCACGGGCGACGAAACGGCGAAGGGAATCTTCGTCTTCGGTGATGAGAATCCGGGCCATCTGGGTCGCTCCTGCTCGTCTTTGCCGAGACCTACATGGCGCGATTTTTCTTTGCGGCGCGTAAACGGCCTTGGTTAACCAAATGGATGGTTAACGGGATTCTTAAAGATGAAGGCAATTCCCGATATGGGTCAGGCGTCCCCGGTCACCACGCCGACGAAGGGCAATTCGCGGAAGGCATAGGCCACATCCATGCCATAGCCGACGACGAAGTAATCGGGGCATTCGAAGCCGACATAATCCGCCTCCAGCTTTTCCTTGCGCTTCACGCTCTTGTCCAGCAGCACAGCAATGGAAACATTGCGCGCGCCGCGCGAATAGAGAAGTTCCTTCGCAAAGAGAAGCGTCCGGCCGGATTCGAGGATATCGTCGATCAGCAGCACGTCGCGCCCGCTGACATCGCTGTCGATGTCCTTGACGATCCGGACGCCCTGCGATTCCGTTCCGGCGCCGTAGCTGGACAGGGTGATGAACTCCACCTCCGGAGCAAGGCCGGTATGGTGCAGTGCCCGGATGAGATCGGCCGCGAAGATGAACGATCCCTTGAGAACGGCGATGACCAGAAGGTCCTTGACGGGACCGGACGCGATGCGTTCGGCCATCTCGCGGTTGCGCTCGGCAATCTGTTCGGGGGTGAAGAGCGGTTCGATGTTCTTTCCACGAACGACAGGCATGCGGGTCTCCTCAAGGGCTGTTACACCCCGCGATAGCAAATCGGGCCCGGCGGAAACAGCTTATTCCGCCAGGAAAACCCGGACCTCGGGCGATTTTCCACCGGCTTGCGGCAGTTTGGCCTGGAAACCGCGGCTTTCGCCGACTGCAATCGGCCCGGAACGGGTTCTGAAGAGCGTCGAGGCGACCACCTGGCCGCCGGAATAGATTTCCGCCTTCAGACGGGGCGAGGAGAGCGGGCCTTCGCCGTGATTCTCGATGATCCCCGAGATGACGAGCATGGGAAGACCGTTGACGGTCTTCGTCAGGGCCGAGACATGAGTGATGTCGACGCGGGCCGTCTGGGAACCTCCGTCGCCCATCATGGCCAGGGCCGAGAAGCCACCGACAGCCCCGAAGACAACGAGGAAGACGATGGCGACCAGCGCCGAGAACATGTTGTCCGAAAGACGGTTCAACCAGCGCTCCCCGCTTTCGAGGAAACGGCCGGAAGGCACCGTCGGGACCGGTGCCGCCGTCCGGCGACGGGCGGGCCTTTTCGGCGCGGCATTGTCGTTTTCGGGCGGCACGACGGAAAAGGCGGGCTGAGACGCGCGGCGGCCAGACCTCGGCCCGGCAATGACGGTAAATTCGGCATCCTCCACCTCGGCGGGGCGGGCAACGCGGTCGAAAGGCGAGGCCGCGCGCGGCCGTTCGGGCGGCAGGAGATCATAGGACTTCGCGCTGCGCTGGCGGGGACGGAAGGAGCTCATCGTTATGGCCTTGTCATCTCGGTGAATGCTCTTCGCCTCACTGCCTGCCCTTCCGGGCATTGAAACGAATCCCCGCCAGTCGTAAACTTTAATGGTTAATGCATCGCAAACACGGCCGCGGCTCGGCCTTTTTCGCGCGATTTTCATGATTTATTAACCAGAAATGTTAAGAAATGGCTGGTCCGGAAATCCTGGCTCCGCACCCCTTAACGGCAGGGCACGCACTTGATTCACTTTGAAAATGTCGGCTTGCGGTATGGAATGGGTCCGGAAATCCTGCGGGACCTCACCTTCGATATTCCCAAGCGCTCCTTCCAGTTTTTGACCGGCCCGTCGGGCGCGGGCAAGACCACGCTGTTGCGGCTGCTCTTCATGTCGCTGAAGCCGACGCGCGGGCTGATCCGCACCTTCGGGCGTGACGTCAACGCCATTCCCACGACCGAACTGCCCATGCTGCGCCGGCGGATCGGCATCGTCTTCCAGGATTTCCGCCTGCTCGATCACCTGACGACCTACGAGAATGTTGCGCTGCCGCTGCGCGTGCGCGGCAAGGACGAGGTGAGCTACAAGACGGACGTGCTGGAACTCCTGAAATGGGTGGGGCTCGGTGACCGCATCAACGTGCTGCCACCTGTCCTCTCAGGTGGGGAGAAACAGCGCGCCGCCATTGCCCGCGCCCTGATCGACCGGCCGGAAGTACTGCTTGCCGACGAGCCGACCGGCAATGTGGACCCGCCCATGGCCCGACGCCTTCTCAACCTCTTCCTGGAGCTGAATCGCCTGGGAACGGCCGTGGTGATTGCCACCCACGATCTCGCCCTCATGGACCAGGTCGAGGCACGCCGCATGATCCTGACGGGGGGGCATCTCGATATCTATGAATGAGCCCTCGAAAAAACCGTCCGCTCCTGCCGAACCCGCATCCCAGCGCCGGCCGGAAATGCGCGTTCGCCCCATGGGGCCGATCGTGCCGCCCACCAATATCCAGAGCAATGCGCTGGCCGTGGTGATCGCCATCATGGCCTTCCTTGCCTGCCTTACGCTTGGCGGCGTGAGCATGGTGCGCGCCACCGCCTCGAGCTGGCAAAGTCAGATTTCCCGCGAGATCACCATCCAGATCAAGCCGGACGACAAGCTGGACATGGAAAAGGCCCTTGCAAGGGCGCGCGACATTGCGCTGAGCTTCGTCGGCACACGGGACGGCCAGATTTTGGACGATGCCGCGACCGCACGGCTTCTGGAACCCTGGCTCGGCCCCAATCTCGATCTCAACGAACTGCCCGTGCCGCGCCTCGTGGTGATTACCATCGACGAGCAGAACCCGCCCGATTTCGAAGGCATGCGCGCCATGCTGAAGGATGAGCTGCCGCAGGCCTCGCTGGACGATCACCGGACCTGGGTGGACCGCCTCGTCTCCATGGCCCATACGACGGTGCTGATCGGCCTCTCCGTCATGGCGCTCGTCTTCAGCGCCATGATTCTGACGGTGATCTTCGCGACCCGGGGCGCCCTCGCCGGCAACCGCCATATCGTCGAGGTGCTCCATTTCGTCGGGGCCGAAGCGTCCTTTGTGGGCCGCGAATTCCAGAAGCACTTCCTGAAGATCAGCCTCAAGGGATCGGCAGCGGGCAGCCTGCTGGCCGCGCTGGTCTTTGCCGGCCTGAGCTTCTGGCAGAGCCGTTCGCTTGCCACGCCCCAGAGCGACCAGGCTGCCGCCCTTTTCGGCACCTTCTCGGTCGGCTATGGCGGTTATCTCGGCATTTTCGCGACCATGCTGATCATTGCCCTGCTAACCACGGTGACCGCCCGCCTGACAGTCATGCGGACGATCCATGAAATCGACCTCATACGCTCCGATCCAGCCCGCACCGATATGTTGCCGGATTGAACCCTTGCCATGAAAGCGCCAGCAGCGCCCTTTAAGAGGGAAAGGGCGGCTGTGCGAGGAGCCCGCAGAGGAAGCAACCAGGTTTGACCCTAGCCATGTTTGACGAGAAGCGCGATGACGGATCGGCGGAAAAGGGCGCCGGGCAGGGAGCAGGCCCGTCTCTGCCTTCGGCCTCGAGACCTCGGCCGCGCCGCAGCCGCTTCCGGCGCTTTTTGCGCTGGACGGGCATGGCAACCGTGATACTGGGCGGTCTCTTCTTCGGCGGCTTCCTCTATTTCGCCGACATGGTGTCATCCTTTGCAACGCCCGCCGACATCAAGGCCGATGCGATCGTGGTGCTGACTGGCGGCTCCCAGCGGCTGAACCAGGCACTGGATCTCCTTTCGCGCGGCGCGGGCAAGCGCCTGCTGATATCGGGCGTCCATCCGTCGACCACCGCCGGGCAGATCAGACGTATGACCCAGAGCTCCAACACCATGTTCCGGTGCTGCGTGGATATCGGCTACGAGGCGATGGATACGATCGGCAATGCCGCCGAGGCGGTCGACTGGATCCGCGACCACGGCTATCGCCGCGTTCTGGTGGTGACCAACAACTACCATATGCCTCGAAGCCTGATCGAGCTGCGCCGCGCCGATCCGGTCACGGAGTTTATCCCCTACCCGGTCGTGAACTCGAACCTGCGCCGGCGCAACTGGTTTGCCGATCCGCAGACTCTCCGCGTCATGCTGAGCGAATATGTGAAGATTCTCGCCACCGGGCTTCGCGGCATCACCGGCGGTCTTGCCTGGCGGGAAAGCCCCCATCGCATGCCGCGAGACCATTGATTTCCGGCGGGCATGACCCGCTATGTCTTTTTCTGTCCGCCGATATCGTGTAGCACCCTCAGGACAGCCATCGCCCGGGGATCTGCGCCTTGATGATCATTATCCGATCCGTTTTGTTCAATTCGGTTTTCTATCTCAATCTCATCGTCCAGATGATTGTTTTCACGCCCTTCTATTTCCTGCTGCCCCGCAAGAAGGCCTATGGAATCCCGAAATTCTGGGCCCGCACGAACAACTGGCTGATGGCGAAGATTGCCGGCACGACCTTTACGGTCGAAGGGCTCAAGAACATTCCGAAGGGCGGCTATATCTTCGCGCCGAAGCACCAGTCCTTCTGGGATGTCTTCGGCCTGCTGCCCTGGCTTGATGATCCGGTCTATATCCTGAAGCGCGAACTCACCTGGATTCCGCTCTTCGGCTGGTATGTGATGAAGCAGAGCATGATCCCGGTCAATCGCGGCGCCAAGGGCAAGGTCATGCTGGAAGTGATGCGGCGCGCCACCGAGGAGATGAAGGCCGGCCGTCAGCTGATCATCTATCCGGAGGGCACGCGCCGCCCGCCCGGCGCCCCGCCGGATTACAAATATGGCATTGCCCGCATCTATCGCGACCTTAAGGTACCGGTCGTCCCCGTGGTCATGCATCCCGGCCTCTTCTGGCCGCGGCGCAAGTTCCTGCGCTTTCCCGGTCATTTCAAGGTCATCATCCTGCCGCCGATCGAGCCGGGTCTCGATCCCGATCTCTTCCACCAGACGCTGATCGAGCGCATGGAAACCGCAAGCGACCGGCTGCTTCTGGAAACCGTCCGCGACAATCCCGGCCTTCCGCTTCCGCCGACCGCGGAGGCCCGCCTTCAGGAACTCGGCGCCGAACTCTGACGGATGCGGTTGACCGTATCGCCCACCTCTTCGAGCCAGTGATCGCGGATCCCCATCTCCCTGAGATGGGCAAGTGTGTTGAACAGATAGGCATCGTTGGGTCCGGACTGGCCCCGCGCCCGCGCCACCACATCCGCCGCATGGGCGGCATCGAGCGCGCCCGCATACTGGATATGGCTCCGGTCGATCACATAGGTGAGCGCGTCCACCCGCCGCCCATCGGCCAGCCGCACCGGAAGGCGCCGCTCCAGATAGACATGGGTGACGAGTTCCCGCCGGCGAAGATAATCGGTGACCGCCTCGGCCGCCTCGCCGCGGGTGCGGAACGCCATGCCGAGGCAGGAACCGCCTCGATCCAGCCCGAGCACCAGCCCCGGCTCGTCCTGAGTGCCGCGATGCACCCAGGAGCGGACACAGAGCGAGCGCCGATAGCCATGCAGTCTGGCCGGTGCGCTTTCGACGAAATCGAACCCCGGATTCCACATGAGGGACCCGTAACCGAAAACCCAGAACTCATCCATTGTCGCTACCGTCTGCCAAAACCTGTTGAGGACCGATGCCCGCCATCCATGACACGCATTTTTGCCATGGATGAAGCACAAACCACCCGAAAGCGCCGCAATGCAAACGAATCGCGCGGCCTCGCCGATCGGATATGTTGCATCGCGGTCTGATGGTCTAATGCAAATTGGATCGCAATCGGTAGGGCTTTCAAGCGACCGGCGCCAAAAATCGAAAAGACCGCGGCATTCCTGCCGCTGGAGAGGGAGACAATCAGGATGACGGAGTCCATGGCGGGGACCAGCTCCCGGGCATCGGCCAAGATACGCAATCTGGCCATCGGCGTGATCGCGGTTTCAGCGCTCTATACAGGTGCCTGGTATTATGGCGCGAAGGAAATCCGCAGCCGCCTTGCCGCCCTGATGCAGGAGCAGCAGGCCGCTGGCCTGGCGCTCGAATGCGGCCAGATCGACGTGAAGGGCTTTCCCTTCCGCTTCGAGATCTTCTGCACAAAGCCAGGCATTGCCGATCTGAGGCGGGGCGGCAGTGCCGATGCCGCGGCCTTGCGTAGCGCCGCCCAGGTCTACCAGCCCTTCCACGTGGTCTGGGAAATGGATGGTCCCCTCGATGCCACGCTGCCGACAGGTGAGAAACTGTCGCTGAACTGGAAGAGCCTCCAGTCGAGCCTGCAATGGAAGATCGGCGGCGTGGAGCGCTCCTCCATCGTGGTGGACGCCCTGCAATGGACCTTTCCGGCCGGCGCCTCGGCTGCAGGCGAAGCCTTTTCAGGCACCGCCGGCCATTCCGAAGCCCATATCCGCCAGAACGGGAATGACCTCGATGCGGCCTTCCTGGCGCAGGATCTGAAGCTCGCCCTGCCGGCGGCCTCCGGGGCGAACCTGCCCCCCTTCAGCATCAGCGCCGATGCAACGCTTGCCGGCAAGGCTGGCGCGCTTGACGGACGGATAAGCGATCGCGCCATCCTTCACCCCGCAGCGGGCGAGATCCGTCGTGTCGTTGCCGATTTCGGCAATGGCCGGGTCATGACCCTGACCGGACCGGTCGAGATAGACGAGGAGGGCCTGGTCTCCGGAAAATTCGCGCTGGAGGCAGAAAAGTTCACGGATTTCGAGCCTGTGCTCACCGGCGCCCTGCCGGAGGCGGCCGACAATATCCGCACGGCCTTTGGCGCCATGAAGGCCATGGCCGATCAGAAAGGCACGGTCCGGGTCAATCTGGTGCTGGAAAAGGGTCAGGTCATGCTGGGCTTCATCCCGCTCGGCATCACCCTGCCGCCCGTCTGAGGGCGGACCCTATTTGGGATCGAGTGCGTGGCGCCCGAAGTCGGGAGCATCCACATCTTGGCCCGCCTGCACGATCGAGCGGCGAATGGCGCGGGTGCGGGTAAAGAGATCGAAGAGCTTGTCGCCCTCCCCCCAGCGGATCGCCCGCTGTAGATAGGCCAGATCCTCCGAAAACCGGGCGAGCATTTCGAGAATGGCATCCTTGTTATGCAGGCAGACATCCCGCCACATGGTGGGATCGGACGCCGCAAGACGCGTGAAATCGCGAAAGCCGGATGCGGAATACTTGATCACTTCAGACTCGGTCACCGTTTCCAGGTCATCTGCCGTGCCGACGATGTTATAGGCGATGATATGAGGCAGGTGCGATACGATGGCGAGCACCTTGTCATGGTGCTGCGGGTCCATCTCGTCCACCATGGAGCCCATGCTTTCCCAGAAGGACCGCAGCAGCGTGAGCGCCCGGGGATCGGTGCCTTCAAGGGGGGTGAGAATGCACCACCGACCCTTGAAGAGACCGACGAAACCTGCGTCCGGGCCGGATTTTTCCGTCCCCGCAATCGGATGGCCGGGAATGAAATGCACATGCGGCGGCATGTGCGGCTGC
Organism: uncultured Rhizobium sp.; assembly: GCA_945952415.1. Taxonomy (GTDB): domain Bacteria; phylum Pseudomonadota; class Alphaproteobacteria; order Rhizobiales; family Rhizobiaceae; genus Gellertiella. The sequence continues at coordinate 28,378 of CAMFIF010000015.1, read as the reverse complement.
ATTTGCGCAATCACCGAAGCCTTGGTGGAGCCGACATCGGTGACGAGCGCCCCCGCCTTGAGGTGGGGCGCGATTTCCCGCGCCACCGCACCCGAGGCCCCGACGGGGACGGAGACAATGACGAGATCTGCACCCTTAACGGCTTCGGCGGCGGACAGATGGTAGGAATGGCCAAGACCGAGCTCTTCTGAACGGCGAAGCGTTTCAACACTGCGCGTGGAAATGGCCACATGCCCGGCCAGGCCCTGTTCCTGGATCTCGCGGGCGATGGAAGAGCCGATGAGACCGATGCCGATCAGGGCAACGCGTTCGAATGCCAGACTGCCCATGTAAACCCCCGCCGGTACAGGCAAAAACGATCAGGAAAGCGGGTCGGGCATAATGCTCTTTCCCCGCTTTGTCGAGGGGATCCTCAAGGGCACGGCCGCAGCCTCGGCGCCCTGCATCGCGCTTGGAACCCCTTGCGGGGCGAGGACGGGCATGAAGACGCGCCGCGAACTGCGGACAGCCACCGGAAGCCCCTGATAGAGCCGCTTCTGCGCCTCGACGATGATGACGCCGGAAAAGGCCGGCCAGAGAAGCCGCCCGCACCGCTCGAAGCCCCGCCGAAGCCGCAGGAGCCAGGATAGCCGGGTCGGCGGAAAATGCAGCGCATCCGCCGTGGCCCCGGGGGTGAAATTGGTTTCGCGCAGCAGCCGGGTCAATTGTCCGCGCGAGTAGGGCCGGCCGCTGCCGAAGGGCGTATGATCGAGCTGGGCCCAGACACCCCGCCGGTTGGGAACGACGATGACCAGCCGCCCGCCGGGCGCGAGAACCCTCCACATTTCCTTCAGCGATTCCCGTGGATTTTCCGCATATTCGAGCGCATGGACCATCAGGATCCGGTCGACCGAGGAATCGGGCAGCGGCAGTTCTTCCTCGAAAACGAGAGCGGTTGCGGAGAGCTCGCCATTCGGCCAGTTGATGGCACCCTGGCCGGCCGGCATGAAGGCGAAGGTCCGCTCCGTTCCTTGCCGGAACCGGTCGAGAAAGGGCACCGCGAAGCCGAAGCCCACCAGCCGTTCATCCGGCAGTTTCGGCCAGAGACCGGCAATGGCGAGCGCAATCGATTGCTCCGCCATCCGGCCGAGCTCCGAATGGTAAAACTGGCGAAGGTCTACGATATCGGCGTGCATTGCCCTGATGTTAGCAGCGGGCGGGTGGACTTCAAGGCCGCAATCCCTACATTGGAAACATAAGACGACACGGCGGAGTCCCTGAATTTATGGAAGCCCTGCAAATTGAATGTTTCCCCTGCCGCAGCGATAATTTCGGCGTTCTTCTCCACGATCCCGAGACCCTGCTGACGGCGAGCATCGATGCGCCCGAGGAAATGCCCATCGTGGCGGCCGCAGAACGGCGCGGCTGGAAAATCAGCCATATCTTTACCACCCACCACCATGCCGACCACGTGGAGGCCAATCTTGCCCTCAAGGAGCGCTATGGCCTGGCGATCATCGGCCCGGCGGCTGAGGCCCGGAAGATTCCCGGCATCGACCGGACCGTATCGGACGGCAGCTCATTCCTCTTCGGCAACAATACGGTGCGGGTGATCGAGACGCCCGGCCATACCGCGGGGCATGTCTGCTACCATCTTCCAGATGCGAAGCTTCTCTTCGCCGCCGACACGCTCTTTGCGCTCGGCTGCGGTCGGCTTTTCGAACGGCCCGCCCCGGACATGTGGGCCTCTCTGCAAAAGCTGGCGGCCCTGCCCGACGAGACCGTCGTTTATTTCGGCCATGAATATACGCAAAGCAATGCGCGCTTTGCCCTGACGATCGACCCGACCAATCGTCGTCTGAAGGATCGTGCCGCCGAAATCGAAGCCATGCGCCGTGAAGGCCGCTTCACCTGTCCGACGACCATCGGGCTTGAAAAGGAAACCAATCCCTTCCTGCGCGCCGGCGATCCCGCCATCCGCGATCTGCTCGGCATGAGCGATGCGTCCAACGAGGATGTCTTTGCGGAAATCCGCCGTCGCAAGGATCAATTCTGAAAGCCATGCCCATGCAATCCAAGGATATTATTGCCCTCCTCGACCTGGAACCCCATCCCGAAGGCGGATGGTACCGGCAGACCTACCGGGACACGGAAGGCGGCGAGCGGGGTCATTCCACGGCGATCTATTACCTTCTGGAAGCCGGCCAACGTTCCCACTGGCACCGGGTGAAGGATGCGTCCGAGGTCTGGCATTATTATGCCGGCGCGCCGCTGATCCTGCGCTCGGCTGCCGATGGCGGCCCAGTGGAAAGCACGATTCTGGGGCCCGATATCCTGAAAGGCGAACGGCCTCAGGCAATCATTCCCGCCAATATCTGGCAGTCGGCTGAAACGCTGGGGGCCTTTACCCTGGTGGGCTGCACCGTTTCGCCGGGCTTCACCTTCGATGCCTTCGAAATGGCGCCGCCTGCCTGGACACCCGGTGAGGACGCCAGCACCCTGCCCTGAGGGGCGTAAAAGCCTCTAGCCGAGCAGCGCGGAGGCCAAGAAAACCTGGGCCATGTAATAGGTCCACCAGACGAAGGGCTTCGTCCATCGGCGTATGGGCGCCTCGGACGCGATGCGGAAGGTCTCCAGCGAGAGCACCGCATCGGAGGCGAAGAAGAGGAGCGCCCCGGCGATCAGCACCGGCATGCCCGCCAGAACGGCAAGGGAGACCATCAGGAAAATCACTCCGGCATAGGCAGCCGCCGGAGGCCGCATGCCTCTGGCACCCGCCCAGACGGCCCGAAGAAGCCCAAGCGCGGCGAGCCCCAAAACCACGAGAAGGGCGACCTGCCACAGCGCAGCATCCGACAAGGCCGGCGGCCACCGGCCGGCTATGGCCGCCGCGAAGGCCAGATGGGCGAGGAAGAAGGCAAAGAGACCTGCAAGAAAGGCCCGCCTTCCCGCAAAGACCAGCGCGATGTCGCCGAGCGCAGAAAAGAGCAGGGCGGCAATCAGCACGCCCGATCCACCCTCCATCGCGCTGAGGAGGGCAAGGAGGAGGATAGACCCGCCCTTGGAAACCAGCCTTTGCGGAAGCGGCGCGCTTCGCCCCAGAAGCGAATAAACGAGAGCGAGCGCAACGGAAAGCGCAAGCAGCAATGCGGGAAGGCCGATTTCGCCCACCCTCAATTGCTGATCCTGCGGGCGGAGATGGTCAGCATGCCGATCTGTGTGGGAATCCGCACATATACGGGGGCAACGAGCCGGGCCTTCCCGGCACTGGCGAACCAGATTTCCATCTGCCGGGAGTTGCGCAGATATTCGATGTCCTTGCGACCTTCACGATAGCCGCCCTTCGGCACGAACCGCACGCTGCAGACAAGCGCCTCGCCTTCATAACCTTCCACCTTGAAGGGTTTCGTTCCCTTCTTGCCCAGCACGAGATCCATGCGCGTCTCCCCATCGAAGATCGGCAGCGAGCGGGGGCAGACCTTGTGGCCCTCAGGAAAGACAAGGCCGGAAATCGGATCGAGCACCGCGCGCAAATGGCGCGCCGTGACAGGTACCCAGCCATCGGGCCGCTTGGGCTCCGGGCTGATGGAACTGCTGACGACCCGGCCGCCATTGAAATTCACCCTGTAGATGCGGGTTTTCTTGCCGCTCGAATAGGTGAGGTCGTAATTCCGTGCCCGTAGCGTGCCGCCGGTGAAGGTGCCAGTCACCGAGGTCTCCGCATCGATATCGGCGATGAGATCGGCAAGGCCCGATGTGTTCACATGGCCGGAGATGGCGTATTTTTTGTTTTCGATTGTTGTGTTGAACACGGCGCGGGCCACGGGCAGCCCGCCGATGGCGATCCGGTATTCGGTCTGCTGGGAAAGACTGGTTGCCATGGCGGCCGAGCCCCCACCGAGGAGTGCGGCCGACAGGGCCACTGCAAATACCGTTTTCATCCTGTGTCACCCCAACCCGCTTGGCGTCCCTGGCCGGCCAGGGCTTCCGCCCGGGCCGTCAGATGCTTATAACCCGTCCCGTGCAGATAACAAAACATCGGCTTTTTCAAGGATTCTTCCACGACCGGTACAGGTTTGGCTTGACTGGCGAGGATGGCGTGACTATAGAACCGCAACTTTCCAATCCTGCCTGTTGGATTGCGCGCCGGTTTTGCCGGGTTCCGATCCATGGCCAAGAACAATAGGTGTACCATGTCCCGCAGCTGCGAATTGACTGGCAAGGGTGTTCAGTTTGGCAACAATGTCAGCCATGCCAACAACAAGACCAAGCGCCGGTTCCTGCCGAACCTCTGCAACGTGACGCTGATTTCCGATGCCCTCGGCCAGCGTTTCCGTCTGCGCGTTTCGGCCTCTGCCCTGCGCTCCGTCGAGCATCGCGGTGGCCTCGATGCCTTCCTGCTGAAGGCTGACGAGTCCGAGCTTTCCATGCGCGCTCGCCTGCTGCGTCGTCAGATCGTCAAGAAGACCGCTGAAGCCGCATAATCTGCGGCTGACGCCTCTCTCTACGGCTTACGAAAGGCTTGTCCGGTCTCCGGCCAAGCCTTTTGCATGTCCGGCCCGTTTCTCCAACTGGTGGCATCACCCAGGATAAAAAAATGCAAGCGAACCGCTTTGTGATTCTCTATGCCATGATGATGACGGCTGTCGTCGTCGCCTCGAATTTCCTCGTACAATTCCCGCTCTCCGGCACGCTGGCCGGCATTGCGCTGGGTGACATTCTCACCTGGGGAGCCTTTACCTATCCGGTTGCCTTCCTGGTAACGGACCTGACCAACCGCCAGTTCGGCCCTTCCGTGGCCCGCCGGGTGGTCTTCGTCGGCTTCGTGGCAGGGGTCCTGCTGTCGCTGATGACGGCGCCCCATCGCATCGCGATCGCCTCGGGATCAGCCTTCCTGATCGGCCAGCTGCTCGACATCACGGTCTTCAACCGCCTTCGCCGCCAGAGCTGGTGGCAGGCTCCGCTGGCCGGCTCGCTGGCAGGCTCGGCGCTCGACACGACGATGTTCTTCTCCTTTGCCTTTGCGCCGCTCTTCGTCGTCTTCGGCCCGAACGATCCCTTCGCGATCGAACAGGCACCGATCCTCGGCATCCTCACGGCGCAGACGCCGCGCTGGATTTCCTGGGCGCTTGGCGATTTCGGCGCGAAGATCACTGTCGGGCTGCTGATGCTCCTTCCCTATGGCGCTCTCATGAACATCATTCGCCCCATGCCGGCGGTTGACGCGCGCTGAACCCCAAAAGCCCCGTTGGAGAGCCGGAAAGCCTCGCTCGCGCGGGGCTTTTTTCGTCAGGGGAGAAGTTTGAATTCCAGCATCAGGCTGCGCTGGAAGATGGAATGGTTGTCATCCGAGACGAGGATGAGATGGGTGGAGCCGTCTGCCGCCATCACCGCATCGATCCCTTCCATATTGTCGATCTGGTCCGCCATGTCGGCCTTGAGGAGGGTCTCGCCGGAAAGCACCGCGCCCGGCCGGATATCGTCCCCCTTGATCCTGAGGATGCGAACGCTAACGCCCGTGGCTATGTTGAAGCGCCGCTCCAGCAGCAGGAGATCGCCCGAAGGCAGAAAGGCGCCGTCCGAAACGGCAAAGCCGTCGGAGGGCTTCACGGAAAGGAGACCCTTGCGCGGGCCGTCGAGAATGGCGGCATAGAGATTGCCCTTCTCATCGACACTCCGTTCGGCGACGATGAAGATGGAACCCGCGAGTGGCGAACCGGGGGGCGCGACGACCACGGTCTCCAGGCTGCCGTTCCCGCGAAGATCCTTCTTCGGGATAAGGATGGGCACCGTCCCCACCGGAAGGCTCTCGGCAAAGCCCGCAGCCGGATAGACATCCACCCGGTGCTTGCGCTCGAAGGAGACAAGGACCTGATCGCCCCTGATGGCAACGCCCTCACTGTCCATGTTATATTTCTGTGCCTCGACCCTACCCTTGGAATCCCGCATGGAGGTGATCTCCACACCGGAAAGGCCTGAAAGCCGGCCATCCGCGCCGCGCTCCAGGCGCCCGGTCAGCCAATGGCCCGTATCCAGCACCGAAATGAAACTCACCCCATCCGGCAGGAAGCGGATCGAGGAGAGACTGCCGAAGAGCGGCTCGGGCGAATCGAGCACCAGACCGCCGAGAAATTCGAGCTTTCCGAAGCGAGTCTCCTCGCTGCCCACCTGGAAATGGGTGATGGGCCGGGCATTGATCAGCGCGGGCTCGGCAAGCGAAGGGGTGACAAGGGCGAGAAGCACGGGCGCCAGAAGGGCTGAGACGAGCCAGCCCCGCTTCGCAAACGCCCCCTTGCCGCTCGATCTCAACGGGCGCGGCCCTTTCGGCCACCGCGACCGCCGGTTTCCTCGAAGAGCGAGGCAAGCTGCTCGGTCATCGCGCCCGCAAGCTCGTCCGCATCCACGATGGTCACGGCCCGGCGATAATAGCGCGTCACGTCATGGCCGATGCCGATGGCGAGCAATTCCACGGGCGAGCGGGTCTCGATCTGCTCGATCACCGCCCGGAGATGCCGTTCCAGATAATTGCCCGGATTGACCGACAGGGTCGAATCGTCCACCGGCGCCCCGTCCGAGATCATCATCAGGATGCGCCGCTGCTCGCGCCGCTGCATCAGCCGGTTATGCGCCCACATCAGCGCTTCGCCATCGATATTTTCCTTCAGCAGGCCCTCGCGCATCATCAGGCCGAGATTGCGGCGGGCGCGCCGCCAGGGTGCGTCCGCGGACTTGTAGATGATATGGCGCAGATCGTTGAGCCGGCCGGGCGCAGGGGGCTTGCCGGAGGCGAGCCACTTCTCGCGCGACTGCCCGCCCTTCCAGGCCTTGGTGGTGAAGCCAAGAAGCTCCACCTTCACCCCGCAACGCTCCAGCGTGCGGGCGAGAATATCGGCACAGGTCGCCGCAACCGTGATCGGCCGTCCACGCATCGAGCCGGAATTGTCGATCAGCAGCGTCACGACCGTATCGCGGAACTGCGTGTCGCGCTCCATCTTGAAGGAGAGCGGCTGCATCGGATCGATCACCAGCCGCGGCAGGCGCGCCGTGTCGAGATAGCCTTCCTCCAGGTCGAAGTCCCAGGAGCGATTCTGCTTGGCCATCAGGCGGCGCTGCAAGCGGTTGGCAAGGCGGCCGACCGCACCCTGAAGGTGGGAGAGCTGCTTGTCGAGGAAGGCGCGCAGCCGCTCGAGCTCCGCCTCGTCGCAGAGCTCTTCCGCGGTGATCTCTTCGTCGAAATCCTCGGTGAAGATCTTGTAGTCGACCTTCTCGTTGAAATCGTCGAAGGGGCTCGCCGGCCGGCGGGTCTCGCCGGGGGTCTCCGAATCGTCCTGATCGTCGTCGGAAAGCTCCTCTTCGGAAATCTCCGCGCCGTCCATTTCACCTTCTTCCAGCTGCTCATCGGCGGATTCGCTGTCTTCGGCGGGCGCCTGTTCGCTGCCGGCTTCCTCTTCCGCGCTTTCCTGATTCTCTTCCTGGCTGCGCGGCTGGTCCTCGTCGGCTTCGGGCTGGTTATCTTCCGCCTCGTCCTGCTCGTCGGCAAGATCATCGGCCATGTTCATGGAGGAGAGAATGCTGCGCACCACCCGGGCAAAGGCCTGCTGGTCGTTCAGCGAGGCGGCAAGATTGTCGAGCTGTCCGCCTGCCTTCTGCTCGATATAGGGCCGCCAGAGATCGAGCACCTTGCCGGCGCTCTCCGGTGCAGGCGTGCCCGTCAGCTTCTCGCGCACCAGCATGGCGAGCGCTTCCTGAATGGGCGCGTCCTGCTGCCGCTGGATGCCGGAGAAATTCGCCTTGGCATATTTCTCCGCATTCATCGCCGCCAGATTGGAAGCCATGCCCGCCATGCGCAGGGCGCCGATCGATTCGACCCGGGCCTGCTCGACAGCATCATAGACCGCCCGCGCATCTGCGCCCTGCGGCGCAAGCGCATTATGCACCTTCTGGTCATGGCAGGCGACGCGCAGCGCCATGCTGTCGCCCAGCCCGCGGGTGACCGCAAGTTCCGCCGCTGTCGGGCGGCGGGAAAGCTCGGGCAGGCGGATCGCCGTACCGGTCATGCCGGGGCGATCATTGGCGAAGCTCACCTCCACCGGTGTCCGCCCGGCCACGGATCGCACGCAACCGGATATGGCGCGGCGAACCGGCTCCATATCCACGGCGGTTCCGGGTTTCGCTCGCATGTTGTCGCCACGGCCTGCCATATGTCCTGCCCTGAAGCCTCTCAGGCTTATGCCTTCACCCCTGCGGGCGAAAGGCACGTTCCTCTTGTTTCAACCCATGAAATGCGGTTGCCGCGCCCGCTTGCGCGGGCGGGCCTGATCAGGCGCCAAGCACGATATTGGCGGCGCTTTCCTTCAGCTCCACCCCGAAGGCGCGCTGATACTGTTCGGCAACCAGGGCGCGTTCCAGCTCGTCGCACTTGTTGAGGAAGGTGACCCGGAAGGCAAAGGCGGTATCGCCGAAGATCTCGGCATTTTCCGCCCAGCTGATCACCGTACGCGGGCTCATCACGGTCGAGAGGTCGCCATTCATGAAGGCGGCGCGGGTAAGATCGGCCACCCGCACCATCTTGGACACGGTCTCGCGACCGGCGCTGGCGGCAAAGCCCTTCACCTTGGCGCAGACAATGTCGACTTCCTTCTCATGCGGCAGGTAATTCAGCGTGGTGACCAGCGACCAGCGGTCCATCTGCGCCTGGTTGATCTGCTGGGTACCGTGATAGAGACCGGTCGTATCGCCGAGGCCGACCGTGTTGGCGGTCGCAAACAGGCGGAAGGCCGGATGGGGGCGGATGACCCGGCTCTGGTCGAGCAGCGTCAGGCGGCCGGAGCTTTCCAGCACGCGCTGGATCACGAACATCACATCAGGACGACCGGCATCATATTCATCGAAGACCAGCGCCACATTGTGCTGATAGGCCCAGGGCAGGATGCCGTCCTTGAATTCGGTGACCTGCATCCCGTCCTTCACCACGATCGCGTCCTTGCCGACGAGATCGATACGGCTGACATGGCTGTCGAGGTTTACGCGCACGCAGGGCCAGTTGAGGCGCGCCGCGACCTGCTCGATATGGGTGGATTTGCCGGTGCCGTGGAAGCCGGAGACCATGACGCGGCGGTTATGGGCAAAGCCAGCCAGAATTGCGAGCGTGGTTTCGCGGTCGAAGAGGTAATCCGGATCGAGATCGGGCACATAGGGGCCACCGACGGAATAGGCGGGAACGCGGATATCCGTGTCGATCCCGAAGACGTCGCGTACCGAAACGGTCGTGTCGGGCAGGTTGGAATATTCAAGGTCAACTTTGCTCATCGTCTCTCCAGGGCGAGCAGAAGCTGCCCGCCGTCTTGCCTCTTCGTGTCACTTTTTTGCAGGTGTTTCAGAAAGCGTCTAGCAGAAACCTTCCCGCTTTAACAATTGATACGCCTGTATAACCGCCCGAAAGCGTTCTTCCGAGCCCCTGTCTCCGCCATTTGCGTCAGGGTGGTGCTTTTTTACAAGCTCCTTGTAGCGCGACTTGATGTCCGCCGCGGTGGCATTGGCGGCAAGTCCCAGCGTATCGAAGGCTTTGGCTTCCAGTGTCTTGAGCTTTCTCTGGCGCGGCTCCTCCTGCCCGGCACGCGACTGGCGCACGAAACCGAAGGGATCCTTGAGCCGGCCCTTGAGCTGGGCGGAGTGGATATCCGAATGAAGCGGCGCGCTGCGGGCAGCCCCGTTCACCCCCACCGTCCAGGTCGGGCGATGGCCGGTGATCGCCTCCTTCTGGTAGCGGGCGATCTCGCTGTCGGAGAGGCCGGAGAAATAGTTGTAGCCCTTGTTGTATTCTTTGACGTGCTCGAAGCAGAACAGAAAAAAGGAACCTTCCGCATTGCGACCGACCGGTGCACGATGCGCGCCCTTTTCCGTGCAGCCGTCCCACTGGCACATGGGTGCGGATGCCTCGGCGGCTTCTGCCCGCTTCCGCCGGGTGCGGATACGGTCGAAATATTTGGAGTCGAGTTTCATGCGGTCTAGCGCACCGCCCAATCGGTAACCGGTCAGGATTATGCGCCCTCTGGACAATCGGGGAGCTGAGCATCGCGGGTGAACGACGCGCGAATGTCCCTATTATGGGGCGCGCGATCCCGCACAACAAGAATTGACAAACGGGAATGTTGCGGGCTTTGTGAGAGTATTTTGCTGCGAAGCAGCGGCATTTCCGAAAACCCGGAACGATGAGGAGAGCGGCAGGATGACCAGCCTGACGGAGGAGATTCGAGCCCGGCTGACCGAGGCGCTCACGCCCGAGAGGCTCGAGGTCCTCAATGAAAGCCACCTCCACGCCGGCCACCAGCCCGGTTTCGACGGAACAGGCGATAGCCATTTCCGTATCCGGATCGTCTCTCCGCTCTTTGCCGGCATGACACGCCTGGCCCGCCACAGGGCCGTCACTGATCTGCTCAAGGGCGAGCTGGAGCGCGGGCTCCACGCCCTGGCCATCGAGGCGGCGGCCCCGGGCGAGGCGACGCGCTGGTAAATCAGACCTGCATCTCGCGGCAGCGCTCGGCGCAGGCGAGGCAGGCACGCACGCATTCCTCCATGCCGTCAAGCCGGGCACAATCATCCGCACAGGCCTCGCAGATGGCCGCACAGGCGCGGCAGCTATGGGTGTGCAGCGCCGATCCCGTCATCAGGATATGGGCGCTTGCCCGGCACATTTCCGCACAGGCGGTCATCAGCCGGAAATGGGCGGGTTCCACATGCGCCCCGCCAACCGTGAGGCAATGGGTCATCTGGGCCTGCAGGCAGGCCCGGTAACAGGCAAGACAGGCATCGATGCAGGCCTGCATCGGCTCCTCGTAGAGTTTCATGGCAATCTCCATTCTCGGGAAAGGCGCGCTCCGGCAGAAGGTCACTTGTCGCCCTTGTCGAGCCACTGTCTCATGGTCTCGACCTCGGCCTTCTGAGCATCGATGATCTTCTTGGCCAGGGCCTTCGCCTCGGCATTGTCGCCATGGGTGAGTTCCGTTTCAGCCATGGAAATCGCCCCGAGATGATGGGCGATCATGCCGCAGACGAAGGCGACATCCGCATCGTTCTGCATCATGCCGGCCATCATGTTCGTGTTCATCTCCCGCATGCCCAGCCCGAAGGCCTGCTGGTAATCGGTCATCTCGGAGGACATTTCGGGGCCTTTGGCCGCCTCGCCCTTGATCTGGCCGGGCATGGCCATGGCATTCATCCGGCATTTTTCCGGATAGGCGGGATCTTCCGCCCGGGCGGCGGGAACGGCTGCCAGCACGAGAAAGGCTGCAACCAGTCCTATGGGCTCGTAACGACGCATGCCACACCTCCTTGTTGGAGGCGAAACACGAAAGGGCCTGTCCGGGTTCCCCCCGCTGGCGGGCCCGTTACCCTGGCTCAGGCCTGTTCCTCTGCCCCCTGCCCCTCGGCGGGGCGGATGCGCAGGCGCGTGATGCGGTTCTTTTCCCGCTTCATGATGATGAAGCGCTTGCCATGGAAGGTGAAGGCCTGCCGCTCCTCGGGGATGGTCATGGATTCATGGATCACCAGGCCGGCGATCGTGGTGGCTTCCTCGTCCGGCAGGTTCCAGTCGAGCGCGCGGTTGAGATCGCGGATCGGCACCGATCCATCGACAACGATCGACCCGTCCGCCTCCTGCCGCACGCCCTGGATCTCGATGTCGTGCTCATCGGAAATATCGCCGACGATCTCCTCCAGGATGTCCTCGAGGGTAACGATGCCCTGCACCTCGCCATATTCGTCCACCACCACGGCAAAATGCATCTTGCGGCGCAGGAAGGCGTTCAGCTGGTCCTTGAGATTGGTGGTATCGGGCACGAACCAGGGCTTCTGCGCGATCTTGACGATGTCGAGATTCTCCGGCTCCACGCCGGGCTCGGCAAGTGCCCTTAGGAGATCCTTTGCATGAACGAGACCGATGATGTTGTCGATCGACCCGCGCCAGAGCGGCATGCGGGTGAAGGGACTTTCCAGAATGGACTTGACGATCACTTCCGGCCGGTCATCCGCATTGACGGCCCGCATGGAAGTGCGGTGGATCATGATGTCGGAGACCTCAAGTTCGCCGAGATCGAGCACCCCGCCCAGTCGGTCACGGTCGGCTTTCACCACCGAACCCTCGCGGTGGAGAAGATCCACCGCGCCGCGCAGCTCCTCATGGGCCGACAGCATCGAGCTTTCCTTTGAAAGCGTGATCCCGAACAGGCCGAGCACCTGGCGAACGAAATAATTGATCCCCGTCGAGATCGGCCCGACCACGGCAACGAAGATGCGGGTGGGCACCGCAACCGCCAGCGCAAAGCGATCCGGAGAGGAAATCGCCCAGCTCTTCGGCAGCACTTCGGAGAAGACCACCACGAGAACGGTCACGATCAGCGTGGCGATCACCACGCCCGACTCGCCGAAAAGCCCGAGGAACAGGCTGGTCGTCAGCGAGGAAGCGAGGATGTTGACCGCGCTGTTGCCGATCAGCAGCGCCCCGATCAGCCGGTCGCGCCGGTCGATCAGCCGGTTGACGATGGCGGCCCGCGTTTCCCCGTTGCTTTCGAGCGTGTGCATGCGGGCGCGGGAGGTGGCCGTCAGCGCCGTCTCCGTTCCGGAGAAGAAGCCGGATGCGACGAGCAGGCCGAGGATCGAAACCGCCGTCAGCCAATATTCGGAAATATAGGAAGCCAGCGTTTCCTCCGTCATCCCGGATGTTTCCCTGTCAAAAAGGATTGAACCTCGCTCGCGGCCACGTCATCGGCAACGAAGGACTGGCCAAGCCCGCGCGTGAGAATGAAGGTGAGCTTGCCGCTCTTCACCTTCTTGTCCTGGGCAATCGCCTCCATCAGCCGTTCCGGCCCCGGCAGCTCGCCGGGAATATCCGCCATGGACACGGGTAGTCCCACGGCTCTCAGATGCGCCTCGACCCGCTTCGCCACGTCAGGGCTCGCAAGATTGAGGCGGGCGGAGAATTCATGCGCCAGCACCATGCCGATTGCCACCGCCTCGCCATGAACGAGGCGGCTGCCGTCATAGGCGGTCGCCGCCTCGAGCGCGTGACCGAATGTATGGCCGAGATTGAGGAGCGCGCGCGCACCCGTCTCCCGCTCGTCGGCGACAACCACATCCGCCTTCGCCTGGCAGGAGGTCGCAATGGCATGAATGCGCGCCACACCGCCGGCAAAGACCGCCTGCCAATTTTTCTCCAGCCATTCGAAGAAATCCGGCTTGTCGATGAGACCGTATTTCACCACTTCGGCATAGCCGGCGCGAAACTCGCGCGGGCTCAGCGTCGCCAGCACGTCGGCATCGGCCAGCACGAGATCCGGCTGGTTGAAGACGCCGATGAGGTTCTTGCCGTGCCTGGAATTGATGCCGGTCTTGCCGCCGACCGAGCTGTCCACCTGGGCCAGAAGCGAGGTGGGGATCTGGATGAAGCGGACGCCGCGGCGGACGATCCCGGCGACGAAGCCGGCAAGATCGCCAATGACACCGCCCCCAAGCGCAATGACCGCATCATTGCGTTCGATCCGGGCACCGAGAACCTCGTCGCAGGCCTCGATCAGCGGCTCGAAGCTCTTGGTCTTTTCTCCCGGCGGCAGGATGACGGCATGGGAGGCGATGCCGGCGTCTGCCAGGCTTGCCTTGAGCGGTTCGAGATAATGGGCGGCCACCGAACGATCGGTGATGATGGCTGCCTTCCTGCCCTTGATCCGGGAGGCGATTTCCGCCCCCGCCCGGGCAATCAGGCCGGGCCCGATCAGGATGTCATAGGCGCGCTCGCCGAGGGGCACATGCACCCGGGTCTGAAGGTCGCTGGCGGCAGTCATGCATCATCGCTTTCGTCAAAGGGAATGCCTGCCACGGCAGCGAGGATCTCGTTCGCCATCTTTTCCTTGCGCACATCGCGGGAAAGAACCGTAAGATCCGCTTCCGCATAGATGGGATAGCGAGCATTCATCAGGTCTTCGAGGGTTTTCTTCGGATTTTCGGTCTTGAGAAGCGGGCGCGTGTCACGCTTGTTGACCCGCTCCCAGAGCACCTCAAGCTCAGCTTTGAGCCACACGGAGAGGCCGCCCTTCTTGATGAACTTGCGCGACCGTTCATTGATGAAGGCGCCGCCGCCGGTGGACACCACCCGCGGCCCGCCGCGCAGGACCCGCTTGATCACCCGGGCCTCGAGCGCACGAAATTCCTGCTCGCCATAGGCCGCAAAGAGTTCAGGGATCGTCATGCGCGAGACGCGCTCTATTTCCGTATCCGTATCGATGAAGGGGATGCCGAGCTGGCTCGCCACGATGCGGCCCACCGAGGATTTGCCTGCGCCCATGAGACCGATCAGGATGAGATTGCGTTTGCCAAGAGCAGCGCGCGCTTTGTCGCGCAGTGTATCCGGGAGAATTGTTGCGAAGTCGCTCATCGGCCTGACCAAATTTCTTGGCCATGATCGTATCGGTAAAAGCAGGGGTAGCGTCAAGCCGTGCCGCCAATAAAGATCACGGGCGTTCACCCGTTCTTGCAAGTCGGGCGGGGCTTATCCATAAAGATGGGACGCGACACCTGACCCGGGAAAACCGCCATGCCCACTCTTTTCCGCTTTCTCACCGTGCTGGCGATGATCGGTGCGGTCATTTACGGTTCGCTTCTGGCGCTTTCGGTTCTGGTGGTCCCGCGCGAGCGGGAGGTGACGGTCCGCGTGCCCTCCGACAAGCTGAACCCGGTCCAGCCCCAGACCCAGACGCGATAGGTCGCCGGATGTCCAGTCTGGGTCTTGCCCATGTGGAGAGCTTTCTGGAGATGATGAGCGCAGAGCGCGGGGCCTCGGCGAACACGCTCGCCGCCTATCGGCGGGATCTCGAAGACCTCCACCATCAGCTGACCCGCCGTGGCGTGCCCCTGACTGCCGCCACCGCTACCGATCTAGGCGCCTATATGCAGGGCCTCGCCGCCGAAGGGCTGGCAGAATCGTCCCAGGCCCGCAAATTGTCGACGCTACGGCAGTTCTTCCGGTTCCTCTATGCCGAAGGGCTGCGGACCGACGATCCGACCGGGGTGCTGGACAGCCCCAGGAAGATGCGGCCCCTGCCGAAGATTATCGGCGTGGATGAGGTGGACCGGCTGCTCGCGCACGCCGCGAGCGAGGCAACCGTGGTGGATGGCCGGCAGTTCGGCCGAGTGCGGATGCTGGCGCTCGTGGAACTCCTCTATGCCACCGGCATACGCGTCAGCGAACTCGTCTCGCTGCCCGCCCGCGTGCTCGATCAGGAGGGCCGGTTTCTTCTCGTCCGCGGCAAGGGCAACAAGGAGCGCCTCGTGCCGCTGTCACGCACGGCGATCTCCGCGCTGAAGACCTATGGCGAGATGAAGGCGCGCCAGGAGGCGGAAAGGCAGGTAAAGGACCCCGGCCCCTATCTCTTTCCCTCCTCGGGAAAGGAAGGCCATCTTCCGCGACAGGTGTTTGCCCGCGACCTCAAGGATCTGGCGGCCCGGGCGGGCGTGTCCGCCGCCGTGCTCTCTCCCCATGTGATCCGCCACGCCTTTGCCAGCCACCTGCTGGCCAATGGCGCCGATTTGCGTGTAGTGCAGGAGCTTTTGGGCCATTCCGACATTTCCACGACACAAATCTATACCCATGTACAGGAAGAAAGGCTGCATCAGCTGGTGCAGACGCATCACCCTCTTGCCAAACAGGGCAAAAACAAGGATTAGAGCAGCCTTTGCTGCAAGACTGGCCGGCGAGGATCTCCGGCGGGCCCTGATCAGGATCGGAAACGTTTGTCATGCATAACTATCTCGATTTCGAAAAGCCCATCTCGGACCTCGAGGGCAAGATCCACGAGTTGAAGAAACTCGCCCAGGAAGACCAGAGCATCGACACGTCTGAAGAGATTGCCCGTCTGGAGGCGCGCGCCCGCGACGCCATGCGGGACATCTACGGCCAGCTCAATGCCTGGCAGAAGACGCAAGTTGCCCGCCATCCGCAGCGTCCGCATTTTGTCGATTATGCCGAAGCGCTGTTCAAGGAGTTCACCCCGCTGGCCGGCGACCGCCGCTTCGGCGAGGACGCGGCCATCCAGGCCGGCCTTGCCCGTTTCCGCGGCCAGTCCGTGGCCGTCATCGGCCAGGAAAAGGGCCATGACACGAAATCGCGCATTCGCCACAATTTCGGCAGCGCCCGCCCGGAGGGCTACCGCAAGGCCATCCGCGTCATGGAAATGGCAGACCGTTTCGGCCTGCCGGTGGTGACGCTGGTCGATACGGCCGGCGCCTATCCGGGCGTGGGTGCCGAAGAGCGCGGCCAGGCGGAAGCCATCGCCCGATCCACCGAAATGTGCCTGAATATTCGTGTGCCGATCGTCTCCGTGGTCGTCGGCGAAGGCGGCTCGGGCGGGGCGATCGCGATTGCCACCGGCAACCGCGTCTACATGCTGGAACATGCGATCTACAGCGTGATTTCCCCGGAAGGCGCAGCCTCCATTCTCTGGCGTGATTCCACCCGCGCCAAGGAAGCAGCCACCAACATGCGCATCACCGCCGAGGATCTCAAGGCACTCGGCGTCATCGACGGCATCATCAAGGAGCCGGTTGGCGGCGCCCATCGCGATCCCGATCAGGTGATCCAGGCGACGGGTGACGTGATCGCCAAGGCGCTGGGAGAACTTTCCGCCGTGTCGGGCGATGCGGTTCGCGCCGAACGCCGCCAGAAGTTCCTCTCCATCGGCCGCAACCTGTAAGCCTCGGAACAGCCCCTGTCGTCATAATCATGACGCCTTTTCGGGCGAGGAGAAACGGCAGAAGCAAGATCGTAGGTGCCCGGCTTCATTTGCAGGCAGAGGGGCTTGAGCTTTCCTGCTGCGATTGGTTAAGGATTTGTGAAGCATAAGGGCCTATGGTTCGCTCGTCCGAACTTCGGCCAGCAATATCAGGAACTTCGCGGGCAATCCGGCATGCGTATTCGCTATCTTCTTCTTGCAGGCGTCATCGCCCCCCTTCTTGCAGGCTGCAATGACAGCCTGGAATCCATCGACATTTCCAAAGTGTCGAACAAGGTGGAATACCAGCTTTCCGGCAAGATCGTCGAAGACATGCGCAAGAAAGGCATGGCGCGGAACTCGCCGATCATGCTGCGCATCATCAAGGAAGAGGGCGAACTCGAAGTCTGGAAGGCCCGCAGCGACCAGCGATTCGAGAAGCTGGTCGGCTACAAGATCTGCGCCT
The DNA here is from genome assembly GCA_945952415.1 of uncultured Rhizobium sp. Classification (GTDB taxonomy): domain Bacteria; phylum Pseudomonadota; class Alphaproteobacteria; order Rhizobiales; family Rhizobiaceae; genus Gellertiella. The sequence goes on along the minus strand of CAMFIF010000015.1, from coordinate 11,176 downwards.
GGTCCGGCCGGCTCGGCCCCAAGGTGAAGGAAGGCGACCGTCAGGCACCGGAGGGCTTCTACGAGCTCACCCAGGCGAACCTGAACCCGAATTCCAAATATTATCTGGCGATCAATACGGGCTTCCCGAACGCCTTCGACCGCGCCAATGGCCGCTTCGGCACCAATCTGATGATCCATGGCGCCTGCTCCTCCTCGGGCTGCTATTCGATGACCGATGAGCAGGTGCTGGAAATCTACGCGCTCGCCCGAGACGCCTTCCGCGGCGGCCAGAAGACCGTTCAGCTGCAGGCCCTGCCCTTCCGCATGACGGCGGAGAACATGGCCCGTCATCGGCTGAGCCCGCATTATGACTTCTGGAAGATGCTCAAAGTCGGTTACGACAATTTCGAAGTGACGAAGCGTCCGCCGGAAGTGGCCGTCTGCAACAAGAGCTACGTCTTCAACCAGGATACCGGCGGCAAGGGTCTCAATCCGCGCGGTGCCTGCCCTCCGATGAGCACGCCGCCGGCACTGGCCGCGGCCCTGCAGAAATACAATACGAAATACGATCAGGATTATCAGGCTGCACTCGCCAAGTTCAGCGACAAGGTCTGGTACGACCCGACGGAGGCCGAGCGGAAGGCTGTCGTCGCAAAGCTGCGCCAGGGCCGCGAACTCGCCTATGCGCCGACCGGCACCGCACTCGAAGCGGGCAAGATGGTCAGCATCGAGGAATATCAGGCGCTTCTGGCAAATCCGAACAGCAAGCAGACCAAGGGTAATGTGGCTGCGGCCAGCGCCGCACTGGCCTCTGCACGTCCGACACAAGCCCCGGCAGCAAAGGCCACCGAGGCCAGTACGGCCGTGGCCCAAGCCGGAACCGCTTCAGCCGAAACCACCGCCTCCGTGCCGGTTCCGACGCCAAACCCCAACGCGCCCGTGGCGACCGCTGCTGCAGAGCCTCCGAAAAAGCCCTTCTGGAAGTTCTGGGCAGCCGAATGACGGAAGAGCCGAGCCGGGCCGCCGCTCCGGTCCTGGACCTCAAGGGCCTGAAATGCCCGCTTCCGGCTCTTAAGACCCGCCGGAAACTGCGTGACATGGCGGGCGGCGCCCTGCTTGTCGTTGAAACCACCGATCCGCTGGCGGGGATAGACATTCCCCATCTCTGCCAGGAGGACGGCCACGTGCTCGTGGCCCAGGCGCGCACCGCTCTGGGCCACCGCTTCGAAATCCGCAAGCGGACCGATTGATCAGCGAAAATGCATGCCGGGAACGGATAGCGGATTGTCCTCGAGCGCGGCCCGGTCGGGCCGATCTATCCGGGGCGTGCCGGTAAAGGCATCGAAAAGATCAGAAACAAAGGACTCGGGGAGATCCTGCGTGATCAGAACCAGCCGCGTGCGTCGATCCTCCGGGTTTGGCCAGCCAGCCAGCCTGACCGGTGGATGAAAGATCTGCTGCACGCCATGCAGCACGACCGGACGGTCCGGATTGTCGGAGAGCCCAACAATCGCCTTCATGCGCAGCAGTTTTTCGCCATGGGCCGAGCGCAGGAGATCGATGAACATCTCAAGCGCCATCGGCGAGACGAGCCGATCGTGAAGGATCGAGAAGGAGCGGATCGAGCGGCTGTGCCGCGTCACGTCATGATGGTGGTGGTGGCTGTGATCGTGGTCATGGTGGTGATGACCGTGCCCGTCATGGCCGTGATGATGATCGGGATGATCCTCCCCGTGGATCGCTTCCGCGTGGCTCTCCTCTCCCAGCCAGCGGCGGACGTCGGCGGCCTTCTCATCCGGATCATAGAGGCCCGTCTCAAGAAGATCCGCCGTGGCCACGCCGGGATCGGTGGCGAGAAGGAAGGCAGCCTTCGGATTGAGCCGGCGAAGGGCCTCCTCCAGCGCCTTCAGATCCTGAGGTGCGGCAAGGTCCGTCTTGGTGATGACCAGCCGGTCGGCAACCGCGGCCTGTTTGACGGCTTCGGGGTGGTTGGCCAGCGTGGCAAGCCCGTTCACCGCATCGATCAAGGTGATCACCCCTTCGAGACCGAAGAGTTCGCCGATGACGGGATTGCCCATGACCGACTGCATGACCGGTGCCGGATCCGCAAGGCCCGTCGTTTCGATCACCACCCGTTTCAGCGGTCGGATCCGGCCCGTCTGCATCCGGTCGGCAAGATCGGCGAGCGTATCGATGAGCTCGCCCCGCACCGTACAGCAGAGGCAGCCATCCGAAAGCTCGACAATCGAGTCGCTGGATTGCTCGACCAGCAGATGGTCGATGCCGACTTCACCGAATTCATTGATGATCACGGCGCAATCCCGCATCCCGGGATCCTTCAGCAGCCGGTTGAGCAGCGTGGACTTGCCCGCCCCGAGAAACCCGGTGACGATGCTGACCGGGATTTTCCGGAGCGCTTGTATCATGGTTCAGCCCTTGGTCGGCTTCGGACGCGGGACGGGAACGGTGGCATCGCCGAGATCGGAGGAGGCCTCCTGCTTGGCGCGGTTCTTCTTGTTCTTGCCGTCCTTGCCCTTTTCAGCGGTGTTCTTGTCGCCCTTGTTCTTGCCGCCTTTGTTCTTTCCAGGCGTCTTTTCCGGCTGGGCCGGTTCAGATCCCGGGATGAGGCCCGCAAAGACGAAGACGGGCTCATGATCCATTTCGTGCACATAGGGCGAAAGAAGCTTCATGCGCCCCACCTCGTCGCGGCTTTCGCTGCGCACCTGAGCGCCCTTCTTGCTGCAGATATCGGCACTGATGTCGGCAACGTCGAGGGACGCGTCGGCATCCGGCGGAAGCTGATCGATTCGCGGTCCGTTCCCGCCGCTGACGAAAGCCTTCTGCAGGAGATCGGCGGAAAGATCGGCGCGGGCTGCGAGGCTCTCCGTCCCGAGAACGACAGAAATGATCGTCCGGCCATTGCGCGTCGCCGACGTCACCTGATTGAAACCGGAGGCGCAGATGAAACCTGTTTTCATGCCGTCCGCCCCTTCGAAGCGGCCGATCAGCAGGTTGTAGTTCGGATACTGGCGCTTGCCAGTATCGATGCCTTCCAGCTTGAAATAATCGGAATATTCCGGGAATTCCCGCTTCAGCATCACCGTCAGCAGCGCCAGATCCCGCGCCGTCGTATACTGGCCCTTGCCGGGCAAACCGTTCGGATTGATGAAATGGGAATTGTTCATGCCGATGCGGGCCGCCTCGGCATTCATGCGGGCGACGAAGTTTTCCTGGCTCCCGCCCACCGTTTCGGCAATGGCAACGGCCACGTCATTGGCGGATTTGACGAGGAGGATCTTCAGCGCGCTGTCGAGGGTCAGCTGCTGGCCGGGCTTGTAATACATCTTGCTGGCCGGCTGGGCCGCGGCGCGCTTGCTCATGGTGACCAGGCTGTCCAGCCGCAGCTCGCCAGCCTTGATCGCGCGGAAGGTCACATAGGCGGTCATCAGCTTGGTCAGCGAGGCCGGATACCACTTGCGGAAGGCCATTTCATGATCGAGCACCTTGAGAGAACCGGCGTCCACGACGATCCGCGGATTGGCTTCGGCAGCGAATGGCAGCGCGCTTGCGGCAAAAAGCGTCACGGCCAGCACGGCACGGCGAAGGCCATGCGTCAGCGGGTTTTGGGTTCGGAACACGGCAATCCTCAAATTGTGGGTATAACTGTCGTCAGGCGTTGGAATTTAGCCTATAGGAAATAGAAATGGCAAAGGTAAGTCATGCGGTCAACCTTGCACATCAATGCTGGCCGGTGGCATGCAGGTGCCAGACCATCAGCAAACAGGATGATTTCGCATGCCAATCTTGAACCGCGCGGCTGAACTCCAGGACGAAGTGACGAGCTGGCGACGCCAGATCCACAAGCATCCGGAACTCCTGTTCGACGTGGTGAAAACGGCTGCCTTCGTGGCCGACAAGCTGCGCGAATTCGGCTGCGACGAAGTGGTTCCCGGCATCGGCCGGACCGGCGTCGTCGGAATTATCCGCGGCCATCGTCCCGGAAACCGGACCATCGGACTCCGCGCCGACATGGATGCCCTTCCCCTCAACGAGACGACGGGCAAGCCCTGGTCCTCGACTGTCGCGGGCAAAATGCATGCCTGCGGCCATGATGGCCACACGGCCATGCTTCTCGGTGCCGCCAAGTATCTGGCGGAAACCCGGAACTTCGCCGGCAGCGTGGCCGTGATCTTCCAGCCCGCCGAAGAGGGTGGCGGCGGTGGAAACCTGATGGTTCAGGATGGCATGATGGAACGGTTCGGCATTGCCGAAGTCTATGGGCTGCACAATCTCCCTGGCCTGCCCGCCGGCGAATTTGCCATCCGCAAGGGGCCGATCATGGCCTCCACGGATGAATTCAGCATCACCGTTACCGGCCGCGGCGGCCATGCGGCCCAGCCGCACCGCACCGTCGATCCGATTGCCATTGCCACGCAGATGATTTCGAGCCTCCAGCTCATCGCCTCCCGCAATGCCGATCCGCTCCAGTCGATCGTCGTCTCGGTGACCAAGTTCAATGCCGGCTTTGCGAGCAACATCATCCCCGACGCCGCGACCTTCGGCGGGACCGTGCGGACCCTGAAACCGGAAATGCGCGATCTCGCAGAAAAGCGCCTGCGCGAGATCGCCGCAGGCCTGGCGGCTGCCCATCTGGCGGAGGCGGAGGTGCGCTATGTCAGGAACTATCCGGTCACCGTCAACCACGCCGCAGAAACCGCCCATGCCATCGAAGCGGCAACGGCGATTGCCGGTCTGGACAAGGTCGATCCGGAAACCGATCCGATGATGGGCGGCGAGGATTTTTCCTACATGCTCAATGCACGCCCCGGCGCCTTCATCTTCCTCGGCAATGGCGAAAGCGCCAACCTTCACAACCCGAATTACGATTTCAACGACGAGATCATTCCCCACGGCATTTCCTATTGGGTGAAGCTCGCCGAAAACCGCCTGGCCTGACGACCGCCCCGACCCGAGCCTCCGGATTAGGGGGCTTGGCGAAAGGCCGGCTATTCTGTATTGAACCTTCCCAAGTGGTCCCGTAGCTCAGCAGGATAGAGCAACTTTAAGGGCGGAAAGTTTACCGGTTTCTGTCATGAACTAGGCGCTGTTGGTGCCCGCGCCACTAGTAAATTTACCGATCGCAAAACACATTCCTTCCAACTATTGATCTTGCGTAGCGATGGGCGCCAACTCTGCCTTCCAGCGATAATGATCGAGGCGGAACGGCGCGGACGCTATCACTTAATGTTCAGAGTATTGTTCCTGGAGACGGAAGCGCGCTGAAAATGTCTCGACTCATGCCCCGCCAGGGCATGAACTTTCTCAGCGAGCGATCATTCCACTCAAGATCGCTTCGACTACCTCAGGATCAACGCAAGGCACGCGTGGGCAGCTTGCGCGGTTGCTTCAACGAGGCCGTCATCCCTCGGATAGCCGCCCGCCGCGTGAGCGATCCGATTTCTGAGTCTCGTGACGTCACGGATGCAGTTGTGCCTGACTGATTGGGTTACAAGCGGCGGCGTATGAGCGGCCAGCGCGGTAAGATAGCCTCCCATTCCTCGTTTCTCCGGTGGCACAACAATTCCGTTGCTGTCCACGACAGCTCGAAGGGATGTTTCTAAGGATCGGGCAAGGTGCAGAACGACTAGAAGACGTCGGCGATTCAAGGGTTGGAGATTAGCGGCCCTTGAGATCTCACGAAGTTCCTCAATCACCGACTGTTTAACAGCGGGGTCCGCGAATGCCGTAGAGGATTTCACCAGCATGATGGTCGTACTGAGGCGCTTCTGCAGGTTCTTCATGCGTCTTCAGCTCCGAATTTTTCGAAACGTCCCGAGAAATGCGACAGCGTCTCCTCTATCACCTCAGCCTTCGATCCAAAAATAACTGCGGTACCAGTTAGGGCCGCTGCATAGACTTCCTTGCTCCGCAGATCCAAGAGCTTTTCGCCGGCCGAGGCTACAGCCGAGTGACGATAGGTCGATTTTTCTCGCGGGAGACCTTCAACCAGGTCGAAGGATTCAAGCACGTTTCCGCTGAGGGTGGAATTGACCTGTCGGACAAGGTTATTTTTCGACTCTGCTGTAAGCAGCGACGTCTCGACTCCTTGGACGACAACTCGATTTCGCGGGTCGTAGTGTAGCCCCTTTAACGAAAGCCGGCGACGAACGCGGGTATCCGCGAACGGCTTGCCAAGTAGAAGGCCCTCACTAATGCGTCGATTGAGAAAAAACGCGAACCTCGTCACCTCCATTGCAGAATCGAAGCGCTTCTGGCCGGCGACAAAACTTTCCAATTCAAGTGGCCGGGTTTGCCCGAAGTCGTGACTGCGCAGAAACAGCCGCAGCGATCTATCCGAACGGTTCGTCGTAAGCGAAAATTGATTGGCTATGGCAGCAAATCTGCTTGTCCGACATCAGCGCCCCTGAGACCAAACTGGCTTAATTGAGAAGAGAGGATTTTCGGCTCATCGTAGCTCTATCAAAGGAAGCGAAAATGAGACAGAGAATCGGGCAGCAGACATCGGCGGCAGAGAAGACGATCAAGGACATCCGCCGCGCGACGCGCAAGCACCATTCTGCAGAAGACAAAATCCGCATCGTGCTGGAAGGCCTGCGCGGTGAGGACAGCATTGCCGCGATATGCCGCCGTGAAGGGATCGCCGAGAGCCTGTATTATAGCTGGTCAAAGGAATTCCTCGAAGCTGGCAAGAAGCGTCTTGCGGGCGTAAGCACAGGGGGCGGCTTCCGCTATCGTGGGCGTCTCGACAATCTGGAACTCGTGGCACTCACATCCAACAAACGAGATCCCGACTGGCCTGACTCACTAGATCGAGAAACGGGCATTTACACCTACTATGGTGACAACAAGACGCCGGGTCGCGAGTTGCACGACACGCCTCGGTTCGGCAACGCCATCCTGCAGCGAGTGTTTGCTGATGCTGAAGCCGGCCGGGATGGCCGCGCACGAGTTCCTCCAATCCTTGTCTTCTCGTCCGCGGGGGTTCGGAGAGATGTGATATTTCTCGGCCTCGCGGTTCCCGGCACTGTTGGCCAGCCGGGAATGGAGGATCTCGTGGCTATTTGGAGAACGCGCGACAATCGTCGGTTCCAAAACTATCGCGCGCGCTTCACGATCCTGCGGGCAGTCACCATATCAAGGAAGTGGCTCACAGGAATAATCGCCGGCTCGCCGCATGATGCTCACGCCCCTCCGGAATGGCAGGCTTGGGTTGAAACCGGGCGGATAATGCCCCTGCTCGCTCCAAGAACGATCCAATATCGACGACGACAAGAACAGCTACCGTCGAGCGCCGGCGACCTCGAGATTGTTGAGACCATTCATCGGTTTTTTGCTGATGATCCGCATGGGTTCGAATCTTGCGCTGCCGAACTGGTTAGAATGATGCTGCCAGACGTAACCTCTCTCGATGCGACTCGGCGATCGAGAGATGGCGGGCGTGATGCCGTTGGCCAATTTCGGATCGGCTCCGGCGAGAGCGCAATTCTTGTAGACTTTGCAATCGAAGCCAAATGCTATGGGCTGAACCACGCTGTAGGCGTGCGAGATATGTCGCGACTGATATCCAGACTAAGACATCGGCAGTTCGGCGTCCTGGTGACCACCGGATATGTCGATCAGCAGGCATACAAAGAGATAAAGGATGACCAGCATCCTATCCTGGTCATGTCTGCATCGGATATTGCCGCATTGTTGGTGCGCTCGGGGTACGGGACGGCGGCGGATGTGAAAGCGTGGCTTGAGCGAGCGTTTGCCTCAACTCTATAGGTTACCGAGAACCGATTCGGGTCTAATCAGCCACATGATTGGCAAAGCTGCTCTGAAAAGCCCCTTACAAAATGCTTTCTGATGATGACCTGCGACGCCTGATACGGAACCTGACGTTATCAATCCAAGCTGTTAGCTGTTGCGGGCATGCCATGCGCTTTCCGGTGGCTGACATGCTCCAGGACTTCGATGACATACAAAAATCAAACGATGCTGACGATGACGTGAAGCGTCTCTGTCAGGCATTTGAGCGAGCCATAAGGGACAACACCGAGCAAAATCGGGCAAGTCTTCGGACTTCTAGGATTCGACTCTCCATGAACTCTCAGCACGCTCGGCCGGCAGTCACGAAGCCACGCCTACGCAGCGAGTTGGGCTATCAGCTCAAGTTTGGGGTTGCCCGGCGAGTACGGATAAGTTATCCAGATCCAGCAAACGCCTGCGGGTCCACGTAGCTCAGCAGGATAGAGCACAGGATTCCTCAATTGGGGGTTGTACTGGGAAACCTATACAATCAATCCGCTCAAAGTCGGGGGACGCTTCGCTGGTCTTCCAGCATGCCAATCCCGAGCCAAACCCCGGAGACTTCCGGGGAAGTGTGTAGAGACTGGACGGGCGGCACCTAACGGCTTCATGCCAATGGTGAAGGGACAGTCCAGACCACGAACGCGCAAGCGGCGGCGAAAGTCGAAGTGGTATGAATCCTGGGGTCGGAGGTTCGAATCCTCTCGTGGACGCCATTCCTGCACGTGTCCGACCCGGAGACATAGGTAACAGTTTGTACCTAAGACATGGGTGACAATCTCGTGCCGAACGGATTGTCGATGGTTTGCAAGGTTCTCTGTTCCAGGTCGATATAGCCTAGATCATAGTGCATGAAGCTGACGAGCCATATGCCGTCGTCGACCTCCTTTATTCCCAGTTTCTGTCCGGCCAGCACGGTCGAGATGTTGATCTTTTTGCGGTGCAGGCATGCGCGCCCGCAATTGGTGATGACGATCTCGCGGTCGTGGAAGGGATAGTCGAGCTCTGGCAGGCCCAGATATGGCCGGGAAGACGCATTTGCATAGAGATCGGCGGGCACCTTCATCCCGATGGCCTCATGGGGTCGCTCAAGATTGAATTCGCTGACGAATTCATCGAACTTCGCCTGTTGCTGAAGAAGCGTGCGGCCGGCCGGGCGGGTCGTCTCCTTCTTCAGCGTCAGGTGCATACGCTCGTGACGGCCGTTCTGTTGCGGATGGCCGGGCTTGATGCGCTCGACAGCAATGCCCAGCCTCAGCCAGAAGACCGAGAGCTTCGAGAGATTGTAGAGCCCGTTCGGCGAGGCAAACGGCAGGCCGTTGTCGGAGCGGATTGCCCGCGGCAGGCCATGCTCGGCAAAGAGGCGGCGGAAGGCTTCGATGACGCCCACCTCGCGCGTCGATTCGAAGGCCTCGCAGGCCAGAAGGTAGCGTGTCGCCTGGTCGGTCACCGTCAGCGGGTAACAGTAGCGACCGTTGCCGAGCTTGAACTCACCCTTGAAGTCGGCACACCAGAGGTCGTTGGCCTGCAAGGCCTCCGACAGGGCAGTGCCCTCAGCCTTGTGTCGCGTGCGCCTGCGCGCCTGCGCCACGAGCCCGTGCCGGTCGAGGACGGCGTGGACCGTGCTCTTGGCCGGAATACGGACATCGCCGGCCAGTTTCCTCACCAAAAGCTCACGGATCTTGCGTGCGCCCCAATGCGGCTTTTCTTTCTTTAGCCGCACGATCATCGCCTCGACGGGATCGGGCAGTTGGTTGGCATGGCGCACGGGACGGCGTGACCGATCCGTCAGAGCCTCGAGCCCCTCGTCCTTATAGCGGTTGAAGATCTTGTAGCCGGTCTTGCGCGATATGCCGAAGTCCCGGCACACCTCGCTCATTCCCTCGCCCTCCAGCAAACGGGCGACAAAGCGCAGACGTTCATCCATGACCGAAGTCTCTCTCCACGGCATCAACACCTCCCGCAAAACGAAAAGTGTTACCCATGTCTCCGGTACGTTCTGTCACCTATCTCTCAGGTCGGACAACGCCGACGCCGGACTGCCTTGGTAAGGCGGCGCCCGTGGAATTGTTGAGCAACACCTGAACAAGCACCCATTCATGGTTGGTGATCGTCTAACAATCGCCGACATGTCTCTGGCTGTTATGCGTTCAGGCCTGAGGAAACGGGCATCGATAGTAGCCACGTCCCCTCAATCGCTGCGTGGAAGAGCAGGATTAGCTCCATGCCTGGTTGGCGTCACCCTTATGATTTGATGCCGGTCCTACCTCGCTTTAACGGAATGGGAATTGGCGGCGGATGCAGGTGGGCTTATTGATCACTACGACCACTGAACTACCGCCTTCACAAGCTGTGTGCATTCCTAGCATGATATCTTCAGCCACCATATTAAAGGCGTAAGATGCTACCTTTCTCGCTCAGTAATTCCCTTGCCATCGATGCTGATCCTGTCATTGCTAAAGTACTGGCTCGAGGCGGCACTCGCACAGCTAAGCCTTCCGGCGAGGTTACGGCCGTGCGTACGATGACACTTGACGGGTTTGATCAAATTGCTGCAGCGTGGGCCCCCACTCTAAAGAACGCTGGTTACGGCATCGATTTGAAAGCAGTGTTCTGTCACTCGGCCCCGCAAGTGACCTTCGCTCCTGTGCCGCATCCCAATTTCTCCGGCGGACCCAAAGTAAGGCAATGCGAGCTTGCTGACTTACTAATTGTTTTTGACCATGTCGATCCCGCGACGAATGTCACAGAACGACGTGCGGCACTTGTCCAAGCGAAGATGCTTAAGAGTGGTGCCATTAGCCCTTCGGGGCAAGAATGGGTTCAGCACGAGCTGCTCGCTTGGCGACCGGTTTTTACATTTGTGAACAAAATGCTCTATAACAACCGCAGCCGTGACTTTGAGGGGATGCCTCAGGTTGGTTCGCCACGATTCTCGACCGAATATGGAGGTATCGATCTTAAGAGCACCCCTCCAGAATGGCGGCATGAGGTCCCTTTAGATACCAAACCTTGGTTCCGATTCACTGCTTCGCTTGCTTCTTATCTTGCTGGCATGGCTACTGGAAATCCAGCTTGCGGCCGTGATGCCATTTGCGGCGGCTCGGACGACTGGTCCTTTACTATTGACGAACTACTACAGGTAACGGCTAACCAGACGATGTCGAAACGCAGGACGACCTTCCGTGGCAACGACAACTTCATAGGGCTGGTCGTAGATAATGCTCAGTTCGCAAGCTTTCGGGATGGCGGCGGTGGCCTATTCACCGAGGGAGAGGCAGCAGAATGGCCAGAGGGTCCAATCAGCGCGGTCCACATGACATTCACTCAGAGCTGGCTCGGTTTGTCTGAACAGTTTCGGGCGTTTCGTTAAGTGGATTTCC
>CAMFIF010000014.1 GCA_945952415.1 uncultured Rhizobium sp. | reverse complement strand
AAAACAGTCAACACCCATTCCCATAAAAAATTCATACAAAATGATAAGTGGTTGTAAATTAATACTTATTTTGCGGATTGGCCCGCTGCGCTCGAAAAAGCGGCGTTAAAATGGAAAAAGCGGGCCGTGTTGGGCCCGCTCTTCGCACGGTCTGGCGCCAATATCAGAGGCGGCCGGTCAGATCGCTTCCCTGATAGCGGCCGGGAGCCGGATCATAGGGCAGGTTCTCGTCGAAATTGGACCAGCCGCTTTCGGCATATTCGCGGCGGCGCAGGCTCCAGTCCACCCGCTTGGCTTCGTCCAGAATGCGGGCAGCGGTCGGCGCCATGGCGTCCTCGACCCGTGCGGTCACCAGTGTGCCACCGCGACGCAGGCTTTCGGCGTAGACATGGGCTTCCTCTTCCGGAACGCCCGCATCGGTAAGCGCGCCGATGATGCCGCCGGCAGCACCGCCAGCCACGGCACCGGCCGCAAGACCGGTTATGGTGGAAGCGAGCCATCCGGCGGCAACCACCGGACCGACGCCCGGGATGGAAAGCATGCCGAGACCGGCAAGCAGGCCACCTGCACCGCCGGCGAGCGCGCCGAGACCGGCACCGGTTTCGGCACCGTCCACGGCACCGTCGCCATCGCGCAGCGTTCCGTCATCGTCACGCGAAACAAGGCTGATCTGGTCCCGGGGGACATTGGCGTTTTCCAGGGCGCGCACGGCAGCCTGGCCATCGGAATAGGTGTCAAAGATACCGGTAACAGTTCTCATCGGGAGATCCTTTCCTGTTGTTCAGCTTAGCGGGCAACCACATTGCCCTGGTAATCGAGCACGACATTTACCTGGGTCTGTCCCTTCATGGCGGTCGCGTTCCAGAAACCCTTGTCATCGAGCTTCAGATCCTTGACGCCGGTATAGCCGGCATCTTCCATCCGCTGACGGGCCTGGTCTTCGGTAAAGCTGTTTGCGCCTTCGACGGGTGCGCCGGGATTATTGGCGTCCTGGGTGGAAACAGCCGGCGTTTCGGCAGAGCCATCGGTGGTGCCACTCTGGGTCTGGGCGAAAACCGTGACGGACGAAAGCATGAGAGCGGCGGTCATAAGGGGGATATACTTCATATTCGCTCAATCCTGACTGGTTGAAACACTGGCGCCCCCGCTCGTTAACAACCGCCATCCCGGCAGTTCTGTTCCGGTTGACTCACGCTATTTTTGCCGATCGGACTTTTTCTTCGAGGCGATCTTCCATTTCTTCCCGCCGCTCGGGCGAGCGGGTTGCCTCGGCCGCCGCGAGCTTGGCATCCAGCATGGCGCGAAGCCGCACGAGCTCCGCCTCTCCCAGCGCCTCGGCACCGATGAAGCAGTTTTCTGCCCGGGCATTGGTGAGGATGAGCTCATCCAGCTTGACCTGCAGGGCCTTCGCGTCGCGGTTCTGCGAGTTCTGCAGCACGAAGATCATGAGAAAGGTGATGATGGTCGTGGCTGTATTCACCACCAGCTGCCAGCCTTCGGAATAACCGAGGAACGGGCCGAGCAGCGCCCAGACGAGAATGCCGAATACCGCCAGCGCGAAAGTAATGGGTTTGCCCGCCCAGTTGGAAATCGTGTTGGAGAAAAGAGCAAAATAGTCTTTCCGGGGAGCACTCTGGGGGCTCGTCTGTGCCTCGGGGGTCATGGTGCCGGTCCTTCCTGATCAAGAAGTGATATGCATGGCGGATTGAAGGGTTTGCTGAGATAGGGAGAGCCCGAAAGACCGAAGCGCCAAAGCCGGTCCTGCGCCCGCGAAATGCCGATCCGGGGTCCCGAGATCACGGGCGCATGGGGCCCGTCAGCCGCCTTCAGCGCGAAGGGCGCGTCGAGAAGCGAGACACCATTCATGGCAAGGTGAATGCCGAGCGCCTGTCCGAGCCGCCCTGGACCACTGCACAGGAGCCGCGGATTGGCGAGGCCGCGCCGTTCGGCCATACGCTGAAGTCCCATCTCCGGCACAAGAGCGCGCACCAGCACCGCGCCGGCATCGCGACAGACGAAATTGAGACAGAGATGCAGGCCATAAATGCGGTAGACATAGGCCGTCGCCGGCGGCCCGAACATCGCGGCATTGGAGGAGCGTGGCCCGCGAAAACTGTGGGAAGCCTCGTCATCCCGCGTATAGGCTTCCGTCTCGACGAGCGTTCCCCCGACGCCGTCAATGGAAAAGGCACAGCCAACAAGCGCGCGCGCCACGAGCGGCGACGGGCGATCGAAAAACTCGAAAAGATCGCGCGCAGACACCTGCCATCCTCCGGAGCCCGCTTCAGCCGACCTGAAGCCGGTTTTCGACCGGAATACCGGGAAACTCGGCACCGATGGCATCTGCCGCCCGCGCGGCTTCGGCCGCGGAAGCTGCAAAACCGCCAAGCACCGCTCGGCCTTCCGAAACGACGACTGACATCTGGGTCGCATCAAGATCGGCCAGACTTGCCAGGAAATCGGCAATGCGCGCCTCAAGGCCCGAATCCTGGCTTTGCGCTTCCGGCAGAAGGTGTTCGTATGAAGGCTCGGCCTGATGAAAACGGCGCTCCTTGAAAATCATGGGCTGGGTTCCTTTCCCCGCATGATGCGTCTTTCCAAGAACGCAACGGTTCGCCTCGGGTTCCTTCGAAAGCGTGAAGCGGCGCCGGATCGCGCCCGGCGGCGGGAACCGAACGCATCCTGAGGCGTTCACGCATAAGCGCCGCCGTGCCGTGCGCCGAGCGGGGAGGAAAATCATGCGTCAGTCCTGGAATAGCAATACCGCCACCGAAAGGGCCATGCTGACCGGGCTGGATATCGGACAGCCCTATTGGCACGGTCTGCCGCACAGCGATTTGCAGATCGCGCGGAAACCCGCCCGTCGTTCCTATGATATGGTGGTTATCGGGGCCGGTCTCACCGGTGCCCTCCTGGCGGAAGCCCTCAGCAGCCAGGGGCGTTCGCTGCTCGTCATCGATCGGCGCATGCCCTTTTCGGGCGGCACGGCGGCGAGCTCTGCCATCGTCTATCCGGGTTTCGACATGGGGCTGGACAACCTGACGGACCAGGTGGGACAGGGGCCGGCCGAGCATGTATGGCATCGTGCCGAACAGGCGGTGGAGAAGCTTCTTGCCCTCATTGCCCACCTCAACATCGCCTGCGGTCTTGAGCGCAAGCGGAGCCTCTCGCTTGCCGGCGACCGGGAGGCGGCCGACCGGCTGGAGCGGGAAGCGCGGATCCGCAATCTGGCGGGCATCCGCACCCAGTTCATCGCCCGCGAGGGACTGATGGCCCAGTTCGGCATCGATTGCACCGGGGCGCTGCTCTCCCCGCTTGCGGCCACGCTCAATCCGGTTCAGCTGACCGCCGGGCTTCTGGCCCATGCCAACCGGCGGGGCGCGGAAATCGTCGGTAATGTGGAAATCCTCGATGCACGGCAAAGCGGCGGCCGCATTCATCTCCTCACGTCGGAAGGGGATTTTCTGAGTGCAGGCCATGCGATTTTCTGCACCGGATGCGAGGTGCCCGACTGCTTTCCGGAGCAGGCGAGCCGACAGATACCGGTAACCGCCCTGGCGAGCCGGCCGGGACTTGTGGAGACCGGCTGGCTTGGCCGCCATGTGGTACGCATGGGCGGCGCGGACGACCTTCATATACGCACGACCGACGACGGCCGCCTGATCGTCCATTGCGCCGAAGCGCAGGGGAAAGCTCCGGCCTGGTCGCCGGTGCCCGCCTCCACCCGTTACCGGCAGCTCGCAGACCGGGTCTCGAACCTCCTGAACATCGATATCGGCGAGCCTGATTATGGCTGGGGCGGCACGCTTTCCGCCTCCCCGCTCGGGTTGCCCGTCATTGCCCGCCTTCCGGACCAGCAGCAGGCCCACGCGGTTCTGGGTTATGGCTCGAATGGCATGACCTTCAGCCAGATTGCAGCCGATATCGTGCTTGCCGAAATCGAGGGGCGCTCCGATCCCGATGCCGCGCTCTTCAGCCTGTCCCTGGACGAGGACCGGCCCCTGCCCGTCTAGAACAAGACTGCGATTGCCGAATGAAAATGCTCCAACAGAAAGCGCCATAAATGACCCTCGCCGCAGATCGGCCACGACAAGAAGCCGCGCAAAGCGCCACGATGAAAGAAAACGGGGACGCCCGTTCGGACAGGATGAAAAAGACGGGAATGGATGGGGGCGATTGCCCGGAAACCCTGTCCCACACCATCGGCATCGTCTCGGAATCGGCAGTCCCCATGCTTATCCTCTGGGGAGATCGCGGTCTTTCCTATTACAATGAAGCCTTCGTTCCCTTTGCGGGCGACCTGCACCCGAAACTGTTCGGGGAGCCGATCGGTTCCTTTCCCCACACGCTTTGCCAGCTGCATCGGTCAGCGCTTGATGCGGTGCTTTCGGGCGAAAGGGTGTCGCTGCGCGACCAGTCCGTACGCATCCGAAAAGAAGGCCAGTTCGAAGATCTCTGGCTGACCCTGGATTACAGCCCGCTGCGAGAGCCGGACGGAACGGTCAGCGGAGCGCTCTGCATCCTCAATGAAACCACCGATCACAAGCGCGCGGAGCAGGAAATCCTGCAGAACGAGAACCGTTGGAAAACCCTCTTCGAACAGATGAAGGAGGGCTTTTTCCTGGGCGATCCCATGTCCGGGCCGGATGGCACGATCGGGGACTTTCGCGTGGTGGAGTTCAATTCCGCCCTGTTGCGCCAGTTCAACCAGCCCGCCGCACGTATGGCGGGGCAGAGCCTGCGCACGCTCGTCCCCGATCTTCAGGAAGACGTGGTGGATGCGCTTCGCAAGACCATAACGACGGGCACGGCCGCTGAATTCGAGCTCTGCCTGCCGGAACCCTCCGAGCGGTGGTATGAGGCGCGGGCCCAGCGGATATCAGGCAATCGCATCGGCGTACTCCTGCTGGATGTCACGCTGCGCAAGCAGGCGGAGCGCTCGATTTCCGAAAGCGAGGCGAAATTCCGGCTGCTTGCCCAGTCCATGCCCAACCATGTCTGGACAGCCCGGGCCAATGGCCATCTCGACTGGTTCAACGAGCGGGTCTACGACTATGGCGGCATCCCCCGCGGATCGCTGGATGGCGAGAATTGGGGGCGGATGATCCACCCGGACGATCTCGCACGCATTCAGGAGGCCTGGCAGGCGGCGGTCGCCAACGGCCATCTCTACAAGGCAGAGTTTCGCCTGCGCCGGCGCGACGGGGTCTATCGCTGGCATATCGTCCGGGCGGTGCCTGTCAGAAACCGGGCCGGCGACATCAAGCGCTGGATCGGCACCAACACCGATATCGACGATCAGAAGAGTGCCGAAGCCGCCCTTGCCGATCTCGCCGCCACGCTCGAACAGCGGGTGGAAGCCCGCACCACGGAACTGCTGAAGATGCAGGACGCCCTGCGCCAGAGCCAGAAAATGGAGGCGATCGGCAATCTCACGGGCGGTATCGCCCACGACTTCAACAATCTCCTGCAGGTCATCAGCGGCAACCTGCACCTTATTGCCAAAGACATGGCCGGCAATCCCGTTCTGGAGGCACGGCTGCAAAACGCCATCAAGGGCGTTACGCGGGGCGCGAAGCTCGCCTCGCAATTGCTGGCCTTCGGACGCCGCCAGCCGCTGATGCCGCGGGTGCTCAACATCGGCCAGCTCATCCGCAACATGGATGATATCCTGCACCGGGCGCTGGGCGAGGCGATTTCCGTGGAAACCCGGATCGACGACGCGCTCTGGAACACGGAAATCGATCCCGGCAACATGGAAAACGCCATCCTCAATCTCGCCATCAATGCGAGGGACGCGATGGAAGGCAGCGGCAGGGTCATCATCGAGGTGCGCAACACGGTGCTTGCCACCCCCTCTGCCCGGGGCGGGCTTGATCTTGCGCCCGGCGATTATGTCATGGTTTCCGTGGAAGACAGCGGCTGCGGCATGGCCAGGGAGCTTATGGAAAAGGTCTTCGAGCCCTTCTTCACCACCAAACCCGAGGGCAAGGGAACAGGGCTTGGGCTTTCCATGGTTTATGGCTTCGTCAAGCAGTCAGGCGGACATGTGACGATAGACAGCGAACCGGGGCGAGGCACCACCATCAGCCTCTATCTGCCGCGTTCGACAGCCGCCCGGGACGACGAGGCGGGAAGCGAGGAAGAGCTCGCCCCTGTCAGCGGCGGCTGCGAAACCATCCTCGTCGCGGAAGACGATGAGGCGGTGCGCGAAACCGTGGCTGCCATTCTCTCCGATCTCGGCTACCGGGTGCTGCGGGCAAGAGATGGGGCGGCGGCGCTCACCGTTCTCGAAAGCGGGGCACCGGTCGATCTCCTCTTTGCCGACATGATCATGCCGGGCAGCCTCAAGAGTGCGGAACTCATCCGCCGCTCGCGCGCCGCCCGCCCCTCCCTTGGCATTCTCCTCACCTCGGGCTATGCGGGGCCTGATGAACCGGAAATCGAACAGACGGGGATCGAGCTTTTGCAGAAACCCTATTCCCGCGAGGCCCTGGCGAGCAAGGTGAGAAGCGCTATCGACCGCACCCGGAACACGGCCCGCGACCAGCGAAACGCCGAGCCGCAACCAGCCCGTGCACAGGGCCAGAAGACCCTCGAGGAAAGCCGGCCGGCGCGCGCGCGCCATGACCGGCCGGTGGTCCTCCTCTGCGAGGATGATTACCTGATCCGCCTGACGACGGCGGAAATCCTGGAAGAGGAAAATTTCCTGGTGATCGAGGCCGCAAGCGGCGCCGAGGCGCTGGCAGCGCTCGAAACCACCGATCTCGATATCCTCATCACCGATTTTGGCCTGCCTGACATGACGGGGATCGACCTGCTGCACCGAGCCCGCGAATTCCGTCCGGATCTGCCGGCCCTGATTGCGACGGGCCATGTGAATGTGGGGGAATTGCCGGCGGGCCGCACGGAACAGCTGACCAAGCCCTTTGATGACACCCTGCTCCTCTCTGCCCTGAAGCGGCTGCTCTAGGGCAGAGAGCGGGTGCTTGAAAAAGGAGTGCCGGCGCTAGGCCGGCATCCTGAAGATCAGAGGGGGGAGCTGGAGACCGGCCGTGATGTGACGGCGGTGGAGGCGGCATCCGGTCCGTAATCCGCCTCGCCCGTGATGCCGAGCAGCTCCTGCAGGCGCTGGCGCGCCCGGCTGACCCGGCTCTTGATGGTACCGACCGCGCAATTGCAGATCTCGGCAGCCTCTTCATAGGAAAAGCCGGATGCGCCCACCAGAATGATCGCCTCGCGCTGGTCCGGCGGAAGCCTGTTGAGGGCAATGCGGAAATCCTGCAGGTCTAGCGCCCCGTGCTGGGAGGGATGCACCGACAGGCGCTCCGTCAGGATGCCGTCGCTGTCCTGCACCTCGCGGCCGTTCTTGCGCATCTGGCTGTAGAAACTGTTGAGCAGGATCTTGATCAGCCAGGCCTTGATATTGGTGCCGATCTCGAAACTCTCCTGCTTGGCCCAGGCCTTCATGATGGTGTCCTGCACCAGATCGTCGGCGCGATCATGCCGGCCGACAAGCGAGACGGCAAAGGCGCGCAGATTGGGCAAGGCAGCCAGAAGCTCGCGCTTGAATCGGCGCTGGTCGGATTCGATCTTTTCGTTCATTGGGTTTCGCCCGCCTTGGCAGAATTTTCCGCCATGTCCAGTTGTTCGAGCAGGTCCAGAAACCGTTCGGGGATGGCCTCGTTTTGAACGCTGTCATAAAGCTCCCGGAGCACGCGGGAGACGAGGGAATTGGGATCTATGACACTGGACTCTGCGTTGGCTTGAACATTTTCCGCAGCCTCTTTGTGCTTTTCGTGCATGATGAATGGCGACCTGTATTGGTTTGTTGTGGGGTAAATGCGCGTCGCTCAGAAAAAGTTCCAAGCGAAAGGAACTATATTTTTGCAGGCGCGTTTAGTGCACCGTCGGGGTAAGCCGGCACAACTGGAAAGCTAAAAAATGTCTCTATCGGTACGTATCGCAGCCCATCTTCCCCTCCTTCGTCGATATGCCCGCAGCGTAAGCGGTTCCCAGACTTCCGGTGACGCCTATGTTGCCGCAACGCTTGAGGCGCTCATCGCCGATATCAAGATCTTCCCGAAGACTTCCAGCGACCGCGTGTCGCTCTATCAGCTCTTTGCCACCATATTTGGTTCCGCCGAGGTGAAGATTCCGGTAGCCGACTCTCCCTTTGCCTGGGAACAGCGCGCCGCCGCCAATCTCTCCGCCCTGCCCACCCGTGCCAAGCAGGCCTTTCTGCTCACCACGGTCGAGGGCTTCTCGGTGTCGGAAACCGCGGAAATTCTCCAGGTGCGCGAAGACGAGATCAAGCCCCTTCTCGATCAGGCCTCACGCGAAATTTCCGAACAGATCGCCACCGATATCATGATCATCGAGGACGAGCCGCTGATCGCCATGGATATCGAGCAGATGCTGCATGAGCTCGGCCATTTCGTCACCGGCATCGCGCGCACCCATCGCGAGGCGGTGGAACTCTTCCACAAGACCCGGCCGAAGATGGTGCTGGCCGACATCCAGCTAGCCGATGGCAGCTCCGGTCTCGACGCCATTTCCGATATTCTCAACGAAGCGAGCATTCCGGTCATCTTCATCACCGCCTTCCCGGAGCGGCTGCTGACGGGCGAACGCCCCGAGCCGACCTTCCTGGTGACCAAGCCCTTCAACCCCGATGTGGTGAAGGCCATGATCAGCCAGGCTCTCTTCTTCAATGCGAGCGTGTCGAACCCCGCATGAGCGGTTCCTAACAGCAAGGACGACCTGGAGAGGAGCAACTCCATCAATGTCACGCACGCTTTGGCTTCAGCCCGTACCTGGCGGCTCGGGCCGAAACAGCTTGCTGGCCCTGGCACTGTCGGGGTCAGCAAGCTGCATTCTGATTC
The DNA here is from genome assembly GCA_945952415.1 of uncultured Rhizobium sp. Taxonomy (GTDB): domain Bacteria; phylum Pseudomonadota; class Alphaproteobacteria; order Rhizobiales; family Rhizobiaceae; genus Gellertiella. Next base: position 95,282 of record CAMFIF010000014.1, on the reverse strand, counting down.
AGGATGCGAGCTGGACCTACCAGCTCATTGCCAACCTGCCCGATTGCTGGCAGCGCGATCTGCCGGAAGAGGGGGAGAGAACCGATTTCATTCTCTTCGGTGCCGATATTGCCGGCAAGCTTTCCGATCTGAAGCGCAATGTCGAAGCCTCGGGCGTCGAGCGCAGCCTGGAGGTGGAGGTGGATGAGCAGGTGTTCCGCTTCACCCTCAGCCGCATCCAGGACGAAGCCGGCACCTTCTATCGTACGCGCATCGATGACATTACCGATGCCCGCAACAGCGAGCAGATGCTGCATTCACTTCAGCGGGAAGGCAGCCATCGTTCGAAGAACATGCTGGCGGTCATCCAGAGCATCGCATCGCAGACCGCGCGACACTCCACCTCGCTCCAGGAATTCCTGAAGAAATTCCGCGACCGCCTGCTGTCGCTGTCCCATTCCCAGGATCTGATTACGGGATCCCGCTGGCGCGGCGCGCATTTCTTCGATCTCGTCTACCAGCAATCCAAGCATCTCTCGCCGGAAAACCGCCGCCTGCTGCAGATCGAGGGCGACAATGTCTTCCTTACCCCCAATGCCTCCATGCATCTGGGTCTGGCCATGCATGAACTCATGGCCAATGCCACCAATCACGGAACCGTCTTCGACGACCGGCTGGCGCCGATCCTCATCACCTGCACCCGCATTCACGAGTCGGAACAGGAGGCGATACGCTTCGAATGGCGGGAGCCCCTGTCGCTGAAGAGCCGGCAGTTCCTGGCCTCCGGCCGGCCGCAGAAGCATTTCGGCAGCACCGTGCTCGAACATGTCGTGCCGGCCTCGGTCAGCGGCGAGGCGGATTACCGCCAGAGCGATACGGACGTGATCTATATTCTCACCTTCCCGCTGGAACAGAACGGCTAGGCGAGCACGACCTCCACCGAGGCCGCCGCAAGCGCATCGGCAAGCGGTCCCTCCGGAGCCCGATCCGTCACGAGCACGTCGATGGCCGCAAGGTCGACCGCCAGATAGGGGGCGCTGCGGTAGAATTTCCCGTGATGTGCCAGGAGCACGACCCAATGGGCCTGCCGGGCCATGGCGCGAGCGACATCCGCCTCGGCGGCATCGTAATCATGCGCGCCCTTTTCCGTGAGCCCGCCGATGGTCAACACCGCATGGGTGACCTGGTAAAGCCCGATCTGCTCGATGGTAACTGTGCCCACCGTTTCCGCCCCGTCTGGCCGGAAATCCCCGCCGAGCTGGATCACGCGGGCCTCTGCGCCCCGGGCCGCATGTCCGGCCACCAGCGCGGAATTGGTAATCACCGTCAGCCCGCTCTTGGCGGCAAGTTCCTCGGCAAAGGTCAGCGTCGTGCTGCCCGTATCGATGAACAGCGTATCGCCCGACTGGAAGAGCGGCGCAGCGGCGCGGGCAATCGCCCGCTTGGCCTCGGAAGCCTCGTCCATGCGCGCCTGAAAGGACCCTTCCGTCGCAAACTGGTAGACAGGCGGTTCCGGCAACACCGCGCCGCCATGAACCTTGCGCAGGCCCCGCGCGGCCTCAAGTTCCGTCAGATCCCGCCGGATGGTCTCCCGCGAGGCGCCAAGCGCATCGGCGAGCATGTTGACGCTGACGCGCCCGTGCTTGCGCACGAGGTCCAGAATGGCGGCACGTCGCATCTCCGGTTGCATCATGAGTAATCATCTGCTCTCTGGTTGTCTGGCTTGTACCATGACCGCCCCGTCAAGGCCAAGCGTCCATTTTTGACCGAACAGTCATCTATATTGACTGTTCGGTCATTTCCACCCATCCTAAAGACGGGTCGGCAATCGGGATCGGCAGGCATGACGGCGGATATTCTCATCATCGGTGCGGGGGTTGTCGGCTGCGCCACGGCCCGCCGTTTCGCGCTCGAAGGCGCAAGCGTCATTCTCGTGGAAAAGGGCGCCGATATCCTCTCTGGCGCCAGCAAGGCGAACAGCGCCATCCTTCACACCGGCTTCGACGCTCCGCCCGGCAGCACCGAGCTTGCCTGCATGCAGGCGGGCTATGCGGAATATCTGGATATCAGGGAGCGCTTCAATCTCGCCCTTGTGGAAACGGGTGCCATGGTCGTGGCCTGGAACGAGGCGGAGGAAGCCCAGCTCGACGCCATCGAGGCCCAAGCCCGGGAAAACCGCGTTTCGGATGTAAGCCGCCTCGACAGAGCCGCCATCCTCGCCCGGGAGCCGAACCTATCGCCTGCGGCGCGCGCCGCCCTTCTCGTGCCGCGGGAACATGTGATCGACCCCTGGTCCCCCTTCCTCGCCTACATGATCCAGGCAAAGGCCTTGGGCGCCCGCTTCTTATTCCAGACGGAAGTAACGGGCGGCCAATTCGATGGCGAGGCCTGGTCGGTGGAAACGACCAATGGCATCTTCCGGGCCCGCACCGTCATCAACTGTGCGGGACTTTTCGGTGACATCGTGGAGCAGGCGCTCCTTGGCGAAGCCCATTTCTCCATCCATCCCCGCAAGGGACAGTTCGTCGTCTTCGACAAGGCCGCCGCCGCGCTCGTCAAAACCATCATCCTGCCCGTGCCGAACGAGCGCACCAAGGGTGTGGTTCTCTGCCAGACAGCCTTCGGCAATCTCCTGGTCGGCCCGACCGCCGAGGAGCAGGAGGACCGGCTGCGGGCAACCACCGCCAGCGACACGCTCAAAGCCCTGATCGACAAGGCTGTGACCATGGTTCCGGCACTGGAGCACATGCCGGTAACCGCCACCTATGCCGGCCTGCGACCGGCAAGCGACAAGAAACCCTATCGCATCCGCGTCGAGCCTGACCGCAACTGGATCACCCTTGGCGGCATCCGTTCCACGGGGCTGACCGCCTCGCTGGGCCTTGCAGCCCATGCGCTCGAACTATACCGGGCGATGGTGGGCGCAAAACCCGACTGGCGGCCGGTTGCCGATCCGTTGGAAAGTCCCGTTCCCAATCTTGCCGAAAACCGGCCGCGGGACTGGTCGAAGCCGGATCATGGCGCCATCGTCTGCCACTGCGAACTGGTGACCGAACGGGAAATCCGCGAGGCCCTGGAGGGCCCCCTGCCCCCCGGCGATTATGGTGGCCTCAGGCGCCGCACCCGCTGCGGCATGGGCCGCTGCCAGGGCTTCCATTGCCAGGCCCGGGTCGCCGCCATGAGCGAGGGGCGCCTTCGTGTGCCCATGGTTCCGGAAGGAGGGGCCGCATGAGCGCGCATCTGGATGTCGCCGTCATCGGCGGCGGTCCCGCAGGCCTCTCTGCGGCAATCGAGCTGAAGCGACAGGGCATCGCCCGGGTCGGCCTCTTCGAGCGGGAGAGCGAGGCGGGCGGCATCCCCAGGCACTGTGCTCATCCGCCTTTCGGACTGCGCGAATTCGGCCGCCTGCTGACCGGCCCCGGCTATGCCCGTCGGCTTGTCGCGCTGGCAAGGACCGAGGACGTGGAGATTCACTGCAACAACAGCATTGTCGGCTTCGAGTATCAGAACTCGGGCGTGAAGCTGCTCATCACCACGCCTGCCGGCCTTGCCCATATCACCGCCCGCCGCGTTCTGCTGGCGACCGGGACTCGGGAAACGACACGGGCCGGGCGGCTTCTTCCGGGTGAAAGGCCGCTTGGGGTCATCAATACCGGCGCGCTCCAGGCCTATGCCCATATGGAAAGGCGGCTGCCATTTGAGCGCCCGGTGATCGTCGGCACGGAACTCGTCTCCCTCTCGGCCATCCTAACCTGCCGCTCCATGGGGGCCTATCCCGTCGCCATGATCGGGGAAGAGGCGGAGGTGCTCGCCCGCAAACCCCTCTTCCTGTACCCCAGGCTGCTCGGCCTGCCGGTGCTGACGGGCACGCGGATCGTCGATATCGAAGGCAATCCCCGGGTCAGCGCCGTCACCGTCGAAGGGCCAGACGGTTCCCACCGCCGCATCGCCTGCGATGGCATCGTGCTGTCGGGCCGCTTCACGCCCGAAAGCAGCCTTGCCCGGCTGGCCGGTCTCGGCATCGACCCGAAAACCGGCGGGCCGATCATCGATAATTTCGGCCGCACTACGCACCCCTGCATCTTTGCGGCGGGCAATCTCCTGCGCCCGGTGGAAACGGCCGGCTGGTGCTATCGCGAAGGCCGGCTGATTGCGCGGCAAATTCTCCGTGACCTCCAGGAGGGCCTGCCCGACGCATCACAGCTTGGCGAGATCCAGGTGGGCGAAGGCATCCGCTATGCCGCACCGCAGCGCGTCGCTTCCCCTTCGGGCGGTATGGACTGCCTGCAACTCCGGCTGGAACGGCCCTTTGACGGATGGCTGACGGCGCGCGATGCCACAGGCAGGCTTCTGGCGCGCGAGAAAATCCGCTCCCGTCCCGAGCGCCGCATTTTGCTGCCCCTCCCCGCCTCCGGCCCGGAAAACCTGATCCGCCTGTCGCTGGAAGACCGGGCATGACCGGAAGACAAAAGGAAATAGCCTTATGAAGATCGCCGCGATCGACCAGGGGACCACTTCCACGCGCCTGCTTCTGGCTGACAGCGGGGGCGAGGTCCGGATTGCCCATTCGGTCCGGCACCGGCAGATCCATCCGCGGGAGGGCTGGGTGGAGCACGATCCGGAAGAGTTGCTGTCGAACATCCGTGCCTGTCTGGCAGCCGCGGGTCAGGTCGATGCCATCGGCATCGACAATCAGGGCGAAAGCTGCCTCGCCTGGGATGCGGTATCGGGCGAAGCCCTCTCACCTGTCATCGTCTGGCAGGACAACCGCACCAGCGATCGCATCGCGCAGCTCGAGGCCGAGGGTGCGTCAGACCTGACGCTCGCCCGCGCCGGCCTGCCGCTCGATGCCTATTTTTCAGCCTCCAAGCTTGCCTGGATCGTGGAGAACATCCCCGCCGCCCGCGCGGCACGGGCCGCAGGGCGCCTGAGGCTCGGCACCACCGATGCCTTCTTCCTCGACCGGCTTGCCGGCACCTTTGCGACGGACCTCACGACCGCATCCCGAACCGCGCTCCTCAATCTGGAAACCGGGCGCTGGGACCCTGAACTTTGCGCCCTCTTCGGCGTACCGGAGGATTGCCTGCCGGAAATCCGGCCGACATCCGGCCATTTCGGCATGATCGATGGGGTCCCCGTCACGGCAAGCGTCGTCGACCAGCAGGCCGCGCTCCACGGCCATGGCTGCCGAAACAGGGGGGATGCCAAGATCACCTTCGGAACGGGTGCCTTCGCCCTCGCGCTCACCGGCTCGGAGATCGTCCGCGCGCCCGAACGGGGGCTCCTGCCCACCATCGCCTGGGGCAAGGCGGGCAGAGTGACCTATGCTCTGGATGGCGGGGTTTATGATGCCGGTTCGGCGATTGAATGGGCCCAGCGGATCGGCCTCGTCGGTGACCTTTCGGAACTCGAACATTTCGAGGGCCCCTCTGCCCTTTCCCGCGGTCTCGCCTTTGTGCCGGCACTTTCCGGCCTTGCCTGCCCCCATTGGGACCGGAGCGCGGCCGCACTCTTCATCGGCATGTCGGGCGCGACGACGCGGCGCGATCTGCAGCAGGCGCTTCTCGAAGGCATCGCGCTCCGCACAGCGGAAGTCATTGACGCCATGGCCGATCGGGTGGCCGTCGGCGATACGATTTCGGTGGATGGCGGCCTGACCCGCAGCCCTTATTTCCTGCAATTCCTGGCCGATCAGCTGCAGCGTACGGTGAGCCTCTCTTCCTTCGACGAGCGCACCGCCTTCGGCACCGCCGAACTGGCCGCGGAAGGTCTGGGCATCGCCATCGGCATGCCGCGGGGCGCAACCGAAACGCGCCTCAGCCCGCGCGCCACGTCGCGGGCAGCCGATCGCGAGCGCTTCTCCATGGCCGTCGAAAGGGCTCGCGGCTGGCGCAATTTCAGCTGACGGGGAAGGTCAGGCGATCGTCCGACCGCTCCATGAATTCCGGCATCAGAAGCCTCTGGAGCCCTTCCACCGGCTCGCCTTCCAGCCGGCGAAGGATGAACTGGCCGAGCAGCGCGCTCGGTATGCTGATCGGCATGAAATAGGTGGTGATCGGCGGTGCGAAATAGCCGCTGATATTGAGGTCATCCGTGGCATTGATGACCGCATCCCGGCCGTGCACCAGCCCCCGGGCGTGAAAGCCAGAGAGCGCGCCGAGCGCAGAGGCTTCGTTGGCGCAGATATAGGCCGTCGGCGGATCGGCAAGGCTCGACATGGCAATCACATTCTCCCGCCCGAAGGCGGGTATGAGCCGCCCCTGCGCGACCAGCGCCGCATCATAGGCGAGCCCTGCCCGTTCCAGCGCCTCGCGATAGGCCGCAAGACGGATCACCGCATAGGTGAGGTCTTCCGCCGGGTTGAGAAGCGCGATGCGCCGGTGCCCCCGCTCGACCAGCCGTTCGACCGAGGAGAGGATCATCCGGCGATTGTCCTGATCCACATAGGCATGGGGAAGATTGTCGATGGTCATGCCATAGGTGACGAAGGGAAAATCCGCCTCCTGCATGAAGCGCACCCGCGGATCATCCACCCGCGTGCCGGAGACGATGATGCCATCGGCCTTGCGCAGGGTGACGATCTGCCGGACCGCCGCCTGGCTTTCCTCGAAATTGCGCACCGGATAAAGCGCGACGCGGTAGGGCGTATCCTCGAGCGCGAAGGAAATGCCGCTGAGCAGCTGGGCATATTCGACGCCCTCCCATTCGCTCTGCCCGGGGGCCGGCGCGGTCATGACCGCCGCCACCTGATAGGTCTTGCCGGTGCGCAGCTGAACGCCATGCAGATTGAGCTCATAGCCGACGCGTGCAGCGGATTTCAAAACGAGATCGCGGGTTTCCGGCCTGACCTGGGGCGAATTGTTGAGGGCCTTTGATACGGTGGCGATGGAAAGGCCCGTATCCTGCGCGATTGTCTTGATGGTCGGACGCTGTGTCGTCATGAAATGCGATGCCCCGCAGCCCTATTGCCTCTGTTTCATATAAAGCTTTGCTCACCAAAGGCCATTACTTTCCGCGCCGTTTGGAAAAGCGAGGCAAACTGGGGAGGAAATGCGGCGGCCCGACCACACCCGCACCAACCGCAGGCCCGCAAACCGGCTTCGGCCGCCACTTCGGCGTGCCGTCGCTGACGCAGGCGCCGGTTCCGGATATGGTGGCGCTTCCTGATTCTCATGGACCCGGACATGCGCCCTTCCGACCCGATCCGCAGCATCGCCGTTTTCGGCGGTGGCCCCGCCGGCCTCATGGCGGCCGACAGGCTGTCGGCAGCGGGCCAGCCCGTCACCCTTTACGAGTCGATGCCAACCGTCGGGCGGAAATTCCTGCTCGCCGGCAAGTCGGGCCTCAATCTCACCCATTCCGAAGGGCTGGAGCATTTTCTTGGCCGCTACGGCGAGGCCCGGGCTGTACTGGAGGAGGCCGTTCGCGGTCTTACCCCCGACGCGGTGAGGAGCTGGGCCGACGACCTCGGCGCGGAAACCTTCGTCGGCACATCGGGACGGGTGTTTCCCCTCGCCATGAAGGCTTCGCCGCTCTTGCGCGCCTGGCTCCGCCGGCTGGAGGCGCAGGGCGTCGTCTTTCGGCTCCGCCATCGCTGGCGGGGGCTGGGTGCGGATGGCAGCCACCGGGTGGAAGGGCCGGAGGGGATGCTTCATCTCAACCCGCCGGCAGCCCTCCTCGCCTTTGGCGGCGGCAGCTGGCCGAGGCTTGGCTCGGACGGGGGCTGGATCGCGCCAGTGAGGCAGATAGGAGTGACCGTGCATCCTTTCCGGCCCGCCAATTGCGGTTTCGAGCGCAACTGGTCACCGCTCTTTCGGGAGAAATTCGCCGGCGCGCCGGTAAAGTCCGTGATCGCGCTGAGCGCCGCCGGTTCGAAACAGGGGGAATTCGTCATCAGCGCCACCGGGATCGAGGGCAGCCTCGTCTATGCCCATGCGGCGGCGCTGCGGGATGCGATCGAGGCGGAAGGTAAGGCAGTGCTGACGCTTGACCTCACGCCCGGCCGCGACCGGCTGAGGCTCGTCAGCGATCTTGAGCGGCAGAATGCCCGCCTCTCCTTGAGCAACCGCCTGCGCCGGGCGGCGGGTCTCGATCCCGTCAAGACCGCTCTCCTGCGGGAACTTGTGCCGGATGCGGCTCGCCTTTCCCCCGCAGAACTCGCCGGAACGATCAAGGCCCTCCCCCTGACGCTCGACCGTGCCCGCCCGCTGGAGGAAGCCATTTCCTCGGCCGGCGGCATCCCCTTTTCGGAAATTGATCCGCATTACATGCTGAGGAAGCGGCCCGGCCTCTTTGTTGCCGGGGAAATGATCGATTGGGAAGCCCCGACCGGGGGCTATCTCCTCACCGCCTGCCTCGCAACCGGCGATGCCGCGGCCCGAGGCATGATCGCCTATCTCGCCAGCTGCTGACCCCTCCGACGCCTGCCTTTCGCCGGAATTGGTGCGCCTCGCCACGACAACCGTCCGGCACGCAGAAATTCTGCGTGCTCGCTTTCCTTTTGCCTCGAGATAGCGGAGATTCCCCTCCGGCGCTCACGCTATCATCCCGTTCTCGCTGACGATGGGGAGGAGAAGCGATGCATCTGGAACCGGGCAGGATCCCTTGCCACTGGCCCGCCGCCCATGCGGCCTCGGCCCCCGTTCCCCCGCGCCCCACCTGCTTTTCTGAACACCCGCACCGTGGAGCAGCCGCATGACCTCGACCTATCCCTTCACCTCCGATCCCGTCGTCATCGTTTCGGCGGCCCGCACGCCGATGGGGGGCTTTCAGGGCGCCCTTTCCCCCATGAGCGCGCCGGAACTGGGCGCAATTGCCGTCGCAAGCGCGGTCCAGCTCGCCCATCTCCAGCCGACCGACATGGACGAGATCTTCATGGGCAATGTCCTGTCCGCCGGCCTCGGCCAGAACCCGGCCCGCCAGGCGGCGCTGAAGGGCGGGCTGCCGGAAAGCCTGCCCGCCACCACTGTCTCCAAGGTCTGCGGTTCCGGCATGAAATCGGTCATGCTCGCCCATGACACGCTGATTGCGGGCTCCGGCCGCATCATCGTCGCCGGCGGCATGGAATCCATGACCAACGCGCCTTACCTGTCGCTGAAGACGCGCGGCGGTGCACGGCTCGGCCATGTCGAACTCAAGGATCACATGTTCCTCGACGGGCTTGAGGATGCCTATTCCGGCCGCCTGATGGGCACCTTTGCCGAAGACAGCGCCGCGGAATACGGCTTTTCGCGCGCCGAACAGGATCTCTATGCACGCCAATCCCTGGAGCGCGCCAAGGCGGCCCAGGAAAACGGCGCCTTTGCCCGGGAAATCGTCGGCATCGCCCAGGGCGAAGGCCGCTTCGCCGTCCGCCTCGACCGGGACGAACAGCCGCCCAAGGCTGATCCGGAAAAGATTGCCAGGCTGAAGCCCGCTTTCCGAGATGGCGGCACGGTGACGGCGGCCAATGCCTCCTCGATTTCCGATGGGGCAGCGGCGCTGGTGCTGATGCGCGAAAGCGAAGCCCGCGACCGGGGACTGGAACCCATGGCCCGCATTCTCGGCCATACCGGCCATGCCCGCGCACCGGCTCGCTACACCTCCGCGCCGGTCGGCGCAATCGAGCTTCTGCTCGCCCGCCTCGGCTGGAAGGCCGGTTTCGTGGATCTCTGGGAGATCAACGAGGCCTTTGCGGTCGTCGCCCTCATCGCGATCCGCGAACTGGGGCTCGACCGGGAAAGGGTGAATGTCCATGGCGGGGCCTGCGCGCTCGGCCATCCGATCGGCGCCTCCGGTGCCCGCATTCTCGTAACCCTTCTCCACGCCCTTAAGACCCACGGCCTGAAGCGGGGCATCGCCTCGCTCTGCATCGGCGGCGGGGAAGCGACCGCCATGGCCGTGGAACTTCTTTGAGGACGAAAGATCATGCAGATTTCAGGCCATCATTTCGCCGTCACCGGCGCCGCTTCGGGCCTCGGCGCGGCAACCGCCCGGCTCATCCTGACACGCGGCGGGAAAGTAACGCTCCTTGACCGCAATCGCGAGGCGGGAGAGGCGCTGGCAAGCGAGCTTGGCGACCAGACCCGGTTTGCCGCGGTCGACGTGACCGACGATCAGGGCATGGGCGGCGCGCTGAAGCAAACCGTTGAAATCCTCGGCCCCTTGCGCGGGGCGATTGCCTGCGCCGGCATCGCGCCTTCCGAAAAAGTGCTGGGAAAGGCGGGCATGCATGCGCTGTCCACCTTCGAGCGGGCGCTTGCGATCAATGTCACGGGCACATTCAACCTGATCCGCCATGCCGCGGCCCTGATGGCGGAGAACGAGCCGCTGGCCGATGGCGAACGCGGCATCCTCATCGCCACCGCGTCCGTGGCGGCCTTCGAGGGGCAGATCGGGCAGGCAGCCTATGCGGCCTCGAAATCCGCCGTCGCCGGCATGACCCTGCCGATTGCCCGCGAACTCGCAAGAAGCGGCATCCGCATGATGACGATCGCACCGGGCATTTTCGAAACACCCATGATGGCCGGCTTTCCCGATCACGTACAGGAAGCGCTCGGCCAGTCCGTGCCCTTCCCGCAGCGCCTCGGGAAACCGGAGGAATATGCCCGGCTTGCGGGCGAGATCATTGAAAATCCCATGCTGAACGGCTCGGTCATCCGCCTTGACGGAGCGCTTCGCATGGCAGCGCGTTGATGAAGACAGCGCGGGAGGAGGAACCACGATGCCCCTGAGCGACAGACTGAGCCTGCATGTGCCGGAGCCTGAAGTGCGCCCCGGCGGCAAGCCCGATTTTTCCAAGGTAGACATCCCCGAAGCCGGCTCGGTGCGCCGTCCGCCGGAGGATGCGGAAGCCGAGACGATGCGCGATCTCGCCTATTCGATCATCCGGGTGCTGAACCCCGAAGGCGAGGCGGTCGGCCCCTGGGCTGGCTCCCTGACGGAGGAGGAAATCCTCACGGGCCTCCGCCACATGATGATGCTGCGCGCCTTCGACCAGCGCATGCTGATGGCCCAGCGCCAGGGCAAGACCTCCTTCTACATGCAACATCTCGGCGAGGAGGCGATTTCCTGCGCCTTCCAGCGCGCGCTGAAGCCCGGGGACATGAATTTCCCGACCTACCGGCAGGCCGGGCTGCTGATCGCCGGCGACTATCCCATGGTCGACATGATGAACCAGATCTATTCGAACGATGCCGATCCCCTGAAGGGCCGACAGCTGCCGGTTCTCTATTCGGCCCGCAGCCACGGCTTCTTCTCCGTCTCCGGCAATCTCGGAACGCAATATATCCAGGCGGTCGGCTGGGCCATGGCTTCGGCCATCCGGCAGGGGACGGAAATCGCCTCCGCCTGGATCGGCGACGGCTCCACGGCGGCGTCCGATTTCCATGCCGCGCTCGTCTTCGCCTCTACCTACCGGGCGCCGGTCATCCTCAACATCGTCAACAATCAGTGGGCGATCTCCACCTTCCAGGGCATTGCGCGGGGTGGCTCCGGCACCTTCGCCGCCCGTGGCCTGGGCTTCGGCATTCCGGCCCTTCGTGTCGATGGCAATGATTATCTCGCCGTCCATGCCGCTTCCCTCTGGGCCGCAAACCGCGCCCGGCGCAATGGCGGCCCGACGCTCATCGAACATGTCACCTACCGCGCGGGCGCGCACTCCACCTCCGACGATCCCTCGGCCTACCGTCCGAAGGAAGAATCCAGTGCCTGGCCCCTCGGCGATCCGATCCTTCGCCTGAAGAACCACCTGATCGTCCGGGGTCTCTGGAGCGAAGACCGCCATCGCCAGCTGGAAGCCGAAATTCGCGACGAGGTGATCGCCGCCCAGAAGGAAGCGGAAAGGCACGGCACGCTCCATGCCGGCGGCAAGCCCTCCGCCCGTGACATGTTCGAGGATGTCTATGCCGAAATGCCGCCGCACCTGAAACGCCAGCGCCAGCAGGCGGGAGTCTGACCCATGCCACGCATGACCATGATCGAAGCCATCCGCAGCGCCATGGACGTCTCCATGGAACGGGACGACCGGGTGGTCGTCTTCGGAGAGGATGTCGGCTATTTCGGCGGCGTCTTCCGCTGCACCCAGGGCCTTCAGCAGAAATATGGCCGCACCCGCTGTTTCGACGCGCCGATTTCGGAATCGGGCATCGTCGGCGCGGCCATCGGCATGGCGGCCTATGGCCTGAAGCCCTGCGTCGAGATCCAGTTCGCCGATTACATGTATCCCGCCTATGACCAGCTGACCCAGGAGGCGGCCCGCCTGCGGTACCGCTCCAACCACCAGTTCACCTGCCCCATGGTGGTCCGCATGCCGACGGGCGGCGGCATTTTCGGCGGCCAGACCCACAGCCAGAGCCCGGAAGCGCTCTTTACCCATGTCTGCGGCCTGAAGGTCGTCGTGCCCTCTACGCCCTATGATGCGAAGGGCCTGCTCGTCGCTTCCATCGAGGATCCGGATCCGGTGATCTTCCTGGAGCCGAAGCGCCTCTATAACGGCCCCTTCGACGGCCACCACGACCGCCCGGTCACGCCCTGGGCCGGCCATCCGGCAGCGGATGTCCCCGAAGGTCACTTCATCGTGCCCCTGGGCGAGGCCGCGACCGCACGGCCGGGCTCCGCTGTCACCATCGTCACCTATGGCACCATGGTTCATGTGGCAATCGCGGCCGCCGAAGAGACCGGGATCGATGCCGAGGTGATCGATCTCAGAACCCTGCTGCCGCTCGATCTCGAAGCCATTATCCGCTCGGTGAAGAAGACAGGCCGCTGCTTGGTGCTGCACGAGGCGACGCTGACCTCGGGCTTCGGCGCCGAACTCGCCGCCCTCGTGCAGGAGCACTGCTTCTACAATCTCGAAGGCCCCGTTGCCCGGGTGGCCGGCTGGGACACGCCCTATCCGCATGCGCAGGAATGGGACTATTTCCCCGGTCCGGCCCGTGTCGGCCAGGCACTCAAGGACATGATGGAGGCCTGATCATGGCGATACAAACGATCAAGATGCCCGATGTGGGCGAAGGCGTCGCCGAGGCGGAAATCGTCGAATGGCATGTGAAACCCGGCGATCTCGTGCGCGAGGACGATGTGCTGACCGCGGTGATGACCGGCAAGGCAACCGTCGAAATCCCCTCCCCCTTGGAAGGAAAGATCGTCTGGATCGGCCCGGCAATTGGCGACATGGTGCCGGTGGGCACGCCGATCCTGAAAATCGAACATGCGGGCGAAGGCGAAGACGACACGGCCCAGGAACCGGCAATCGCCCCGGATGCGGCGACCGACAAGCCTGCAGCCGCGCCGCAGCCTGCAGCATCCTCGAAGGCCGAACCGGTTCCGGTCGAAAAGCCGGCGCCGGACCGGCTGCCCACTTCCCGGCCGGTTGCGGCGGAAACCTCGGCCCCGGTCGCCCGCCCCGCACATGCCCCCGGCGCACCACGACCCGAAGGGGAAAAGCCGCTCGCCTCGCCGGCCGTGCGGCTCAGGGCCCGCGAGGCCGGCATCGACCTGCGGCAGGTGCCGGGCACCGGCCCGGCCGGCCGGATCACCCATGAGGATCTGGAACTCTTCCTCGCAGAGGGTCCCGCTGTTCCCCAGACCGGCGGGCTGAAGCCCGACCTTTCCGTCAAGGAAATCAGGATGGCCGGGCTGCGCCGGCGCATCGCCGAACAGATGAGCCGTTCGAAGAGCCGCATTCCCCACATCACCTATGTGGATGAGGTGGACATGACGGCATTGGAAGAACTGCGCGCCGGCATGAACCGCAGCCTGAAGCAAGGGCGAGTGAAGCTCACTCTCCTTCCCTTCCTGATGCGGGCCATGGTGAAGGCGATTGCCGACCAGCCGCTCTTCAATGCGATCTATGACGATGAGGCCGGCATCATCCGCCAGCATGGCGGCGTGCATATCGGCATTGCCGCGCAGACGCCTTCCGGCCTGATGGTGCCGGTCGTCCGCCATGCGGAGGCCCGCGACATCCATGATTGCGCCCGCGAGATCCTTCGCCTGAGCGAGGCGGCCCGCACCGGCACCGCGCTCCGGGAAGAGCTCTCCGGCTCGACGATCACCATCTCGTCCCTTGGCGCCCTCGGCGGCATTGTCTCCACGCCCGTCATCAACCATCCGGAGGTGGCGATCATCGGCGTCAACAAGATGGCGGTTCGCCCCCATTGGGATGGCACCCAGTTCGTGCCGCGCAAGATGATGAACCTCTCCTCCAGCTTCGATCACCGCGTGATCGACGGCTATGACGCCGCAACCTTCATCCAGCGCATCAAGGCGCTGCTGGAGAACCCGGCCATGATTTTCGTCGAGGACTGACATGAAGGAAATCCACTGCAAACTCCTCGTCATCGGCGCCGGCCCCGGCGGCTACGTCGCCGCGATCAGGGCGGGCCAGCTCGGCATCGATACGGTCATCGTGGAAAAGGCCCGCCCCGGCGGCACCTGCCTCAATATCGGCTGCATTCCCTCGAAGGCGCTGATCCATGCGGCCGAGGAATTCCATGCCGCCATGCGGCGAAGCGAAAAGCCCGCACCCTTCGGCCTGGGCCATGGCGCGCCGACGCTCGATTTCGGCGCCACCCAGACATGGAAGGGCAGCATCGTGCAGCGGCTTACCAATGGCGTCGCGGGCCTCCTGAAGAAGGCCGGCGTGAAGACCGTGATCGGCCATGCCCGTTTCCGCGACGGCAAGACAGTGGCTGTGGAAACCGAAACGGGCACACAGATCATCCATGCGGAAAACACGGTGATCGCCACCGGCTCCGCGCCGGTCGAACTGCCGATCCTGCCATTCGGCGGCAACATCCTCTCCTCCACGGAGGCCCTGGCGCTGAAGGACGTGCCGGAAAGCCTTGCCGTGATTGGCGGCGGCTATATCGGCGTCGAGCTCGGTACCGCCTACGCGAAGCTCGGCGCCCGCGTGACCATTATCGAGGCGCAGCCGCAGATCCTGCCGCTCTATGACGCAAGCCTGGTGCGCCCGGTGGAAAAACGTCTCGGCACCCTCGGCGTCACGCTTCTGACCGGAACCCGCCTCAAGGCCGGCACGCCGGACGGCAAATTGACGCTCGAGGGGAGCGATGGGCGCGAAAAGGAAGTTGAGGCCGCCAAGGTGCTCGTGACCGTCGGACGAAAGCCCCTGACGGAAGGCTGGGGCCGCGAGGAACTGGTGCTCGACATGAGCGGGCCCTTCATCCGCATCGACGAGAAGTGCCGCACCTCCATGCGCGGCATCTATGCCATCGGCGATGTCACGGGCGAGCCGATGCTCGCCCACCGTGCCATGGCGCAGGGCGAGATGGTGGCTGAACTTGTCGCCGGCAAGGCGCGCAGTTTCGACAGGCGGGTGATCCCAGCCGTCTGCTTCTCCGCTCCGGAAGTGGTGAGCGCCGGCCTTTCGCTTCGCGAGGCAAAGGCGCTGGGGATCGAGACCGTGACCGGCAAGTTCCCCTTCCAGGCGAACGGCCGCGCGATGACGCTGGGCGCCGAGGAAGGCTTCGTCCGGGTGATCGCCCGCGCCGACAACCATCTGGTTCTCGGCATCGAGGCCGTGGGCGACCATGTGTCGGAACTCTCCGCCGCCTTCGCGCTCGCCATCGAAATGGGCGCCCGGCTCGAAGACATTGCCGGCACGATCCACGCCCATCCGACCCTGTCGGAAGCCTTCCCGGAGGCGGCCATGGCAGCCCTCGGACACGGGCTGCACATGTAAAGCAATTCCCTGCCGTCAGCCGATCGGCAGGGCCGTCTTGTACACCACCCGGCGCAGGGCGGAACTGGAACGGATGGTTTTCACCTGCTTCATCTTGATGAGGCGCGAGCGCAGCAACTCTTCGAACTCGTTGAGATCGCGGGTGACGACACGCAGCAGATAATCGTAATCGCCGGTCATCAGATAGCATTCCATGACCTGCGGCACGGTGGCGATATCCCGCTCGAAGGAGGAGATATTCTCGTCATCCTGGCTGACGAGCTGTACCGAAACGAAGACGCTGACCTTCAGGCCAAGCTTTTCCTGATCGAGCAGCGTCACATAGGACTGGATGACCCCCTCCTTTTCCAGCTGCTTCTGGCGCCGCTGGATGGGAGACGGGGACAGGTGCACCATGTCCGCCAGTTCGATGGAGGTGAGCCGCGCATTGGATTGCAGCGCCTTCAAAAGCGCGAGATCCTTGTCATCCATGGGTCCAGATTTCCTCCCGCCGGCATTGTCTGGTCAGGCGCGCCGGACGGACATGCCAGCCTGATCCCGTTTTATGAGCCCGAAGACCTCTCCCACCGGGCGGAGTTAGCCCCGAAGCATCAGCAATAGCAAGAGCCCGCGCCACTTCCCCTCGGACCGGAAGCCGGAGAGGCAGGCCCTGTCCTGCGCTGGCTTACGTCTTTCCGAGAAACTGCGCGATCCGGCCGCGAGCCTCCTCGCTTTCCCAGCGGTCCGCCAGCGCCTCGATGCTCGCCTCCACCGGATCGGCCGCCTCGTTGCGGGCGAGCATCCGCACCAGACGCTTGGCATGGGCCACCGCCCCCGGCGCGCAGTCGAGAAGCGCCGAAAGCTCCTCTTCCATGGCCTCATCCAGCGCTTCGCTTGCCACCACCCGGGAGGCCAGCCCTATGTGGCGGGCCTCCTCCGCCCCGAAACGGCGAGCATTGAGGAAGATGCGCCGGGCATGGCCCTCGCCGATCCGCCGGACCACATAGGGGCCTATGGTGGCCGGGATCAATCCCAGCCTCGTTTCGGTGAGCGCAAAGCCCGCATGGTCCGCGACCAGCACGATGTCGGCAACCGCCATCATTCCGAGCCCGCCGCCATAGGCATGGCCCTGCACCCGTGCGACGAGCGGCACGGAAAGCGCATCCAGCCGGCGCAGCATGGAGGCGAGAAGCCGCGCGCCCTCCATCTTGCCCTTACGATCAAGCGCCGCCTGTGCCCGCATCCAGCCGAGATCGCCGCCGGCACAGAAACTCTTGCCCTCGGCGCGAAGCACGACCGCGCGTGCGGCCGGATCGGCTTCCACCACATCGCAGGCGGCGATGATCTCGCGCATCATCGTCTCGTTCAGCGCATGGTGCTTGTCCGGCCGGTTGAGGCGGAGGGTGACAATACCCCGGGCATCCGTTTCCAGAATGATCGTTTCAAAGGATGTCATCTCACCCCTTTCAGCTCTCGGGCGAATGCCTCCGCAACGCCGAGCTTTTCCAGATCGATCCCGGTTTCAAAGCCCCAGTCCCGAAGGCGCGTGGCGACCAGACCCGTTGCCACATTGCCCGCCGCACCCGGCGCATAGGGGCAGCCGCCGAGCCCCCCCGCCGAACTGTCGAAGACCCGCAACCCCTTTTCCAAGGCAATCGCGATGTTCTCGATGGCCAGGCCGCCCGTATCGTGGAAATGTCCGGCGAGCCGATCCGCCGGCACGGCACCGAGAACCGCATCGAGCATGGCGGCCACCCGTTCCGGCGTGCCCCGGCCGAGCGTATCGCCAAGCGATATTTCGTGGCAGCCGAGCGCAAGGAGCGCCTTGGCCACGCGCGCGACCGCATCCGGTGCAATCGCGCCCTCATAGGGGCAATCGGTGACGCAGGAGACATAGCCTCGAACCGGAACGCCTGCACCGGAGGCCGCCTCCATCAGCGGCCGAAACCGCTCGATGCTCTCCGCGATGGAGCAATTGATGTTCTTCTGGCTGAAGCTTTCCGACGCGGCGGCAAAGACAGCGACGCGATCCGCCCTGGCGAGGCGTGCAGCCTCGAACCCCTTCAGGTTGGGGGTCAGCACCGTATATTCGGTTCCCGGCCGCCTCGTGATGCCGGCCATCACCTCGGCGGCATCCGCCATTTGCGGCACCCAGTCCGCCCGGACGAAGCTCGTCACCTCGATCCGCCGGAATCCGCAATCGCTGAGGAGGTCGACGAACCGGATCTTGTCGCCGGTGGCAATCGGCCGCTTCTCGTTCTGAAGCCCGTCACGCGGCGCCATCTCGTGAAGAAGGACGAACTCACCCATGCGTCATGTCCTCTTCCCCGGCCTCCAGCCGGATGAGGACAGCCCCTTCGGCGACCTGCTGGCGAGGCGCCACATCGATGGCCGCGACGATGCCCTCCATGGGCGCAGAAAGGGAGAGTTCCATCTTCATCGCTTCCATGACCAGCAGCGGATCGCCCGCACGCACGCTTTCGCCCACCTGGACGCCGATATGCTTGATGAGACCGGGCATGGGCGCACGAAGCAGATTGCCGCCCGCGCCGCTGCGTTCGAGAGGGGCTGGATCATGAAGGCGGAAACGGTAGGCCTCGCCCGAGAGACGAAGTTCAACAGCGACAGGATCGCGCTGGACCGCTACCCTTTCGATGAGCCCATCGACCTCAAGCCTCAAATCGCCCCCAGCGAGCGCTGTGATCCGGAAAGAAAGCGTTTCGCCCCTCACCCCTGCCTGCCACCAGCCCTCTGGCCTTGCCATCAGCGCCACGGGCAACGCACCGTCCGCGGCCTCGATCACGACACTCTCTTCCGCGGCACCGAAATTGCGGAAACCTTTCAGCCGTTCCCACGGATCGGCCCCCTCGCCCGCCCGGTTCAGGCCGGCAAGGAGAAGGGCTGCCACCGCCTCGAGCTTTGGCGAAACCGCAGGCTCCGCCGTCAGGGTGTCGAAGGCCCGGGCAATCAGCCCTGTATCGGGCCGTCCCGCAGCAAAGTCCGGCTGGCGGGCAAGCCGCGCGAGAAACTGGCAATTGGTTTCAACCCCCGACACATCGGTGCGCTCGAGGGCGGCGGCGAGCTTTTCAAGCGCGCTTTCGCGCCGCTCCGTATGGACGATGATCTTGGCGATCATCGGATCGTAGAAGGGGCTGATCAGGTCGCCCTCGCGAATGCCGCTATCCACCCGGGCGAGGCTCTCGGGCAGGGCAAGGCGGTTGATCCGGCCGGTGGACGGCAGGAAACCGCGGGCCGGACTTTCCGCATAAAGCCGCGCCTCGAAGGCCCATCCCTTGATCGAAAGCTCGTCCTGACGCTTTGGCAGCGGCTCGCCCGAAGCAACCCGCAACTGCCACTCGACAAGATCGACACCGGTAATCGCCTCGGTAACGGGATGTTCGACCTGGAGCCGCGTGTTCATCTCCATGAACCAGAACCGGTCCATGGAGAGACCTTCCGAAGCATCGGCGATGAATTCCACCGTTCCGGCACCGGAATAGCCGATGGCGCGCGCGGCCCGGACGGCCGCCTCGCCCATGGCGTCCCGCATCGCCTCCGGCATGCCGGGCGCGGGCGCCTCCTCGATCACCTTCTGGTGCCGTCTCTGCGCGGAGCAATCGCGCTCGAAGAGATGCACGACATTGCCGTGATCATCGGCAAAGATCTGGATTTCGATGTGGCGCGGATGGGCCACATATTTCTCGATCAGGCAGGCGGCATCGCCGAAGCTCGCTTCCGCCTCGCGCTCAGCGCTCTCAAGCGCGGCCGGAAAATCCTCCGCGCGCTCGACCCGTCGCATACCCTTGCCGCCCCCGCCGGCGCGCGCCTTGATGAGAACAGGAAAGCCGATGCGCCGCGCCTCTGAAAGCAGGGTTTCCGCATCGCGGCTTTCGCCGTGATAGCCCGGAACGACCGGAACGCCGGCCTTTTCCATCGCCGCCTTTGCCGCATCCTTCAGGCCCATCGCCCGGATGGCAGCCGCCGGAGGGCCGATGAAGCGTAAGCCGGCGCGCACCACCGCTTCGGCAAAATCGGGATTCTCCGAGAGGAAGCCATAGCCGGGATGGATCGCATCCGCGCCCGTGCGACGGGCAGCATCGATGATGAGATCGCCCTTCAGATAGCTTTCCGCCGCCGTTTCGCCGCCCAGAGATACCGCCTGATCGGCCATGTCGACGAAGAGCGCATTGCGGTCGGCATCGGAAAAGACAGCGACGGTCTTAACGCCCATGCGCTGGCAGGTGCGGATGATGCGAACGGCGATTTCGCCGCGATTGGCAATCAGCACTTTCTGGATCATCATTCCGTCCTCACATCCGGAAAAGGCCGAAGCGCGTATCGTCGATGGGTGCATTGAGCGCGGCAGAAAGGCTGAGCGCCAGAACCTCGCGGGTTTTCGCGGGCTCGATGATCCCGTCATCCCAGAGCCGGGCAGAAGCATAGAGCGGGTGGCCCTGCCTTTCGAACTGGTCGATGACCGGTTGCCGGAAAGCGGCCTCTTCCTCTGCGCTCCAGCTCTTGCCCGCCCGCTCCAGCGCCTCGCGCCGGACGGTTGCGAGAACGCCTGCCGCCTGCGGCCCGCCCATCACGGAAATGCGGCTGTTCGGCCAGGTCCACAGGAACCGGGGGGAATAGGCCCGCCCGCACATGCCGTAATTGCCGGCGCCGAAGGAGCCCCCGACGAGCACCGTGATCTTCGGAACCGACGTGGTGGCAACCGCCGTCACCAGCTTGGCGCCATGCTTGGCAATGCCTTCCGCCTCGTATTTCTGGCCCACCATGAAGCCGGTGATGTTCTGGAGGAAGACCAGCGGGATTTTCCGCTGTGAGCAAAGCTCGACGAAATGCGCCCCCTTCAGCGCACTTTCGGAAAAAAGCACGCCATTATTGGCGACGATGCCAACGGGCATGCCCATCACATGGGCAAATCCGGTCACCAGCGTCGTGCCATAGCGAGCCTTGAACTCGTCGAAGCGCGAACCGTCGACGATACGGGCAATGACCTCCCTGATATCATAGGGCTGGGTGATCGCCGCCGGCACGATGCCGGCGATCTCGTGCGGATCGTAGAGCGGCGCTTCGATGGGTTGCAGCGCGAGCGGACATGTCTTTACCCGGTTCAGCGAGGCAACGGCGCGGCGCACCAGCTGCAGCGCATGGGCGTCGTCGGCGGCCAGATGGTCGGCCACCCCGGAAAGCCGCGTATGCACATCGCCGCCGCCCAGGTCCTCTGCACTCACCTCCTCGCCCGTGGCCGCCTTCACCAGCGGCGGACCGGCCAGAAAGATGGTTCCCTGATTCTCGACGATGATCGACTGGTCGGCCATGGCCGGCACATAGGCACCGCCCGCCGTGCAGGAGCCCATCACGGCAGCAATCTGGGGAATGCCCGCCGCCGACATCTGCGCCTGATTGTAGAAGATCCGGCCGAAATGTTCCCGGTCGGGAAAGACCTCATCCTGGTTTGGAAGGTTCGCCCCGCCGCTATCGACCAGATAGAGGCAGGGAAGCCGGTTTTCGGCGGCAATTTCCTGGGCGCGAAGATGCTTCTTCACCGTCATCGGATAGTAAGTGCCGCCTTTTACCGTTGCATCATTGGCAACGATCATCACCTCCTGGCCTTCGACCCGCCCGATGCCCGTGACGATGCCTGCCGAGGGCGAGGCGCCATCATAAAGGCCATGGGCCGCCGTCGCGCCGATCTCCAGAAAGGGCGAGCCCGGATCGAGAAGCCGCTGGACGCGCTCGCGGGGCAGGATCTTGCCGCGCTTCTCGTGACGAGCCCGGGCTTCCGGGCCGCCCCCGGCGCGCGCGATCTCGATCGCCGCGCGCACCTCGGCCATCTTTTCGGCCATGGCCACGCGGTTCGCCCGGGCTTCGGCGCTCGCCGGGTTATGCGAAGATTTGAGAACGGCCATCAGGCGGTTTCCTTGAAGAGTTCGCGGCCGATCAGCATCCGGCGGATTTCCGAGGTCCCGGCGCCGATTTCCATGAGCTTGGCATCGCGCAGGAGCCGCCCCGTGGGATTGTCGTTGATGTAGCCGTTCCCGCCGAGCACCTGGATGGCCTGGAGCGCCTGCTGGGTGGCCTGTTCCGAGGCGTAAAGGCAGCAGGCGGCCGCATCCTGCCGGGTCACCTCGCCCCGGTCGCAGGCGCCCGCCACCGCATAGACATAGGCCCGGGCGGAGTTCATCGCCGTATACATGTCGGCAATCTTCGCCTGGATCAGCTGGAACTCGCCGATTGGCTGGCCGAACTGGCGCCGCTCATGCACATAGGGCATGACCACGTCGAGGCAGGCATGCATGATGCCGATCCCGATGCCGGCCAGCACAACCCGCTCGTAATCGAGCCCGGACATCAGTACCTTGACGCCGCTGCCGACCGCGCCGAGCACGTTTTCTTCCGGGATCTCGCAATCGGAAAAAACCAGCTCTGAGGTATTAGAGCCGCGCATGCCGAGCTTGTCGAGCTTCTGGGCGGTGGAGAAACCCGAAAAGCCCTTCTCGACCAGAAAGGCCGTGATCCCCTTCGGTCCGGCGGCGGGGTCAGTTTTGGCATAAACCACCAGCACATCCGCGTCCGGCCCGTTGGTGATCCACATCTTGTTGCCGTTGAGCACATAGCGATCGCCGCGCTTATCCGCGCGCAGCTTCATCGAAACCACATCGGAGCCCGCACCGGGCTCCGACATGGCGAGTGCCCCCACATGCTCGCCCGAACAGAGCTTCGGCAGGTAGCGCGCCTTCTGGGCGGCCGTGCCGTTGCGGCTAATCTGGTTGACGCAGAGATTGGAATGGGCGCCATAGGACAGCGAAGTCGAAGCCGAAAAGCGGGCGAGCTGCTCGACGGCCACCACATGGGCGAGATAGCCAAGGCCAGAACCGCCGAATTCCGGATCGGCCGTGATGCCGAGCAGGCCGAGCGCGCCGAGCTCGGGCCAGAGATCGCGCGCAAATTCATTGCTGCGATCGATTTCGGCAGCCCGCGGGGCAAGCCTCTCCCGTCCGAACCGCTCCACAGTCTCCCGGACCGCGTCCGCATCCTCGCCCAGCGCAAAGCGCATGGTTGCCTGAAACATGAAAAGCCCTCCCGAGGCAAAAGGGCCCGCCTTCTCCCACGGACCCGTCAACTCTTTTAAAACAATAGCTTAACAGACTTGAACGAGCGAAATCATGCCATAGACCCACTGCCTTGAAAAGCAGGCGCCCCATCGCAAAATGTTTTATTCTTGCAGGATTGCGTAATTTTATTTCTCAATTCGGCGTGTGGCGAAACAAGCGGAAAAGCCGTCCGCTAGGCCAGATCTTCCATGGGAATACGGATGGTGCATTGGACCCCCTCCGGCGGAAAATCGAGATCCGCACCGCCATGGGGCGAATATTGCAGGCTGCGGGTGATCACCGCCTGGCCGAAACCGGCGCGGGTGGGGTTGCGCACGGCCGGACCGTCCTCCTCCCGCCAGCGCAGCTCCGCAAAGGAGCGGCCTGGCTGGCAGACGAGTTCCACATCCACGTGGCCGCCGTCGCAGGAAAGGGCACCGAATTTTGCTGCATTGGCGATGAGCTCGTGCAGCATCAGGCCGAGCGCAATGGCGGCGCGGGGAAGAAGCGCCACATCCGTGCCGGAGAAACGGACCCGCTCGTTGAACTTACCGGCAAAGGGCCTGAGCTCCGCCTGAAGGATGTCGGTGAGCTGAATGGATGACCAGGCGCGCTCGGCCAGCGTATTGTGGGTTTCGGCAAGCGCCCGCATGCGCCCCGAAAAGGCCGAGCGGAAACTGTCGAGCGTTTCGGCACTGGAGGCGGTGCGGTTAGAGATGGAAAGCACAAGCGCCAGCGTGTTCTTCACCCGATGGTCCACCTCGCGCAAAAGCTGCTTTGCCTGCTGCTCCACCATGTGCTGGTGGGTGTGATCATGAAAGGTAAGTGCGATCAGCGTGCCGGTATCATTGCCGAAAGGAATGGCGACCACCTTGAGATTGTACCGCTCACCGTCGTTCAGAAGAGCGATATCCGCTTCGGCACGCCCATGTTCCGCCCGCGTGGCAAGCTGCTTCAGCTCCTCCAGAATATCCGGGGAAAAGCCCGGTGCGGCATCGCTGCCCCGCTCCCCGCTTCGGGATTGAAGGAGGCTGACGAGAGCGGGATTGGCGTGGAGAAACTCGCCCTTCAAGGTAATTGCCCCGGCCGCCACGTCCAGCGCGTTCAGATAATCGCGAAAGGAAGGCGCGCTTGCGGGCACGCGCAGGGCCGACCGCGGCTCATCCAGCCTGAACCGCTTCTCCGCCTTTCCCCTGTCGACAAAATCTCGTCCGCCTGTCTTCATCTGCCCTGCTCACCGGCCAAAGGAGAGGGACCAATCCTGCGGAAGGTCCCCTCTAGAAGATGCGGATGTCAGCGACGCGACGCCTGGTCGTCAGGCGGGCGGCAAGGCCCCACGGGCGCCAGGACATCCACAACGCAGAATCGAAACTGCGAAAGACGCATTTCGTTGCATGAGAAGAGCCGGATAAAGACAAAAAGCGGTGGATAAGGCGTGTAAACCCGTCCTACGCCCGCTCGCTCATGCCTTCCGCAGCCTGAATGAGTTCGCGGCCATAGCCGCTCTTCAGGTCCCGGTGCCGCAGCTGGTCGACCCCGGCGATCTCCTGGATCTGGCCCGATTTCAGCACCGCAAGCCGGTCACAGAGGAAGGAGACAACGGGCAGGTCATGGGTCACCAGCAGGAAGGTCAGCCCTCTTTCGGCGCGAAGCCCCTTGAGCAGATTGAGGATCTCCGCCTGCACCGAAACGTCGAGCGCGGACGTGGGTTCGTCGAGCAGCAGGATTTCCGGTTCCAGCATCAGCGCGCGCGCAATGGCAACGCGCTGTCGCTGGCCACCGGAGAGCTGATGCGGCAGCCGGAACCGGAATTTGCGCGCCAGCCCCACCGCATCGAGCATGGCAAGAATCCTGGCGTCGCGATTGCCGATGCCATGGATCTGGAGCGGTTCGTCCAGGTGATCATCCACCGTGCGCCGCGGATGAAGAGATCCATAGGGATCCTGGAACACCATCTGCGCCTTGCGCACCAGCGCCGGGTTCATGCGGCCGGGTTCGAGACGGACATCGCCCATCTCGACCGAACCAGACCAGTCGCTGACCTGGCCGGCCAGCGCCTTGAGGACGGTCGACTTGCCCGAGCCGCTTTCGCCAACGAGCGCGAAGCTCTCGCCCGTCGCAATGTCGAGCGACACGTCCTTCACCACATGGGCGGCCCCGTAATGGACGTTGAGTTTTTCGATACGGATCATCAAAGAGCTCCGAGTTTCTGGCGGTCGAGCACCGGCAGCTGGTCGCGGGTTTCATCGAGGCGCGGCAGCGAGGCAAGCAGCCCGCGCGTATAGGGATGCGTGGCCTCGGAGAGCTTGCCTGCCGCGCATTCCTCGACCACCCGTCCATTGAACATGACGAGGATGCGATCGCACCAGCGGGCCACCATGTTGAGATCATGGCTGATCATGATCAGCCCCATGCCGGTGCGATGCACGAGATCGTCGAGGATTTCGAGCACCTGTCCGCGCACCGAGACGTCGAGTGCTGATGTCGGCTCGTCGGCGATCATCAGGTCGGGTTCGAGCACGGTCATCATCGCGATCATCACCCGCTGCCCCATGCCGCCCGAAACCTCATGCGGATAAAGTCCGTAGACACGCTCCGGATCGGCAATCCGCACCGCCTCCAGCATGGCAAGCACCCGCCGACGGCGTTCGGCGCCGCTCAGCCGGCCGTGAAAGGCAAGCGCCTCTCCGATCTGCTCTCCGATGGTCATGACCGGATTGAGCGAGAATTTCGGATCCTGCAGGATCATGGACAGGCGGGCACCGCGGAGCCGCCGAAAGGCACGCTCGCTGAGCCGCGAGAGATCCATGCCGTCGAACTGCATGCGGTCCGCGGTGACGATCCCGGGCCGCGGGATAAGGCCGAGCAGCGCCCGGCCGGTCATCGACTTGCCGGAACCGCTCTCGCCGACGATGCCGAGGCGCTCCTGGCCAAGCGAAAAGCTCACGCCTTTCACCACCTCCACCAGGCCGCGTTCGGTGGGAAAGCGCACTTTCAGGTTTTCGACTTCAAGAAGGGCCATGATTATTTGCTCCTCTGGCGCGGATCGAGCACGTCGCGCAGACCGTCGCCGAACAGGCAGAAACCGAGGCTGACGATGACGATGGCAAAGCCGGGCATGGTGGCGACCCACCATTGATCGAGAATGAAGGTTCGCCCGCGGGAGATCATCGCCCCCCATTCCGGCGCCGGCGGCTGGGCCCCGAGCCCGATGAAGCCGAGGCCCGCCGCCGTCAGGATGATGCCGGCCATGTCGAGCGTCACCCGGATGATCGTCGAGGAAAGGCAGAGCGGCAGGATATGCCGGGCAATCACCCGCGCATGGCTTCCCCCCAGCATCCGGACCGCGGCGATGAAATCGCTGTTGCGGATGGTGAGCGTTTCGGCGCGCGCGATACGGGCATAGACCGGCCAGGCCGTGATGGTGATCGCAATCACCGCATTGCCGATACCGGGCCCGAGCGCGGCGACGAAGGCGAGCGCGAGGATGAGACGGGGCATGGACAGGAAAATGTCGGTGATGCCCATCAGCGTCCGGTCCACCCAGCCGCCGAAATAGGCGGAGACTGCGCCGAGCACCAGGCCGACCGGGGCAGACAGCACCGCAACCAGGAGCACGATGTAAAGCGTGATGCGCGCCCCATGGATGACGCGGGAAAGAATGTCGCGGCCAAGCTCGTCGGTTCCCATCCAGTGGGCGGAGGACGGCGGCAGAAGCCGGCTCGTCAGCGAACCTTCGATGGGGGAATAGGGTGCAATCCAGGGAGCAAGGGCGGCAATGACCACCAGCGCCACGATGATCAGCAGGCCGAGGACGGCGAGCGGATTGCGCATCAGGGCACGGCTCATGCGGTAGAGCTGGCCGAATTTCGCCTGCATCCGCGTATCGGGATTTTCGTCAAGCAGCCAGTCGCGGGAAAGGATGGATAGGGTCACGGGAGGCTCCTCAGCGGGCACGCGGATCCAGAATGCGGTAGAGCGCATCCGAAATCTTGTTGATGGCGATGAAGACGGCACCGATGACGAGGGTGCCGCCCAGAACCGCATTCATGTCGGCATTGAGAAGCGCGGTCGTCAGGTAATTGCCGATGCCGGGCCAGGAAAACACCGTTTCCACCATGACTGACCCTTCGAGCAGCGCCGCATAGGAAAGCCCGATGACGGTGATCAGCTGGACGCGGATCGGCCGGAAGGCATGGCGCCAGATGATGACGGAGGCCGGAACGCCCTTCACCCGGGCCGTGATGATGAATTCCTGGCCGAGCTGGTCCAGCATGAAGCTGCGCGTCATGCGGGCGATATAGGCCAAGCTGAAGAAGCCGAGGATGGAGGCGGGGAGGATGATATGGCTGAGCGCATTGCCGAAGCTCTCGAAATCGCCCGCGATCAGGCTGTCCACGAGAAGAAGCCCGGTCACGGGCGTCACCATGCCATCGAGAAAAATATCGATGCGACCGGGCCCCGATACCCATTTGAGCTGCGCATAGAAGATGATGAGACCGACAAGGCCGAGCCAGAAGGCAGGGATCGCATAGCCCGCAAGGCCGATCACGCGGATGACCTGGTCGATCACCGAACCCTGCCGGGCAGCGGCGAGCGCCCCCAGCGGTACCCCGATGACAACTCCGATCAGGATGCCGAGGGTCGCCATTTCGAGCGTGGCCGGGAAATAGCGGGCAATGTCTTCCATGACCGGGCGCTGCGTGCTGACGGACATGCCGAAATCGCCGCGCAGGATCGAAAGCACATAATGCAGGAACTGCACGATCAGCGGATCGTTAAGGCCCATGCGTTGCTTGGCAGCCTCATAGACGGCCGGTGGTGCACGATCGCCCACCACCGCCAGCACCGGATCGATCGGCACGACGCGCCCGATGAAAAATGTGATTGCCAGCAGCCCCAGACCGGTCAAAACCAGCGAAAGAATGAAACCCGACGCCATTTTGAGGCCCGGGGGGAGAAGACGAGTCCTTCCCTTTTGTGTCATAATTGGTCCCCCATAAAGTTTTTTTGACATAGCAAAATTTTTTTACTAGGGTCAAAAGAAATATCGGAACAGCGCGCATGAACGCACCCCTTCAGAAATCGGAGTCACCATACTCCCCCCAGTTCGGCAGCCGCATTCGCGAGCTTCGCCGCAAGAATGACCTGACCCTGCAGGCTCTCGCCGATCAGGCGGGGATCTCCGTAGGCTTCCTCAGCCAGGTGGAGCGCGACAAGGCGACCCCCTCGCTGGGCACGCTTGCAGCCCTCGCCGCAGCCCTTGGCGTGGAGATCGACTGGTTCATCGCCACACCCAAGCCGCGCGATGCCGTGACACGGGCGGGAGAGCGCGAGCGCTTTTCGCTCACCAACAGCTCGCTGGCCTATGAGCGCATCACCACCAGCCTGCCGGGCGGCACCCTGTCCTCGCTGATCATCGAGATCCCGCCGGGCTACCAGTCGGAAATCACCGCCCATACGGGCGAGGAGCTGATCCTGGTGCTGGATGGCACGGTGAAGCAGACCCTGGGAGACACGACCATGGTGCTCCATCCCGGAGACAGCCTGCACTTCATGGGGGATGTCCCCCATTCTTTCGGCAATATCGGTGACCGCCCTGCCCGCCTGCTGTGGACGGGAACGGCGCCGCGCTTGCTGGGAAAGGTCCCCGACTAGCCCAAGGAACCGGGGAAATACGGCGGCGGTGAAGCCCGCTGCCGATCCAAAAAAATCTGAAAAAGTGAACTGGAGGGAATATGTCCATTTTCAGAACGACCCTTGCTGTCAGCATGCTGGCGCTTGCAACCGCCCCGGCGCTCGCCGCCACCCCGGATGACGCACTGGTCGTTGCCCAGAACATCGACGACATCGTCACCATCGACCCCGCGACCGCCTACGAGTTCAGCTCGGGCGAATATGTGGCGAACGTCTACGATCCGCTGGTCCGCTATGATGCCGGCGATCCGGCAAAGCTGGCACCGGGCCTTGCAAGCGAGTGGAAGGAAGATGCCGCAGCCAAGACGATCGTCTTCACCCTGCGCGACGGCGTCACCTTCACCTCCGGCAACCCGCTGACGGGCGAGGACGTCGCCGGCTCCTGGAAGCGCGTCGTGAAGCTCAACGATGCCCCGGCCTTTATCCTGACCCAGCTCGGCTGGACGCCCGACAACATGGACCAGATGGTCACCGTCGAGGGTAACAAGGTGACGGTGAAGTGGACCGGCGATTTCTCGCCCTCCTTCGTGCTGAACGTGCTCGCTTCGCGCCCGGCCTCGATCGTCGACATGAAGACCGTCATGTCCCACGAGGAAAACGGAGACATGGGCAAGGGCTGGCTGAACCAGCATTCGGCCGGCACCGGCCCCTTCGAGCTCGTCAACTTCCGCCCGGCCGAAATGCTGACCATGAAGGCCAACCCGAACTATTTCGGCGGCGCTCCGGCCATGCAGAAGCTGGTGATCCGCCATGTGGCCGAGGCCGCGACCCAGCGCCTGATGCTGGAATCGGGCGATGTGGACATGGCGAAAAACCTGACCCCTGACCAGATTGCCGGGCTGACCACCAATGCCTCGATCAAGGTCGAGACCTATCCGCAGGCGGCAGTTCACTGGCTTTCCTTCAACCAGAAGGTTGAAGCACTGAAGAACCCCGCCTTCTGGGAAGCAGCCCGCTATCTCGTGGACTACAAGGGCATGACCGACACGATCCTGAAGGGCCAGATGGAAGTCCACCAGGCCTTCTGGCCGAAGGGTTTCCCCGGCGCGCTGAACGACACGCCCTTTACCTATGACGTGGCCAAGGCCAAGGAAATCCTGGAAAAGGGTGGCGTGAAGCTGCCGATGACCATCAAGATGGACGTGATCAACGCCAACCCGTTCAACGACATGGCGCAGGCGCTGCAGCAGTCCTTCGCCCCTGCCGGCGTCAATTTCGAGATCGTGCCCGGCACCGGCTCGCAGGTGATCACCAAGTACCGCGCCCGCACCCATGAAGCGATGCTACTCTACTGGGGCCCGGATTTCATGGATCCCCATTCGAACGCCTATGCCTTCGCGCATAATGCCGACAATGCCGACGACAAATATGCATCCACCACCACCTGGCGGAATGCCTGGATGCCGCCGGCAGAACTTAACGAAAAGACCATGGCCGCCTTGCGCGAGCAGGACCCGGCAAAGCGCCTGAAGCTTTATGAAGAGATCCAGAAGTCGGTTCAGGAAAGCTCGCCCATCGTGGTCATGTTCCAGGAAGTCAAGCAGGTCGCCATGAATGCCAAGCTCTCCGGCTACGTGAACGGCGCCATTTCCGACTTCGTCTTCTACCGTCTGGTCAAGAAGAACTGACGGTTTCGCCCTACCAGGACGACCGGCGGCGGGGACAATACCCCGCCGCCACCCGAGATGTCATGCAGGACCAGAATTGATGAGCTTCGATCCCCAAACCGTATTTGCTGCCCTTCACCACACCATTGACCAGGCCGTCGGCGCCCGCCTCTTCACCATAACCGTGCTGGATCGCAAGGCGAGGCTTGCACGCCGCGCCTACACTTCTCACCCGACAGAATATCCGGTATCCGGCGTCAAGCCGATGCGCGACGATGGCTGGAGCGAGCAGGTGATCGACCGCGGCGAAACCTTCATCGCCAACACCACGAGCGGCTTTTCGCCCTATTTTGCCGATCATGCCCTGATCAACGAACTCGGCTGCCACTCCGCCATGAACCTTCCCGTTACGGACGGGGGCGAAGTGATCGGTACGGTGAACATGCTCGATGTCGAGGCCCATTTCACCCCGGAGCGGGTCGCGCGCATCGAAGCGCTGGTCACCGAACACAAGGCAGACCTTGTCCGCGCCATGCGCGAAACGCCGATGACGGCGTGAGAAAAGAACGATGACAGGGCGCCGAAAGGCGCCCTTCCCGTTTCAGGGAAGATGAAACATCTTCTGGAGCGGCACCTGGACCGGCGTATGATCCGCCTCGGTCTCCATGATGTCGGCCATCATGTCCCACCAGCGGCGCACCACCGGCTCCAGCGGCAACCGGTCCATGCCGTGGTCCTCGGTGCGCTTCAGCACCCCGAAGAGGTGGTGGGTTGCCTCGTCCAGCCAGATCGAATAATCCGAAACGCCCGCCTGCTTCAGAAGGGCGGCGAGCTCCGGCCAGATCGCATCGTGACGTCGCTTGTATTCCTCGGCCTGGCCCGGGAAAAGGTTCATGCGGAAGGCGAATGTTTCGGTCATATCCTCTCCTTAATCAGGCCCCGGCAAGCGCGCGCCATCGCTCCGCATAGACGCTGAGGCGCGGATCGGGCGTTGCGGGTGAGGCCGGCGCCTCGGCCGCGCGAAGCGCAGAGGGCCCAAGCGCCAGACAGGCCGCCCCGTAGGATGTCCCGGTCGTCCGGCCTTCGCTGACGATGGGCTTGCGGCCCCGCAGTGTCGCCAGCATGGCGATGAAATCCGGATTGGCTGCAAAAGGCCCTTCGACGATCACGTCGCCTTCCGCCCCGACGAGGTCCAGGGTGACGCCGGCCATGAGCGCGAGATAGAGCGATACCGCATAAAGCCGTTCCCCGTCGCCCTCCGGCTCCATGGTCCACCGGCCTTGCGAATGGGGAAAGGGTCCGGAGCCCGCGGGAAGCGACGGCAGGAACATGATCCCGCCGTCAAGCACGCGTTTGCGATCCGCATCCGTGATCGCAAGCGGGCTTTGCGGCGCGAGGATTTCGAAGGCCCGCCCGCCCATGAAGCGCGCCGACGGCGTTTTCTCCCCGAGCGCATTGACGTTGAGGAGCGAGTCGCGCCTTTCATCCAGCACCACATCGCGCCCGCCGACCGAAAGCGTGACCACCCAGGTCCCCGTCGAAAGGACCGAGAAGGGGGCACGCCGCTGATAGAGATGGGGAAGCAGCGAAGCATTGGAGTCGTGAATGCCGGAATAGACGGGAATATCGGCCGGAAGGCCGAGTTCCGCGGCAAGATCGGCCCGCACAGGTCCGAGCACCGCATTGGCAGGTCGAATTTCCGGCATCAGCCTTTCCCAGCCGAGACGGGTGACCAGCGAGGAAAAGCGCCCCTCATGGGGATTCCAGAGATCCGTATGGACCCCGAGCGAGGTGGCCTCGCTGGCGATCACCCCGGTCAGGCGGAAGGCCCAGTATTGCGGCCAGGGCAGAATATGACGCGTGCGTGCGAAGGCCTCCCGATTGGCCCGGGACTGCCAGTAAAGCATCGCCGCCGCATTCAGGCCCATGGGCAGCCGCGGCGAACCGGTTTCGGAGAAGGGTGGCCGGATGCGCCGATAGTCCTCGTCGAGATCGTCGGGCGCCGTATCCTCATAATCCATGACCGGCATGGCAAGCCCGCCATTGGCGTCGACCAGCGCAAAGCAGGCACCATGTGTGGTGATCGAAATGGCGTCGATGGACGACTTGCCGGCAATATCGGCCAGACTTTCGCAGATGAAGCGCCAGAGCGCCGCCGTGTCGAAATGCCGGTAGGGCGCCGGGATGGACTGGTTGCGGCGCGAATGCTGCAGGGTTTCCCGCCCCTCTGCGGCATCGAAAAGCACCACCTTGGCATTGGTCTTGCCGATGTCGATGACGGCGATCCGTTGCGGTCTGGACATGGCTCAGGCTTTCCGCTTGGCGCGCCCGAGGCGGCCGATGAGCTTCGGGAGGGCGATGACGAGGATGAGAAGCAGCCCGACGAAGATGGACATGACGATGCCGGGCACGTTGAGCAGACCGAAGCCGAAGGTTACCATGCCCATGATGAGGGCTGCCAGCACCACCCCGCCGATGCGGCCGGAACCGCCGAGAATATTGATGCCGCCCAGCACCGCCATGGTCACCGCCTCCAGCTCCCAGCCGGTCGCGATCGACGGACGGGTCGAACCGAGGCGGGAGGTAAGGCAGACGGCAGCAAGACCGCTCATCAGCCCGGAGAGGAGAAAAAGGAGGAATTTCACCCGCTCCACCCGGATGCCGGAAAATTGCGCGGCCACCGCATTATTGCCGATGGCATAGACCATACGCCCGAAGCTCGTGGCATGGAGAAGAACCGCAAAGAGAATGGCCGCCACCACGAACAGCAGGAGCTCGAAGGAGAAGACCCACCAGACATAGCCCTGCCCGAACCAGGCAAAATCCACCGGATAGCCGGTAAAGGCCTTGTCCCCCAGGATGATGAAGGCGATGCCGCGGAAGAGGCTCATGGTGCCGATCGTGACCACGATGGAGGGCAGGCCGAGCCCGCTCACCAGCATGCCATTGATCGCGCCGCAGGCAAGACCGGTGAGAAGGCCGATAGCGACGATTTCAGGTGTGCCGGCCCCATGGCTCATGGCAAGCCCCATCAGCGTCGAGGAAAGTGCAAGGATCGCGGCCACCGACAGGTCGATCTCGCCGGAGACGATGACGAGC
Organism: uncultured Rhizobium sp.; assembly: GCA_945952415.1. Classification (GTDB taxonomy): domain Bacteria; phylum Pseudomonadota; class Alphaproteobacteria; order Rhizobiales; family Rhizobiaceae; genus Gellertiella. Next base: position 62,133 of record CAMFIF010000014.1, on the reverse strand, counting down.
GCCAGCGCAAAGGCGATCAGCCCCTTTTCCGTGAAGTTGAAGGTGGCATCCGAGAGGTTCCACGGATCGAGGAAATAGGGGGAGGACCAGACATTGAGCGCGAAGATGGCGATGGCGACGGCCAGAAGCAGGGCTTCCCAGCTTTTCAGCAGCCGTTCGGCCCGGCCCTGCAGGCGGTCGGGCACCAGGCGGGTTTCGCCGCGTGTGGATGGCGCGCTCATGCGGACACCTCTGCTTTCTTGAGGATCACCCGGCCCTTGCGCCGCTCGGCCCGCGCATTGAAGGCGACGGCCAGGATGATCACGCTTCCGGATATCGCAAGCTGCCAGAAGGGCGAGATGTTGATGACCGGCAGCGCATTCTTGATCGTACCGAGAAACAGCGCCCCGAGCACCGCGCCATAGACAGTGCCGATGCCGCCGGCGATGGAAACCCCGCCAATGACACAGGCCGCCACCACGTCGAGTTCGAAGCCCAGCGCAATATCGACATAGGCGACCGCATAGCGGGCAATCCAGAGATAGCCGGCAAGCCCGGACAGTGCGCCAGAGATGACGAAGGACAGGAACCGCGTATAGCCCACGTCGATGCCCGTATAGACCGCAGCATGGGGGTTGCCGCCCACCGCATAGAAGGCGCGTCCGGTGCGCAGGCGCCGGAGGCCGACCGCCATGACCGCAATGACCAGGAGGGCGAGCCAGCTGAGCACGGGAATGCCGGCAATATCGGCACGCGGCACGGCCTTGAAGCTGTCGGTCATTTCATGCGCGTTGATCCATTTGCCGCCGGAGATCAGGAAGATGATGCCCCGATAGATGGTCATGGTGCCGAGCGTGACGACGATCGGCGGCATGTCGAGCCGCCAGACCATCAGGCCGTTGATCGCCCCGAGCAGGGCACCGGTCAGGATCGCCACCAGAACCAGAAGGAGAACCGGCAGATCCGGATAGAGATTGTTGAGCATGGCAGCCACCATGCCACAGAGCGCCAGCGTCGCAGCCGTCGAGAGATCGACGCATTTGGTGAGGATGACGGTCATCTGCCCCAGCGCCAGGATGATCAGGATCGACGTGTCGTTGAACACGTTGCCGAGGCTTGCGGGGGCCACGAAAGTGGGAAAGCGCAGCGCAATGAGGCCGACCATCACCAGGATGACCGCAACCAGCTGCAATTCACGATGTCTGAACAGGGCCTTCATGCCGCTTCTCCAATTCCGGCTGCCGCCCTGACGAGCATTTCCGGCGTCAGCCCTTCGCGGTCGAAACGGCCGGCGATCCGGCCCTCGCGCATCACGATGACGCGGTCCGACATGCCCATGATCTCCGGAATTTCCGAGGAAACCATGATGACGGAAAGCCCTTGGCCCGCCAGCTCGCTCATGAAGGCATGAACGGCCGCCTTGGAGCCGATATCGATGCCCTTCGTGGGCTCGTCGAGAATGATCACCTTGGGCCGGGTGGCCAGCCACTTTGCGATCACCACCTTCTGCTGGTTGCCGCCGGAAAGTGTGCCGACCGGCTGGTCGAGCGCAGCGGCCCTCAGATCGAGCCGGGCCGTATAGTCCCGCGCCAGCGCGAATTCCTCCGCCATGCGGATGAAGCCGCGGCGCGACGTGCGCGACAGCGACGGCAGCGTAACGTTGGAAACGATCGGCATGGCGGTAATCGCCCCCTGCCGGCCGCGATCCTCCGGTACATAGACGATACCCCGCGCTACGGCTTCCGCCGGCGTGCGGATCACCGCCACCTCGCCATCGATCCGGACCGCGCCCTTGGAGGGGCGTGTCACGCCGAAAAGCGCCTGCATCACCTCCGAGCGCCCGGCCCCGATGAGCCCGTAGAAGCCGAGGATTTCGCCGCGCCGGAGCTCGAAGCCGATATCCTCGAATTCCGTCGGGTGGCAATAGCCGGCCACGGTGAGCACGGGCTCCCCGATGTCGGCCGCAACCTTCGGAAAGACTTGGCCGACGTCCCGTCCCACCATCAGGCGCACGAGATCGTTCTGGCTGGTTTCGGCGAGAAGCCCTGCGCCCACCATCTCGCCATCGCGAAACACCGTATAGCGGTCGGCAATCCGGAAAATTTCATCGAACTTGTGGCTGATGAAGAGAATGGCCTTTCCCTCGGCCTTCAGCCGCTCCACGAGGTCGTAAAGCTCGCCGATCTCCTTGTGGGAGAGCGCGGCCGTCGGCTCGTCCATGATTACCACCCGCGCATCGATGGAGAGCGCCCGGGCGATGGCGACAAGATGACGGTTGGCGATGCCGAGATCGCGCAGCCGCATGGCAGGATCCATGCGGGCGCCAATCCGGTCGAGGAGCGCGCGCGCATCCGCATTCATGCGCGCCCAGTCGATCAGCCCGAAACGGTTGCGGGGCTGGTGCCCGAGAAAGATGTTTTCGGCGACCGACAATTCGTCGAACAGCACGGTTTCCTGGTGAATAGCCGTGACGCCTGCGCGCGCCGCATCCATCGTTGTCGGAAAGCGCACCGGCGCACCGTCCATCTCTATATGGCCCTCGTCGGGCTGGTAGATGCCCGTCAGAATCTTGACCAGGGTGGATTTGCCCGCACCATTCTCGCCGATCAGGGCCGTGACCGAGCCGGCATGAAGGGAAAGCTCGACGCCGCCGAGTGCGCGCACGCCGGGAAAGGTCTTGGCAATGCCCGCCAGTCGGATCACCGGCCTGTCCGCCGGCATATCCGCGGCCGGTCCCGGCGAGGAGGCCGGAAACGAAAGATGGGTCACGGGGTCGTTCCTGTCTGTGCAATGCTGGATGCGAGGCAAGCCTCTCCGCCGGAGAAGAAAAACGGCCGCGCCCCCGCCAGGGCGCGGCCGTCGGCACGTCAGAAGATCTTGGCGAACTCTTCGACATTCTTGGCGTCATAGACGAAGGGATCCGCCATGGCGCCTTCGTTCTTGTCGTCAAGCTTCACCTTGCCCATGCGGCCCATGGAAAGTTCCGCGCCGGGCTTTGCCTCTTCCTTGCCGGTTACAAGGTTGTAGGAGATCATGGTGGCGGCATAGCCGAGGTCGATCGGGTTCCAGATCGCGAAGGACTTGGAGGCGCCCGACTTCACATGGCCCGCCATTTCGGAGGGAAGACCAAGGCCGGTCACGTTGATCTTGCCGGTCATGCCGGCATCTTCCACGGCCTGGGCAGCGGCCACGATGCCGACGGAGGTCGGCGCGATGATCGCCTTCAGGTTCGGATAGGCCTTCATGAGACCCTGGGCTTCCGTGTAGGACTTGTCGGTCTTGTCATCGCCATAGACGGTGGCCACGATGTTGATGCCCTTGTAGTTCGGCAGCACCTTCTTCATTTCCTCGATCCAGGTATTCTGGTTCGTGGCGGTGGCCGCTGCCGAGAGAATGGCGACATCGCCGCCCTCGGGCAGGTTGTCGGCCGCCATCTTCACGCACATGTTGCCGATGAGCGGGTTGGACGACGGGTTGAGATGCATCATCCGGCCTTCCGGCGCGACGCCCGAATCCCAGGAAATGACCTTGATGCCGCGCTCCATGGCCTTTTTGAGCGCCGGAACGAGCGCATCCTTGTCATTGGCGGAAATGGCGATCGCATCCACCTTCTGTGCAACGAGCGAATTGATCACCTCGATCTGGCCTTCGGCCGTCGTGTCGGTCGGGCCGGTATAGATGATATCGACGTCACCGAGCTCCTTGGCCGCTTCCTGTGCGCCCTTGTTGGCCGCATCGAAGAAGCCGATCCCGAGCGCCTTCACGACGAGGGCAATCTTCTTGTTTTCCGCATGCGCGACATTGGCGACAAGCGCCGTCGATACGGCGGCCATTACGAGCATTTTCTTCAGCAGTCCCATGTTTTCCTCCCGTGGATGGTATGCTTTCGTGCCGCCCGGCCCTTGTTCTCAAGCCAGCGCGGCGGATGGATTCGACTTCACGTCTGGCACTTTGGCGACAATCAGGTTGACGCCTGCTGCTTCAAGCATCGCGGCGTGCCGGTCCTCGATGGATGAATCGGTAATGACGGTGGCAATGCGCTTCAGGCCGCACAGGATGAGGCTGGAGCGTTTCGTAAATTTCGAGGAATCCGCCAGCACCACCAGTTCGTCGGCCTGGTCGATCAGCTTCTGCTCCGCCTGGATGAGCAGCGGATCCGCCTCCATCAGCCCGAGCGGCCCAAGCCCCTGCGCCCCCATGAACATGCGCTTGGCGTAGAAATTCCGCGTCACGTCATTGTCGAAGGGCGAGAGGATGATGTTCTGCTCGCGATAGATCGTGCCTCCCGAAAGCATGATCGTGTTCTTCGAGTTCTTCAGCAGGTGCTCGGCGATGGGGAAGGAATTGGTAAAGACCTGCAGTCGCCGGTTTGCCAGGAAATGCACCATCTGGAAGGTGGTCGTCCCGCCATTGACGATGATCGGATCGCCGTCCTCGCACAGCGCCACCGCTTCCTTGGCGATGGCCTGCTTCTGGCGGATATTGATCGTTTCATTGACCGAAAAAGGCCTGCCGGCCAGGCCGACGAATTGCGGCGGATGCAGCGCCTCGGCCCCGCCGCGCACGCGCCGGAGCTTCTTCTGCACATGAAGGGCCGCGATGTCGCGGCGGATCGTCGCCTCGGAACTGTCGGTCAACTCGACCAGTTCCGCGACCGTCACGACGGGCTTTTCCAGCACCGCGGACAGAATGATCCTGTGGCGTTCTTTCTCGTGCATGGCTCCTCCAATGCGTTCATGCTTCCATCATCTTCGTTCAATGTCAATCAGTTCTGATCATATTATTTCATTGTGCAGCGCAATATGATTGGAAATGATCATTTTTGATTGACATCTCTTTCTGCCCGTGGGATTTGAGCAATGAGACAATAGCGTGATTTCTGCCACCTGAAATCCGCCGCCGGGAGGAAAACGGACAATGCCGTCGACGAATGCAGCAAACAGCCTCGCCAATCTCTGGGATTCCGCCAAGGCAGCAGGCATGAGCGAGCCGGAACTGCTCAGATATCGCTCAAACCTGCTCGGTTCTGACAAGCGCATCACCAATTACGGCGGCGGCAACACCTCGGCAAAGGTGATGGAAAAAGACCCGCTGACGGGCGAAGAGGTAGAGGTTCTGTGGGTGAAAGGGTCCGGCGGCGATGTCGGCACCATCAAGCTCGACGGCTTTTCCACGCTCTACATGGACAAGCTCAGGGCGCTGAAAAAGCTCTACCGCGGCCTTGCCCATGAGGATGAGATGGTGGGTTACCTCCCCCACTGCACCTTCAACCTCAATCCGCGCGCCGCCTCCATCGATACGCCGCTGCATGCCTTCGTGCCGAGGAAGCATGTGGACCACATGCATCCCGATGCGATCATTGCCATTGCGGCGGCGGAAAATTCGAAGGAACTGACCCGCCAGATCTTCGGCGAGGAGATCGGCTGGCTGCCATGGAAGCGCCCGGGCTTCGAGTTGGGCCTCTGGCTCGAAAAATTCTGCCTCGACAATCCCCGCGCGCGCGGCGTTATCCTCGAAAGCCACGGCCTCTTCACCTGGGCCGATACGGCCGAAGAATGCTATCTCCTGACGATCGAGATCATTTCGAAGGCCATGACCTGGTTTGCCGGTGAGAAGAGTGGTCCGGCCTTCGGCGGCGAGAAGGTCAAGGCGCTGCCACCCGCCGAGCGCCGCGCGGTTGCCGAACGGCTGATGCCGATCATCCGCGGCATGATCAGCGCCTCGGAGCGCAAGCTCGGCCATTTCGAGGACAGCGAGGCGGTGCTGGAATTCGTCTGCTCGGCGCGGCTCGATGAGCTTGCAGCCCTTGGCACCTCCTGCCCGGATCATTTCCTCCGCACCAAGATCCGCCCGCTCGTGCTGGCCTTCGACCCGGCCAATCCCGATATTGACGGCCTCGTCGCCACCCTGCCGCAGGCAATTGCCGCTTATCGCGAGGATTATGCTGCCTATTACGAACGCTGCAAGCGGGCCGATAGTCCGGCCATGCGCGATCCCAACGCGGTCGTCTATCTGGTGCCCGGCGTCGGCATGATCACCTTTGCCCGCGACAAGGCGACGGCCCGCATTTCCGGGGAATTCTACGTCAACGCCATCAATGTCATGCGCGGCGCCTCTTCCGTTTCCCGCTATTGCGGCCTTCCGGAGCAGGAAGCCTTCGATATCGAATACTGGCTGCTCGAGGAAGCAAAGCTCCAGCGCATGCCGAAACCGAAGGCGCTGGCCGGCAAGGTCGCCTTCATCACCGGCGGCGCCGGCGGCATCGGCAAGGCAACCGCCAACCGCTTCCTGCAGGATGGCGCCTGTGTCGTCATAGCCGATATTGACGAGACAGCCCTTGCCGCAGCGCACAAGGAACTGGCAGCAGCCCATGGCGCCGATCAGGTCCGTTCGCTGAAGCTCGACGTCACCGACGAGGCGGGCGTCGACCACAGCTTCCGCGAATCGGCGGTGGAATTCGGCGGTGTCGACGTGCTGGTCTCCAATGCCGGCATTTCCTCTTCCGCGCCCTATGACGAAACGGATCTCGCCATGTGGAACCGCAACATGGATATCCTCGCAAAGGGCTATTTCCTCGTCTCGCGCGCCGCCTTCCGGCTGATGAAGCGGCAGAAAATCGGCGGGGAAATGGTGTTCATCGCCTCGAAGAACGGTCTTGCCGCCTCCCCCAATGCCGCCGCCTATTGCACGGCCAAGGCCGCCGAGATCCACCTGGCCCGGTGCCTGGCGCTGGAAGGCGCGGAATTCGGCATTCGCGTCAATGTGGTGAACCCGGATGCCGTGCTGCGCGGCTCGAAGATCTGGACGGGCGAATGGCGCGAGCAGCGCGCGGCGGCCTATAACATGGCGCCTGACGAGCTCGAGGAACATTACCGCAAGCGCTCCATGCTGAAGCGCAGCGTCTATCCGGAAGACATTGCGGAGGCCACCTTCTTCCTCGCCTCGGACATGAGCGCCAAATCCACCGGCAACATCATCAACGTGGACGCGGGCAACGCCCAGTCCTTTACCCGCTGAGCCTCCGGGGAGGAGAGAACCATGAGCCGAGACATGATCAGCCGGGACCTGATCGAACGGGACAATGCCCGCGCGCTGCCGACGCTGAAGGCGGATTACGAGCACCTGGCGGCGGTTCTTTCGCGCCGCGGCGTGGATATAGAGGCGATCAAGGCAAAGATTGCGGGCTTTGGCGTCGCCGTGCCGTCCTGGGGCGTCGGGACGGGCGGCACCCGTTTTGCCCGGTTTCCGGGCCTTGGAGAACCCCGGCACGTCTTCGACAAGATGGAAGATTGCGGCGTGATCCATCAACTCACCCGCGCCACGCCCACCGTTTCGCTCCATATTCCCTGGGACAAGGTGGAAGACGTGGTGGCGCTGAAGGAAACCGGCGATGCGCTCGGCCTCGGCTTTGACGCGATGAATTCCAATACTTTCCAGGACCAGCCGGGCCAGGCCCATTCCTACAAGTTCGGCTCGTTGACCAACACGTCTGCCGCGGCCCGGGAACAGGCAATCGCCCACAATGTCGAGTGCATCGAGATCGGCCGCAAGCTCGGTTCGAAGGCGCTGACGGTGTGGCTTGGGGATGGCTCCAATTTCCCCGGCCAGAGCCATTTCACCAAGGCCTTCGAGCGCTATCTGGATTCGATGCGGGCGATCTACCGTGCCCTGCCGGAGGACTGGCGGCTCTTTTCCGAACACAAGATGTATGAGCCCGCCTTCTATTCGACTGTCGTGCAGGATTGGGGCACGAATTACATCATCGCGACCGAACTGGGCCCCAAGGCGCAGTGCCTCGTCGATCTCGGCCACCACGCGCCCAACACCAATATCGAGATGATCGTGGCCCGGCTCATCCAGTTCGGCAAGCTCGGCGGCTTCCACTTCAACGATTCCAAATATGGCGACGACGATCTCGATACGGGCTCCATCGATCCCTATCGCCTCTTCCTGGTCTTCAACGAACTGGCCGACGCGGAAATGGCGGGCGCAAATGGCTTCAACCCCGCCCATATGCTGGACCAGAGCCATAATGTGACCGACCCGATCGAAAGCCTCATGGTTTCCGCCATGGAGGTGGTGCGCGCCTATGCTCAGGCACTGATCGTCGACCGGACGGCGCTTGCGGGCTTCCAGGAGGGTAATGACGCGCTGATGGCGACATCCACCCTCAAGACCGCCTTCCGCACCGATGTGGAACCGATTCTCGCCATGGCACGCCTGGAGGCAGGCGGGGCGATCGATCCGGTCGCGACCTATCGCGCGGCGGGCTACCGGGCAAAGGTTGCCGCCGAACGGCCGGCCGTGACCGGCTCGGGCGGCGGGATCGTCTGATCCGCTCTACCGCTTGCGCTCCAGATAGAGCAGGAGCGCGATGCCCGCAGCCCCCGCAAGGGCCGAGAGAAAGGCGGTGCCGGGATAGGAGCTGATCCCGGTTCCCACGGCAAAGAGAAGGGCGCTGAGCCCGCTGCTGACGAAGATATTGACCGAGATCAGCGAACTGCCGAGCCCCGGCCGCTCGGCAATCAGATCCTGCAGATAGGTAATCGGGATGGTGATGATCGCTGCCGCCCCGAAGCCGCTGATCAGCGTCAGCCCGTAGACCTGCCAGGGCGCGTTGACGAAGGAAAGCGCCAGAAAATTCACCACATAGATGGCGGAGCCGACGGCCAGCGCATGGACCGGGCCAAACCGCCGCTGGATGCGTGCCCAGACGAAGATGAAGATCACTTCGAGCAGCGCGACGATACCGACGATGAAACCGATATCGGCCACCTTTCCCTTGGCGCTCGTGGTCAGGATCAGCGGCAGGAGGATGCCGCTCATGTGCAGCATGCTGCAGATGAGCGCGATAGCGCTGAGCCGGACGAAGACCCGCGGCGACAGGACGGCACCGAGCGCTGCCAGATGCGAAAGCTGGGCGTCGACCGTTTTTGCCGCCTCATCGCCGCGCGGCATCAGGAAAAACACGACGAAGAAGCATCCGAAACAGGCAAGCGCCGCATAGAGATAGGCGGGCAGCATGCTGGGCGATCCGGCGAGAAGGATACCCGTAATCCCCGGTACCACGATCCAGGCGACCGAGATCATGGCCCGGACACCGGAATTCACCGAGGCGATCTCCGCAGAGGCCATGTGCCGGGTAACGCTGCGCACATTGGCAAAGAGCAGCGCATTCAGGGAGCCGTAGATCGGAATGAGGAAGAGCAGGCTGAAGACGAAGCTCGCCTGCGTGGGCATGCTGTAGATGAAGCCGAAGGCAATCACGCCCACCAGGCTGACGCCGGCCATCATCTGCCGGTAGGCCCCCACGCGGTCCGCGAGATTGCCGAGGAGGATGCTTGCCGCGACATTGACGAAGGAGGCAACCACCACCAGCATGGAATAGGCGCCATTGCCGAGACCCAGCTCCCGGATCCCGACGATCGACTGATAGGGCGACGTGGCCGCGCCCGAAAAGCCGAAGGCGAGGATTGCCAGCATGGTGGCGCGAACGGTCGGTTCGCTGAAAACGGGCGGCAGGTAACGGAACATCGGGCTCAGCTGTGGGCAAGAAGGGATGGCGGGCGGCAAGAAGGGATGGCGGGCGGCGATAAGGGCGCCGAAGCCTCCATAGCGCAATTTGGAAGCCGCTGCTCCTCAGTAATTTTCCGATTGCGAGAAGGTGCGGGCAAGTTCCGCCTGGCCAGCGGTCAGGCCGCAATCCACCGGCAGGCAGATCCCGGAAATGGCGGCCGCCTTCGGCCCGGCAAGGAAAGCCACCGCTTCCGCCACATCGGCCGGGTCTACCACCCTTTGAAGCGGATACCAGCGCCGGGCCTCCTCGAAGACATTGGGATTGGCCGCTGCCCGGGCCTCCCAGGCCTGGGTGCGCACCGTGCCCGGGGCCACCGTATTGGCGCGAATGCCGAACTTTCCATATTCCACCGCAACGAGCCGGGTGAAATGGATGAGCCCGGCCTTCGCCGCGCTATAGGCGGGATGGCCGAAAACGTTGAGCCCGTTCACCGAGGCAATGTTTATCAGACTGCCGCGCGAGGCCTTCAGCTGCTCGGCATGGGCCCGGAAGGTGAGATAGGCGGCTTCCAGGTTGAGCTGGTTGTCCATGCGCCAGATATCCGGCGTCGTATCATGCAGGCTGACGGCCCGGGCCGCACCCGCATTGTTGACGAGCGTCTTCAGCGTGCCGAGCGCTTCCGTGCGCGCGGCAAGGCGGGCAAGCTGGTCCGTATCGGTAATGTCGCAGGCAATGGCCTCGAACCGCTCCGGCGGCCCCAGTTCCCGCGCCGCCCGCTCAGCCGCGGGGCCGGCGAGATCGACGAGGAGGATGCGATCGTGATCCTCGGCGAGGCGCTTGACGATTGCCCGGCCGATATCGCCGGCAGCGCCGGTCACGATTGCCAATGTGGGGGCCATATGCGTTTCCTTTTCCTGTCAGTCTCCGAGCAGCTGCCGGTCGTCGCCATCGCGATGGGTGACGAGTTGCTGCTTGATGCGTCTCAAGGTCAGCGTCGCCTGCGCCTGTATCTTGTGGGCGACGAGGCTGGCCAGAATGTCCACCGCGGCGAGATAGGCGATGCGGGTGGAGGTCGGGCGGTAGATGTTCGTCCCCTCGGGCATGTCGATCGCGATCACCACATCGGCGGCGCGGGCGACGGGGCTGTTGCTCTGGGTCAGCGCGATCGTGGAGACCTTGCCCTCCCGCGCGAGGTGGAAGGCGCGCACGAGTTCCGTGTTGCGTCCCGAGAAGGAGGATCCGATCAGCACGTCCTTTTCGGGCTTCGCCGCCGCCGCCATCATCAGCTGCATGCTGTGGTCGGGGCTGGCCGTCACCCGGAGGCCGAGGCGGAAAAGCCGGTTCTGGATTTCGCTGGCAATCATCGAGGAATTGCCCCCGGCACCGAAGGCATAGATCATCTCCGCCTTTGCCAGCAGATCCGTCGCCTGCTCATAGGCGGCAAGATCGAGCGCTTGGTGCAGCATGTAGAGGGCGTTCTGCGCCTTGGCGACGATGTCTTTCGCCACATCGGCCGGGTCGGTGCTTTGCGGTTCCGGCTTCAGGTAGCGCACGCCGATATAGGCCGTGCGCGCCAGCTGTATCTTGAAATCGGAGAAGCTGTCGCAGCCGAGCCGGCGGCAAAAGCGCGTGACGGTGGGCGGAGAGACATCCGCCCTTTCGGCCAGTTCGATGATCGAGGCATTCACCGCAAATTCGAAATCATTGAGGATGATATCGGCGATGCGGGTCTCCGATTGGGAAAGCCGCCCCTTTTCTTCCTGCAATGTCGAGAAGAGATCCATGCCCGTCGCTCCGCTTTTGATGGCTCAGGCATCCTTCGGCTTGTAGGCGACGCAATCGATTTCCACCTTGCAGTCCACCATCATAGCCGATTGCACGCAGGCGCGAGCCGGCGGATGCTCGCCGAAATACTGCTGATAGATGGCGTTGAATGTCCAGAAATCCCGGGGATCGTCAAGCCAGACCCCGCAGCGCACCACATGTTCGGGCCCGTAACCGGCCTCCTTCAGGATGGCGAGCACGTTCTCGATGGTCTTGTGCGTCTGGGCAACGATATTGCCGTCGATGATCTCTCCGTTTTCCATGGCCACCTGGCCGGATACGTAAAGCCATCCATCCGCCTCCACTGCCCGCGCGAAAGGCAGGGGTTTGCCGCCCGCGCCCTGCTGAACCGCCCCGTAGCGTTTGATCGTCATGCCGAAATCCTGCAAATTATTTTCGTGATAGTTGACAAATGACCACATAAAGCGGATTTTGACCAGAGAAAAACAGGCGTTTATGAAAAGAATTTTAATGAGAGGCCCGAATGCGTGACCCCTACCGCAACCCTTTTCCCGCCGAAGACCGCGCTCGCCGCGAGATCTGGGAGATGCTCGTAACCCGCGATATCGATGCCTTCCTAGCGGCGGACTGGCAGGCCGTGGCCGGCGATTTCATTGCCGAGCGCTTCCTCGGGATCGATGCGGCAAAATCGGTCAATCCGGATGGATGGCGCCTCGCCTTCCCGACGCTCGACGCCTATCGCGACGAATGGCTGCGCCAGGCCGAGGATTTCCGGACCGTCTCCTTTGCGGAAGATCCCCGTGCGGCGATCTTCACGACGACGCGTCTTGAAGAAATCGAGTTCAATGGCGACACGGCGCTCGTCCGCAAGAAATTCGACGGCAGCATCCGGAAGTCGGACGGCTCGCAGGATGTGCTGAAGTGGCAGACGCTCTATTACTGCCGTCTCCATGAAGGTCGCTGGAAGATCGCGGGCTTTACGGGATATCTTCCAAACCCGATGGGCTAGAACGCCGAAACCTGATCGGCCGGTCCGCGGGAGCGTGCCTGCGGACCCGCAGCGGCAAAATCTGAGACAACAAAAGGCTTGAGACGTGCGGATTTTCACGGCGGCGCTTGCGACCGAGACCAACACCTTCTCCCCGATCTGCGTGGACAGGAAAGCCTTCGAGGCCTCGCTTTACGCACCGCCCGGAACCCATCCCGAAACCCCGACCCTCTGTTCCGCCCCGATCACCGTCGGTCGCCGGGTCTGCCGGGAAAAGGGCTGGACGCTGATCGAAGGCACCGCCGCCTGGGCCGATCCCGCAGGCCTCGTCAACCGGCAGGCCTATGAGAGCCTGAGGGACGAAGTCCTCGGCCAGCTTGAGGCCGCACTGCCCGTCGATGCGGTGGTGCTTGGCCTGCACGGTGCCATGGTCGCCTCCGGTTACGAGGATACGGAGGGCGACATTCTCTCCCGCATCCGCGCGCTGGTCGGCCCGGACGTGCTGATCGCCGCCGAACTCGATCCCCACAGCCACCTCACCGCCCGCCGGTTGGAGGCGGCCAATGTCTTCGTCTATTTCAAGGAATTCCCCCATACGGACTTCGTAGACCGCGCGGAAGACCTGTGGCGGATTGCTGTCGATACACTGGAAGGACAAGTAAGGCCCGTCATGTCCGTTTTCGACTGCCGGATGATCGATGTCTATCCCACCTCCCGCGATCCGATGCGCTCCTTCGTGGACCTCCTGATGGAGATCGAACGACAGGATCCCGACATTCTCTCCATTTCGGTCGTCCATGGCTTCATGGCCGGCGACGTGCCGGAAATGGGCACGAAGATGCTTGTTGTCACCAATGACCGGCGCGAAAAGGGAGATGCACTTGCCCGCAGGCTGGGGCTGGAGCTCTTTTCCAAGCGCGGCACCTTCATCATGCCCCAAGTCGATGAGAGGACCGCCGTGAAGCAGGCCCTTCAGGCCACCGCCTGGCCGGTCGTCATTGCCGATGTCTGGGACAATCCGGGCGGCGGCACGGCCGGGGATGCCACGGTGCTTCTGGCGGAATTGCTGGCAGCGGGCGCAACCGAAACCGCCATCGGAACCATCTGGGATCCCATGGCGGTGAAGATCTGCATGGCCGCCGGCGAAGGGGCCGAAATTCCGCTCCGTTTCGGCGCCAAGTCAGCGCCCGGCACCGGCAATCCTATCGACGGGCATGTAAAGGTGGTGAAGCTGGTGGAGAATGCCGAAATGCGCTTCGGCGAAAGCTATGCGCCCTTTGGCGATTCGGCGCTGATCACCATGAATGGCATCGAGATCATCCTCAATTCCACCCGCGCCCAGAGCTTCGATCCGAGCCTGTTTTCCGCCATGGGTATCGATCCCCGCACCCGCAAGATCCTGGTGATCAAATCCACCAATCATTTCTATGCGTCCTTCTCCCGGATTGCGTCGGAAATCATTTACTGCTCCGCCGGAACGCCCTATCCCAATAATCCCGCCCGCACGCCCTATCGGCGCGCGCCGAAGACAATCTGGCCCATGGTCGAAGATCCCCATGGGCTCGGGACAAGGACCGCTTGAGGATGACAGGCACGGAATTTCAGGAAGTGGCCCGTCCGGGCCAGGCCATCGACGCTTTATCGACACCCCGCCCCGTCATCGACGAGGGCCGCCTCGCCCGGAACATCGAGCGCGTCCAGGCCTATATGGATGCCCATGGACTTCTCTTCCGCCCCCATATCAAGACGCACAAGATCCCGGCCCTTGCCGAACAGCAGGTGAAGGCAGGCGCCCGCGGCATCAACTGCCAGAAGATCACCGAGGCGGAAGTCTTCGCCGCGGCGGGCTTCGACGACATTCTCATCACCTTCAACATTCTTGGTTCCGAAAAGCATGAGCGCCTGGCGGCTCTTCATGCGCGGATCGGAGGTCTGAAGGTGGTGGCGGACAGCGCCGTCACGATTGACGGTCTGTCCGCCGTATTCGCTGCGGTAAAACCCTTGCCGGTGCTGGTGGAATGCGACACGGGCGGCGGCCGCTGCGGTGTCCAGACGCCGGGAGAGGCGGCAGAGCTCGCCGGCCGCATTGCCCGCGCCCCGGGCCTCGTCTTCGGCGGATTGCTAACCTATCCCCGCCCCGGCGGCCATGAGGCGGTGCAGGCATTTCTGGAGCGCACGCTGGCCCTTCTGGAAGCGGCCGGCCTGCCCTGCCCGATCATCAGCAATGGCGGCACGCCGAGCCTGTTCGAGGCCCATCTCGTGCCCGCAGCCACCGAGCACCGGGCCGGCACCTACATATATAATGACCGGTCCATGGTCCGCGCCGGCCATTGCGGCTTCGAGGATTGCGCCATGCAGATCCTCGCGACCGTCGTCTCCCGGCCGACCGAGAACCGCGCGGTGATCGATGCAGGGTCGAAGGCTCTGACCTCGGACCTACTCGGCTTTTCCGATTACGGCCATGTGGTCGACTATCCGGAGGCAAAGATCACGACGCTCTCGGAGGAGCATGGCGTCCTCGACCTTTCGGCCTGCACCGCGCGGCCGGCAATCGGCGAGAAGATCCGCATCATTCCCAACCATACCTGCGTCGTCTCGAACCTCTTCGACACCATGGTCTTCCACCGGGACGGCATCGTGACCCGGGTGGAGCCCGTCGCAGCCCGCGGCCTCGTCTGGTAGGACGCGCTACGGGGCTGAAACCGGCAATCGAGCATGAAGAGGGGGAGATGCGGGCATCCGCAATCTCCCCCAATCTTTTCCGGGACGGCCCTGAGGAGCCCGACGCCCTCAGACCGGAAGCCCTGCGGGCTGGCGGGACCTCTGGTCGAGTTCGGTCAGGGACACGCGGCGCTCCAGCGCCTCGCCCTCCTGATCGAACAGGTGGCAGTCCGCCGCCTGAATGCCGATGGACAGCGGCTGATCCGCCTGAATGCCGACGCTGCCCGAAAGGGTTGCGCAGAAATTCTCGGCCTTTCCG
Organism: uncultured Rhizobium sp.; assembly: GCA_945952415.1. Classification (GTDB taxonomy): domain Bacteria; phylum Pseudomonadota; class Alphaproteobacteria; order Rhizobiales; family Rhizobiaceae; genus Gellertiella. Next base: position 46,884 of record CAMFIF010000014.1, on the reverse strand, counting down.
TCGAGCGAGGCATAGGCAATGGTTTCCGCGCCCAGCCTCTCGATCACGGTCGGCGTGACGGTCAGGGACAGGTCGCCCCCACCCATGCCGATATGTTCCGGGCGGATGCCGAGCGTCAGCGGCTGGCCGTCGAGACCGGGGCGGCCCGCGACGGGCACGGTGATGCGGTGGCCGCGATAATCAACCGTTACCCCTTCAGCCCCCTGGCTGATGCAGGTGACCGGCAGGAAATTCATCTTCGGATTGCCGATGAAGCCGGCAACGAAGAGATTGGCGGGCTTGTGGTAAAGCTCGAGCGGCGCACCCGTCTGAGCAATCCCGCCGGCATTCATGACGACGATGCGATCCGCCATGGTCATGGCTTCCACCTGGTCATGGGTAACGTAGATCATCGTGGCCCGGAGACGCTTGTGGAGCTTGGCAAGCTCGATGCGCATGTCGGCCCGAAGCGCCGCATCGAGATTGGAGAGCGGCTCGTCGAACAGAAAGATCTTCGGTTCGCGCACGATCGCACGGCCGATGGCGACGCGCTGGCGCTGGCCGCCCGAAAGCAGGCCGGGTTTCTGCTGCAGGCGCTGTTCCAGATGCAGGATGCGAGCGGCATCTTCCACCTTCTGGCGCAGCCTGGATTCTTCCATGCCCTCGACGCGAAGCGGAAAGGCAATATTCTCGAAAACCGTCATATGCGGGTAGAGCGCATAGGACTGGAACACCATGGCAATGCCGCGCTTGACAGGCGGCAGGTCATTGACCCTGGCGCCATCGATCACGATGTCGCCCTGGGTCGTGTCCTCAAGCCCCGCAATCATGCGCAGCAAGGTGGACTTGCCGCAGCCGGACGGACCGACGAAGACGACGAATTCGCCATCCTTCACCTCCAGATCCACCCCCTTCAGAACTTCGAAATTGCCGAAGAACTTCTGTACCTTCTTGATATCCAGCTGTCCCAATATCCGCTCCCGCGATTGGCGGCTTCCCCTCTTCCGGGGTGAGGGCGACCGCCGGTTGCCCGGCGGCCGCCCGTCCGCAAACGATCTTACTTGAACTCTTCGATTTCGGCTGCAGCCTTCTTCAGGGCGTCAGCCGGTTCCGCCTGGCCGGTCACGACGGACTGGACCATGGAAATCATCGAATTCTGGAAGTTCTTGTAATCGGTGAAGAGCGGCTCCGGACCACCATAGGAGATACCCTCGATGAAAGGCTTCCAGTAGGGCTTTTCGGCAACCAGCTTGTCCACGTCCGCGCTCGGGCGCAACGGGGTGAGACCTTCGGACAGTTCATATTCGAACTGCGCGGCCGGTGCGGTCAGGAACTTGGCGAGATCGGTCGCCTTGTCCTCGACGCCCGTGCCCTTGAAGACCGCAAGGCTGTCCGTGATCAGGAGCGTGCCGGGGCCCTTGGCATCGGGCCCGAGCGGCAGGTTGGTGACACCCCAGTTGATCTTGGTATCAGCCAGACGCACGACGGCGCCGACGGAAGCCTGGATCATCGCGACCTTGCCGTCGAGGAAGATTGCGCGCACTTCGTTCTGCTCATAGGCGGTCGGGCCTTCTTCCGCATAGGGAACGATGTTCTTGAGCGCGGTCAGGGCCGCCAGGTTCTGCGGGCTGTCGAGGGTGATCTTGCCGTCCTTGTCGATGACAGAACCATTGTTGGTATAAACCCAGTGCAGGAACTGGTGCATGGTGTTGTCGAAGGTCTTGGCGACCACGCCGAAGCCCGGAACGCCGGTCTTTTCCTTGATGGTCTTGGCCATCTGCAGCTCTTCGTCCCAGGTCTTCGGCGGCGTTTCCGGATCGAGGCCGGCCTGCTTGAAGAGGTCCTTGTTCCAGTAGAGCGCCTTGGTGGAGAAGGCGACCGGAACGCCCCACTGCTTGCCCTCGAAGGTGACCGTATCGACGATGTTCGGATAATAGGCACCCTTTTCCGCATCCGACATCTCGATCGGAACGATCAGGTCATTGCTGGCGAATTCCTTCAGGGTGCGCGAGCCAACATAGGCGAGCGAAACCGGCGTGCCGGCAGCGGCAAGCGTGGTCACCTTGTCCTGGCACTGGTCCCAGCCCACGACTTCAGGCTTGACCTTGTAGCCCGGATTCTTGGCTTCCCATTCGTGCATCACCCGTTCCTGCACCTTGTTCATGGTGTCGCCGCAGACGATGAAGGAGAGTTCCTTGTCCTCCGCCAGCGTCGGCATGGCAGTGCTGGCGAGAAGCACCAGGCTGCCTGCGAGAAGTGATAGTGTCTTAGTCATGGTCAGTTCCCCTTGCTTTTGAAGCTTATGTTCGGTGACTACTGTTTCACGGCGCCGGCCGTGAGACCGGCGACGAGATAGCGTTGCATCAGGAAGATGAGGATCATGGCGGGTGCAATGCCGACGAAGCTTGCAGCCATGAGCTCGTTCCACACCACTTCCTGCCGCCCGAAATAGGCAAACAGTCCGACCGGAAGCGGCATGTATTCGGTCTTCGAGTTGAAGGTGAGCGCGAAGATGAATTGCTGGGCATAGGCGCCGATGAAGGTGGTGATCGCCACGACGGTGATGCCGGGCATGGCAATCGGCAGGATCACGCGGCGCAGCGTATAGAAATAGCTCGCCCCATCGACGAAGGCGGCCTCATCGAGCTCCTTCGGGATGCGCATCATGTAGGTACGCAGGAGCCAGATGGCCGAGGGAATGAGAAAGGCGACGCCGGGCACGATCATCGCGAAATAGGTGTTCAGCACGCCGAAATTGCGCATCAGCCGGAAGAGCGGGATGAGAAGCACCGCACCGGAGAACATGTTGACCGCCAGGAACGCGCCGAGCAGAACCCCGCTGCCCCGAAATTCGAAGCGGGCAAAGGCATAGGCGGCCGGCACGACGATGACGAGGACGATCACCGTCACCACCGAGGAGATGAAGAAGGAATTGAAGATGTACCAGCCGAAGCCCGGCACGCTTTCCCACATGGTCACATAGGCCCGGAAGGATCCGTTTTCCGGCCAGAAGCGATAGGGCGAGGAAAACAGCAGCCCGAGCGGCTTCAGCGACACCAGGAACCCTTCGACGAAGGGCGCGAGCACGAAGGACAGGAAGACGAAGATCCCGGCATAGATGCCCACGATCTCGTACCACTTGTAGCGGGCGATCATCTGGGAGGTTTTCATTTGCGGTCCCCCGAAGTCAGGCGGCTGGTGATCCGGAAATAGGCAAGGCAGAAGAGCGACAGGAAGATGCAGATCAGCACCGCGCGCGCCGCGCCCTCGCCATATTTCTTGGAACCGATGGCGGTCTTGTAGGTGTCGATGATCATCGTGGTCGTGTCGCCGTTCGGGCCGCCGCGGGTGAGGATCCAGATGATGTCGAAGGAATTGAAGGTGGCGATGAGCGACAGCATGGACATGGTGATCAGCGCCGGCAGGATGAGCGGCAGGGTGATGCGCCGGAACCGGTAGAAGCGCCCCGCCCCATCGGTCCAGGCGGCCTCGTAGAGATCCTGCGGGATCGCCTGCATGGCGGCCAGCATGTAGAGCGTGACGAGCGGCACGCCGATCCACACATCTGTGATGATCGTTGCCCAGAAGGCGGTGCTGCCATAGGCGAGGAAGGCCACCGGCCCGTCGACGAGGCCCATGTTCTGCAGCACGCCCGAGATCATGCCGAACTGGCCATTATACATCCAGCCCCACATGAAGATGCCGATGGCCATCGGCACGATCCATGGCGGCATGGTGAGCACCCGAAAGAGCGCCCGCCCCGGCACCGCCGAATTCAGCATGCTGGCGCCGAAAACGCCGATGATCATCTTGAAGAGGACAGAAAAGAAGGTCCAGACGAAGGTGCGGGTGATGACCTCCGCAAAGGTGGGCTTGAAGATCTTCTCGTAATTCGCCCAGCCCACCCAGTTTGTCACCTTCTTCAGCGAGGCATCGGTGAAGGAGAGAATGATGGTATCGACAAGCGGATAGGCCACGATGACAGCCACATAGAGAACCGCCGGAAGGAGCAGGAGCCAGGCAAAGATCGTGGCGCTTCTCTTGACCGTCATCGCCGCCTCCTCAACCCACCTTGCCGTGCAGCGCTTCGTCGAAGCGGTCCCAGACCGGACGCAGGTCGATGACGCTCTTCGTCATGCGCGCCTCGTCCATGGCCATGGCGAGTATGCCGGCCTCCAGCGCATTGAGCGTCGAGACCGGCAGGGCAACGCCCGTACGGGCATTTTCGAGCAGGTCGGCCGCCATCTGCTCGTCGGCGCCGTAATGCTCCGAAAGGGCCGTGGCGCTATAGGAATTGGCGACAATATGCTTGCCGGTCAGCTGCTCGTGGACATTCAGATAGCCGCGGACGAAATCGCCTTCCGCCTTGCCGCGCGACCCCATGATGGCGAAGCGCCGGAACTGGTCGGGCACGTTGAGATTGGTGTGGAAGTTCATGCCCACGCCATTGGCATATTCGACGATGGCGACCTGGTAATCGATGATGTCGCCATCGCTGTCGAAGACCTTGTCGGAGCCGAGCCAGCCGGACGGCTTGCGGTGGAAGAGCTCCACATCATTGATGCCCTCGCGCGCCGGATCGTTTTCCGGAACGAAGCTCTTGCGGCCGCCGAAGCTTGCGACCCGCTCCGGCCGTGCACCGATGACGCCGTTATAGAGGTCGAGGTCATGGCAGCACTTCTCCAGCATGAAGCTGCCGGAATAGCGGCCATAGCGGCGCCAGTCGCGCATGAAGAAAGCGCCGTGATAGGGTTCGATATGCTCTGCAGCCTCGATCGAGACCACATGGCCGAGCTTGCCTTCCGCCTGAATTGCGCGCAGGTCGCGATAGAGCGGCGAATAGCGCAGCACCAGACCCACCTGCACCCGGTCATGACCATAACGGTTCATCAGGCGCGCAAGCTCGATGCTCTCCTCGATCGTGGTGACGACCGGCTTCTCGCAGAAGATTTTCAGGCCGGCCTCGAGCCCGAGGCGGATATGGTCGAGATGCATGTGGTTCGGCGAGCCGATCATCAGGAGGTCGAGCTTTTCGCCCGCAATCAGCTCCTCGGGCGTCGCATAGGCCTTGCCGGCTGAAATGCCCTTCGCTTCAAGCCCGGGAAGCCCCGCCGGCTCCGGATCGACATAGCCGACGATCTCGAAGCTCGGATCCACGGCCTTGAAAACATAGCCCAGATAGCCAAGGCGGAAACCAAGGCCGATGATGCCCACTTTCATTCTGTCTGCATCCCCATTTTCGTAATTTATTTTCGTCAACCTGCTGCAAAATTTCTCTCTCGTCAACACAAAACACATTTTTACCGGCATAAATGAAATTCATTTTCATAAATGATCGATCCGGTTGAAAATCGGGTGGAGTTTTCCGCCAAATTGGTCTGGTCCATTTACATCGCTCGGGGACTGGCCCGCGGGGATGGCCGAACCGGCGGCAACCCGCTATAGCTTTACGCCTGCGGGATAATGGCAGGGCATGATGGGCACCGAGGACAGGCAGGGCGGAAACAGGGCCGGGCAGCTGCTGGCAGTGCTCGCGGGCCGTCCCATGTCCCATCTGGTCGGCAACCTGGAATGTGACGTGGAAGCGGCGGAGGCTCCGCTGGGGGCCTTGCCGCTCACCCGCACCGATGGCCGCCTCACCTGCTATATCTGCTCACCCACGGTGGCCTATGCCGATTATGCGCTGGAGGAGCTGCGCAATTTCGAAGCAGCCCCCGCGCTGAAGAAGGCGCTCGCCCTTCTCATCGCCTGCACCCGGCCGCTCGTCGTTGCGACCGGCCTTGACCGGCAGGTCCAGGGGAACAACTGGCTGCTTTCCACCAATATCTGGTGCGCCCTGCCCCGTCATGAGCTCGGCCGGATGACCGAGAATCTGGTGCGGGAAAATCCCCGCCATGCGCTGGTCTGGCGCTCGCTCAACGACCGGAGCGACCGCGAAACGCTCGCCGATTTCCGAGCCCTCGGCTATCGGCTTCTGCCCGCGCGCCAGGTCTATCTCTATGATTGCCGCGACGCGCTGCCGCCGATCCGCCGGGACATGAAGAACGATCTGAAGCTTCTCGAAAGGAGAGATTACCGCGTCTTCGGTCCGGAAAGCCTCGAAAGCGCGGATTTCGCGCGTATTGCCGATCTCTACGGCCAGCTCTACCGAGAGAAATACACCCCGCTCAATCCGGATTACACGTCCCTGTTTCTGGAGGAAATGCACCGAGGCGGCCTGATCGAGTTCCACGTGCTGCGATCGCCGGAAGGCCGAATGGACGGGGTGATCGGTTTCTTTGCCGATGGCGATGTGCTTACCGCGCCTGTCGTCGGTTATGATCGCGCCCTGCCGCAGGAGATCGGCCTTTACCGGCGGCTCGTGGTTTTCGGCATGCTGGAGGCCCGCAGGCGCCGCCTGCTCTACAATATGAGCGCCGGCGCGGCGCGCTTCAAGCGCACCCGCGGCGCGCTGCCGGCCATCGAATATACCGCCGCCTATGTGAGGCATCTCCCGCTCCGGCAAAGAGCATGCACCCGCCTGATGGAAGCGCTTCTTGCCGGTATAGCCGTTCCCGTGATGAAGAGATACGAATTGTGATCGACCCCACTCCCGCCCATCCCTGGCAGGCCGTAGGCCTTTCCCGCAACCTCCGGAAGAAGCCGCTGCCGGTCCTCGTCGATGGCCGCCCCGTGGTTCTTTTCCGCGACGAGGCGGGCAATGCGCGGGCGCTCCATGATCGCTGTCCGCACCGCCATGCCCCGCTGTCTGGCGGAAAGGTCGTGGCAGGAGAGATCGAATGCCCCTATCATGGCTGGCGGTTCCAGGGCAGCGGAGCGCTTTCCGCCCTTCCCTGCCATCTGGGGGATCTGCCGAAGATCGGCGTTCCCGCCTTTGCGGTTCACGAGGAGGAGGGCATTCTGTTCCTCGCCCGGAAACCGGGCCCGCCGCCCTATGCCTTTCTGGCATCCGGCCCGGAAACGATTGCGATGAGGCTCGAAAACCGCGTCCGCTCCACGGTGCTGGACGTGGCCGAGAATATTCTCGATGCCACCCACACGCATTTCACCCACAAGGGCCTGCTGCGCGGTCTCGGCAGCCGCCGCTACCGGGTGCAGGTTTCGGTCACCGCCGGCCCCGGCTGGGTCGAAGCGGTTTATGAGGGCGAGCCGAGACAGGAGGGGCTGGTCAGCAAGCTCCTGGAAGGACAGCGCGGCAAGGGTGTCGCCCGCTTCCTCGCCCCCGGCATTGCCGAACTCGAATTCTGGGGCAAGAACAAGCTCAATCTGTCGACGACCTTTCACCTGAGGCAGGAAAGCCCGGAGACGGTGCATGGGATCGCGATATTGGCAGGCCCGCGCCAGCATGGGCTCGGCTATGTGAAGGCCGCCCTGCTCCGGCCCTTCTTCCAGGTGGCCCTCAGGCAGGATCAGGATATCCTCGAGGCCTCCAGCCGCAATGCCGCCGCCTTTGACCGGCCTGCACCCGTCGTCGGTCCGCTCGATGTGCTGCGCCTCGCCATTGCGGATATTCTGGAGGGTCGCATCCCTTCCTTTGCCGGAACGACTGTCTCCCATGTCATGGAACTATAGGGGCTCGCCGTTCCACTCCATGTCGGCCGTCGCCGCCGTCTTGAGCCCGGTCCGGTGCCGGAGGGCGAGAAGGGCGATCTCCGCAAGAGCGCCCGCCTGAACCCATCCGAAACTGCGATCGCCGGGATGGTCGGTCAGATCCCCGCATTGCTGCCAGGCTTCCCCCCATGCGCGGAAGCGGCCGGATGAGAAAGCCTCCGCAAGACCATAGGTCAAAAGCGCAAGCCGCACCGTCTGCGGCCTCCCTATGCTTGCCCTTGCCGGGCCGCCCCCGAAGAGCGCCTTCACCAGTCCATCGCCGGGCGCGAAGAAATGCAGCCCGCTCACGGCCCGTGGATTGCACTCGATCACATGGATCCGCCCCGCTTCGTCGCGCCGGAAGTCGAAGGAGACCTGACCGTGCCATCCCCTGCGCGCGACGAAGGCCCGGAGGAAGGCCTCGATATCGGGCTCCCGAACCGGTGCAAAGGCAACGCTCGCTCCGCCTCCCGCCCGAAACAGGCCCCGATAGGCCTGGTGCGCCAGAAGGGTTCCGTCACGGGCAAGGGCATAGGCGCTGAGTTCTTCGCCGGGGAGATAGGTCTGCGCCACCCAGGGGCCGCCGCCTTGCCAATCCATGCCGGCCATGACCGCGGGTTCCGGCCGGCGCAGCACGCGGTCGCCGAAGCGCGACCAGACGGGCTTCAACACCAGAGACCGGGCTCTGGAAAGGAGTGGCTCCGCATCCGCCGCGTCCCGGATCAGAAAGGTTTCCGGCGCCGTCACCGGCCCATCAAGCGCCCGGGCGAAGGTGGCAAAGCGAAACTTGTCATGCATTGCCGACAGTTGGTCGAAGTGCGGGGCAAGGAGCGGGATCGAAAGACCATGCCGGTCCCGAAGGGCGGCGAGATAGAAGATCTCCTCGCAGGTGGGCAGCACCAGATCGGGCCGTTCCTCGGCGAGCAGCCGTTCGACAGCCGCCTTGAAAACAGGCATTTGGCCGATCGGTCGGGGTAGGCGAACATAGCGATCCTTGAAGCGTGTCGGGCGGGAGAGCGGCAGGACCTGCGTATCGGCCAGGAGGACGCGATGTCCGGCCTCCTTCAGAAGCCGTGCCCAATGAAGCGCGACCGGCGCCCGCGCGCCCGTGACAAGGATGGTCTTCATCTGCCGGGCTCCTCGAAGGCACGGCTGACACGACGCAGCTTGGCGATGGGTGGCGGAAGGTCCTTCTCCTCGATGTGCAGCAAAACCCGGGCTCCCAGCCGCTGGAAGAGGGCCAGCAGCGCGTACTCGACCGCACGCCGCGTGGCGTCCTCCGTTCCGGGCGGCAAGAGCACGACCAGCGCGTCTTCGCTTACCTGCATACAGCGAAAATCTCCGAGGCCCTGGGCCGCATTCAGAATGCTGTTCCTGAGGATATCAGGTGTGATCGCAATGCGACGCCGGCCCTCGACCGAGGGGAAAGAGAGCACATCGTCATTTCGCCCCACCACCTCCTCCACCGCCTGGAGCGGCGATCCGCAGGAACAGGGCGAAGAAGAAAGCCGCAGGAGATCATTGAGGCGATAGCGGGCCATGATCTGGGCGCTTCGGGAAAAATCGCTGATTACCGGCGAAACCAGCCCGCTTCCGGCAGGCCCGGGCTCAAGTTCGAAATGCATTACATCTTCCGCCAGATGCAGCCGTCCGTGCCGGCAGGTCGTGGCAAGCAGACCCTCCGTCGCCATGTAGATTTCCCCAAGTGTCACACCGAAGCGGCCTTCGATCACCCCTCTGTCCATGGGATCGAGCACCTCCGCCCCGGAAAAGAGCCGCCGCACGCTTGGCAACCGGGCCTCCTCCGCAAGAAAGCGCAGCACTTTCGGAGGCGCGACAAGCGTGTCCGGCCGATAGGCCGCCAGCCGCCCAGGCAAACCGTCGAAGCCTTCGTGAAGATCGAAAAAGCGCAGGGAAAGCAGGCTGCCCCTTCCGGGCTGGCGGTAAAGCGCCGCATTCTGCGGCAGGATGACGGCTACCCGGGCGCGCTCGAAGGGAAAGTGCGGCAGCGTTTTCGCCAGCATGGTTCCGAGCCATTGCGCGCGCTCCCGAGCGGAGATCACATAGAGGCCGCGATTGCCTGATGTGCCCGTGCTTGCCCCCACATGATGGCCGGGCGGCGCGGTGCCTGCACGAAAATGCGCCCATCCCGCCTCGGCCGTGAGACCGAGCCGGTTGAAACCGTCAAAACACGCCATGAGCATGGCCTTGTCGGTCACCGGCAGATCTGCAAGACGCCTCCACCCGCGCGCCCGGTAGAAGGAAACCGCCGGAACCGCCTGGGAAAGCCACTGCCCGATCCGCCCCGCCTGATAGGCTTCGAGATCCGCCCGGCTTCGGAGCCGCAGCTGGAGCCAGCGGGTCCGCAAGAAAGCGCCCATGGCAGCAGCGAGATCGAAATCGGGATGCGTCATCCTCGCGCCCTCTCAAAGCCCGTGCGGGCCGTCGGCGGGATCGTGGCAGAGCACCACCGCACCGCCCTTTTCCGCAAAGGCCCGCACCCGGGCGCAGGACCGGGACATCGCCCCGCGATCGCTGTAGACTGCCGATGCGGGCAGCCCTGGAAACCGCCCGTCCTTCAGCGCGTCCCAATGCCATTGGACATCGACCGCATAGAGAAGCGGCCGGGGCTTTTCGGGAAAGAGAAAGCCGACATGACCGAGCGCATGGCCGGGCAGATCGACCGCGAGGAAACCTCGATCACCGCCGAGATCGAAGGTCTGTCCGAAGATCGGATGGGAAAGGCGGGGAAAGGCCTCGATGGGCGTCATTCGCGCCTCGATGTCATCAGGAAGCAATTCGCGAAAGTACCCGTGATGCAACTGCCCGAGCCGCCCCCGCCCGCGCAAATCCGCAAAAGCCGCGCCCGGCGCGATCACCCGTGCGCCGGGAAATTCCCGGAGCCGCCCGATATGATCCGCATGATAATGGCTGAGCACCACGGTTTGCACGTCGCGAGGCCGGTAGCCGAGCCGCTGAAGCACCATCGCCGGCGCACCTTCCTGACGAAGCTGGATGCCGAGGACGCGGGCATAGGCCCGCATCAGAAACGACCGGTCGGGTCGCTCGGTGACCTCGGGCCCGTAGCCCGTATCGATCAGCGTAAGCCCGAGAACCGGGTGGACGAACACACCGTACCGCACCGCCAGAGGGACCGCCCGGCGCGAACCGCCGCGAAGCACCATCCATTCGGGCACCATGATGCGGGCGCTGTCGGGAAAGAGAATGTCCATTATCCTTCCCCTTCCGAAAAGGCCTCTTCGAGCCCTGCATTGAAGCGGATCTGCGGTGAAAAATCGAGATCGCGCAAGAGCGCGCTCCGGTCGAGCACCTGGGAAAAGGCAAAAAGGCCAAGGCCGAACAGGGTGATGCGCGGTTCCGGCGCGCCGGGCCTGAGATGCGCAAGCGCTTCAATCAGCCGAACACCCGCATGCGCGACCGGCCAGGGAATGGCCCGCCAGCGCGGCTCGTATCCGGCGCGGCGGCAAGCGGTTTCTGCAATCAGCCTAACGGGCAGTTCCTCCGGCCCCGCCACATGATAGGTGCCGCCGGAGAAGGAGGGCGGCGCCTGGATGGCGGCGAGGATTGACCCCACCACATCCTCCACATGGGTGAGCTGGGTAATGGCCTGCCCGCCCCGCAGCAGCGGCAGCGGCCCCTGCGAGGCCGCCCGGATGAGACGCGGCAGCAGCGCCACATCGCCTCTCCCGTAAATCGCCCGGGGACGCAGGATCACCGGCCGGAGGTCGCGGGCCTCCCGCACCAGCACCTCCGCTTCCGCCTTGCTCGCCGCATAGGCATTGATCGGTGGCGGCAATGGATCGGTTTCGCGAATGCCGAAACAGTCTTCCAGACGGAACGTGACCGAAGGGGACGAAATGAAGATGAAACGCCCTGCTCCCATCGCTCGGGCAAGATCGAGCGCCCTCCGGGTGCCCGTGACATTGGCCGACTGGAAGCGGCCGGCCGGCCCCCAGGCGGAGGAAAGGGCCGCCGCATGGACGAAGACCTCCGCCTCAGACAATTGGGCGGGCAGGCGCGCCTCTTCCAGATCAAGCGGCAGAAAGACCGCACCGAGTTTCTCGAGCGCTGTGCCCCTTGCCTTGTCGCGCCCGAAGGCGGTGATACGGTTCCCCCGTTCCGCAAGCCGCCTGACGAGGCGACCGCCCAGAAAACCCGTTGCTCCCGTGACCGCGACCCGCATTGCCCCCTCACGCCACGAAGGCCAGGCCGCCGAGCGAAAGCCCGGCGGAGGTTCCGACCATCAGCACCTTCATGCCGGGCTGGAGACGGCCCGTGCGGAGGGCGTGATCGAGTACCAGAGGCAGCGAGGCCGCCACCTGATTGCCGTGGGTTTTCATGAGATCGACGACCCGGTCGCTCGAAAAGCCGCATTCCTCCACCAGATGGGCAAGCGCCCGCTGGCTTGCCTGATGCGGCAGCACGAGGTCCACCTCCTCGATCCGCCATCCCGCCCGTGCGAGCAACCGGCCGAGAAAACCGGAAAAATGCTGGAAGGTGATGCGATAGAGCGCCTTGCCATCCATTTCGAAATGACTGTTTGCGGCAAATTGCGCGGGATTTTCATGGTAATCATAGCGCGTGCCGCCGGCCCCCAGCCGGCAGGCCTCATAGCCTTCCGGATAGGTTTCCATGAGACTTGCGCAGATCGCAGCTCCACTTTCGCCGGCCGGCACGAGGAGGGCGGCCGCGGCACCGTCGCCGAAGAGCGCCGCCGTCAGCGGCGCAGTCTCCCAGGGCAGGGCCCGGGACGCGATCTCTGACGAGACGACCAGCACGGACCGCGCCTCCCCGGCGGCAAGGAGAAGGCTTGCGAGATCGGTCGCCGCCAGGAAGCTCAGGCAGGTCGCGTTGATGTCATAGGCCGCTGCACTCCCGGGCGAAAGGCCGAGCTGCTGCTGGACGAGCGGGGCCGTCGCCGGAATGGACTGATAGGGCACCGCCGCAGCGAACAGCACGTGATCGGGTACTGGACAAGAGCCAGCCGAAGAAAGGGCCTGGCGGGCTGCGGCGACCGCCATTTCCACCTGGTCCTCGCCCACGGCCACCCGCCGTTCGGCGACCCCCGTCATGCGTTCGACAAAACCAGACGGCCGGCCGATCCGCCGGTCGATCTCGGTCGAGCGAAGCACGGTCTCGGGCAGGTAGGCACCGGTGGACAGGAAACGGACTGGGCGAATCATGCAATGAATGACGGGGACTGCCCCGGCCTCCCGAAAGGCGGGCCGGCCTCTGCCCGCCCCGCTTCAGACTGTGCGATCAAGATATGCGCCCAATATGGCCCAAGGGTTGCATCATGCCAATCCCGCGGCAAGGGGCTCAGCGCAGGGTGAGCTTCATGTGACGGTTGACATCCTTGTAGAGCAGGTAGCGGAAGCGTCCGGGCCCGCCCGCATAGCAGGCCTGGGGGCAGAAGGCCCGAAGCCACATGTAATCGCCCGCCTCCACTTCCACCCAATCCTGGTTGAGCCGATAGACGGCCTTGCCTTCGAGGACATAAAGCCCGTGTTCCATCACATGGGTCTCGGCAAAGGGAATGACCGCTCCCGGCTCGAAGGTCACGATGGTCACATGCATGTCATGGCGCAGATCGGCCGGATCGACGAAGCGGGTGGTTGCCCACTTCCCCTCCGTATGGGCCATCGGCACGGGAGTGATGTCCTTTTCATTGGTGAAGAAGGCCTCTGGAACCGCAAGCCCTTCGACCGCCTCATAGGCCTTGCGGATCCAGTGGAAGCGGGCGGGCGCCTGGCTTTCGTTGCGCAGGGTGAACCGGCTTCCGGGCGGCAGGAAGGCAAAGCCGCCGGGCGTGAGAACGTGCCGCTCCCCATCGAGCGTAATGGCGATTTCCCCCTCGACGACGAAGAAGGCGCCCTCGGCGGAGGCATCGAGTTCCGGACGGTCGCTGCCGCCGCCGGGCTGCACTTCCATGATATATTGCGAGAAGGTCTCGGCAAATCCGGAGAGCGGACGGGAAATGATCCAGAGCCGCGTCCCCTCCCAGAAGGGCAGGTAGCTGGTGACGATATCCATCATCACGCCGCGGGGAATGACGGCATAGGCCTCGGTAAAGACGGCCCGGCCGGTCAGGAGCTGCGTTTGCGGCGGCTGGCCGCCAGCAGGCGCATAATAGGTCCGTTCCGTCATCACACTCTCCCTTTTGCCACCGAAAGCGGTTCCGGCGGCCCAATTATTGGCATTTCCCGGCCGCGCGCGGCGCGACCGGATTGTGTACAATCGAAGTCCTTCCACCGGCGAAGATGCTTTTCAAGCCCTTCCTGCCGGAAGAACCGGATGAAACACAGCTTTGAGGCCGGGAGAACCCACGCCTCAGCTGGCGGCCTCCAGAATGGCGAGCAGCGTCGTCTGGTCGAGCGGCACGGGATTGGCCTTCATGGAAGAGGACGAGACCGCCATTTCGGCCGCCGCCTCGCGCTCGGCCTGGCCGATGCCGAGCCCGGAAAGCGTCGGAAGCCCGCCGGCGCGGGACCAGTTGGCGAGCGCCGAAAGCGCCTTGCCGGACGTGGTCTCGAAGGCGGCGCCGATCATGCCCAGCACCTCCTCGATGCGCCTTGCCTGCTGCGGTTCGGTGACAGCATCCCGGTTCGCCGCAAGACCATAGGGCAGAAGCGCGCCGCAGATCGCCCCATGGGGCGCATCCGAAAGACCGCCGAGCGGCCCGGCAAGACCATGCACGACTCCGAGGCCTGCATTGGCAAGCGCCAGCCCGCCGCAAAGGCTGGTCCATGCGATCTCGTCGCGGGCCGCCTCGTCTTCGCGCAGCATCAGCGTTCTGAGCGCCGACAGGCCGGACTGGATCGTCTCACGGCAGAGGGCATCGGTCAGCCGGTTGGCGCGGCTGCTGATGTAGGGTTCGATCACCTGGGTAACGGCATCAAGCCCGGATTCGAGCGTGATGCCGCGCGGAGCATGATCCGTGAGCGCGGGATCGACGATGGCGAGGCGTGCAAGCATGCGGCTGTCCCGAAGGCTGACCTTGCGGCGATGGGTGGGCACGCCAATCACCGCATTGCGGGTTACCTCCGCGCCCGTACCGGCGGTGGTGGGAATGGCAATGAAGGGCAGGAAGCCGCCTTCGAGGACGCGTCCCGACCCCACCACTTCCAGATAATCGATGACCGGCGCCCCGGCATGGCAGAGCGCGGCGATTGCCTTGCCGGCATCGATGACCGAGCCGCCGCCGATGGCCACAACCACCTCGGCGCCCGCCTCCCGGGCTGCAGCAACCCCGATTTCGATGAGCGGAAGGTCTGGCTCCCCGGCCACCGCAAAACCGGTGATCTCGGCCCCCTTCGTTTCCAGTTCCGCGGCCAGCCAGTCGACCCGCTGGGGCGTGCGCCCATGGACGAGAAACACCCGTCGGCCGAAGGCTCGTATACGGCCGGCCGCTTCGGCAGCCTTTCCGCGTCCAAAGAGAATTTCACCGGCAGTCTGAAAGGCAAGGGAAAGCTGGTTCATGGTGACTCGCTGTCAGGTCGGGTCCACGGGGGAAGAAGCCATCGGCTGATTCCATTCGATCCGATAAAGCCATTCAGAAGTCTTGCAGACAATGGCCGAAATCTCCTCCTGCCTCTCTCCTGCCAGAATCAGGCTTTTTTGTCCCCTCGGCCGGCAAATTCAGCAATCCCGGGATGCGGCGTGCGGAAGAGAGGGCGTCCGATAGCAGCGCCGGACCGAACAATTGCCGATATAGGGATTGTGGTCACTCAATTATAATTTATAACTATAAAGAAAATGAGGATTCTTCATACATTGAACTCGGCCAGACATCCATCTCCTGACCCGGCAACGGAGGGGAAAGACAGCTCCGGGGTGAAGCAATGCTCCTGAACCCCCGCCACCCGGAACCGCAGAAGGCGCGGCGGCGTGACCATACGATCGTCCGGCAGCTCTGGACCTCTGCGCTTCTGATGACGCTCTGCACGCTGATGCTTTCCGCGGCCGTGCTCTTCTATTTCTACGAGCGCTATGAACGCAGCCGGCGCAATGTCGAGGATATTGAATATTTCCGCGTCGTGCTCGATGCGGCAACGGCGCTTGCGGCAGAGCGCGGCCCGGCAAATTCCGCCATGGGCGAAAGCCTTCCCGGCCTTTCCGCCCAGATGGAGTGGTTGGTACAGGCCCGGCAGAAGACCGATGCCGGCCTTCTCGCCATCCGCAACCCGCCGGATGGGGAAAAGGACCACGCCATCCCGGAAGGTCTGCTGTCCAGCCTTGAAGATCAGGTGGCAAAGGCGCGAAGGCAGGTGGACAGCGCCATTGCGAAGGCACCTGAAGCGCGGACCTATGACGATATCCAGTCGGCCATAGAGGACATGATCTCGGCCTCCAACATGATGGATGACTGCCTGCGCTGGCTGAGCGGATCGCTGATTGCCGAGGATCCGGATCTTGCCACCCCTGTCATCGGTGGGCAGATCCTCAGCGAGCTGCGCGATTATACCGGCCGCATTGCCTCCCATGTGATCGCCCCCATCGTCGTGCGCCAGACGATGCCGCTCAAGAACCAGATCGAAAGCCGCATCACCCGCGGGCGGGTGGTGGAACTCTTGCGTCTGCTCGATCTCTCGATCGCCGCCTATCCGAATGACCGGGCGATCCTGGACAAGAAGACTATCTTCGAGCAGCTTTTCTTTAGGCAGGGCCTACGGATCGTTGACCGGGCTATCGAGGAAGGGTCGGGTGCAGCGCGCTACAGCCAGACGGCAGCGGAGCTCTCGCGGGATTATGTGCCCACGATCCGCCCGGTCGAGGAGGTGCGCTCCGCCTTTCTCTCTGCGGCCATTTCGGAGCTCTACCACAAGGAAAAGCAGGCCCGTTACATGCTGATCGCCGTTCTCTCGGGAACACTGATCGTGACGGTATTCCTGATCGGCATCGCCGCCTCGGTACAGATTTTCCTCTTCGGGCCGCTTCTGCATGCGGGCTCCATGGTCATCGATCTGGCCGAGGGCAAGCCGCCAACCCCGCCGGCCCGCCCCTGGCGGGGAGCCGAAATGCGGCGCCTGCAGGATTCGCTGGTCATCCTCGGCGAGCGCATGCGAGAATGGTCGGCGCTGGTCAGCCGGCTGAAGACGGAAGCCGATACCGATGGCATGACCGGCCTTCTGAACCGCGCGGCCTTCGAGCGCCTCGTCCGCTCCCACCAGGCGCTCAACGGCGCCTGCCTGATCCTGATCGACATCGACCACTTCAAGAGCATCAATGACCGCTTCGGCCATCCCGCCGGCGACAATGTGATCCGCCAGATCGGCGATCTCCTGCGCCGTGAACTGGGCAACGACCACGCCGCCGCACGATTCGGCGGAGAGGAATTCGCGATCCTCCACCGCGAAGAGCTTGCAGCATCCGCCGCCCTTTGCGAACGGCTCAGGGAAGGCATTTCCCTCATGCCTGTGCCCTATGACGGGGCGATCCTGCCCCCGGTAACCGCAAGCTTCGGAATCGCCTCCCATCGCAACGACAGTTTCGAAGATCTGGTCCGCCGTGCCGATGCCGCCCTTTACCGTGCCAAGGGCGATGGCAGGAACCGCGTCTGCATCGGCGTCTAGACAGGCGCGCCTGCGCCTTTCCATTCCCCTGCTTGCGAGGATTGTGTCCCTCTCACGCTTTCGTGATCATGACGCTGTAACGATCGCACCCGCCGATCCGTAAGCCTTTGTGCAGGACCCGAGTGGTCTGCCCATTGTGAAGGGAGATGAACATGAAGAACAAGCATATTGCGACGCTGGCCCTGGCCGGTTCCCTCGCCTCGGCGCTCGCCGCCGTTTCGGCAACCTCGGCCATGGCCGAAGACAGCAAGGAAAAGTGCTACGGCATCGCGCTCAAGGGCCAGAACGACTGCGCCGCCGGCGCCGGCACCACCTGCGCCGGTACGTCCAAGATGGACTACCAGAAGAACGTCTTCAAGCTTGTGCCGGCTGGCACCTGCGAAACGATCAAGACGCCCGAGGGCCATGGTTCGCTGACCCAGGGTCCCGCGCCCGTCTGAGGTTTACCCGGCGATGGCGCGAAAGCGCCATCCCTCCTCCGCCCCGTGACTGACCAGAGGAAAGCCCATGCAGGCCCTGAAGCCCAGCAGATTGCCGGCCCGATCGGGTGTCGGCTTCAAGCCCGAACATTTCGATGCGATCATCGAAGCCGTCCAGCCCCTTGGCTTCTTCGAAATCCACGCGGAAAACTACATGGGAAAGGGTGGCCCGCCCCATGCCCGGCTCTCCCGCCTCAGACAGGATTATGCGCTCTCGATCCATGGCGTCGGTCTGTCGATCGGATCGCCCGAGCCGCTCGACGAAATCCATCTCGACCGCCTGAAGGCGCTTTGCGACCGCTACGAGCCGGAAAGCTTTTCCGAGCATCTCGCCTGGTCGAGCCATGAAGGCACCTACTATAACGATCTCCTGCCGCTGCCCTATACCGAGGAGACGCTTGACCGCGTGGTCGAGCATGTCGACCGGGTGCAGGAGCGGCTTGGCCGGCGCATGCTGCTCGAAAACCCCGCCACCTACCTGCTCTTCGAGGAAAGCACGATTGAGGAAACGGAATTCCTGGCCCTGATCGCCCGTCGCACCGGCTGCGGTCTGCTGCTCGACGTCAACAATGTCTTCGTCTCAGCCACCAATCATCGCCTCGATCCCGCCGCCTATTTAGACCGCTTTCCGCTGGCTGCGGTGGGAGAGATCCATCTCGGCGGCCATGCCGAAACGACCGATGATCTGGGCGCGCCCCTTCTGATCGACAGCCATGACCGAGCGGTGAAAGACCCGGTCTGGGCTCTTTTCGAAACGGTCATTGCCCGGCGTGGACCGCTCCCGAGCCTCGTCGAATGGGACAATGACGTGCCGGCCTGGCCCGTGCTCCTGAGGGAGGCGGAGGCCGCCGAAACCATCCTCTCCGCCCGTTACACACCGGACGCCGCATGAGCAGGAAACCCTCCGCCACCCAAAGCATCGGGCGCTTCGCTGCGGCCGTCGTCGGCGCACCGGAGACGGTGCCTCCGGGCCTTGGCGCCTGGAACGGCGGGTCCGTGGAGCGCCGCTTCGGCGTCTACCGCAACAATGTCCGGGAGGGCCTGATCGGTGCCCTGGCAAGCCGCTTTCCGGTCACGGAAAAGCTGGTGGGACGCGCCTTTTTCTCAGCCCTTGCGGAAGCCTTCCTCCTGAGCCATCCGCCCCGGTCTCCTGTTCTGATGGAATGGGGTGACGCGCTTCCGGCCTTTATCGAAACATTCGAACCCGCCGCGACCGTACCCTATCTCGCCGATGTCGCGCGGCTGGAGGCGGCCCGCAGCCATGCCTATCACGCAGCCGATGCGGCTCCTGTCCAGCCGGAAACCCTGGCCGCGCTCGATTCGGAACGGCTTGCCCTTGTCCGCCTCGTGTCCCATCCCGCCCTCGCCATCCTGCGCTCGCCCTATCCGGTGCTGACCATCTGGGAACGCAATACGGGTGACAGCGAACCGGCCCCCTTAGAACTTGGCGGAGGGGAGGACATGCTGGTGACGCGCCCCCAGATGCGGGTCGAGCTTCGGCCCCTGCCGCCGGGCGCTGCCCGCTTCTTCGAGGCCCTTGAGGAGGGGCAGTCGATCGGCTGGGCCGCAGAGGCAGCCCATGCGGAAACGCCGCTCTTCGATCTGACGCTTGCCTTCACCCTGATGATCCAGTCCGGCGCCTTTAGCGCCGTCGCCGAGGAGACATGATCCATGCCGAACGCCGCTTCGTTCCGCCTCCCCTCCCATCTGGAAGAGGCCAGGCGCTTTCTCTCCGCCATTCCCCACGATCTCATCGCGCTGGTGGCGCGCCTCTCGATAGGCGGGGTCTTCTGGCGATCGGGACAGACCAAGCTTGAGGGCTGGCATGTCAGCGACAGTGCGGTCTATCTCTTCGAAAACGAGTACAAGCTGCCATTCATCGATCCCTGGCTTGCCGCCCATATGGCGGCGCTGGCCGAACATCTTTTCCCGGTTCTTCTGGTGCTCGGGCTCATGACGCGGCTTTCGGCCCTTGCCCTTCTCGGCATGACGCTTGTCATCGAGATCTTCGTCTATCCCGATGCCTGGCCGACGCACGGCACCTGGGCCGCCTGCCTGCTGATCCTGATTGCAAAGGGTGCGGGACGCCTGTCGCTCGACCACGTCTTGTGGGGGCCGGCCCGGGCAGGCTAGGCAATGGCTGGATCAGAGGGCTTCGGCCACGCGCTTTTCTGGATCGGCCATTCCGTCCTTCCAGTACCAGTAATAGATCGGCCCGTCGCAATTGATGCTGACGACCCGATGCCGTTCGCCTGCATCCACCGCATGAATCACCACGCCGCCGATGAAGCCTGCCTGAAGTTCGCGAAGCTCGGTCACCGCGAGATCGACCGCCGCTTCCAGCGTGTGTCCGAGGCGCAGTGCCAGAACGATGGTGCGGGCCGTGCCGCAGCGCATGGTCATTTCGCCCGTATGGGTGCAGGCCGCCGCCCCGAACCGGCTGTCGGCATAATATCCCGCGCCCGGAATGGGGGAATCGCCGAGCCGGCCCGGATATTTCCAGGCCCAGCCGGAGGTCGAGGTAACCGCCGAAAGGCCGTCTTGTGCATCCTTGGCGAGGAACACGGTCGTATCGCGCACCCGTTCCGGATCGGTTATCGCATGGCTGAGCGGCACAAGGGGAATATCGGGAAAAGCGGCGAGCGCCTCGGCGGAAAGCTCCTTTTCAAGCCGCTCCCACCACACCCGCTTGCTGTCGGGATGGAGCACCTCGTCCAGCGGAAAGCCAAGCTCGCTCGCCAGTCGCCGCGCACCCTCCCCCGTCACCATGACATGCGGAAGGCGCCGCATCACCTCCCGCGCGAGGCGGGCAACGGGCAGCGTATCCGGCACGGCACCGACCGCGCCAATCTCCCGCGTCGTGCCATCCATGACAGCGGCATCGCATTCCATGCGCCCGATCATGTTCGGCCAGCCACCATAGCCGACGCTTCGAACCTTTGCCTCCCGTTCGACCGCGCCGATCCCTTCCACCAGCGCATCGACACCCGCCATACCACCGTTCAGGCATTCGATGCTGCGGGAAAAGCCGGGCCAGGCTTCGGAATTGGCAAGGAGCATCATGACAGGACATCCCGAGATCGCGTTGCGGATCGCAAAGCTCTAGCGGCGGCCGGAGCGGCCTGTCAAACCGGCGGATTTCAGGATTTCGCCCGGCGTAAAAATGTGAAGCCGCCTCATGCTGGACCTTGCGGGCGGCTCTGATTCTTGATTGATGTTTAATATATCTATTTCAGCGCGACCGATGATGGACGCGAAGAGGGGGCGAAATGAAACGGGCGGGTTGGTTTTCGGGCATTCTTTTCCTGGCCTTGCTGTATGTCCTGCCGGTCGCGGCAAGGGCCGAAACCGCACAACCGGCCTCTGCCGACGCCGCGCTTGAGGAAAAGCTCGGCCAGCTGTCCCGCCTGCTGGACGATCCCGCCCTGCGGGCGCTGATTGCCGAAAAGGCCAAGGCTCTACCCGTCGAGACGCCGGAAACGGGCGGGGCGGCACCGGGCATGCAGAAGTCGGGCATTTCGGCGCTGCTCGACAGTTTCCGCAACCATGTGCGCCTCCTCGCCGCGGCTGTGCCGGGGCTCGGCGCCGAATTCATGCATGCGACAGGCATGCTGCGCACCGAATTGCAGGAAAAGGGCGCACTTTACGTCGTCCTGCTCGTCGCGGGTTTCATCGGCTGCGGCTATGCGCTGGACTGGCTCGCCCATCGCATGACCCGTGGCTTCCGGCAGTGGATGCTCAATCAATCCCCGCACGGGCAAAGGAGCCGGGCGATCGCCCTCTTTGCCCGCATCCTCTATGGCGGGCTGATGCTCGCGGCCTTTGCGCTCGGCAGCATCGGCTTCTTCCTGCTTTTCGAATGGCCGCCCGTGCTACAGGAGGTCATCCTCACCTATCTCATGGCGGCGACGGCGGCGCGTGCGGCGCTCGTTACCTTCAGAAGCCTGCTTCTGCCGGGTTTCATGCGGCTCGATGAGGCGCGGGCCTATCGGATTCTGCCCATGGACGAGGCCCGGTCGAACCACTGGTATCGCTGGACGGCGCTGATTTCCGTCTGGGTGGCTTTCGTGGCCGCAAGCTTCACGCTGCTGCAGGCGGCGGGTTTTTCGGCCATTTCCATAGAAGTTCTGGCCGTCCCCCTCGATACCGTACTGGCCGCCCTGCTGATTGCGGCAGTCTGGACCCGCCCGGCCGGCGAGACGCCCAACAACAAGGCGCTCAGCTGGTCGCTGACCGCCTATTTCCTGCTGCTGTGGCTGCTGCGTCTGTCCGGTTCCTATATCGGCTTCTGGCTGGCCTTTTCGATTGTTTTCCTGCCGGCGATGCTGGCAGCGAGCAACCGGGCGGTGAAATACATCCTCCGGCCCCCGGCTGCGGAAAACGAGACCGGCGAGGCGCCATTGAGCCCGCTGCTGATTGCGGTCATCGAACGCGGCATGCGCATTCTGATCATCCTTTTCGGCGTCGTCCTTCTGGCTCATGCGGTGGAGCTCGACAGTGCCATGATGGCCGGCGACGACACCACGCTGGCAAAACTCCTCCGTGGCGGCATCAAGGCGGTCGTGATCCTGCTGGCGGCCGATTTCGTCTGGGCCTTTGTCAAGGCGCTGATCGCCCGCCGGATGGGGGTTGGCAGCGATGCCGCTCCGAGCCATGAAATGGAGGAAGGCGGAGCGGTGAGCGAATCTGCCCGGCTCTTGACCCTCCTGCCGATCATTCAGAACATTCTGTTTGCGGCGATCGCGGTCGTGGCGGTGCTGATGATGCTCTCCTCCTTCGGCATCGACATCGCGCCGCTCATTGCCGGCGCCGGCGTGGTCGGCGTCGCCATCGGCTTTGGCGCTCAGTCCCTGGTCAAGGATGTGATTGCCGGGATCTTCTACCTCTTCGACGATGCCTTCCGCATCGGCGAATATATCGTCTCCAGCAAGTACAAGGGAACGGTGGAGGGCTTCTCGCTGCGCTCGGTCCGGCTGCGCCACCATCGCGGACCGATCTTCACCGTGCCCTTCGGCGAGCTGGGCGCGGTGCAGAACATGAGCCGGGATTGGGTGATCGAAAAATTCTCGGTCAATGTCGACTATGCAACCGATGTCGAACAGGCCCGCAAGCTGATCAAGAAGATCGGTCTGCAACTGGCCGAAGAGCCGGAATTCCAGCCCTATGTGATCGAGCCGATGAAGATGCAGGGCATCGAGGCCTTCGGCGATTACGGTATTGAGCTGCGCATCAAGATGAAGACCAAGCCCGGCCACCAGTTCACCCTGCGACGCAAGGCCTATCTGGCAATCCGCAAGGCCTTCGAGGAAAACGGCATCAAGATCCCCTTCCCCACCGTCTTCGTGCAGGATGGCTCAAGTCTCGCGGCCGCGGCCGCCAAACTGGTCGAGGATCAGAGGCAGATGGAGACGGAGGGCCTTCAGCCGAAGGTCTGAACGGCCGCCTCGGCACCGGCAAGGCGCACCAGATCATCCTTGGCGCCGGGACCGGCTGCAATGACGAGCGCGCCGCGGGTGATCCGTTCCGGCTCCGTCGGGAAGGGCATGTGCCATCCGCCCGCCTCGGTGATCAGGCTGTAGGCCGCCATGCAGTCCCAGGCATGCATGACCGGCTCGTAATAGCCGACCAGCCGGCCTGCGGCGACATAGGCAAGCATGAGCGCGCCCGAACCGTTGCGAAAGAAGCTGCCGCCGGCCGTGAGCAGGTCGCGCACCATGTCCGCGGCGAAATCCGGCGTCACATGGCTGTTGGACCCGAGACCGGTAATGCCGTTGCGGATTGTGCGGGCGGGATCGATCGCCAGCCGCCTGCCGTTCAGCGTCGCCCCGAGACCCCGGGCCGATACATAGGTTTCCCGAAGACAGGGCGAGACGATAACGCCGAGTGCCGGCTTGCCCCCTTCGATCAGGCCGATCGAGACGCACCAGTTGGGCATGCCATTGACGAAGGGATTGGTACCGTCGATGGGATCGACGACCCAGGTGAAGGACGAGCTGCCGGCCTCGAGACCGAACTCCTCGCCCAGAAAACCATCATCAGGAAAGGCGGCGCGCATCTTCTGCCGGATCAGGGTTTCAACCTCCCGGTCGGCAATCGAAACCACATCATGCATGTCGCGCTTGGTCTCGACGAGCAGGCTTTCGCGCCGTTCGAAATAGTCGAAGGCAAGCGCTGCGGCCTCCCGGCCGACCTCCTCCGCAAGCGCAAGGCGTTCTTTCAGCCCTTCCAGGACCGGGGCATTCTCCACCTGTATTGCGCCTTGCTCGTCCATGCTCTCTTCTCCGCTTCGCTCGTCCGATGGATCGATGCACGGATATACCGCCTCACCGTTGCGGCCAAATGAAAAACGGCGCGCCAGGGCGCACCGTTCTTCATGAAAACTGCGGGGAGCGACGCCGCGTCAGGCCGGCTGGCGGGTCTTGCGCAGGTAAGGCAGCACCGTTTCATAGGAGCCGAAGCGCTTTTCCGCATCCTCGTTCGACACGGCCGCGGTGATGATCACGTCATCGCCCTGCTTCCAGTTGGCAGGCGTCGCCACCTGGTGCTTGGCCGTCAACTGGATGGAATCGATCGCCCGGAGGATTTCCTCGAAATTCCGGCCCGTGGTCATGGGATAGGTGAGGATCAGCTTGATCTTCTTGTCCGGACCGATGATGTAGACCGAGCGGACGGTGGCATTGTCAGCCGGGGTACGGCCTTCCGAACTGTCGCCCGCATCCTCGGGCAACATGTCATAGAGCTTGGCGACCTTCAGATCCCTGTCGCCGATGAGCGGATAGTCCACCTCGAAGCCCGTGGCCGTGCGGATGTCTTCCTTCCACTTGAAGTGGGAATCGACGGGATCGACCGAAATGCCGATCACCTTGACGTTCCGGCGGGCGAATTCGCCTTCGAGGCCGGCCATTGCACCCAGTTCCGTGGTGCAGACCGGGGTGAAGTTCTTCGGGTGGGAGAACAGGACAGCCCAGCTGTCGCCGATCCAGTCGTGGAAGCGGATCTCGCCCTTCGTCGTGTCGGCGGTGAAATCCGGGGCAATCTGGTTAATGCGCAAGGTCATGATCAACTCCATCGAAACGAGAATCTGTTGGGCCGGCAGCGCGCCCGAACCCGTCCAGGCGAAGCCGACAATGCGGTCGCCGAAAGGCTTACATGAGAAGCAGCACCGCGACAATGAAGGCGTAGGATGCCACCATGGCAGCGCCGGGAAGGCTGAAAAGGGCGGATTGGCCGGGCGTGTTCATGTCGGGTCGTCTCCCTGAGAGGCTCATGAACACCTTGATAGCGCGGGACCGGCAATCTCTATAGATTTACTATTCTAATTTTCGCGACTGCCGGGCAAGATTTTTCCGGCAGGATCGGCCGCCTCAATCCGCGGAAATCGACCGGATGAACGCGGTTAGCGCCCCTTCCATGGCGGAAAGCGGCGGTTTCTCGATCTTCCACTCGGGGAAATGCCGGTCCACCCACATGCGCGCCACGCCATAGACAAAGGCGCGGGCGGCAAAGCCCGCATCCTCTAGATCGAGCCCCGCCCGCAGGCGCCCGCGCGCCTGCGCCTCCCGGAAAAGCCGCACCACCACCTGGCGCAGCGCCTCATTGGCCTCCACCAGTTTCGGGGAGCCGTGAAAATCGATGAGAGACCGGGAACTGATCACCTGAAAATGGGTGGGATTTTCAAAGGCCCAGTGGAGATAGGCCCGGCCCATCGCCTCGATGGAGCCGATCGGATCGGCCCCGTCACGCTCACCCAGCGCGGCGCTGACCGATGCGGAGAGCCGGACCATGGCCTGTTCGGCAACGGCCGTGAGCAGCGCCGTCTTGTTCGGGAAATGCCGGAAGGGCGCGCCGGGGGAAACCCCTGCCCGCTTCGCCACCTCCCGGACGGAGAGCACGTCCACGCCCTTTTCCTCGATCAGCGCCACCGCCGCCTCCAGCAGCGCCTCGACGAGATTGCCATGGTGATAGGTGGATTTATGAGGAAGGGATTCGCCGGTCATGCTTGCCTTATAGCACGGGGCGAAATGTAAGCAGTGATTAAATGCCTTGACCGAAGAATCAACTCATGTAATCACTGATTACATATCCATCGGAGGTCCCATCCCATGTCTGCCCCCATCAAAAGCCCCGGAAACTGGCGGCTGCTTGCCCTCATCGCCGCCCTGCTTCTCGTCATGACCTGCCTCGCGGCCGTCGTTCCGGACGATCCCGTCACGGGAACCCGGGAGGCCATTCGCCTGACGGCCAGAACCTCGCTCCTGCTTTTTTCCCTCGCCTTCGTGGCTTCGAGCCTCCACCGGCTCCTGCCGGGAAGGCTGACGGAATGGGTATTGGAGAACCGGCGGATGTTTGGCCTCGGCTTTGCCTTTTCCCATCTTCTGCATGCGGCCGCCCTGGTGCGTCTGGCGAGGATTGATCCCATCCTCTTCGACAGCCTGACGACCCCGGTCAGCTTCATCGCCGGCGGGTCGGCCTATCTGATCATCCTTCTGCTTGCCGCCACCTCCTTCGACAGGACACGCGGATGGATCGGGGAACGGGGCTGGGCGCGGCTGCACGGTACGGGAATGTGGGTGATCTGGCTGTTCTTCCTGATCAACTTCGGCAAGAGGGCCGCCGTCAACGGCATGTACTGGCCGGCGATGCTGATCATTGCACTGGCGCTTGCCCTGCGACTCCTGGGCCGCTGGAAGGGTGCCGCAAGACCGGCCCATTGAGGAGGGAGCGAAACACCTGATCCCAGAGCCCTGCGAGCGCCCCGGGCGCTCGCCATTGTGCGACAGGAACCCATGCCGAAACGGGATTGACAGCGCGGCACCCGTGCCAGACCGGGAATCCGAATAGGTATTAACCATCAACAACTTATGCGCTCGACAAGTTAGATATAAGCAATAATTAACATCGGGTAAACAAGTGTGAACCCGCATCCGAGCTGCGGGAAAACCGCAACATCGGCGTGCAATCATGACCTTCGAAATCGTTCAGATCATCCAGGAATTTGCCAATGGTGGCGGGTCGGAGCGTGTCGCCTGGGATCTGGCCTTTGCCTTCTGCCAGCTCGGCCAGGCGAATTCCGTTGTCACCTCCAAGGCGTCGCCCGACCATGCGGCCGGCACGACCCTCCGCCCGGCAGCACCCTGGCTTGCCCGCATCCCGAAGCGCGGCTTCTTTCGCTATATCGGGCGGCTTCTCGTCATGCCCGCTTTCACCATCGCTGCCAATTTCGCACCGCTGCCCCACAGGAACCGCGTCCTGATCAGCCATGGTGACAGCTTCATTGGCGATATCCTCGTCGTTCATGCGGTGAATGCCGAAAACCTTCGGCTGAAGCGGCAGGCGGGCCAGTGGAGCTGGATGCTGAACCCCATTCATGCCTGGGTTGCCCTGCGCGACCGGATCATGATCGGTGGTCTCCGCTATCGGCGCTATGTGGCCGTGTCGCAGCGGGTGAAACAGGAGCTGATGGACCATTACAGGGTCCCGCCGGAGCGCATTTCCGTCATTCCGAATGGCATCGATCTCACCCGTTTCAAGCCGGACCCGGAGGCGAGAAGGACGGTCCGCGCCGACTTCGGCATACCGGAAGAAGCGCGCCTGATGGTCTTCGTCAGCCATGAATTCCACCGCAAGGGGCTCGCCGCCGTCATTGAGGCCATGGCCCACCGGCAGGACGACAGGCTCTGGCTGCTCGTGGTCGGCTCGGACAATCCCGAGCCCTATCGGCGGATGGCCGGGGCGCTTGCCGACCGGATCGTCTTTGCCGGCGAGCGGCGCGACATGGAAAAGATCTATCCCGCCGCCGATGCCTTCGTACTGCCCACCACCTATGAGACCTTTTCCCTGGTCTGCATGGAAGCCATGGCCTGCGGTGTGCCGGTACTGGCAACCCGCGTCGGCGGCATCGAGGAATATCTGGAAGACGGCGTCAACGGCTACCGGATCGAGCGGGACGGTGCCGACATCGCCCGCAAGCTGGAGCGGGTCTTCGACGGGACTGGAGAGGCCGCCCGCCTTGCTGAAGGCGCAAAACAGACCGCTGCCCGATATGGCTGGGACGAAATCAGCCGCACCTATCTGACCCTTGCCCGGGATGTGCTGGCGGAGAAGGAGGCATGAGCGGCCCGTCCCTCCGGCGGCCGCTCGGGCATCTGGCACTCCTCGCTTTCCTTCTGCTGGCCGGCCCCTCCGCAGCGATGGACGGCACGCTCAAATGGCGCACAGGCGGCGGCAACATCGTGACCTTCATGACGGGCGAGCGCACCGCACCGCTCTATGAGGCCCTGCATTATGTCGGCGCGAAGCTGGGGCGGATGAATTCCTATGGCTGGCGCGACCTGCAGCGGGTACCGACGCCCCATGATTTCGACGCAGCCATGATGGAGGCCTATCGAAATGGGATCACCCCCGTCATCCTGCTCGAATATGAGGGAAGCTACCAGACCCTCGATCCGCCGCAGCCCATCGGCTCCTATGACGACTGGTTCAAGGCGGGCGTCACCTACGCCACCCGCTTCCGCCCCAATGGCGATTGGGGTCGGGAAAACGGCATCCGGGATTTCGGCGCCACCATTTTCTCCGCCGTCAACGAGCCGGATGTCCAGAACACCATTCCGAAGAAAGATTACCACGACGCGCTTGAAGGCTTTGCCGACGGCATCCATTCGGTGGACCCCGCGCTGAAGGTGGTGCCTGCGGGCTTTGCCGCCTGCAACATCGATGGCGACGCCACGCTGCGCGGCTATGGGCCTGCCATCGCGGACCTGCTGGAATCGGGCAAGCTCGACGGCATCGACCTCCACACCTATTACAATGACCGCTGGTATCCCCTGACCGAAGGCCGGCAATTTTCCGCCCAGACCTGTTTCGACCGCATCAAGCAGACTCTCGGCCTCACCCGCGACATCACCTTCTATGCGACGGAATTCAATGTTTCCCGCAGTGCGGGCTGGTCGGACGAAAACCGTGCCGCCAGCCTGTTCCTGACGGCGATCTGGGACAATTTCGGCGTGGTCGGCAAAAAGGGCCAGCCGATCACGGCCTTCGCCTTCCCCTGGGCGTTAGGCGATACACCCGAGATCGACGGGCCGAATTATGCCATGGCCACCGCCGGTACGCCCTGGAGCCCGGAAGAACGGTCAAAGGTGCTCCGCCGGGTTCTCGATCTCGCCGGCGACATGACCCTCCTGTCCTCCGACCCCTACAAGAGCGGAACACTGCACCTCAAGGGACCGAAGGGCGATATCTTCGTCTGGCACAATCGACGCGGCTGGACCGATCTGTCCGGCGGTCGCTGGACCATCGACCTGCCACCCGGCGCAACGCGCCTGGAACTCTGGGGATGGGACGGGATCCGCGAAATCCACCAGGTATCAGACAGGAGCCGTTTCAGCTTCGAAGCCCTGCCCGGCGGCGAGACCTACATGGCTCTGGTGTCCCATTGATGGCAACGGACCGTCATAGCGGCCGCGTGCCGCACTGATCCAGCCATCGAGCAACTGACCGGCCACCGCCTCATAGGTGAAGCGCCGGTGCACATTCTCGATCCCGTCGAGCGCCTTTTGGCGGCGTTCCTCGGGATCGCCTGCAAGCCGTTCGAAGAGGGCAGCAAGCGCCTGGCAGTCCCGCTCGGGCACGACCCAGCCACCCGGCCCGATCACGTCCGGGATCGCCCCGGAGGCTGCGCCGATGACAGGAACGCCGCAACCCTGCGCCTCGATGATCACGCGGCCGAACTGTTCCTTGACCTTGGGCGTGGTGTGGGTGAGGAGAAGCAGGGCATCGAGCGTACGGATGAAGGCAGCCACCCCTTCCGGCTTGTCCCAGGTCTGCACCGTCAGCCGGTCCGAAAGGCCGAGCGCGCTGGCCTGCTGGCGCAGCGCCTCCTCATAGGGCCCCTCGCCCATCAGCTTCAGATGCACAGGCACCCGGCTGCGCGCCATGGCGTCAAGCGCATCCTGAACACCCTTTTCCTCGATGATGCGGCCCACATAGCCGATCGTCAGCGGCGCCTGAGGGTCCCGTGCGGGACCCTCTGCAACGGGCTTGAAAACATGGCTGTCCACCCCGTAGCCGATCAGGCTCACCGGCCCGCGATAACCGCAGGTTTCGGCGACCCGGGTGGCATCCTGATTGCGCGAGAGAAGATGGTCCGTCCGGCCAAGCACATGCCGGCGGATCGACTGGAAAGGCGGCGGCAGGCGCTTCAGGATATTCTGGTCCACCTCAAGCACCAGGCCGGCATACCCCTTGAGGAAACAGGCCTGCAACGCCACCAGGCCCCAGGGCTCTTCCCAGAGATGGATGACATGGGGCTTCACCTCGCGGATCAGCCGGCCGAGACCGGGATAAAGGTGCATGTACCAGCTGAGCGGCCCAGCACTCGGGAAAATGATCGGCAGGACATGGGTCGTCACGCCGGGATCGTCCGGCGGGTCGGCCACCAGTTCGCGGCCGAACTGCTTCCAGCGCTGCGGCACGACGAGATGCACGTCAAGATGGTCGATACCGGCAAAGGGCTGATAGCGCAGGCGGCCGAAAGCACGCACGACACCGGTATGGGCGATGGAAACAACTCTCAATTTCTGGTCAGACACGACCCAGCATCCTTGCGGCGATCGCGGATGCGCCCGCGATATGAAGTTCCGGAATGAAGAGATTGCGATGTCCGCCATTGAGCGTGATGCGCGGATAGGCATAGGGAACCGGCCCCTGGCGCAGCAGCCCCTTCACGGTGGTGGCCACGCTTTCATAACCGGCATCGCGGGCAATGGCGAAATCCCTTGGACCGCAATCTTTCGTGCGGCCATAGGGGAAGGCAAAATGTTTTACAGGTATGTTCAGCATTTCCTGCAGACGTTCCCGGCTGCGGGCCAGTTCGAAACGGGCGTCTTCGGGTTCGAGCACCGAGACGCGCGGATGGGAAACCGTATGCGAGCCGATCTCCACCAGAGGATCGCCCGCAAGCTCGCGCAGCATATCCCAGGTGATCGCATGCCGCCAATGGATCGCCTCCGGGTCGAGATCGTTTTCCCGGCAGAAATCGGCATATTCCTGCGGCGCCTGCGGCCCGTCCCAGCGGGTCTGCAGCATGAGATAGGTGGCGATCTTGCGTTCGCGCGTATCCGTGGCCAGGCGCTCTCCGCTGGCGAGAATGAAGGGCCGGGAGCGAATCGTATCCTCAAGGCCGATCCACCACAGCGGGATCGTTCCATCCGGAATGCCGGTGGTGACGAAAAGGGTCAGCGGCACCCCATGCCGCCGAAAGAGCGGCACGACCTCCTCATAGGTATCGCGGTAGCAATCATCGATGGAGAAATTGACGAAGGTGTCCCGGCCATTCGGATCGGAGGCGAGACGCAGCCCCTCCTCGATGGTCACGACCCGGCGGCCACTGCTGGCGAGATAGGTGAGCAGGCTGTCCAGAAAACCCAGATCGATATAGAAATCCCGATTGGGGATATCGGGCCAGAGCATGGATGGTGCCGCACGATGGAACGTGAAGAAACATCCCCTCTGCCCGCGCAGCGCGTCGATCCATCGGGCGGTCATGGCGAGCATCGACCGGGAGACGGATATCGTCGGGTTGAGACCCTCAGGCATCTGGCTAGTGTTCCTTTCTAGTCAGCACAAACGCATATAGTCTCCTATATATTTCAGGAGCGAGCAGGCCCGCTGCCAGAAGTACACAGAGCACATATCCGCTCACTCCCAGCACCAAGCGCTGAAAAGTACCGTCAAAATTCTCAATAATTTGCAAACCAGCGATTGCCATTACTACAGCAGGTAGCAAACCCCGCGCCAGAAGCCTGAAGAGCGACATGGGCGTACCAAGCGCCAGGATGACGAGACCGCACATCATGAAGCTGCGCACGGTCTCGCCGAAACCGAGGAAAAGGATGCCGTAGGTATGGGCCTCCGAAAAGGTGGAGGTGAGCGCGTTGATGGCAATATTGGTGAGGTAGGAAACGACGAGGATGCCCGCCGCCAGCGTGTTGCGGTTGGCGCGGTTGAGGAGGCGCAACAGGATCCATCCGAGCGTCGAGGCCCAGAGGCCGATGGAGATCCCCCGGAGCGCCTCGCTGGTCAGTTCCACGCCGAGCGCATTGAAGGCGCCCCGCTTGAAGACGAGGCTGACGATATCGGGTGCGAAGACGAAGAGGAAGGCGCAGGCCGGCATCATGAGAATCGCGACGAAGCGGGTGATCGTCTGGGCCTGCGCCTTCAGATTGCCCTCCGAGGTCTGGGAGAGGACGGCAAAACCGATCGGCTGGCTGACGAGCAGCAGCGCGCTTTCCGTCAGCGTGCGCGCATAATCCATGGAGGCGATGGCCCCGGTCATCAGGCGCGAGGCGAGCAGGCGTTCGAACCAGATATTCGTCTGTTCCGCCGCCGGCAGCGGCAGAAAGGGCACCAGCCGGCGCAGGAAGATCCGCATTTCGGAAAGGATGTCCGACGCCGTGAGCCGATCGAAGGAGAGATCGCCCTTCTTCCAGAGCGACCAGGTGGCCCAGATGGCGAGCGTGTTGAAGGACAGCGTGAAGGCGATCGCCAGCATGCCACCCTGGCTCGTGAGAACGAGCATGAGGATGCCGAGGATCACGCCGACATTCAGGATGCTCGCCCGCGCATTGGTGATGCTGGTCCTGCCGAGCGCGATTTCGCCCGAGGCCAGACAGTTCAGCGCCACGGAGGCCGGCATGGAAAAGGCGAGGATATGGACGAAATGGATCGTCATCTGCCGTTCGGCATCCGAGGAACCCGCCAGCATGGCATCGACCAGCAGATTGGCGATGATCATGGTCGCGATCATCAGCGCCGCACCGATCGAGGTCAGGGCAACCGTCATGGCCGCGAGCCGATGGGCGGCATCCCCCTGCCGGCCGGCTTCCTGCATGCGCGGGATAAGGATAGCGGGCACGCTCTCGTTCTGCATGAAGGCGAGCGGCAGCATGATGATGGTCAGCGAGCCGCGGAAGCTGTCGGCCAGGGCCGCCACGCCCACCACATGCGCCATGAAGATTTCACGGACAAAACCGAGGCCTTTGCTGAACAGCGCCCCGGTGGAGAGTTTCGCTGCGATTGCCTTGATAGACTGGCCGGATGGAGGGGTGCCTGTACTATCGGGGGAATTGTCCATCATGGAATCCGGCTGCGAGGATGAAAGGCGGTCGGCAGCAGCACGACATAGGTCCAGAACAGAAAGCCCGCCTCCGAAAACAGAATATTCGCGAAAGGTATCTGTGCCAGATTGAACATGGCTACCGCACCTATCATGACCGCTTCGCGTGAACGCTCCCTTAATGAGCGGTAGACAGCGAGCGCGATCGCCCAGCCGAGGCTGCACAGGCAGAGAAGGCCCGCCACGATCCCCATCATCTGCCAGCAGGTGATGATCATCCCGTCCACCGCCGTCGTCCCGGCGGTGAGCACGTCTGCACCCCCGAAACCCTTGCCGAACAGCGAGCTGTCGGGCAGCAGCCACATGGTTTCATATTGCTCGAAGCGCTCGATCAGCGAGCCATCCTTGCTCCCGTTGGAGATCGAGGCAAAGCGCACGCCGATCACATCGGAAAAGGGTGGAATGGTAAGCGCACCGAACCCGGCGGCAATGAGCGCGATGATGACCAGCTGCGACTTGAGGCGCGTCCGGGCAAAGAGCAGGCAGAACAGGAGGGCGACCGCAAGCGAGACCCAGGCCGTACGATAGAGCGAGAGGAGAAGCGCGAGGCTTGATGGCGCCATGACCAGCAGCGAGACCCAGCCGGTCCGCAGGAAGGTGACCAGGAGCAGACCGACGGCCGTATAGGTGGCAAAGGCCGCCGGCGCGTTCAGCACGGAAAAGACGCGCACCTCATAAGGCAGAGGATAGCCGATGCTCGGGATCGGCGCCATCTGCATCCAGTAGACATCCCAGGGCTGCGGCTGCATGAATTGCAGGATGCCGTAAATAGCCGTGACCGGCAGGATGATGTAGAAGGCCCGCACCGCGGCATCGAGAAGCTCGTCCCGATCCGCCCGGTAGACGAGGACGGCCGCATAGAGAATGGGAGCCATGCACTTCAGAAGGCCGCTCGCCATGTCGTTGAACTGACCGGCGATCAGGGTCACCATGCCGGTATAGAGAACGCAGACGCCGGCGAGCGCAAGCGGCCCCAGGCGCTCGTCCAGCGGCTCGCGCCCGTCGAACAGGCGGCGAAGATCGAAGACGGGAACGAGAAGCGCCAGCAGCGGGCCGACGAGCATGAGACCCATGGACTCGTAACCGGCCCCGTAATCCACCATCCGGCGCAGGAAGGGCGTGAAGGTGTAGAGCAGCAGGGTGGCCTGAAAATGGGCATAGATGCCGCGGCGCAAGGCACTGATGGCCACAGCGAGGCAGCCGAGCAGGAAGAGCGGCCGGGCGAGGCCGCCGAGAAAACCACCGAACAGCGTGAATATGCCGACGAGGACAAGCGCATCGATCCAGCCATTCTTGCTGTTGCCCGCGCTGTCCTGCGATGTCCCGAAGATGCCGAGACCGACGCTCATCCCGATGCCGCCTCCTCGATAATTCCGCGGATGGCGCGACGCATCACATCGACGCCGTAGACACGGGCGACCCGGGTCTGAGCCCGCTCGGCCTTGGCCTTGAAAGGCTGCGGGTCATCAAAGAACCGCTGGAGGGCAGCGGCAAGCGCTGCCGCATCGCCCGGCGGCACCAGCGTTCCCGCCGCCCCGTTCTCGAGGATTTCGGCCGAGGCGCCCGCATCCGTGGCGATGACCGGCGTCCCCGCGCGCATGGCCTCGACAAGCGTCAGGCCGAAGGGCTCCGGATCGACCGAGGAATGAACGACGACATCGACGGCCTCCATGAGAAGCGGCACATCCTGCCGCTGGCCGAGGAAAATCACCCGCTCGCTCAACCCTTCCCGTTTCACGAAGGATTCCAGTTCCTCGCGATAGGCATCCTCGCCGAAGAGCGCACTGCCGACCAGCACACATCGGACATCGGGCAAGGCCTTGAGAGCCTCCAGCACCACATGCTGGCCCTTCCAGCGAGCGAGCCGGCTGAACACGCCAAGAAGCGGTCCTTCGGGCAAGCCAAGCGCGGCACGGTCAAGCGGTGCCGGCTGCGTGGGTGCAATGCCGTTCGGGACGACCTGAACCCGGTCCGCCCGCCCTCCGGCCGCGATGAAGGCGGCCCTGGCGGCTTCGGAGGGAACGATCACGCGCCGCGCCCGCCCATTGGCCAGGAAGACCTGCAGCTTCCGTTGCAGGGCGCCGAAATGACGCTCGTCGATGATATCGTGGAGATGCCAGATCAGCGGCCGCCGGTGGAGGTAGGAGGCAAGCGCCGACAGCATGAAGGCCTTCTGCGAATTGGCATAAACCACCTCATGCCGGCGTGCAGAGGAGATGAGGAGCCGCATCAGCCGGAACAGGCGCCCGGCGAGCGGCAGGGCCGCAAGCAGGGACCGGTCGCGCCTGATGGCGCCGAGCCGCGCGCCCTCGGGCGCGACGCTGACCGAAAGCCCGTTCTGGCTCAGAATGCCCTCCAGCGGACCGCCTTCGAGCAGGAAGGCGGAAGCGCCCAGCCAGTCGACCGTCAGGCTTGCCAGCACATATTCGGCACCGGATGGAACGCCCGTCTGGTTGACGAAGAGGACGCGCGGTCCAGCCATCAGGCGGTTCTCCTGCGTTGACGCGCAAAGGGATCGGCCGGCCGGGCCTGGCTTTCCGGCGGGGGAATGAGAATGGTGCCGGCGCTCCGGATATCGAGCGCCGCAAGCACCGCCGCCGCATCTGCAAGGCGGGTCTCCCCCTCCTCGCCCTGGCTTGTCAGGACCACAGCGCGAACCTCAATCTCCTCGGCGAGCCTCGGGAGGGCACGCTCCGCGGCCGTACTGAAAAGCGAAGGCCCGCTCAAAAGGATGAGATCATAGGGATTGGCCCAGGCCATCAGGCGCTGGATCGCCCTTACGCGCCCGCTTTCGAGAAGCGGCCCATCGTCCTCGCCCGCGGCGACGATGTGCAGACCGGGAATGGAGGTGCTGGAGACGCAATCCGCCGGTTCCTCATAGCCGCCGATCAGGTCGCCCAGCGTCGGATGGTTTTGCGGAAGTTCGAAGGCGCTCGCAAATTCCGGCGAAGACGGCGCGTACTCGATGACCAGGACATTGAGCCCGGCCTTGGCAAAGGCCTGCGCCACCAGAAGCGCGGCAAGCGCGGCGCTGCGCGCATGCGCATCGGTGGTGGTGAAAAAGAGCGGTTCGCCCGTATGGGCTTCGAGAAGATCGTCCGAAAGCTGCTTCACCTCCTGCTGATAGGCCGGAGAAAGCAGGCTTCGCCGTACCGCCGTCATGAGATTGCCCTCCCGGCTGCCGGCAGGACCGGGGATCGGAAAGGAAGACAGCGTCCCGATGACCGGAAGGCCTTGCCCGCCACGGGGACTGCGGCTCCGCAAGCGTCCGGGCGCAGCATTCTCATTGGCCGGGCGCCGGAGATTGCCGCCGAATCGGTCCCAGAGAACGGAGATTGCCGCGCCGAAGAACAGGCCGAGCGTGATGCCGGCAGCGAGCATGGGCGTCTTTCTCGGGAAATAGGGTTTGGTCGGCAATTCGGCCAGGCTGACCAGCCGCGCTCCGCCATTCAGCGAGCGCCGCTCCGATTCCAGCTCGCTCGCCCGCTGGTACAGCTGCGTGTAAAGCTGGCGCTTCGCATCGACGTCACGCACCATGCCCTCGATGGCGGTCTCGTCCGACATGGCGCCCGCGGCATTGTCCTTGGCCTTGGCCACCTGCTGCTCCAGCGAGGCAACGAGTTTGGCCGCCGTTTCGTAATCCTTTTCGGCGCTTGCGGAAATGCGGTCGATTTCCGTACCGAGCTGCTTCTGCAGGATCGCCATTGAGGCTTCCAGCATGCGCCGCTGCGGATGCCGGGGGCCAAGCACCGTGCTGCTCGCCGCAAGCTGGTTGCCGAGCGTGGCAATCTGCTGCTTCAGATCGCCGACGGTGCGGTTTTCCAGCGCCATGGGCGAGGAGGCAATGTCCTGTCCGTTGCGGATATCGCGAATGGCATCGAGCCGGGCCTGCGCCTGTGCCTTGGCCTGCTCGGCCGCCGCCAGCTGCTGGCTGACGCTGGTGAGACTTTCAGAGCTTATAGAGGCGGTAGCGCCCTGCACCAGACCGTTCTTTCGGCGGTAGGCTTCGATCTTCGCAACCCGATCGCGGATCTCCTTGTCGAGATCGGTAATCTCCTGCCACAGCCATTTGGCCGCCACTTCGCGACTGCTGGACTGGCTGCCCCGCTGATCTTCCAGATAGGCAGTGACCAGCGCGTTGGTCAGCGTCATTGCCGTTTCCGGCAAGGCGGACTTGTAGGAGACCGACAGAACACGCGAGCGCCCTTCGGCAGCGATCGAATAATTGTCGGTGATCCGGTCGGCGAGTTTCGGATCGTCCATCTTCAGATTTGCGCAGCTGTCGCCCGCATTGCGGCATTCGGCAATCGCCGCTTCATAGGCGCCGGGTTCGGCAAGCGCGAGCTTGAGAATGCGGGCCGAGCGCAGGATCACCACCTGGCTTTCGAGGTCGGCGGGGTCGCCCTGCTTCTGCGCCCAGACATCCGATATCCGCGTTGCGGGATCGGCTTCCGCAACGATCACGGAACCGGTCGCCATATAGCGCGCGGGCAGAAGGATTGCGGCAGCGAGAAAGATGCCGACAAGGCCTGCGAAGATCGCAAGGAACAGGAATTTCTGCCGCCATAGGATTCCGAAGAAGCCAGTCGAGATCAGCAGGGACAGCACATTGCCCGGCCGTTCTTCCGCATTTTCCTGCTTCGCGGCCATCATATCACCTGCTGCTCCAGCGAGAATTTATCCTGCGGTATGTAGCCGACCATGCTGGCCCTGTAGGCGGCGATCGTCTGCTGCACATGGCGGCGAAGCCCGTCGCGGAATCGCTCGGCGGAAAAAAGCTCCGCCTGTGCCTTGCAATGTTCAGGCAGAAATTCCGCTTCGCGGCTGACGAAATCGCGCACGGCCGCGGCAATGGCCGGAGGTTCCGGCTGGTCGAAGAAGAGGCCGGTCCTGCCCTCCACGACCGTCTCGCAGGAGCCCCCGCGGCCGAGCGCGAGTACGGGCGTGCCTTCCGACTGGGCTTCCACCGAGATGATGCCGAAATCCTCTTCCGCCGCGAAGATGAAGGCCCGGGCGGTTGCCATCAGATCGCGCAGCGCCCCGTCGCTGACAAATCCGACGAAGCTGACATTGGGCCCGGCGATCTTGCGCAGGCGGGCACCCTCCGGTCCGTCGCCGGCAACGATCAGCTGCTGGTCGGGCAATTCTGCGAAAGCGCGCACGATCGCTTCGATGTTCTTGTAGGGCACGAGCCGGCTGGCAGCGAGGAAATGCTTGCCCTTGACCGGCGGCTCCTGCCGGGTGGAGAGCCGCACCGGCGGATAGAGAACTTCCGCTTCCCGGCCATAGACCTTGCGGATGCGCCGCGCCACGAAATGGGAATTGGCGAGCACCAGATTGGGGCCATGGGCCGTGCGCGAATCCCAGACGCGCAGCCAATGCAGCAGCGGCCGGGCGAAAAAGGTGGTGAGCGGATTGGAATTGCGCGCCAGATAGGTGTGCTGCAGATCCCAGGCATAGCGGATCGGCGAATGCACATAGGAAATGTGCAGCTGGTCCGGGCCGGTGATCACGCCCTTGGCCACCGCATAGCTGCTGGAGATGATGAGATCATAGGCCGAGAGGTCGAGCTGCTCGATGGCAATGGGCATCAGCGGCAGGAAAGCCCGGTGCGCCCGGTGCACGAAAGGCACCTTCTGAAGGAAGCTCTGATGCGTGGATTTGAGGCCGATCTTCTCCCGCTCTTCCTGCGTCAGGAAATCGAACAGGCAGAACACATCCG
The DNA here is from genome assembly GCA_945952415.1 of uncultured Rhizobium sp. Taxonomy (GTDB): domain Bacteria; phylum Pseudomonadota; class Alphaproteobacteria; order Rhizobiales; family Rhizobiaceae; genus Gellertiella. The sequence goes on along the minus strand of CAMFIF010000014.1, from coordinate 8,346 downwards.
CCTGCGGGAAGCAGTGCAGCATTTCCTGCAGCACCCGCTCGGCACCCCCGATCGTATAAAGCCAGTCGTGAACAATCGCTACGCGCATACAGAAACCCTCTAAACTGCCTTCACTCTTACAGCTGGAGAGCATAAAAAATGGTTAATAACAGAATATCATGAAATCTGGATATATTTAAAAAGCATACTAAAATCAAACATTTTTGTGTAGAAACTGAAATAGAAAGGGGATCTTCGAAAGAATTATGGGAAGCAATAAAGAAATTTGAAGCAAAACGGGACGATCTACTTGTTAACCGTAACAATCCAGCAAGCGTCCCGAGCTGACCCGAAACGGGACCGCACGGGGGAAAACAGCGCCTGGGGCCGCCGGCCACCCCCATTCGCGAGAGGTGGCGCCCTGTCGTGTCCCTGAAGGTCGGACTTATCCAGCCGCTGACACCGCTTCCCGGAGATCTGCGATAATCGCTTCCCGCGCAAAGGGCGCGGTCATGTTGTGTTCGGCACCGGCGACGACACGCACCCGGGCATGATCATAGGCTTCCGGCGGTTTTCGGCCGAAATGCCGGGCGAGCTCGTCGAGACCGCCGTCATTGTCCGCATAAAGAAGGTGAACGGCAACGCCGCGCGACCGCAGCGTCTCCGCCTGCTGCCGCGTCGTCCGCGTCAGGCGGCCGGCACCGGTCAGGGCGCCGTAAAGGGCAGGAAAGCGCAGCGCCGCCTGGGTCTTCAGGATATGCCGGCCCTTGTTGAAGACGGCACTCAGCGGCAGGCGGCCGGTGAGAATATCCTTCACGATGGCGGGCGAAAGCGCCCGCTTCTTGTAGTCCGCCATCGAGGAAGTTCCGGTGCTCATGATATCCTCGAACGTCTCCTCCGGTCCGAGCGACAGCCGCGCCGTATTGACCGCGACCACGCCGCGCACCCGGGGATCGAGGACAGCAGCCTGCACCGCGGCATATCCGCCGCTGCAACGCCCGAGCAGCGTGACGGGTCCGAGATGACGGCTCTCCAGCGCATTGACCGCCTCGGCCACCTCGCGGATCTGCCGATCCACGTAAAAGAGATGCCCCTCGACCGTTGCAGCATCGCCGATGCCGCCCGTATCGATGCGGAAGCTGGATATGCCCTCGGCGGCCAGCTGCCGGGCAAAATGCACATGCATGCGCGCCCAGCCGATATGGTAATTGTCGCCGGAATTCAGCATCACCACCACACCCCGCGAGGGGATCTCCGCCGGCTGGCAGAGAATGCCGAAGAGCCTGTCGCCGGCACCGAAGAGCACGGGCGTTTCGGTAAAGCCCGGCCCCTTGAGCGGAGAGGCGGCAGGCAAGGGCATCACCGGCCCCGGGCGCGGCGAAGCGGGAAGCCGCTCCTCCAGCCAGCCGAGCACGGCCCCGAAATCCTCAAGCGGCGGAATGGAGGCGGAAGTCTGGGAGAAGAAGCCGTCCCAGCCGGCATAGGTGCGGGTCGTCATGTCGAAGCCGCCCTCGCCGAGCCTCCGGGCCCATTCCGCATTGCCCGCATGGCCCGCCCTCAGCAGCGCCAGCGCCGGTATCCGGTTCTCTCCATCTGCCAGGCTTTCCGCCTTCAGGGCGGCGATCTCGCGGGCAAGCTCAAGCGACAGCGTATGGCCGGCAATCTCTATCTGATCCTTGGAGGCTTTCGGCGGCAGGCGCAGGAAGGAGGCGATCAGCCGGCTCCAGACATCGAGTTCGCGAAGACCGGCCTGTCCCTCGCTCTGCGGCGCCATCATCACCACCGCTTCGGCACCGGCGCCTTTGGCCACGTGCGGGGCAATCAGCGCGCCGACCCCGTGACCGACGAGCGCGATCCGCTCGACACCGAGGGTCTGCCGCAGCACCGTCGCGGCCGAAAGGATGGCCTCCTGCCAGTCCGCAAAGCGGATGCCGGCCGCCGTATCGCCCAGGCTGTCGCCCGCGCCCGGCCAGTCGAAACGCAGGCAGGCATAGCCCGCTTCGGCAAGCATGTCCGCAAGACCCGCCCATCCGCGGCGGATGGTCATGTCCTCGAAACCCCAGGCGGGCACCAGCACGATCCCTGTCCGGCCACCGCCGTCATGGATAAAGCCGGCGCAGCCGCCGAAAGTAATGGGCGTACCCCGTTCCCGTCCCAAGCAAGACCTCCGTCAGAACGAACCGCGGGCGCCAATCGCTGAGCCTTTTGCGCCGCCGCATGCCGTAGAAGTTGATATTGGCGATCCGCAGGCGACCCCCGCCTTGGCCCGGACCGGCCTTGCTGCTGGTATAGCCCATCCGGTCAGCGGGACGAAGCGCGATCGAAGATGATGGTTTACAACCGAACGGGCGGTGCAGAATGTCTGGATAAGCAGGCGGGCGGATCTCGACGCGCGGACGGGCTTCCCCTAGGCTGAAGCAGGAAAACGAGGGAGCTGTCCATCGCATGCAAACCGCTCTTGAACGCTTCAGCAAGGCCATCGGCACCGCTGACACCGCAGACCGCGTCTGGCAGCTGCTCGAAGAGCTGACCGCGGACAGCCCCGGTCATCGTCTCTTCACCGTCATGACGGTGGACATGACGGCAGGCCTCGCCCGCCGGGCCTATACCAGCCATCCCCGGGAATATCCGGTTTCCGGCACCAAGCCGATCGAGCCGAACAGCTGGTTCGACATCGTCCACGGTCAGCGGCGGAGCTTCATCGCCAACCGCATCGAAGACATCGCCCAGGTCTTCCCCGACCATGCCCTCATCGCCTCGCTCGGCTGTGGCTCGGTCTTCAACCTGCCCGTCATCATCGGCAACGAACTGGTGGCAACCGTCAACATGCTGCACGAGACCGGCCATTACGATGCGGCCCGGGTGGCAGAGGCGGAGGCGACGCTGCGCCTGCCGGCAAGCCTGTGCGCGGCGCTGGCCGTGCTGCTTGACAGGGATATTAAAACGCCCGATTGAGGAAAGGGGCAATTGGGGGCAATGGCAGTGAACGCAGCACGAAGGGCTCAGGGGTGGACGACCGCCGTTTTGCGGCAGGTCACGTCCTTTGCCCTATCTCTGGTCTTCACCTTCATCGGGCTCACGGCGGTGACCTTCTTCATTGGACGGCTGACCAAGATCGACCCCGTGCTGGCGGTCGTCGGCGACAAGGCCTCCAAGGAGGTCTATGACAACGCCTATATCGCCCTCGGTCTAGACCGGCCGCTCATCGTGCAATACGGCCTCTATCTGAAGCGGGTGCTGACCGGCGACCTCGGCATTTCGGTGCTGACATCCCAGCCCGTGATTACCGATCTCCTGCGCGTCTTTCCCGCCACTTTCGAACTTGCCACCATTGCGATCGTCATCGGCGTTCTGGTCGGCGTTCCCGCAGGCGTTCTCGCCGGCGCGCGCAAGGGCCGCCTGCCGGATCACATCGTTCGCGTCGGCGGCCTCTTCGGCTATTCGGTGCCGGTCTTCTGGCTCGGCCTCGTCGGCCTCTTCGTCTTTTACGGCAAGCTCGGCTGGGTCTCCGGCACGGGCCGCCTCGATGTCTTCTATGAGGATATCGTGACGCCGCGCACCGGCATCATCCTGCTCGATTCCGCACTGGAGGGCGAATGGGATATCTTCTGGAATGCCTTCAGCCACCTGATCCTGCCGGCCGCAATCCTCGGCTATTACTCGCTCGCCTATATCGCGCGCATGACGCGCAGTTTCATGATCGACCAGTTGGCGCAGGAATATGTCATCACCGCCCGCGTGAAGGGGCGCTCCTTCTGGGGTGCGGTCTGGCTGCATGCCTTCCCGAACATCATGGTGCCGCTGATCACCGTGATCGGTCTCAGCTATGCCTCGCTGCTGGAAGGCGCTGTGCTCACCGAGACGGTGTTCGCCTGGCCGGGCCTCGGCCTCTATATCACCCGCGCGCTCTTCAACAGTGACATGAATGCCGTCATGGGCGGCACGATCCTGATCGGCGCCGTCTTCATCACCATCAACCTGTTCTGCGATTTCCTTTACAGGATTTTCGACCCGAGGCTGAAATCCGCATGAGTGTATCGCTGACCCAATGGCTGATGGATGACCGCCCGACCTCGCGCCGGCAGGCGGTTCTGGGCAACCTCTATCGCGGTCTTAGGGCGATCATCGCCAATCCCGCAGCCCTGACCGGCCTCGTCATCGTCAGCCTGCTGATCCTGGTCGCGCTATTTGCGCCCCTTCTCGCGCAGGGCATCTCGCCGATCGATCAGGATCTGGCCAGGCGCCTCTCGCCCCCTTCCGCCGATCATCTCCTGGGCACCGACGAACTGGGGCGCGATATCTACGCCCGCACCCTCTATGGCGCCCGGGTGACCCTGACCATCGTCTTCCTCGTTTCGATCATAGTGGCCCCGATCGGCCTCGCCGTCGGCACCATTGCCGGCTATCTCGGCGGCTGGGTGGACCGGATCCTCATGCGGATCACCGATGTGTTTCTCGCCTTCCCGCGCCTCGTTCTGGCGCTCGCCTTTGCCGCGGCACTCGGACCGGGGATCGAAAATGCGGTGATCGCGATTTCGCTCACCGCCTGGCCGCCCTATGCCCGCATGGCCCGCGCCGAAACGATCGCCATTGCCAGAAGCGATTTCATTCAGGTGGTGGTACTGCAGGGTGCCTCGACCTTCCGCATCCTCTTCCGGCACATCGTGCCGCTCTGCATGTCCTCGGTGATCGTCCGCCTGACGCTGGATATGGCGGGCATCATCCTCACCGCCGCCGGCCTTGGCTTCCTCGGCCTCGGTGCCCAGCCGCCGACGCCCGAATGGGGTGCCATGGTCTCCGCCGGCCGCGAAGTGATCCTCGACCAGTGGTGGGTCGCCACCATTCCCGGCATCGCCATCTTCATCGTCAGCCTCGGCTTCAACCTCCTGGGGGATGGCCTGCGCGACGTTTTCGATCCGAAGGCAGAACGATGAGCGAAAGCCTGCTGACCGTCCGCAATCTGAGCGTCACCTATCCCGGCCGGACGGGCATGACCCATGCGCTGCGCAATGCGAGCTTCGAACTTGGTCGCGAACGCCTGGGGATCGTGGGCGAATCCGGTTCGGGCAAATCCACCATGGGCCGCGCCATTCTGGGCCTCATACCGCGTCCGGGGATCGTCTCGGCCGATCAGCTGGACTTTGCCGGTCGCTCGCTTCTCGCAAACACGGATCGGGACTGGCAGTCTCTTCGGGGCCGGCGCATTTCGATGATCATGCAGGACCCGAAATATTCGCTGAACCCGGTAAAGCGGATCGGTGACCAGATTGCCGAAACCTGCCGCCTGCATCTCGGATCGACCCGAAAGGACGCGGAAAGCCGGGCGCTTGCCATGCTGGAAGCCGTTCAGATCCGCAATCCGGATACGGTCTTCACCCTCTACCCGCACCAGCTTTCCGGCGGCATGGGCCAGCGCGTGATGATTGCCATGATGCTGGTGGCAGAACCCGACCTGCTGATTGCCGACGAACCGACCTCCGCCCTGGATGTGACGGTTCAGAACGAGGTGCTGCGCATTCTCGACCGGCTCGTGAGCGAAAGGGGCATGGGCCTCCTGTTCATCAGCCACAATCTCACCGTGGTCTCGAGCTTCTGCGACCGTGTTCTGATCATGTATGGTGGCCGTATTCTGGAACAATGCGCCGCCGCCGATCTCGCCCGCGCCCAGCACCCCTATACCCGGGCCCTCATGGCCGCCACCCCGTCGCTCGACCATCCGAAGGCGGAACTTGCAACCCTTGTTCGGGATCCCTCATGGCTGGAATGATCGAGATCGAGGACCTCCGGGTCACCTTCGGCCATGGAAGCCGGGCCGTGCACGCGGTCCAGGGCCTGACCCTCAGCATTGCCGAGGGGGAAAGCTTCGGGATCGTGGGCGAATCGGGCTCCGGCAAATCCACGGTGCTGAAGGCGCTTTCCGGCCTTATCCCGTCCGAAAGCCGGCAGCTTACCGTCAATGGCCTTCCCGCCGCCGAACGGCGCAGCAAGGCCGACCGCCGCCACCTGCAATTCGTCTTCCAGGATCCCTATGCCTCGCTCCACCCCCGCCAGACGGTGGACGAGGCCCTGCGCGAGCCGCTTGTCATTCACGGGCTGGACGACCGGGACCGGCGGATCTCCGATGCCCTGCGGGAGGTGGGGCTTTCGCCCGAGCACCGGTTCCGCTATCCGCATCAATTGTCAGGCGGCCAGCGCCAGCGCGTGGCGATTGCTCGCGCCCTTATTCTCCGCCCGCCGGTGCTGCTCCTCGATGAGCCGACCTCGGCGCTCGATGTCTCGGTTCAGGCGGAAATCCTCAATCTCATCTCCCGCCTGAAGCAGGCGAACAAGCTGACCATCATTCTCGTCAGCCATGATCTGGGTGTGGTGGCCCATCTCTGCCAGCGCATCGCCATCATGCAGTTCGGCAAGCTGGTCGAGGTCGTCGACCGGGACGATCTGCGCAGCGGCGCCGTCGGTCAGGCCTATACGAGCCGGCTCATCGAAGCGAGCCGCGGCTTTGTCCGCAACGCCGATTGAATCTGATTTTCTGTGCCTTGCCAAGCGGTTGAAAACCGGATCAGATGTCTGCGGATCGGCGCGCTTTCGCCGATACAGGCCGCTCATGAAAAAAAGGGGAGACACAATGCTCAAGACCTTAAGATACGCCCTGATGGCTGGGGCCTTGCTGGCTGTGGCGCCGCATGCTTTTGCCGAAACGCCCAAGGACACGCTCGTCATTGCCGAAAACATCGATGACATCATCTCGCTCGACCCCGCCGAAGCCTATGAGCTGAGCGGGATTCAGGTTCTCGCCAACACCTATGACCGCATCATGCGGTTCGAGCCGACCGATATTACAAAGCTCGTCGGCGGCGTCGCCGAAAGCGTGACGCCCAGCGAAGACGGCAAGACCTTCACCTTCAAGATCCGCTCCGGCCTGAAGTTCACCTCCGGCAATCCGGTGCGTGCAGAAGATGCCGCCTTCTCGCTGCGCCGCGTCATCAAGCTGAACAAGACCCCCGTTTTCCTGCTGTCGCAGCTCGGCTGGACGCCCGAAAACATTGACGAGATGGTGACCGCGCCCGACGAATCCACCCTTGTCGTCAAGATCGGCGTCGATTTCGCCCCCTCCCTCGTTTATGCGCTCCTGTCCTCGGTCGTCGGCTCTGTTGTCGATGAGAAGGTGGCCATGGAACATGAGAAGAATGGCGATTTCGGTTATGAATGGCTGAAGACCAATTCTGCCGGTTCGGGCGCCTATTCGCTGAAGGCGTGGAAGCCCAATGAAAGCGTCGTTCTGGAAGCCAATCCGGGCTATCGCGGCGGCGAACCCGCCATGAAGCGGGTCGTCATCCGCCACGTGCCGGAACCGGCTGCCCAGCGCCTGCTGATCGAGAAGGGTGACACGGACGTGGCGCTCAACATGACGGGTGACCAGGTCACCGGTCTGAAGGGCAATGCCGATGTGGTGATCACGCCCTCCCCGCAGGCCCTGCTCTATTATATCGGCATGAACGTCAAGACCAAGGAGCTGCAGGACGTGCGCGTCCGCCAGGCGCTCCGCTACCTGATCGATTATGATGGCATCGTCAATTCGATCATGCAGGGCGGCGCGCAGACCCACCAGTCCTTCTGGGCCTCCGGCTTCTGGGCGGCGCTGGATGACAATCCCTACAAGCTGGACGTGGAAAAGGCAAAGGCACTGCTGAAGGAAGCCGGCTATCCGGATGGCTTCTCCATCGACCTCGACGCCCCCAACTCCTCGCCCTTCGCCAATATCGCCCAGTCGGTTCAGGCGACCATGGCGCAGGCAGGCGTGAAGGTGAACATCATTTCCTCCGAAACCAAGTCGCTGCTGACCAAGTATCGTGCCCGCGAGCACAAGCTTTTGATGATCTACTGGGGCCCGGACTATATGGATCCCCATACCAATGCCGATGGCTTCGCCAACAATGGCGACAATTCGGATGCAGCGACCAAGGGCAAGCCGCTCGCCTGGCGCAATTCCTGGGTGGATGAGGCCGTGAACGCCGCAACCGCCGCCGCCGTCAAGGAGCGCGACGAGGCCAAGCGCAAGCAGATGTATCTGGACCTCCAGAAGAAGGTCCTGGATGACGGCCCCTATGCCATCATGTTCCAGGAAACCAAGCTGGTGGCGACCCGCGCCAACGTGAAGAACTTCATCTTCGGCCCGAGCGCCGACGTGGTCTATTACAACCTTGCCACCAAGTAAGCATGCGCTGAACGGTAAAGTGAGCCAGAATAAAGCGGGGGCGATCCAATCGCCCCCGCTTTTCTTTTTCTTTTGAACAGGCCGCTCGATCTGGGACCATCGAACGTATGCATCCGGCCGTCCTTCGTGTTGTATTTGTGGATGGTTGCATC
>CAMFIF010000013.1 GCA_945952415.1 uncultured Rhizobium sp. | reverse complement strand
GCCTTGCAAACCAGATGGCCGGGATCGGCAAGCCACCAATCAGTTGCGAGCCTTGTCGACCAGCTTGTTCTTGCCGATCCAGGGCATCATGCCGCGCAGCTTGGCGCCGACTTCTTCGATCTGGTGGGCGTCGTTGTTGCGGCGAATGGCCTTGAAGCGGGCAGCGCCGGCCTTCCATTCCTGCATCCATTCGGAGGTGAACTTGCCGTTCTGGATGTCCTGCAGGACGCGCTTCATTTCAGCCTTGGTTTCGGCGGTGATGATGCGCGGACCGGTGACATATTCGCCCCACTCGGCCGTGTTGGAGATCGAGTAGTTCATGTTGGCGATGCCGCCTTCATAGATCAGGTCGACGATGAGCTTCACTTCGTGCAGGCACTCGAAATAGGCCATTTCCGGAGCGTAACCGGCTTCGACCAGCGTTTCGAAACCGGCGCGGATGAGTTCGACGAGACCGCCGCAGAGAACGACCTGTTCGCCGAAGAGGTCGGTTTCGCACTCTTCCTTGAAGTTGGTTTCGATGATGCCCGAACGGCCGCCGCCAACGCCGCAGGCGTAGGAGAGCGCGAGTTCAAGCGCGTTGCCGGAGGCGTTCTGGTGAACGGCAACCAGGCACGGCACGCCGCCGCCCTTCTGGTATTCGCCGCGCACCGTGTGGCCCGGGCCCTTCGGCGCGATCATGACGACGTCGAGCGAAGCCTTCGGCTCGATCAGGCCGAAATGCACGTTCAGGCCGTGGGCGAAGGCAATGGCTGCGCCGTCGCGAATGTTGCCGGCAATATCGGCTTTGTAGATGTCGGCCTGGAGCTCGTCCGGGGTCGCCATCATGATCAGGTCGCCCCACTTGGCGGCTTCGGCAACGGTCATGACCTTGAAGCCGTCGGCTTCGGCCTTCTGCACGGTCGGCGAGCCGGCCTTGAGAGCGATGGCAACGTTCTGGGCGCCGGAGTCCTTGAGGTTCAGCGCATGGGCGCGGCCCTGGGAGCCGTAGCCGACGATGACGACATTTTTGGACTTGATCAGGTTGAGATCGGCATCACGATCGTAATAGACGCGCATGTGAATATGTCCTTCCCTAGCTTGCTTGTCTGTTGTTTCTTCCGCCGCGCCCTCCTGTCGGAAAAGCCCGGCGTCATTCCGTTGGCAGGCGTCAGCCTGCCAGAACCTTTTCCGTGCCGTAAAGCTTCAGGAAGGCGGCCACTGCCTTTTCCGCCCGCTTCACGGCATCCTTCACCGGCGGATCACCAAGGAGCATCCGCAAATGCAAAACGCTGACGATCACACCGCAGAGCGTACGATAGGCCTCCTCCGCATCGCCGAGAAACAGAAGCCCCGCCCGCTGCCCGGCATCGAGCAGCGCCCGCGCGCGCCGGTCGATCTGCCGCCGGCCGCGCTCCCGCAGCAGTTCGCCGAGCCGCGCGCTTTCGCGGTTGACCTGGCCGATTGCAAGACGGTTCAGCGCCAGCGACACGTCACCGGCGAGGACCTCTAGCAGATCCCGCGCAAAGGTTTCCAGCCTATCCTTGAGGCTTGCGGCGGAGAGCCGCTCGCCTTCCGTCTCCAGCGTCCGCACCTTGCTCGCCTGATAGGCGATCATGGCCGAGAGAAGCCCGTCCCGGTCGCCGAACCACTTGTAGAGACTTTCCTTGGAGCAGTTGGCCGCGCGCGCCACCCCAGCCGTCGTCAAAGCCTTTTCCCCGCCCTCGACGAGCAGGCGCAAGGCCTCTTCGAGCACCGCGCTTTGGCGCGGCGAAAATTCGGGCGGTCTGCGTGTGTCACCGGTCATGACAGGGCTCGCGTGGGACGGGTTAAGTACCGTACGGTACGGTTCATGCGGTTATGCGCCGGTACAGCCGGAAGGTCAAGGTGTTTTTTGCCCGTTGAGGAATGTTTGCGCTGAAACCGGCAGGACCCTGCCTTTCAATCCCGCCCGGTACCGATCGACCCAAAAATGGTCAGGCCAAGCTCGCGCGGTTCATTTATGGTCAGTCGTGATTTTTTAGCGGTTTGAGGGCAAGAAAGGAAACGGAGCGTGCCATTGGGCGCGGCCCGACCCTGTCCCCTGACCCTTGAGGATTGACCATGATTGCCCTGCGGACTGCCGCTCTCCTTGCCGCCACACTTCTTCTCGCCGCCCCTGCCATCGCCGATGACATGGCGGTGCATGACCGCATCGAACAGGTGCTCGGCTTCGCGGACGATCTGGACGAACCGATGCTGTCGGTGCGCAACGCGCTGATCGAAGGCGATGCGGCGGCGCTCGCCGAATTCACCGAATTTCCGCTGCGCACCTCCAGCGGCGAGATTGCCGATGCCGACGAGCTTGCCGCGCGCATCGACGAAGTCGCCTCCCCTTCCGTCCGCAAGGCCATGAAATCCATGCAATATTCCGATCTCATCGTCTCCAGCGACGGGGTGGGCATGGGCAATGGCGCGGCCTGGATGAACCTCATCTGCGATGACAATGCCTGCAATGAAGCCCATTGGGCACTCATCTCGGTGAACAACTGAAAGGACTGAATGCATGAAGACGATCCGTCTGGCGCTCGCCGCCATGATCGCCCTTGGCGCCGGCTCCGCACTTGCGGCCCCCGAAAACCGGTGTGGATGGGTGCTGAACCCCACGCCGGGCAACTGGTATCTGGCAGACTCCCAGGGCCAGTGGGTGCTGTCCGAGCAGGGCTCGGACAAGGAAGCCCTCGGCATGGAGAATATCGGCGATATCTCCGCCGGCGATTATGTCGCCAATAACGGCAATTACGGCTATGCCTGCGGCTGCATGAAGGTCGAGACCGACGCAGCCCAGAAGCGCATCACCGCCGTATACAGCTTCAGCCAGAAGAAGATTTCCCAGTGCAGCAAGGACAAGAAGCTGCCGAAGCCGGAATAAGACCTGCCGTCACCCGACGGTGACCACAATCGACGCGCCCGGCAGCCTTGCCGGGCGCTTTTTTCTTCCGCTAGAAGCGAACGCGGGCGGCACCCCACACGCCACCCTTGTTCGATGGGGGACCCGGGCCCTATGTGTAGGATCACCCCGACAGGACAGGACCCGGCTTCAAGGCCGGGCCGAAGCGACAGGACCAGGCCGGATGTTCATCAATCTGCTGATCGGCACCATCGTCATCACGGCGACCGTCTTCATCCATACCTTCGGCCTCATATCCGTCAGCAAGGCGATCAACTGGCTCACCGCACGTTTCCGCCTGCACGGCCATCGCAGCCGCGTTCTCGCCATGAACAGCGTGGTGCTCGGCCTTCTGGCAGTGCTGTCGGTGGAAGTCTGGCTCTGGGCGGCCTTCTATCTGGTGGTGGGCGTCACCGATCATTTCGAAACCGCGCTTTATCTCTCCACCATCACCTTCTCGACCGTCGGCTATGGCGACGTGGTGCCCGCCCATGAATGGCGCCTGCTTGCCGCCATGGAAGGCGTGAACGGCTTTCTGCTGATCGGCTGGTCGACCGCCTATCTGGTGGCGGCGGGCGTCCGCTTCGGCCCTTTCCGCTCCGGCGAACATTTCTGAACCCTATCGCGCATAGTTCGTCGGCAGCTCGATCCCCTCCTTCATCCGCTCCATCGAAATCGAGGCGGAAACATCGAAAAGCGCGATCCGCCGGACGATCTGCTTGTAGATGACGTCATAATGCTCGACCGAGGGCAGGACGAGCTTCAGGATGTAATCATAGGTGCCCGTCAGCCGGTGGGCTTCGACGATCTCGGGTATGTCGCCGATCACCCCCTTGAAGCGCTCGATCCAGTCATCCGCATGATGAGCGGTCTTGATCAATGCGAAAACCGTGGTCGGGAGCCCCATTTTCGGCCGGTTCAGCACCGCGATCCGCCGCTCTATGTAGCCCTCCTCCTCAAGCCGCTGGATGCGCCGGGAACAGGCTGAAACGGAAAGCGCCACCGCTTCCGCAAGCGTGCTGACGGGAAGACTGCCATCCCGTTGCAGCAGCATGAGAATCTTCCGGTCGCGATCATCCAGCATATGGCGAACATCCTTTGCACGATTGCACCCATAGGCGCGCAAGCTTTGCGCCATTTTGCCAATCGGCCAGAAAGATTGCAAAGACTTTGTGCGGATGACGCGGCACACTGGGCGTCATCTTTCTGAATTGCTGGCGCGGAGGAGTGAAGCCATGAAAATGATCGGCCTGATCGGCGGAATGAGCTTTGAGAGCTCGGCGGTCTATTACCGTCTGGTCAACGAAGCGGTCCGAGAAAGGCTGGGCGGCCTCGCATCCGCCGAAGTGCTGATGCATTCGGTCAATTTCGAGGAGATCGTCACCCTGCAGAAGGCAGGCCGTTGGGACGATGCGGCCCGTCGGCTGGGCGATGTCGCGGCAGGTCTGGAGCGCGGCGGCGCGGCCTGCGTGCTCATCTGCACCAACACCATGCATCTTGTGGCAGATTCAGTTGCCAAGCGCATCGGCGTTCCGCTGATCCATATCATCGACGAAACGGCAGAGGCCCTGAAGGCCGCAGGCGCGCGTCGCCCCCTCCTGCTTGCCACTCGCTACACGATGGAGCACGGCTTTTATGCCGATCGCATGAGGGCGCGGGGTGTCGAGGTCATGGTTCCGGATGCGGAAGACCGCACCGCCACCCACGACATCATTTTCAGCGAACTCTGCGCTGGCCATGTGCTGGACACCTCCCGCAAGCGGATGATCTCCATCATCGAAAAGGCCAGGGAGGCCGGTGCCGACAGCGTCATTCTCGGCTGCACGGAAATCTGCCTGCTGCTCGATCCCGCCCACCTGCCGCTCCCCGGCTTCGATTCCACCGCGATTCATGCCCGCGCCGCTGTGGACTTCGCGCTCGGTCACCGGCCGGTGATCGAGAAGCGAACCGTTGCGGCCTGAACCGCCCTTTCCCCGCACCCGCATTTCACGCTAGAACCTCCTCCGGTCTGATCGCCGGAGGACATCATGAACGACAAGCCCGCCCCGTCCCGCGCCGCCCTGGAGGGCGAAATCGGCATTCTCGCCCGCCGCCGTATCGAGGCCGGCATCATCAAGCCGATATTCGAGGAAATGGTCGCCACCATCGGCGAGGAACAGGCAAAGGCCATCCTCGATACCGCCATCCGCAAGGCCGCCATCAAGGCCGGCAGCGATTTCGCCGCCAAGACGCCCGGCGGGACCAATCTGCGCACCTTCCAGGAATTGCAGGACCTATGGACCCAGGACGATGCGCTCGTCATCGATGTGGTGAAGGCGACGGACACGGAATTTCACTACACGGTCAAGCGCTGCCGCTATGCCGAAACCTACCGCGAGATGGGCCTCGGCGAGATCGGCCATCTGCTTTCCTGCAATCGCGATGGCGTCTTCTGCACGGGCTATGATCCGCGCATCAAGCTTTCCCGCACCAAGACGCTGATGCAGGGCGATGACTGCTGCAATTTCGAATATCGGCTGGAGGAATAGCCGCCGGATCAGATCGCTTCGCCGCAGGCGCGACGGAAGCGGCGCACCGTTTCGGCCATGCCATATTCCAGCGCATCCGCCGTCAGGCCGTGGCCGATCGAGACCTCCGCGAGATGGGGAATGCGGGCGGCAAGCGCCGGCATGTTCGCCACCGTCAGGTCATGACCGGCATTGACGCCGAGACCGAGCCGATGAGCGGCATCGGCCGTGGCGCCGAGCCGGGCCAGCTCGGCAGCCGCCGCGTCCGGATGATTGAAGCAGCCGCCATAGGGGCCGGTATAGAGCTCGATTCGATCCGCACCCGTTTCCCGGGCAAGGGCAACCGCCTCGGCATCGCCGTCGCCATCCGCAAAAAGCGACACGCGCATGCCGCCGGCCTTCAGGCGCTTCACGACGCCCTTGAGAAAATCGAGATTGGCGGCGAAATTCCACCCGTGGTCGGAGGTCGCCTGCGACGGATCGTCGGGCACGAGCGTCACCTGCTCCGGCTGGTTCTTCTCGCAGAGCGCCAGGAAATCCTCCGTGGGGTAGCCTTCGATATTGAACTCGGCCGAAGGAAACTCGTCGTCGATCAGTGCCCTGATTTCCGGCAGATCGGAGAAACGGATATGCCGCTGGTCGGGCCGCGGATGCACGGTAAGGCCGGCCGCCCCCGCCTGAAGGGCAATGCGTCCCAGCCCCGTCACGCTCGGCCAGGGCAGGTCCCGGCGGTTGCGCAGCATGGCAATGGCATTCAGATTGACGGAAAGCTTGGCGGGCATGGCGAGGAATCCGGGCCTTCAGGGATGCGGGAACGAGACGCCGAGGCGTGCGGGCTGTTTTAAGCGAAGCCCGGCGCTTATGCCAACGCCTTTGCGGAATAATTCCATCAATGCCGTTGATCCTGTTTGTTTTTATTGGAAAAATCCCGAATCTGACATCTCCCCCTTACGCATGTAGTGACGAATAAAAGGGGATAATAATTGAGACTTACTCCGCGGGTATTTCCATCTAGTATATAACTAATCGGTGCAAGCGTATCTCAAATGAAGCGAGAGTTGTGTTCTTGACCGGGCTGTCCAGAGCCACACATCGTATCTGGCGGTTCCTGCTGCCCCGCCCCCAGGCTGCGGAACCTGATCGATACCCGCACGGACCAGAAGAGGCCGTGCGCATGGAGGTATAGCATGACGGATCAGTTTGCGCGGTCCATGGACCGCGATACCGCACCGGTGAGCGCACCGGGGCATCCACGCTTTTTACCCGACGTCCGGCTACCGGAAGGGCTGCCCCCCGGCCCGGTTGCCATCGCAGACATGGCGAATGCCTTTGGAGTGACCCATCGAACCTTGCATTTTTATGAAGAGAAACAGCTGATCAGGGCGGGTCGGATCGGGCTGATGCGCGTCTATGACGACGAGCAGGTGCACCGCATGGCGATCATCACTCTGGCCCGTGAGGTGGGCATGCCGATTGCCACGATCCAGGACATGCTCCGGGATCTGCACCAGGCGGCCAGTCAGGAGGAAGCCGATTCCATGTTCCTCGAGGCGCTGATGGTGCGCAAGCGGGAGCTGATCGCCAGCCTGTCCACCGTGCATCGACAGATGCAGCAACTCACCCACCTGATCGACCGGGCGACCGACGAGCAGGGTGCGGGCAATGACAATGACCGCGACGGAGCCTTGACCGAAATGGAGATCCAGTGCCTGGAACTCATGGCGGAAGGCCTGAGCCCCGTAAAGCTGGCCCGTGCCATGGCGATGGAACTGCGCGCTGCGCAGGCACTGGAAAGCGCAATCATCCAGAAATTCCAGGCCCATAATCGCTTCCAGGCCGTGGCCAAGGCGGTGCTTCTGGGGATCATCAAGTAGCGGACCGGGTTTTAAAGGGGGAGCTGGCGGACCCTCCCCCGCCCCTGGCCCGGCAGCTTACCGGACGATGGTGAGATCGCGGGCGGCGCGCGTGATGGCGGTATAGAGCCAGCGCTCCCGCGTATCCCGAAAAGCCCAGCTCTCGTCGAAGAGAACCACCCGGTTCCACTGCGAACCCTGCGCCTTGTGCACGGTCAGCGCATAGCCGTAATCGAATTCGTCATAGCGCTTGCGGGTGCTCCAGGGAATTTCCGTATCGCTCTCCTCGAAGGCCGCCTTGAGCAGCTTGATCTTGGCCGCACCCCGATCCATGTCGTCGTCCTCGGGGCGAATCATCAGGTTGATCCCCGGCTTCACCGTTTCCTTGGAGGAGCTCATCACCTGCCAGAGCGAGCCATTGAGCAGACCCTTGGCGGGATCGTTGCGCAGGCATACGAGCTTGTCGCCCGATTGCGGATATTCGGAACTGAAACCCTTGAGCTGGCGCAGGCGCTGATTGTAGCGCCGCCGCGTCTTGTTGGTGCCGACCAGCACCTGATCGGCGCCGAGCACGATGTCCTGATTGATCTCCGACCGGCTGATGATCTGCACAGTCCCGTAATCGCCATACATCAGTTCCTTGCCCTCGCGCACATCCATGGCGATGGTGATGATGGGATTGTCCCGCGCCTGCCGGTGAATTTCCGTCAGCAGGAAATCCGGCTCCTGATTGGTGAAGAAGCCACCGCCCGAAACCGGCGGCAGCTGGCCGGGATCGCCCAGCACCAGGATCGGCGTGCCGAAACTCATGAGATCGCGGCCGAGCTGCTCGTCGACCATCGAACATTCGTCGATCACGATCAGCGCCGCCTTCGCCACCGGGCTCTGGCGGTTGATGGAGAACATCGGCGCAATCGAGGTCTTGCCGGTTTCCTCATCCTCCACCTCCTCCTCGCCGCGGGGACGGTAGATCAGCGAATGGATGGTCTTGGCATTGCTCGCGCCCCGCGAGCGCAGCACCTGCGCCGCCTTTCCGGTAAAGGCAGCAAACAGCACCTCGCCATCCACATGTTCTGCAAAATAGCGGGCAAGCGTGGTTTTTCCCGTACCGGCATAGCCGAACAGGCGGAAAACCGGTTGCTTGCCCTCCTTCAGCCAGCGGGAGACC
Source organism: uncultured Rhizobium sp. (assembly GCA_945952415.1). GTDB lineage: Bacteria > Pseudomonadota > Alphaproteobacteria > Rhizobiales > Rhizobiaceae > Gellertiella. The sequence continues at coordinate 97,936 of CAMFIF010000013.1, read as the reverse complement.
GCTTTCAGGGCTTCATCTTGCTGCGGCGCGAATTGCATGGGCGGACGTGACAGGATTCGGCACGCCGAAGCAAGGGTTTTCCCGTTTTGTACTCATATTTATGAGGGGGTATGCGCACTATTGTCAGGGAGGCATTTACTCCCTGTTACAACTTTCAATGTCACTGTCTCACGAGTTTGTTATCGGATCGCCATATTGAAAAACCTGTTGAAACAATCCGCCATTACAGCGGGGTTGGAGGCCATTTCCCGCCTCCGGCTTGCGAAGCTTTTTCCCCGGATGGCCGGGCGCGGCCTCATCTTTACCCTGCATCACGTCCGCCCGAAAAACCCGCTCCCCTTCGAACCCAACGGGCATCTGTCCGTCACGCCCGATTTTCTGGAGGCGACCGTGGAGGAAGGCCTCCGCGCCGGCCTGACGCCGGTCGCGCTCGAAGACCTGCCCGCCCGCCTTGCCGATCCCGCAGACAGGCGCCGCTTCATGGCCTTCACGCTGGATGACGGTTACCGTGACAACCGGGATTTCGCAGCCCCGATCTTCCGCCGGCATGGCATTCCCTACACCATCTTCGTCACGCCCGGCTTCGTCGAGCGCCAGACGACCATGTGGTGGGAGACGCTGGAAGCGCTGCTGAACCATCGCGACAGCGTGGAGATCGATCTCGGCACCGGTCCGCAGCGGGTGGTCATCGGGCGGCTTTCCGAAAAGATCCAGCTGTTCGACGCGTTCTGCAATCAGGTGAACGGCGGCGATCAGGACGGCGCGACGGAGAGGATCAATGCGGCAGCGCTGAAAGCGGGAATCGATCCCATGGGCATCATCGACCGCGAAATCATGACCGAAGCGGAATTGCGAGCGCTTGCTGCCGCCGATCCGCTGATCCGCTTTGGCGGGCACACGCTCACCCATCCGGTGCTTCCGCGGGTTTCGCCGGAGCGGCTTGCCCGAGAGATCGGGGAGTCCATGCGCATGGCGACCCTCTATGGCGGGCGGGAAGCGGTCGCCTTCGCCTATCCCTATGGCATACCCTGCGCCATCGGACCGCGAGAATTCGAAGCCGCGCGCCAGGCCGGGGTAAAGATCGGCGTCACCACCCGGCCGGGCGTTCTCACCGAAGATACGTTTGCCGAACCCATGGCCGTCCGGCGCGTCTCGCTGAACGGCCTTTACCAGAAGCGCCATTATGTGGGCGCGCTGATATCAGGCATTCCCTTCCGCCTGAGAGGGTAGGATCAGCCCGTCAGCCGCCGCATCAATAGCTCCATCGGGCCCGCCTTGAACCGCTTCATCCAGCGATCGGCGAAGATCACGGACAGGATGACGAAGATGAAGGTGGCCATTAGCGACACCTCCGCCTCGCCGCTGTTCTCGTAGCCGAGAAAAACGAGCACCAGCATGCCGATCAGGATATGGGCGGCATAGAGGGTCAGCGTCATGCGGCCCGTGGCGATTAGGGGGGAAAGCAGCGATCGCAGCCGGCTCCGAACGAGCCCTTCAAGGCAGAGCGAGAGGCCGATGACCGCGCTGGCGGTGCCGAGACCGCTCAGCACATAAAGCGGGCCGGGCGGCATGGGCTTGAGGTGAAACACGTCCACCAGCCCCGCCGCCTGCACGAAATCATTGGCTGTAAGCAGGCGCGAGGCGACCGCCGCGCCAAGCGCGGTCACGAAGCCGCCGAGCGCCAGCCCCAGCTGAACCCGCCGCTCGTGCAGCGGGAGCCGCGCCAGCAGGAAACCGAAGATCATGAAGGCAAACCAGGGCAGAACGGGGTGGAACCCGTTATACATGAGATTGCGCAGAAAGCCTTCGACGGACCAGAAATCCGCATAGCTGTAATCGCCCCAGTTCCAGCCGGTCTCATAGTCGATGCGGAACAGCGCAGCCGCGGCCAGAAGGACGATCAGCCCCATCATGACCGCCAGCGCCGATGAAGGCAGGCGGATGACGATCAGCCCGAGCAGGAAATAGACCGCATAGAAATGCAGGATATCCGCCGGGAAGACGAGCATGTTCAGAAGCCCCGCCGCCATGAGGAATGCCGCCCGCTTCATCAGAACATGATAGGATTCGAGCTTCTCCCCGTTCCGCGTCATCAGCGAAAAGCCGATACCGGCGAGCACCACGAAAGTGGCCGCCGCCCGCCCCTCGAAAAGGGCGATGAAGGATCCCGCCCAGCCATGGCTTGCCCCATCGGCCGCAAAGACCAGACCGAAATTCACCACCACCATGCCGGCAAAGGCCAGAAAGCGGGCAAGATCCAGCCCTTCGAGCCGCTGCCGCTCCGCCCCTTGCGGCTTTTGCTTGCCGGGAAGGGCCAAAGGCACATAGGACTGATCTGAAAGGCTGGACATGGATGCTCCGTTAAATGAATGAACGACCGTTCATTCATTTAACGGGACGATCCCGAGCGTGCAAGAGGCCCCATGGCGGATGAAACGAAAAAACGGGCGGCAAGGACCGACGAGCGGCGGCGGCTGATCGTGGAAGTGGCCGCAAGCCTGTTTCTTGAAAAGGGATTTCACCAGACGAGCATCCGCGACATTGCCGAACGAGCGGGCATCAGCCTCGGCAATCTCTACAATCATTTCTCCGGAAAGCCGGCCCTGATCGCCGCCATCGCGACGCTGGAAGCGGAAGAGAATGACGCTCTTCTGCGCCCGCTCGCGGCAGCAACGGGGGAAGAGGCGGTGCTGTCCTTCGCAAGAACCTATCTGGAAGCCTGCAGCCGGCCGGAAAATGGTATCCTGGCCGCCGAAGTCCTTTCGGAATCCTTCCGCAATCCGGAAATCCGCGCCGGCTTCATGGCAAACCGGCAAAACCTCGTCGACGCGCTGTGCTCCGCCCTGGAGAAAGGCGCGACACCAGGCCGGGAACTGCGGCAGCGGGCTGAAATGATCCTCGATCTCATCGAGGGCGCCGCCATCCGCCGCCTGCTCGGCGGCGCGGATCGGGTTGATGACGAGGCGCTTCTCGCGGCCATCAGCCGCGTCAGATTCGGCTGAACGGCTTCAGGCGTGCCCGCGTTGCGGATCGTTTTCAAGCCGGATGGGAGAGCCGTGCGGGGTTGCCTCCGCCGCCCTCTGCCAGCTTTTCTGCAACGCAAGCAGAGTCTCCGCTTCGGCCAGCCCTTTCTGAGCCAGAAGGCTGGAAAGCGCTTCCACCCAGGCCTCGAAATAGTCGCTACCATCCTGCGCACGGTGAGACGCCTTCACCTGCGAGGATAGGCTTTCGGCCCATTCACCCCAGGTGAAGAGGCCCTTCTGGTGGAGATGAACGGTCAGCGCAAAGGCTGTCGCATGCCAGGGCTCGGCAAAGACCGGATCGCCCTCGGCGGATTTCGGCAGGCCGGGCGACTGGGCAAGCGGCGAGACGGTCTCACAGGCGCTCAAGATAGCTCTCCCAGGCATCGATGGAGACGGTCTGGCGCGGATCGGCCCCCTCGCCCCAGAGTTCCGGTGCGGTGAAGACCACGGTATAGACCCATTCCGGCTGCTCGCCGCCGCCATGCGCATTGCTGTCGGGAAAGACGAACCCGCCCTGAACGGCCTCGATCACCCCAACCTTGCCCTTGGCATAGCGCGGAAGGCGGTTGTGCCCGGTGGGGTTCATGTTGCGGGTGCGGACCCGATCGCCCGGCTTGAAGGCCGCCGGGGCGGAAACTGGGCGATCACAGGGCCCGCCCTTGGCCAGAACCGCCGGCACCATATCTGCCTTCAGCACGCGCTTGGGCTCTGTGCCGTCCTGAAGCTTCACGCCGCGGTCCATCTCTTCGCGCGATGCAAAACCATGCCGCTCCAGCAGCACTTCCAGCGCGCGGATCCAGATTTCGTAATAGCTTGCCGAAAGATAGGAGGCCGGGGGAATGCACTCGCGCGCATGCCGGCTTTCGTCGATGGTCCAGTGGCCCATCGCCCCGGCCGAGAGGACGACACCCAGCGCCCGCCTTTCCCATTCCGCATGGAAATAGGGCTCGTTCGGCTCGGGACGAACAGGGCCGAAGCCCTGAAACCCGCCAAGATCGTGGGGTCCGTTCATGCCCTGCCCTCCGGTGAAAGTGCGAGACCGGTGCCGATCATGCTGTCACGGGTCACGAGGTCGGCGAGCCGCTCCTCGCTCCAGCCTTCCGTACCGGCAGGCCGTTCGGGGACGACGAGGTAGCGAAGCTCGGCGGTGGAATCCCATACTCTTACGGCCGTTTCCTCCGGCAGAGTCACGCCGAATTCTATAAGCACGCCCCGGGGATCCATGACCGCTCGCGAGCGATAAGCCGGCGCCTTGTACCAGACCGGCGGCAGGCCGAGTACGGCCCAGGGATAGCAGGAGCAGAGCGTGCAGACGACCAGATTATGCACGCCCGGCCGGTTGAACACCGCGCGCATGTGTTCGCCCTGGCGGCCCGTATAGCCAAGGCTCGCAATGGCCGCGGTCGCATCCCGGGAAAGCCAGTCCGCGAATGCCGCATCGGCCCAGGCCTTGGCGACGACACGCGCGCCGTTGCGCGGCCCCACTTTCGTCTCGTAGGTCTCGACGATGGCGTCGATGGCGGCGGGATCGATGAGCCCCTTTTCCGTCAGCACCGTTTCCAGCGCCTTCACCCGCGCTTCCATATCGGAGTAGCGGTTGTCGTGATGGTGATCATGATCATGGTGATGGTGATGGTGATGGCGGTGAGACAAGGTCGATCCTCACTTCAGAAGAGGCCAGAGGCTGACAACGAGCAGTACGGCCATGGTGATGTTGAACCACTTTAACCGGACCGGATCGGAAAGCCAGCCACGCAGGACGGAACCGAAGCCGGCCCAGGTGGACACGCTCGGGACATTGACGATCACGAAGATGAGGCCGATCAGCAAGACCCGCACATAGGGATGCTCTGGATCGCCATAGGTGGACATGGCGGTAACCGCCATCACCCAGGCCTTCGGATTGACCCATTGAAAGGCCGCCGCCTGCAGGAAGGTCATGGGTTTCAGGCCCGCATCCCCCACCTCGCCGAGGCTGCGCGACATCCCGATCTTCCAGGCGATGTAGAGCAGATAGGCCCCGCCCGCGATCTTCAGCGCCAGATGCAGGGCGGGAAAGCCGGTGATGAGCGCACCGAGCCCGAAGCCCACGGCAACCAGCAGCACGAAGAAGCCCGCCCCGATGCCCAGCATATGCGGGATGGTTCTGACGAAGCCGAAATTCACGCCGGATGCCAGCAGCATCGTATTGTTCGGGCCGGGGGTGATCGATGTCGCGAGCGCGAAGAGAAACAGGGCGACGAACAGGTCCCAGGTCATTGCGGCAATATCCGGATGTCAAACGAGGCGAGGAGCGGAAGGAAACGCAGGATAAACGCGCGGCTGCCCCTGTCCATCCGCAAATTGTCATCGCGACAATCCGGGAACCGCCGTTGAATCGGTTTGTGAAGAGCGTGAATCTGCCTTGGAGGAAAGATCCGCAAGGGATTCTTCTGGCTGAATTTTTTCCCTGAAACGGAAACGGGCGCTCAGGGGCGCCCGTCATGGTTCATGGTTTTGATGCGCCCTTACATGCCCTGCGGGCCGCGGTTCATGGCCGCGATGCCCGTGCGGCAAACCTCGATGAGACCGAGCGGCTTCATGATGGCGATGAACTGGTCGATCTTCGAGACCTTGCCGGTGATCTCGAACACGAAATGTTCGATGTTGGCATCGATCACATTGGCGCGGAAGGCATCGGCAAGACGCAGCGCCTCGACGCGGTTTTCACCGACGCCCGAGACCTTCACCAGCGCCAGTTCACGTTCCAGCGGACGCTCATGCCCGAGATCACGGGCGCGCACGGTGAGATCGACCACGCGGTGAACCGGCACGATCCGCTCCAGCTGCGCCTTGATCTGCTCCAGCACATGCGGCGTACCGCGCGTGACGATGGTGATGCGCGACAGATGCGCCTGATGCTCGGTTTCCGAGACGGTCAGGCTCTCGATATTGTAGCCGCGGCCGGAAAACAGGCCGATGACCCGGGCAAGCACGCCCGGCTCGTTGTCGACCAGCACCGAAAGCGTATGGCTTTCGGCCACCTGGGTTTCCTTGGCGATGAAATAGGCCGAGCCCGTGGGTTGAAGATGTGCGTTCATGATCTTGCTCCTTCAGGTTCTCGGTCAGACCAGCTGGCGGCCCTTGGCATCGATGGCATTGGCCACGGCCTCGTCGGTCGCCTCGTCGGGCAGCAGCATTTCATTATGGGCCTTGCCCGACGGGATCATCGGGAAGCAGTTGGCGAGGTTCGCCACGCGGCAATCGAAGATGACAGGCTTCTTCACGTTGATCATCTCCAGGATGGCATCGTCGAGCGCATCCGGCTTATCGCAGCGGATGCCGACCGCGCCATAGGCCTCGGCCAGCTTCACGAAGTCCGGCATGGCTTCGGTATAGGAGTTGGACAGACGGTTGCCGTGCAGCAGCTGCTGCCACTGGCGCACCATGCCCATGTACTGGTTGTTCAGGATAAAGATCTTGATCGGCGCATTATACTGGATGGCCGCAGACATTTCCTGGATGCACATCTGGATCGAGGCGTCGCCCGCAATATCGATGACGAGGCTTTCCGGATGGGCGATCTGCACCCCGAGCGCCGCCGGCAGGCCGTAGCCCATGGTGCCGAGGCCACCCGAGGTCATCCAGCGGTTCGGCTGCTCGAAGCCGAAATACTGGGCCGCCCACATCTGGTGCTGGCCGACTTCGGTGGTGATGTAGGTGTCGCGGTCCTTCGTCAGCTCATAGAGCCGCTCGATGGCATATTGCGGCATGATCACGTCGTTGCTCTTCGTATAGGCGAAGGACTTGCGTGCACGCCACTTGTCGATCTGGCTCCACCAGTCCGCCGTCTGGGCGGCTTCCGGCTTCTTCGGCAGCGCCCGCCACAGGCGGACCATGTCTTCGAGCACATGGGTGATGTCGCCGACGATACCGACATCGACGCGGACATTCTTGTTGATCGAAGACGGATCGATATCGATGTGGATCTTCTTCGAATTCGGCGAGAAGGCGTTCAGGCGGCCGGTGATGCGGTCGTCGAAGCGCGCGCCGATGCAGACCATTACGTCGCAATCATGCATGGTCATGTTGGCTTCGTAGGAGCCGTGCATGCCGAGCATGCCGAGCCAGCTCTTGCCGGAAGCGGGATAGCTGCCGAGTCCCATCAGCGTGGACGTGATCGGGAAGCCCGTCAGTTCCACCAGCTCGCGCAGGAGCTTGGAGGCTTCCGGACCGGAATTGACCACGCCACCGCCGGAATAGATGACCGGGCGACGGGCCGTCGCCATCAGCTCGACCGCAGCCTTGATGGCATTCAGATCGCCCTGCAGCTTCGGCTGGTAGCTCTTCTGCGCCACGTGATCGGAGGGCGGCGTGTAGGTGCCGGTGGCGAACTGGATATCCTTCGGAATATCCACGACGACAGGGCCCGGCCGGCCGGACTGTGCGATGCGGAAGGCCTCGTGAATGATCCGGGCAAGATCGTTCACGTCCTTCACCAGCCAGTTATGCTTGGTGCAGGGGCGCGTGATGCCGACCGTATCGCATTCCTGGAAGGCATCCGAACCAATGAGCGTGGTGGGCACCTGGCCGGACAGGCAGACCAGCGGCACGCTGTCCATCAGCGCATCCTGCAGCGGCGTAACGGCATTGGTCGCACCCGGACCCGACGTGACGAGCATGACGCCCACCTTGCCGGTGGAGCGGGCATAGCCTTCCGCGGCATGGCCGGCACCCTGCTCATGACGCACGAGAATGTGCTGGATGTCGTCCTGCTGGAAGATTTCGTCATAGATCGGCAGCACGGCCCCGCCCGGATAGCCGAAGATATGCTCGACCCCATTGTCCTTCAGCGCCTTGAGAACGATTTCCGCGCCGGTCATCTGATTGTCTTTGCCCGTCATGCCTGGTTCCGCTTGTCTGGTTCTGGGGCTCGCTCGGCCCGCCGTTTGTGGGCCTATTAGCCCGGATTGAGACATAAAAAAAGGCTCCTTTCGGGAGCCTGCCGTGTCGCGCATGGGTGGCTAACGCCGGATGGTTACACCATCCTGCCCATGCGCCTTCCCACCACAATAAGAGAAACAAAGTTGTTCATGGCCGGCAGTGATAGACAGAATCTTGCGGGGCGTCAACCGAGAAGGCGCGGCTTTTCCGCCAAAAGCCCGGCATTCCCGGTAAACCGCAAAGCGAAAGCAACGGCCCGCTACACCAGATATTAAGGCTGGCGCATTTAAGGTGCCACCTGTGCGGGATCATCCCGCACGGCCGGATATGCCATGACCGACCGAATGCCCATGATGGGAGAAGACGAAATGCCCATGCCCCTACGATCCGACGCTGGCCCCATGACAGATGATGACCGCAGAGACATATTGAAGCCGGGAAACCGGTTCCTTGGCCGGGTCGTGTCCTGCAACGGATCGCGCGCGACCATTTCCGCCGTGGCCGAACATGGCGGCACGGACCTCACCGAACTCTGGTCCGTCGGCCGTCTGATTTCCATCAGCGTGGGCAACAACCGCGTCGTCGCCATGGCCTATTCCATGGAAATGGAAAGCCAGCACTGGGGCGAGAACGGCGACAACAACTTCTTCGTGGAAGTGGAGCTTCTCGGCGAAGTGCGCGTCCATGACGACGGCCGCGAGGAGTTTTCGACCGGCATCTCCTGCTATCCCTATCTCGGCTCGATCGCCCACCGCATCCGCGGCTCCGATCTGGAGCGCATCTATGCGAGCCGCGCCCGCGAAAACCAGCCGATCGGCAAGCTCTCGCAGGATGACTCGGTCTCGGCCACCATTCACATTCCCTCCATGCTTTCGAAGCATTTCGCGGTCGTCGGCTCGACCGGCGTCGGCAAGTCCACCGCCGTCTCGCTGCTGCTGCACAAGGCCGTTGCCGCCGATCCAAAGCTGCGCGTGCTGATCCTCGACCCGCACAACGAATTTGCCGCCGCCTTCCCGAACGATGCGGTGGTCATCGATACGGATACGCTCGACCTCCCCTTCTGGCTGATGCGGCTTGAGGAATTCGCCGAAGTGATCTTCCGCGGCCGCCCGCCGGTACCGGAGGAGATCGACATTCTGCGCGACCTCATTCCCGAGGCGAAGCGCAGCTTCCGGGGCGGCACCGAAAGCGGCCTCATGCGTCGACAGACGGAAAAGAGCTCCATGACGGCGGACACGCCGGTGCCCTATCGCATGGCCGATCTCCTGGCGCTTATCGACGAGCGGATCGGTCGCCTGGAGGGCCGCAACGAAAAGCCGGTGCTGCGCTCGCTGAAGATGCGCGTAATGGCCGCGATCAATGACCCGCGCTACCACTTCATGTTCTCCAGCAACACGATCACCGACACGATCATGGAGACCATCGCGCATATCTTCCGCATTCCCGGAAATGGCCGGCCGATCTGCACCTTCCAGCTGGCCGGCATTCCCTCGGAAGTGGTGAATTCGGTGGCCTCCGTTCTCTGCCGCATGGCCTTCGAAGTGGCGCTCTGGAGCAATGGCGGGCTGCACATGCTCGTCGTCTGCGAGGAAGCGCACCGCTACGTGCCCGCCGATCCCAATCTCGGCTTCATCCCCACCCGCCAGGCAATTGCCCGCATTGCCAAGGAAGGCCGCAAATACGGCGTATCCCTCGGTATCATCACCCAGCGCCCGGGCGAGCTGGACCAGACGATCCTTTCCCAGTGCTCCACGCTTTTCGCCATGCGCCTCGCCAACGAGAAGGACAAGGAAATCATCCGCTCGGCGATCCCGAACTCCTCGGTATCGATCACCAATTTCATCTCCTCGATCGGGAATGGCGAGGCCATCGCCTTCGGTGAAGCCATTGCCGTGCCGATGCGCATGCGCTTCGAGCGGGTGGACGAGTCGATCCTCCCGAAGGCAGCCGGCATTGCCGAGCAGGCGAACCGCGACGAGGAGGCCGAAACGGTCGATCTGCGCGCTGTCGTAACCCGCATGCGCGCCGTCGCCCCTGTGGATATCGGCTCGCTGAAGAACAGCTATGGCGGCTCTTCGACGCTGCCCGACCTCACCGATCTCGGCAGCTTCGACAACAGTGACACGTTCGAGCCGCATCAGCAGCTTTCGGAAGCGGGCTTCAGCTGGTCGACGGTGGGCGAGGCGCATGAGCCCTATCGCCCGGACATGCTGCCGTCTGGACCGCTTGCCGGTCCGTCCGCAAGTCGCGCCGACGTGTTCCGCGAAGCGCCGCCGCCACCCCAGCCGCCGGTCTTCCGCACCACGCCCCCGCCGCTTCACCCGCCGGAAGGACGCGAGCCTCCACCGCTCCGCTACGGCGCGCCAGCCGCTCCGCAGCCCTATGGACAGCCGGCGGCGCCTTCTCCCGCAGAACCGCCCCGGGAACGCTCGTCGCTCCGCGAGAGCATCCTGCGCAAGCCCCTGAGCAGCCTGCGGCGCGATTGAGTGCTGCGGGTAAGCCTCTCCCCCCGCACGTCAGGGCATCAGACGCTCCCAGCTTTCGTCCATCTGGTTGCGGAACCAGGTCATCTGGCGCTTGGCATATTGCCGCGTTGCCGCGGCACCGCGCTCGATCACGCCGGCCCGGTCCAGCCGCCCGTCCAGATAGGCGGCAATCTCCGGGACGCCGATGGCCCGCATGACCGGCATCGCATCCGAAAGCCCGAGTGCCAGAAGCGACCGCACCTCATCGATGGCCTCGCCCTCGATCATCGCCCGGAAGCGCCGTTCGATGCGTTCCGCAAGCACCGCGCGATCGGGCAGGACGACGAATTTGCGCGCCCTGCCTGCGTCAAGAAGCGGTGGCGCGGTCCTTTTCTGAAAGCGCGAGAGCGGCACGCCGGTCGCGGTGAGAATTTCGAGCGCCCGGGCGATCCGCTGGCCATCCTGCGGATTGAGCCGCCCTGCCGTTTCCGGGTCCTGCACCATGAGCCTTCGGTGGAGCGCCTCCGGCCCTTCCGCCTCGAGATTGGCCCTCACGGCATCGCGGATCTCGGCGGGGATGGCAGGCATGTCGGAAAGGCCCTCCGTCAGCGCCTTGAAATAAAGGCCCGTGCCGCCAACGATGACGGGCACCCGCCCCTTCCCCTGAAGCTCCTCCAGTAGCCCGGCCATGTCCCGCAGCCAGGCGCCGGTGGAATAGGCGGTCGCGGCAGGCACATGGCCGTAAAGCCTGTGCTCCACCCCTTGCATGTCGGCTTCAGACGGCCGGGCGCTCAGCGCCCGCAGCGTATCATAAACCTGCATGCTATCCGCATTCACCACCACACCGCCCGTCCGGCGCGCCCATTCCACCGCCAGAGCGGACTTGCCGCTGGCGGTTGGCCCGGTTATCAGGACTGCATCGAAATCGCTCACGTAAAGGTTTCCCCTCATGGCCCTGGTCGCCACGCTGATTGCCAATCCGCTTCATCCTGTACTCGTTCCCGGCCTCGGCGAAAAGGCGGCGGACAGCGTGAAGGCAAGCGGCCTCTACTGGTTTGCCGATGGTATCGCCTGCGACATCGCGCTGAAGGACGGCACGGATGCCTCCGCCGCGGAAGAGCACCTGAAGCAGGCGCTTGCCGGTGCACCGGTCGATATCGTCATCCAGGATGCGGACAGCCGCCGCAAGCAGCTGCTGATCGCCGACATGGATTCCACCATGATCGGCCAGGAATGCATTGACGAGCTGGCCGCCGAAGTGGGTCTCAAGGACGAGGTCTCGAAAATCACCGCTCGCGCGATGAATGGCGAAATCGCCTTCGAGCCCGCCCTTCGCGAGCGTGTCGCCCTGCTCAAGGGGTTGCCGGTGACGGTGATCGACGAGGTGATCCGCAGCCGCATCACGCTCACTCCCGGCGGCCGGGAACTGGTGGCCACCATGAGGGCAAAGGGCGGTTATGCCGCGCTCGTCTCCGGCGGTTTCACGCTCTTCACCGACCCGGTTGCCGCCATGCTCGGCTTCGATGAGAACCGGGCGAACGCGCTTCTGCACGACAACGGCGTGCTGACGGGTGAAGTGGCGGAACCCATTCTCGGCAAGCAGGCGAAGGCTGACGCCCTTATGCGCCTGACCCGCGAGCGGGGCATCACCGCTGCCGACGTTCTGGCCGTCGGCGATGGCGCCAACGATCTCGCCATGCTGCAGCTTGCCGGCAGCGGCGTGGCGCTCCACGCCAAGCCATCGGTTGCTGCACAGGCACGGATCCGGATCGATCACGGCGACCTGACCGCGCTTCTCTACATCCAGGGCTATCGCCGCCACGATTTCGTCGGCGGCTAAAGCCGGCGGGCCGGCCTGCCTTATTCGATCGGCAGGGCGACGGTCCGCAGATCGCCATTCGGTGCCGCGACCAGAAGCAGCGCGTTCCGGCGCCCTTCCTTCTTGAGATCGGCAACCTTTGCCGCGACCTCCGCACCATCCTTCACCGCCGCCTGGGCGACCTCGACGATGGTGTCGCCTTCCTTGATCCCCTTCTGCTGGGCAGCCGACCCGTCGAGCACCACCTGCACCACCGCGCCATTCACATGGGCGGCGATGCCGAATTCCTTGCGCACGTCGGGATCGATCGGGGAGAGCATCATGCCGAGCACGTCCTGCGGGGCCTCTTCCGCATCCGTGCCTTCCTCGGTCGAGGCACCGTTGTCCTCGGTACCCGGCTGGGGCTGGGTTTCGTCTTCCTCGCCCGGTATCGGCTGGTCCGGCGGCGCGGACTCCTCCTCGCCATTGCCGTCCGGCAGCGCCTGTTCGGGCTCGGCAGGCGTGCCGGGATCGGACTTGTCGTCCATCCGGCCGAGCTTCACCGTAACCGTCTGCGGCTTGCCGTCCCGGACGATCCCGACCGCGACATCCTTGCCTGTAGGGCTTTCGGCAACGATGCGCAGGAGATCGCGCATTTCGGCAATCGGCTTGCCGTCAAAGGTGACGATGACGTCACCCGTCTTGATCGGCCCGTTCTCAACCGGCCCGCCCTTGACGATGCCGGAAACAAGCGCGCCGGCGATCTTTTCAAGCCCAAGGCTCGCGGCCACATCCTCCGTCACCGGCTGCACGCGCACGCCAAGCCAGCCCCGGCGTGTCTCGCCATATTGCTTCAGCTGGTCGATGACCGTGGAGGCAATTTCCGAAGGCACGGAAAAGCCGATGCCGATGGAGCCTCCTGAAGGCGAGATGATCGCGGTGTTGATGCCGATCACCTCCCCGTGCATGTTGAACAGCGGGCCTCCGGAATTGCCCTTGTTGATCGCCGCATCCGTCTGGATGAAATTGTCATAGGGCCCGGCATTGATGTTGCGGCCGCGCGCCGAAACGATGCCGATGGAGACCGATCCGCCCAGACCGAAGGGATTGCCGATCGCCATCACCCAGTCGCCGATGCGCATCTTGCGGGAATCGCCGAAGGAAACCGCCTTGAGCGGCACGGGCGATTCCACCTTGAGCAGCGAAAGATCTGTCTTCACATCCGTTCCGATCAGCTTCGCCTTGAGCTTGTTGCCCTTGGCGAAGATCACCTCGATCGCATCGGCACCCTCGATCACATGGTTGTTGGTGACGATATAGCCGGCGGGATCGATGACGAAGCCGGAGCCGAGCGAGCTCACCGTATGGCTGCCCGCGCCCTTGCCCTCACCCTTGTAGTAATCCTCGAAGAGATCTTCGAAGGGCGCCCCCTCCTGCACCTGGGGTGCGGGCGATCCATCGTCATCCTTGACGTTCTGCGAGGTGGAAATATTGACCACCGCATCGAGCAGCCCTTCCGCGAGGTCGGCCACCGATTGCGGGCCGGCGGGGGCAGCTGCCACCGCTGCCGCAGAGGCGGCAAAAGCATGGGCGGGCAATCCCGCCGTTGCCACGCCAAGCGCAAGCAAGCCGCGCCCGGCCACCTGAAGCAGCCACGCGGTTTTGATGTTGGTGCGTCCCGTCATCTCTTCGTCTGTCCTCGTTCGCTGAAGCCGGTGAAGCCCGATTCGGACTGAGCCTCGCCCGGTTCGATGGGCCACCTTAGAGCCTATCGGGCGCGGATGGAATTACAGAGATCTGCAAGCGCCCCTCCTGTCATGAAAAAGGCGCAGCCGTCAGGCCGCGCCTTCTCCTTGTGTCCTGCCTGCCGGGTTGCATCCTGGCGGCGCCTCAGGGCTGGGTTGCCTGAGCGGGCTGAGCCGCCGGAGCAGACGGCACGCCAGGCTCGGGCGCACCATTCGCGCTGTTGAAGAAGCGGAAGAACTCCGAGCTCGGGCTGACCACCATGGTCGTGCCAGGCTGGCCGACGGAATTGTCATAGGCCCGCATTGTCCGGTAAAACTCGAAGAAGGCCGGATCCTTGCCATAGGCTTCGCCGAGAATGCGATTGCGCTCTGCATCGCCCTGACCGCGCAGGATTTCCGCCTCGCGGTTGGAATCGGCGATCAGCTCCACCACCTGGCGATCGGCCTTGGCGCGACGGCGCTGGCCCTCTTCCTTGCCGCGGGCACGGATGAACTCGGCCTCGGCCAGACGCTCCGCAGTCATGCGGTCATAGGTCTGCTGCGAGACTTCCTGGGTAAGATCGGTCCGGCGAATGCGGACATCCTCAACCGCAATGCCGAGCGACTGCGCATCGGCAAGCAGATCCTGCTTCACCTCGTTCATCATCGAGACGCGGGCATCGGAAAGAGCAGCATCGAAATCACGCAGACCATAGACGCGGCGCAGCGAGGCATCGAGACGGGTGCGCAGGCGGGCTTCCGCCGCATCCCGGTCCGCCGAAACGGTCTCGCGGAAGCGCTGGGCATCGGTCACGCGGTAGACCACGAAGGCATCCACCTCGTAGAACTTGCCGCCCTTGACCTGCACGCGGATATTGTCGAGCACGAAACGCAGCGCCTGGACGGGAATATACTGCACCCGGTCCGCATCCATGAAGGCGAAGGGCAGCTTGAAATAGATGCCCGGCTCCTTCTTCACGTCGCGGATCTGGCCGAAGCGCAGCACCAGCGCCTGTTCGCGCGCATTCACCACGAAGACCGAGGAATAGAGGACGAGCAGAAGCGCGGCCAGCCCGCCGAGGATCAGGGGAAGACGATTGGTGTTCATCAGTTGCCCCCCTGACCCTGTGCCTGGCCCTGGCTCTGCGTCGGCCGTGCAAATTCGTTGAGCGGCAGGTAGGGCACCACGCCCTGCTGGCCATCCACCACGATACGCTTCGAATTCTTCAGGACGCCCTCCATGGTTTCGAGATAGAGCCGCTTGCGGGTCACCTCGGGCGCATTCTTGTACTGCTCGTAAATGGCGGTGAAGCGGGCGGATTCACCCTGTGCTTCCTTGACCACCCGGTCCTTGTAGGCCGCAGCTTCTTCGGTATTCTGCGCCGCCTGGCCGCGGGCCTGGCCGAGCTGCTGGTTCGTGTACTGGTTGGCGAGTTCGATGAACCGGCTTTCGTCCTGCTCCGCGCGCTGCACTTCGTCGAAGGCGTTGGAGACCTCGCGCGGCGGGGCCGCATCCTCGATCGCCACAGCATTGACGGAGATGCCCGAACGGTAGCGGTCCATCGTCGTCTGGATGGTGGTCTTCACTTCCTGGGCGATCTGCTGGCGGTTGTCGCGGAAAATATCCTGCGCCGGACGCCGTCCCACCACTTCACGCATGGCGCTTTCAGCCACCTGCTGCAGGGTTTCCACCGGCTCTTCGAGGTTGAAGAGGAAGGCTCTCGGATCGCTGACGGTGAAGAGCACCGAGAACTGGACGTTCACGATGTTCTGGTCACCGGTGAGCATCAGGCCCGTCGAGGTGCCGGAGCTCGCCTTGGCGCCGATATTCTGCTGCTGTTCGGTGATCTTCACCACCTCCACCCGCTCGAAGGGCCAGATGTGGAAGTGCAGACCCGGCTGGGAAACCTCTTCCTTCGGCCGGCCGAAGCGCAATTCCACGCCCCGTTCGTCGGGCTGAACCGTATAGACGCACTGGATGAGCCAGAAGACGACCAGTGCGGCCAGCACGATCAGCACCATGCCGCCGTTGACCCCGCCGGGGACGACATTCCGCAGGCGATCCTGGCCGCGCCGGATGATGTCATCCAGATCAGGCGGTCCGCCATTGCCGCCGCGCGGGCGGTTCGGTCCCTGTCCCCACGGTCCCTTGTCATTTCCACCGTTGCCGCCACCGCCCCATGGGCCGCCGCCGCCATTCTGATTGCTCCAGGGCATCAAAACCTCTTCGACATGATCCAAAAGTTCACGGACGGACTGACCACCGTGACCGAACATTCCTTATAGGTATCGCACGGCGCGCTTTCAACGCGCGGGCGAAAACTAATCGCCGCACCCTCAGTCGCGGCGTCGGCGATAGGTCACGAAGCGGGTGGGATAGATGTCCTTCGGGCCTTCGGGAATGTGCTCCTCATCCCCGGATTGCCAGAGCGCCGGGTCGATGGGCGGGAAGCGCGTATCGCCGTCGAGCGCCCGTTCCACATGGGTGACGTGGAGCACGGTCGCCCGGTCGAGCGTCTGGGCATAGATCTCGCCGCCGCCGATGACAGCCACCTCATGCCCGCCATCCCGCCGGGCAAGCCGTTCGCCAAGCTCCAGCGCCGCATCGATGCTGCGCACCACATGCACCCCTTCGGCCGCAAAGCCCGTGTCCCGGGTCACCACGATATTCTCGCGGCCGGGAAGCGGCTTGCCGATCGACTGATAGGTCTTGCGCCCCATGATCACCGGCTTGCCGAGCGTCAAGGCCTTGAAGCGCTTGAGATCGGAGGACAGTTTCCAGGGCAGGTCGCCCTCATGGCCGATCACGCCATTCTCGGCAATCGCCACCACGAAGCTGATTTCCAGCGGTTGAAGCGCCGCGTTCTCGTCCATCTTTTCCTCCCCTGGCCGATTGCCGGTTTCTATGTAGCGGAGAATTTCCCTGAATCAATTTCGAAATGCCATCCGCCGGGACGGTGGCCCGAATGGAGCGGGCTTCTGCCCCCCGCCATAGAATCCACCTATTCCGAGGCCCTTCTGCCGCTGTTATGGATAGGCAAAGAGAGAGGCGCCGATGACCGACATTCAGCTCACCACCTATGACTGGGTGCCCGAAAAGCCCCGCGGCCATGTACGGGATATCCGAATCCGCTGGGCGCTGGAGGAGGCAGGCCTCGCTTACGCGATCAAGACCGTGCCCTTCGGCGACCGCACGCCCGGGCACCTCGCCCACCAGCCCTTCGGTCAGGTGCCCTGGATCGAGGATGGCGATCTCTCCGTCTTCGAAAGCGGCGCGATCCTGCTCCATCTCGGCGAGAAGAGCGAGCATCTGCTGCCGAAGGACGAGAAGGCCCGCAGCGAGGTGATCCAGTGGGTATTTGCCGCCCTCAACTCGGTGGAAATGGCAAGCCTTCCCTGGACGATCTTTTCCTTCACCGGCCTCAACACCGACAATCCCGGCTGGTCCCGCATCGACCAGTTCCTGAATTCCCGGCTCGGCCACGTGGAGGCCGTGGTCGCCCATCGTGAATGGCTGGCCGGCCGCTTTTCCATTGCCGATATCCTGATGGCGGACGTGCTCCGGCTTGTCGACCGTCTGGATGGCCTTGCCTTCTATCCCGCCTGCCGGGCCTATGTGCAGCGCGCCACGGAGCGCCCGGCCTTCCGCAAGGCGCTCGCCGATCAGCTCGCCCATTTCGCCGAGGCCGACCGGCAAAAACTGGCGCCCGGGGCGAGCTGACCGGGTCGGCTCCCGGCGGGCCCGTCACACCGCGACGGGCGCCTCGATCCGCTCATGCGAGCGATAATCCCTGACCTCGAAATCCTCGATGCGGAAATCATCGATGCTTCCGGGCTGCCGCGCCAGATGGAGCGTCGGGAAGGCGAAGGGGGCGCGCGAGACCTGCTCCTGCGCCTGTTCGAGATGGTTGAGGTAGAGATGCACGTCCCCACCCGCCCAGATCAGCTCGCCCGGCTCCATGTCCACCACCTTCGCCACCATGGCCAGCAGCGCCGCCTGCTGGCAGATATTGAAGGGTGCGCCAAGCAGGATGTCGCAGGAGCGCTGCATCACCATCAACGAAAGCCGGGGCTTGCGGCCGCTATCCTGAAGCCCCGCCACATGGAACTGGTAGGTCATGTGGCAGGGATGGAGAGCCATGCGGTCGAGTTCGGCGACATTCCAGGCGTGGAACAGCATGCGCCGGCTCGAGGGATTGGTCTTCAGCGTCTCGATCACGCTTGCGACCTGATCATGCTCCCGTCCCTCCGCATCCAGCCAGCGGCGCCATTGCTTTCCGTAGATCGGGCCGAGATCGCCCCAGCGCTCGGAAAAGCCATCGTCTTTGAGAATCCGCGCCTCGAAATCCTCCTGTGAAATCGCCTCGCCCGTGGCCTTGCGATAGGCATCGAGCGGCCAGTCGGTCCAGATCCTGATATTCTGCTGCAAGAGCGAGCGCAGATCGGTTCTGCCGGTCAGGAACCAGAGCATCTCCTTCACGGCGGTCTTCCAGTAGACCTTCTTGGTGGTGAAGACCGGGAACTGTCCTTCCGAGAGATCGAAGCGCATCATCGCTCCGAAAAGCGAAAACGTGCCGACGCCCGTGCGGTCGATCCGCCGGTCTCCCCTGGCGAGAAGGTGCCTGACGATATCGAGATACTGTTCCTCGGGATGTCTCATCTGGCCTCTCCTGATTGATCAAGAAGCCATACAGCCCCTCGCCCCGAACGCCAATCGGCCTTTCCGAGTTTCCAAAATTTTCGCGTCCGCTTTTATGATGGAACCTCTTTTCACCGCCCCGGCAAACCCCTATATGTCTCTTGCCGGTCCTCGGATCGGCTATGGCAATAAACTGACGGTGAAATAAACCTATTGGACCCGGGGGCGGTACCCGGCGCCTCCACCACAAACCGCCGGCAAGGGCGGCTTCTGATGGGGGCGAAATAGGATCGACAAGGGTGTAAAGATCGTTCTTTTGCTCGGCATGATACCGCCGTTATCGGGTCAAAAAGTGTAGTTGCAAACGACAACAACGCTAAGGGTTATGCTCTCGCTGCCTAATGGCGGTGCGGGAAACCCGACCTAAGCCCTCCTGGTTAGCACCTTGAGGCGGGGTTCGGAGGTACCTGGCAACAGAAACCTCCACCTTCCCTTCTCCCCCTGTGACGATTTTTTTTGAAGCCGGCCGGTCCCTTCATGCCGGAAGGGGTTTTGTCGGCGAACGACAAATGGCATAAAGAACACCTGACTTGCGTCCGCGCCGCATGACGGCGTCGTATCAATTCGAAGAGTCCGTCTTCATATTCTTTAAGGGATTGCCCTTAGGATGGCGGCGCTCTACCAGACAGGTGAACAGGCCGTCTTGCGACGGCAAGAAGTGGAAAGACAGGAACCGATGGGGCAGGATCATATCCGTTACGATATTCTGGCACAGGACGCCTTGCGCGGCGTGATCCGCAAGGTGCTTTCCGAAGTCGCCTCAACCGGCCGTCTGCCGGGTGACCATCACTTCTACATTACCTTCCTCACCGGCGCGCCGGGCGTGCGCCTGTCGCAGCATCTGAAGGCCAAGTACGCTGAACAGATGACCATCGTGATCCAGCACCAGTTCTGGGACCTGAAGGTTACCGATTCGGCCTTCGAGATCGGCCTCTCCTTCTCCGATACGCCGGAAAAGCTCGTTATTCCCTTCAATGCGATCCGCGGCTTCTACGATCCTTCGGTGAATTTCGAGATGGAATTCGATGTACCCGCCGCTGGCGAGGACCAGCTGGATTCCGCCGAAATCACCGCCTATCCCGTCGACAAGGTGGAAACGGAAGCCAAGCCCGCAGGCGATGACGAGAAGAAGGAAGCCTCCGTCATCTCGCTCGATTCTTTCCGCAAGAAGCAGTAATCCGCCATGGCCGCCGAGATCGTCAATCTCCGCCAGGCCCGCAAGGCGAAAGCCCGCATCGAAAAGGAAAGGCAGGCGGAACAGAACCGCCTGACCTTCGGCCGCACCAAGGCCGAAAAATCCCTCACCCGTGCGCTGAACGAACAGGCCGAAAAGCGTCTCGACCAGGGCCGGCTGACCGGGGCCGACGATGGCACCGCCGGGGAATGATCCTTCATTTTTCTGTCGTTGCGGCAAAGCGTCGAACCAGACTTACAGCATCCTCATTCTGTTTCTGAACCGGTCGCCCCGATGATCCGGAAATATTCCGCCACACTTCACGGCCATCGCACCAGCTTCTCGCTGGAAGAACCCTTTTACGAGGCGCTGAAGGCGCTGGCAGAGGCACGGGCCATACCGCTGGCCGCCCTCATTGCCGAAATCGACGATGCGCGCCAAGGAGGAAACCTCTCCTCGGCACTGCGCCTCCATGTGCTGCAAGCCTTGCAGGCGGCAAAGGCCGCTCACTGAGCCGGCGGCGGCAGGGTCGAGCCGCGGATCACCTGCTGCCCGGGATCGACAGGCATGACAGGCTGCGGCGTCGGGATGACGCCCGGCTGCGCCGGCCCTTCGAATTCGAGCCCCGCCGGCTGGTCGACCGGCCGGTTCAGCCGCTGACGCTGGCGCTCGGCCTCCGCCGCCTGTTCGGCGGCAGCCCTTGCTGCCGCCTCGGCCTCGGCCTGGCGCTGGCGTTCCCGTTCGGCGGCCCGCGCCGCGTAATAGGTGGCCTCGCGGCGCAGCCGCAGTTTTTCCTGCGCAATGGCCTGCAAACGGTCGACCCGGTGCCGCTCCCGCTCGAAGGCGCGCAAGGACAGGAAATTGGTCAGCCCCAACGTATCGACACGCATCGAGGGCTGTTCGAGCGGCCCGGTGAAATCGAGGCGAAGCTGCGGATCCGCCCCTTCGACCGCCTCCGGCCCCGCCGCAAGCGCCAGCGTGGCGGAAGCGGTGAGCGTCATCTGGGCCAGATCCACGTCTCCCTCCACGGTCAGCGCCGCTTCAGGCCGGTTGATCGTAACCGGCTGTACCACCAGATTGCCCCCGCCGAGCGAGAAGGGAATGGTGACGTCGCCAAGCGCCGTGTCGCCCGCGCCAAGCAGGCCGCCGACAAGCCCGCCGACCCGTGACGTATCGATTTCGCCCTCGGTCTTGTCCATTTCCGCCAGCACCGGCGGAAGCAGGCCGAGATTGAGGCCGGAAATGGAAAGGCCATTCAGCCGCAATTCGCCGGAGCCGCCAAGCCCCTTCACCAGCTCCGCCGCGCTCTTGCCCGCCGCCTCGCCGGAAAGTTTCAGCGAAAAGCGCCCGTCGGCAAGCGGCATGCCGCCCGGGCGATACCAGGAAATGGCCGGTGTCGCGCCGTTTGCCGCCTGCAGATTCACCTGCAGATAGCCCGAACCGCCCGTATTGCCGAAGCGGGCGGTACCGCCGATCGAGCCGCCGGCCCAGTCGCCGGTCGCATCGTTCAGCACCAGCTCGCCATCGGATGCGGTGAGCCGGCTGTGGAAATTCCGCACCGGGCCGCCAAGGCCGGTATGGAGTGTCTGGGCGGTGAGGTCGATGGAGAGATTGCTGTTCGAAAGCAGGCTGTCGCCGAACGTATCGGCGGAGAGCTTGCCCTCGGCATCGGTGATCGGCCCATAGACGCTTTCCGCAATCCAGCCGAGATCCGCCTCGCTGAGCGCCAGCTGTCCGGAGGCCTTGAGCGCCTCGCTCCGACGGTCGATGGTGATGCGGCCGGAAACACTGGTTCCCGCAACAGAGCCCTTGAGATCGGTGATGTCGATCGTATCGGGCGAGATCGCAAGACCGGCACCAAGCGCGCCGGGCATGCCGAGCCCCATGCGCGGAAGCGCAATGCCCGTCATCAGCAGATAGGGCGTGGCGTCGTCGCTTTCGAGCCGGGTCTGGAACTGCCCGCTCAAGCCAGCATCGCTGGCAAAGGCGGCCTTGCCACTCACCGAAAAGGCAGTCTTGCCCGCATTGAGGGCGAGCGAAACGTCATTGTCCCCCTCCTTCGTTTCCGCGATCCGAAGCGAAAGAACGCCCTTTTCCACCGCATCGAAGGGCAGCGGCTCCAGGCCCGCCTGCCCGAGCAGCACGTTGGCCTTCGGATTTTCAAGCGTCGCCTGCAGATTGAGCCCCGCCCCCTTTGGATAGGCGGCAGGATCGGCAAGGCCAAGATCGAGATCCACCCGGCTGCCATTGCTGGTGCCGGCAAGCTTGACGGAAAGGCCGGTCCGGTCCTTGCCGCCCGCCGCCAGGGTGACCTTGAGCTCCGTATCGGCAAACCAGCCGGCATGGCGAAGCAGGTGGCCAAGCAGCGGATCGGCCGGCAGCTTCTGGGCGATCATGGCAAGGAAGGGCGCGGGATCGGCCGCCTTGAAGCTCAGCCGGCCATTGGCGCCGAGATCGTCCTTGCTGAAATCGGCCCGCCCGATGGCATTGATCTGCGCGCCCGCCAGATCCTTCGTGCTGAAGCGCTCGATGGAAAGCGCATTATTGGCCAGCGTGAAGACCGTTTCGGTCTGGTGCGCCTCCATCCCGAAGGCGGAGAAGCGCTCGGCCTTGAGTTCAGCGGCGATGGCATGGCCGCTGAGATCCGCCTTGCCGTCCTTGCCGAACAGCGTCGCAAGCGCGCGGAGATTATCGAGATCGATCCGGTTGCCGGAAAGCTGGGCGGTGAGCGCCATGGGCTGTCCGGGCACGGATTGCCGCTCTATGCGGCCTTTCAGCGTCGCATCCCCCATCTGGAGTTCCAGCCGGTCGAAACGCTGGAGGTCGGGGGTCAGCCGCACATTCGCCTCGAAACCGAGCGCCGCCATGTCGCGGATATGCGGGTCCACCTCCCCCGAAAGCCAGGAGGCAAGGCCGGTCGGCTGGCGGGATGCCACCAGCATGTGCCCGTTGAAGGCAGGCGGCCCCTTGAGGCCGAGAACGCCTTTTGCCTCCATTTGCGTCCGGCCCGGCAGGGTGGCCACCGCATTATCCACCACCCAGCCCCCATTGGTGGGCCGAATATCCAGCCGGACATCGCGGATAGACGTATCGCCGATCAGGATCGCAGGCAGCTTCAGGCTGGCCCGGCCCGGTACGGTGGGAATGGGAATGCTGGAAATGATCCCGGCAAAATGCTCGAAGCGCTTGCGCACGGTATCGCCGGGGTCGCGCCCGGTCTTCCCGGCCGCACCGCTGTAATCGATGCGCGCCACGTCGATCTGCTGTCCATCGGCCAGAAGCAGGAATTCCTGTTCCTTTCCCGTATCGAGCGTCGCCTCGCCGGTCACCACATAGGGATCGGCCTCATCACCCACTTCCAGGCGATAGTCCGGCACCCGGATCTTCTCGTTGGTGAGCTCGAATGATCCTTTAAGCCGCGGCGCCGGGCGCGCAGGGTCGGGCTTCTGCGTCTCGTCGCCCTGCTGCAGGAAGGCAAGGAACGTGCCCTTGTAGCTCGGCTTGCCGTCGATCACCGCAAGCTGGCCCTCGAGTTCCGCACCGAAGGGCCGGTTCGACGGCATGATGCGGGCGCGCAGATACATGCCCGCCGCCTTGTTGGCGTCGTCAAGGCTGGTGGAAATGGAGAAGCGCCCCGGCTCGCCATCCAGCACCGCATCGCCCACGGCCTTCCACGGCCCGGCCAGCGATTTGGCCGACATGGCGGCATTGAGCGCCGTGAGCTTGCGGGTACGCCCGGACTGTTCGTCGATGAAGGTAACGTTGCCGTTGCGGATGCGGACATTTTCGAGGACGATGTTGCGCGCCGGGATCTGCGGCCGGCTGCCGCGCATCCAGTCCAGCGTGCCATCGGGCAGAAGCCGGATGCGGGCCTGCATGTCCTCGATCCGCATGTCGAAGATGAGCGCCTCGCCGGAAAGCACGGGCGCGAGTTCCGCATCCATGGAAAAGCGGGATACCCGCACCTGCGGCTGGCCGTCCGGCTCGCTGCCGACCCAGACATCGTTCATGGTGATCGACGGGAAAGGCAGAAGACGGGCATCGACGGAGCCATGCACCACCACCTTCTTGCCGATGATGCGGCTTGCCTGATCCTCGAACTGCTGGCGAAAGCCGGTCCAGTCCACGAAGAATGGCGCCAGCAATGCCACGAAGAGCAGCAGGACCACCAGCCCACCGAGGAATACCAGAATTCGACCTAGCACCGAAACATCACCCGAACATCATTGATGGCGCAGAACCCCACGGCCCGCGGCCGCCCGGACCCTAGAACAAAGGAAACCGAAAGGGAACAACCGGTTTGGAACCAGTGGGGGAGAACTGGTCTTAGCGCAGTGCGCCGGGAAATTCACGCATTTCCTGATATAAGGATGGAGCGCGCGGCAAGCCTCCGCGCGGTCTTCAGAAAATCTTGCCCGGATTGAAGATGCCATTGGGATCGAGCGCCTGCTTCACCTGCCGCATGAGATCGACGGTGCCGCCAAGCTCCGCCCCGAGGAAGGATTTCTTCCCCTGCCCGATGCCATGTTCGCCCGTGCAGGTGCCGTCCATGGCAAGTGCCCGGTCGTTGAGCCGTTGCAGGAAGGCCTCCGCCCGCTCCACATCGGCGGCCGACTTGCCGTCGAAGAGCAGCAGAACATGGAAATTGCCGTCACCCGCATGGCCGACGATGGGTGCGAGGAAGCCATGGGCGGCAATGTCCGCCTGGGTTTCGCCGACACATTCCGCCAGCCGCGAAATCGGCACGCAGACATCGGTCGAAACCGCGTCCAGATGCGGCGCAAGGGCACGGGCAGCGAAATAGGCATTGTGCCGCGCCTTCCAGAGCCTTGCCCGCTCCGCCGCATCCACGGTCCATTCGAAGGGCGATCCGCCGCATTCGGCAACGATGGCCGAGAATTCGGCCGATTGCAGGTCCACCGAGGCGCGGCTGCCGTGAAATTCGAGAAAAAGCGTCGGCGCCTCCCGCTGCGACAGGCCCGAATAGGCGTTGCAGGCCCTTACCTGCATGGGATCGAGAAGCTCGATCCGCGCCACGGGTATGCCAAGCTGGATGGTCATGATCACCGCATTGCAGGCGGATTCCATGTCCGGAAAATGGCAGGTGCCGCCGGCGATCACTTCCGGAATGCCCTGCAGCCGCAGCGTGATGGATGTTATGATCCCGAGCGTGCCTTCCGCCCCGACGAACAGCCGGGTCATGTCATAGCCCGCGGAGGATTTTTTCGCGCGGCGGGCGGTGCGGATCTCCTCGCCCTTCGCGGTGACCACCGAAAGCGCCAGCACGTTGTCCTTCATCGTGCCATAGCGCACCGCATTCGTGCCTGATGCCCGCGTCGCGGTCATGCCGCCGATCGAGGCATTGGCACCGGGATCGATGGGAAAGAAAAGCCCGGTATCACGCAGCGCCATATTCAGCGCTTCGCGGGTGATGCCGGGCTCCACCGTGCAGTCGAGATCGCCTGGATTGACGGCAAGAAGCCGGTTCATGCCGCTTAAATCGAGCGAAATGCCCCCATGCGGCGCATTGACCTGCCCCTCCAGCGAGGACCCCGTGCCGAAGGGAATGAGGGGCACGCGATGCAGCGCGGCGAGCCGGACGACATCCACGACATCCTCGCGCGTCTCGATGAAGACCACGCCGTCGGGCATCTGCGCCGGCAGATAGGTGGTGGTGTGGGCGTGATGCGCCCTCACCGCCTCTCCGGTCTGGAACCGCCCGCCGAACCGGGCGGCCAGTTCCGGCAGTATGGCGGAAATCCCCGCCTCGTTGCGGGGACCGGGCCTGGCATCGGCACGCATGCGGTTCCTCCTCCCCGGTCCCTTGGTTCAGGTCAGCCGGCGTTGATCGGCGCGATGGTGATTTCCACGCGGCGGTTCTGGGCGCGGCCCGCCTCCGAGGCGTTGGACGCAATCGGGCGCGATGCGCCGAAGCCGACCGCCGAGATGCGCCGCTGCTCGATGCCCTGTCCGCCGAGATAGCTCGCAACCGCCAGCGCGCGGCGCTCCGACAGATCCTGGTTATGGGCAGCGCTGCCGGTGGAATCCGTATGGCCGTTGATGTCGATCAGCGTCTTGTCGAACTTCTTCAGAACCAGCGCCACCGAGTTCAGCGTCGGGAAGAAGCCGGGCTTCAGCCCGTCCTGATCCACGTTGAAGGTGATGTTGGAGGGCATGTTGAGGATGATGCGGTCACCCGCGCGGGTGACGGAAATGCCCGTGCCCTGCAGCTGTGCGCGCAGCTCCGCTTCCTGATTGTCCATGTAATTGCCGATGGCGCCGCCGGCGAGGCCACCGATGGCCGCCCCGATCAGCGCCCCGTTGCGGCGCTCCACCGCATCGCCGCCGACGGCAAGGCCGGCAAGAGCGCCGGCACCGGCGCCCAGAAGCGCGCCGCCAGCGGTGTTCGACATCTTCTGTTCGCCCGTATAGGGATCGGTGGTCGTGCAGCCTGCGAGATAGGTCGCGGCAAGGGCAACAAGGGCAATGCGCTTCATCATGGAATCAGGCTCCGTAAGTAAATCCGGAAGAAGCCCATAACACAAATCGCGGCATTTTGATGAGCGAAGCGCGCTTTCCCCCACCGCCGCGCGGGAAATCTGCCCTCACGGACGGCCAGCCGGGCGGATTTCAGCCCCGCACCTGCCGCAGCCAGTCGTTGACATTGTAATAATTGGTCACGCGGGCGATCTTGCCGTTGCGGATCTCGAAAAAGGCACCGACCAGCAGCGTATAGCTCTGGCCATGCGCTTCCGGAAAACCCTCCGCGGTCTCCGTATAAGTGCCGGTGAGCTGGAATTCCGCGGCAGCGCGAGTGCCATCCTCATTGGAGAAGATCACCATGTCGTGCAGCTCTTCCTTGTAGGCCGCATTCATGTCGCCCATGAAGCGGCGAAAGGCCTCCTTGCCGATCTCGCGCTGTCCCTGGTTCACGTCATGAATGACGTCATCATCCAGAAGGTTGAAGAATGCATCCATGTCGCGCCGGTTGAAGGCGTCGTAATAGGCGCGGATGATCTCGGTTGCCTTCATGTGGTTCTCCATGGCAGTTTCGGCACACGACCGTGCCCCCTCGGAGACAGACCATAACCACCAGCCGCATCGATGAAAACGCCCCGCGCATGAATATCCAGACCTTCGTCGGCAAGGACGTGACACCCCATATTCCGGATCTGGCGCGGCTGCGCATGACGGTCTTTCGTGACTTTCCCTATCTCTACGAGGGTACCGCCGCCTATGAGGAGCGCTATCTGGCGACCTATGCCGCCTCGCCCGGAAGCCTCTTCGTGCTCGCCAGCGACGGCGAAACCGTCATCGGCGCCTCGACCGGCATGCCCATGGCGGAGGAAACCGACGCGGTGAAGGCCCCTTTCCTCGAAGCCGGATATGATCCCCGGCGGATCTTCTATTTCGGCGAAAGCGTGCTTCTCCGGGAGTGGCGCGGCCAAGGCATCGGCGTCCGCTTCTTCGAGGCGCGGGAGGCCCATGCCCGGCGGCTCGGCGGCATTTCCACCCTCGCCTTCTGCGCCGTGGAGCGGGACGCCGACCATCCCGCCCGCCCGGCCGGTTATGAGCCGCTTCATACCTTCTGGCGGAAGCGCGGCTTTCATCCCCGTCCGGATCTCGTCGCACGCTTCCGCTGGACCGATATCGGAGCGGCGGAGGAAACCGAAAAACCCCTCTCCTTCTGGCTCAAGGATATTGCCCCATGATCAGAGTTGCCGCCTGCCAATATGCGATCGACCTCATCGAGACCTGGGACGCCTATGCCCACAGCCTGATGGTCCTCTGCCGCGAGGCGGCGGACAAGGGCGCCAGCCTGCTCGTCCTGCCGGAATATTCCGCCATGGTGCTGACGGGACAGCTCGCCCCGGAGATCCGCTCGGACCTGCACGGATCGCTGAAGGCCATGCAGCCGCTGATCCCCCGCTTCGTGGAGCTTTCCGAAGAGATCGCCCGCAACCTCGGGATCTATCTGGTCAATGGCTCGGCACCGGTGCTGGATGGAGACGGACTTTACCGCAACCGCTCGTGGTTTTTCGGGCCGAACGGCCTCATCGGCACGCAGGACAAGCTGATGATGACGCGCTTCGAGCGCGAGCAGTGGCATATTTCCGGCGGCAAGGGGCTGAAGCTCTTCGAGACGCCCATCGGCCGTTTCGGCATCCTCATCTGTTACGACAACGAATTTCCGATGCTCGCCCGCACCCTTTCCGAAGGCGGAGCAGACATGATCCTCGCCCCCTCCTGCACCGACAAGGAGGCAGGTTACTACCGCGTTCGTGTCGGCGCGCAGGCGCGCGCGCTGGAAAACCAGATTGCGGTTCTCGTCGCCCCGACCGTCGGTTCGGCACCCTGGTCGCCGGCGGTAGATGAAAATGTCGGCCGCGCTGCCCTTTACGTGCCCTCCGATTACGGCATGCCGGCATCCGGCATCTATGCGGAAAGCGAGGAACTGCAGCCCACCGGCAGCCGCTGGCTGATTGCCGATATCGATCTTGCCGAAGTGCGCCGCCTGCGCAGCGAAGGCCAGGTCGCGACCAACCGCGACTGGCCGGAGCAGTTCGAGCGGCTCTGATCAGCCGGAAGCGGTCGCCCCCGCCGAAAGGCCAGCGGCATGGCGCATTTCCTCGGCCAGCCGCTTTTCCTCATCCGCATGGGGCTTGGAAAAGCGTGCGAGCAGAAGATAGGCAACGGGCGTGACATAGAGCGTCACGATGACGGCCATGCCGAGACCGCCGACGATCACCCAGCCGAGCGCGACGCGCGCTTCCGCCCCGGCCCCGGTCGCCAGCACCAGCGGCACGCCGCCAAGGATCGTGCAGATCATGGTCATCATCACCGGCCGCAGGCGGATGAGGCAGGCCTCTTCGATCGCCTCGCGCACCGAGCGCCCGTGGTCGCGCAGCTGGTTGGCGAATTCAACGATCAGAATGCCGTTCTTCGCCATGACGCCGATGAGCAGCACCAGCCCGATCTGGCTGTAGATGTTGAGACTGGTCCCGGTCATCACCAGGGCAAAGGCCGCGCAGGCCAGGCCCAGCGGTACGGTAACCAGAATGACGAGCGCGCTGATGCCGCTTTCGAACTGGGCCGCCAGAACCAGGAAGATGATCAGGAAGGCAAAGCCGAAGGTAGTGAACATGCCGCTCGAATTTTCCTGCAGCGTCGCCGCCTCCGAAAGCGGGATCATCCGCACCCCCGCAGGCAGGAGCGTGGCCGCAATCCCGTTGGTGCGCGCCAGCGCCTGGCCGAGGGTAACGCCCTCCTTGAGCCCTGCGGTGATCGAGACGCTCGCCAGCTGCTGCTCGCGCGTGAGCTGCGGCGGCACGGATTTCTCCTCGAAGCGGGCAATGGCCGAAAGCGGCACCACCCGTCCGTCGCCGGCGCGCAGGAAGACGTTTTCGAGATCGCCCGGATCGTTGACAGGGCGGCTTTCGGCCGTCAGGCGGATGGGATAGAGCTTGCCGCCCGTATGCACCTCGCCGGTCTTGTAGCCCGCAAGCAGCGCCTGAAGAGTGAGCGACACCGTGCTGGTGGAAACCCCGAGGCTCGCTGCGCGGTCGCGGTCGAGATCGACGGTGATCTGCGGCCGCGCGGCATCGTTCGAAAGCCGGGGAGCATCGAAAAGCCCTGTATCGTCAAGGGCGGAGACGAGCTTGTTTGCCGCATCGTTGAGCACGGCGCGATCATTGCCGAGCAGCGCGACCTGAAGGCCGCTGCCCGCCCCGCGAATGCGCAGGCTGTTTGCCTGGAAGGCCGTCACCCGCACGCCGGGAATGGTGGATGTGAGCTTGCTGATGTCGGCGGCAATGGCATTCTGGTTGCGGCTGCGCGCCTCCCAGGGGGAAAGGGTAAGCACCACGAAGCCGCTATTGGCGCTGCCACCCTGCCCGGAAATGGAGAAAGTGCTGGCAATTTCGCCGCTCTTGCGCAGCGGGGCAAGGTTTTCCTCGATCCGGCGGATCTGGTCGCGCATGTAGTCGAGACTGACCCCTTCCGGTGCCTGCACGCGCAGCATCACCATGGACCGGTCCTCGCGCGGCGTCAGCTCCTGCGGCACGCGGGTAAAGGCCACATAAGCAAAGATCGAGAAGACGACGGCCACCGCCATGACAACTATCGGGGCACCGAGGCAGGCCCGCACCGAGCCCATGTATAGCCGGGAAAACAGGTTGCCGATGGCGCTCGGCTTTTCCATCGCCGCCTCGCCACCCTTCAGCATCCGCGAGGCAAGCATGGGGCAAAGGGTCAGCGAGACGATGGAAGACAGGAGCACGGAGAAGGCCAGCACGAAGCCGAATTCCTTGAACAGCCCGCCCACCTGGCCGGGCAGGAAGGAAAGCGGCACGAAAACCGAAGCGAGCGTCAGCGTCGTCGCGATGACCGCGAAGAAGACCTGCCTTGTGCCGAGCACCGCCGCCGCGCGCGGTCCCATGCCCTCATGCATGCGCCTGACGATGTTTTCGAGCACCACGATCGCATCGTCCACCACCATGCCGGTTGCGAGAACCACCGCCAGCAGGGTCAGGATATTGATGGAGAAACCGGCAAGCCAGACAGCCGCCAGCGTGCCGATGAGCGCGACCGGCAGCGACACGGCGGGGATGATCGTCGCCCGCCAATCCCGAAGGAAGAGATAGAGCACCACGACCACGATCACGCAGGCAAGCACCAGCGCATTGACCACCTCGTGAATGGAGCCACGGATGAAGGCCGCATCGTCGCTGGTGATCGTCAGCGTCGTGCCCTTGGGCAGCGAGGCCTGCAAATCGGCCACGACCTGCTTCACGCCATTGGAAATATCAAGCGTGTTCGATTGCGCCTGCCGGATGATGCCGAGGCCGATGCCCGCGCGGCCATTGGCTCTCAGCGCAGAACTTCCGTCCTCCGGCCCCACCGTAACCGTCGCCACATCCCCCAGAGTCACCCGATCCTTGACGATCAGCCGCTCGAAGGCCTGCGGGTCGGTCAACCCTACGGCGGCGCGCACCACCAGCTCCTGACGGCCACCCGAGAGCGAGCCTGCCGGAACGTCAAGCGCCACATCCGCAAGCGCGGTCTTCAGATCCGCAAAGGTCAGTCCCCGGCTGGCAAGCGCCGCCTGGTTGACATCGACCCGATAGACCTTCTCCGCATTGCCATAGGTTTCCACATCCGCCACGCCCTGCACGGCGGCAAGGCGATCGGAAATCTCGTCTTCCACGAGCTGGGTCAGGTCGTCCATGCCGAGCGTATCGGAGGTGATGGCAAGGCGCATGATGGGCTGGCTGTCGGCATCCGCCTTCACCACCTGCGGCTCGTCCGCCTCTTCCGGCAGCTGCCCGGCGGCGCGCGAAAGCGCATTGCGCACATCCGTGGAGGCGACATTGATGTCCGTGCCCGAGACGAATTCCAGCGTGACGCGGCTGGAGCCGTAGGAGGAGGAAGAGGAAATGGACTTGAGGCCGGAAACGCGCGAGACCGCGCTTTCCACCACCCGGCTCAGCCGCTCGTCCACGGTCTCGGGAGAGGCGCCGCTGAAGGTCGTGTTGACGGTGATGACCGGGCGGTCGACATCCGGCAACTCGCGCACCTCGATGCCGAAATAGGCGGCAAGGCCCGCCACCACGATAAGCGCATTGAAGACCAGCGCCAGAACCGGGCGGCGAATGAAAAGTGCCGTGAACGTATCGGTCGCGCCTGTCGGCTCCGCCGCCGCAGCGGCGGTTTCCGCAACGGGCTCGATGGGCTTCGGATCCTCTGCCGCCTCGCTCATGCGCCCGCTCCGCCCTTGTCGATCTTGACGCCCATGCCGGGGCGAAGGCGCTGCACGCCCTCCGTCACCAGCCGGTCGCCCGGCTTGATCTCGGCCTTGAACAGGACCCGGTCCGCATCGCGCTGCACGACGGCGCCGCGCACCTTTTCCGCCTTGTCTCCCTCGCCGAGACGCCAGACATAGGCGCCTTCCGCATCCCACTGCACGGCAAGCGGATCCACGGCCGGATATCGCTCGCCCTCGAAGCGCAGCGTAACGGTAAAGGACATGCCGCCCCGGAGCCGGTCATCGCCATTGCCGATCCGCGCCCGCACCCGGATGGTGCGGCTCACCGCATCCATCTGGTTGTCGAGAGCGGCAACCTCGCCCTTGAACACCTCGCCGGGGAAGGCAATGGTGCGCGCTTCCAGCGCCATGCCGGGTTTCAGATAGGAAACGAAATGCTCCGGCACGTAGAAATCGACGAGCAGCGAGGAGCGGTCGTCGAGAACGACGAGGGGCGTGGATGGCGTGACATAGGCCCCGAGGCTGACCTGCACGATCCCGGCCACCCCATCCGCCGGCGCGATGATATCCCGCTTCTTCAGGTTGGTTTCGGCAATGTTGAGTTCCAGCTGCGCCTCTTCGGCGGTCACACCGGCGGTAAACTGCTGCAGCCGGGTGATCGAGGCATTGGACCCCTCATAGGTCTTCTTGGTTTCGAGCGAACCCTTCAGCGTCACCGCCGCCTTGTCGCGGGCAAGCAGTTCGGACTGGTTGTCCAGCTGGCCGAGCAGCTGCCCCGCCTTGACCGGATCGCCGGCCTTGACCGCAAGCCGCGTGACGACGCCCGAGCCCTGGGGCATGACGGTGACGGAATTCAGCGCCTCGCCCGTGCCGATGGCATCGAGGCGGGCATTGGCAAGGCCCTCGGTCACGGGAACGACGACGACGAGGGGTGGCCCGTCGCTGCGTCGGCCCTGGCCCGCACCCTGGCCACCTGTCTGACCCGGTGCGCCCTGTCCTGCACCGTCGGTCGCGACAGGCTTTCCGCTGGCTCTCGCCAGAAGGGCGGCGCCTTCGGGCGTATACCACACGGCAAGGGCCGCACCCGCGGCCAGCACAACGACGCTCAGCGCCAGTTGCTTCGCAATTCTCATTCGTCGCTCCGGCGAAAAGAGGGGGCGGCAGGCAATCGCCGCATCCCCATCGATCATGTTCGATCCAATATGGTTTTTTTGACCAACCGGGCAAGCCGCTACCGCGCCGCAGGAGATGAAGATTTGGTAAGGTTTGTTGACTTCCGCCCCAAAGCCTGTAGGCCATCCCCCGGAATGAAAGGCGAACATTGATTCTGGCCTTTCCCGGGATAATCGCTACATTACCACCCATGACAAATATATATGACGACATTCCCTTCTTCGATGAGGATCAGGCGCCGCAGCCGGTGAAACCCGCCGGCCAGCCGCAGCAGCCGTCCGGCATCGCGGCGCGCGCGCTGGCGGCGCGTGGCGCAAGCCCGGCCGCGCCCGATTACCTCGCGACGCTGAACCCGGAACAGCGCGAAGCGGTGGAAAGCGTCGATGGCCCGGTTCTGGTGCTCGCCGGCGCCGGCACCGGCAAGACCCGCGTGCTCACCACCCGCATCGCCCATATTCTTGCCACCGGTCGTGCCTGGCCCAGCCAGATCCTCGCCGTGACCTTCACCAACAAGGCCGCCCGCGAGATGAAGGAGCGCATCGGCGTGCTTGCCGGCCATGCGGTGGAAGGCATGCCCTGGCTCGGCACCTTCCACTCCATCGGCGTGAAGCTGCTGCGTCGCCACGCCGAGCTGGCGGGCCTGCGCTCCGATTTCACCATTCTGGATACTGACGACGTCATCCGCCTCATCAAGCAGCTCATCCAGGCGGAAGGGCTCGACGACAAGCGCTGGCCGGCCCGCCAGTTTGCCGGCATGATCGATGGCTGGAAGAACAAGGGGCTTCTCCCCGCCGATATTCCCGAGGGGGACGCGCGGGCCTTTGCCAACGGCAAGGGCCGCCAGCTCTACGCCGCCTACCAGAACCGGCTCAAGACGCTGAATGCCTGCGATTTCGGCGATCTCCTGCTGCATCCGATCGCGATCTTCCGCCAGAACCCCGACATCCTGAAGGAATATCACCAGAAATTCCGCTACATCCTCGTCGACGAGTATCAGGACACGAACACGGCCCAGTACATGTGGCTGCGGCTGCTCGCCCAACGCCCCAGGGGCGAGCCGCAGAATGTCTGCTGTGTCGGCGATGACGACCAGTCCATCTATGGCTGGCGCGGTGCGGAAGTGGACAATATCCTGCGCTTCGAGAAGGATTTTCCGGGCGCCAAGGTGATCAAGCTCGAGCGTAATTATCGCTCGACCGAGCACATCCTCGGTGCCGCCGGCCATCTGATCGCGCACAACGAGGGCCGCCTCGGCAAGACGCTCTTCACCGAGCGCACCGATCCCGACGACGAGAAGGTCATCGTCCATGCCGCCTGGGATTCCGAAGAGGAGGCCCGTGCCATCGGCGAGGAAATCGAGCAGCTCCAGCGCCAGAAGCACCTTCTGAACAATATGGCGATCCTCGTGCGCGCCTCCTTCCAGATGCGCGAATTCGAAGACCGCTTCGTGACGCTCGGTCTCAACTACCGGGTCATCGGCGGTCCGCGCTTCTACGAGCGGCTCGAGATCCGCGATGCCATGGCCTATTTCCGCCTGGTCTGCCAGCCGGCGGACGATCTCGCCTTCGAGCGGATCGTCAACACGCCGAAGCGCGGTCTCGGCGACACCACCGTGCGCACCCTGCACGACTATGCCCGGGCGCGGGATATTCCGATGCTGCAGGCCGCCGCCGACATCATCGAGACCGACGAGCTGAAGCCCAAGGCGCGCAAGGCGCTTTTCGACGTGGTGACGGATTTCAGGCGCTGGCAGGGCCTGCTGGAAAACACCCCGCATACGCAGCTCGCCGAGCAGATCCTGGACGAAAGCGGCTATACCGCCATGTGGCAGGCGGACAAATCGGCAGAAGCCCCCGGCCGGCTCGAAAACCTCAAGGAACTCATCCGCTCGATGGAAGCCTTCGAGAGCCTGCGCGGCTTCCTAGAGCACGTGGCCCTCGTCATGGATGCCGAGCAGAACGAGGAGATGGACGCCGTTTCGATCATGACGCTCCATTCGGCGAAAGGCCTGGAATTCGATACCGTCTTCCTGCCCGGCTGGGAGGAAGGCCTGTTCCCGCATCAGCGCGCGCTGGACGAGGGCGGCCGCGCGGGGCTGGAAGAGGAGCGCCGGCTTGCCTATGTGGGCATCACCCGCGCCAAGCGCCGCTGCCATATCTGGTTCGTCTCCAACCGGCGCATCCACGGACTGTGGCAATCCACCCTGCCTTCGCGCTTCCTGGACGAGCTGCCGCCCGCCCATGTGGATGTCGCGGAATCGGAGACCTCCTACGGCGGCTATGGCGGGCGCGGCGGCTACGGCCAGTCGCGCTTCGACCGGGCCGACCCCTTTGCCAATTCCTACAATTCCCCCGGCTGGAAACGGGCCCAGCAGAACGCGAATTCCTCCACGCGCGACAACTGGGGCACCCGCTCCGGCCATCAGGTGGAGCGGATCGGCTATGGCGAAAGCGGCCCGCGCGGCCGCACCATAGAGGGCGAACTGGTGGCGAAATCCGTCTCCGACACCCCCTCCCGCTTCAACGTCGGCGAACGGGTCTTCCATCTGAAATTCGGCAACGGCAATATCAGAAACATCGAGGGCAACAAGCTTACCATCGATTTCGACAAGGCCGGCGAAAAGCGGGTCCTGGAGGGGTTTGTCGAGAAGGTGGGGTGAAGGCTTCCGGGATAGCATTTGGCTGCGGACGTGCTAATATGCCGACCGCGAGGATTTGCCATGTCACGAAACGCTACTTTGACGATTTCTCTGGAGCCCGGACTTGCAGCGCGGGTGGCGGACAAGATTGCGTCGGGTGAATTCCCCGACGAAAGCACCCTGATTGCCGAAAGTCTCCAGTCCTTTCTTGAGGGGGACGAGGAGACGGAACGCTGGCTGCGCGACGCGGTCGTGCCGACCCTTCATCGCCTCGGCGAAAAGCCCGGAAGCACGCTTAGCGCCGAGGAGGCCCTTCACGCGCTTCAAAACCATATGACCGCGCGGCGAAAGGCTTCCGGAACGCCATGAGCCACCGCGTCGCCTTCTCGGCAGACGCGGTTCAGGACCTCAAGGATGTCTACGATTATCTGGCCCCTCTGGCCGGAGATGCCGTTGCGACCGCCTATCTGGAGAGAATTTACCGCTTCTGCCTCACGCTCGATCTCTTCCCGGAGCGTGGCATCCGCCGCGATGACATCGTTCCCGGCTTGCGGATCATGGGCTACCGGCGGCAGGCCTCGATCGCCGTTCGGATTGATGCGACCACGGTGACGATCGTGAGAATCTACCACCGCGGCCGAAATATCAACGCCGAGCTGAGGGGTGATGGATCAACCCTTTCGCCCCGGGATTAGATAACCGTCTCCAGCCGTTTGTAGCTTGCCTCCATGCCGTGTTCCATGCCGGTTGCGAGCATGGCCTCGACGGTGGCGGCGTCCGGGAGGGTCATGGTCAGCGTCATCCGCGTGCCCGTGCCGTCTTCCTCGAAAGTCGTTTCGACATGATTGTCGGGAGTCGGGTCCGGCAGGAACATCCGCTCCACATGGCGGATGCGGCGGAAGGGGTCGAGCTCCAGATATTCGCCGGTGAGATAGAAGCCGTTGCCCTGCCCGTCCGACCATTCGAAGCGGATCGCGCCGCCCGGGCGGGCTTCGCTGATGCAGACCGGCATGGTCCACCCCTCCGGACCGAGCAGCCATTTTTGCAGGAGGGCCGGCTCCGTATGGGCGCGATAGACGAGTTCGGGCCGGGCGGCAAAGCGACGGGTAACGATGACCTGCCGGTCACCTTGGCGTTTCAGGGTCAGTCCGGTCATTGCGCGTCTCCTTCCTGGGCATAAAGTTCGGCCAGCAGGCCGTCGAGCCGGTTGTAATTGGTTTCGAGAACCCGCCGGAGTTCGGCGAGCCATTGATCGACCCGGTCGAGCGCACCGGGCTCCAGCCTGCAGGGCCGCCGGGTGCCGTCGATCCGTCGCGACACGAGCCCCGCCCCTTCCAGCACCTTGAGATGCTTGGAAATGGCGGGCTGCGACAGCGAAAACGGGGCCGCAAGCTCCAGAACCGTCGCCTCCCCCAGCGCCAGCCGTGCCAGAATGGCCCGGCGGGTGGGATCGGAAAGGGCTGAAAAGGTCAGGTCCAGGCTCGGCATCGGCAACTCCATAACTACTTGGCTATATAGCTAGTTGGATATTTAAAGTCAAGCGCGTGGAAATTTCGGTGTGGTATGGCCGCCCGGCCTTCCCCGCCGCAGTTTGGCCGTTATGATCGCCCAGCCATCAGGCACCCACAGGCTCTCATCGGAATGTCCCATGCTGCTGAAAATGAATGTCGCCCGCATCGCTCCTGTCGCCCTGCTGGCCGCAAGCCTCACCTTCCCGATCGGCGTCCTTGCAGAGCCAGCCCAGCCGGAAATCGTGCAGTACAAGCTGGAAAACGGGCTGAATGTGGTGCTCGCCCCCTCCCGTACCTCCGAGACGGTCAGCACCGTGGTGCTCTATGAGGTGGGATCGGCCGACGAGAAGCCCGGCCGGTCCGGCTTTGCCCATCTCTTCGAACACCTGATGTTCGAGGGCACCCATGACGTGCCCGATTACGATGCGGCCATTTCGGCCGTAGGCGGCGAAAACAATGCCTATACGGAATGGGACTCCACCACCTACCACAATACCGGGCCGAAGGAGGCCCTGCCGGAGTTCATCCGCCTCGAAGCCGACCGCATGGCAAACCTCGCCAATGCGGTCACGGAGGAGGATCTTTCCAACCAGCGCGATGTGGTGCTGAACGAGATGCGTCAGAACACGCTGGATTCCCCCGGCGGCGCGGCCGTGGAGCAGATGAACGTGGCGCTGGCGCCCGCGGGTCATCCCTATGCCCATGCGGTGATCGGCTCGATCAAGGATCTCCAGGCGGCCCGTCTTTCCGATGTGGTGGCCTTCCATCGGCTGCATTACGTGCCCGATCGGGCAACCCTTTCCATTTCCGGCAATTTCGACGTAGAGCGCGCAAGGGCCGATATCGAAAAGACCTTCGGCCTCATTCCGGCACCGGATCGGGGCAATGCGGTGACCCGCTGGTTCGGCTCGCTGGAGGAGATGGTGGGTCTCGGTGAAACGCCCGCTCTCGTGCCGCCGCTTGCCGAAGACAAGTCCCTGGTCTTCAAGGATGCCGTGACGGAACCGGCGATCAGCCTCGCCTGGCCGGGTCCGGACGGGCTGACGAAGGACTCGGTCAAGCAGATGCTGCTCGGCGCGGTGCTCTCCACCGGCAAGTCCTCGCTGCAGCAGAAGCTCGTCATAGATGAGCGCATCGCCGATTCCGCCGGCGCGGGCTTCGATTTCCGCAATCTCGGCGGCGTCTTCACGATCAGCGCGTCCGCTGCCAAGGGCGTGCCGGTGGAAAAGCTGGAAACGGCGCTTCGCGACACGCTGGCATCGATCGCCCGCGACGGCATTTCGAAGGAAGCGCTCGATGCTGCCCGCTCGCAGCTGAAGGAGGGCATGGACAACCTGCCGAACCAGCCGCTCGGCTTTGCCATCACGCTGGCCAACAGCGCCGCCTGGGGCGGCAGCGCCAGCGACTGGCGCGAGCAGGAGCGCCTTGCCGCCGACATCACGCCGGAAGACCTGACCGAGACATTGAAGACACTTCTGTCCGCCCACAAGGTCTCCGTGCGCCTGCTGCCCGGCCCGCGCAATGCCACCTTCCCGCCGGCGCTTGCGGATTCCACCGGCACGCTGGAGCCCGAGGACGCCCCGGCCCGGGCCGATATTGCCATGCCGAAGCTGGAGGTGGTGGCCGCCGCCGGTATCAAGATGCCCGAAATGGCCGAGCGCAAGCTGGCCAACGGCGCCACGCTGAAAGTTTACCGCAGCACCGATCAGCAGCGCGCCAATATTGCCATCGTCGTGCCGGGCGGCAACACCGCCCTGCCGCCTGCGCTGGCCGATATCGCCGTCGGCATCGGCAGCCGCGGGCTCGGCGATACGCCGCTCGTCACGCTCGACCAGAAGCTGAAGCAGGAAGGCATTGGCCTCAGCGGCAATGCGGGCGCCTATCGCTCGGTCCTCGGGGCGAGCGGTCCCCTGAAGAAATTCGACATGGCCGCTGGCTATCTCGCCGATGCGATAACCCGCCCCCGCTTCGACCAGAAGGAATGGAAGGCCCTGATCGAAGGCGCCGTGACCGGAATCGACCAGCGCAAGCTCGATCCCGGCTACCAGTCGCTGCGCGGGCTCCTGGAGCAGATCTACCCCGCCAACGCACCCGAAGCCCGCGAAAGCACCGCGGATGGCCTGAAAGCCCTGACGCCCGAACAGGCGGGAGAAGCCTTTGCCGGTCTCATCCAGCCGGAACGCGCCACGGTGCATGTGGTGTCGAGCCTCGATCCGGACGAGGTGAAGGCCCGGCTCGACAAGGCCTTCGCCAGCTGGACGGGCGGTCGCAATGCCCCGGTTTCGCCCGAGCCCGTCCGCCCGGCCGTCAAGGAGGGCAAGAGCATTCGCCCCGTGGAAGGCGCGACGCAGAGCATGCTCCTCATCGCCATGAAGGCGCCCTCCCCCGAAACCCCGGAAGGCCCGGCCTTTGATCTCGCGACGCGCATTCTCGGCGGCACGTTCAAGAGCCGCCTGAACATCGATCTGCGCGAGGAAAAGGGCTGGTCCTACGGCATCAGCGCCTCCACGCAGGGCACCAACGGCCTTGGCAATGCGCTCCTCTACATCCAGGCCGCCGTGGATACGGCCCATACGGAAGATTCGCTCGCGGAAATCCGCAAGGTGGTGAAGGAACTGGCGACCAAACCCATTACCCCGGAAGAGTTCGAAACCGCCCGAAAGACCATGAAGGCGGAATTCCTGTCGGCCAACGCCAATACGGACAGCCTGACCGGTCTGGTCGTCGGCCTCGAATCGACAGGCTATTCGCTCGGCGATCTCGCCACCTATGTGAAACGGATCGACGATCTGAAGCTCGAAGACGTGCAGGGCGCGGCCAATCGCATTGCCGCCCTGCCGATGGCTATTTCCGTCGCCGGCGATCCGAAGCAGATCAAATAGGCCGACGCCCCCTTGCGACGGGCTCCGTGCCTTGCCATGTTGCAGCGCAAAGAAAGGAACGGTCCCATGAAGGCTTTGCTTCTCGTCGATCTGCAAAACGGCTTCTGCCCCGGCGGTCATCTGCCGGTGGCCGAGGGGGATCAGGTCATTCCCGTCGCCAACCGGCTGATGCGGGAGGGCGGCTATGATCTCATCGTCGCCTCGCAGGACTGGCACCCCGCCAATCACGGCAGCTTCGCCTCCCAGCATCCGGGCGCCAGGCCCTTTGAGATGGGCACGCTCTCGGGCAAGCCGCAAATGCTCTGGCCGGATCACTGCGTGCAGGAAACGGCGGATGC
The DNA here is from genome assembly GCA_945952415.1 of uncultured Rhizobium sp. Taxonomy (GTDB): domain Bacteria; phylum Pseudomonadota; class Alphaproteobacteria; order Rhizobiales; family Rhizobiaceae; genus Gellertiella. The sequence continues at coordinate 57,824 of CAMFIF010000013.1, read as the reverse complement.
CGCCTTTCATCCTGCCCTTGAGACGGACCGGATTCACTTTGTCCAGAAAAAGGGCCAAGATATTGGCGTGGATAGCTATTCCGCCTTCCGCGATAATGACCGCACGGCCCTGACGGGCCTTGCCGACTACCTGAAGGCAAAGGGCGTGACCCGCCTCGACATCGGCGGCCTCGCCACCGATTACTGCGTGAAATTCTCGGTTCTGGATGCGCTCGAACTGCTTCCGGGCGCCGAGATCCGCTTCGTCTCGGATCTCTCGCGCGGCATCACGCCAGAGGGCGTGGAAGCGGCGCTGGCCGAAATGAAGGCCGCGGGCATTCCGCTCACGACGAGCGCCGATATCCTCGCCGAAGCCCGACGGTGACCAGCAAAGAGGCAGGTGCTGCCAGTCAAATGGTCAGGATGCCGAAATGTTGGTTTGCTTTTTTGCACTGCACAGTTTACCAAGATGGCCATGGACGCCCGCGGGCTGCGAAGCCCGTTCTACCCCGGCAGAGGGAGGCTGGAGTTGGAAACCGTCAAGACTATCGCCCGGCTGCGCGAGCTTGTTCTCGCCCACCGCAAGGCGGGCCGCACCATCGGCTTTGTTCCCACCATGGGCTATCTTCATGACGGCCATATGTCGCTCGTGTCCCATTCCCGGGCCCAGAACGATGTGACCGTGGTGTCGATCTTCGTCAATCCGCTGCAATTCGGCGCCAATGAGGATCTCGCCCGCTATCCCCGCGACCTGCCCCGCGACAGCGCGCTTCTGGCGGGCGGCGGCGTCGATATTCTCTTCGCCCCCGAGGTGGAGGACATGTATCCCGAACCCATGCAGACGGTGGTGGATGTGCCAAGGCTCGGCTCCGAGCTGGAGGGTGAGGTTCGCCCCGGCCATTTCGCCGGCGTTGCCACCGTGGTCACCAAACTCTTCAACATCGTCCAGCCGGATGCCGCCTATTTCGGCGAGAAGGACTACCAGCAGGTGACGATCATTCAGCGCATGGTCAGGGATCTTGCCATGCCGGTGCGGGTGGTGCCCGTCGAGACCGTGCGCGAAAAGGATGGCCTCGCCTGCTCCTCCCGCAATGTCTACCTGACCGCCGAGGGGCGCAAGGCCGCCGTGGTGGTGCCCGCCGCCCTCGATGAGGCCGAGCGCCTCTTCCGCAAGGGCGTGACCGATATTTCCGCCTTCGAGGCCGCAATCGTGGAGTTCATCCGGCGCGAGCCGCTGGCCGAGCCGGAAGTGGTGGCACTGCGCCATCCCGAAACGCTGGAAAAGCTGGAGCGCATCGATGGCCCGGTGCTTCTGCTGCTCTTCGTCCGTTTCGGGCGGACCAAGCTTCTCGATAACCGCGTGATCGGCCGCAAGGCGCTCGCCCCCAGCACGAAGGCTGCCTGACATGAGCATGGCTGTTCGCAAGAAGCGGCTGACCACGGCCGATATCACCGCCCTCAAGGGCGTGCGCCCGGTGGTGAGCCTCACCGCCTATACCACGCCTATAGCCAAGCTTCTCGACCCCCATTGCGACCTGCTTCTGGTGGGCGACAGTCTGGGCATGGTGCTTTACGGCATGCCGAACACCATTGCCGTGACCATGGAGATGATGATCGCCCATGGTCAGGCGGTGATGCGTGGGGCGGAGAATGCCTGCGTGATCGTCGACATGCCCTTCGGCTCCTACCAGGAATCGAAGGAACAGGCCTTCCGCAACGCGGCCCGGCTGATGAAGGAATCGGGCTGCGACGGCGTGAAGCTGGAAGGCGGCGAGGAAATGGCCGAAACCGTGGCCTTTCTGACCCTCCGCGGCATCCCGGTCATGGGTCATGTGGGCCTCATGCCGCAACAGGTGAATGCGTCTGGCGGCTACCGCTCTCTGGGCCGCACCAATGCCGAGGCCGACAAGATCAAGCGCGATGCGCTGGCAATCGGACGTTCCGGCGCCTTTTCCATGGTGGTGGAAGGCACGATTGAACCGCTCGCCCGGGAGATCAGCGATGGCTGCCCCATCCCGACCATCGGCATCGGCGCCTCCCCCGCTTGCGACGGCCAGATTCTGGTCGTGGACGACATGCTGGGCGTCTTCACCGATTTCAAGCCGCGCTTCGTCAAGCATTTCGCCTCGCTTGCGCCTGCCATTTCGAAGGCGGCCGAGGATTATGCCCGCGAGGTCAAGGAGCGCAGCTTCCCCGGGCCAGAACATACGTTCCAGATGAAGAAACAGCCTCTCTGAGGAGAAGGCCATGGCGAGAAGCGCGCTTCTCTATGTCTGCCTGGTCTTCTTTGCCGGAACGGTGCTCGGCATCCTGCGGCGGCTCGTTGTCGAGCCGCTGATCGGCCCCCTTCCCGCCGTCCTGCTGGAGCTTCCGCTGATGCTTGCCCTGTCGTGGCTGGCGCTGAAGCTTGCGCTTTTCATCCGCCCGGTCGATCCCGAAGCGGTGCCAAGGCTCGCCATGGGGGCGCTTGCCTTTGGCCTGCTGATGCTTGCCGAGTTTCTGCTTTCACGCCTCTTTACCGGGGCGGATCTCTCCGCATTCCTCCGTGCCCTTGTGAGGCCGGAAGGCATGGCCGGACTGACCGGCCAGGCGATGTTCGGCCTGATGCCGTTTCTCGAAGGGGTGCTGATCAGGCGCCGCCCCCCCGGAAAAGGGCCAGGCCGAAGAATGAGGACAGCGCCGGAAAGCGCTGCCGGGGGCCGAAGCCTGGTATCAGGCATTGTGCCGCTGGACGGAAGCCGTCTGCATTTCCAGCTTCCAGACCTCGTCGAACACGTCGTCGAGACGGGCGGAAAGCGCCTCATGGGCGTCGATCAGACCGCGATTATAGAAATGCGCACCGATTTCGTCGGCGAAGAAATCCAGAAGGAAGATCGCCGAAACCGTGCCGATCTCACAATCCAGCTGTTCCATGAAATAGCGCTGCACGCGACGGGCAATGGCCGTCTTCTGGTCTTTCGAGAATTCCACTTTTCTCATGAACTCTTTACCTCTCGGAAGAAACACGGCCAGCAAGCCAGCTCATCCTCATGATGCGTGCCTTCGTTGAAAGAGACTCTCATAGCCTCCATGCCCCGATCATCGGGAGCAGGGCTTGCCCGAAAATGGTGCAGGTTCTGAACGATCAGCATAATCCATAGGCCTATCAAAGGAACACGCTTGTTCCGGACCCTTTGCGGGGCTAGGTCGGTTGCTCTTGCACCGATTGAGGTTTTGGATGCCGCACTCTGATTTTCGCGAGGGAATGCGAACGGGACTACCGATATTCCTGTCCGCCGCGCCCTTCGGGGCCCTCTTCGGCGCTGTTGCCGTCCAGAACGGGCAGACCGTTTTCGAGGCCGCCTTCATGAGCGCCACCGTCTATGCCGGCGCAAGCCAGCTGGTGGGCCTCGAGCTCTTCGGCCACCACGTCCAGCCCTGGCTGATCATCCTGTCGATCTTTGCGGTGAATTTCCGCCATATCCTCTATTCGGCGGCGATGGCGCGCTTCATCGAGCATTTCGGCCCGCTTCAGAAGTTCCTCGCCTTCTTCCTGCTCACCGATCCGCAATTTGCCGAAACCTACAAGCGCGGCGAAAGCGGTCGCACGGTTTCCTTTGCCTGGTACATGGGTCTCGGCACCGTCATTTACGTGCCCTGGCTGGTGGTAACGATCATCGGCGGCCTCCTCGGCAACCTGATCAGCGATCCGAAGCTCATCGGCCTTGACGTGCTTCTGCCGGTCTATTTCCTCGGCCTCGTCTTCGGTTTCCGGAAAAGGCCGAACTTCCTGCCGGTGGCCCTCACGGCGGCGGCGGGCTCCATTCTGGCCTATCGCTATATCGGCTCGCCCTGGCACGTCAGCGTCGGCGCTCTGGCCGGCGTTCTCGTCGCCGCCATGCTGCCGGTCAAGACCGTTTCCGGGGAGAACTGAGCGATGAACCAGATCATGCATCTCGACATGATGCTGCTGATCGTGGCGGCCGCCGTGGCAACCTTCGCCACCCGCATCGGCGGATATCTCCTGATCACCCGCATGAAAACCATACCGCCCCGGCTCGATGCCGCGCTGAACGCCGTTCCGGCGGCGGTTCTCACCACCCTGGTTGCGCCGAATTTCTATGCCGGCGGGCCGGAACTGAAGATCGCCATGGCGATCGCGCTGGTGGTCGGGCTGCGCACCAACGTGCTCACCATGCTCGCGGCCGGCTGGGTCGTGGTCATGATCCTGCGCCACGGCGCCGGTTGGTGAGCGGCCACCGGCACAGGAAAACGATTCATCTCCAGGCCTTTAGACGGGCGGCTTGATTCTCTTTCTCGCCGCCCGCCTGTTTCTTGAGGGACCGGTTTAACCGCGCAGCGGCCGGGTGGCCGTCACCAGCCAGTCCTGAACCGCGCGATCCTCGATCAGCGGCAGCAGCCGCTCCCGCGTCTCGGCATGGTAGGCATCGATCCAGATCAGCTCGTCGCGGGTGAGAAGCCCGGTCACGATCAGGTCCCGGTCGATCGGGCAATAGGTCAGCGTCTCGAAGCCCAGCATCGGCTGATCCCCGCCCTCGATTTCCTCCGCCTCCCTGATATAGATGAGGTTCTCGATCCGGATGCCGAACGACCCCGGACGATAGTAACCGGGCTCGTTGGAAAGGATCATGCCCGGCAGCAGTTCCTGCGTGCCCAGACGGGAAATGCGCTGCGGACCCTCATGCACCGAGAGATAGGACCCGACCCCGTGGCCCGTGCCATGGGCATAATCGGCACCCGCCTTCCAGAGCGCAATCCGGGCCAGCGGATCGAGATCCTGCCCGCGCGTGCCCTTCGGGAATCGGGCGGTGGAAATGGCGATCATGCCCTTGAGCACGAGGGTGAAGAAGCGGCGCTGCTCGTCCGGCACCTCGCCGATCCCGACCGTACGGGTAATATCCGTGGTGCCGTTCACATACTGCCCGCCGGAATCGATGAGGAAGAGTTCCCCGGGGGCTATCGTCCGGTCTGTCTCCGTGGTCACGCGGTAGTGCATGATCGCCGCATGTTCCCCTGCCCCGGCAATCGTATCGAAGGAAATATCCTTCAGCGGATTCTGCATGCGTTCGCCCACCGCCCGGCGACAGGCTTCCAGCCGGCGGGTGGCATCGATTTCGGTGATGGAGCCTGGCTTTACCGTCGAAAGCCAGGCCAGAAACTCCACCATCGCCGCGCCATCCTGCAGATGGGCCGCCGCCGAGCCATTAAGCTCCGCAAGGTTCTTCGTGGCACGCGGCAGCTTTGCCGGATCGCCCGCCGCAATCACCTGCCCGCCCGCATCGCGGATCAGCCGCACCAGCTTGTAGGGCGCGAGATCGGGATCGACCGCAATCCTCTTGCCGTCGCGCGCCAGCACCTCAAGCGCGGGCAGGAAATCGGATGGCTTTTTCTGATGCGCGAGCTGGCCGAGATAGGCCTCCGCCTCGATGCCGGTCTTGCGCCGGTCCAGGAAGAGATCGGGCTTTCCCTCTGCATGAATGATCGCACGGCCAAGCGGATGCGGGGTTCGGGGCACATCGAGACCGCGAATATTGAAGATCCAGGCGAGCGAGGACGGATCGGTGATCAGCACCGCATCCTCCCCCTTTTCCTTCAGGCCCCGGCGAATATCCTCGATCTTCTCTGCCGCCAGCTGCCCGGCCTGCGGCAGGTCCTGGATGGACACCTGCCCGAGCGGTTCCGCCGGACGGTCGGTCCAGATGCGGTCGACGGGGTTTTCATCAAGGAAGACGAGGCTGCCGCCTAACTCGGACAGCACTTTTTCCAACCGCAGGATTTCGGACTGGGTGTGCATCCAGGGATCGATGCCGAGACGCAGGCCCTTCAGGCCCTTGCGCGAGACATAGAGATGCGGCGGCTCGTTCACGAGATCGCCGGCGGTGAAGACGGAAGCATCGACCTGTTCGGCAAGCTGGGTCACATAGCGGCCATCGACGAAGACCACGGCCTGATCTCGGGTGACGAGGAGGACGCCCGCCGAACCGGTGAAGCCCGTCACATAGGCCAGCCGCTCCGCCGAAGGCGGCACATATTCGCCCTGATAGTCATCGGCCCGGGGTATGAGCACCGCATCCACCCCATCGGCATCGAAGGATGCACGGATGGCCTCGATGCGCGCCCGGCCGAATTGCGGGGTCGCGGTGACGTCGAATGTCTGAAACATGATGCTCTGCCTGTTCGAATCCTGATGCGCTGACCATAGACGCGGATGCCGGCATCACAAAGCGGCTTGAGCCCGGGACGTCGCGGAAGCCTTTCATGCAGGAGGTGCATAACGGTTATGCACAATCACATGTTTACCACCCGGTAAAAACTGCTAGAACGCGCCCATCGAAGCGATGTCGCAAACGACATGGTTTCGGAGCAAACAGAACCTGATGTCCTGAGATCCCGTCGGTATCCTCCTCCCTCCCATCGACCGGAATACGGGGCATCTGGCGCCCGCTTGAGCCACCTCCTCCTCCCTTGGGCTTGCGGGCAGATCAGGTCAGACTGATCGATGGGCGGTGCCTCCGGCACCGCCTTTTTGCTTTTCAGGGCATGTTTTGGAGGAAAGGGCCGCCCTCAGGCGAGCGGACTGTCCAGGTGGATGGTCACCCAGCCATTCCGCCAGATGGTGCGCACATGGCGCAGCTTCACGCCATTATAGGCCGAAAGCACCTTCCAGCGCTGGCTCGCCAGGATACCCGACAGGATCACCGAACCGCCGGGCGACAGATGGCGCACCAGATCGGGCGCCATGCGCATCAACGGTCGCGCGAGAATATTGGCGATGATGAGATCGAAGGGCCCATGCCGGCGGAAAGCGATGGAATGAAAGCCCGGCGCGGTTTCCATGGAAAGGCCCGAAACAATGCCGTTCCGGCGTGCATTCTCCGCCGCCACCTTCGTTGCGACCGGATCGATATCGGTGGCGAGGACCGGAATATGGCTGAGCTTGCTGACGGCAATCGCCAGCACGCCGCTTCCCGTCCCGAGATCCAGCGCATTGCGGGGCTTGCGTGACCGCAGCACCTCTTCGATCACTTCGAGGCAACCGGCCGTGGTGCCGTGATGCCCGGTGCCGAAGGCCTGCCCGGCATCGATTTCAATGGCGATATCGCCCTTGCGCACCTTGTCCCGATCATGGGAGCCGTGAACGAGGAAGCGTCCGGCCCGCACTGGCTTCAGCCCTTCCAGGGATTTTGCCACCCAGTCCACGTCGGGAAGCTCCTCGCGATGGACTTCCTCGTCGCCGAACTCCTCCTGAAGGCAGGCGCGGAAACGCGGCGTCAGCGCCTCTTCATCCTCCCGCATCAGATAGATGGAAGCTTCCCAGATGTCCTTCTTCTCGTCGATCTCGGTGGTGCCGATGGCAAAATCCTCCTCGCCGAAGACATCGGTCAAAAGTTCGAGAATGCGTTCGGCGCGGGCTTCGGTCGTCGAAATGAAAAGGCGGATTTCACTCACGGAAAGGTCCTTAAGGCAACAAATGCAGGGTGTTAGAGATTGCGGGTCATGAGGTTCTTGAGCTTCGTCTCGGCCACCTTCGGGTCTTCCTGATAGGCAATCGTGCCGGCAAAGCGGCCCTTGTCATCCAGAAGGAACACGGAGGCCGTATGATCCATCACATAATCCCCATCCGGCTTGGCCGGATCGGTCGGCACCTTCTTGGCATAGACGCGGAAGCCCTTGACCATTTCCATGACCTTGGCCGGATCGCCGGAAACGCCGGTGATCCGGTTCGTCACGTTGGAGACATACTCTTTCATGATGGCCGGGCTGTCGCGCTCGGGATCGACGGTGATGAAGAAGGCCTGCAGCTTGCTGCCGTCCGGGTCGACCGTCTTCAGCCAGTTGTCCATTTCAAACAGCGTGGTGGGGCATACATCCGGGCAATGGGTAAAGCCGAAGAACAGCGCCGTCGGCTTGCCCTGGAAATCCTTCTCGCTGATCGGCGAGCCATCCTGCTTCACAAGCTGGAAGGGAACGCCGAAGGGCGCTTCGGCCAGCTCGCCGCTGGAGCGCGTATAGGTATAGCCAAGGATGGCAACCAGGCCGGCAAGTACGATCGTGGCGGTCCACAGCATGATACGGACGGAGCGCATGGGGAAATACTCCTGACATCGGAAAGCTCTGTTTGACGCTGCTGATAGCCCGGCCCGCCTTCGGATGCAAATCACGAGCGCCGTGAACCCTGAAGGGAAGGCGGATTTGCCGCAGCGACGGGGCCTGTCAGAGGCACCAGGATAGACCGGCCTGGCCGAGGGAGAGCATCAGATCCGCAGCATGGCGAATCCAGCCCGCCATGCCGAGCATGAGCAACAGCCCGGAAAGAAGGACAGCGGAGATTGCCAGTGGCCATTTGATCGCATCGGAACGCATGGCCGAACTTTACCCGAAGTGCGGCGCCTGCGCAAACGGGCCAGTTTTTTGCCGCCACGCGACAGGTTCTTGACAAAATTCAAAGACGGAAATCTTGTTCCGGGGAACACTGACCCAATCGCGGTCTTCGGGGAGGATGACGGATGGAAAGCACGGGGCTGACGGATGCGGCGCCGCCGCAACGGCGGATCAGGATCAGGGCGCTCTCGGTCGGCGATATAGGGCGGGCAATCCTGCTCGGCATAGACGATTTCCGCGCCCATATGCGCTTCGGTCTTTTCTTTGGGGCGATCTATGCGCTGGGCGGCCTGTTCATCGTCTCGGCCCTCGCCATCTATCACCTGCCCTGGCTGATCATCCCGGTCGCCATCGGCTTTCCTCTGATCGGTCCCTTCATCGCCGTCGGCCTTTATGAAATCAGCCGCCGCCGCGAGGAGGGTTTGCCCATCACCTGGTCCGGCGTGCTGGCCGAAGTCTTCCGCCAGCGGGAGCGGCAGCTCTCCTGGATGGCCTTCGTCGTGCTGTTCATCTTCTGGATCTGGATCTATCAGGTCCGCCTGCTCTTTGCGCTCTTCCTCGGCTACAAGGCGCCCGCCGAGCTCGATCAGCTGATGGTGATGATCGTCTCGACAACCCAAGGCCTTCTGTTTCTCGGCGTCGGCACGCTGGTGGGTGCGGTGCTGGCCACCGTGCTCTTTTCCGTCACGGTCATCTCCATGCCGCTGCTTCTCGATCACGAAGTGGATTTCGTCACCGCCATGATAACGAGCGTCCGGGCGGTTGCGGAAAATCCCGTTCCGCTCCTCACCTTTGGGTTCCTTGTAGGCGCCGCTGCCCTCGCCGCCCTCGTTCCCGCCTTCCTGGGCCTGCTCTTCGTTCTGCCCGTTCTCGGACATGCGACCTGGCACGTCTACCGGGCAACGATCGACGTGTCCTGACCTGTCTTTTGCGGAGACATGGTTAGGGATTAATGGTCAAATGTGATTATCCAATACTTAAACATTGTTACTTATGCTGATTAACTGATCTGGCGACCATCCTGCCCGCCCTAGGCCGCGCACACGGCTTTTCCGCGGGTGGTTGCCGTGAAGTGACGCATAAGCCGTCCCCCGCGCCGCGGGCCTGTGCATGACCAATCGTTCGCATGGAAGCCGCTCTATCGGCAATGAGACGAGGAATTCATGTCGCAGCACATTACCAAGAGAACTCTGTCCGTCAGCCAGCGCCTCTGGACCCTGGGCATCGGCGCCGCCGCGGGCATTGCATCCATCATTGCCGTGGGTGCCTACGAGAACGCCGTCATTGCCACGGACCTCCAGAGGGCCGACGCGCTTCGGGCCGAAGTGGTGACCGCGGTGGACATGCGCCACGCCAATGTCACCATGGTGCTCGCCGCCATGGACACGCTGGTCGACCGTGCTGACCGAAAGGTTTATCCGGAACGGACCGAAATCATCGAAAACTCGCTGAAGATCCTGAAGGATGGCGAGCCGACGCTGCAAAGCCTGGCGCAATCTCTCGGGGAATCATCGAGGGTCAGCAGCTTTTCGACCGATCTTGAGGCGCTCCGAAAGGCCATTGCCGTGGACCTGAAGAACCTGGTGGAACAGGGCGCTCCCGAAGCTGCCTATGATGCCATCGACGACACGATCGACAAGTCCGGCGATACGATGGCCGCGCTCCTGACCGACATGGCGGCCAAGGGAACCCAGTCCGTGCAGGATCACCTGCTCGCCGCCAAGACCGCCTCGGAAACCTCCCTTTATATCCAGCTGGCAACCGGCCTCCTCGCGCTTGCCGGCGTTGCCCTTCTGCAGCTCGTTCACGGCAGCAACCTGCGTCGCGGCATTCTCGCCATCCGCGAGAGCATGCAGCGGATCCTCGATGGTGATATTGCCACCCCCGTCAGCCTGATCGACCGTGGCGACGAAATCGGCGAAATGGCCCGTTCGACGGATCTCTTCCGCCAGGCGGCCATGGACAAGCAGACGCTCGAAGCCCGCTCCGAGGAGGCGCGCCTGCTGCGCGACAACGAGCGCCGGACCGCCGAAGCCGCCCAGAAAGAGGATGCGGACGCCATCCGCTTCGCCGTGGAAGCCTTGGCCGATGGCCTTGGACGGCTGGCGAGCGGCGACATCACCTCCACCATCGACACGCCCTTCCGCAGCGATCTCGAGCGCCTGCGTCACGATTTCAACAAGACCATCACCGAGCTGCAATCGGTGGTCGGCGACATCCGCCAGAACTCGATGTCGATCCAGTCCTACAGCCGGCAGATGCGCTCGGCCGCCGAGGATCTCGCCAAGCGCACCGAACATCAGGCCGCCTCTCTGGAACAGACCGCAGCCGCCATCGAGCAGATCACCACCCGCGTGCGCAATTCCGCCGACAAGGCAGGCGAAGCGGGCAAGATGGTCGAGGCAACCCGCCAGACCTCGGAACGCTCCGGCAAGGTCGTGTCCGACGCCATGGCCGCCATGGAGCGGATCGAGGATGCCTCCCGCGAGATCGGCAACATCATCAACGTCATCGACGAGATCGCCTTCCAGACCAACCTTCTCGCCCTCAATGCGGGCGTGGAAGCGGCCCGTGCCGGCGAAGCGGGCAAGGGCTTCGCGGTCGTCGCCCAGGAAGTGCGGGAGCTCGCCGGCCGCGCCGCCACCGCCGCCAAGGACATCAAGATTCTCGTCAACAAGTCGAGCGAGGAAGTGCGCAACGGTGTCGGCATGGTGACAGCCACCGGCGAGGTGCTCCAGCATATCGGCGAAGATGTCGTGCGGATCAGCGATCATGTCCTTTCCATCGCCACCGACACCCGCGAGCAGAATACCGGCCTTTCGGAGGTCAACTCCGCCGTCAGCACCATGGATCAGGTCACCCAGCAGAATGCCGCCATGGTGGAAGAAACGAGCGCCGCAAGCCACACCCTGGCGCAGGATGCAGACAAGCTCATCCAGGCCATCAGCCACTTTAAGCTCCGGGAAAGAAATCTCGAATACTCTGTCAAAAGGGTCGCGCAGGAGAAACCGGCCCCACAGCCTTCTCCTGCCCGGGCACTGGTGAATAAGGTCGCCGGTGCTTTCAACAGAAGCAGCGCAGCCGCGCAGGCAGATCCTGTCCGAGCAAGCGATAACTGGGAAGAGTTCTGATCATGTCGAACGCCATCAAGCAGTCCGGTGCGTATCTGGAAATCGTATCCTTCCATCTTGCCGATCAGGAATTCTGCATCGACATCATGGCGATCCGCGAAATTCGCGGCTGGGCGCCGGTCACGCCAATGCCCCACACGCCGCCCTACGTTCTGGGCCTCATCAACCTTCGCGGCGCCGTGATCCCGGTCATCGACATGGCCTGCCGCCTGGGCATGAATCACACCGAACCGTCCGAACGCTCCGCCATCATCGTCACGGATATTGCCGGCAAGCTCGTCGGCCTGCTGGTCGAGCAGGTATCCGACATGATGACCATCCGCAGCGAAGACCTGCAGCCGCCGCCGGAAATCATCCCGGAAGCCCAGCGCGCCTTCTGCCGCGGCATCGTCGCGCTCGAAAAGTCCATGGTCTGCTTCCTCAATCTGGACACCGTCATCGCGGACGAACTGGCCCAGGCCGCTTAAACCCTTAAGGTTGCATCGTCGGGACGCCGCTCTTCTTCGAAGAGCGGCGTTTTTTTATGCAGCGAAGCGAGCCTGTCCATTTGCTAGGCCATGAAACAACAAAAAGCCCCGAACCAATGACGGTTCGAGGCTTTTGTTGGGGGCTGCGGTCGCTGGGGTAACGCCACCGAGCCGATCCGGGCGTGCACAGAAGGCGCCTTCACCGTCATTCGCGAAACGGCGCAGTCGCTTTGTACAATCCAAGGTTTGCACAAGATTCGCCGTAACGGAAGAGGTTTTTGCGAAATATTGAACCGCGCAGGCAGAAAATTTGGACCATTTTTGGGTGATGCCGACTTAAACGTTTCAATTGCCCGTTATTGCGGCTTCCCGTTCTTCCAGTTCACGGCCTGGCCGTAGAGCGGCACCGTGGAAATAGCCATTTTCGCCGAACCGTCGGTCACCTGGCGCGTATGCACGACATAAACCAGCGTATCGTTCTTGCGGTCATAGATGCGGTTGACGACCATTTTCTTCCAGATCAGCGACATGCCCTGCCGGAACACCTCCTCGCCATCCTCGGAAAGATCGATGTCGCCAACGGAAATCGGCCCGGTCTGGCGGCAGGCGATGGAATTGTTGGAAGGGTCCTCGAACCAGTTGCCCTTCTGCAGGCGGTCGATCACACTGCGATCGAAATAGGTGACATGGCAGGTCACGCCCTCGACCTTCGGGTCGGCCAGTGCCTCGACGACGATGTCGTTGCCGATCCAGTCGACGCCGATCTTGCCCACAACCTCGGCCCCGGCGGGAAAGGCGGCTCCAAGGGTCATCAGGCCGGCCAGCAGCAGGCTCCGTTTTCCGGTCGCGTTCATCTCGATCATCCCTTTCTCGTCACAAGCGCACCATAGCGCCAATTACACCAGAAATAGGAATCTTTTGCTGCAGCGCAAGGAGGGGTGGATCAGCCCTTGCGGCAGGAACAGGGCTGATAGCCGCCCGGGCGCAACTGTCCGGGCGTCATGCGGATGCGCGCGGCAATGGCGTCGAGGTCCCTGACGGCGAGGCTTTGCGCCACGCCGAGGGCCGCGGCCGCTGCAACCGCCGCATCCTCACCCGCCGTGTGGTGCCGGAAGCGCAGGCGGAGATGCTCGGCAATCACGTTCAGCCGGTGCGAGGGCAGGTGCGGCCACACCTTCTGCACCATTTTCAGCGTGCAGAAATAGGTAACGGCCGGATAGGCCATGCGATACTGGTCGAGGGCGCCTCGCCAGACAGAAAAATCGAAGGCCGCATTATGGGCAATCAGCGGCAGCCTCTGAAAGTCATCGGCAAATTCGTCCATGACCTCGGGAAATTCCGGCTGGTCTGCCACATGCTCGGGGCGAATGCCGTGAATGGCGATGTTCATCGCCGAAAAGCGCATGGATTTCGGCCGGATCAGCCGCTCCTCGACGCGGGTGACCCGGCCCTCTTCGATCCAGGCAAGGCCGACGGAGCAGGCGCTGCCCCGCTCTTCGCTGGCCGTTTCGAAATCGATGGCGAGTGCCTTCACGATGCCTCTGCCGCCCCCTCGATGAACGCCAGCCACTCGTCCTCGTCCATGGTCTGAATGCCGAGCTCCCGCGCCTTGTCGAGTTTCGAGCCGGCCCCGGGACCGGCCACCACGATATCGGTCTTCTTCGACACCGAACCGGCAACCTTGGCACCCAGGCTTTCCGCCCGCGCCTTTGCCTCGTCCCGGGTCATGCGCTCCAGCGAACCGGTAAAGACCACCGTCTTGCCGGCAACGGGACTGCCCGAAACCTGAGGCCGCTCGGCTTCCTGCGGCGTCACCTCCAGCAGCAGGCGCGCGATCACATCCCGGTTGCGCGGCTCCTTGTAGAATTCGACGATGGAGGTGGCAACCACCTCCCCCACGCCCTCGATGGCGTTGAGTTCATTCCAGGCCGGACCATGCATGGGCGCCGCCTCTTCCATCGCCGCCGCAAAGGCATCGTAGGTGCCATAGGCCCGCGCCAAGAGCTTCGCGGTGGTTTCGCCCACATGCCGAATGCCAAGCGCGAAGATCAGCCGATGAAGCGCGATGGATCGGCGGCTATTGATCGCATCGAAGAGCTTGCGCACGCTCGTCCGGCCGAAGCCCTCCCGGTTTTCGAGCTTGTTCAGGGCAGTCTGCTGGCGCTTTTCGAGCGTGAAGATATCGGGTGCCGTGCGCACCTGAATGGTCGGATCATCGGTTTCAAAGAAGAAATCCACCTGCTTGGTTCCAAGCCCCTCGATGTCGAAGGCGTTGCGGGACACGAAGTGCTTGAGATGCTCCACCGCCTGCGCCCGGCAGACGAAGCCGCCGGTACAACGGGTGACCGCATCCATCTTGCCGGTCTTCTCATTGACTTCGCGCACCGCATGACTGCCGCAGACCGGGCAGGTTCGCGGAAACACATAGGGCACACTCTCCCCCGGCCGCTTTTCCTCGATGATATCGACGATCTGCGGAATGACATCCCCTGCCCGCTGCACGATCACCATGTCGCCCACGCGAATGTCCCGGCCTTCGCGGATGGGCTCGCCGGAATTGCCGAGCCCGCGGATGTAATCCTCGTTATGCAGGGTGGCATTGGTGACGACCACACCACCGACCGTCACCGGCTCGAGCCGCGCCACGGGCGTCAGCGCGCCCGTGCGGCCCACCTGAATGTCGATCCCGGTCAGCCGCGTCAGCGCCTGTTCGGCGGGGAATTTATGCGCCGTTGCCCAGCGCGGGCTGCGCGAGCGGAAACCCAGCCGCTCCTGGAGATCCAGCCGGTCCACCTTGTAGACCACCCCATCAATATCGTAATCGAGATCGGGGCGCTTGAGCCCGATTTCCCTGTAGTGGCCGAGAATATCCTCGATCCGGCTTATCCTCTTCATCAGCGGATTGACCGGAAAACCCCATTTTCCGAAGGTCTCGACCATGCCGAACTGGGTATCGGCAGGCATCTCCGATACCTCCCCCCAGGCATAGGCAAAGAAGCGCAGCTTGCGCGCCGCGGTCACCTTCGGATCCAGCTGGCGAAGCGATCCGGAGGCGGTGTTGCGCGGGTTCACATAGGTCTGCTTGCCCTCGGCTTCCATCTGGGCGTTCAAGGCCTGGAAGTCGCTCTTCGCCATGTAGACTTCGCCGCGCACCTCCACCACCTGCGGCGCATCCGCCGGCAGCGTGCGGGGAATTTCGGCAATCGTCAGAATATTGGCGGTCACATTTTCCCCGGTCGTGCCGTCGCCACGCGTCGCGGCATTCACCAGCCGGCCATTCTCGTAGCGAATCGACATGGAAAGGCCGTCGATCTTCGGCTCCGCGGTAAAGGCGATGGAATCATCCGGCAGCATGCCGAGATAGCGATAGACGCTCGCCACGAAATCCTGCACGTCCTCATCCGAAAATGTGTTGTCGAGCGACAGCATCGGACGCGCATGGACGACGGGCGCAAAGGTCGGCAGCGGCGTAAAGCCCACCCGGCGCGAGGGACTGTCTGCCCGCACGAGCGAAGGGAATTGCCGCTCCACCGCATCATTCCGCCGCTTCAGCGCATCATAATCCGCATCGGAAATCGCGGGCGCATCCTTGGCATGGTAAAGCGCATCGTGACGGGCAATTTCGGCGGCCAGATGGGCGAGCTCCGCCCGCGCCTCCTCTTCGTTCAGGGCTTCAACCGGTTTGTCGAACTGGATCTGCATGGAAGGCCTCGTCGGGAATCTCTTGCACCGGTTTTAGAGGAGACCGGCGCCCCTTGAAAGCTCTGAAAGCCCGGGAGCCTTGCAACCATCCACATGCATGTTAGATTGTACGAATGTTCGACAAAAGCAGCAGGCACCCGCCAGGTGGTGCCGATCGGGATGATGGGCTGACCCGACCGAGGCAACGGCCTTGCCGGACATGTGGAGGTGTTCGAAATGCGGATCTTTCCGATTTCCATCACGCTGATCATACGGAAAACCCGCACGACCTGGTCAATGACCGTGCGGGTAACATTTATCCGTAAGGATCAGTAAAACTCCGGCGGGTGTTCCAGCACCCGCCGGATGCTCCATTATAAGAAAGACCGAAAGAAACGCAAGCGAGGCCGCCTAGCCATTGCCCGCGATCAGACGGGCCGCGGCAGCGCGCGCCTCATCCGTCACGGATGCGCCAGACAGCATGCGGGCGATTTCCTCTGCACGATCGCCCGGCTCCATGACCGCAACCCGGGTTGCGATCTTTGCGGCATCCGCCGCCGAAGGCCCCTTGGAAATCAGGAAATGGGTGGCCGCGCGGGCGGCAACCTGCGGCGCATGGGTGACCGAGAGCACCTGCACCCGGTCGGAAAGCCGCTTCAGCCGCTGCCCGATGGCATCCGCCACCGCGCCGCCGACACCCGTATCGATCTCGTCGAAAACCAGGGTCGGGGCAGAGCCTCGATCGGCCAGCGCCACCTTGAGCGCGAGGAGGAAGCGGGAAAGCTCGCCGCCAGACGCCACCTTCATGATCGAGCCCGGACGGGTGCCGGGGTTGGTCTGCACATGGAACTCGGCAATGTCTATGCCCCCGGCGCCCGCATTTTCCGCGCGGGAGTTGATCTCCACCATGAAGCGCGCCCTTTCGAGCTTCAGAGCCGGCAATTCCGCCATCACCGCCTCCGCCAGAGCATCGGCAGCCTTGCGCCGCTTTGCGGAAAGCGCATCCGCAGCGCGGAAATAGCTGGCCTCGGCCTCGGCAAGGGCGGTTTCGAGATGCTTGAGCTTTTCCTCGCCCGCATCGAGATCGGCAAGATCGGCCGTCATGCGAAGCGCGAGTGCCGGCAAATCGGAAACCGGCACGGAATATTTCCGCGAGGCGGCGCGGAGCGCAAAGAGGCGCTCCTCCACCCGCTCCAGCTCCTTGGGATCGAACTCCGTCCGGCGCAGCGCGGCCTCCACCTCCATCTGGGCATTGGAGAGATGATCGAGGGCCTGGTCGAGAAGCGATACCGTCTCTTCGAGGAGGCCCGGCGCTTCCTGCGCCTTGCGTTCGAGGCGGCGGACGAGCGATGCGATATGCGGCACCGGAGAACTGTTGCCGTTCAGGAATTCGGAAGCCTCCGCGATATCGCCGGCAATGCGCTCCGACTTTTGCATCTGGCTTCGCCGCTCGGCGAGTTCGTCCTCCTCCCCGTCCTGAGGGGAAAGACGCGTCAGTTCCTCCACGGCGGAGCGCAGGAAATCCGCCTCTCGGGCAGCGGCCTCCACCTTTTCCCGGTGTTTCTTCAGCTGCCGCTCGGCATCCCTCCAGCTGCGGTAGAGTGTGCCCACCGCCAGCGCTTCCTCCGATAGTCCGCCGAAGGCATCAAGGAGATTGCGATGCGCATCCGTATCGACAAGCGCGCGGTCGTCATGCTGGCCATGGATTTCCACGAGCATCTGCCCGGCCTGCCGCATCAGCTGCACGCTGACAGGTTGATCGTTCACGTAAGCTTTCGTGCGGCCATCCGCCGATTGCGCGCGACGGAAAATCAGGTCGCCATCGTCGTCTATGCCATTTTCCCGCAAGAGCTTGCGCGCCGCGTGATCCATCGGCACGTCGAAGACGGCGGTAACCTGCCCCTTCTCCTCGCCATGGCGCACAAGACCGCCATCCCCGCGCCCGCCAAGCGCCAGGGAAAGACTGTCAAGCAGTATGGATTTGCCGGCCCCGGTTTCGCCCGTCAGCACAGAGAGACCGCGGTCGAAGCCAAGATCGAGACGTTCGATCAAGACGATGTCGCGGATCGAAAGCTGTGCGAGCATGGTTGCCGGTCTTAGCCGCCGAGAACGATCTTGCTTGCCGCACGGCTGATCCAGGAACCCGCATTCTCACGCGGTTCCAGACCACCGGTCTGCAAGAGCTTGTAGCTGTCGGCATACCACTGGCTATCCGGATAGTTCCGGCCGAGCACCGCGGCAGCGGCCTGCGCTTCCTGCACGATGCCAAGGGCGAAATAGGCTTCCACCAGGCGAGCCAACGCCTCCTCCACCTGGTTGGTGTTCGGATATTTCTCGACCACCAGGCGGAAACGCTGGATGGCTGCCAGATATTCCTTGCGCTCCAGATAGTAGCGCCCGACCTGCATTTCCTTGCCGGCGAGGTTGTCGCGCGCAAAGCGGATCTTGGTCTGCGCGTCGTCGACGTATTCCGACTTCGGATAATTATCGACGACCTTCTGCATGGCATCGATGGTCTGCGCGGCGGCGCGCTGATCCTGGGTCACGTCGGGGATCTGCTTCGAATAGGCAAGACCGATCAGATACTGCACATAGGCGGCATCCGGCGTGTTGGAATACTGCCGCATATAGCGCGTGCCGGTCGTGATCGCCTCGTCATAATCGCCACTGCGATATTTGAGGAAGGTGCTCATGACGAGCGCCTTGCGGGCCCAGTCGGTGAAGGGATGCTGGCGATCGATCGCATCGAACTTGCGCTGCGCCTCGGTCGTATTGCCAGCCTTGAAGTTGGCCAGACCCTGGTTGTACAGCACCTCCGGCGGATCGGATTCCATGCCGATCTTGGAAATGTCGATGTCCTGGTCCGTTTCGCAGCTCGCAAGAAAAGTGCCCGTGCCGGCAAGAAGAAGAGATACCAGCAGCACACGCGCAGTTTTATTCATTTTGGACAAACCTTGCACTACCTATTCGGACCCGGTTCAAACAGCGGTCCGCCCGAGCGGACCTGACTGGCGTTTCTAGAGCAAAGGGCGCTCGATAACAACGCATTGTCGATTCTTTAACGCATTTTTATGGCGGGGAAGAGAAACCGCCGCAAAAAGGGCAATGAAAAAGGCCGCTTTCACAAGCGGCCTCTATCCAAAATCGCGGCGTGATCAGGCAGACCAGGGCGCAAATTCCGGGGCGTTGACCGCGATGAAATCGCGGGCGCCTGCACGCGGCCGGGCCGAGGCGCTTTCGACGACCTCATAGGCCGAACGGTCGTTCAGCAGTGCCTTCAGCGCATTGGCATTTAGCTTGTGGCCGCCGCGATAGGAGCGGTAGCAGCCGATGAACTGCGCCCCGGCAAGCGCCAGATCGCCGACGGCATCGAGCGTCTTGTGGCGCACGAATTCGTCATGACCGTAACGCAGGCCCTCGATATTGATCACCGTATCGTCATCGGAAATGACGACCGAGTTTTCCAGCGAGGAGCCGAGCGCGAAGCCGGCGGCCCACAGCCGCTCTACGTCGCGCATGAAGCCGAAGGTGCGGGCGCGGGAAAGTTCGTCGCGGAAGGTGGAAAGCGTCAGGTCGCCCTGCCAGCGCTGGCGGCCGATCAGCGGCGTGTCGAAATCGATTTCCACGTCGAAGCGGGTGCCCTCATAGGGCAGGAATTCTGCCCAGGACTGGCCAGCCTCGATGCGGACCGGCTTGACGACACGGATATAGCGGCGCTTGGCCCCGAGCTGGCGCAGGCCCGCCTGTTCGATCGCCTCGACGAAGGCGGCCGAGCTGCCATCCATGATCGGCATTTCAGCGCCATGCACTTCGACGAGGATATTGTCGATACCGGCCGCATAAAGCGCGGCCATCACATGTTCCACCGTCGCAACCATGCGGGCCGGATGCGTGCCGAGAACGGTGCAGAGATCCGTATTGCCCACTTCGGCGGAAACAGCGCGGTATTCGCCAAGCAGTTCCTCGCCCTCGAAGCGCTGGAACACGATGCCCGAGCCCGACTCGGCCGGATGAAAGGTGATCGAAACCGGCGCTCCGGAATGAACGCCGATTCCCGAAAGCGTTACCCGTTCAGCGATGGTGGTTTGAAATCCAAGCAGCCCTACGGCCATGCGTCTATGCCTTTTCAGTCCCTGACCGCGCCCTTGGCAGCATCTGCCCCTGCGCGGCCTGTTATCGTCCGATGGAGGACGGATCGCCCCCGATCCCGTCATCCGGCGGTATCCCTGAGCCTCTACTTAGCGAATGGACGCGCCTATTCCAAATCACTGTTTCTATCGAATTGTTACGAAGACAAAACTTTGATTTTCATCAATGTTTCGCCCTCTGCGGCAAAAGAAAAACCCGGGCCGTTATCTGGCCCGGGTTTTTCGTAACGACTCGGTCTTGGCGCCTCAGTTCGACTGGCGGCGCAGGAAGGCCGGGATCTCTAGCTGGTCGTCTTCGCTCGCGCGGGACTGCGGAACCGGACGGCCGTGATCGTCCAGATTGCCGCGACGCGGTGCGTAGAGGCTTGCCTCCGGCGACAGCGTGCGGCGCTGCTGGGAAGCGGCGCTCGGTGCCGAAGCGGTCATGTCGCTATGGGCATGATCGTCTTCGTCCCGGCGGCCGAGCGAGTTGGTGATGCGCTTCAGCAGACCCATCGGACCGCGGTCTTCGGTAGCCTGAACCTGCGGCTGCGCCCGGTGATCCATTTCGGCCTTCACGACCGGCGGGAAATCTTCCACGCGCGGCATGCGGGCCTGTTCGATGGTGGTGCGGATTTCCGGTGCGGCAACCGGAGCCTGGCGCAGCATCTGCGGTGCCGGCTGCGGCTGGCTGATGATCGGAGCAGCCTGCTGCTGGGAAACGGAGACCTGCGGCGCCACCGGTGCGGCAACGGGGGCCGGTGCCGGCTGGGCATGGAAGGCCGGAGCCGGGCTTACCGGCACCGCAACCGGCGCATCGATCGGAGCGGCACCGCTGAAGAGACGGCTCTGCGGACGGAAGCCGTCGTCATGGTGGTGCTGCGCGACCGGCTGCTGCGGCTGGGCGGCGGAGGGGCGGAGTGCGATGTCCAGCTCGCGCTCCATCTCGGCTTCTGCCTGACGGATGGTGTGCGCGATCGGGTCGACGACGGTCTTGGGTGCCTGCATGACATGCGCAGGCTGAGCTGCGGCCGATGCGGATGCAACGGCCGCGGAAGGACGAATAATCGTCTTCTGCGCCAGGCGCGGGTCGAAGGTCTGGTGCGGCTGTTCGCCCATGACGCGGTCGATGCCGGTGGCAACGACGGACACGCGGATGATGCCTTCCAGCGCTTCGTCGAAGGTGGCGCCGAGGATGATGTTCGCGTCCGGATCCACTTCTTCGCGGATGCGGGTTGCGGCTTCGTCCACTTCGAAGAGGGTGAGGTCGCGGCCGCCGGTGATCGAGATCAGCAGGCCCTGAGCACCCTTCATCGAGGTTTCGTCGAGCAGCGGGTTGGCGATCGCGGCTTCGGCGGCCTGCATGGCGCGGCCGGAACCGGAGGCTTCGCCCGTACCCATCATGGCGCGGCCCATCTCGCGCATTACCGAGCGGACGTCGGCGAAGTCGAGGTTGATGAGGCCTTCCTTGACCATCAGGTCGGTGATGCAGGCAACGCCGGAATAGAGAACCTGGTCGGCCATGGCGAAGGCATCGGCGAAGGTCGTCTTGTCATTGGCGATGCGGAAGAGGTTCTGGTTCGGAATGACGATGAGCGTATCGACAGACTTCTGCAGCTCCTGGATGCCCTGCTCGGCAAGCCGCATGCGGCGGCCGCCTTCGAAATGGAACGGCTTGGTGACCACGCCAACCGTGAGGATGCCCTTGTTGCGCGCAGCCTGGGCCACGACCGGAGCCGCACCCGTGCCGGTGCCACCGCCCATGCCGGCGGTGACGAAGCACATATGCGTGCCGTTCAGGTGATCGACGATTTCGTCGATGCACTCTTCGGCAGCCGCGCGGCCGACTTCCGGCTGCGAGCCCGCACCGAGGCCCTCGGTGACGTTGACGCCGAGCTGGATGATGCGCTCGGCCTTGGTCATCGTCAGGGCCTGGGCATCCGTGTTGGCGACGACGAAATCGACGCCCTGGAGGCCCGCGGTGATCATGTTGTTCACGGCGTTGCCGCCGCCGCCGCCCACACCGAATACGGTGATGCGGGGCTTCAGCTCCGTAATGTCTGGCTTCTGCAGCTTGATGGTCATCGTACCCATTCCTTCTCTTTATGGCCGCATCGCCATGCTGGCCAATTCATGCAATCTCAAAAACTTTCCTTCAGCCACTGGCCCATGCGGGCAATCCGGCTGTTGCTACCCCCAAGCGCCGTGAGCAGACCGCCCTGCGACGCATGTGTTTCGATGTCCGCAACCTGCGGATAGATCATCAGACCGACGGCCGTGGAAAAGGCCGGGCCCTTGGCGGCTGCCGGAAGACCGGAAACCCCCATCGGGCGGCCGATGCGCACATTGCGCGCCAGAATGCGGCGGGCCGCTTCCGGCAGGCCGGTCAGCTGGCTGGCGCCACCCGTCAGCACCACCCGCTTGCCCACGATCGGGCTGAAGCCGGAGCGCTGGATCCGGTCACGGATCAGCTCGAGCGTTTCCTCGATTCGGGCCCGGACAATACGCGAAACCAGCGCGCGCGGCACCTGCGTCGGCTGATCGCG
Source organism: uncultured Rhizobium sp. (assembly GCA_945952415.1). Taxonomy (GTDB): domain Bacteria; phylum Pseudomonadota; class Alphaproteobacteria; order Rhizobiales; family Rhizobiaceae; genus Gellertiella. The sequence continues at coordinate 35,511 of CAMFIF010000013.1, read as the reverse complement.
GTCATCCTCGCCGATCGGCGGAATGGAGATGAGATCACGCTCGTCGCCGGCATTCGGGAGCGCCGAGGCATGAACAACCTTCAGCCGCTCGGCATCCTCGATGCGCGTGGAAAGCCCGCGGGCAAGGTCCGTCGTCACGTGATGGCCGCCGAGGCTGACCGCATCCGTATGCACCAGACGCCCTTCTGCGAATACCGAGATGGTCGTGGTGCCGCCGCCCATGTCGATGGCGGCGCAGCCGAGTTCGACCTCGTCGTCCACCAGCGCCGCAAGGCCGCTCGCATAGGGGGTCGCCACCATGCCTTCCACCGAGAGATGGGCGCGGTTGACGCAAAGCTCGAGATTCTTCAGCGCCGTGCGCTCGGACGTCACCACATGCATGTCGACGCCGAGAGCCTCGCCATACATGGAGAGCGGATCGCGAATGCCGCGCTCACCATCCAGCGAATAGCCGGTCGGAATGGAATGCAGCACCGCCCGGTCGTTCTGGATCGACTGCTGGCAGGCGGCGGACAGAACCTTGCGCAGGTCGCTCGCCTCCACTTCCTGGCCGCCGAGATCGATCGTCGCGGTGTAGATGTCGGAGCCGAGACGGCCCGCGGTGACATTTACGATCAGACTGTCGACGGTGAGACCCGCCATGCGCTCGGCCGCGTCCACAGCCAGGCGAACCACGCTCTCGGCGGTTTCGAGATCGGCGATCACACCGGCCTTGATGCCGCGGGAGCGCTGATGCCCGATGCCGATGATTTCGACATTATGGGTGCGACCCGGCAGGATTTCGCTTTCCTCGCGCGGCGTCAGCCGGCCGATCATGCACACGGTCTTGGTGGAACCGATATCCAGCACCGAAACGATGTGGGACCGCCTGGAGGAAAGCGGCTTCAGGCGCGGAAGTCCAAAATGAGAAGAGCCGAAGATGCTCATGTCGGGTTCCCCAGTTTCTTGAGCGCCTTGGTGCGGGCATCGAGCGCGGCCTGGCGACGTTCGACAGCCTCGGGCGACAGGCGGATGGCGGTGCGGTCGGGAAGGCGAAGATCCACGCCGACGATGTCGCGCTCCAGCAGGCGTTGTTCGGTGTCCATGCGGGTCAGCAGCGCAAGCGCCTGATCGATGCCCTCTTCCGGCAGCTTGACCACGATGCCGTTCTTCAGATGCAGGTCCCAGCGGCGTCCGGCGATGCGCACATAGGCCTTCACCTGGGCGCGCACGGCCGGCCAGTTGGCAAAGTCCTTCTCGAACTTGGCGGCGGCGGTTTCCGCATCACGGCCGACGAAGAGCGGCAGATCGGTAAATTTGTTGTCGCGCAGCGGCTCGATGACGCTGCCGTTCTTCTCGATAAGCGAAAGCTCCTGGCCGTGCTGCCAGATGGCATAGGCCTTGCGCTCCTTGAGATTGACCTCGACCGTCTTCGGATAGACCTTGCGCAGCTCCACCTGCTCCACCCAGGGCAGCTCGGCAAGGCGCGCCCGGGCGGCCTTGATGTCGAGCGCCACCAGCGAGGTTTCGCCATCGAGACCGAGCTTTTCGAGAATGTCGATTTCGGATGTCTCGCTGTTGCCCGAAACCTTCACATCCTCGATGGCAAAGCCGGCGGCCGTCGTCGTCGCCTGCGCCACGGACTGGGAATGGCCGCCGAGAGACATGCCATAGACCCCCGTGGCCGCCAGGAAGGCGAAGGCTGAGAAGGTGCCCGTGTGGTTCGGGATGTGGATGCGGCCCGAGGCAAGATTGATCATGAAGCGGAAAGCGCGCCGGAAGGGGCGCGGAATGACGAAGAGCTCCCGTTCCCGCGCGGCGGGAAGATAGGTCTCCGTATCGGCTTCGAACCGGTCGCGTCCCTGCTTCAGCGTCCGCATGAGGCGTCCTCCACCAGGAGACTGAGGAAGGCGCCGAAGCTCATACCCTCATGGGCGGCCATTTCCGGCACGAGCGAGGTGGGGGTCATGCCGGGCTGGGTGTTGATTTCCAGCCAGATCAGTTCGCCTTCCGGACCGAAACGGTCGTCATAACGGAAGTCCGAACGGCTGACGCCGCGGCAGCCGATGGCCTCATGCGCCAGCACCGCCAGCGCCTGGATGCGCGCGTAAAGCGCCTCGGGAATGGCCGCCGGGATGACGTGACGCGAACCGCCCGCCGCATATTTGGCATCGTAATCATAGAAATTATGACCGACGGGGATGACTTCGGTGACACCCATCGCCCGGCCATTGACGACGCCACAGGTAAGCTCGCGGCCATAGACATAGCGCTCCACCATCACCCGGTCGCCATAGCGCCATTCCGGCGATGAGATGACCTGCGGCGGATGGGACTGGTCTTCCCGCACGATGACCACGCCGAAGGAGGAGCCCTCATTGACCGGCTTCACCACATAAGGCGTCTTCATCGGATGTTCGGGGCCGATCGCGTGACGGTCGATCACCAGCGCTTCGGCAACCGGCACGCCGGCCGCCGACACCACGCTCTTTGCCACCTGCTTGTTCATGGCCAGCGCGGAGGCCAGCACGCCCGAATGCGTATAGGGGATCTGGAGATATTCCAGCACGCCCTGGATCGTGCCGTCTTCGCCATAGGGCCCGTGCAGTGCATTGAAGGCCACGTCCGGCTTGAGATCGGAGAGTACTTTCGCCACGTCGCGCCCCACGTCCACGCGGCTTACGCGGAAGCCTTCAGCCTCCAGCGCATCCGCACAGGCGTTTCCGGAGGAAAGGCTGACGGGCCTTTCCGACGAAAATCCGCCCATCAGGACAGCGACATGCTTCGCACTCATCCAGAACTCCTTGAAACCGACCTTGCGGTTTAGTCCCCTGCTCTTGCGCCAACCTGATTGGAAGGAATTGGCCCACGATTTCAAAACCCACTAAAGCCTGATTAAGGTTAATGAAGCGTTTACTTTCGTTAACCGTCAGGGCGGGAAGCCACATTTTTTTGCGCTTTGGCAGACCTCTCCTCGCGTGAGCTTTCCGGAATTCCACCCGCAAGCGAAACGCACCTCAGGCCCGCCTGCCCGATCGGACACGAATCAGGCATGAAGCGATTCCCGCCTTAGAATCAGAGAGTTGCCATGGGTTCAAGGAGAAATGGCGCAAAACGCCCCTGCCCGCGCCCTCACGGCTGCCGCGTCGCGCAAGCCCTCGGCCGTGCCCTCTATCCGCCCTTTCCCGGCCCTTGACAGCCGGCCGGAATAGGGGGCCATTGCCCGCAACTTGATAAACGAAAAGGGCCGGCCTCCCAACAGGAAGCCGGCCCTTCGCAAGGATGAATGCCGTGTCTTAGGCCACGAGATCCATGTCGTGGAGAACGGTGAAATTGCTGGCCTTCAGCTGCGGATTGTTGTCGAAGGTGGCGATCAGCACCGCCTTGAACTTGGTGCCCGTACCGTCCGCATCATAATAGAGCTTGCCGTGATCGGTGTCGTAGATGATGTAGTCGGACGAATCCACCGGACGCCCGGCCTTGTTCGCGGCGAAATAGGACGGATTGAGATCCCCCGCTTTCGTCAGGCGGGTGAAGATCGTGGGGTCGAGCTGGATCTTGTCGTACTGCGTGCTGAAATCCCGGATGACATCCACATTGGTTTTCGCATTCAGCGCGGTGTTGAACACGAAGACGTCGCGGCCACCGCCACCCCGCAGGTCGTCATTGCCCTCGCCGCCATAGAGCTTGTCATTGCCAATGTCTCCGCCCAGACGGTCATCGCCGGCACGGCCATACATCACATCGTTGCCGCCGCCGCCATAGGCCACATCGGCGAAATCCGAGAGATCGAACACATCGTCCTTCGCCAGGATGAAGCCAAAATGGCCGAAATCGTCCTGCGTGCCCTTGGTCTGCATGGCCTGGGTGAGCAGGCTCGCATCATATTTGAAGCCCTGAATGCTCCAGTCGATCTGCCCCTTGCCGTTGATTTCGGCATAGCCGGTCACCGTGCCGCCGGTCAGTCCCTTCTCGCTCGAGCCCAAGAAATTGGTGCCTCCGAAAATGCCTGTCCGCTGCTCGCCACCGAAATAGCTGTAGCTTGCTATGTCAGAATAGGTGATGCCGTTGAGAACCGCATTTGCCCCATTCGTGATCGTCAGCTTGGTGGTCGGCGCCGCAAAACGCGAAAGGTCGAGCAGGTCGAAATTGAAAGCGTTATCTGCCAGAATATATGCCATTGAACTCTCCAAAAACACATGTTTACCAATGCGAAATGATGCTAATTTAGTTTTTGTTCACCTTCAACCACCGGCACGCGCGGAATGAACTTATGGTTACTACGCAGACGCGCACTGCTATTCAGGTCCGCTGCCCGAGCGCGAATGAGCGCGTGTCCCCAGCAAGACCATCCGCCCTGGGACCTGCCTTTACACGGCCAAGGGCGCCCCACTTCCAGGAGGATGCGCGTGCGCAAGATGGCAGAGCCCGCAATAGCCCTCCTTTGCCCGAAGCATCCTCCAGAAGCCAGAAAATCAAATCGCTGGATGGGACGTTAAGCGACGCCGCATGGCATCCCTTGGCGGCCGTGATCAACGTCCTCTTCAGATCACATAGAAATCAGCGGCGGTCAGCGCAGCCTTGTTTTCAAGGGTAGCGATCAGCACCGCCTTGCCCTTGCCGCTTCCATCCGCATCATAGAAGAGCTTGCCCGTATCGGTTTCGTAGACAATGTAGTCGTTCTTGTCCTTGGCAACGCCATCCAGGTTTCGCGCGAAATTCTGCACGCTAAGCTTTCCCGGCAGGGCAAGCCGGGTGAAGATGGCATTTTCCAATTCGATACGGTCCAGCCGCGGTTGGAAATCGGCGATCGTGTCGCGGTTGGACGTGCTGTTAGGCCGAATGTCGAAAACGAAACGGTCTGCGCCGGAGCCTCCGACGAGCCTGTCATTGCCGCTGCCTCCATAAAGCCGGTCATCATTCGCATCTCCGTAGAGGCTGTCCGCTCCTTCTCCACCATAGAGTCGGTCATTGCCGTCGCCGCCGTAGAGGATATCGCTCCCCGCATAGCCTGCGAGCAGATCCGCGCCGGCATAACCATTGGCGCGATCATTGCTGTTGGACAGATAGAATGTGTCGTCGCGGGCAAGAATGCTGCGGAATATGGAGAAATCGTCAGCCGTCGGCTTGGAATAGATAGCGCTCAGCATACCAGCTGCGCCGTAGGAGAAGTTCTCGACGGAGAACAGGATTGTCTCTCCATAGGTCTCCAAATAGCCCTGCACCGTCCCGCTCACCCGGCCGAAAAAATCCACGGCAAAGCCGGAACCGCCGAAAATGCCATAACGGTTCTGCGCATAGTTGAAGCTGAACACGTCCTCGTACACCGTGTCCCCGTAGGGTGCATATTCATTGTCGAAGAAATCGTAATAGCCGGACGCCAGCTTGTTGAGGTTCAGCGTCATCATGTCGAACTGGAAATAGGCGTTAATGGCAGCCATCGAAATGTCCCTGCTCAATAGCCTGCATCACGGGACGAGGCTATTGCCAGCCCGTCAATACGAATGCAGCGTCATATTATTTTTTCGTAAATTACAATAAAATAGGCCGGACCTCAAGGGGGAGATCCGGCCCTGTCGTGAAACGCCTGTCAGACCTGAAAGGCCGTGACCTCGCGGCCGGGCACGAATTTGCCGAGACGCTTGATTTCCCATTCCAGCAGGATGCCGGAATGCTCATGCACGCGCTGGCGCACGGTCTCGCCCAGATATTCGAGATCGTAGGCGGTCGCCTGCCCCGTATTGATCATGAAATTGCAGTGCAGGGAGGACATCTGCGCGCCACCAATCATCAGCCCACGGCAGCCGGCATCGTCGATCAGCCGCCAGGCCGAATGACCCTCCGGGTTCTTGAAGGTGGAGCCGCCGGTCTTTTCCCGCACGGGCTGGACCGTTTCGCGATGGTGGCGAACGGCATCCATGTCGGCGCGGATCTTCGCCTTGTCCTCGGGATAGCCCTCGAAGGTCACATGGGTGAAGATGAGATCCGCCGGCGCCGAGGAATGGCGGTAGCTGTAGCCCATGTCCGCATTGGAAAGCACATGGCGGTTACCCTGCCGGTCAAGCGCCTCCACCTCCACCACCCGTTCGCGGGTTTCGGCGCCGTTGGCACCCGCATTCATGCGCAGCGCGCCGCCGATCGAACCCGGAATGCCGTAATAGAAATGGAAGCCGCCGAGCCCGCGATCCATGGCGAAGGCGGCGACATTCTTGTCGGGGCAGATGGCGCCGGCGCGGATGCGGTTCTCGCCCGCCTCCTCGATGCTTCCGAAACCCTTGGCTGAAAGCCGAACCACGACACCCTTGATGCCGCCATCGCGCACCAGAAGGTTGGAGCCCACGCCCACCACGGTGAGCGGCACATCCTCGGGCAGGATCTTCAGGAAGGCCTGCAGGTCTTCCACATCCTGCGGCTGGAAGAGCAGCTCGGCCGGGCCGCCCGCCTGGAACCAGGTCATGCGGTCCATGGGCGCATCCGGGGTCAGTCGGCCGCGAAGGCCCTCGACGCCGGAGCCCAGCCGCGCCAGAAGTTCGTCGCCATTCACCTGTCTCATGCCTTTCCACCTGCCTTGGCCGCCAGTTCCTTGGGCAGTGCCGCCGCCCAGGCGGTGATATTACCCGCACCGAGCAGAACCACAAAATCCCCGGGCGAAGCGATCTGCGCCACGATGTCCGCAAGCCCCTCGGGCGAAGGCAGGAAGCGCGCGTCGCGATGGCCGCCCGCCTTGATGCGGGTCACCAGAACCTCGGAATTCACATTCTCGATCGGATCCTCCCCGGCCGAATAGACGGGGGCGATCATGATGCTGTCCGCATCGTTGAAGCAGCCGGAAAACTCCTCCATCAGGGAAGACAGGCGCGTGAAACGGTGCGGCTGGTGCACGGCGATGATGCGGCCCTTGCAGGCCTCGCGCGCGGCCTTCAGCACCGCCCGGATTTCCACCGGATGATGGCCGTAATCGTCGAAGACCTGAATGCCATTCCACTCGCCGGTCAGCGTGAAGCGGCGCTTCACGCCGCTGAAGCTCGCAAGTCCCTTGCGGATATCCGCATCCGAAATGCCAAGCCGGTTGGCGACGGCCACCGCCGCCGTAGCATTGGAAACATTGTGCCGCCCGGGCATGGGCAGCGCGAGCTGCTTCAGCAGGAAGGTCTGGCCCGTGCGCCGGCGGCGGATTTCCACGTCGAAAACCGAGCGCGTGCCCTCGTAGCGCACATTCATGAAGCGCACGTCAGCCTGCGGGTTTTCGCCATAGGTGATGACCTTGCGGTCCTCGATCTTGGCGACCAGCGACTGCACTTCCGGATGGTCGAGGCACATCACGCCGAAACCGTAGAAGGGCACGTTCTCCACGAACTGCCGGAAGGCGGCGCGAACCGCATCGAAATGGCCGTAATGGTCGAGATGTTCGGGATCGATATTGGTGACTACTGCCACATCGGCCGGCAGCTTCAGGAAGGTGCCGTCGCTTTCGTCGGCCTCGACCACCATCCACTCGCCCTCGCCCATGCGCGCATTGGTGCCATAGGCATTGATGATGCCGCCATTGATGACGGTGGGGTCGAGCCCGCCGGCTTCCAGAAGGGTCGCAACCATGGAGGTCGTGGTGGTCTTGCCATGGGTGCCGCCGATGGCAATCGCATTGCGGAAGCGCATCAGCTCGGCCAGCATTTCGGCGCGGCGAACGACGGGCAGAAGCTTCTCGCGGGCGGCGACCAGCTCCGGATTGTCCTTGCGGATCGCGGTGGACACGACCACCACTTCCGCATCGCCCAGATTGTCGGCCTTGTGCCCCACGAAGACGGGAATGCCCTTTTCGCGCAGACGCTGCACATTGGCGCTGTCTGCCTGGTCCGATCCCTGTACCTTGTGGCCAAGATTATGCAGCACTTCGGCAATGCCGCTCATGCCGATACCGCCGATACCGATAAAATGAACAAGGCCGATGGCCTTCGGCATCTTCATGTCGTGGTCCTCTTGAATTCCGTCATCGTCTTGCCTGCCGCAATAAACCCGGTCAGCCGGGCAAGCAAGCCGGTCGCGTCGGGTTTGCCGGATGCTTTTGCCGCAGCGGCCATTTTCGCCATGCGTTCCGGCTCGTTCATCGCATCATGAATGAGAGCCGCTAGCTTTTCAGGCGAAAGCTGCGATTGCGGGATCACCTTGGCCCCGCCCTTTGCCGAAAGCTGGGCGGCATTGGCCGCCTGGTCGTGGTCGAGAGCGTGCGGATAGGGAACGAGGATCGCCGGCCGGCCGATCACCGAAATTTCGGACACAGTGGAAGCACCGGACCGGGTGATCAGGAACTGGGCGCGCGCGATCCGCTCCGCCATGTCGCCGAAGAAGGGAGAGACCTGCGCTTCGACGCCGAGCGCCTGATAGCGCTCGATCACCGCCTGCTGGTCCTCGGGGCGCGCCTGCTGGGTCAGCCGCAGCCGCCGGCGCTGGCTCTGGTCGAGAAGCGCCACCGCTTCAGGGATAGCGGCGGAAAAGAACTGCGCGCCCTGGCTACCGCCGAAGACGACGAGATGGAAGGGTTCATCCCCCTGCGAAGCGAGATAGGGCGTCTCGGCAGCCGCGAGCACGGCGGGACGCACGGGATTTCCGGTCGCCACCGTCTTGCCGGCATAATCGCCGGTCCCTTCCGGCAGGAAGCCGCCGGCAATCGCATCGACGCGGGAGGCGAGCAGCCGGTTCGCCCGGCCCATCACCGCATTCTGTTCGTGAATGAGCGTCGGCACCTTCAGCCCGCTTGCCGCCATCAACGGCGGAACCGTGGGATAGCCGCCGAAACCGACGACAGCGCGGGGCTTCAGCCGGCGGATCAGCGCGCGGGCCGCCCGGTAGCCGCTCCAGAGCCGCCAGAGTGCGCGGGCGATCGCCACCGGGTTCTTGGAGCCAATCGTCGCCGACGGCACCACATGGATCGCATCGGCCGGAAACTTGCCAGCAAAGCGCTCGGCACGGCTGTCGGTCACGAGATGCACCGCATAGCCTTCAGCCTTCAGCGCATGGGCCAGCGCCTCGGCCGGAAACAGATGGCCGCCGGTTCCCCCGGCGGCGAGAAGAATGAGGGGTTGGCTCATGAAAGGGAATCCTTATTCGGCCGGCACGCCTTGCACGGCGCGGAACAGGCTGCGGTCGAGCGCCCGCTTTTCCGGCCGATGACGGGTGAGCGCCAGAATGAAGCCGGCCGTCACGCAGATGGCGAGCATCGAGGAGCCGCCATAGGAAATCAGCGGCAGGGTCATGCCCTTGGCGGGCAGGAGCTGCAGGTTCACGCCGATGTTGATCATCGACTGGATGCCGAATTGCAGGACGAGGCCGGCGACCGCAAAGCGGTTGAAGTCATTCTGCTCGCGGAACGCATGGCGCAGGCCGCGCAGAACCACGAAGGCGAAGATGGCCACCAGAACCATGCAGAAGATGATGCCGAATTCCTCCGCAGCGACGGAGAAGATGAAGTCCGTATGGGCGTCGGGAATGATGCGCTTCACCACGCCTTCGCCCGGGCCCTGGCCATACCAGTTGCCGCGGATGATGGCTTCGCGCGCCGTATCCACCTGGAACGTGTCGCCTTCGCCGGTGAGGAACCGGTCGACACGGCCCGCCACGTGCGGGAAGACGTAATAGGCCGCGACGAAGCCGCCGGCGCCGAGCGAGCCGAGCACGATGATCCACAGCCAGGGCATGCCGGCCATGAAGAACATGCCGCCCCAGACCGCGCTGGTCAGGATCGTCTGGCCGAGGTCAGGCTGCGCCACGAGCAGCGCCCCGACGATGCCGAAAAGGATGATGGCGAAGAGATTGCCCGGAATTTCCGGCTGGCGGGCATGTTCGGAAAACAGCCAGGCGCAGACCACCACGAAAGCAGGCTTCATGAATTCGGAGGGCTGGATGGAAATGCCCGCAAGGGTGATCCAGCGCCGCGCGCCCTTCACTTCCTGGCCGAAGAACAGCGCCAGAAGCATCATGCCAAGCGAGACGATGAGAAGGATAATGGCGGTTCGCCGCACCTGCCGGGGGGTGAGAAAGGAAAGGCCCACCATCAGCGCCAGGCCCGGCAGCAGGAAGGCCGCATGCCGCTTGACGAAGAAGAAGGGTTCCAGATTGATGCGCTCCGCCACCGCCGGCGAGGCGGCGAAGGAAAGCATGAACCCGATCCCCATCAGCAGGATGAAGGTCGCAAGGAAAAACCGGTCGATGGTCCAGAACCAGTCGGCAATCGGTCCCCGTTCCGCTCGGCTTACCATGTGTCTTACCCCCTTCAGGAAGCGATCAGCATGGTGACGCCCGCGAGCGCCGCCACATGGGCGACGAAGGCGTCGCCCCTGACCTCGAAATTCTTGTACTGGTCGAAGCTTGCGCAAGCCGGGGAGAGCATCACCGCATTGGCCTGCCCGTCCGCCGCCGCATCCGCCGCCGCATGCGCGACGGCCCGCTCCAGCGTGCCGGATATTTCGTAAGGCACCGCCTCGCCCAGCGTAGCGGCAAATTCCGGTGCCGCCTCGCCGATCAGATAGGCCTTGGCGATCCGTGGAAAGAAGGGCGCAAGGCTGGTAATGCCGCCGGCCTTGGGCAGGCCGCCTGCAATCCAGTAGATCCGCTCATAGCTCGAAAGCGCCGGTGCCGCCGCATCCGCATTGGTGGCCTTGCTGTCATTGACAAAGACCGTGTGGCCGATCCGCGCGACGGGCTGCATGCGATGCTTGAGGCCGGGGAAGGTCTTGAGACCGGCGCCGATCTCCTCGGCGCTGAGCCCGACCGCGAGGCATGCGGCAATCGCCGCCGCCGCATTCTGGGCATTGTGCCCGCCCCGAAGCGTCTGGATGCCGAGAAGATCGGCAAGCGGCTTCGCCGCACCGGCTTCAGTCCTCAGAATGGCACTGCCCTCGGCATAGAGACCGTCTTTCAGCGCCTGGCGGCGCGAGATCCGCATGACCTTCCGCCCCGCCTGCTCGATGCGGTCGGCGATCAGCGCCGAATAGCTGTCATCGACACCGATGATGGCGACGTCGCTTCCGGCAACCAGGCGCTCCTTCACGTCCGCATAATGCTGCATGGTGCCATGGCGGTCGAGATGATCGGGCGTGAGGTTGAGGAGGATGCCCGCCGTCGGATTGAGAGTGGGGGCAAGATCGATCTGGTAGGACGAGCACTCAATCACGTAATGGCGGCCGGCCGTCGGCGGCGCGAGCGTCAGGATCGCCGTGCCGATATTGCCGCCCATCTGCGTATCGCGACCCGCAGACGTGAGGATATGGGCAATGAGGGCGGTCGTCGTGGATTTGCCGTTCGTACCGGTGATCGCAATCATCGGGCAATCCGGGCAAAGAGCGCGCCTTTCCCGAACGAAGAGCTCCACATCGCCGATGATTTCCACACCCGCGGCTCGGGCCAGATCGACGGTCCAGTGCGGCTTCGGATGGGTGAGCGGCACGCCGGGTGAAAGCACGAAGGCGGCCTGCGCCGGCCAGTCGATGTTTCTGAGATCCGCCGTCGAAATGCCGGCCGCCGCAGCCTTGGCGACACTGTCCGGATTGTCGTCCCAGGCGAGCACATCCGCCCCGCCGGCGACCAGCGCCCGGGCGGTGGCAAGGCCCGAACCGCCGAGCCCGAAGAGCGCCACCTTCCTGCCGCTGAATGTGGAAATCGGGATCATGGGCTTACCGGAGCTTCAGCGTGGACAGGCCGATCATGCCGAGCACGACCGCGATGATCCAGAACCGCACCACGACCTGGCTTTCCGTCCAGCCGAGCTTTTCGAAATGGTGATGGATGGGCGCCATGAGGAAGACGCGCTTGCCGGTCATCTTGAAGAAGCCGACCTGGATGATGACCGAGAGCGTCTCCATGACGAAGAGGCCGCCGATGATGACCATGACCACCTCATGCTTGGTGGCAACGGCCACGGAGCCGATCAAGCCGCCAAGCGCCAGCGAGCCCGTATCGCCCATGAAGATTGCCGCCGGCGGCGCGTTGAACCAGAGGAAGCCGAGGCCCGCGCCGATCACCGCGCCCAGGATGACCGAAAGCTCCCCGGTGCCCGGTACGAAATTGATCTGCAGGTAATTGGCAAAGACCGCATTGCCCGACAGATAGGCAATCACCCCGAAGCAGGCAGCGGCGATCATGACCGGCACGATGGCAAGCCCGTCGAGACCGTCGGTGAGGTTGACCGCATTGCCGGCCGCCACCACCACGAAGCCGCCGAAGACGACGAAGAAGATGCCAAGATGCAGGAACAGGTCCTTGAAGAACGGGAAGGCCACCGCAGTCGCAAATTCCGGCCCGCGGGGACCGGAATGATAGGCCGACTGCATCATGAAATAGACGGCAATGCCGGCAATCGCGAATTCGATGCCGAGGCGCGCCTTGCCGGAAAGACCGAGATGGCTCTGCTTCGTGACCTTGAGATAATCGTCATAAAAGCCGATGGCACCGAAGCCGAGCGTGACGAGCAGCGTGGTGACCACATAGACATTGGAGAGGTCTGCCCAGAGCAGCGCGGAAACGACGATGCCGGCCAGAATCATCAGGCCGCCCATGGTGGGCGTCCCCGCCTTCTTGAAGTGGGTTTGCGGGCCATCGGCGCGGATCGGTTGCCCCTTGCCCTGCCGGATGCGAAGCGAATCGATGATGCGCGGACCGAAGAGGAATACGACAAGGGCGGAGGTGAAAAGCGCTCCGCCCGTCCGGAAGGTGATGTATTTGAACAGGTTGAAGGCCTGAATATAGGCCTCCAGTTGCACGAGCCAGATGAGCATCCTTGCCCTTCCTCTTAAGCGGTTTCGCCCGGCGACGATGCGGCGGGATATTGTTGAATGAGTGCATCGACGATCCGGCCGCAGCCCGTGCCCTTGGACGACTTGACCATCAGCACGTCGCCGGGGCGAACGGAGGTCAGCACGAAGGGAATGAGATCCTCGACGGTCTGTCGGTATTCCACATCCACGGGTCCAGTCAGCGCCTCGCGCAGATAACCCATGTCGGGTCCGGCAAGCCAGACCGTATCGATGCCGCCCTGGCGCAGGGGATCGGCGAGGTCGGCATGGAGTTGTGCGGAGAATTCGCCCATTTCCAGCATGTCACCGAGAACGGCGATGCGCCGCCCCTCGCCCGAAGGCGCGGTGCCGGCGAGGAGGGCAATCGCCGCCCGCATGGAGGACGGGTTGGCATTGTAGCTCTCGTCGATCAGCGTGATCGTGCCGCCCGGAATGGTCAGCCGGTGCTGCGCACCCCTGCCCTTCTCTGGCTTGAGCGTGGCAAGGGCAGCCTTTGCCAATTCCAGGTCGGCGCCGGCGCGTTCGGCGACAGCGAGCACCGCGACCGCATTTTCGGCAATATGACGGCCCGGCGCGCCTATGGAAATTTCATGGGTCGCCCCGCCCGCCTGCATCCAGACCGTGGAGCCGCTTGCCGAACCGTCGAATTCCGCCAGCCGGTAATCGGCCCGGGCATTCGCGCCGAAGGTCAGCACGTGATCGATGCCTGCGGCATGGGCTGCCCGGTCCATGATGTCGAACTGGGCACTGTCCCGGTTGATGAGCGCCGTGCCGCCGGAGACGATCCCCTCGAAAATCTCCGATTTCGCCAGCGCGATATCGTCGAGGCTCGAGAAATTGCCGAGATGGGCCGCACCGATATTGGTGATCAGCGCGATATCGGGCCGCACCAGCTTCACCAGCGGGCGGATCTCGTCGAAATGGTTCATGCCGATTTCGAACACGCCAAAATCCGTGTCCTCGGGCATGCGGGCAAGCGTCAGCGGCACGCCCCAGTGATTGTTGAAGGAGGCGACCGAGGCATGCACCTTGCCCGACGGCGAAAGCACGTGGCGCAGCATTTCCTTGGTCGTGGTCTTGCCGACCGATCCGGTAACGGCGATCACCTTGCCATGGATGCGGTCCCGCGCCGCCATGCCGAGACGACCGAGCGCCTCGAGCACATCGTCGACCACGATCATCGGCACGGTCAGCCGGCCGAGTGCGGGAAGCTTGGCCTCGCTGACGACCAGGAGCGCCGCCCCATTCGCAACCGCAATCGATGCGAAATTGTGGCCATCCACCCGGTCGCCCTTGATCGCAAAGAAGGCTTCGCCTTCGGCAATCGAGCGGCTGTCGATGGAAATGCCGGTAATGCCTGCGGGCAGCTGGCCAACCGGGCGGCCATGCATGGCCCTGATCATGTCATCCGTGGTCCAGAGAAACCTCATGCCGTCAGCGCCTCCAGTGCCTTGCGCAGTTCCGCATGGTCGGAGAAGGGGAAGGTTTCCGTGCCGATGGTCTGGCCTTCCTCATGTCCCTTGCCCGCGACGATCAGCGTGTCGCCGGACTGCAGCATGCCGACGGCGGCGCGAATGGCCTCCGCACGGTCGCCGATTTCCCGGGCGCCCTTTGCCGCTGCCATGATTTCCGAGCGGATCACCGCCGGGACTTCCGTGCGCGGATTGTCGTCGGTCACGATCGCGATATCGGCAAGCCGCGTGGCGATCTCGCCCATGATCGGCCGCTTGCCCTTGTCCCGGTCGCCGCCGCAGCCGAAGACCACGATCACCCGACCGGTGGTAAAGGGACGAACGGAAGACAGCACATTGGCAAGCGCTTCCGGCTTGTGGGCATAATCCACATAGGCAAGCGCGCCATCCCGCGTCTTGCCCACGAGTTCGAGCCGGCCGGACGCGCCTTCCAGCTTTTCGAGCGCCTTCATGGCCACCGCCGCCGGAACGCCCGTCGACATGGCAAGGCCGGCCGCGACCAGCGCATTGGCGATCTGGAAATCGCCGGCGAGCGGAATGTGCACCTCGAAGATCTCCCCGCCCGCATGCACCTCCGCCACCTGCTTGTGGCGGAAATGCTCGACGCGCTTCAGGGACAGATAATCGCCAGCCCGGCCGACGGTGCGCACATCGAGCCTCGCGGCCCGGGCGGCAGCAACCGCCCTTTCGGTCCAGGGATCGTCGGCGAAGATGATGGCGGGAGCGCCCTTCGGCAGAAGATCGCTAAAGAGGCGCATCTTCGCCCGCATGTAATCATCCATGTCAGGATGATAATCCATGTGGTCGCGCCCGAGATTGGTAAAAGCCCCTGCAGCAAGCCGAACGCCGTCGAGACGGCACTGGTCGAGCCCGTGGCTCGAAGCCTCCATCGCCGCATGGGTCACGCCTTCGTCGGAAAGTTCGGCAAGCAGGCGGTGCAGCGAAACCGGATCCGGCGTCGTCAGCGAACCGTAATCGTTGCGCTTCGGCGAGATCACCCCCGTGGTGCCGATCTGCGCGGCCGCATGGCCGGCATGGGCCCAGATCTGCCGGGTGAAGGAAGCGACGGAGGTCTTGCCGGCGGTGCCGGTCACAGCCACCATGCATTCTGGCTGGCGGCCGAAGAAGCGGGCGGCGGCGCGGGCAAGGAAACGCCGCGGCTGGGAAACGGTGAGCACGGGAACGGAAGCGCTTGCCTCGCTGCCCGCCACCACCGCGACGGCCCCATTGGCCACCGCCTGGTCGATATAGCGGGCGCCATCGGCCTTGACGCCTGCAAGCGCAATGAACAGCATGCCGGGCCGGATCTCCCGGCTGTCGGCACTGAGGCCCGTCACGGTCAGCTCGCCGGCCGCGCCGGAGAGTTGCGGCTGAAGTTCAGGAAATTCGTTCCCGGACAGGTCTTTCAGTTTCATCGCCATGCACATTTCTTTTGCTTGAAGGTTCCGAACGACAATTTCGGACCCGAATCGTTCTCCGCGATTGTCTACGGTTCAATAAGACATCAGCAAGGCATTTCCATCCGGCCCGAACTTGGGCTTGACGCCGAGAAGGGCGGCCGTCCGGCTGATGATGCGGCCGACGGTCGGCGCGGCATTGGAGCCTGCGGTTGCCCCCGCGCCCGGCTTTTCCGGCTGCGGATTGTCCACCACCACGAGCACGATATATTCCGGCTTGTCGATGGGGAATGCCGAGAGGAAGGCGTTGAAGCGCTGGTCGGAACTGTAGCGGCCGTTCACCACCTTTTCCGCCGTGCCCGTCTTGCCGCCGACGACGAAGCCCGGCACTTCGGCCTGCTTGCCGGAGCCGCTCGTCACATTCATGCGGAAGAGGGTCTTCATGTCCGCGACCGTGCTTTCCTTCACCACGTGCTCGGCGAGCTGGTCCGCCTGTTCTTCGGTGCGCGGCAGGAAGGTCGGCGGAATGAGCTTGCCGCCGTTCATCAGGGCTGCCGCCGCCACCGCCGTCTGCAGCGGGGTGGTCGAGACGCCGTGGCCGAAGGAAATGGTGATGGAGTTGATCTTCTTCCAAACCTTCGGCTGGGTCGGGGTCGCCACCTCCGGCAGTTCGGTATGCATGCGGGTGAGCAGCCCCATCCGCGTGAGAAAAGCCTTGTGCGCCTCGATGCCGACGAGATCGGCCATGCGGGCAGTCCCCACATTCGAGGAATAGATGAAGATTTCCGGCACCGAGAGAATGCGGTGCTTGGCGTGAAAATCGTGAATGGTGAAGCCGCCGATGGTGATCGAATTGCGGGCATCGAAGCTGTCGGTCAGCTTCACCTTGCCGCTGTCGAGCGCCATGGCGGTGGTGAATGTCTTGAAGGTCGAGCCCATTTCGAAGGTGCCCGCCGACATGCGGTTCATATTGTCCTTTTCGAGCGCGCCCACCGGATTGTTCGGATCGTAATCCGGGATGGAGGACATGGCGATCACTTCGCCCGTATGAATGTTGAGGACCACGCCGCCGGCAGCGAGCGCCTTGTAGCGATCCTTGGCGGAAACCAGTTCCTCGCGCAGGATGTTCTGGACGCGCAGGTCGAGCGACAGCCGCACCGGTTCGAGCGGCGCATTGCTGGTCATGCCGACGGCGGCGAGATCCGCCAGGCCCTGCCCGTCGATATATTTCTCCATGCCGGCGATGCCGCGGTTGTCGATGTTGACATGGCCGATGATGTGCGACGCCGTGGGGCCCCCAGGATAGAAGCGACGCTTCTCCGGCCGGAAGCCGATGCCGGGAATACCGAGCGCCAGGATCTGGTTCTGCTGCTTCGGCGTCAGCTGCCGGCGCAGCCACTGGAAATGGGACTTGGAAGAAAGCTTCTTGTAGGTGCCCTTGACGTCGAGATCCGGCAGGACCGAATTCAGGAGCTCGACGGCCTCATCCACGTCGACGATCTTGTGCGGCTCGGCATAAAGCGAAACGGTGCGCACATCGGTCGCCAGCACCTCGCCGTTGCGGTCGAGAATGTCGGGCCGGGAGGCCATCAGCCGATCCGCCGGCGGGATGGCCGATACCTCTTCCGGAGAGGTGATGCCGAACTGCACGAGACGCCCGCCGATGACGCCATAGGCGAGGAAGAAGGCACCCATCATGATCACCAGACGGCTGCGCGTCTGGTTCTGCTTCTTCTTGCGGGCTCCCTCGAAGGCTTCGGGCGCGCGGCTGCCGCCCGCCGAGAAATGCGCCTTGCTCTTGACCACCATGATGCGGGAGAGAAAAGACATTTACTGTTCCACCGATCCGGTTGACATGACGTCGGTTTCATATTCGGCGTCCGGGGTTGCCGGAGCCTGTTCAAGCGAAGCCGGCTGTGGCGCGCCGGAAATGATCGCCGCCACATCGTCGGCGGCAGGCTTCGCCTTGGCGGAGGCCACCGGCAGGCCGGGCTCCGCGGGCGCACCTTTCGTCTTGCCGTCCTTGGCCTTTTTCGGATCCACCGGCGGCGGCGGCACGTCGGCCTTCAGCATCGGCAGTTCGTTGGGACGTGCAAGCTGGGTGGAGGCAGTCGGCACCAGCGCCAGATCGGCATTATAGGTATCGATGAGCTTCTGCAGCCGGTTCGGCTGGGAGAGCAGCGCCCAGTCCGCCTTGAGCAGATCGATCGTATCCTTTTCGAGACGGATATCCGCCTCGATCTTGCGCACTTCCTCGAGCTTCAGCTCGGCCCGGTGCTTGATCGAATAGGTCACGGTGGCGGCGCCGGTCATGACGACCACGAGAATGATGTCGAACGTCCTCAGCATCGTCAGCCTCCGAGCTTTTCAAGCGCCGCAAGCGACGGCAGGTCGAAGAGGGAAAGATCCGCCTTGCCGGCGGACGCCTCCGTGCGGATGCCCGCCCGAAGCTTGGCGGAACGGGCCCGCGGATTGACCTCGGCCTCCGCATCGCCAGCCGCAACCAGGCCCTTGCCCACGGGCGCGAAGATCGCCGGGCGATCCTCGATCATCGGCATGTGGCGCGAACCCGCCGCCTTGCCCGACCGGTCGGCGAAAAACTTCTTGACCATGCGGTCTTCGAGCGAGTGGAAGGTCACGACGACAAGCCGGCCGCCGGGCTTCAGCGCCCGCTCTGCCGCCAGAAGCGCCCGGCCGAGTTCGCCGAGTTCGTCATTGACGAAGATGCGCAGCGCCTGGAAGACCCGCGTCGCGGGATGGATCTTGTCCTTTGCCTTGCGGGGCGTGGTGAGTTCGATGAGGTTGGCAAGGTCGCGCGTGGTGGTGAAGGGCTCCCGCTCGCGGCGCTTCTCGATGGCGCGCGCAATGCGGCCCGCCTGCTTTTCCTCGCCGAGAAAGCCGAAGATGCGGATGAGATCGGAGACCTTGGCGCGATTGACCACATCCGCCGCGGAAACGCCGGCTCCGGACATGCGCATGTCGAGCGGCCCGTTCTTCTGGAAAGAAAAGCCCCGCTCTGCCTCGTCGATCTGCATCGAGGAGACGCCGATATCGAGGACGACGCCATCGAGGCCACCTTCGGGCGCATGGTCCAGAAGCCGCGAAAATTCCGACTGGATGAGATGAAGCCTGCCTTGATGGGCGGCAACCAGAGCCTGGCCGCCGGCAATGGCGGTCGGATCGCGATCGAGCGCGATTACCTGCGCCCCCGCACCGAGGATCGCCGCGGTGTAGCCGCCCGCCCCGAAGGTGCCGTCGAGAATGATCTTGCCTGCCGCGGGCTGAAGTGCCTCCAGCACCTCCGCCAGCATGACCGGGATGTGGCGCGCAGCCTCCTCCCCGGGCCGGGATTGCTCCCCGTCCGCTTTTGACGCCATCGCGTACCCTCGTTTTAGTTGGCTGGCGCGCTCCGCCGCTGGTGCGCCAGCCGGGCCGCCTGCTGGGCATTCAGAAATGCCTGCGGCTGCCACAACTGAAAATAGTCCGCTCGTCCCACGAAGGTGACTTCCGTCGTGATGCCGGTGAAGGAACGGATGAAATCCGTCACCATCAGCCGCCCTTCCGAATCGAGCTTCATGAAGACACCCCCGCCGTGAACCAGCAAGGACATCTGGTGCGCTTCCTCCGAGAAGCCGTCGAGCCCGCCCAACTGGCGCTCGATCCGCTCCAACAGCTCGGGTCCCCCGATGCTGATCGCCGGAAACACGAAATCCTGAAAACCGTACAGCTCCTGTATTTGCCGCTCCTGCAGAACGGACCGGAAAGGCGCTGGAACGGAAACGCGTCCCTTCGCATCGATCCGGTTGGTTGCGTGTGACAGGAAGCGGTTCATGACGCTGTACAGCCGTTTCCCCTGGCGAAACGGTGCCTTGCGCCCCGTTCCGCACCACCAAATTCAAGACGCACGCCACCCGTCCGCTGGCCTCATGGCCGACGGTTGTTCCGCCTGGGAACTGCAACCGTTTGGACGATGGATGGGCTTCTTGAAGCCCTTGGCGTGTGTGCATTTGGGATACCATGGGACCACATGGGCGTCAATGGGAGCGAGCCGTGGATGGACCCCGGACGCATCGTATATTCATAAGCCGTTAAGATTAACGAAAGGTTAGGAAATCAGGGTTTTAGAGCGGGTCGCGACGCTTTTTCCGCGCTTTAGAAAGCACGGAGGCACAAAGTTTTTTCCATTGAAAAACAGCCTGTTAGGCTGAAAACCCGAAAAATCGCAGCAGGTTCGGAATAATGCAGGAGGGAAAAGGACCAGTCGGCCTGTAAGCCGGGTTCTGTATGGCCCCGCTTGCGCGGAACGTGGCAGCCATTCATCTGGGACCACGCTTGCGCATGGCCTCTCGCAACCCACCCGGATGACGACCCCGGAAAACGGGCTGGGCCGCTTGCGCGGCCGCGTGTCATCCCTATTCGGTCTTGCTCCCGGTGGGGTTTACCATGCCGTCCCTGTTGCCAGGTCCGCGGTGGGCTCTTACCCCACCTTTTCACCCTTGCCCCGCCACCCTTTCCCTCCGGCAGGAGAAAAAGGAAGGCGGGGCGGTCTGTTTTCTGTGGCACTGTCCCTGGGGTCGCCCCCGCCGGACGTTATCCGGCACCGTTTTTCCGTGGAGCCCGGACTTTCCTCACCCCATCGCCTTTCGGCATTGATGAAGCGCGGCTGCCCGGCCGACTGGTCCCGGCGTCCTTAGCGGGGAAAGCCGCCTTTGGCCAGCGGTTTCTCTTTTCAGCTTTCGGCCAGAAGCAGCGTTACCTTGCCGCAATAACGGCGCGAGACCGGGTTCATGCGGGTGGCGGCATGGCCGGCATTGTATTTGAGAATGGTGTTGCAGGTTTCGCCGCCGCCAAGGGTCTGGGCCATGGCGAGATATTTCATGCCGAAACGGATATTGGTCTCGGGATCGTAGAGCCCCTTTACCGAGCCGCGATAGCCCATCATGCGGGCGGTGGCGGGCTTGATCTGCATGAGACCCACCTCCCCCGCCGAACCGCGCATGCGCGGATTGTAGTTGCTCTCGATCTTCACAACCGCATGGGCAAGTTCCTCGTCCACCCCGTTGAGCGCGGCATATCTATCGATGATCGCCTCATAGGGCTTGGTGGTTTCCGGGCGGATGCCGGGAACGGATGATTTCCCGGCGCGGGCGCTTGCCGGAATGGAACCGGTTTCGGTCCGGTCGAGGGCACCCGCCTGGGCTGCCGTGAGAGAGGACAAAAGAAGAGCGATGCTTGCCTGAGCAGCGAGGAACCGTCTGATCATCTATTCGATAAGTCTCCATGCGGGTGGACGGACTGAAAGCCCTGCGGGAGCCGCCGATCCCGCCGCCCGGCCGCTTCATCTCGCGCGGCCGCCGTTCCACCAGGTTTTGATCCGGGAAGGGTGAGAGGGCCGCCTCCGGCCCCGTCCACCGCCTTCCGATGACGCCGGGATTTAAATCAGCGCAATGGGGAGAGAATAGGGAAAGACCGTGGCAGCCCCGCTTTTTCCCGTCCGGCGGCCGGAACGGCCACCCTGTGCGGCCCGCAGATTCAGGCGTAGCGGGAAAGGCCGGACAGGAGCCGGTGCAGCGTCTCGATGGTCGAGGCATCGGCCACGCCATCCACCCGCTCCTGGCGAAAATGCCGCTGGAAAGCCTCGATGTCACCGGCCATGGCATCGGAAAATTCGCCCGTGATTTCCGTGCGGTAGCCATAGAGCGAAAGCATGGATTGCAGCGCTTCCACCGGCGGCCCGCAATCGCCGCGCTGGAAGAACCGTCCGCCTGTCACCGGAGCCGGTTCCACCCAGTGCCCGACACCCGCCCGGAAGAGCCGGTCCCACGGAAAGCGCTCGCCCGGATCGACCTTGCGCACGGGTGCCACATCCGAATGGGCAAGCACCCTCTCCGGTTGAATTGCCCATCGGTCGACACAATCCCGACAGAGTTCGATCAGCGCCTCGATCTGCCGGTCGGCAAAGGGCGGAAGGCCCCCGGGATGGCCGGGATTGGCGATCTCGATGCCGATGGAGCGCGAATTGATATCCGTTTCGCCGGCCCAAAAGCTCTTGCCCGCATGCCAGGCCCGCCGGCTTTCCGGCACCAGCTGCAGGATTTCGCCGTTCTCCCGCACCACATAATGGCTGGAGACCTCGCTTTCCGGCCGGCAGAGCCAGTCGATAGCCCCCTCCTCGGTCGGCATGCCTGTATAGTGGAGGATGATCATGTCCGGGCCGGCCTCTCCCTTGCCGACGCGCGGACCGTGATTGGGGGACGGATGCACCGTCGCCCCGGCATGATCGGGAATGAAGGGGCTCATGCGGCGCGGCGTTCCCGCTCGATCGCCCGGTAGGCGGCATTGAGCTGCGCCATGCGATCATTGGCGATGGCATGGAATTCCGCCGGCACCCCGCGCGCGATCAGCCGGTCCGGATGATGCTCGGAGACGAGGCCGCGATAGTGTTTGCGGATCGAGGCGAAATCGTCGCTCGGCGACACGCCGAGAACCCGGTAAGGGTCCTTGCCCTCCACATAGACATGGCGGGCGGTGATGCGGGCAAAATGCTCCTCGCCGATTCCGAAGATCTCGGCGACGCGGGCAAGGAAGGCATATTCCGACTCATGAATGAGCCCGTCCGCCTTGGCGATGTGGAAAAGGCCGTCGATCACGTCTTCCAGAACAGGGCAATTGGCGGCGCAGGTGGCGCAAAGGCCGGCCAGACGCTCCGCATAGGCTTCGAAGCCCGCCACGTCCTGGCGCGCGAGATTGTAGAGGCGGGCGACATTCTTTTCCTCTTCGGGGGGAAATTCGAAGATTCGCCGGAAAGCCGCCACCTCCGCCTCGGACACGATGCCATCCGCCTTGGCCATCTTGGCCGAAAGCGCGATGATGGCGACGGAGAATGCCACCTTGCGCCGCGTCTCGGGGTCGCCCTCGAACACGGTGCGGATCGCCTCCACAACGGCTGACAGGGCATTGCTGGCCGTATCGGCCACAGCGCCCAGCAATTTTTCCCAGAACGTCATAGGTCCATCCGTTCGTGCGGCCAGTCTGTTCAAGGTTGACCGATTTTCCCGTTACTTGGCAAGCCCCCGCTTGCCAACGGGGTGAATCCACGCTTTCCGCTCCGTCTTATCAGATTGCCCGCCGCCGGCGCCATCCTGTTTTCTTCACAGCTTTATCAGCAGATCGGACAGGATATAGTGACAGAAACGAGACATTATCCACACGCCATCGCGACCATTTCACGGCTCAAAACGATTATATCCCGAGAGCTGCTTGCGTGGCACGAAAGAGCGGAAGAAAAGGCGCTTCGGGACGCGAAACGGCCTTTACAGACGTGAGAGCCTGGCGCATCCATCTGGCAGAATTTTGGTGAAGGCGCCCGGAGGTTGCGGGCGGCCTGAAGGAGGACGAATGGCCAAACAGAAAGTCGCAATGCTGACCGCCGGGGGTCTTGCCCCCTGCCTTTCTTCCGCGGTCGGCGGTCTGATCGAGCGCTACAGCGACATCGCTCCCGATATCGAGCTGGTCGCCTATCGCTCCGGCTACCAGGGACTGCTGCTCGGCGACCGCATCGCGATCACCCGCGACATGCGGGAAAAGGCCCATCTTCTCCACCGCTATGGCGGCTCGCCCATAGGCAACAGCCGCGTGAAGCTGACCAATGCCGCCGATTGCGCCAAGCGCGGCCTCGTCAAGGAAGGCGTGAACCCGCTGAAGGCCGCCGCCGAACAGCTGGCTGCCGATGGCGTGACCATCCTCCACACGATCGGCGGTGATGACACCAACACCACCGCGGCCGATCTCGCCGCCTATCTCGGCGCGAACGGCTATGATCTCACCGTGGTCGGCCTGCCGAAGACGGTTGACAATGACGTGGTGCCGATCCGCCAGTCGCTCGGCGCCTGGACCGCTGCCGAAGTGGGCGCCGGCTTCTTCGACCATGTCAGCAACGAGCAGAGCGCAGCACCCCGTACCCTCGTCGTTCACGAGGTCATGGGCCGCCATTGCGGCTGGCTCACCGCCGCAACCGCCAAGGCCTATGTGGAGCGCACGCGCCACAACGACTATGTCGAAGGCCTGATGATGAACACGCAGATGAAGAACATCGACGGCATCTATCTGCCCGAATTGGCCTTCAACCTGCAGGAGGAAGCCGACCGGCTGAAGGCGATCATGGACAAGGCCGGCTTCGTCACCGTCTTCGTTTCGGAAGGCGCCTGCCTTGACGCCATCGTCGCGGAGCGCGAAGCTGCCGGCGAAACCGTGAAGCGCGACGCCTTCGGCCATGTCAAGATCGATACCATCAATGTGGGCAACTGGTTCTCCAAGCAATTTGCCACGCTGATCGGTGCAGAACGTGCTATGGTGCAGAAATCGGGTTACTATGCCCGCTCCGCACCCGCCAATGGCGACGACCTGCGGCTGATCCAGAGCATGGTGGATCTGGCCGTGGAAAGCGCGCTCAACCGGGTTTCGGGCGTGACCGGACATGACGAGGCACAGAACGGCAAGCTGAGGACGATCGAATTCCCCCGCATCAAGGGCGGCAAGCATTTCGATCTTTCGACGCCCTGGTTCGGCGAACTCATGAACCACGTCGGCCAGAGCTTCAAGGCCGGCTGAGAGACCGGGCCCTACCGGCCCGGGTAACGGAAACGAAGAGAGGAAAGGAGAAAGACCACCATGACCGCTGCGACCGCTGTGATGCTTTCCCTTTTCGCCCTTCTGGTGCTTGCCTGGCCCGGCGAACGGGCCCGGCAGCTGACGGCCTTCAGCCGGGCGGATCTTGCCTCGGCGGGCGCCGCGCTCTTCGGCTGGATCCTGTCGAGCCTCGCCCTCGCGGCCCTGCCGCTCGCCGCCGCCTTCGGCCTCCTCATCCTCTCGCCCGGCATGGTCATCCTCTGGCGCTGGGCGGGGCTTGCGGTGCTCTTCTGGCTCGCGACGGCGGGAGCCCTTGCTCCCTCCCTCGCCTATCGGCCGCTCGCCGCCAATGACAACCTGCCCGTCCGGGGCGTGTTCCGCGTGGTGCGCGAAACGGCCCTGCGCGGATTCGATGCCAAGATCGGCCTGCTCGTGGCGGCCGTCCTGCCGCAATTCATCGATACGGATCGCGGCCCCTTGCCGCAGCTGATCATCGCGGCGGCGATTTTTGCCGGAATCAGCCTGCTTTCGGCGGCCTTTTTCGCCCTTCTGCCCGCCCGTGCCCATGCCTTTCTGAACCTCATTCCCGAGCGCCGGAAAGCCCTGAAAAGCAGCATGGGAGCCCTGCACCAGCACGGCCAGACGCGTATCAGCTATCGCCGCAAAGCCGCCTGAACCGGCTTCCAGCTTGCGGCTGGATCACAAATCGGTTAACACGGAGCATCTTTTGAAACGGGCGCTTGCGATCTGTTAAGCAATGCAAGGCCCCCATTCGAGGACGATTACTGCATGGCATCGACCCGATTTGCCGGTCCGAAGGGCTCTCTCCTCCTCGCGGCCGCGCTCTCAGCCACCTTGAGCGGCTGCGCCAGCGTCGAGTATAACAAGCTCGCCGACGGCAAGAACCGCAAGGTGGTTCCCATGCCCGCGCAGGCATCGGAAACCGCCTATGCCGCCCCCGGCACCGTGCCCCAGGGCGGACCGACCGTCGAAGCCGCAGCCATTGCCGCCGGCATTCCGCTCCCGACGCCCAATCCGAACGATCCGCAGATGGCGGCGCTCATGAAGCCGGCACCGGTTCTTCCCAATGCTGCCCTTCCGGCCGGCCAGACCGTCGCAGGCACGCAGCCTCTGGCGACCGCAGGCCAGCCCGGCGCCGTTCAGGTCGCCATGGTCAATCCGGCGGCATCGGGCAATCCGCTTGTCCAGTCGGCCGTGACCGACGGCACGGAACTCGCCTATGCGCCGCCGACCGTGGTTGCCGTACCGCAGCCCCGCCCGGACATCATCGCCGCCGCCAATTCCATTCCCACCGCCGGTGGGCCGGACATGCCTTCAACGGCAGCGCAGCCGCAAAGTTCCGCGTCCAAGGACGTGCAGTTCCTTCAGGAACGTCTGGCGAGCGCAGAGCCGCAGCCGGGCATGCCCAATCCGCTCGTTGCCTCCGTGGCCATACCCTCGCCGCGCCCCGACGTGAAGCCCATGGGCCTCGAAGCCTATGCCAACACGCCTGAGATGATGGCGCTCGATGCCTATGATACCAGCGCGCCGAAGACCATCAGCGAAGAGCCGAGCCTCGCGCCGAGCGGCAAGCTGCAGGGCCTCATCAAGAAATATGCCGCGCTCTATCAGGTTCCGGAAGCTCTGGTGCACCGCGTCGTGCGCCGCGAGAGCATGTATAACCCGAATGCCTACAGCCACGGCAATTACGGCCTGATGCAGATCCGTTACAATACGGCGAAGTCGCTGGGCTATACGGGCTCTCCCTCCGGCCTTTTCGATGCCGAGACCAATCTGAAATATGCGGTGAAATATCTGCGCGGCGCTTTCATGGTGGCCGACAACAACCACGACAATGCCGTGCGTCTCTACGCCCGCGGCTATTATTACGACGCCAAGCGCAAGGGCCTGCTGGCACAGGTCCAGTAAAGTTACGCGCTTCGTCTGGAGATGCAGCAATGGGCCCGAAAGGGCCCATTTTCTTTGGTCGCAAGAAGGGGCAAGCCACCCGTTCAGTGCAGGGCGGTGACGATGGCCTTCACCAGCGGCTGGGGCACCCAGCCGAGCTTCCTCGGCGTCAGCCCCATACGCAGGACAACCAGCTTTTCTGAGGGAATGATGGCGATCGTCTGCCCGTCATGCCCCTGCAGCCAGAATGTATCCTCAGGCAGGCCATAGGCGGAGCTTGGCTTGTCGTCCGGCCCGGCAAGCCAAGCCTGGGCACCCGTATAGAGCCCCTTCGAGGCGCGGCTGGGGCTGCGCACCGCCTTCATATAGTCTTCGCTGAGAAGACGCACACCGTCCCACACCCCGTCCTGCAGCAGGAACTGGCCGAAACGGGCCCAGTCCCGCGCCGTCGCGTAAAGATAGGAGCCGCCCACCAGCGTACCGGTCACATCCGTTTCGAGAACCGCGCTGGTCATGCCGAGCGGGCCGAACAGCGCCTTCTGCGGATAGGCGGTCGCCTCGCCGAAATCGCCGATGCGGTTCATCCAGATCCGGGCGATCAGCACGCTGGTGCCGGTCGAGTAATTGAAGACCGTGCCGGGCTTGGCATCCAGCGGCTGGCTGGCCACGAAGCCCGCCATGTCCGGCTCCAGGTAGAGCATGCGGGTGACGTCGCTGACATCGCCGTAATCCTCGTTGAAGCGCAGGCCGCTTTCCATGCCCATGAGGTCGCGAAGCCTAATCTCCTTGCGGCTGTCGCCAGCCCATTCCGGCAAAAGATTGGCGTCGTCGAAGGAAAGGCGGCCCTCCGTCATCAGCCGGCCGGCAATGGCCGCATTGACGGTCTTCGTCATCGACCAGCCGAGCAGCGGTGTTTCGCGGGTAAAGCCCTCGCCATAGGTCTCACCCACCAGCTTGCCGTCCTTGATCACCACGACCGAGCGGATGCCGGGGCCGAGCAGCGTCTTGTCCGCGAGAAGGGGGCTGAGTTCATTGCGCGCCGTCTCTGGCTGGATGGCCGCATCGCCCGCGGGCCAGGCAATATCGGAAGGCTTTGGCAGCGGCTGCGGCCCCTGCGGCAGACCGGAAAGCGCCGCCAGATCATAGCCATGCGGCAGGTTCGTGCAGCCCAGGCCCTCGCGATAGGCAGAAACGGCCTCCGCGAAGAAGCCGAAAATATGGGTGGTCACCGTCTTGCGCTCCTCGTCGACCGTGGCCGAGATGAACTTGAGGAGCGGATGGCCCGGCGCCTGAACATCGATGCTCAGCACCTGTTGCGCATCGCGATGCGCCAGGAAGCGGTTGGAGCACACAATCTTGGCGCTGTAGCTGGTGCCGACGACAAGAAGGGCCGGTGGCGCCACATAAAGCCAGGTACCAAGCCCCGCCAGCACGGCCAGCACCAGCAGAAACAGCGCCCGAAAGAACGTCCTCATTGCATTTCTCTCCCAGGGGCCCCTCTGGCCCGCAGGAAATCAATCAGGAAACGATGGCCCGCGGAAGGCGTCCCGGTGCGAAATCCACGATTTCAACCGGCAACCGCTTCCTGCATATCATCGCGTGCAGTTTTCCACGCCCGGCAGAAGCCCTCCACTTTCTCGGCGGGTATGGGCCGGGAGATCAGAAAGCCTTGCGCTTCCGATAATCCGAGGTTGCGAACGAAGGCGAGTTGCCCCTCGGTCTCGATGCCCTCGATGGTCGTCGAAACGCGAAATGTCTCGCCAAGCTTGCGAATGAGCGCCACCAGCTCCGCATCGCGGCTGTCGGCCAGCATGGCGCTCGCAAAGGAGCGGTCGATCTTGAGCTGATCGAGGGGAAAACTCTTCAGATTGTTGATCGAGGAGAAGCCGGTGCCGAAGTCGTCAAGCGCAATGCGGACGCCATGGGCGCGGAGTTTCGCCAGACTGTCGGCCAGCGCCTCGATATCGATGGTGAAGAGCGATTCCGTGATCTCGATGGTGAGCCGCCCGGGAGAAAGCCCCGCCTCCTCCAGGCAGGAGAGCACGAAGGGGATGAAGGTCCGGTCCTTGAACTGGTCGCCCGCTACATTCACCGCAACGCCGGTGGGAGACGGCCATTTGCCCGCCTCCCGGCAGGCCTCGCGCATCACCCATCGGCCGAGCGGCACGATCAGCCCGGTGCGCTCCGCAAGCGGCACGAAGGCCTGCGGGGCGAGAAGCCCCTTTTCCGGATGGTTCCACCGCACCAGCGCCTCGAAGGCGCGCACGGCACCCGTCTCCACCCCGACGATCGGCTGATATTCCAGGCAGAATTCGCCATCCTTCAGCGCGCGGCTCAGATCGCGCTCCAGCTCGGCCCGCAGCGTCGCCTGCCGCGCCAGCGCGTCATTATAGAAGATATGGGCAGAGCCCGCCGTTTCCTTGGCCTTGTAGAGCGCCAGATCGGCCCGCTTCAGCGCCGCCGCCACATCGGCATCGGATTCGCGGAGATAGGAAACGCCGATGCTGACGCCCGTGGCAACCCGACCCTTGGCCAGATCATGCGGCTCCTCGCACACCGCTTCCACCTCGCGGCAGAAGGCCTCGAGCCGCCCCTTGCTGCCGGGATCGTCGAGGAGCAGCACGAATTCGTCGCCGCCGAGCCGGTAAAGCCGGTCATGGGGCGCAATAAGCGCGCCAAGACGGGCGGCAAGGTGCTGGAGAAGCTCGTCTCCGGCATCATGGCCGAGCGTATCGTTGACGAATTTGAACCGGTCGAGATCGAGAAGCAGCAGGGCCTGGCGCGGCTGGTCGGGGGCAGCGAGAATGTCTGCCACATCGGCGCGCAGGGCATGGCGGTTCATCAGCCCGGTCAGCACATCATGGCGCGCCTCGTGCAGCAGCGTCGCCTCGCGTGCGGCCATGCTCTGAAGCGCCGCATGCAGCCGCTCCCGGGTCTGCCCGAAGGCGTAGCCGAGCGTTGCCGCCCCGCAAGCGACCATGGCCAGAACCACGCCCGGCGCGGGCAGACATGATCCGGCGGGGGCGGCCTGGAAGATACCGCTTCCATAGGTCAGAATCGGAACCGTCATGGCCAGTGCCGAACAGCCCACGGCATACATGGTGGGCCTGCCCGGCAGAAACGCTTTTAACGTCATGTTAAATGCTCCTGCTGTCCCGGCCAGAGAAGCCTAATTTTATTAAACTTGTCTTAGGTGCGGGAGCGGGCTGACAGCTCCCCTGGGCATTCCCGGGTCTTGCGGCTCGCTTCGGTGGCTGGCAACCGCACAGGGAAAAGCGGGCGAAGTTTCTTCAAGATCCCTGTTTTTCAAGGCTTTTCCCATGCATCGCCCCGATAATGCTTGTGAAATAACTCAATTTTTACGATGATGTGATGAAAGTCAGGTCAGTATCTTCCGCGCCCCTCGTTCAGGACAACCGCGGATGTGTTTCTCGAGTCTATGACGGGATGGACATGCGACGCCTGCTGCCCGGCTTATTGCCACTTCTCCTCGCGCTCGGCGGTTGCACGTCGGCCTCCTATGATTTCGTCCAGACGGCCTCGATCTCCCCGAAGTTCAAGGATACCGATCCGCAGGATTTCGGCGATCTGAACCCCAACCAGCACAGCGTGCACGGCATCGACGTGTCCAAGTGGCAGGGCGAGATCGACTGGTGGAAGGTAAAGCAGTCCGGCGTCTCCTTCGCCTTCATCAAGGCGACGGAAGGCAAGGACAATGCCGATCCGAAATTCCAGGAATACTGGCGCCAGGCCGATGCGGTGGGCATTCCCCATGCCCCTTACCACTTCTATTACTTCTGCTCGACGGCCGACCAGCAGGCCGACTGGTTCATCGCCAACGTGCCGCGCGCTTCCATGGACCTGCCGCCGGTAATCGACGTGGAGTGGAACGGCGATTCCAAGACCTGCCGCACCCGGCCCGATCCGGAAACCGTGCGCGCCGAAATGCAGCGCTTCATGGACAGGCTGGAAGTGCATTACGGCAAGCGCCCGATCATCTACACCTCGGTGGATTTCCACCGCGACAATCTCGTCGGCCACTTCCGCCATTACCACTTCTGGCTTCGCTCCGTCGCGGCCCATCCGAGCAAGACCTACGAGGCCCGGCGCTATGCCTTCTGGCAATATACGTCGACGGGCGTCGTGCCGGGAATCAAGGGCGATGCGGATATCAACGCCTTTGCCGGCTCACCCAAGGCCTGGCAGGCCTGGCTGGCCCAGCTGAACAAGCCGCAATAGGCCAGAGGCCCTGCGACCGGGCCGCCAAATGGGCGGCCTGATCTTGGTTCCGTCAAATTGTTCTGGAAAAGCTCCCCGGGAGCGCGATATTGCTGTCGCAACCAGACACTGTGATTGAAGGAACCGATGATGACATTCGTCCCGTCCCGCCCTGCCCTCCTTGCCCGCGGTCTCGCCCTGATGGGCTTGCTTGCGACGGCAGCCTCGCCGGTTTTGGCGCAGGAATGCGGCGGCGACTTCAAGGCCTTCCTCAGCGGCGTCGCCGCCGAGGCCAAGGCTGCCGGCTCGTCCGATGCCGCCATCGCCAAGGCGCTCGGCAATGCCCGGATTGACCAGAAGGTGCTGTCCATGGACCGCGCCCAGGGCGTGTTCAAGCAGACCTTCCTCGAATTTTCCAAGCGCACCGTCAGCCAGGGCCGGCTGGATATCGGCCGCCAGAAGATGAAGCAGTATGCGGATGTCTTCGCCCGGGCCGAACAGGAATTCGGCGTGCCCGCCGGCGTCATCACCGCCTTCTGGGCCATGGAAACCGATTTCGGCGCCGTGCAGGGCAATTTCAACACCCGCAACGCCCTCGTCACCCTCGCCCATGATTGCCGCCGCCCGGAACTCTTCCGTCCGGAACTCCTGGCGCTGATCAAGATGACCGAGCACAGCGACCTCGACCCCGACACCAATACGGGCGCCTGGGCAGGCGAGATCGGCCAGGTGCAGATGCTGCCGAAGGATATCATCGCCTATGGCGTCGATGGCGATGGCGATGGCCATGTGCGGCTGAAGGACAGCGCGCCCGACGTCATCCTCACGGCGGCAAAATTCATCCAGAGCCTCGGCTTCAAGCGCGGTGAACCCTGGATCCAGGAAGTCAGCGTACCGGAAACCCTGCCCTGGGAAAAATCCGGCCTCGGCGGCACCATGACGGCGGCGGAATGGTTCGCCCTCGGCGTCACCCCGCGCGACGGCAATACGGGTTTCGGCAACCTCAATGCGGCGCTGGTGCTGCCGCAGGGCCGCAAGGGCCCCGCCTTCCTCACCTATCCGAATTTCGGCATCTACCTGAAATGGAACCAGTCCTTCATCTACACCACTTCGGCCGCCTATTTCGCCACGCGGCTGATGGGGGCCGAGCCCTATCAGAAGGGCAATCCGGAACAGGGCCTCAGCAATGACGAGATGAAGCAGCTGCAGGAAAAGCTGCAGGCCAAGGGCTATGACGTCGGCAAGATCGACGGCATCCTGGGATCGGGCACCCGCGTGGCGATCCAGAAGGAACAGCTGCGCCTCGGCATGCCCGCCGATGGCTGGGCGACCCGCCCCCTCCTCGACGCGCTCTGATACACCCGCACGCCGCTTAAGCCTTCGACAACGCCCCCGCCTCGCCGGGGGCGTTTCCGTTTTTGCCAGGCACCGGCTTCACACGCGCTGATGCGCCGATCAAAAAAGCGGATTGGCTTTCCCTCGGGCTTTCTCCTAGCGTGACCCCAACCGCTTGTCCTTGAGAACAAGTTTCGGGTGGTTCCGGCGCCGGAACCGGCCTATCACGCCCGGCAACGGGGGAGAGAATCATGAACAGGAACAACCCGACGCAAAACGTGCTTACGCCACTGGCCTGGGCGCTCCTCGTGCTCCTCGGTTTGATCTGGGGCGGGTCCTTTTTCTTCGCCCGCATTGCCGTGCAGCACGTACCGCCCTTCACGCTGGTCTTCCTGCGGCTTTCGCTCGCGGCTCTGGCGCTGCATCTCTATATTGCCGGCCGCATGGATATCTATCCGGCGCTGAAGGCGAACTGGAAGCCCTTCCTGCTGCTCGGCCTTGCCAACAATGCGCTTCCCCACTCCCTGCTCTTCATCGGGCAGATACACCTCTCTGCCGGCCTTGCCTCGATCCTCAATGCCACGACGCCGATCTGGACCGTGCTGATTGCGAACGTCATGACGGCCGACGAACGGCTGACCGGCCGGAAGATCGCCGGATGCCTGACCGGCCTTGCCGGCACCGCCGTGCTTCTGGGTCCGGCAGCTCTAGCCAAGACCGATATTCCCTTCTGGGCGCTTCTCTTTCCCATCGGCGCATCGATCTCCTATGGCTTCGCCGCCGTTTTCGGCAGGCGCTTCCGCCATCTGCCCTCGCCCGTCACCGCCGCCGGCCAGTTGACGGCCTCCTCGCTGATGATTCTGCCGGTCTCGCTCGCGGTCGATCATCCCTGGGTCCTGCCCATGCCGCCACTCTCCACCATCGGCGCGGTGCTGGGCCTTGCCCTCCTCTGCACCGCCTTCGGCTATATCCTCTTCTTCCGCATCATCGCCCTTGCCGGCGCTACCAATGTCTCCATCGTCACCCTGCTCGTGCCGCCGGGCGCGATTCTCCTGGGCGCGCTCTTCCTCGGTGAGCGCCTTGCCGCAAATGCGATAATCGGCATGGTCCTCATCGCCTGCGGCCTCCTCATCCTCGATGGCCGCTGGCGGCAGATTCTGCCCGTCCGGTCAGGCACTTCCGCCTAGAGCCGCGTTAACATTCCTTAACAATCCGTGAGCAGCGGCAGGAGACCCATATGTCGCATATGGGTCATAATACGGCGCTTTATTGCGCCGCAAAACCCTAACATGAAATATGCAAATTTTTCTCTATTGGAAATCAAGGCGTTGCAGCGGTCAAAAACGGTTTTTGCGGGTTTCCCTTTGCAACGCACCATTGAAACCGCTTGGCCGGCGACACAATTCGGTCATATCCTTTAACGGTCAACAGCCAGGGAGGCCACTATGGGACTCACGAATTCTCTGAATGCGCTTCTGGTCGGTGCTGCGTTTGTCTTCGTAACCGCAATGCTGTTCATTTAAGGAGGCCCGCCCCCGC
Organism: uncultured Rhizobium sp.; assembly: GCA_945952415.1. Taxonomy (GTDB): domain Bacteria; phylum Pseudomonadota; class Alphaproteobacteria; order Rhizobiales; family Rhizobiaceae; genus Gellertiella. The sequence continues at coordinate 2,250 of CAMFIF010000013.1, read as the reverse complement.
ACCGCCTGAAGCGACGGGGGTCAGGGACCAAGACAGGTGAAACGCCTCGGACCTGAAGAGGCCACAAGTTCAAGTTAAAAGGGGCGCCGGATCGGATATCCGGCGCCCCTTTTCATGAATCCTCTTTCGGCCTTCAGGCCGCGCAGAGATGCATCGGCAAAATCCGGCGATAGCCCAGGCGCTCCAGCGTGCCGTTGACCAGATTGGCACGGTTCATCGTGTAGAGATGAAATTCGTGGATACCGCGACGGGCAAGCTCGGCGATCTGCTGGGCGGCAATGTCGCAGGCGACTGCCTCGCGGGCCGCGGCATTCTCCTCCGTTCCCTCGAAGCGGGCTTCGAGCCAGGCGGGAATATGCGCGCCGCAAAGCCCAGCAAAGCGCTTCAGCTGCGTGATGTTCTGCACGATCATGATGCCCGGCACGACGGGAAGGGTCACGCCGCGGGCCCGCACGCGGTCGAGATAGCGGCAGAACTGGTCATTGTCGAAGAAGAACTGCGTGAGCGCGCGGTTCGCCCCATTGGCGGCCTTTAGCGCCAGCATGTCGATATCGGCATCCTGGTCGCGGCTCTCGGGGTGCTTTTCCGGATAGGCGGAAACGGAAATGTCGAAATCCGGATCGATGGCCTTGAGACCGGCCACGAGATCGGCCGCATTCTCATAGCCGCCGGGATGCGGCCGGTAGGCGGAACCGACGCCGGAGGGCGGGTCGCCGCGCAGCGCCACGAAGCGGCGGCAGCCGGAGGCGCGAAAGCGCTCCACCACGGCATTGACCTCCTCGCGCGTTGCGCCGACGCAGGTCAGATGGCTGGCGGTCCGGAGCGGCGTTTCTTCGATCAGGCGGGTGACGGTGGCATGGGTGGGGGCCTGGGTGGTGCCACCCGCGCCATAGGTGACGGAGACGAAATCCGGGTTCCAGCTCGCCAGCTCGGAAATCGTGGTCCAGAGCTGGTCTTCCGCATCGGCGGATTTCGGCGGGAAGAATTCGAAGGAGAAGCGAAGGCGGCCACGGGTGGCTGGGTCGAGAGTGACTTTGGTCATGTCATCGGCTCCTGGCAAGGCTAACGGATGTGTGCCCTTCCCGCCCTCCCTGGGACGGAACGGACCGCTTGTCGCGGGCCAGCCACAGCGTCACCGTCAACGCCTGGCTGTCTTTCCTGTCGGATTTGAGATCCACGGCCGCCTCGACGTCGAGCCCGCTGCGGGCAAGCCAGTCGGCCATGGTGTGATGGGCAAAACCGAGGCGCACATGCGCATGGTCGTCGCGCAGATATTCGAGCCCGTGCGGCGCCAGATCGACGATGGCAAGGCGGCCGCCGGGCTTCAGCATTCGCGCCGCTTCGGCAATGGCAAGCTCGGGCTGGTCGAGGAAGTGCAGCACCTGATGGATGATCACCAGATCGAATTCCTGGCCCTCAAGCGGCAGGTTGAAGATGTCGCCGAGCCGCACCGTGGCGTGATGGACGCCCGCGCGGTCCAGATTGGCCCGTGCGACCGCCAGCATGTCGCGGCTGGCATCCACGCCGATCGCGCGGCGATACTGGTTCTGGAACAGTTCGAGAATGCGTCCCGTGCCGGTGCCGAGATCGAGAAGCGCCTCGATCTTTTCCGGACCGACCAGCTTCTGCAATTCGGCCTCGACCTGCGCATCGGATACATGGAGCCGGCGCAACTCATCCCAGGCCGCGGCGTTACGGCTGAAATAGGCCTGCGCCCGCTCGGAGCGCGCCTGCTTGACGGCGGAAAGCCGCTCGCCGTCGCGCAGCAGCACCGGATCGTTCTCGGAGGCAGCGCGCAGAAGCTGGCGCACCAGCGCGGCCGTCTTCCCCTCCTGCTTGAGGCGGAAGAAAGCCCAGGCGCCCTCCTGGTAGCGGTCGATCAGCGAGACCTCGCCGAGGAGCTTCAGATGACGGGAAATGCGCGGCTGGGACTGGCCGAGGATCTCGGTCAGATCGGTCACGGTGAGGTCCCCTGCCGCCAGCAGCGCCAGAAGTCGCAAACGGGTTGGCTCGCCCGCGGCTTTCAGGATATCTACCAGATCGTCGAGACCAAATTTTACCGGATCCACCATTTCAAAGCACCCAATCAAGATATAAAGATATCTTTATGTGATTTTGGAATGGGGCGCAAGCGGAAAATCGAATGTCGCGTTTGTTGGATGGTGACGGAGGGGATTGTGCGCGCGGTGTGTCGAGATGAGCGTGGCCCGCATGGGACGCTGGAGTCTGCCGCACCGCACCCCCCTCTGC
>CAMFIF010000012.1 GCA_945952415.1 uncultured Rhizobium sp. | reverse complement strand
TCGCTGGCCAAAGCCTTAGCGTAGGATTCCGCCCCCTCCCGCAAACGACCCCATCTCAAGCAGATCGCAGATCATTTTGCGGCACAACGACCAGCTCCCCCACCACCTTCCACACAAACAGCTTCTGCTTCCGTAACAGACCTTGGCAAGTCGCTCGTTCACCAGGGCGATTTTGGCCGCGACATCCCAGCTTGCGTGAGCTGTCACGGACCTGAACTTCGGGGAATGGAGCCCGGTATCCCAGGCCTGCTCGGTCTTCGTGGAGCCTATATCAGTGCTCAGCTCGGCGGCTGGCGATACGGCACAAGGACCGCGCTCCACCCGGATTGCATGCAGGTCGTTGCCGGACGCCTCACGGAGGATGATGTGACGGCGCTTGCGGCCTACCTGTCTTCGCTTTCTGTGCCTCCCGATTCCGCACCCATCAAACGGGCAAGCTATGCGCTCCCGTTTGCATGCGGTAGCCAGCCGGAGAGCCTCAAATGAACCTGAACCTCAAATTTGCAGGCGCTCTCACAACAATCTTGGTTCTCGCTGGTGCCGCCACGACTGCTTCAACAGCGTTCTGTCAAACCACCAATCCTTCGTCCGATGTCATTGCGCGTGGGGAGTATCTTGCTCGTGCTGGCGACTGCACGGCCTGCCACACCGCTCCGGAGGGAAAGCTCTTCGCGGGCGGACGCTCCATGCCAACGCCGTTCGGCACGATCTATACGACCAACATCACGCCCGATCCCGAAACTGGCATCGGCAAATGGACAGCTGACGACTTCTACAAGACCATGCATGAAGGGCGCTCGCCCGACGGTGGGCTTCTCTATCCTGCCATGCCTTATGCCTCGTATACGAAGGTCAGCCGTGAGGACAGCGATGCCATTTTTGCCTATCTTCGGTCTGTTCCGCCGGTCAGGCAGGAGAACCGTGAGCACGACCTGAGGTTCCCCTACAACAACCGCTCGCTGATCCTCGGATGGCGGACACTTTATTTCAAAGAAGGCGAGTTCAAGCCCGACACGGCAAAGTCAGACGAGTGGAACCGTGGGGCCTATCTTGTCGAAGGACTCGGCCATTGCGGCATGTGCCATTCCCCGATCAATGCGCTCGGCGGTACGTCGGAATCCGAAGCCTTCAAGGGTGGTCTCATTCCCATGCAGGACTGGTATGCACCATCGCTGACCTCAAACAAGGAAGCAGGTCTCGGCGACTGGAGCATCGCGGAGATATCCGATCTCCTGCAGGAAGGGGTATCGCATCGCGGTGTGGTCTACGGTCCAATGGCTGAGGTCGTCTACAACAGCCTCCAGTACATGACGGACGCCGATATCAAGGCAATGTCTGTCTACCTGAAGAGCATCGCGCAGGATGAGGCTCAGCCACCAGCGGAAACGCTTTCATCGAGTGAGGCGAGCCTCCTCGTCAGCCTCGGCAAGACCGTCTATGATGCTCAATGCGCTAGCTGCCATGGCGTAAACGGAAAGGGCAAGCCACCACATTATCCGCCGCTTGCCGGTAATCAGTCGATCCAGATGGAATCTGCGGTCAATCCGATCCGCATGGTGCTGAACGGCGGCTATCCTCCGGGCACGGCAAAAAACCCGATGCCTTACGGCATGCCACCCTTTGCAGTCTCGCTCTCGGACAACGAAGTGGCCGCTGTCGTCACCTATATCCGAACCGCCTGGGGCAATCGAGGCACGGCGGTGAGCGCATCCGATGCCAACCGTCTTCGTTCTTCCCCGCTTCAGTGAGGCCGTCATGTTGAATTCTCCAAGGGTTGATACGGAACCGACCGATGAAGACGTCGATACCATCGTCTCTGAAGGGCCCAAGGGTGCCCTCACAATTGCAGGTATTGCGACTGCGCTCGTGGTTCTAATGTGGGTGCTCTTCTACGCACTTGTGTTCTCTCCAAGGGCGGGCTGATGGCAGATACACATAAACACGGCCAGGACATTGCCGTTCGCACAGAGCGGAACTGGGCCTTTGTCGCTATTCTCATTATCGTGGGGCTCGCGGGCATGGCCGCGTTCGCCGGTATTCATCAGGCTACGATGCCCCAGGCTGTCGTGGAAACAATTGATCCGACCCGGCTTCATCTGGGCGGCGAGTTCGTCGAGGCAAACCTCGGAAGCGCTGTCGAAGCAGATGGCTCCGTGACCGTCAGGGCCATTGGACAGCAATATTCATTCACACCGGCCTGCATACTGGTGCCTGCTCAAACACCAGTCACCATCCGGGCAACGAGCGCTGATGTTGTGCATGGGCTTCTCGTACAGGGTACAAATATCAACACGATGCTGGTGCCAGGTTATGTCTCGGTACAATCCGCCACCTTCAAGGCCCCCGGCGAGCACCTGATGCCCTGCCAGGAATTTTGCAGCGTCGGGCATGAAGGCATGTGGGGCAAGGTGAAGGTCGTCAGCAAGGACGAGTTCTTGTCTGCCATGAGTAACAAGAAAAGGGTCTCCTGTGCTCCATAGCCGCAAGCTTATCCTCGCGCATTTCTGGCTGGCTTTCATCGCTTTTGGTGCGGCGCTACTGCTCGGAGCCTGGCAGATGTTCGTGCGTAGCCCGCTTTCCGGCTGGATCAGCAATCCCGAATGGTATTATCGCTCATTGACGGCCCACGGCACAGTCATGGGCTATGTGTTTCCCACCCTAGTTGCCATGGGCTTCGGTTACGCGATCACAGAAAGCAGCCTTAAGCAGAACCTCATCGGTCGACGGTGGGCATGGGCTGGTTTTCTGCTGATCCTAATGGGCTCGGTCGTGGCCATGGTGCCCGTGTCCATGGGGCTCGCCTCCGTCCTCTATACGTTTTACCCGCCGATGATCGGCAACCCCTTATATTATATCGGCGTCGTGCTCGTGGTCGTCGGATCGTGGATTTGGGTAGGACTGATGTCCATCAATCTGCGGATATGGAAGAAGGCACATCCGGGAGAAGCCGTGCCTCTCGCCATGTTCGCAAATGTTGCCGGGTCCTATCTATGGGCGTGGACGGCAGTGGGTGCTGCCCTCGAACTGTTGCTGCAGATCATACCCGTCTCGCTTGGCCTCAAATCCACCATCGACGCCGGACTGGCCCGCGTCTTCTTTTCCTGGACCTTGCATGCCATCGTCTATTTCTGGCTGATGCCGACCTACATTGCCTACTATACCATCGTTCCTCGCGCGATAGGCGGTCGATTGTACAGCGACACGATGGGCCGCATTTCGTTCATCCTTTTCCTGGTTGTCGCCATGCCTATCGGCATCCATCATGCCTTTGCTGATCCGCAGGTGGGCGCGGGCTTCAAATTCATCCATTCCGCCTTCACGGCTCTTGTGGCCTTGCCGACTTTGCTAACCGTGTTCACCATCTGCGCATCCGTGGAGATCGCAGCGCGACTTCGCGGCGGACGCGGACCGTTCGGATGGGTAACGGCGCTACCCTGGAAGAACCCGATCATGCTGGCAGTTGCGTTCTCATTCGTCATGCTAGGTTTCGGCGGCGCTGGCGGTCTGATCAACATGAGCTATCAGCTCGACACGACCATCCACAACACGCAATGGATCACGGGGCATTTTCACCTGATATTCGGTGGCGCAATCGTGATCATGTATTTTGCGATTGCCTATGATCTTTGGCCCCACCTGACGGGCCGGAGCCTGGGGTCAGAGTGGCTCATGCGGACCCAATTGTGGCTTTGGTTCATCGGCATGATTATCACGACTTTTCCCTGGCACTATGTCGGCATCCTGGGCATGCCGCGACGCATGGCTTTCTTTGATTACACCAGCCCTGCGCTTCAGCCTGAGGCCCTCTCAGTTGCAATCTCAGCTTTTGGGGGCTTCATCCTTGTCATCTCCGGCTTCCTGTTCCTTGCTATCCTTTATCGGGGGCAGTTCGGTGAAAGAAATGAGCCCGGTAGCTACAGCTTTGCGCAGGCTCTCCACATGCCGCAGAAAGTCCCTGCAGCGTTGAACGGATATGCTCTCTGGGTCGCCCTTATGATCGGGCTTACCGTCACCAATTACGGCTACCCCATCCTTCAGCTGGCGCTTCGGAATGACACCTCCGTGCCTGCCGTCTATGTGGGAGTGCAGTGATGGAAGAAGAAACCGAGTTAGCCTCCTCCAACAAAAGCTGGGTAGTCTCAGCAGTGGGGATCACCCTTGTTCTGTTTGCGGTCTCCGCCCTGCTGGGATTCATTATCTTTCCGGCTGCGGAGGGACGTGAATCTGAGAGCCTGTGGGCATCGATCTGCCGGGCGGCTGGTCTTCCTGTTTCGTCAACAGTCAACACAGAAGGTATACAGGGCACGAAAGTTGCTATCGCCAATGCCGTTCCAAGTATCCCTCCTGGCGAGAGCATTGGCCGGGGTGCCACGCTCGCCCAGCAATGTGCAATCTGTCATGGACCCACCGGTGTTAGCCGGGCCGATGCGCCAAATCTCGCCGGGCAGTATCCAACGGTTACCTACAAGCAGCTTCGCGATTTCAAAGACCACGTGCGCGTAAGTGCTGTGATGTCGCCTTTTGCGGAGCATTTAACAGAGGAAAATATCCAGGACCTTGCTGCCTATTATGCCTCTCTCCAGCGTATCGAACTAAAGACTGCAAAGCCTGGTGTGGCTGCACCGACTATTGTTGTCAGCGGAGCGCCATTGCGAGGCATAGCGCCGTGCGGATCATGTCACGGAGCTATAGAGAACAAGCTCGGAAGCCCGTGGCTTGAAGGCCAGTCAGTTGTTTACCTCCGTAATCAGCTGGAAGCTTTCGCGCAAGGGTCCCGGCGAAACGATGTGAACGAGCAGATGAGAAATGTGGCAAGAGCGATGACACAGGAAGAGATCGAAGCGGCTGCGCAATACTATGCTTCAAAACCCCATCCACCCGAAATTTGAAGCCAAGCATTTACTGTTGAGGCGGCGAGAAGCCGCGCTGAAACGACACCATTAATCAGTGTTCTATAATAAAGGATGATGTGAAACGCATCTGGTCCGCTTCGGGCCATATAGTTTAGCTTTTGCAGCCATGGCTGTGTCATCAATCATGGCGTAACATCACCGTGCTAGTCAGTTTGAGATACGTCTGGGATGGCGGCGGTGAATGAGCCAGTCGACCATTTCGGTGTGGCGAATTCGACTACTTCATAGCTCCGCCATGACCAGGATGGATGGATAACGTCAACGAAGTGAAAACAATTGCTCTTCTCAGCGAAGACGTTGTCGTAGCCTTGGAGTTGCAAATGCCGCCAGACGTTGCAGGCGTCACAGACACGAAAATTTTGTTCGAAGACACGACGTATCTCGATCTTTAGGCTGATATTGCTATGATCATGGACCAGCATGTGATCTAGATCCTGGCGCTTAGTGACGGTCTTATGGCATTCCCAAGGGGTAATCGTCATAAGCTTGCAGATAGAATTGATAGCGGAATGGCGGATGAGCTACGGCGTTCGTTACCAAATGAGATGATCGCGTAAAGGGCCGGTCGAGCTTCCTCTTACCCCACAGATGAACGCTCGCGGTAAAGAGTAAGGGCATCGCCGAGTATGCCGACGCATTGCGCAAGATCTCGTTGGCCATGCGAAGCTCGCGGTTCTCACGCTCCGGTGTCCTGTCTTCTATGCGACATCATCTGACCTGATCAATATCCGATGTCGAACTCGGTTTACTTCACTTACTCGTGCAGAGTCGTTAGTGATCTACCAATTTTGAGGGCGATGAATAAAACGGCAGCATACTTCGAAGGGTCCTCGGCTTTGTGTTCGAGCACCATACCAATGCTACGCTGACGGACACTAGGTGGAAAGCAGACTCGCGAGACGAAACCTTGTTGCCGACCTGTCTTTGATGGCATTTTTTCTCAAAACTGGAGCCTTCGGCCAACCCGGTAAGGTTCAAAACCGGCATGCAAGATAAAGCTTGTTTAAAACTCGAAATATCAGGAAAGGGCATTGGAGACATTACGAAGCTTGGCCATGCGGATGCCATGTGATTTTTAACGATTGCATGATTTTATTCACTCAAGACCTATGCCGGATGCAAGCTGTGCCAACGAATGCCACCTTCCTCCTTTGCGTAAATTGCGCTATTGGTGTTTCCTTTGCGACTGCCTTCATATCGTGCCGTAGGCATGTGAATTCCCGGCTTCCAGTATGGTGCGCAGCAGGGTTCCTGTCCGCTTCATTCACAGCGCTAGTTGAGGTTGTTGCTCCGCTGGGTCTACCCTCCGCGCTGATTTCCTTCATTTCCTATGCCATGTTAATTACAGCGCTCACTTGTATAGTCTCCGGTTTAGTAGACCATCTGTGTCAAGAAAAGTTATTTATTCCCATTTTTTTGCGAAGCTTCTATGTAGTCGCCCTAATATGGCATCCGGCCGTGCTGCTCCATGCAAACAGGGATAGTTTATTACATTCATTCGGCTACCAAGTGCCATTTGGAATAATCTGCACCACAGGGGGCATTATTTGCTGGCAGCACAGGCAATCAACGTGGAACCGTGTTGTTTCGTTGATTTTAGCAGCTACTGCCGTTCAATTTATGGCCAAGTCAGCCTTAGCATATTTCATATCTACCGGGAAAAGTGTGGACACATACGCTTACAGCACATACGCTAGCGTGTCTCAGGCAGCAGGTGCAGTATTATCAATAGGTCTCGGCATCGCCCTGCTGGCAATGATACTCTTTGAAGCGCTTACACGTCATTTGCAGGCTAGCCAGCATGACTTTCTGTCTGGCATTTTGAACAGGTACGGCTTCCTCCAGTGGCTCGCGGATAACCGCGACCTGACGGAAAAAAATTCATATTATCTTGCCGTGTGCGATCTAGACCGTTTTAAAGACATAAACGATACATTCGGTCACTCAGCAGGTGATGAAGTCATTCGCCGTACTGCTTTGTTTCTGAAAGACGCCTGTAACCACGGCGTCGTCGCGCGCTTTGGCGGCGAGGAATTCGTAATGCTTTACCAGGCCGGTTCTGAGAGGTCCGCGTGGGCTGAGGCAGACAGAATTAGGAATGGCCTTTGCAGTACAAATCTCAAAATTGGAACTGCCGAGGCACAGGTGACAATAAGCATCGGCCTGACTCAGTGGCGACATATGGAACGGCTTGATGACGTTGTGTGCCGGGCCGACTCCGCCCTTTATCGAGCAAAAGGCGCCGGTCGCAATCGCGTGGAGTTATCTTAGCCGAAGTGGGTAGATATCTACCGGTTAAGGCGAGTATCTGCCTTCAAAAAAGGCTGCTTGTCGCTAGTCGTTAGACATATGTCTATCATAAGCCTTTGCTTCAGCGCGCCTGCGACAGAACGGAAGACATAACCTAGGATCCTGTAATGCGTCTGCTCCTTGTGGAAGATGACCGGATGATCGCCGACGCCCTCATGAAGGGGCTCGAACGGCATGCGGTCTCCGTCGACTGGGTGGCGGACGGCAGGGCCGCACTCGACGCTATCCCACTGGCGGACTACGCGGTCATTCTTCTGGACCTCGGGCTGCCGCAGCTGGATGGCATGGATGTTCTGGACCGTCTTCGCAAGGCGGGGAAGGCCGTGCCCGTGTTGATCCTCACCGCCCGTGACGACCTGTCCAGCCGCGTGAAGGGTCTTGATCTTGGCGCCGATGATTACATCCTCAAGCCCTTCGAGCTGGATGAACTCATGGCCCGTGTCCGCGCGGTGGTCCGCCGCAAAGCGGGTCATGCCCGATCAACCATCCAGGCGGGTGAAGTGTCGCTGGATCTGGCCACCCACACGGTGACGTTCCGCGACGTGACCGATACCCTGTCCGCCCGCGAGTTCGCGCTCTTGCGCGCGCTGGCCGAACGCGCCGGCCTCATTCTGTCCCGCAGCCAGCTGGAGGACCGCATCTACGGCTGGGGGGAGGAGATCGAGAGCAATGCCATCGAGGTGCTGATCCATTACATCCGCAAGCGTTTCCATAAGGACATCATCCGCAACGTCCGCGGCGCGGGCTGGATGATCCCCAAGGTCTGAACCCATGTCGCTGCGCCGATCCTTTATCCTTGTATTCTCGGCGCTTTTGACGGCGCTCGCCGCCTTCGCGGCCGCGTTCAGCTACTACAGCGCCCGCAACGAGGCCTGGAGCATCCTCGATTTCCAGCTTCAACAGATTGCCCATGTCGTCGGTGACGGCGCGGGACTGGTGCCTATGGGAGCGACTACCAACGACGAGGTGGTGGCGGTGCGGGTCACGTTTGCAGGCGGACGGCCTGCCGTGACCAATGAACCCGGTGTCCGGTTTCCGGAACGGGCAGGGGCGGGGCTCTCGACCTTCCGGACGGGCGACGAGGAATGGCGGCTCTATACGGCCGTCCAGCCTCAACGGACGGTGATGGTGGCGCAGCGGACCGCCGAGCGGGACGAACTGGCGGCCGATGCGGCCTGGAACAGCGCCTGGCCTTTCCTGCTTGCCATCCCGCTGTCCTGGTCGGCAGCCTATTGGCTGGTCGGCGCCATCATGGAACGGCTCCAGATCCTCGCAACGCGGGTGGAAGCCCGCAAGGTGGAGGATACCGCGCCGTTCCCGGTGGAAGACGCGCCGATCGAAGTCAGGCCGCTCGTCGCCGCCATCAACCGCGCGTTCGACCGCGTGCGGGAGACCCTTGCCCAGCAGCGGGCCTTCCTCGCGGATGCGGCCCACGAACTCCGGACGCCGGTCACGGCGCTTGGCCTCCAGCTGGGCAATGTGAAAGAGGCGCCGACGGATCAGGCTCGTGACAAAGCCCTGGCGGATCTGGAACAGGGGATCCGCCGCGCCGCGCAGGTGTCCACCCAGTTGCTCAGGCTCGCGCGCAGCGAGGCGGACGGGCCCACGGAAGGCCCACCCGCCGTGGCTGATCTCACGGCCGCCGTGCAGGAATGCCTCGCACGCTTCGTCGCGGTGGCCGACGGCAGGGACATCGACCTCGGCCTTGACGGGGCCGAATCTTGCAACGTGCGCATGGACCCCGCCGAACTGGCGGCGGTGCTGGATATCATCGTCGATAACGCCCTCCGCTACACCCCGCCAGGTGGACGGGTGGATCTGGCTGTCAGAGTCAGCGGTATCCGTGCCGTGGTCAGCGTGACCGACACCGGCCCGGGCATTCCGGACCATCTCAGGTCACGGGTGTTCGACCGGTTCTTCCGCGTCGACCCCTCGGCGACCGAAGGGAGCGGGCTCGGGCTCGCCATCGCCCGCAACCTCATGGGCCGCAACTGGGGAGCCATCCATCTCACGGACAACCCCGCCGGGACGGGCCTGAGGGTGCTGCTGGAATGGCCGCTCGCCTGAGGATCGGGTCCTAAGTCTGTCCTAAGTCTTCCGTCCCATGTTGAGAGTGTACCCACTGAGGGTTCACGATCAACCAAGGGAGACACCCCCATGAACCGCACCCGTAACCTCCTGCTGGCGGCCCTTATGCTCGGCTCTGCCGGCTTCACGACCGCCGCCCACGCCGCCAATCAGCCTTGCGAAGACGCACTGAAGGAATTCCGCGCCGCCAAGGCTTCGGCAAAGGTATCCGCCGACGTCATGAAGAAGGTCGACGAGCTGGAAGCCAAGGCCGTCGAACGCTGCAACGCGGATGACGACAAGCGAGCAGACCAATTCGTGGCTGATGCCATGAAGCTCCTCGGCAAGTAACCCCGGCACCGTGATCTCAGGAGATCCCCGATGAACACATCGTCCCCCGCTGCCCTCGACCAACCGCCGAGCCGCGTTCCCGAGGTCACGGCCGACTTCTGGCTGATCAAGCTGCTCGCGGTCACCATGGGCGAGACCGCCGCCGACTTCCTCAACGTCAACCTCGGCTATGGGCTGACGGCAACCTCGATCCTGATGGCGTGCGTGTTTCTGTGCGCCCTCGCGATCCAGTTTTTTCAGGGCAAGTACGTTCCCTGGTCCTACTGGCTGACCGTGGTGCTGATCAGCGTGGTTGGAACGCTTGTCACCGACAACCTGGTCGACAACTTCGGCGTATCTCTGATGACGACGACAGTAGGCTTCAGCGTGGCACTCGCGGCCACCTTTGCCATCTGGTACGGAGTTGAGGGGACGCTTTCCATCCACTCGATCCACACGCCCCGGCGCGAAGCCTTCTACTGGCTGGCGATCCTCTTTACCTTCGCGCTCGGCACCTCGGTGGGCGACCAGGTCGCGGAGAAGTTCGACCTCGGTTACCTCAACACGGGCCTGCTCTTCGGCGGCATCATCGCGGTCATCGCGCTGGCCTACTACAAGTTCAAGCTGGACGCGATCACGGCCTTCTGGCTGGCCTACATCCTGACCCGCCCGCTCGGCGCCTCCTTCGGTGATCTGTTGTCCCAGCCGATGGAATACGGCGGTCTCGGCTTTGGCACGATCAACACCAGCTTCGGCTTCCTCGCCGCCATCATAGCCACCGTCATCTACGCATCCATTCGCCACATGCGTTCGACCCGCCTTACCTGATAATCAAAGAAACTGGACTCTCATGAACCCTACGACCCTTAGACCTGAAAGCGGATTCGTCCGGAAAATCGCGGAAGTGACCGCTACCTTCTGGGCCTTGAAGATCATCGCCACGACGCTTGGCGAGACCGCCGGCGACTATCTCTCGCAGACACTCGATCTCGGCTATGTCGCCGGCCTCGGCATCACCGGCGCCATACTGATCGCCCTCACTATTGCACAACTGGCTTCAAAGGCCTTTCATCCCGTCCTGTTCTGGGCGGCCATCACCGGCACCACCATGGCGGGAACCGAGATCTCCGACCTCATGGACCGCACCCTGGGTCTTGGTTATGCCTCCGGCTCGGTGATTTTGCTGGGCGGGCTCCTTGTTTCCCTAGCCATCTGGTACCGTCGTGAAGGCAACCTCCAGATCGATCGCATCCACGGGCGCGGTGCGGAGACCATGTTCTGGATCGCCGTGCTGTTCTCAAACTCGCTCGGCACCGCGTATGGCGATTTCCTCGTCGATAACATGGGCCTCGGATACATGTATGCCGCGGCCATCTGCACCGGAGTGATCGCCCTCGTGCTGGTCCTGCATTACCGGCGCATGGTGAACGAGGTGGCGCTCTTCTGGATCGCCTTCATTTTCACCCGTCCCTTCGGTGCGACCTTCGGCGACCTCCTGACCAAGCCGATGGCCAAGGGCGGCTTTGACCTGGGCACCCTGAACGCATCGGCGGTCTGCCTGGTGCTGATGACCGGCCTGGTCACCGTGACGATGTTGCAGCGGCGCAGGGCGTGACATTTCTAAAACGAACCGTGTGAAGAGCGGAGACGATCCGCTTTTTACACCATGCGGCTGGAAACCACCCATGCCGATGGTCGCAATACGTTCTTCGGCAGACAATCCGCTAACAAGACCTCAGGAGACCCCCTCGTGATCCCAGCGCCCTCCAGCCTCCGCGACCGCCATGCATAACCTTGATATAGCCGTGACCGGCGCCATCAACAGCCTTGCCGGCCTCTCGGGAGCACTCGATGCCCTCATGATCTCCGTGACCTATTTCGGGGTGCCGTCCGTGGTGCTCTGGGTCGCGTCGCAGTGGTGGTTTGGTGCAGGGGTTCGTTCCCACCGACGGCATACCGTGATTTCTGCGGGACTTGCGTTTCTGCTGGGCCTGCTGATCAATCAGATCATCCTCCTGTTCGTCCACCGCATGCGACCGTACGATGCCGGGCTCACCAGCCTGCTGATACCCTCAACCACCGACCCGTCGTTTCCGTCCGATCATGCTACGGCGTCCTTTGCGATCGCCGTCACCTTCCTTCTGAAAGGTATGCGGCGGAAAGGGTTGTGGCTCGCGCTGGTGGCGGTGATGGTATGTTTTTCCCGCATCTATGTGGGTACCCATTATCTGACGGACGTCCTTGGCGGCATGTTGACCGCCTGCATTGCCTGCCTACTGGTGGCGTGGCTCTACAAGGCCGGGACGAAGCTCGATACTGCACTTACGCATATTCTCTGACATGAATGCCGCCAATGCACCGTGTTCAGCAGACGTATCGGCACCAGGGGCGGCGCTGGTGAGAAAACTATGACAGTGTTAGGATCGGAACGTGGCTAGCCTCCATCAATCATTCTCCCGCATCAAGGGGCACCGTGCCTGGCTGTTGGCGTTGTTGGCCTCGGCACTGATGTTCGGCTTCATCCGACTGACCGGCGAAATGCTGGAAGGCGAGACCCTTCGCTTCGATGAAGCGATCCTGCTGGCCTTGCGGCAGGCCTCGGACCTTGCCATACCCGTGGGACCCGCCTGGCTTACCAAGGTCATGACCGATCTCACGGCGCTCGGCGGCACCACGGTGCTGACCCTGGTGACGTTGCTGGTGGTGCTCTATCTCGTCTTGCGCCGGTCCTATCGGATCGCCCTGTTCGTCGCGGGCTCGATCATCGGGGGCTCGTTGCTTAGCACTGTCCTGAAACTGGGAGTGGCGCGGCCGCGTCCCGAGCTTGTGCCGCATCTCGTCGTCGTCAACGATCTCAGTTTTCCAAGCGGCCACGCCATGCTCTCGGCGGTCACCTACCTGACACTTGGCGCGCTACTTTCCCGCCTTGAGCAGCGCCGGACACTGAAGTGGTTTTTCCCGCTGACCGCCCTGTTCCTGACGCTCATTATCGGCTGCAGCCGCGTGTTTCTCGGCGTCCACTATCCGACGGACGTGATCGGCGGCTGGACGGCCGGCATGGCCTGGGCAAGCGCCAGCTGGTTGGTGTCGCACTGGTTCTTGCGTTCGGAAGACGTCACGGACCACAACATGCCTTCTCAATAGCACAGAACACAGGCGGAGCACGAAATCCCATGCGCAACATCCTCGCGAGCTGGCAGTTCTGGGCGCTGCTGTCGGCGGGCTTCGCCGCCTTGACCGCCGTTTTCGCCAAGGTCGGTATCCAGAATGTTAACTCAGATTTCGCCACCCTGATCCGCACCGTGGTGATCCTCGGGGTACTGACCCTAATCCTCACCGCAACCGGCACCTGGCAACCGCTGTCGTCGATTGCCTCCAGGACCTGGCTGTTCCTTGTCTTGTCCGGCATGGCCACGGGTGCCTCCTGGATCTGCTACTTCCGCGCCCTGAAGGTGGGAGATGCGGCGCGTGTCGCGCCGATCGACAAGCTAAGCGTGGTCATGGTTGCGGTATTTGCCGTGATCTTCCTTGGCGAGCGGCTGAGCCTGCCGAACTGGCTGGGAGTGGTGCTGATCGCCACCGGCGCCGTGCTGGTGACGTGGAAAGGTTAAGACAATGGGCAGGAAAACGCGCGCCGCCGCCTTGAGCACCTTCGCTTTAGCGCTCCTGCTGGGCGGATATCTGCTCGGTATTCAGCTTGCCGGCAACTTTGGTACGGTCATCGATGGTGTGGTCTACCGCTCCAACCAGCCCAGTGCAGCCCAGCTTGCGACCTATACAAAGGACCACGGTATCCGTTCGGTGATCAACCTGCGCGGAGCCCATCCCGGTTCGGGATGGTACAATACCGAGATGGCAGCAGCACGCTCCCTGAACCTCGTCCACTATGATTTTGCGATGTCCGACAGCGAGGAACTGAGCAGCGAACGTGCCAGGGAACTGATCGCGCTGATCGGCCGCGCAGAAAAGCCTGTCCTGATCCACTGCAAGGCCGGCGCGGACCGTACGGGGCTCGCCTCGGCGCTGTACCTGGCCAAGCTGGCCGGAGCGACCGAAGCGCAAGCGGAGCGCCAGATCTCAATCCGCTACGGGCATATTTCATTGCCAGTCAGTGTCTCATACGCGATGGATCGTACGTTTGAGAAACTCGAACCGAGTCTGGGCTTTCCACATTCCTAGCTCGGCTGTGCGGTAACATCTGAGAAGCGCGATGGCTATTATTTCAAATCGTTCTATACGGACCAGCGAACAAATCTCCCATGGCCCGTGTCATCAAAAAACTGATCCGCCGGCGCCGCAAGTGCTCCGGCCGGTCGTGGATCATGTGGCATCGTTGGCAGAAGGCCTTGAGATTCCGAAAATCATTGTTAGACGGGTTGTTATCCAGATGGGCGGTGGCGAGGATGACCCTGGTGCGCAAGCTGTGGTCCGGTTCAGGAGGTAGGGGTACTTTCCTGCGGAGCGGACGGCCCCGGCCGTCACGCCAGCAGTGCTGCCCAGCATCCCACCACCGTCCATCGCCCAGATGGCAGACCAACTGCCCATGCGGCCGGCCGCACCCCTCGCAGCAACCCTTGGCCCGCTCGAACCGTACCGTTTGGCTGATCTGCGCCCAGTCGATAGGGTAGAGCCAGCGGTGCAGCGGACGGATCGGCATCAGGCCACCCCCTTCGGCTGGCCGGCACGCATTCGCGCCTGCGGAAAATAATCGTAGAAGGTCACGCGGCTGATCCCCAGCCGCTTGGCAATCTCCGCCACCGAGATGTCTCCAGCCGCGAGCATCGCACGCGCGGCCTTCTTGTCATCCTCAGTCAGCTTAGGCTTGCGCCCACCCTTGCGCCCACGGGCCAAGGCCGCTTTAAGGCCCTCCATCGTGCGTTCGCGGTTGAGGTCGAGGAAGTATTCCGCCATGGCACCGTGGATCTGCAGGAAGAAGCGCCCCTGCGCGCTCTCACTGTCCAGGTCTTCGGTCAGGCTCTGGAACTTTATGCCATCGGCCCGAAGGCGGTCGATGGTGCGCATCATTTCTACCAGGGAGCGGCCCAGACGGTCGAGCTTCCAAACGACAAGAACTTCCTCCGGACGGAGATAGGCGAGGGCGGCTTCCAGTTCCGGACGTTTGCTGCCCGCCTTGCCGGATTTTTTCTCCTCGAAAATTTTATCGCAGCCGGCACGCCGGAGGCCATCCCGCTGCATGTCGAGGTTCTGGTCAACGGTTGAAACGCGTGCGTATCCAATCTTCATGTATGGATAGTGCTGAAAGACCGTTTTCCTGTCAATAGATTTCAAGACATAGAAAACTTACATTATCTGCCCCTCGATCGCATTGATTAGCAGGGGCGGGGAGACTGTAAGGAAAACGGTCATTTAACTTACATCATATGTACCGGAGTTGTGACCGATCCCGCTTATTGGTATTGCGATCGCGGTTACCCTTCAATTCGAACTTGTTATGTTATGTGTGAGCAAAACCTCATGCACGAGCTGGGCAGACAGCGGCTTGCTTATGAATGTCGCGTTTCCTGGCACGTCTCCTTGTTGGGGAACCGCCGCGCCTGAGGCTATGATGATACGGATATGCGGCCAACGATCCGCAACGACGCGCGCCAGGTCAAATCCGTCCAGGTTGCCCGGCATCTGGACATCTGTGAATAGAAGCTGGAGCGAAGAGTGCCTGTCGAGGAATTCGTATGCTTCGTCGGCGCTCCTGGCCTCGACGACAGAATAGCCTTCGTCGGATATCATCTCCGCGGTGTCCATCAAGATAAGCGGTTCGTCGTCAACGACGAGAGCAATCGGTTCAGAGAGTTTGGCGAAGTCAGAGGTTTCCATAAAACGTAAAGCGGCGGACCTGACTTTCGTTCCGGCAATTCGCTCTGGAGCTTGACTAAAATACTGCGTAAATCACAGGAAAAGCATTATCAAAGTGAGTTCAGTCTCGTCCGATGAAGAGGTGATCGACAGGGCGCCGCGGGCCGACGATCTAGGGTGCAAGCTAGATGGCATGCAGATTATTGTCGACCGGTATCTTGAGCAGAAAGGTGGTACGCGCGGCTGAGGATGACACGGAAAGCGTTCCACCGTGAGCCTTCGCGATCTCTGACGAGATATGCAAGCCAAGGCCGAGGCCCTGCGTTCCTGTCGAGTCGTTGCCGCGGAAGAAAGGCTGGAAGAGGCGCGGTAGCATTTCGTTGGGGATCGGGTCGCCGCCGTTCGAAACTGCGACTTCCAGACAACCTTCCCGGATGTTAGCCGAGACCTCTATGGGTTGGTCCGCCGCGCCATGGGAAATGGCATTTCCCAAAAGGTTCGAGATTAACTGCATGATCCGAGCACTGTCCAAGAACAGAGGGCCGGGCAAGTCCAGCCGCCTTGCAATCGATCGTCCCGCACCCATCTCGATCTCCGATACGACTTGTTCGATCTCATGGGTAAGATTAGGCTCGGCGTGCCTGACAACCGTAAGCCCGCCTCCAAGGCGCGCCTTGCTTAGATCGAGAACGTCATCGATCAGCCTGGACATGCGTTTCACGCTGCCCTCGACCAGTTTTGCTATCTCCCTGCCCCTTGGTGTGAGTTCCTCCCTATAAAGGACCCGTATCCCGCCGCCGATTGCCGCGATCGGATTCCGAAGGTCGTGCCCAAGGATCGCCACGAACTCATCGCGCAATTTCGCCGTCTCGGTGAGCGAAGCGTTGGCGGTCGCTAGTTCCGCGCGCGCGTCGGACAGTTCACGCTCGTATTTCCGGCGGCTGGTTGCCTGGAAAATCGCGATCTTCGTGACTGTCTCCCCGCCTTCCGTCTTCTGCGTTGCATTGGCGAGCGCTGCCAGTCTTGAATTGTCCCCTTTGATAAGATCAATCGCGACTTCGTGGAAAAAACCCTGCATGCGGAGCATGGGCGAAAAGTGAGTCTCGTAGAACATGCGGCCCGACACAGGCATCAGGTCGAGGAACCTCTTGCCCATCATGGCAGCCGCTTCGATACCAAGCCATGTCGCGAGCGTTCGGTTTACCAGCAGTATTCGGCCATGGCTGTCAGTCACGACATATCCACAGGGAGCGTTGTCGAAAAGATCTTCTAAGTCAGCAACGTAGGACATGTCTTTTACTAGACGAATTCGCGTATCGCAGCGACGACTTCGCCCGGAGCAGAAAGATTGGGACAATGCCCCGTCGCGTTAAGCAATACCATTTTGCTTCCGGGGATATGATCCCTGACATACTCACCTACTTCTTCAGACGCAATGATGTCGTCCCGACACTGAAGGACGAGGGTCCTCGCTTTCACATGGGGTAAATCGCTCCGATTGTCGGAGGTAAAGGTCACTCTGGCGAACCTTCTCGCGATGTCAGGGTCAGTGCGGCAGAAGCTGTCGGTAAGTTCCTCCGCGAGTTCCGGTCTGTCGGCATTACCCATGATCGCGGGTGCCATAGCCTTTGACCATCCCATGTGGTTGTCGCCAAGCGAGGCAAGCAATTCGTCAATATCGTCCTCTTCGAAGCCGCCGTGATAGCCCTCTTCATTGATATAACGCGCGGACGGACCGACAAGCACGAGATCGCCAAATAGAGCGGGAGCTTTCAGCGATGCCAGAACACCGATCATGGCGCTCACGGAATGTCCAACGAAGACCGCGTTCTGCAAGCCCAGCGCCTCGCCAATTTCCACGAGGTCGTCAGCATAGCCTGTCAAGCTGGAATACTTGTGAGGATCGTAGGCGTTCAAGTCGGACCTACCCGCGCCGACATGATCGAACAGGACGGTCGTGAAATCATTTTCGAATGACGGCGAAACGAAACGCCACATCGCCTGATCGCAACCAAAGCCGTGGGAAAACACGATGGTGCGTTGACCGCTACCTCTGACGAGGACGTTGTTGCGACGGATGACCGACATGATTTTCCCCGTTTCGGTGCACAGTAGCAGTGTTCCACAGCGTTTACCATCCGCCGCAAAAGCAATAGTCGGGTGAAGGACGCCACCGGTGTCAGCCCGTTCCCGATGGTAATGCCGTCGCCATCACCTGTTCCAGTTCCCTTAACTGGAATGGCTTCCTGAGCAAAGGCGCAACGTCGCCGGTCACCTTGTCCAACTCTGCGCTGTCGGCGTAACCGGTCGCAAAAATAATCGGCAGTTCAGGCTTTGTCGCCCGTATCCGCTTTGCGACCTCGGCGCCATTCATGCCCGGCATGGCAAAATCGAGTATGACCACGTCCGGAGCCGAGCGCTCCAGCGCCGCCAGGCCTGCAGGACCATCCTCCGCTTTGGTTGTTGAGAACCCCAAATCACTCAGGGATTCAAGCAGGAATTGCCGGACGTCGGGGTCATCATCGATCACCAGAACGCGTGCCGAGATCTGTTTGCCGTTCGCCGTCGCTGTCTTGTTCTCCTCACGTGCTTCAAGGTCATCCGTCCGTCTCAACAACAGGCGCACGGTGGTGCCTTCGCCAAGACGGCTATCTATTCGCACTGTGCCGCCCGCCTGACGCATGGCGGCATAGACCTGGCTTAAACCCAAGCCAGTCCCCTTGCCGACGCCCTTGGTCGTGAAGAAGGGATCAAAGGCGCGCACCACGACGTCCGGCGGCATGCCGGTGCCGGTGTCGCTGACGGCAAGTTCCACATACTCTCCGCTTGCCAGTTCCACGTCACCCTCGATCCTGAGAGCCTGCGTGCGGATGGTCAGCTCACCGCCATCCGGCATCGCGTCACGCGCGTTTAAGGCGAGGTTCAGAACTGCCATCTCAATCTGCACCTCATCGCCTACAACACGAATGCCATCGGTTTTCAGATCGACGCTGACCTTGATGTGCGGCCCGATGGTGCGATCGAGCATTTCGCGGAAGCCGCTAATGAGGTCGGACAGCGGAACTGGCTTCAGCTCGATCTTCTGGGCGCGGCTAAAGGCCAGGAGTTGCGCGGTCAGCCTCGAACCGCGTTCCGCAGCCTTCAATCCGGCCTCGGCCAGGCGCTGCACCCGCGCCTGGTCATTCGGTTTCCGGCGGATCAGGTCAAGGCTTCCGGCAACGCCCTGCAGCAGGTTGTTAAAATCATGCGCGATCCCTCCGGTCAGCTGACCCACGGCTTCCATCTTCTGCGCCTGTGCGAGTGCGGCTTTCGCTTCCCGCAGCCGGTGCTGCTCGCGCAGGCGCTCAGTGACATCCGAGACGAGCTGGTAGGCACCAATCAAGCGGCCTTCATCATCGCGCAAGCTACGGAAGCGCATTTCGTAATAGCGCCGTTCAAGTCCCGGATCGCCAAATTCATCAACTTCTATGAACTCGTCGCCGGCGAGCGCACGGGACCAAACTTCCTTCACAGCCGCCTGTTGGTCCGGCTTACCCTCAAGCAAATCCAGCATGTTATCGCCGGCCCTGGGCATACGCACACCAAAGATGCGCGCAAACTCGGCCGCAGCGGAGCGGTTGATGGCCAGCCAGTTGTAGTCAAGGTCCGCAACTTGGACAAAGACGTCGGCGCCGTCGATGACATCGGCGAGGACCTTGCGCCCGGCCAAGGCCTCCGCCACGCGTCGCTCAAGCGTCTCGTTCAGTTCCCGCAACTGCTCTTCGGCACGTTTACGGCGGGATATGTCGATGGCCGTTCCAATCACGCGCAGGCAACGCCCATCCTTATCAAACACGCCCCGGCCTTTCGCCGCAACCCAGCGTATCTTGCCTTCCTCCTTGCCAATGGTACGGTACTCGACATCATAGAGGGCGCGCCGTTTCGGATCGGCAGCGGCCGCGTAGGCCGTTGCCGTTTGCTCAAGGTCGTCCGGGTGGAGCCCATCGTAGTAATCCTGCATTGAGACGGGTACATCGGCCGAGATGCCGAACATCGCCTTTACGATCGGTGGCCAATGCAGCCGGTCGTTGACCACGTCCACGTCCCAGAGACCGACTTCCGCATGCTCTGTTGCGAGCCTAAGGCGCTCCTCGCTCTGGCGAAGCTCCGCTTCGGCGCGCTTGCGGTCAGTGATGTCCACCACGGTTGCGCCAACCTGCACGACTGACCCGTCGGGACCCAGAATGGGGAAGAACCCTGTCAGCCAGAACCGATGCTGACCGGGGCTGGCCGGTGTCTCGCCCTCGACCTCGATATCAGCAATCGCTTCACCAGTTTCGAACACCTTGGTGATGATCGGCCCTACCGTGCGGGCGTTCTCCGGCAGCAGTTCCTCGATCGTGCGCCCGACATGGGCTTCGGCCTCGATACCGTTAATCGTCGCAAGAACCTTGTTTACCTTGATGTAGCGATGCGCGCGGTCGAAGAAGGCAAAGCCGATCGGTGCATTGTCGGTCAGCGCGTCGAACGCCGCACTGGCCGTTGCTTCGAAACGCATGGGGCTCATTGGCACGACATCCTGATGAATGACAATTGTTTCTGTCCGCTTATGACATGCACGCGGCGTGGGCCCAACATGTAAGTTTCTCACACACCACTCGCTAAGAGCTGAGAGATGACGTTTTAGAGGGCAGTGGCAAGGGTTGCAGGAGTAAATAACTACACATGTCGTCCCATCACGACAAAAGGCCCGCAGGGGGCCTTTTGAATACGTTCTAAATTAATAGACAGCTGCGGCGAAAGAGAACGCAGCTGTTTAGTCCATCAACTCGGCTGATACCTTGCCACCGTTGTCCGCCAATGCCTTCATCAAAGCCTTATGCAGGAACAGATTCATTTTGGCGCTGTCATGCGCGTCGCCGGTGTAGCCGAGTTCAGCTGCCAGTTCTTTTCGCTCTTCAAGGCTTGCATCCATGCCGAGCGCCTTCATGAAGTCGACGATGGAATGGCGCCAGTCGAGTTTCTGGCCGGACTTGGCTACAGCCGCGTTCATAATCTCTGCTACATCCACATGCTGGCTCGCCGCCGCGCTGGGTGCGCCTGCCGCCGGGGTCGGCGCGGCTGGTGCTGCGGCAGCTGGTGCGGTTGCGGGTTTGGTCTGGGCCGCAGCTGGAGCGCTGGCCGGAGAGGGATTCGAACTCGGATTGTTCTGTGCAGCTGCGCTGGAAGGTGCGGCGCCGACGGGTGCCGTTGCAGCCTGCGGTGCGGCCTGAGCAGCAGAGGGCACGGGAGTGGCGGCCTGGGCCTGCCCGAAGATGGCGTTCTTGATCCTGCTGAAAATGCTCATGTGATCCTCCTTGTTGCCATAGCAAACGCGGATTCGACCATGGCGTTCCAGCGGGTGATCCTGCCCGTCAGGTCACAGCCGCAGATGATGACAAAATCCGAACATCTGACCCGTCACTGATCGATAACAGATAGCAGCAATAATTAACTGGCATCGAGCCATACTCAGATACCGATCGCTACCCGAAGATGGACGCCCGCCGTGCAATTGTGGAAAGACCTGCTCTCGAACCTGGCCATCGTGGCAATTGTCGTCCAGATCTGGTGTGTCTCAAGGTCGTTCGTGCCTAAAATCAGCCTGCGGGGGAACCAGCTTCTGTTCGGCCTGCTGTTTGGCAGCGGCGCGGTCGCGGTCATGCACATCCCGTTCAACATCGGGGACGGCATCTTCATTGACCTGCGCTCGGTCTTCATCGGGCTCGCGGCGTATTTCGGCGGGCCCGTCACCGGTGTCATGGCGGCAAGCATGGCCATTGCACAGCGCGCGTCGATGGGTGGCGCCGGCACCCTGTTCGGCATCTTCGCCATTTGTGCCAGTCTGTCGCTGGGGTTGGCAGCCAAAGCCGTGGCAAGACGGTACCATCTCCATATCTCTGGGCTGGTAGGCCTCTCCCTGACTATCGCCATGGTGACGCAGATCATCCTGTACGCCATACCTGGGGACGCCGGGCGGGTAGCATTCAGGACGGCATTCCCCGCACTGCCCCTGATCCTGTTTGTGTCCCTGCTCATGAGCGGGCTTGCGATGGCGCACGAGCTTCGCTGGCGGCGCGCGCAGACACTGAACATGACGTACCGGGCCGTCATCAGCGCGCTGCCCGATTGCCTGAACGTCAAGGACCTGACCGGCCGCTTCCTTCTGGCCAACCCGGCAACGGCGCGTCTCATGGAAGCGGAGAATGACCAGGCACTCATCGGCAAAACGGATTTCGATTTCTATCCTCATGAAGTCGCCGCCAAGTTCGCCGATGACGAAAAAGCCTTGCGGGCGGCGGGAGAGACCATGCTCTTTGAGCAGACCTATATCAGGCCCGACAACACGCCCGGATACCTGCAGACCCTGAAATCGCCATTCCGGGACGAGGACGGCAACCTGATAGGCATCATCACCCATAACCGGGACGTGACGGAAAAGGTGAAGCTGAAGGCGGCCTATCGGAAGGCGAAAGACTCCCTGGCGCTGGCCATGGAAAACATGGCGGACGGTCTCGTCAGTTTCGGGGCAGATGGTTCGATCCAGTTCTGCAATACGAACTACAGGCGGTTGTTTCCGCTCACGGCTGACGTTCGCGAGCCCGGCTCGCATTATCAGGACATCGTCCTGCAGTCCCTGGAGCGCGGGGAAAGGGCGCCCGTTCCCGGTTTCACTTTACGGGACTATCTCTCACAGTTCGAAAGCACACTCAAAACGGAGGACCAGCCGCAGTTCGAGCTGGCCGACGGACGCTGGATCGAGGCGCATAGCAGGCCGCAAACGGACGGCAGCTGCCTGCTTACCTACCGCGAGATCACGAACATCAAAAAGGCTGAAGCGGAGCTGAGAGCGCTGAACAACAGACTGGAGCATCTCGCGGCGACAGATGGCCTGACCGGACTTCGCAACCGCCGGGCCTTTGATATCGCCATTGAAGAGGCCACCCATGCCGGGCGGCGCCAGACCCTGCTGTTGGCAGACATTGACCATTTCAAAGCCTACAACGACCTCTACGGGCATCCGGCCGGAGACGAGGTGATCAAGGCCGTCGCTGGCTGCCTTGACAAGGCGGTGAGCAAGGTTGGCGGGTTTTCGGCGCGCTATGGCGGCGAGGAGCTGGCCGCGATCCTGTCGTCCTGTGACCTTGAAAGCGCGTTCGATATTGCTGTTGAATTCCGGCTCGCTGTCGAGGCGCTGGCCATTACGCACGCGCACAGCAGCCACGGGGTCGTGTCGGTCAGCGTCGGCATAAGCAGCCTGCCAGGCACACTGCCGGCCTCCGTCGGGGACATTCTGCAGGCGGCCGATAAGGCGCTGTACAGAGCCAAGGAAACCGGCCGGAATGTTGTCCGCGTTGGATAGAGGCGGGCATCTGAGAAAGCTGGATCATTTGGTCTGAAAAACGCCCTCAGGGAACTGAATCGGCCCAAAGACCGTTGCGTTGGCATAACCAACCAGACGGAGTATGTGCACATGGCCACCGAAAAGAACCTCGAAACCCTCTTCCACGACACCCTGAAGGATATCTACTTCGCCGAGAAGCAGATCCTGAAGACCCTGCCGAAAATGGCCCGCGCGGCGCAGTCCGAGGAAGGCAAGGCAGGGTTCCTGCAGCACCGCGATGAAACCCAGGGCCAGATCGAGCGCCTGGAGCAGGTGTTCGAGATCATCGGCAAGCCCGCGCGCGGCAAGACCTGCGAAGCCATCCAGGGCATTATTGCCGAAGGTGAAGAAATCATTGAAGAGTACAAGGGCTCCGTGGCGCTCGACGCCGGCCTGATCTCCTCGGCGCAGGCGGTCGAGCACTACGAAATCGCCCGCTACGGCACCCTCAAGTCCTGGGCTGAACAGCTCGGACTCAAGGACGCAGTCGCACTGATCGACGCCAACCTGCAGGAAGAAATCGCGACCGATGAAAAGTTGACGGCGCTCGGTGAAGGCCTCGCCAATCCGAAGGGCGCCAAGGGCGGCAAGTCCAAGGCTGCGTAAGCAGGCGGCGGTGCGGGGCATGGCGGGAGAGACCGCCATGCCCTTTTTTGCCGTGTCTCTGGCCGATTCACGGCACACATTATTATGTAAAAATATGGTTACGGAATTGTTATCGCACACGTTTGTATGCCAATTGTGTCATATCCCCTTGCCTCACGCTTCATTCCGCTTTCAAGGGATGTCCCGTGCAATCCGGACGGGAGACCCCTATGCACCCCTTTCGCAACTTCGATCAGATGCCGGGCGGCTGACCATGCCTGGTGAGCCTAGAACGCCGGCGGATCTGCTCGACTCTCTCGCGGCAATCGTCACCGAGCTGGAATCCCTTTACGCGGTCTATGCCGCGACCGGGGACAGGATGAGCGAATACCTGCTCGACATGGTCATCCAGGAATGCCTCGACGCCATCTGGCGGCTGTCCAACACGGACGATGCGGCGCAGCTTTAAGTCAGACCACGCAGACATGGCGCAGCATGTTGTCCACGTCGTGCGCCCGGTAGGGCTTGGGCAGGGATGCCGCCTTGTCCGGGATGCAGGTTGCCGGAATATCCATCGCGGAAGCTATGATGACCTTGGTCTCCGGCCAGCGCGCCAGCACATCCTGCACCAGGTGCAGTCCGTCAACGTCCCCCGGCATCAGTACATCCGTGAACAGCAGGTCGACCGGATGGCCGTCTTCCAGCTTGGCCAAGGCTTCGTCGCCGCTTCCGGCCTCGACCACGTCAAGTCCCACGTCCTCAAGATGACGGGTGACCGTGGTCCGTAGCATGACGTCATCCTCGACGACCATAGCGGTCTTGCACTCTAATGTCATGGCTCACCTCCTCGGCAGGTTTCCCCGCTCTCAGTGTAATGCTCGCTTCGGTTTTATAAGGATATTGTTTCAATGCGGATGTTGCAAAATAGATCCGGTTGCACGTCAGTGCGATCGGTATTCGAACCGCATCAATCTTGCGTCTGAAACGGAAAAGGCAGGAAAGCGCTAGAGCGTAAGCTTGAGATGGATCGCGAGCCCTGTATCGGACCACGTGCGATGGATTTCGCCGCTAAGGTTGGATTTGACCAGGGAGTCGATGAGTTGGCTGCCAAATCCGGCATAGTCCGCAGGGACCGCCACGGGTCCACCCGCCTCGGTCCAGGTGACGCGCAGGCATCCCTCGTCCGCCACCCAATGCACCGACAGGCGTCCGTTTGGCACACTGAGCGCACCGTATTTGGCGGCATTGGTGGCAAGCTCGTGCCAGATGAGCGCCAGTTCCGACACGCGCGAACCGGGGACAAGCACGTCATGTCCGCCCAGCGTGATGACATGCTCATGCTCGTAAGGCGCCAGCAGAACCTGAAGCAGTGCGCGCAGGTCAGCTGAAGCGTCCGGGAGTACATCGTCAAGTGCAGGCAGGATCAGGCTGTGGGCATTCGAGAGCGAGCGCAGCCGCGCGATCAGCTTTTCGGACATCTCGCGGCTGTTGTCCGTGGTGCGGGCAGTCACCCGGATCAAGCTCATGGTCATCGCAAACAGGTTCTTGATGCGATGGTTCAGCTCCCGGATCATCAGGCGCCGTACGTCCTCGGCTTCCTTCCGGTCGGTGATCTCGATCGAGGTACCGATAATCCCGTCAATCCTGCCTTCGGCATCATAAAAGGGGGATTTGCGCGACAGCCAGACGCGCGGTTTGCCGTTGCGGTAGCCGGCACGTTCCTCGACCTCCAGAGGTTGACCGGTTTCCATGACCTGCCGGTCATGCGCCTTGATCTCCTCGGCGAACTCAGGATGAAGGTAATAGTCGTCCGGCTGGCCTTTGAGTTCGTCCCATGATTTACCCAGCAGCTCGATCACGCCGTTGTTGGCCAGTTCGAGACGGCCACGCCGGTCTTTTTTGAAGATGAGCGCCGGCATCGCATCGATGACCGACGACAGAAGGCGGCTGGCTTCCTCGGCTTCGGCGGCGGCAAGCCTCTGCTGCTCCTCGGCGAGTTTGCGCCGATGAATGTCGATAATGACGCCTGGAAAGCGCGCCGGCCGACCGCTGGCGTCCAGCTCGCAGCGTCCATTTGCCTCGATCCAGCGATAGCACCCGTCACTCTCAAGGACCCGATACTCGGCACTGTAGGGACCGCCTTTTTCCAAAGAGGACCTCAGTGCCTGCTCGACGGCGGCAATATCCTCCGGATGGATGGACTGCTTGGCCTGTGCGATGGGTATGCCTTCGCGCAGTAGGTCCGGATCGATCGAGAAGGTCCGCGCGAACCGCGCATCTCCCCGGAAGCAGTCTTCGGCGATGTCCCAGACCCAGGTGCCGCGGATCGCACCTGAGTCTAAAGCCATTTCCAGCTGCTCATGCGCCTCGCGCAGCAGATGCTCCTTTTCCTGCAGGTCGGAAATATCGGTATTCATGCCGAACCAGCGGCATATCTGGCCGGTGTCGTCCCGCATCGGCTCGATTTTGGTGAGAAAGGGGCGGTAGACGCCATCAGCGCCACGCAGCGGGAACACCATCTGGAAGGGCTTACCGTTCCGGATGCAGTCGCGCCAATGCGCCATCACCCCCGGCAGCACGTCAGGATGATGCACCTTTTGCCAACCCCAACCTTCCATGTCGGCCGGCGTAGTGCCGCAGTATTCATGCCAACGGTGATTGTACCAGAATATCCATCCGTCAGCGTCTGCAATCCAGCATAGGGTCGGCAGGTGATCCGCAAGGTTGCGGAAATCCTTGTCGGCCGGCACGCGGCCATTGAGACGGCTGACCGCTCCCTGTTCAGGGATGACGTCGTCCAGCCTGGGGCTGGCGTGTTCGGCGTCCATCGGTTTGCCCACCGCTTGTTTTGGCCAAAGGTTAGGTTATGCCTGTCTCGGCGGCCTAGGGTAAGAGTCCTCGACCTGAAATAGGTCCCTTCACGAATCAACACGTGATTATAACAAAAAGCAATATCGCATAATTTGGACATATACAAAGGTGAGCGGCGCCGCGCTTTTTTAAGGCAAACGCTGGACTGTAGAACCCAATGCACTAGGTTGAAGATATCTCTCCATGAGATGCGGGCGCCCACGGTGCGGAGGCTGTTGCACCCCCATGCGCACCTAAGGATTCCC
Organism: uncultured Rhizobium sp.; assembly: GCA_945952415.1. Classification (GTDB taxonomy): domain Bacteria; phylum Pseudomonadota; class Alphaproteobacteria; order Rhizobiales; family Rhizobiaceae; genus Gellertiella. The sequence goes on along the minus strand of CAMFIF010000012.1, from coordinate 104,879 downwards.
GTCCTGAGGCGTCCGCTCTTTTTCCTTCCCGTCAAAGCTGTTACATTTGCGTGGCAAGGAAAGATGAGGCCGTGTTCAAATACCGCAAGCTGCTTGTCCACGGCGTGAACGCGGCGCTGGCGAACGGCGTATTGCTGTTTGACACTGACACAGCGGCCGGACATCAGTTGACGGAAGTGGCAGGCTTTCCGGCCGTGATCCTGTGGGGTTCTTCTTCATCCGGATCGCAGCGAATTTCGATATGGTGGGATTACCATCATCACCGCAATCCCTATGCCATGCCGGAAAGCCAGCACTGCGGCCCGCACTGGCAGGTCTGCCCGTTCCTGCCACGCTCGGTTTTGCAGCCGAAGGCCACCTTATCATTCAGCGGGGAGGGATGCGGTATACGCAGCATCGGCTGATTGGGATGAGCGGGCCACCCAGTCATAGGCTGCAAACCCCACTCCTGTCCAAAGGAGAGCCGCAAAGGCTCCAAGGCTGTAGATCGCATAGCGCATGCCGGCCTCAAGATGGGACACAGATGGTATGCGCTGCGCCCGACAGCGCTCTTACACGACAAGTAGGCCATTCGCATCACGACTTTTGGCGTGTTCTTGATAAACGTCAGATTTACGCCTTGCAAATGAAGTGTGGCACGGCATGGGGGGAAACCTGCCGTGCCATACTGTGCAGATCAGCCGGAAATCAGGTCACCCTGGCGCCAGGCATGACGTCCCCAAGTGCGCACCCGCATGCGCGGGAACACCACTAGCGCCAGGAACGGGGCCAGGCCGAAGCTCAACGCCACGATTGCCGGGATGAGATATTTGGCATGGACGGCCAGCTCGGGGGTCGAGAGAACCGTGATTGTGCCAAGCCCGAACAGGACGGCGTTGATCTGCATAGAAACGATGATACGAAGCCAGGTATTGGTTTGCATGGCGCTACCTCCTTGTCAGGAGGCTCGAACGCCTACGTTTGGCGATAGGTTCCCGGAAAAATCAGCGGCGTTGGCCGGTCCCAGGTCGCCCGGTGCGCGTTTCGACCTGCGGGCGCTTTCGGCGAACTCGCGCTTCTTGGCGATGAGAACATCCAGATCGAACCGGCCCGGCCCGAAACGGGCAAACAATCGGGCGGCTTCCGGTGCGTCCAGCCCGTGCCGCTCCTGGAACTGCTCAAGTGTGTAAATCTCACGCTCGCCCATGATAGCCTCGTCACGTCAGCGGCACCATAGGCAATTTAGGGCTGCGGAGCGGTGTGTAAAGGGGCGGCTGCGTTTCGTCTACTCTTCATGGCTTTGCGATCGGTAGTACAGGTCTCTATAGATGTGCTACAAAAACTCAGGAGGAGCCATGGCGCATATTATTTTCCTGCACGGAGCATCAAGTAGCGGCAAGACCACTCTTGCCCGCAAGTTGCAGGCGGTCCTTGACCGTCCTTTCTGGCATATATCGATTGATCACCTGCGTGACTCAGGCGTACTGCCAATGCGTCGCTTTGACAGCGGCGAGTTTCGCTGGGCAGATGCCCGTGGATCGGTTTTCCATGGCTTTCATGCCTCCCTGCAAGCTTATGTAGACGCTGGCAACAACCTTATTCTGGAACACATCCTCGATACGCCTGGCTGGCTTGAGGATCTGCGCATGCGATTTAAGGGACATGATGTCCTGTTCATTGGCATCCATTGTCCACTGGATGTTCTGGAACAGCGCGAGATTGAGCGCGGTGACCGCCCGCTTGGTATGGCCAAGGCGGATTTTGAGGCTATTCACAATGGTCTCTGTTATGACTTGACGGTGAATGCTACCGATAGTCTGGAAGATAATGTAACCCGCATCATAGGCACCTTTCTCAGCGAGCGGCGGCATTCTAGTTTTCCCCCAGATTTTCAACAGCATGTGTAGGTGTAAAAATATAGAGACAGCCAAACTTATCATGTTGCGGCAGCGGAGACTAATAAAAGTCGACATAATTTGCATGCCGAAACTCGCATATTGATTCCTTTAGAAGTTACAGGTGTTGCAGATGTTATCTGCAGCTTTATTAAACTGCATATAGTTCCATAATAGAACTTACGCGATTTTTTATAAGTTATTGAACTGTAACGATAAAATTGACGAATATTCGATTCGAGCTGCTTGCTGCCTAATGACACGAGCGACGCATTGGATCGTCAACTGATGGTCGGCGATCAAGCTCCAGAACTGAGCAACATCGAAAACACTCCAATCCCGCTTCTTTTGATGGCGTCCTGGACCAGGTCCGGTTCTCCGTCGATCAACCCGCAAGGGGTCGGCTAGCTAGCTGCCGCCGCTCCGTCTTCGCCTCCGCGGTGATCGCGACCGTCCCTGTTCCTTCGAGGGAGCCATCAGCGGGAATTGGCCCGCTTCCGATGGAGCACCGGAACATGGCACACGATCTTTCCCTCGCTCAGTCTCACGCCTTCCACCTCTGCAATGATCTGATGGTTCCCATCACCCTGTTCAAGTCCGGCGACGAATTCGGCGTCCTTCCGTCCGACGAACTCGACGACGAAGACGATCTTGAGATCGTGCACGAATATTTCCCGCGCGGGTCTCATTGAGACCCGCCATCCCTGCCGCTGGCGAGCTGTCGGCCGCAAGGGAAGCTTCGCCGCAGCACTTGCTGCAACTTTTGGCAGTTGCGCGCAGCGCCCTTGCACCCTCCGCTCTTCGCGGCGGGTGGTAGGTGGCCCGCGAGATGCGGGAAGGAAGAAGGGACAGCCGCTCCGCGGCTGGAGAAAGAAATGGGCCGAGAAGAATTAGAGGCGCTACGCGCCAAGGTTAGTTGCGAAGCCGTTCTGGAGCGGGCCGGATATCAGCTCGATGCGAAGGAAAGCACGCGACGTGCCATCAAATACCGACATGGCGGCAATATCATCATCGTCACGCATGAGGGGCGAGGCTGGTTCGATCCGCTCGGCGACGAAAAGGGTGATATTTTCGCTCTCGCCATGTTTCTGGATAGGTGTTCCTTCCCATCCGCAGCGGAGGCCGTTGCATCGCTGATCGGGTTTCGACTTTCCCGGCCGGAATGGATATGCCAGCGGACGTCAAGGCCAGTGGCAGGTCTTGTCGAACGCTGGCAAGACCGGCGCATGCCTTTTCCCGGGACCAGCGCCTGGCGCTATCTGTGTTGGGAGCGCTCAATCCCGTCTGTCATTGTCCGGCAGGCCATCCGGGAGGGCCTTCTTCGGGAAGGACCTTTTGGCAGCATGTGGGCAGCGCATCTCGATAGGCATGGCCGGGTCGTCGGCTGGGAAGAACGAGGCCCCGATTGGCGCGGGTTCTCGACCGGGGGCTCCAAGCTTCTGTTCCGCTTGGGTCCGAGTGACGCCAACCGCCTTTGCGTGACCGAGGCCGCGATCGACGCGATGAGCCTCGCAGCGCTCGAGGGTTCCCGCGATGGAACGCTCTATCTCAGCACCGGTGGCGGGTGGTCACCGGCGACAGATGCCGCGCTTTGCGAACTCGCGGTACGGCCGGAGCTGACATTGGTGGCCGCGACTGATGCCAATTCCCAAGGAGACGTTTACGCAGAGCGATTGCGTGTGCTCGCTGAGGCGTCCGGGTGCGACTGGCAGCGGCTACGCCCGGCGGCGGGTGATTGGAACGAGGTTCTGCAAAACAGATATAAGGAGAGACGGGAAAGGAAAATGGAGAAGAAGATGAGGCCTGCCGCATGCGCGCCGGCCGCATCAAGGGAGGCTTCGCCCGGCGAGGCGCCGGCCCTTGACCCGGCCGGACGCGAGGCCGGCCGCTCGGGAGGGGTCATAAAGGACTGAAGAGGATGGTGAGGTCGAAACGACATCGCTGCCTTCGGTCCCCAAACCCCGAAAGGACCAGGCTGATGACCTCGATATCCCTCCCCCGCAAAGTGTTTCAAGGCGTAGCCAAACGCGCCGACATGTTCCGAATGTTCGACCGGCACGCCGAGCGCCCAGTTCGTTTTGATGGTGATCACTCTGCCACCTATGCCGGCGAATGGTTCGAGATCGACGAGACCTCCTACTCCTACATGCTCGACATCCTGCCGCCGCTGTGGATGCGGGGGCCGATCTTTGCGATGCGCGAGTTCATGACCGGTTCCGTGACCTCGGTCTTCTACGCGATCCGGATTGATGACGCCGTCCGCTATTTCCACACCTACTGCGACCTCTCCGATCCAAATTCGGTAGAGGCGATGCGTTCCTCGATCCTCGACCGCGAGACTAGGCCGGTTCGGGCGATGAGCCGCGAAGAACGGCTCGAGCATATCTGGAGCACAACCGCAGTCGACTATCGCGGCTACGCGGGCGACCGCTGGCCGAAGCCCATGCAGGGCCATCGCACGATCATGCTGTATGGAGGGAAGGAAGGAACGTTCCTCAAACTCCTTGACACGCTGAGCGACGACGAGATCGCCGCCAAGCTGCCGGTGCATCTGCGCCATCTCCCTTCACGCCTGGCCGCTTAAGCCAGACCACCCCCCCCCCGCAACTGGGCAATGCAGCCGGTCGAGTTCTCGACCGGACGGTTGCGCACGCCTTCGTTTCAAAGGAGCTTTCCCATGAGTAGTGACCCCTTTACCTTCGACATGTTCGGCAGCTCGGCCATGTCCTCCGGCCTTGGGCTCGGTGTTACCGCGTTTGGCGGTTTATCACCTGATGCTGCCAATGATGACGACCCGGAGCCCACTCCACCAGCGCCCGCGCCCGCCCTGCCGCCCGTTGCCACGCCTGTCCGCCGGGCAGGACTTCGATCAAACTTCTATCTTGATGGTGATCGAAATCTTGGTGCGTCCTGGAAGGATCGCGCTCGCGCCAACGTCGCGGCGATCCTCGTTGCCGACGGCATTGCCAAGCAGGACCGGCCAGCAACGCGTGAAGAACAGTCGCAGCTGGTCCAGTTCACCGGCTTCGGCGCCGGCGAGCTGGCCAATGGCATGTTCCGTCGGCCGGGCGAGGTTGATTTTCGGCAGGGCTGGGACGATCTCGGCTCATCGCTCGAGACTGCCGTCTCCGAAGCCGACTACGCGTCGCTCGCCCGCTGCACCCAGTATGCTCATTTTACGCCCGAGTTCATCATCCGGGCGATCTGGGCCGGTATTGAGAGACTCGGTTGGCACGGCGGCCGGGTGTTGGAGCCAGGAATCGGCACGGGCCTCTTTCCAGCCCTGATGCCGGAGCCCCATCGCGACGCTGCCTATGTCACCGGGATCGAGCTCGATCCAGTCACGGCCCGCATTGTCGGGCTGCTTCAGCCGAAAGCTCGCATCATCAACGGCGACTTCGCGCGCATCGATCTGGCACCGATCTACGACCTCGCCATCGGCAACCCGCCCTTCTCCGATCGCACTGTCAGATCGGACCGCACCTATCGGTCGCTCGGTCTACGCCTACACGACTACTTCATCGCAAAGTCAATCGATCTCCTGAAGCCCGGCGCGTTCGCCGCCTTCGTCACGTCCCATGGCACGATGGACAAGGGAGACACGACGGCACGCGAGCATATCGCGAAGTCCGCCGATCTGATCGCCGCGATCCGCCTGCCCGAAGGCAGCTTTCGCCGCGACGCCGGCACGGATGTCGTCGTCGACATTCTGTTCTTCCGCAAGCGGAAGCTTGGAGAGCCGGAAGGCGACCAGCAGTGGCTCGATGTCGATGAGATCGAGCCCGCCACCGACGACGAAGGCGCAATTCGCGTCAACAGGTGGCTCGCCCTACACCCGGATTTTGTGCTCGGCACCCACGCCCTGACCTCAGGACCGTTCGGCGAAACCTATACGTGCCGGCCCCGCGCCGGAGAGGATCTCGAAGCCGCACTCGCCGCTGCCATCGATCTCTTGCCCGTCGATCTTTATGACGGCGAGCCAACGCCGATCGATATCGATTTAGAGGACGAGCTCAGCGAGATCGTTAACCTGCAGCCGGAGGGTGGCGCTGTTCGTGAGGGCAGCTTCTTCCTTGACCGTTCCAAGGGCCTGATGCAGATGCTCGACGGCTCGGCCATGCCGGTTACCGTCCGCAAAGGCCGCACCGGCGACGGGATCTCGGAAAAGCACGTCCGTATCATCTCGAAGCTCATCCCGATCCGTGACGCCGTGCGCGAGGTGCTGAAGGCGCAGGAGACGGACCGGCCCTGGCGCGACCTGCAGGTTCGACTGCGGATCGCCTGGTCGAGTTTTGTGCGCGATTTCGGGCCAATCAATCACACCGTCGTCTCAGTCCAGGAGGATGCCGAGACCGGCGAGGTCAAAGAAACCCATCGCCAGCCGAACCTTGCACCGTTCCGGGATGACCCGGATTGCTGGCTGGTCGCCTCGATCGAGGATTACGATCTGGAGACCGACACGGCGAAGCCCGGTCCGATTTTTTCCGAACGGGTGATCGCTCCGCCGTCTGCGCCGACGATCACCTCCCCCTCAGATGCGCTTGCGGTCGTGCTGAATGAACGCGGACACGTGGATATCGACCATATCGCCGAGTTGCTCCATCGCGATGCCGCTGATGTGGTCGACGATCTGGGCGAGGCCATCTTCCGCGATCCGGCCGATGGGTCCTGGAAGACAGCCGATGGATACCTCTCCGGAGCCGTTCGCACCAAGCTCGCCGCAGCGCAGGCTGCGGCCGAGCTCGATCCGACCTATGAGCGCAATGTCCGCGCCTTGACCGAAGTCCAGCCGGCCGATCTTCGCCCCTCCGATATCACCGCCCGTCTCGGTGCGCCGTGGATCCCGGCCGCCGATGTCGTGGCCTTCGTTAAGGAGAAGATGGACGCCGATATCCGCATCCACCATATGCCGGAGCTCGGGTCTTGGACGGTGGAGGCACGCCAACTCGGTTATAGCGCCGCCGGGACCTCAGAATGGGGCACCAGCCGCCGCCATGCCGGCGACCTTCTCGCCGATGCGCTGAACAGCCGTGTCCCACAGATCTTCGACGTCTTCAAGGATGTCGAGGGCGAGCGCCGTGTCCTGAATGTCGTCGATACCGAAGCCGCCCGTGACAAGCTGCAGAGGATCAAGCAGGCTTTTCAGGACTGGGTCTGGACCGATCCGGACCGCACCGATCGACTGGCCAGCGATTATAATGATCGCTTCAACAACATCGCGCCGCGCAAATTCGACGGTTCCCATCTCAAACTTCCTGGCGCCTCTGGCGCCTTTGTTCTGTATGGACACCAGAAGCGCGGGATCTGGCGGATCATCGCCGATGGCTCGACCTATCTCGCCCATGCCGTCGGCGCCGGCAAGACGATGACGATGGCCGCTGCCATCATGGAACAGCGCCGACTTGGCCTGATCGCCAAGGCTATGCTGGTCGTGCCGGGCCATTGCCTGGCGCAGGCTGCCCGCGAATTCCTGGCGCTCTATCCGAATGCCCGTATTCTCGTCGCCGACGAGACCAACTTCACCAAGGACAGGCGCGCCCGGTTCCTGTCGCGCGCGGCGACGGCCACCTGGGACGCGATCATCATCACCCATTCCGCTTTCCGCTTCATCGCGGTTCCTTCCACCTTTGAACAGGCGATGATCCAGGATGAGTTGCAGCTCTATGAGGATCTGCTGACCAAAGTCGACAGCGAGGATCGCGTCTCGCGCAAGCGCCTCGAGCGGCTCAAGGAAGGTTTGCAAGAGCGTCTGGAGGGACTCGCCACTCGCAAGGACAACCTGCTGACCATCTCCGAGATCGGCATCGACCAGATCGTCGTCGACGAGGCGCAGGAGTTCCGAAAGCTTTCCTTCGCCACCAACATGTCGACGCTGAAGGGCATCGATCCCAATGGGTCGCAGCGCGCCTGGGATCTCTATGTCAAATCCCGCTATATCGAGACACGCAATCCCGGCCGGGCGCTGGTCCTCGCCTCCGGTACGCCGATCACCAACACGCTCGGAGAAATGTTCTCGATCCAGCGCCTGCTCGGTCATGCCGCCCTTGCCGAGCGCGGGCTGCACGAGTTCGATGCCTGGGCCTCCTGCTTCGGCGACACGACGACAGAGCTCGAAATACAGCCATCCGGCAAATACAAGCCGGTGAGCCGCTTCGCCTCCTTCGTCAATGTCCCCGAACTGATCGCCATGTTCCGGACCTTTGCCGATGTCGTTATGCCCGACGATCTCAGGCAATATGTGAAAGTCCCGAACCTCTCGACCGGACGCCGACAGATCCTGACGGCCAAGCCGACGGCATTGTTCAAGACCTATCAGCTAATGCTTGATGGCAGGATCAAGGCGATCGAGAAGCGCGAGGGGCCGGCCAAGCCCGGCGACGATATCCTACTTTCCGTCATCACTGATGGACGCCATGCCGCGATCGACCTGCGCTTCGTCATGCCGGCAGCCGGCAATGAGGCGGACAACAAGCTCAATCTACTGGTCCGCAATGCCCACCGGATCTGGAAGGAAACCGGCGAGACCGTGTATCAGCGGCCTGACGGCAAGGACTTTGATCTCCCCGGCGCCGCACAGATGATCTTTTCCGATCTCGGCACAATCAATGTCGAGAAATCGCGTGGCTTCTCGGCCTATCGCTTTATCCGCGATGAGCTGATCCGGCTTGGCGTGCCCGCCGCGCAGATCGCGTTTATGCAGGACTATAAAAAGACCGAGGCCAAGCAGCGGTTGTTCGGCGATGTCCGCGCCGGCAAGGTCCGCTTCCTGATCGGGAGTTCCGAGACGATGGGGACCGGCGTCAATGCACAGCTGAGGCTCAAGGCTCTCCACCATCTCGATGTCCCATGGCTGCCGTCGCAGATCGAGCAGCGGGAAGGCCGGATCGTTCGCCAGGGCAACCAGCATAACGAGGTCGATATCTTCGCCTATGCCACCGAGGGAAGTCTCGATGCCTCGATGTGGCAGAACAACGAGCGCAAGGCCCGGTTCATTGCCGCAGCACTCTCAGGCGACACCTCGGTCCGGCGGCTGGAAGATATCGGCGAAGGCGCAGCCAACCAGTTCGCCATGGCCAAGGCTATTGCATCGGGGGACGAGCGACTGATGCAGAAAGCCGGACTGGAAGCCGATATCGCCCGACTTGAACGGCTTCGGGCCGCCCATGAGGACGACCAATACGCCGTCCGCCGGCAGATGCGCGATGCCGAGCGTGACATCGAGGTCTCGACCCGGCGCATCGGCGAGATCGGCAAGGACATTGCACGCCTGCGGCCGACGACTGGCGACGCCTTCACGATGACGGTGCTCGGCCAGAGCCATACCGAGCGCAAGGAGGCCGGTCGTGCGCTGATGAAGGAGATCCTCACGCTTCTTCAGCTGCAGAAGGAGGGCGAGGTGCATCTGGCGACGATCGGTGGTTTCGACCTCGTCTATGAAGGGGAGCGCTTCGGAAAGGGTGATGGCTATCGTTTCGAGACGCTGCTCCAGCGCACCGGCGCGGAATACGAGATCGACCTTGCCATTACAGTGACGCCACTCGGCGCAATCTCACGGCTGGAGCATGCGCTCGATGGTTTCCACGACGAGCAACGGCAAAATCGCCGGCGGCTCGAAGAGGCCGAGCGCCGGCTGAATTCCTATCAATCGCGCATCGGTGGCGCCTTGCAGTTCGCAGAGGAGCTCGGCGCGAAAAGGAAGCATCTTCGCGAGATCGAGGAACAACTGGCTGCTTCCGCCATTGCCGAAGCAGATCAGATCGCCGCATGACAAACGTAAACCATGCCGGTCTTGCGGCTTGGTCCGGGTCCCGCCATAGCCTTCCCCGGATGGCGGGCGCCAATACTTGCAATCCCTTGGCCTCGATAATATTGGAGGATCACTTCCCGTTCAGATGATGTCCTGCCGCCGCAATCGCTGTGGCTTTCGATGTCGTTCGGGATCAGCAAAGGGCGCTCCCCTCGCGGGTTGAGCGCCCTTTTTGCGTTTTTGCTTCCAGCCAAGGTCTTCACGTCCCGTTCTGGCCGCGCCGTTTGCGCGCCGGGTATTCAAAAGAGAAACTGAAGAGAGAGATGAGGGAGGAACCGGTCGCCGATCGGTCCTCCTGTCGCCGCGTCGCTCAACCGCCACCTGCGCCATCCCGGCCACTCGTCCTTCGCAGGGCTTTAAGCCCCGCTCGTCCTTCGCGGCAGGGATGCTCGGTCGCAGTTGCGTCAGTGCGGCCGATCGGCGGTTCGGGAGGTGTCTTCGAGAAAAAAAATGAAGACAGGAAGGGCTGGCAAGGCGCCGGTCCGGAACTCCCCGAAAGGACAAATACCATGCAGATCCTGAAGATTGACCCGCGTGCTCTAAAGGAAAACCCCGACCGGATGCGCCAGTCGAAGTCGTCACCGCAGGCAGATGCGCTAATGCTGGCGACGATCAAGGCCGTCGGCATCGTCCAGCCGCCAGTGGTTGCAGCCGAAATGGATGGCGGAAACGGCTACATCATCGATGCCGGCCATCGTCGGGTGCGCCTCGCCATTGCTGCTGGCTTGGAAGAAATCGACATCCTCGTCGTGGATGCGGCCAACGACAACGGCGCGATGCGCTCGATGGTCGAAAACAGCGTTCGCGAGGCTCTCAACCCCGTCGACCAATGGCGCGGCATCGAACGGCTGGTTGCTCTCGGCTGGACCGAGGAAGCGATCGCTGTCGCTCTCGCCCTTCCCGTCCGCCAGATCCGTAAGCTGCGCCTGCTCGCCAACGTCCTGCCGGCGATGCTCGAGCAGATGGCCTTGGGTGATATGCCATCTGAGCAACAGCTGCGTGTGATCGCGGCGGCCGGTCAGGTCGACCAGAAGGAGGTCTGGAAAGCGCACAAACCAAAGAAGGGTGACACCGCGCCCTGGTGGCAGATCGCAAACGCGCTGACCAAGAAGCGCATGTATGCCAGGGATGCAAGCTTCGGCGACGATCTCGCTCAGGCCTATGGCATTGAATGGGTCGAGGATCTCTTCGCGCCGGCCGATCAGGATGGTCGCTACACCACGAATGTCGAAGGCTTCCTCGGCGCGCAGCACGAGTGGATGACGGGCAACTTGCCGAAGAAGGGCGGGATCGTCGAGGTCAACAGCTGGGGCCAGCCGGAGCTGCCGAAAAAGGCAAGCCAGGTCTACGGCAAGCCATCCAAGTCCGACCACACGGGGCTCTATCTCGATCGTGATGGCAAGGTGCAGACGGTCCACTACCGGATGCCAGAGGCCGCGAAGCCTAACGGGATCGCTGGCGACGGCTCTGTCGGTGGCGGTGATGACGCTGACGCGATCGCCACGCCGAACGTCCGGCCCGATGTGACCCAGAAAGGCCACGACATGATCGGTGATTATCGCACCGACGCGCTGCACGATGCGCTTGGCCGCGCGCCGATCGAGGACGATATGCTGATGGCACTGATGGTTCTGGCTTTCGCCGGGCAGAATGTCCGCGTAGACTCCGGTGCGGATGGGACCTTCTATGGCGGCAAGCGTTTCTCGCGACATGCGGTCGGCTTGTTCGATGAGCATGGAAAGCTCGCCTTTGATAAGGACACGCTCAGGGTCGGCGTCCGCTCCGTGCTGATCGACGTTCTCTCGTGCCGCCGCGGCATGTCGAACAGCGGCATGGTCGCGCGCATCGCCGGCGATGCGATCGGTGCTGATGAATTCCTCCCGAATATGGGCTCGGAAGATTTCCTTTTGTGCCTGTCGCGCCAGGCACTTGAAGCGTCCTGCGCGGAGGCATTGGTCCAGCCACGGCAGAAGGTGCGCGAAACTCGCGCAGCGCTTGTCGAGCATTTCGCGACCGAACACTTCGTCCATCCGGCCGGTCGATTCGCGCCACCGACTGACGAACTGCTCGAATGGATCCGGGCAGACTCTGCTACCAACATCTGCACGGGCTCTCAGGATGACGAAGCCGGTATTACTGGCGGCACCACTGAAGAGCATGAGGGGCCGGTCGAAGAGGAGGCGGATCAGGATCATCCGCAAGACACCGAAGTCGAGGCCGACCATGGCAGCGATCAGGATTTCGATCAGAGGGTGGCAGCATGACCGCCGCCCTCAAGTTGAATGCAGCAGCACCCGCCACCGATCTTTCGGGGGTGGAGTTTGCCACGAGCGCTGACGGCATTCCCGTCGCTCGCATTGATGATCTGGTTCTGGGGATGGTGACATCGCCGAGTGGCTTTGCCTATCTCGCAAGCGCGGTCTTTGTTCGCCGGCCGCTTGAACAGCTGACCCGCGTCGATTTCATCGGACACGATGGCCGGCTAGCGGGCGAGGCCGAGTTTCGAGCGCGTGTTGCCGAGACGGCTGGTCACAAACGTGACCTCGCTGCGCTGAACCGCGTGCAGACGCGCATGTCGGCGAGCACGCCCTGGGGCAGTTCGCAGATGGCAGTCATCTATGCCGAGGGCGTTGTCGCCCATAGCACGGCCGGCCATGGCGGCTTTCACCTCTCTGCCGACAGAAATGCAAAAGTCCACTCGTTGCTGCGCAAAGACACCCCCTGGTACGAGGAGGATTGCGAATGGGCGATCGTGGCGCTCAGCTTTCCCGACCTGTTCACTGCTCACGAGCGGTCGCTGGCAGAAAAGACCATCCGCAATACCTGGCCGGACGAATGGGAGGCGCTCCACGGCTTCAAGCTGACCGAGGGTGAAAGCTGGACCATGGACCGCAGGGCGTTCTATCAGCGCCATGCGGCAGACCATGTCGTCATATCGGCAATATTATCCGAGCAGCACCACGGCATGACCGAGGTCGTGGCGGTCGTCGGCGGTGATCGAAGAGCCAATGATGATGAGCGTCGCTTCCTGGTGCCGAGCGACGAGTATGCCGGGCGTGGTCGGTTCGGATTCGTTATCGATCCCGTCCGTCATGCCCAGTATCATGGGCCGTCTTCCTTTATCGGCTGGCGAGGTCAGGAGGATGGGTCATGATCGACATCCTCGCTCCAAAGCCGCTGGACAAGGCAATAGGCGCCCGGCGTGAGACCCTGCAGCATCTCAATTGTCTGACCCGGCAAATTGCAGCGCGTGCCGGGCGGCAGGCGATCACCGTGAAAATCCAGTGCCGGGCGCGCCGTCGGTCTGGTCTCCGTCTTTACCATCAAGAGCTGGCCGATCGCCTGGCTTTCGATCGGTGGGGCGAACTCGACACGCTCGCATCAAGGCTGGCGGTGCAGGAGCAGATCATCGACGCGCTCGAGCATTGCGGTGATGCACCTGTTTCGCCGGTGGCGGGGTAGGTGACCTCGAATGGGCTGTGCACTGGATGGCATCTGGTCATCTTGCGGCCACGACATCTCCCAGGGTGGTGGGCTTGGCCATGTCGTCCCTCGTCGGCGTGCATCTGATATCGGACCCGTGCTGGACTGCCCTTCTTTTCGTTGCGGTCTGAACCGGCGGCCGGTCGTTTCAAGGCCGCTGGCGCGCCGCGGAGCGGCCGATCCAGCCTCTCTGCGCGAGGGCAGGCCCGCGGTCTGCTCAGGTCAAGACCTGCTGGCCCGCAAACCTGTCCTGCTGGTTCAGCCGGATCGGACCTGTGAAGCCGCCCGTCCCTTGCCGGTTCTGGTCGTCCGCATCGAAGGGCAGACCGGCACGGGGCCGGAACCGCTTCGGAAGCCACGGAAGGAACAGACATGGCCAAGCCCTCAACCCCCAACCGCTCCAATGCTAAGGTGTCGCAATCCCGCCGCGGCACCACCCTCGAAATGGTCCGCCTCTCCTGCCCCGACTCCACGCAGGCGCAGAAGATCGCCGAAAGCTTCGGCACCACGGTCGTCGACAGCGATGGCATCCGCAGCCTCCACGAGCGGCTGATCGTCGAGACGGCCGAAAGCCTTTCCGAAGGCTTAGGGAGCAAGGCCATGCAGATCCATCTGCAGAGGATCGTCGGGGCCTTCGTCGGATCGGCGCATGGCGCCGGACAGTTCTACAGCCGGGCTGTCACCGAGGCGCGCGATGCAACCGCCAAGGCATCCAATGATGCCCGTGACGAGGATATCGACGGTCCGGTCGGGTATGACAGCGGCGCCCAGCGCAAGCGGGAGTTCGCGGCCGACATGGGTGTCCAGTCCCATGCGCTGCGGATGGCGGCCGAGGGAGCAGTGGCGGCCTACGAACAGGTTGTCGGCGAAACCTGGAAGCCTTTCGACCGGCCGGTGGAGAACCCCGGAGCCTCGCTCGACCGCAAGGCGGCCGAGGCTCAGATGGCGGCCTTCGGTTGATGCCGCTGGCGGGGGTAACCCCGCCCTTCTCCTTGATCAGAGGCTGGCGCTCGACTGCGCCGGCCTTTTTTCGTGTCGAGAGGGAAAGCTGGAGACGTGCCTGTCGCGGTCCGTCCCGCTCGGCGGTCCTGCAGGAGACGGGCGCCCATGCAATGGCTGTGCCGTCCTCCACGCTGTTGCGGCCGTTCCGGTGCATGGGCGCACCATCGGCTCCTGGCTTCGGACCTCCGTGACGGACCGCGACAGGCGCGGTCTTGAGAAAAGGAGAAGAAGCCATGACCAGGAAAACGGAAGCGGATCGCATCGACATCTACACGCGGATCACCGGCCGGATCGTCGAGGATCTCGGAAAGGGCGTGCGCCCCTGGATGAAGCCGTGGAGCGTCGCCAATACTAGTGACCGGATTACCCGGCCGGTGCGCCATAACGGCCTGCCCTACTCCGGCATGAACGTGCTCCTGTTGTGGTCGGAGCAGCTGTCGCGCGGCTTCTCCTCCTCAATGTGGATGACATTCAAGCAGGCGCTCGAATTGGGCGGAGCCGTGCGGAAGGGCGAAACGGGCTCGACGGTGGTCTTCGCCAGTCGCTTCACCAAGTCCGTGGCGGACGGGAGCGGCAGTGATGTCGACCGGGAAATCCCGTTCCTGAAGGCATACTCGGTGTTCAATATCGAGCAGATCGATGGTTTGCCTGACACCTATTACGCCCCACCAGCCAAGTTGCGGGATCCCGTCGAGCGCATCGAGAGTGCCGATCGCTTCTTCAAAGCGACGGGTGCAGTTATCCGGCACGGCGGCAATCAGGCCTACTACTCGCCGGTCATGGACTATATCCAGATGCCGCCCTTTGAGGCGTTTCGCGATGCTGCCGGTTATGCAGCCGTCCTCAGCCATGAGGCGACGCACTGGACCGCGGCGGAGCATCGCGTCGGCCGTGACCTGTCGCGCTATGCAAAGGACCGGACGGAACGGGCGCGCGAAGAACTTATCGCCGAGCTCGGCAGTTGCTTCCTGTGCGCCGATCTCGGCATCGCGCCTGAGCTCGAGCCACGTCCCGATCACGCGTCCTACCTGCAGTCCTGGTTATCGATACTTGCCAACGACAAGCGAGCCATCTTCCAGGCGGCGGCTCACGCTCAGCGCGCGTTGAGTTTCCTGCATTCCCTGCAGCCGGAAGCTGATCTCAAGGCTGCTGCCTGAAGGTCAGGCGCGGTCGTCACCACCGGTGGCGGCCGCTTCTTCCCTATCACGCTGATCTTGGAGACCTTGTGCGATGTCAGTATCCAGCTTTCCCCAGATCGACGGTTTCAGAGCGTCGGGTTTTGGTTTGCGGGACGGTTTGCGTTCGATGATGAACGGCTTGGTCTGCTGACGCATTGATCCTCCAGGCTGCGATTCGCCAGCGCAACGATATCTCACCGGGCATGGCCGGCAAGCCGGACCACGGTTGCACGTGACCCACTCCCCAATCGAAGCAGGCTCCGACGACGGGACAAGCGGAGCATGATCCAGGTTGCCATTCTTCCCACGGGCAAATGCGGTGAGCGCCATTGCCATATCCCTTCACGACAGAGTTTCCGGCAACCCATCTGCGGGCTCGATGGGGCATGTCTGACCGGAGACCGGCTGCGCCTCGATCGTCTTCCCGCAACGACAAGTCTGAGATTTCTTACCCCGGATCCCTCACGGGCTCCTCCTCTCCCACTAACAAATCTGCGACTTGTCGCCCTCCATTGCATTGCGGCCCAATCGCCACCCCAACGCGCAGGCGCGCTGGGGACCCCGGCTGGGTGCGGTCCGATCGTCCCCAGTCTTGCGACTGCCATCGAGGCCGCGATGGGCGCGGCCCGAACACGAGAAAAGGAATACGACAATGGCGACTATCGGCACCTTCACTTCCGAAAAGAACGGCTTCACCGGCTCCATTCGCACTCTCGCCCTGAACGTCCAAGCCCGCATTGCCCGGGTCGACAACCCCTCCGACAAGGGTCCGCAGTTCCGCGTCTATGCCGGAAGCGTCGAACTCGGCGCCGCCTGGCAGAAGACCTCCGAGCAGGGCCGCGACTACCTCTCGGTCAAGCTAGACGATCCGAGCTTCCCTGCCCCGATCTATGCAACGCTCGCCGAGGTCGAAGGCGAGGAAGGCCTCCAGCTCATCTGGTCCCGCCCGAACCGCGACTGATCGGGATCACAAGGCTCCGCCACCGGCGGAGCCCACCTTCCTGCCAAGAGATCAAAGCCGGACCCGGCATCGAGCCAGGCCCGGCTTTTTTGGTGGCATACGGTGAGTGGGGAAGCTGCTCAGAATGCATGATTGTGCCAAGCGGCGACGCCGGCCTCAAGGATGAGCGGTCCCCCCAATTTGCTCCACCTGCCCTCAAGGGCAGCTTCCGCAAATCGGCTCCCCCACTCACCGGCTCTGCCGGTCACGCATGCGATCCTTGACCCCGCCATCCCCTCTCGGACCCGCCTGTCATCTTTCACAAACGTCAAGGAGACGAAGATGACCTACGAACTCGAAATCCAGATCGAAGAACTGCGGGTCGAGCTGCGCAACGCTGTTGATGGCGCCGAGCGTCGCCAGATACAGGCTGAACTCGAAATCGTCCAGGCGGAGCTGATCGTCGCGGCTGCCGAGATGGAGGGCCTGGCTGAGGAAGAGCCGCCTTTCTGACGGTGGTGATCTCTACCAACCCCTCCACCGTGCGACCACGAATACATTATTTACACCAATGCTGTATATGCTGTATAAACAGCACTGAGACCCTTTCACCCTAATCGTATTGAGGCTGGCTACATGACAAGCAGGAACGGCTCCTACACGACAAGCGACCTTTCTCGGAAATCCGGAGATATTATCGCCGAGGCACTTCGACACCCTGTCACGATCACCCAACGCAACAAGCCGCGATTGGTGTTGCTGAACATAGACGATTACGAACGTCTTATGCGCCAGTCGGATCGTCGCTCTGTAGGCAGACTGGAGACGATGTCCGACGAGCTGTTTGCTGAATTTGAAGAGGCCGTCGATGCCTACGCCCAGTCCGATGAGACAAGCCGATGAGCGGATATGACGAGGTCCAGACGGCTGTGGTCGTTCGATATCCATATCTGTGGAACCATGAGGCAACCGAGGGAGAAACAGAAGGGCGCAAGAACCGTCCTGTGGCTGTCGGCGTGCGGATCGCGAGGTCGGGTGGCGATCTTGTCTTGTTTTTCCCGATCACGACAAAGATGCCCGACCGAAATCGTTTTGCCGTCGAGATTCCGACCATCGAAAAGCGACGCGCGGGTCTTGATGCAGATCTTCCGCTGTGGCTCATCCTGGATGAATTTAACAGCGATATCATAGGCCAGTCGTTCTATTTGGAGCCTGAGCCTCCGCTTGGTCACTTTAGCAAGGCATTCTTTTTGCCCCTTCTGCGCGAATTTATTGCCCGTCGAAAGTCCTTTGCGGAAGTTAGCCGATCGAGATAGCGGAGTGTGGACAGCGGGGTCTCTGTTCGAGAAGACCAAGGTCCGCCCTCACATTCTCTTTTGCCAGCGGCAGTATCGTCGGGTGTTTACTGCGAAGCGACAGAGCCGATTGCCCGATATCCCCGGCGGCGTTTTTGCCTCAGAAGATCAAGGAAGAGATCGACCGCGTCCTGTTCCTTTTCGAACTGATGAGTTTTCACTTGACCGCTCGTCCCAATCCTTCCCCATCGCCGCGTCAGGCATGCCTCTCCGAACAGGTTCAGCTCGATCGACATCGCGTAGAAGCGGGCCATGTTTTTCGTGATGTCCGATTTCTCGATATAAAGGTGGTAGGGCTGGGAGATCATGCAAAACATCATCGTGTTTCTAGGGGGGCGTCGTCCAACGAATGTTTTGAATCATCAGAGATCAAACGATTCCTTTCCGTGATGTATCGAGGGGCAACAGAAATCTACGTCCGCATAGGTAATTGACCTCATTCACATTGCTGCCTCGCGCTTGTGATTGCGCAATGTCTATGAAAAGAAGCTCCCAAACTGATCACAGGAGGCGCAGATGGAAGATGCTGTCCAAATCGACAACTGTGGGGACTTTGGCCTCTGGGCCATCGAAGTCGCCAAGCAGATTGTCGCGGATCAGGGGTATGAACTTGCCCGTGCTGCTCGCGATGGTTCTGAAGACGACGTCCGCGTCGCTGGTAATGCTCTTGGCCAAGCCATAATCAACGCGATGATGGAGGTTTTCGACGGACTGACAGAGGGTGTCTCCGGCGAGTAAGCGACCGTCTGAAGCGGAATGCCCCAGTCGGGTGCAGTCGGTCCCGGCCTCCGCTTACGCGGCGCTATGCTAAGCCTCCTGCTGCTGCCCGGTATCCGACCGAAGCATGACGAGAATTCCCGAAATCACGCCCTGTCGGTCGTCGCTATGCTGATTTCTCCGATGCTCTTCATTGTTCATAGGCGGGCGCTTCGCACCGCGAGAACCTGCTCTGCTCAACGCAGGCCTTCATATCGTTTCGCCGGAACCAGATGGCGCGACCGCACCTCAGCGGCGGGTTGCCTGCCGTGAACACGATCTGTTCGTCCGCCCTCATGCGCAACACTTCGTGCGGCTGGATGAGCGGCCGAGCGGCAAGCTGCTTTGACCGGGTCCGCGATGAGCCGCGCGACTGAAAGCTACGGCTGACCTGATCGATCTCGACCGTCGTCATCCCGCAGCGGCGAGAGATGTAGTCGGCGGTTTCCGGATCGTTGATGGCGGCAAAACTGATCCAGCTCGCGCTTTCAAACCACTTGCTGGACGCATCGCGCCCGCCATAGGTCTCGCGCAACTGGCCGATCGACTGATAGATCATCGTCAGCGTGATACCGTACTTGCGACCCGCGTCTCGCGCGGTCTCCAGAATGCGCATGTAGCCCAGGCGGGCGACCTCATCGAGGAGGAAGAGGGCGCGGCCATCCATCGCGCCGTCGCGATTGTAGAAGGCGTTCAGAAACGAACCGATCACCACACGCGCCAATCCGCTATGGGTTTCCAGTGTCTTGAGATCGATGTTGATGAACACGTCCGTTTTGCCCGATGCGATATCGTCGGTCCGGAATGTCGAACCAGACACGAGCGCGGCGTAGTTCTGGTATGAAAGCCAGTGCGTCTCCTTGATCGCATTGGCATAAACACCGGAGAAGGTTTCCGGCGTCATGTTGACGAAGGCGGCGACGTTTTCCTTCACGAACTCCGATCCCGAATTGTCGTAGATATCCTGCAGGCGCTTTCGCAATTGCGGCTCGGGCTCGGCAAGGTTGGCCCGCACCTGGCGCAGGCTCTGCTGCTCCTGGGGCGTGTGCCCGGACAGGCAGACATCGGCGATGATCGCCGTCAGGAGTTGCAGGCCTGAGGCACGGAAGAAGTCGTCACGCACACCGCTTGCGCGACCGCTGTCGCTCATGATCCAGGATGCAACCGAGGCGATGTCCTCCTCCTTCGTGCCGCCGAATTGACCTACCCAGTCGAGGGCGTTGAAGCCGGTCGCGGGTTTGCGCGGATCGAGAATCCTGACGCGCCGTCCCGCCTCCTCGCGATGTTTCGACACCATGGGCGCGACCTCGTTTGAGGGATCGAGGATAACGAGTGATCCGCCCCATTTCAGAGCAGTCGGGATCGTGACTGAGGTCGTTTTGAAACCGCCCGATCCAGCGAAGACGATACCATGCGAGGAGCCGAACGATCCGTCGAAACAAAGCAGGGGAGACTTGCCACCTGCACCCCAGGTCTCGGTGGTATCGGCACGGAAAGAGATGCCGGCAACGCTGTCACGGTCGACGCGATACCGCTCACCGACGACAATGCCGCCGGTCATCGGGAAAAGCTTCTCGGCTTCGGCAAGTGTCATCCAGTCGGCCTCGCCGTGCAAGGCGCGTTTACCAGTGATGCGTTTCGGCGCAGCCCGCGCGAAGGCGGCGTTGCCGATTATCGCCACGCGCATAGCGAAACAGCCCGACATCAGTGCAGCAGCCGCGCCGATCATGGTCGATGGATCGAGATAAGACAGCGCGGATTTGTCAGCTGGCACCTGTGAGGAGAGCGCCGCAAGTCGCACGCCTTCCCGCAAGCATGCCGCCAGGATAACTGCGGCGTTTCCCACAGTAGCACCGAGGCCCGCGGCGCGAATGCTGGCTGACCCGGCGGTTGAGAACAGGAATATCAGGCCGAGGGCGGCAGCCGCCACGTACGGCGCCGCGACCCCTGCCCGTCCTAGGGCAAGCTTTGCAGCCTCGGTCTTTCCGAACCCGGAAAGCCACGTCTCTATCCCTGTCATCGCGAAGACGGTGGCACCCATCATGACCGCGGGCAAAATGACGAGAACGATCCTATTCACCTTCATTGCCGAACGCCTCCGCCCCGATCGCTGTCAGTCGGGATCGCTCGCTATCGTCGAACTTCAGTCGCTTTCGCAGGTCGATCAAAGCGCCCAGCAGAAGCGCTCGCTTCTCAAAGCGGAGACCGGCTTTGACGATGAGGCCGCCGAGCTCGATCTTGTCGCGCGTGTCCTTCTTTCGGGCGTCGGACGTTGCATTCCTGCTCATCCTCTCAAGCCTCACCAGCGCTGCCTGAAGTCGCGCCAGACGCGAGCGCCTGGACTTGCCCGCCGCCGGTGCTGCTCTCGCCTGCCCCTTTCCTTCCGTTCGTCCCGGGTTTTCCTCCGCGAAACCGTTTCGCCAATTCCTCGAACGCCGCCTGAAGTTCGGTCTCCTCTATCTCGATCTCTCCAAGGCCTGCCCGCAGTGCGATGCGACCGATGCGCTCGGCCTCTCTCGTTTCCGCGTGCTTGAGCTGCTCCTGGAGTTTGGCGATTTCTTCGCGGATCTTGGAGGATGGCTTCTTCATCTCTGGATTGTCCTCTGTTGCTGCATGATGTGATTCATGCAGCCAGAGTCGTTCAGATCGGCGTGCCGATCTACTAACAGAAATGCGAGTAGGCGGAGCCTACACTTTTGAGCATCATCCCGTCCGTTCGCAAGGACGGATCCGAAGGGCGCAATTATACGTCGTTGATTCGACGCTCTGCTTTTGCCCCTTGGCGGGGCCACCCGCTCCTGACAAACGCGTTGATTTTGTTCGATTGAAGGAGCTTGTCTCGTCATGGCCGTCTCGCATTTTTCAGTCAGCATCGTTGCGCGCGGCTCCGGTCGCAGTGCCGTGCTGTCGGCTGCGTACCGGCACTGCGCCAAGATGGACTATGAGCGTGAGGCGAGAACGATCAACTACACCCGCAAGCAAGGCCTGCTGCATGAAGAGGTTGTCATCCCCGCCGATGCGCCTGAATGGCTGCAATCGATGATTGCCGATCGGTCTATCGTGGAAGCGTCGGAAGCGTTCTGGAACAAGGTTGAGGAGTTTGAGAAACGGCCTGATGCGCAGCTTGCAAAGGATGTCACCATCGCTCTGCCGATAGAGCTGTCGGTCGAGCAGAACATCGAGCTTGTGCGGGATTTCGTGGCGAGACACATAACGGCCGAGGGCATGGTGGCCGACTGGGTCTTTCATGATGCACCAGGAAATCCGCATATCCATCTGATGACAACCTTGCGGCCGCTGACCGAAGACGGTTTCGGTTCGAAGAAGGTGGCCGTCGTGGGACCGGACGGCAAAGCGCTGCGCAACGATGCGGGTAAAATCATCTACGAGCTCTGGGCCGGTGGCCTCGAAAACTTCAATGCTTTTCGCGACGGATGGTTCGCCTGCCAGAACCGGCATCTAGCGTTGGCCGGCCTCGACCTCCGGGTCGACGGTCGCTCCTTCGAGAAACAGGGAATCGAGCTTACGCCCACGATCCATCTTGGTGTTGGCACGAAGGCGATAGAGAGAAAAGCAGCCAGTGGGAATGAACCTGCGGAGGAAAAAGCTGCGCTCGAACGGTTGGATCTGCAGGAGGCGCGGCGGGCAGAGAATGCCCGCAGGATCCAGCGGAATCCGGCAATCGTGCTCGACCTGATAACGCGGGAGAGGAGTGTCTTCGATGCGCGCGACGTCGCCAAGATCCTGCATCGCTATATCGATGATGGCGGTCTCTTCCAAAGCCTGATGGCGCGCATCCTGCAGAACCCCGAAACCCTCCGGCTCGATCGCGAGCGAATGGATTTTGTGACCGGGATCCGCGCACCGGCGAAATACACGACACGCGAGCTGATCCGGCTCGAAGCCGAGATGGCCAATCGGGCGATCTGGCTCTCTCAACAGTCGTCGCATGGCGTCAGGCAGACCGTGCTCGACGCGACATTCGCCCGGCACGATCGTCTGTCTGACGAGCAGAAGACGGCGATCGGACATGTCGCTGGTGTTGAGCGGATTGCAGCCGTGATCGGCCGCGCCGGCGCCGGCAAGACCACGATGATGAAGGCGGCGCGCGAGGCGTGGGAAGCGGCCGGCTATCGCGTCGTCGGTGGTGCGCTTGCCGGCAAGGCCGCGGAAGGTCTGGAGAAGGAAGCGGGTATCGTATCGCGCACGCTGTCGTCCTGGGAACTCCGCTGGAATCAGGGTCGCGGTCAGCTCGACGACAAGACGGTTTTCGTTCTGGACGAGGCCGGCATGGTGTCGTCGCGGCAGATGGCGACATTCGTCGAAGCTGTCACCAAAGCTGGCGCCAAGCTCGTCCTTGTCGGCGATCCGGAGCAGCTTCAACCGATCGAAGCGGGTGCTGCCTTCCGCGCTATTGCCGATCGTATCGGCTATGCGGAACTCGAGACGATCTATCGCCAGCGCGAGCAATGGATGCGCGATGCATCGCTCGATCTCGCGCGCGGCCATGTCGGCAAAGCCCTCGCAGCCTATCAGTCCAACGGCAAGATAATCGGCTCAGAGCTGAAGGCCGATGCGGTCACCAACCTCATCTCAGACTGGAACCGCGAATACGATCCTGCCAAGTCCACATTGATCCTGGCGCACCTGCGCCGTGACGTCCGCATGCTGAACGAGCTGGCGCGCACGAAACTGATCGAGCGCGGCATCATCGAGCAGGGATTTGTGTTCAAGACCGCCGATGGCGTCAGGAGCTTTGCGGCCGGCGACCAGATCGTTTTCTTGAAGAATGAAGGATCGATCGGCGTCAAGAATGGTATGCTGGGCAAGGTCGTGGAAGCTGCACCCGGTCGCATCGTGGTCAAGATCGGCGAGGGCGAACATCTGCGCCAGGTTACGGTCGAACAGCGCTTCTACAACAATGTCGATCATGGTTATGCCACCACGGTGCACAAAGCCCAAGGTGCCACTGTCGATCGGGTCAAGGTGCTGGCATCCCTCTCGCTTGACCGTCACCTCACCTATGTGGCGATGACCCGTCACCGTGAGGATCTCGGCGTCTATTACGGCCGCCGATCTTTTGCCAAGGCTGACGGTCTGGTCGAGATCCTTTCGCGCAGGAATTGCAAGGAAACGACGCTCGATTACGCCGGCGGCAGCATCTACCGGCAGGCACTTCGCTTTGCCGAGGCACGCGGCCTTAACATCGTCAACGTTGCCAGAACCGTCGTGCGTGACCGTCTCGAATGGACGGTCCGGCAGAGGCAAAAGCTCGTCGATCTCGCAGGCAAGCTTGCGGCCATCGGCGCCAAACTCAGCTTCACAACATCGACGGCCAACACAATTCCCGCTGCAGCAAAGGAGGCCAAGCCCATGGTGACCGGTATCACCACTTTCCCGAAATCGATCGACCAGGCCGTCGAGGATAAGCTCACTGCAGACCCAGCGCTCAAGAAGCAATGGGAAGAAGTCTCGATGCGTTTCCATCACGTCTACGCGCAGCCCGAAGCGGCGTTCAAGGCGGCGAATGTCGATGCGATGTTGAGCGATCCCGCAACCGCGGCGAAGACGCTTTCACGGATCACTGCAGAGCCTGAAACCTTCGGTGCCCTCAAGGGCAAGACGGGTTTGCTCGCCAGCCGCAACGACAGAGCGGACCGGGACCGGGCGCTCAAGAATGTGACGCCGCTCGCGGACAGCATCAGCGATTACCTACGCCAGCGCGGCGACGCCGAACGGCGAAATCACGCCGAGGAGCTTGCGGTGCGTAGGCAGGTTGCGCTGGAGATCCCTGCCCTCTCGTCCAATGCGAAAAGCGTGCTGGAGCGTGTGCGTGATGCGATCGACCGGAACGACCTGTCATCGGGCCTTGAGTACGCGCTTGCCGACAAAATGGTTAAGGCTGAACTCGAAGGTTTCGCCAAGGCGGTTACCGAACGTTTCGGAGAGAGAACCTTCCTGCCCCTCGCAGCGAAGGACACCACCGGCGAGGCTTTCCATCGGGTGACGTCGGGCATGAACGCCGCCCAGAAAAGTGAGGTGCAACAGGCGTGGAACACGATGCGGACCGTGCAGCAACTGTCTGCCCACGAGCGCAGCGTGACGGCACTCAAACAGACTGAAGCACTGCGGCAGACAAGGGCTCAGGGGCTTACTCTCAAATGAAGACGCGTCATCGACATAGAGTGCTCCGGCGCATGAACCGGCTCGTCTGGTTCGATCGGATAA
This sequence comes from uncultured Rhizobium sp., assembly GCA_945952415.1. Classification (GTDB taxonomy): domain Bacteria; phylum Pseudomonadota; class Alphaproteobacteria; order Rhizobiales; family Rhizobiaceae; genus Gellertiella. Next base: position 80,256 of record CAMFIF010000012.1, on the reverse strand, counting down.
GCAGAGTCAGCCTGTTCACACTTGGTTTCATCGTTCTGCTCGGAGCGGCAGGTTTTCGGGTCAATCTGACGCCGAGCGAGCCGTTGGGCGTGTGGCGGATCGTCGAGCCCGATCGTCCGATCCTGGTCGGCGATCTGGTCTTCATTTGCCCACCGGATACCGATGCGATGCGCGAGGCGCGGGCGCGTCGATATCTGCGCTTCGGTCTGTGCGCCGGCCGCGTCGCGCCACTGATCAAGATGGTTGTGGCGACATCCGGGCAGGTGATCGAGATCCACCATGATGTCCGCATCGATGGCCGGCCACTCCCTCATTCGCGCGTTGCACAGACGGACGGCCAGGGGCGTGAGATGGTGCACTACGATGGTGGTGTCGTTCCGCCCGGCGCGGTCTTTCTCCATTCCGAGTTCCCGGGTTCGTTCGACAGCCGGTACTTCGGTCCTCTTCCGATGGACGGCACCCTTGGATTGGCGCATGAGGTTTGGACCTATGCGCCGTAATCTCTTCCGGGCGGGTGTCCTCGTTGCACTATCAGTGAGCGTCGGATGGATCGGCTGGAGCGGTGATGTGCTTCTCTTGCCCGTCGCAGGGGCCTTCCCCATGCTTTGGTCGTTGGCGCGCACGCGCCTGCAGGCAACGTCGGTCCCTGCAGCCTACTTCCTCGCTGCATCACGTGGATTGCCGCAGGGTGTATCGAACTTCTATTCATCGGATATCTGGCCCGGTCTACTGCTCTGGCTAGTCGCCTCCTCCGCCTTCGTGGCAGTCCATGCCGTGCTCTGGACGGATCGCAGGGGGTGGCAGAAGCCGCTCCGATACATGGTAGCGTGTGTCGTGATGGCCGTTCCACCTTTCGGTATTCTGGGATGGGCGCATCCGATCACCGCCGCGGGCGTTCTATTTCCTGGCTGGGGATGGTGGGGTCTCGCAGCGATGGCAGCCGGCCTGACCGTCATGACGACGCGATATCGGCCGGCTGCTGCCTTAGCCATTATGGGCTTCTGGCTCTGGTCCGCCGCTGAGTGGACGGAGGTGATCCTACCTGCGTCGTGGATAGGTGTCGATCTTGAAATGGGCGTATCGCTCGGGCGCAACACGGACCTCGTGCGGCAACAGGAACTGATCGACCTTGCTCGCTCTCAACCGCAGGGCACAACGGTCGTGCTGCCGGAAAGCGCTCTCGGTTTCTGGACATCGACGGTTGGCCGCGTCTGGCAGAGAGCGCTCAAGGATACGGACATCACCGTCATCGCGGGAGCAGCAGTCGTTGACAGCCAAGGCTACGACAATGTGCTTGTCAAACTGTCGGCTGATGGAAACGAGATTGTTTATCGGGAGCGGATGCCAGTTCCCGGTTCGATGTGGCAGCCGTGGAGAGGCTGGTTTGGCGACAAGGGCGGCGCACGGGCGCATTTTTTTGCCAATCCCGTGGTCCATGCAGGCGATATGAAAATCGCACCCCTGATCTGCTACGAGCAGCTTCTCGTCTGGCCGGTCCTGCAATCGGCACTCCACCGGCCCGATGTCATCGTCGCAGTCGGAAACGGCTGGTGGACTGCGGGGACGTCGATCATCGACATTCAACGGGCGAGCAGCGAGGCCTGGGCTGGCCTGTTCGGCCTGCCACTCGTCATCTCGTTCAACAGTTAGGAATTAGAGGTCGCATGCTGGACGCTGCGCTGATCAAGGAATGTGCCGACCCGTCGTTGAAGCCGGCGATCGTCGAACAGTTCGTGGAGGCGGTTGGCTCGGAGGATCCGCTGGCCATCACTGTGAAGTCCGGAGGGCGTCTGATCCTCATTCCCAAACCGAAAACGCCCGAGGAGGCGATCGAGATCGTTCGCGAGAACATCGGTGGTTCTATCGTGCGGGTGAGCCTGACCCAAATCCCGGCGGGTATCGGGCTGAAGGATGCGTCGGAGCTGAAGGCTGATCTGGTTGACCCCTGCACCAATCTGCGCATTGGTACAGCAATGTTCGCGAAAATCCTTCACATTGTCGGGAAATGGTATGGAAACCCGACAGACAAAGAGGTCTTTCCGAAGATTTTCGACGACGCAATCCATGCGTGGCAGACCGGAGAGTTCGATGGGGAAAGCGTTTTCCAGGCGGAGGATCCAGGTGGCGCGGTCCTGCAAAAATCAGTTGCGGCGGTCGATGAAGATGAGGAACCTCCGGCGGCCGATGCCACGCCCCAGGAGAAAGAAGAGCCGTCGAAGCCTGACGATGCCGGCATTCGGATCGATCTGACGAGAATCGGCGGCCAGAAATAGAGCATGGACCCGAGGCCTCCTAGAGCCTTCCAGCGTTCATCTCAGGTGGTCGGGAGTGAGTAGCGCGTGAGTACCGCCTCGTCATCTTCGATGCTGATCTCTAACACCTCATTGAGCAGTTCGTCGCCGCCGGCGATCTCCTGCAAGATGAGTTCGAACAGTTCTCGCTGTAGCGCTGGGACGACCTGAGGCACGATGATGATCAGGCCGGCATGGACGTCTTGCCTGCTGTACAGCTTTCGAAAATCACGCGCGTTGTTCGTGACGAAGGTGTAATCCTCCGCGACGATGCGTGGCATCAGATCCCAATCCTTTTCACCGCTCAGCCCAAGCCAGTTTACGTGGAAGCCGTCGTGGCCGTTATCGTTGGCAACGGCCACGAGCGAGGTGTGCAGGCATTCATCAATCAGGAACTTCACAGTATCAGCTGCCGGCCGGCCGGTTCGCAGCCTTCAAAAGTGAGAGCCGCTTTGACGACGTCACCGTCGCGCCAAGGTCGGAAAGCTTGCGTGGCCGACCCCGCGCCGGGTGAGCAGCCGTCCAGATCTCCGCGAGTTCAACCATGCGCGCCGTAAGCGCCGGATAGCCCTCTACAATCTCTTCGGTGGTCGCACCCTGGGCCTTCATGGCGGCAATCGTTCTGACCGGGACGCGGGTTTTGCTGAAGACAGGTTCGCCGCCAAGGACACCCTTCACGGATTCGATCACCCGCTCCGCTTCCCGAAGCGCCTCCGCACGCGCGGCAAGCTGTTCGCGGGCGCGGGCAACATCGACGATCAGATAGTCGTCCGCTCGTATGGTATCGGCGTCCGGGTTCTGGTCAATCGTGTCGAAAAGCCGCTGGCGGCGCTCGGCGGACAGGATCGAGCCAACCCCATACCAAAGCTTGAGACGCAGCAAGTCGTCGTCGGAAAGTGCTCTTCCCTCTTCTTCCGAAAGCCGACGCGCGATGATCCGTTTGTCGATTGCATTGTGTACCGATTTCACGGCAATTTCGCTGACGGCAGCCGCTTCCGCTGGCGTATAGGCACGCGACATCTGAGCCATAATCATTCTCCTTGTAGAGAATATATAGCGACTTCATCGCGCATTGTGAAGTGGGACTCCCGTTCTTGGCACGGCCCGAGAGAATTCCAGTAGCTCCGGCGAATACAACAATCTTCAATGTTCAGTCTGCTTGGTCGGGCGTGACCAATTCGACATGACTGACCCCGAGGGCCTGAGCGATTTCATACAATGTGACGATGGAGGGGTTGCGCTTCCCTCTTTCGAGACCGCTCAGATACTGCTGGCTGAAGCCGGAGCGCGCTTCCACATCCTCCTGTGTCAGGCCTTTTTCCCGACGGAGGCGGGCAAAGTTTCGACCGACCAGCTTGCGCATATCCATGCGCGGAAGATCACCATTTACATACTTTAAGGTTATCAACTATAGTATGTAATTGAGATTTAAACCGATTTGCCTTCGCGGATACCTCGTTCCAAAGAAGGTTTACACCGGCAGCATATGAGCGGTAATGGGACCAATAATGTTCAACGCAAGTGCAAACGGGCCCGTGTCTGGTACCAAACTCATATTGCGCCCACTCATAGGATTGATGCGAGATCAGCCGCCCGAAGAGATAGAACGCCATGTCGTGCGCGAGATCGAGAAGCATCGTCGCCTGCGAGATGATGCAGTGATGCTCGAAGCGAAAATCAATGCTGGATCCGAGCCGGAATCGACTCGAGAAGCCATACAGGATTACATTGCCGCTATGATCGCCGTCCACGCGCAGCAGACGGTCGTATCGACGCTTCTTGATATCTTGGGCTACATACCGGACATGCCGAAATTAAAGAGCCACTGACCTAGATCAGGCCGAATTCCTTGGCCATTGCGGTTGCCTGCGGCAAACTTGTCGCGCCGAGTGCGGATTTAGCGTTACGAAGGAAAAATGCGACATTGGCGTATGTCGTGTTCTCGATGATTGCGATGGCCTTCATTGACTTGCCTTCCGCGGACCAGCGCAGGCAGGTCAGTTCATCAGATTTCATGCGTATCGGGGTGTGATGGGTCGGCTTCGTTCCAAGACTTTCCAGCCTCGAGTGGAGTTGTGCGACCGCTGAAGCGGCAAGGACCGGGCTCAGTGATTGCCCCATCGCAAAATCCGCCTCCTCCGACGCAAGGGTGAGCATCGCCATCCGGCCAAATCCCGTTTTGATCGGGATTGTTATTCCTGAGCGGATCCCGAACTCACCGGCCTCTCCGTAGAAGGTCCTGCGCTCCTTGCTCATCCTCAGCGAGGTTTCGTTTGACCAGGCAAATGCTTCCAGCTGATCGCGCCCGCTCCGAACCACGGGATCGATCAAGGCATAGGATTTCTCGAAATACCGTTGCTGCCACTCGACATGATAGTTTGACATCGCGGTCTGCGTCTCCGCCTGCAGGTTCAGGTAGGCGTAGGTGCCAAAACCCGCTTCCCGGCTTAGCTTTTCCAAGGTCGCCTTCACAGTGGCTTCGTCATGCGCCAAGGCGACCTGTTCGGTCAGACGCTCAAACCATTGGTTCAATTCATGGCCTCCTTCTCGTGAGGGTATGAACGCAACAAGGGTTGCAGTCACAGTTGTTGAGCCCTTTGCTGAGGGCGCGATCGCTCCAGACGATGGTGAAGCGCAGGATTGCGCTCGCCGAACGCGTATAGTTAAAGTAAAGGAATCATCCACGCAAGATTGTATTGCCTTGCCGCAATTCAATTAGGCGTTCGCTGAACGAGATGCGCAACAGCGTGTTCTATCAATGATACGCACTCGGGAAAATGATATCCTGGTCAACGAGTACGTTGAATTTGTAGCCCGGCCGGATACTGATCGTTGGCTGCACGTTGAGATTTTTCGAGATCGTCTGCTCCGCGACACGTCCGAACGATTCGGCAAAATTGCGCCTTGCAGCATCTGAAGCCGTATCCTGTGTAGCCAAGGTCGAGCCCTCCGGCATCGACATGTCGATCCCCGTGCCGATGATGGCAACGAGAGCCGCAGAACCAAACGTGCGCAAGAGATGGCGATCGACCTTGTCCTTGAAGCCGCCAAAGCCCTCCGCATCCGTGCCGGACATGCCGCCGATCTGCAGCGTCGATCCGTTGGGAAAAATCAGATCGGTCCAAACGACCATCACGCGCTCCTGCCCGAACGACACCTTGGAATCGTAGCGGGCAAACAACTTCGCCCCCTGCGGGATGAGCAGCCGGTAGCCGGTGGCGCTATCATAGACGTTCTGGCTGACCTGTGCGGAAATCCTGCCTGGAAGATCGGAGTTCAGGCCTGTGATCATCGTCGCTGGAATGACCGATCCGCGCTTCAACTCGTAGGGCGAGAACTGTGGGACCACCTGGTTCGGAAGGTAGCCAAGATCCTTGATGTCCCGATTGAAAAAGTCCTCCTTCGAGGTCTGCCCGTTCTGATCGACGTTTTGCCCAAGCAAGCCGGACTTCATCGCTGCGCTGTAGAGATCGGATGCACTGCTCGCCGTGGCATTAAGCGGTTGACGGGTGTCGGTCCTGGGTTCGGATGCGCTCTTCTGGACTTCGGAGACGTCCACCTTGAGCGGAGAATCGCGCGCTGTTGCCCGTGCCTGGAGGCTTGCCATCCTCTGACGCTGGGCTTCACGAAGGATCTGCTCGTCCTGTTCGCGCTGTAGCCGCGCCTTCCACTCGGCTTCCGGCTCGAGTTGGGATCGCCGTTCGGTCCGCACCTCATTCTGCCGCTCCCCGACTGGTTCTCTCACTGGCTCGCGTTCCACAACGACGGGCGTCGGCTGAAACACTTCGCGTTGCTCCGGTTCGCCTATGATCCCGTCCGTCACGCCTCGTTTCAGCTGATCGCCAAACGTGGTCGCCGGCGACGCCGAGGTGGTGTCGAGCTCGTTCCCACGGTTGAAGGAAAGACCGCGCCACGACAGGCCGATAATGACGACGCCAAAGAACAGAACGATGATAACGATTGCGACGATGATCGGCAGCCGATTGAGGCGGCGCATGCTCTGCTGATCGTCACCGCTTCCCGTCGTTCCGAGCTGAAGTGATTGAACCATGTTCTCCCCTCCCCTCAGTTACGCTGCATGATCGAAAGCGGACTGGCGGGCGCCGCGCCCGCTGACGTCGCCGTGTAGGCCCGGCCGAGCGCAGTAGCCGGTGTGCTGATCCGTGCAAGGACCTGCCCGTCGAAGCTGTCGATCGACCACGCGATCTCGACCGGCTTCTGATCCTTGCTGACCTTGCCGTCGGCGATGACCGTGTATCCCCATCCCTTCAGCGCGGCCTCAAGGGCGGCGGCATATTCGGAGGTGTCCTTATCCAGCTTGAGGATCGTGGTGCCGGCCGGGCCAACCTGTTCGGCAAGGCGGCTCGCCATATCGCCGGCAATTGCGCTTGCGGTGGCGCCAGTGACGGCTGTTGGGGTGGAATGTGTGGCCAGCGTCTCATCTGCTGTCTGGCAGCCGGAAAGGATGGAAGTGATGATGACGGCGGCGATTGTCTTCTTCATTGATCAGCCTCCCCGCCGGATCGTAATTTTCTGCTGGCGCCAACCGACACCGGAGACGAGTACGGCTTTTTCGACGGCGTAGTCGACGATCATCATGTCGTTCTTCATACGGTAGTTGACGATACGGTTCTGGCCGCCGCTGACGACGAACAGCACCGGAGCGTCCTGCCCTGAGATCGACCGGGGGAACTGGATGTAGGTCTTGGTTCCGTCGGAATAGACGCGCTTCGGCCGCCAAGAAGCTCCACCACTGACGGAGTAAGAGAAGTTCAGTTTGTCGGGGGCAGTTCCCGGAATGCCGCCGGTCTCGAGCCGGGCATTGATGTCGGCCAGCTTGGTCGACACGTCCTCAGGATATTCAAAGCCGATGCGGGCCATATACTGGCTGGGATGGGATTTGAGTTGGATATGATAGGTTCGCCGCGAGGTCGTGACGACCATCGACGTCACGAGGCTGGCCTCCGACGGCTTGACGATCAGATGGATCGCCTGCCCGCCGATTGCCCCTGACGTCGCCGGCTCGACCTTCCAACGGACAGTGTCACCGACAAGCACGTCGCGGACGATCTCGCCGCCTTGCAGCTCGATGTCGCAGACCTGAAGCGGCGAGCACACTACGGAGGGCTGGGTCTCGCCAAAGAGAAAGATTACCTTTCCGTCTGGACCGGTCGTCACCAGACCAGGCGTCCCCCGCCATTTCCGCGAGATGTTGGTCCCCTTCACCTCGTTCGACGTCATGTTCTGTGCGACTGCGCAATCCGCGAAGACGAGTCCTGCGATGCAGCCGACGGCCGCGATCAATCCTGTTCTGTGCATGTGAATTCTCCTGCCCTCTAAAGCTGTGCGGTCCAGTCGAAGTCCTGGACATAAAGACCGATCGGGTTGAGGCGGATGATCGCCTCGTCCTGTGGCGCGGTGAGCGCGACCGTCGCTATCCCGCGAAACCGGCGTGTGCCGGTCTCCTTGCCCTTGCGGTCACGTTCATATTCGGTCCAGTCGATTTGATAGGTCTGGTTGGAGAGCGCCACGATGTTGTTGACCTCGATTGCGACGGTCGATGTCTTGGCCTTTTCGAACGGCGAGTTACCGCGAAACCAGGCATTGATCTTCTGGGTCGAGGGATCCGATGTCCTGAGAAGCGCATAGGTCCGGTCGATATATTGCTTCTGCACCACCGCGTCGGGCGTGATCGACTTCAAGCTGGTGATGAAGTTGCCGAGTGTCGCGCGGACGACACGGGCATCAGCATACTCGATCTGCTGGGGGAAGCCTGCCGTTACCGAGGTCCCGAGCTTGTCCACCTCAACGATGTAGGGCACCAGCTTGACCTGTGTGCTGAGATACATGGCATAGGTAAAGCCGATCACGGCCATCGAAAGTCCGAGAATGCCAACGATCTGCCATGCACGCGCGGCCTGGACATAGGATCCATAACGTTCCGTCCATTCCTGCCGCGCGGCAAGGTAGGGGCTGTCGGGCGGCCGGTTTGCTGCCATCACTTTGTGCCTTCCTGAAGATTATTTATCGTTTCGTTCGGGCGGCATCTTGGAGCCGCTTTGTCCGGTGCGGCTCTGATCGAGCTTGGCGTTGGCGAGCCCCATGATCGAGCCGGCATAGGCACCGGGCGAACCGATCGCCTTTTCCTTGGCAGCCGAGCCCGCAGCCTTTCCAGCGGACCCGATACCGGCTCCCATGCCGCGAAGTGCTGCGCCCGCAATAGAGGATCCGGCCGCGCGTGCTGACTGAGCCGCCGCGGCGCCGGCTCCGACGGCGCCGGCCGCCAGCGACGCCGCGCCGAGCGCAAATGACGCGGCCTGTCCGCCATGGCGAATGGTTTCCATGCCGCCAGTAACCGATGCCCCTTGCACCACGCCCTGGATAATGTTCGGGACATACATGGCGATGATGAAGACCACGACCGCGATCCCGGCAATCGCCAATGCGGTTTGAAACTGGTCCCCCACGTCGGGCCGGTTCGCGAGGCCAATCAAGACCTCGGAGCCGATCCGCGAAATCATGACCAAAGCCATGAGCTTCATGCCAACCGAGAACGCATAGATCAGATAGCGGATGGCGAAGTCCTTGGTGAAAGAAGAACCACCCAAACCAAGCATGATCATGCCGGCGAGCAGGCCGAGATACATCTCGACCATTACGGACACGAAAATCGCAGCAACGAGCGAAAATGCGATCACGGTGACGACCATCGCAAACGCGGCCGAAATTGCGAGCGCATTGTCCTCGAACAGGCCGAATTGCACCTTCTCCGACATCTTGGTCGCAATGGCCAAGCCGGCATTGAAGACGTCCGCTGGCGAAGCCGTGCCACCACCAGCGCCGATCTGAAACAGACTATCGACGACCGCCTTCGCGAAAGTCGGTCCTTGCGCGAGAACGAAGGCGAAGAAGCCAACGAACATAATCCGCCGAACGAGTTCGGCAAACCAGCTGTCGAGCGACGCGGCCTGAAGCGCCAGCCAAACCGCGGCAATGCCGATTTCGATCCCTGCGAGAATCCAGAACAGGGATCTTGCCGCATCCATGACGGTGGACTCCCAACCCTTGGCGGCAGTGGTGATTTCGTTCTGGAGGGCTGTCAGGACCGATCCTTCCTGCGCAATCGCGGGCTGGATCGACACGACGATGAATGCGACGAGCACCGAAATGCCCCTGATCTTTTTGAGCTCAGAGGTCATGCGACTACCACTCGATCTTCATCTTCTCTCCGCCCGACGTCGGATACTCCTTTGTCGACCCGAAGAATTTTTCGTGCCGTTCCTTTGCGTCCTGTCTCTCCGAGATCAGGAACCAGACGCCTGTTCCTCCAAAGGAGATGATTGCGGCGAGGATGGCCAGGATCAGTTTCGTTCTCACCATTCCACCTTCATCTTCTCACCGCCGGATGTTGAGGGCGCGGTTGACTTGAAGAACTCCTCACGGCGCGCCTGGGCAAGGTCCTTGTCCGTCTGTTCGGTCTGGAGCCACGTCCCCATCATCGTCATCTGCTGGGAAACAAGACCACGTAGCTTCTGCATCTGGGAAACCTGCTGGGCCGCGATCTGGTGTCCGACTTGAAGCGCCTTCATCTGGCCGTCGGCCGACTCCGACATGGATCGCAGCGAACTCATCGTGCCTTCCTCCGTGTCGAACTGATCCGCTGTCAGGCTCGCAGCCTTCAGCGTGCTGCCGATCGTGTCCCGGTTCGTGTCCGACCAGGATTGGTATGTGTTGGAGAAGGACTCAGCCTTGGGCAGATTGGTCTTGAGATCGGCATAGCTCTTGAACCGCTGCTGAAGGATGTCGTCTGCATTGCCCATCGAGAACGAGATGCTCTGCCCCTGATCGACGATGCTGCGCAGACGGTTGAGATCGCTCTCGACCTGGCCCCAGATATGATCAGGGAGCTGTGCCGTGTTCTGCAGCATGTTCTTGTAGATATTCAGCTGGTTCTGGATTTGCTCTGCCAGCTGCGTGATCTGGGTCAGTTGGTTATCGACCTGCAGGCCGGAGCTTTTGAGAAGGTCGATGAGCTGCGCATTGTTGGCAAGCTGCGTCCATTCCGTGGCAGCGCCCGTTGCAGATCCAGCGTGGGCGGGAGCAATCGGCGACAACGCGATTGCCGCAGTTATCGTTGCGGAAATCCAGTTACTGGACATTGAGGTGCGATGTGGCATCGTGAACTCCTCTCGATTCAAGCCAATGGGTAGGCCAGTCGTGGCCATATTCCGCCTTCAGTGCGCGGATCCGCTTCAGGTCTTCTTTTCCGGATGCGCCCACAAAGCTCAGCGCCACCGGCCCGAGCGACATGTCGAAGAGCCTTCGCCCGTCTGGCGTGGCGACGTAATATTCGCGCTTGGGGATGGCGCCCGAGACGATCTCGATCTGGCGTTCGTTGAACCCGATCCGCTCATAGAACTCGCGCGTCCCTGGCTCGCGTGCGGCGCCGTTCGGGAGGCAGATCTTCGTCGGGCAGGATTCTTTCAGCACGTCGATAATGCCGGAACGCTCGGCGTCGGAAATGGATTGCGTCGCCAGGACAACGGCACAATTGGCTTTGCGCAGCACCTTCAGCCACTCGCGGATCTTGTCGCGGAACACCGGATGCCCGAGCATCAGCCAGGCCTCATCGAGGAGGATGAGGCTTGGAGGGCCGTCGAGCCGCTTCTCGATCCGGTGGAAGAGGTAGGTAAGAACGGGCACCAGATTGCGCTCGCCCATGTTCATGAGCTGCTCGATCTCGAAGCACTGGAATGCCCGCAGCGTCAGGCCGTCCTCTTCTGCGTCGAGAAGCTGCCCCATAGGGCCATCGACCGTATAGTGATGGAGCGCATCCTTGATCTCGCGCATCTGCACGCCGCTGACAAAGTCCGATAGCGACTTTCCGGGCGCTGTCGCCATCAGCCCGATCTGGCGGGAGATCGCATTGCGATGGTCAGGCGTGATCGTGACGCCCTGCAGGGCGACAAGCATCTCGATCCATTCGGTCGCCCAGGCCCGTTCGCCGTCCGTCGAGAGATCGAACAGCGGGCAGAACGCCAGTGCTCTCCCCTCCCCGTTCTGATCGTTACCGATATCGTAGTGATCGCCGCCGGCAGCAAGTGTCAGGGGGAGGAGCGAATTTCCCTTGTCGAACGCGAAAATCTGGGCGAGCTCGTATCGGCGGAACTGCGCGGCGATCAGAGCGAGAAGGGTTGATTTCCCCGAGCCCGTCGGTCCAAAGATCAGGGTGTGGCCGACATCGTCGACATGTAGGTTGAGGCGGAATGGCGTTGAGCCCGAGGCCACCTGCATCAGCGGCGGCGAGTTCGGCGGGTAGAACGGGCAGGGCGCCACCGGATTGCCGGACCATACCGAGTTCAACGGAACGAGGTCCGCCAGGTTGCTTGTATTGATCAGCGGCTCACGGATGTTGGCGTACCAATTGCCGGGCAGGCTACCGAGGAAGGCGTCGGTTGCGTTCAAAGTCTCGACGCGCGCTCCAAAACCCTCTGCCTGGACAAGCCGGCGAATGGCTTCGGCCTTTTCTTGCAAAGCTTCACGATCTTCATCGAACAGGATGACAACCGGGGTATAGTAGCCGTAAGCGACGAGCTGGGAGGAGGCCTGGGCGATAGCGTCCTCGGTCTCGGCGACCATCGTCATGGCATCCTGATCGACCGATCGGCTTTGCGTCTGGAAGAGCTGATCGAAAAAAGGGCGGACCTTCTGCTGCCATTTCTTTCGCATGCGTTCGAGCTTCTGGCGCGCTTCTTCCGCATCGAGGAAAATGAAGCGGGACGACCAGCGATAAGTCAGTGGCAGCAGGTCGAGATTGTTGAGGATGCCGGGCCAGCTCTCTGCCGGCAGCCCGTCGATAGCGACGACAGCGAGAAAGCGGTTCTCGACCTTTGGCGTCAGACCATGCTCCAGCTCCGCGGTCGCCAGCCAGTCGAGATACATGGGAACTTCCGGCAGCCGGACCGGATGGCTCTCCCCCGTAATGCAAAAGCGGACGAATTGCAGGAGATCGTCATATCGTGCAACCCGGTCCCCTCCCCTCTCGCGGAGCTCGCGGGTCAGCATGCGCGCGATCGACAGGGTGTTGGCCAGATACTGTTCGATTTCCCGGATCGCGTTGCGAAATACGAACAGCACCGTGTCCGCATAGGATTTCTTGCGGCTCTCCTCGTCTGAATAGATGTATTTGCTGAGTGCCGTCTTCTTCGACTCGAGTGGCCGATGGGTCAAAATGATTGCATGCTTGCTCTCGAAATGCCCCTGCTCCCGCCCGAAATGGGTCCGGCGCTCGGCATCGATCGCGCGGGTAACAGGATCCGGAAAGTGGCACTGGTCCGGCGTGGGATAGTCGACTGTCGGCACTCGGATCGCCTCGACCTGGATCATCCACCCCGTCCCCAGACGCGACAGGATCGCATTGATCTGCCGGGAGAGCTCGTTGCGTTCAAGGTCGGTGGCGCTTTCGGAGTCCGGACCCGCGAAGTACCAGCCGGCCATCAGGCTGCCGTCCTTCAGGAGCAGGACGCCGTTGTCGACCAGGCCGGCATAGGGAACGAGATCAGCGAACGAGGGACCTGTCGCGCGGAAACGTTTGAGGGCAGCCATCATCACACCTCTAGTATCTTCGCCACGGCGCGGCCGTCGGCCGGTAGTGGGGCTTGTATGAAATGTGGCGGGCATAGACCTGCCGCATCAGCGGGTCGGATTTGGCCATCATGCGAAGCAGACCGACGATGACGATCCAGACGGCCAGACCGAAGAGCGCCGAGTAGACCGTCAGGACGACGAAGATCAGGATCACGGCTGCAAGCCCGGTGATCAGCACCAGCTCGCGGTCGGCGCCCATCAGGAGGTTTGGACGCGACAGCGCGCGATGAATGCGATTGCGGTGGAGGCTCACGATGCCCCCTCCCCCGCTTCATCATCTGAAACAACTTGCGTGACTTGATCCATTGGCAGGCCGATCGATGCACCGGTGGCGCCAAAGAGGCCGACGATCGTCGTCGCACCCAGCAGAATGCCGGCGACCAGGACGACATACATCAGCCTGCGAGCGAAATCGTTCAGCTCGCCGCCGAAGATCAGCATCCCGCCGGCAATGGCGACGGCCGCGAGGGCGATGTAGCCGGCGACAGGTCCAGTGATGGATTCCTGGATCTGCTCGAGCGGTCCTTCCCATGGGAGGCTTCCTCCAGAACTGGCGAAAGCGGGCGAAGTGGCGGCGGCGACAAAAAGGGCCATCACCGCAAGGGTCAGGAGTGATCTCTTATGCTGCATCGCGGTTTTCCTCTGCATAGGAATCTGTCAGGTACTGGCCGCCGGCAAAGCGGGTGACGTGAAGGATTTCGCTGATCCGTCGGCCTTTGGCCGTTCGCTCGATCGAGATGATCAGATCGACGGCGTCTCCGATGACAGCCTGCATCGGCTGATGGCTGGCCTCGGCGGTCAGTTGCTCGAGACGCTGGAGTGCTGAGCGCGCGCTGTTCGAGTGGATGGTTGCGACGCCGCCAGGATGTCCGGTGTTCCATGCCTTCAGCATAGTGAGCGCTGCACCATCGCGGACCTCCCCGACGATGATCCTGTCTGGTCGAAGGCGCATCGTGCTTTTCAGGAGACGCGACATGTCGACCGCGTCGCTGGTGTGCAGGCTGACTGCGTTGTCCGCGGCGCACTGGATCTCAGCGGTGTCTTCAAGAATGACGAGCCGATCGTCGGGGGAACTCGATACGATCTCCGCAAGGATCGCATTTGTGAGGGTGGTCTTGCCGGAACCCGTGCCGCCAGCAACAAGAATATTGAGCTTTGATGCTATCGCGCTTCGAATGACCTCGGCATGCTTTGCCGTCATCACCTTGCTCGACACGTAATCGTCGAGGGGAATGAGGCGCGACGCACGACGACGGATCGTGAAAGACGGTCCGGAGACCACAGGTGGCAGCAACCCCTCGAACCGGTGCCCGCCTATCGGCAGTTCGCCGGAAACGATCGGGCGATCATCATCGACCTCCGAGTTCAGAACATGGGCGACACTTCCGATCACAGTTTCGGCTGCCGAGCGAGTCATCTCGCCCGCTGCAGCCATGCCGTGCCCGAGCCGCTCGATGAACAGACGTCCATCAGGGTTGAGCATGATCTCGACGACGCTTGGGTCTTCGAGTGCGACGCACAGATGATCTCCGAGAGCATTCTGCAGCTTGCTGACAAGACGGGACAGTGAGAGGTTTTGGGTGTTGAGCATGATTAGGCCGCTTCCTTCTGATGGTGAAAGAAACTCGACGAATAGAAGCTGGGGCGGAGTCGGTCGAAGCTCTCCCAGTCCGCGGGAAGCAATCCGGCGATGCTTCTGGTCTCATTGATCTGGGCAGGTGAGCCAAGCCGGCTGAGTGGCCAACCCGCACGACGCAGGATGCGCTCTAATCTGACATCTGTGGCCGTGACGATTTCCCGATAGCCGTTGAGGACACTCCACTCGATAATCCCGGCGAACATCGCGAGGGTCGCTGAATGGAGGCCGGCCTGCTCCCGTTCGGCAGCAGCGTTTGTATCCACGCAGAACCGGGAGCTTTCGATCATCTGAGAGTGCGTATGGAGCTGTCCCGTCTCCAGGAGTTGGGGGAAGACCTGTTCCAGCATCGTGCCGCCTGCGGCTGGCAGCAGGCGCGCACATCCGATCACTGTTTCTGTGCGGTCGAGGCAAAGGATGTATGTCGGGCTGAGCTTGTCAAAGCCGTCCATCTCGAGACCGGATGTGCAGCGGACATTCCAAGCCAGCCGGCCGCGGAAAATCCGGGCGCGGAGCCGATGCATTTCGTTTATGAGGCGGCGCTCAGCTTCGCTTTTTGGGTTCTTGATGGCGACGACGCGCATCGAGCAAATCTCCCTTGCGTTGATGACGCATAGAGGTTTGCCCGGGCTGAGGAGTTCGATCTACTGCCAAAAGTGTTAGCGAGTGATTCTAGCTGGGAGTCGATTTGTTGTGCACCAGACGGCATTCTCGCCATTAGATTTACTAGCAAAAGTGTTAGCCGACCAATTTGTCCGATAGGGCGAAATGACGCACAATTAGCTGATATTGAACAATAAAATACAGAATGCGAGCAAGGGCAAGATCCTCCGCCTGTGCATGTTAAGGTCTTGTTAACCTTATTTCTCTTGCGGCAGGGTTAGAATCGTGGCTTAGGTTGAGACGGTAATAGCGCGTCTGACGCCAATAAACCGTCTGAGAACAGAGGCTAATGTGAACGTGATCGACCGGCACATCAAAAAGACATCGACTTCTGCCCATATCACACAGCGGGCCGAAGCGCTGTCTGCCCGCTTGCGTGCAGTTGGAGAACGGGCATTCCCGCCGACCGCGCAGAAAACACTGCGGTCGTTCTCATCAGGCGAAGTCGCGGAGATCGTTGGCGTTTCGGATGGCTACTTGCGTCAGCTATCGATCGATGGTCTAGGTCCGATGCCAGATCTTGGAAATGGGGGCCGGCGGTCCTATTCGCTCGAACAGATCAACGAGCTGCGGCAGTATCTCGCAAGCGTTCGCCCCAAGGAAGCGACAAGGTTTTTTCCACGTCGACGCAATGACGAAAAGCTGCAGGTCATTACGGTTGCCAATTTCAAAGGCGGCTCCGCAAAAACGACCACATCGCTATATCTGGCTCAAGGGCTCGCGCTGCAGGGGTATCGCGTTTTGGCGATCGATCTCGATCCGCAGGCATCCCTCTCGGCCATGTTCGGCTATCAGCCCGAGTTTGATGTCGCGGAAAACGCCACCCTTTATGGTGCCATCCGTTACGACGATCAGCGCGTCACGATGAAAGACGTGATCCGCCCAACATATTTTACAGGGATAAGCATCGTTCCCGGCAATCTCGAACTTATGGAGTTCGAGCATCAAACCCCGCGCTTCATGTTGCAAAAACGTGGTCGGCCGGAAGATCTGTTCTTCAGAAGGGTTGCCGGCGCAATCGCCCAGGTCGAAGACGATTTCGACGTTGTCGTTGTCGATTGCCCTCCCCAGCTGGGCTTTCTGACCATGGGCGCTCTGAACGCTGCGACGGGTATGATCGTCACAGTCCATCCACAGATGGTCGATGTCGCATCGATGAGCCAGTTCCTCCTTATGACCTCGGACCTCGTGTCTATCATCGAGGAGGCTGGCGGGCGTCTTGACTACGACTTCCTGCGATTTCTCGTTACCCGTCACGATCCTCGAGATGTTCCGGAACAAGAGATTGTGGGACTGATGCGTGATGTGTTTGGATCTGACGTAATGGCGGCAACCGCATGGAAGTCCACCGCGATCGCCAACGCAGGACTGACAAAGCAATCTCTTTACGAATTGACGAGAGGCGCCGTTGGCCGGTCCACATACGATCGCGCGATGGAATCGATCAATGCCGTCAATCAAGAGGTTGTCGAGCTGCTGAACGAGGTCTGGCAGAGATGATCTTGACCACTATTTACAAAATTCAAACACTTAACATGTCGTCAGCTGACTACATCCCGGAACGTGAGACCGGCCGTGATGGGGAGGTACCTGCGTGAGCAAGCGAACACAGTCAATCCGATCTCTTTTTGCAGGTGGCACCGAAGAGGCGCTGGCCGACGAAGCCCGACAGCCCATCCAGCGTGTTGCTTCAGGTGCAGTCCGGTCGCTCAAGGACACATTTTCGGAGGTCGAACGTAATTACGAGGAACTGAAGCAGCAGGTCGCGAGTGGCGCCCTGCCCGTTGAACTCGATCCCGGCTTACTCGACCCCTCCCCCTTTGCTGACCGCTTCGTCGACCAGGATCTCGCTGCAGTCGAAGCGCTGAAGACTTCGCTGACCAAGCATGGACAGGAAATCCCTATCCTTGTGCGAGTTCATCCCACTGCACCTGGGCGCTATCAGATTGCCTATGGCCATCGCCGGGTGCGTGCAGCGTCCGAGCTCGGCATAGCGGTCAAAGCCTATGTCCGCGAGCTGGATGACAATCGTCTCGTCGTCGCTCAGGGTGTGGAAAACTCGGCGCGCGAAGACCTCACGTTCATCGAGCGCGCAATGTTTGCCTTGAAGCTTGAGAACGGCGGTATCCAGCGATCGCTGATTCAGACAGCTCTGTCGGTTGACCGCCAGGAAGTCCAGAAGCTCCTGAGTGTCGCTCGCGGTGTGCCTCGTTCGCTGATTGAGGCAATCGGGCGTGCACCAAAGATCGGAAGGCCGAGGTGGCTTGATCTTGTCGAGAGCCTCAAAATCGCCGGCGCCGAGAAGAGGGCGCAGAAAGCAACGGAAGACAAAGCCTTCGCCCACAAGGATACCGATGATCGCTTTTCGGTAGTGCTGAGAGCTGCGAAGACGGGCGAACTCGGGAGCTCGGGAAGGCAGAAAGCCCCCGCTGTCGCGAGATCATCTGATGGCAAGGAAATTGCGACCCTATCGTTGACGCGGAAGCTCTGCAAAATTCAGATCAATCGAGAACGGGACGAAGCCTTTGCATCGTACTTGATGGAAAAGCTGCCTGAACTCTATGCCAGTTTCAGGAGCAATGCTCCATCAACAGAGGACGAAATCGGAAGGCAATAGCAAAAGAAAAAGGCCCCCAAAACGTCGCCGTCATGGAAGCCTCTCTCAAAGGTGTCAGCAGCCTGAGAATCGCATTTCCATGAATCGCAGTCAAGAGTGTTTGGCACCGTTTCGGTGAGCGAATTTCTTTTGCCTTTTGAAAGGTGAAGGAAAATGCAGGTTGGAAATGTGACGACGCCCTTTGGGCGGCGGCCTATGACGGTTGCCTTGGTGAGATCGCAGATGCGAGCCGCCCAAATCGAACCGGGCAAGTCAGTCGATAAATGGAAAGTTTTCAGGGACGCTTGCAATGCACGCTCGCTGCTGGGCCTGCGTGACCGCGCCCTTGCAGTCCTCAACGCTCTCCTAACATTCTATCCAGAGGTGGCTTTGAGCGAAGGAAGCAATCTGGTTGTCTTTCCGTCCAATGCCCAGCTGACGGCTCGAGCGAATGGGATCGCCGGTTCAACCCTACGAGAGAACCTCGCACATCTCGTTGAAGCGGGCCTTATCCAGCGGCATGATAGCCCGAATGGCAAGCGCTACGCCCGTAAAGGCACCGATGGAGCTATAGAGACAGCCTACGGCTTTAGCCTTTCGCCACTTCTTGCACGCTCTGAAGAACTCGCTCTCATGGCTCAGCAAGTTGCGGCGACCCAGCGGCATGTGAAAGTTGTCAAAGAGCGCATTACGATCGCGCGACGCGACGTCCGCAAGTTGATTACGGCTGCTGTCGAGGACGGCCTCCCTGGTGACTGGGGTAAAGTCGAAGCCGTCTACATTGCCTTGATGGGACGACTTCGCATGACCAAGACCGCGGAGGATTACGTGCGCTTGCTCGAAGAATTGGAACTTCTACGCGAGGAAGTCATCAACCGGTTGGAACTCCAGTATATTCAGGAAAAATCCGACACCAATGATGCCGATATTCGGCAGCACATACAAAATTCAAATACCAAATCCACTATTGAACTTGAACCTTGCTCCAGAAATGAGCAGGCCGAAAAGCCCAGCCCGGATACTGGACGTAGGAATGAGCCGATAAAAGCTTTCCCATTGAGCATGGTACTTCGTGCGTGCCCAGAGATAGCGATGTACGGCCCTGGAGGCAATATCGAGAGCTGGCGCGATCTGATGGTTGCCGCCGTTGTGGTGCGATCTATGCTCAGTGTGAGCCCGTCAGCCTACCAGGACGCTTGCGAAGTAATGGGGCCTGAAAATGCAGCGACCACGATGGCAGCAATTCTTGAAAGAGCGGGCCATATCTCATCGGCCGGCGGCTATCTGAGGGATCTCACGGGGAGAGCGCGTCGCGGCGAGTTTTCGCTCGGTCCCGTGCTGATGGCGTTGTTGCGCGCAAATAGACAGGAGGCAAATCGAGCTTGAAGAATATCAAGCAAACTAGCCTCAGACGTGGCAGCATTTCGGAGTGTGTAGTCAGCTGACTACGGGTTAAATGATTGACTTTGCGAAAGCCGAGAAGGAAATGTGATAGGAGACCATTAGACGGGATGCTTTTCCACGCGGCACAAGAAGTTGTGAACTGTTCTCACCATGAGAGCGGCGCTTCCAATGTCTGAGGCTAACATCGGGTAGATATCGTCTACCGGTGCTGCCTGATCGTGAAGGAACTTGGCTATGAACGACTCAGCCTGTTGCTGCGCTTCTTGTAGATCCTGACAAAGTTAAAAATTTCCCTCATGTAGGGCGGCAGAAGCTTCGTTCCCCGGGCGTTCATAGGTTTTAGCATCTCCGGCGTGAGAGCCGCGGAAGGCACATAGAGGGGCATGCAGTGAGCCGCGGAATTGGGCCTCTCCTTCACCTCCTTCTCCCAATGGGCAAAGGGTTTAATTTTATTTATGACCGGAATATTAGCGATTATGTCGGGGCCTCTCAAACGATTTGTACGAAACGGCGGCATAGCGACACGGAACTGGCAAAGCCTCAAAGATGAGGGCGTGACGCTTGAAGCTGCCGCGCCTGCAGACTAAAACCAATCTACCATCATTTCAGTTATCAAAGAAGCCGTGCCGCCCGTCCGCTTCGGCGTGTTGCGCTATTATAAAAGCTGGACGCCTGCTGTACTGATCGATGGCTGGACTGTACCATTGCTTCTTGCAGTGGCATTCCTCGGTTGGCAGCTTCAGTCAAGTATACCGACCGAAGCCCTTGCGCAGAAAACTCTCCACTGTCGGATCCTGCCATCTCCGCCCGCTGCTTTACCATCGCATTGAACGCTCGCGGCTCCAGCGACCGCTTCGACACATTGCCCCAGCGATCGACCTTCCGAAATACGCTGCCACTTTCGATCTTCGCCGCGTCGATCCAGGCATTGAGCGCCTCGACCGGGCGACCGGCGAGAGAGACAACTTCGTCCTGGTCGGCGCCGGACGTTTTGGTACGGCCAAGGTGAATGGCGCGGGAGGGGGGACTGCTGTCGGTTTCGATCGGTGGCTCGACGATAATCTGTTCTACACCCAGTCGGGCAATCTCACTGCGCTGGCCGCCGCCCGAGGCAAAAGCGACCATCAGGATCGCCAGGCCTCGAATATCGCGCAGGATGCGGGCGCTGCAGGTCGCCAGCATTTGAGCCAACACGTCGCCGGTCACCGCTTGGACGCTCTTGCGTTTTCGTGGCCGCGGCGTGGCCCTGACGGCGAGGCGGATAGCGAACTTGAGGGCCGGGGAGGCGAAGGCGCCGGCCAGGGGAGGGAAGAGCCGGTGGCAGCGGACGACCAGGCCGGCAGATAGGCAAGATCGGAGGTGAGGGCGCGCAGGGTGTTCACCCATGCCCTCGTTGACCAGATGACGCAGCGTTTCGATGTCCTGGTCAGTCAACAATTCGGCCAGTTCGTCGCCACGATCGATGGCAGAGTGGGCTCTCGTCGTTCCAGCCCGGCTGAAAGGCCTTGTGGCTTTTAGCTCCCGATTTCAATTGAAGCGCTAAGCGAAAAACTCTGCCTTCGGTTTTGAGCTTGCGGTTTCAACAGGAGGAGGGAAGGGGCACCTATCCGGTTGTTATCACTATTGATGTGCCAGTGATTTACCACCGAGGATCGGGCCATTCCGCATTTTCCCATGCCGCAAATTCTGCCGGAGAGACCAGGTTCTTCTCGCCGTTCTTCAATCGCATAGAGTAGAAGTTGTCATACATCGGATCGAAGCTTGAAAGGAGCTGAGCAAAGCCGGATTTCCGTTTGGCCTTCGTCCATGAACAGAATATCCCCCCGCGGCTGTCGATCATGTCGAATACTTCAGACTGCGCTGGATCAAGGCGCTGCCAGAGACCAATGATGTGCTCGGACTGTGCACCAAAATCCTCGCGCAGCGCATCTTCGATGACGGCTTCCAAGGCGTAGGTGATCGCTTGGGTCTTGGCCGTATGGCTGAAGAACGCGAGAGACTGTCGCAACAATCTCTGCTGCAGCAGAAGAACTGGCCAGAGGATCTGGACACCGTATCGAACACCGATTTCTTCAAAATGTTTTGGCGGCTGGATAACCTCACGTTGCCGCTCAAAGGCTTTGCGCACATCGTAGGCCAAGCCCAGAAACGAGCCTTCCTTGTCGATAATAATCGGTGAGCGGTCATTCACCTCGTGGACGACCTCGTGCAGCCAGGTCAGGGACGTGTGGTCTCCGACCAGCAGGATGCCAGCGTGGTTTTTGAGCAAGCTGTATGAGAGCATGCAGACTAATCTTTTCCACCGACGAACATGGGGTTAATCAACTCGCCCATGGGTTGATGATATCAACTCCGAAGCCTTCAAAATCCCTGGTGTTGCGTGTCGCAAGCGTCAACTGATGAGCGACGGCAGTGGCTGCAATCAGCCCGTCCATCGAGGCAAGCCCACGACCGCTTCGCTTGGCAAGCGCCATGAGATCGCCCCAGGCCAGGGCGACTGCTTTTTCCACTGGAATAATCCGATTTTCGAACCGCTGAGGCAGATCATGCGCGAGCCACTCGCCCAAGGCATCGCGTTTTCGTCCGCTATCCATCAACGCGACGCCGCGTCTAATTTCAGCAATCGATACGATGCTGATGAACGCGCGGTCTTCGTCCAAGCCGTGAATCCATCTCAGAACCCCCTCATCTGGGTTAGGTTTTGTAACTTCCGACAGCACATTCGTATCGAGTAGCAGTCTCATAACGACAAATCACGCGGCTCGTCATGTTGACGTTGAAGATCCAGATCCGCTCCGCGCATAGGCGATGCCAACAGAAATTCCGCAAGCGATCCCCTGCGCCCAGTCTTCTTTTGCCACTCGTCTGCAGAAACGACGACCACGCTCGGCTTTCCGTTGCGCGTAATCGTCTGAGGTGCCAATTGCGCGCGCTCCATGACCTCCGAGAGCTTTGCCTTGGCGCCAGCGACCGTCCAGCTTTTATCGTCGTGCGTTGATGTTTGCATCGCTTTACCTATAACCAGAATGACTATAGTGACTATAATGTGATAGCGGGTTTTCTGCAAGCGCCTGAACGGCAGGGGAGGGGCCACCTAAAGCCCTGATGCCTTGGTCAGATTGACGCGGAAGCGATCCCGCCGCCTCTGATATCTGCGTGTCATCTCTGCGGACGCATGGCCGAGCTGCTTCTGGACGTAACGCTCGTCAACTTCAGCGGAAGAGGCCAAGCCCGCGCGAAGGGAATGGCCGGAGAACTTGAAGGCGCGTTCAATTTCGCTGAGATCGCCGCGAACGCCGGCAGCCATTGCAGCGCGTTTCACAAGCCGGGCCACCTCCTTGTCGTTCAGCCGCTCCGACCCGACAGTCTTCCCTTGCCCCGTTACGCGGCGAAAGAGGGGACCATGAGCGAGCTTGGCGAACCTGATCCAGGTCTCGATTGCGGCGACGGGACAGGTCGCGTCGGATGAGCCGCGACCAACCTCGACCTCCCGCCATCCGGTTTTGCCGCGCAGGGTAATCAGAATGCCCTTGTCGAAGATCTCGATCCAACCACGACCGTCCTCAGTCTGGTCTGCCTTCAAATCAAGGCCAACGATCTCGGAGCGCCGAAGACCACCAGCAAAACCGATGAGCAACATGGCCCGATCCCGCAGGCCGCGCAGAGAGCCGCGGTCGAGCGTCTCGACCATCACGATGATATCTTCAGCCATGACCGCTTCCTTTTGGACCGGTGGCTTGGCGTGGCTGTTGCGGATGCCGGCCATCACGGTGGCGATATGCCGGTCCTTGCGATCAAGCACGAATCCGCGCTGGGAATAATTCCAGGAAAGCGAGGAGAGGCGTCGTTCGATGGTCGAAACCGAGTTGGCCTTGCCGTTTCGGTCAAGCGCGCCGGAGGCGCAGGCGGTAATGTAGAGCCCGACGGTCTGCGGGCTTGGGGGGAGCGGAGAGAGGCCGGTGCGGCGACACCAGGCGGAAAAATGCTTCCAGTCGGCCGCATAGGCTTTGCGCGTGTTGGCGGAACTGGCCGCCTGGACATAGCCACGAGCGCGATCGGCGAGGCTGGCGAGATGAGCTGGTGTCTCGTCGCCGCCGGTGAGAGAGGGGAGGGGGCTTGCACCTGACACCTCCGGCGCGGAAATGCCATGCCTATCCGCCATGCCGAGAGACGGCGCTGAGGTCTCCTCGACGTGATTTTTGGTGTTTTGCTCGATGATTGGGGCCATTTCTCTATAATGACAAGAACGTCCGATAATGCAACATTATCGGATGTTACTTGATACCGACAGACCGTGCGGTTTTAATCAATATTGGTGGCACGAACCGCGCACTTGATCTATGGTCCGGAGCATGGACTCGATCACCACAGCGAAAATTCCATCGCCGACATGGTCGGCCCACCTGCCGGGATGGGCGCTCGCACGCGGCCGCGACATCAACGATATTGATGCTGCCTTCGTCGCAGGTATCGCCCTGAAATCTCTCGACGATTTGATCCGCGCCAATCCTCCATGGATCGGCTGCTGGCGCGATCGTCTGGCCCTTAAATCAGCAGCTGTCGCGGCCCGCATGCTCGGCCGGAATGAAGAAGACGATGCGTTGCGTGACGCCGTCTTGCTGACGCCGGCAGACGGCGATCCAGGTCCAGCCGGAAAGCTGTTTCGGGCCACACGATTGCTGGCCCGTCGATCGCAAATGCCCGTCACTCCGTTCGTCAAGGAACTGGCGACCTTGTTTTCGATCCGATGGGATAAAGACCTTGCGTCCGTTAGCGATCTCATCGATACGGCGAACCAGTCCGGGCGAGCGGCACCCCTCGTGATGGCCGATCTGATATCGACGATCGCGACCTTTCGCCCGGACGCGGAGGTTCTGGCTTTCGCACTGGCGGACCTGGTGTTGGCGCTGAAGCTCAAATGGACGAGGCCGGTACCGCTTTTGCTGCCTGTACGGTTCGGGTCTGCCTTCCGCACCATGGGCGGAAGGGGACGAGTCCGGCCGGGTGAGCCAGCTTATTCGAAGGCAATCTGCCTGGCGGTGGTCAGCAGCGTTGAGGCGGCGCTTCAGTCTGCCGCCGACATTGATCGCCGTGCCGCTCGGTTGATAGCAGCAGTGCCGAAGCTGAGGACCAAGGGGAGTGATGCCGTT
Source organism: uncultured Rhizobium sp. (assembly GCA_945952415.1). Taxonomy (GTDB): domain Bacteria; phylum Pseudomonadota; class Alphaproteobacteria; order Rhizobiales; family Rhizobiaceae; genus Gellertiella. The sequence continues at coordinate 55,869 of CAMFIF010000012.1, read as the reverse complement.
GTCCAAAAGCTTCTCAGTGAAGACGCGCTTCCCGCCTCGGCGCCGGGCTGCAATCTGTCACGCTGGGCAGCCACTCGACTGTTCGAGCGACTGGAGAGTTTCGAGGCTGTACGAGAATTATCCGGCCGCTCATCATTCCGCATGTACGGGTTATGACGATGGCCAGATCCTTGGAAACTCAAACCAGAAGGCGGCCATCGCGAGACCGAAAGCAGGACGTTCTCTTTGATCGCGAGCTTGAGGATTTGCCGTCGGAGTTGCGCTGGCGAGAATGGATGCTCCGGGTCGAGGCGGTCATTTTTGCCTCAGTCGAGCCAGTCGGTAGGGACATGCTGGCAGCCGTGGTTGGCCGGGACTGCAGTGTTGACTTGCTGATCGAGGACCTTGTCAATGAGCTTAGGGACCGACCCTACGAACTGGTGCCTGTTGCGGGTGGATGGCAGCATCGCACACGACCGCGGTTTGCTGAGACAATTCGCATTTCGACCGCTCCGGCGAGATCGCTTGCACCATCGCTGTCCGAAACGGAGACGATGGTGTTGACGGCGATTGGATATTTTCAGCCGATCACCAGGGCCGAATTGTCGGAGATTTTCGGAAAGGAGGTCAGTCGTGACACGATCGCCGGCCTGCGAGATGCGGGCTTCATCGTTTCAGGGCCGAGAAGTCCGACACCCGGTGCGCCTTACACCTATGTGACAACACCCCGATTTCTGTCGGTGTTTGGCTTTGAGACCCTGCGTGACCTTCCCAACATCGAGGCACTTGAGGATGCTGGACTTCTGAGCAGGCGAGGAGCGCTCGATGCCACCCGCAAAGAACACGCCGACCTCACTTCCGGCAAACAGGACGACGATGATGACGGCTGATATTCCTGTTCATCATGAATTCGGTCGATAACGGCCTTTTCTCCGCGATCCGATATACTCAAGTAACTTGGAATGGAGCAACGTTCTGATATCCCGACGAGCGGTTTTCAGACTGACATGCCAAGTCTGAACGATCTCCTTCGCACTGAAGCGCGCACCCATTCTGATCTGCTCCAAAAACCATAGTTGTCGCTGATTGAAGGATTGCGGTTCAGGGTCATTTTTAGGGTCACGTTCAGGGGCACGATTAGGGTCATTGTGGCGTCTGGTTGCCGCCACCTTGGCGTTAGCGGCTTCGCCAGTGGCGTAGGCCTCTCTGGTCGCTACGCGAATAACGCGATCATTCGCAAGAGAAGTTTGCTCGGACGCCGGGCCTTCGATGATACCGAGCACGAACGCTCTTACGACCGGCGAGGAGACCACGAGCCGAAGGAAAAACATAACCTCTGGAGCATGTTGAGCAGACAGCCAGTGTTTCACGGTTCGCTCGCTTGCACCTGTCTGGCGCATCAACTCCTTGATTGCTCGGTGACTATCGCCATGCTCTTTTTTCAAAAGATCGGCGACGGTGAAGGCAAGGACCTCTCGGTCACCCAGAAAGCCGGGCCAAGTCGGCAACTTACTGCCCTTTTTCGGCAACATCTTCCGCTCCTTCATGCGCTAGGATTGCGATGCGGATGCCTGCAGAAATGAATGTGCTCGGCGCCGCGCCAGCCTCAGGATCAGGCACCTCTGATCAACGACAGGAGGGGCAACCAGTGGATCGGGAGACATTTAACGCCAGGTCATCGGAACCGCAGCCAGTGCGCGCTGCCGAATATGTGCGGATGTCGACCGATCATCAGCGATATTCTACCGAAAACCAATCACAGGCAATTCGGGACTATGCGGGGGCGCGTGGTATCGAAATTGTCCGGACGTACGCGGATTCAGGGAAGAGCGGCCTGAAAATCGAAGGGCGTGAGGCGCTGCGCCAGCTCATCGAGGATGTGCAGGTCGGGACGACAGATTTCACGATGGTCCTGGTTTATGATGTCAGTCGTTGGGGCCGTTTCCAGGATGCCGATGAAAGTGCCTATTACGAATACATCTGCCGCCGTGCCGGGATCTCTGTCCAGTATTGCGCCGAACAGTTTGAAAATGACGGCAGCCCGGTGTCCACCATCGTTAAAGGTGTCAAGCGGGCTATGGCCGGAGAGTATAGCCGTGAGTTGTCTACGAAGGTTTTTGCAGGGCAGGGCCGCCTGATCGAAAAGGGGTACCGGCAAGGCGGACCAGCTGGTTTCGGCTTGCGACGAACCCTGATCGATGAACGCGGCCAGGTGAAAGGTATTCTCCAGCGCAGCGAGCACAAGAGCATTCAGACTGACCGTGTGATCCTCACCATGGGGCCGGCCGAAGAGGTGGAGCTGGTTCGTGAGATATATCGCAGATTCGTCCATCATGGCGAGAGCGAGAACCAGATTGCCGCCGACCTGAATAATCGGGGTATCAAGTCTGACCTCGGCCGTAACTGGACGAGAGGGACCATTCATCAAATCTTGATCAACGAGAAATATGCCGGCGACAACGTGTGGAACCGACGGTCCTTCAAGCTGAAGAAGCGGCATGTCCGGAATGACCCCGATATGTGGATCAGAGCCGACGGCGTCTTCGATGCCGTCATTGAGCGCTCGCTCTTTGAAGCGGCTCGGACCGTGATCAATGCACGATCATTCCGCTTGAGCGACGAAGAAATGCTGCAGTCTCTTCGGGACCTTTACCGGCAAAGGGGAAGCTTGTCCGGGATAGTGATCGACGAATGCGATGGCATGCCGTCAAGCAGTGCCTACAGCTCACGGTTTGGCAGCCTTCTGCGAGCCTACAGTCTCGTAGGCTTCGATCCGGATCGAGACTATCGTTACGTCGAGATCAATCGAGAACTCAGGAAGCTTCATCCCGCAGTACTTGACGAGGTGATGGGCGCTTTAAAATCCTCTGGCAGTAAAGCCTGGCAGGACAACGATACCGATCGTATGACGGTCAACGAGGAATTCACTCTGTCTATCGTAATCGCTCGCTGCTTCCAGACCCCGACGGGACTTCTACGTTGGAACCTGCGTTTCGACACCTCACTTGCTCCGGACATCACCATTGTCGTCCGCATGGATTCGGCCAACCAGAAGCCATTCGACTACTACCTCTTTCCAAGACTGGATCTTCTCGCCGATCGATTGAGGATGGCAGAAGACAATACCCTACAGCTCGATGCCTATCGGTTCGACGACCTCGATATTCTCTATCAGATTGCTGCGCCCGTTAACCTGTCGGAGGCCGCGTGATGGCTGTTCTTCATTCAAATCATATCGAAATGATCCCGATTTCACGCATCTCGGTGCTCAACCCGCGCGCGCGCAATAAGAGGCAGCATCGGGATATCGTGAACAATATCGAAGCCATCGGTCTCAAACGCCCGATTACTGTCAGCCGCCACAATGGCCCAAGCGGGCCACGATACGATCTGGTTTGCGGGGAGGGCCGTCTAGAAGCTTTCCAAATGCTCGGGCAGAGCGAGATCCCGGCGGTTGTTATCGAGGCGAGCGAAGACAAATGCCTTGTTATGAGCCTGGTGGAAAACATCGCTCGACCGACACCCCGACCGATCGACCTTATGCGTGAGATTGGGTCATTGAAAGCGCGTGGCTACACCGATGCCGCCATTGCCGAGAAAATCGGCGTGGGGACATCCTGGGTCTATATGATCGCTACACTCCTGGAAAAAGGAGAAGAACGTCTCGTTGCTGCTGTCGAGACCGGTTTGATCCCGATCACATTGGCTATGGAAATCTCGCGGGCAGAAACTGAAGAGGCGCAGAGCCTGCTACTGGAAGCCTATGAGGCCGGCCAGCTTCGCGGAAAGAAATTAGCCGCCGTTCGGCGGTTACTCGACATGCGCATGCGCGTACGGGGAAAGGGACTGCCATCGGCGCCTCTCGGCCGAAAGGGTACCGGTCGGCGGATGACGGCCCATGATCTGATGCAGGTCTATCAACGGGAAGCTGAAAAACAACGCCTTTTGGTCAAGAAGTCAGACTTCACGCAGACGCGTCTCCTTTTCATCGTTGAAGCGATCAAGGACCTTCTTGCCGACGAAGGATTCGTCAACTTGCTGAGGGCTGAGGGGCTGGCCACTATGCCAAGAGCGCTCGTAAGCCGAATATACGGAGAGCACGATGACCGACGGTCGTGATGAATCTGATGGGCAAATACATCTGGCGTTCGATCGCGATATTCGAACGATTGCTATCTCGTCGATCCTGCCGTTGAAATCGCTACCGGATGGGGCGCGCGAAAGCAGAAAATTTGCGCAGGTCTTAAGCTCCATCAAAGCGATTGGCTTGGTGGAAGCGCCGGTCGTGATTGCAGACAGCGGGAACCCGGGCAACTGGTTTCTACTAGATGGTCATCTTCGGATTGAGGCCTTGAAGGAGCTCGGCATTCTGGATGTCGAGTGCCTCATTGCAACCGACGACGACACGTACACATATAATAAAAGGGTCAATCGGCTGGCTCCAATTCAAGAACATAGGATGATTGCCCGTGCGATCGACAGAGGCGTCGCGCCAGCAGACATTGCAGATGCATTAGGCCTACAAGTGGATTCCGTCATACGACGGTTTCGACTGCTTGATGGCATCAGCCCTGAAGCCGCGGAAATGTTGAAAGATACGTCATGCTCTATGACAGTCTTCGACGTATTGAGACAGATGTCGCCAGTTCGGCAAATTGAGGCTGCAGATCTCATGATTGGTCAGCATAATTTTTCCATCATGTTTGCCAAAGCGATACGCGCCGCTACACCGGATAGCCAACTCGTCGCCCCCAAAAAATCCTCCGGCCGAGCCGCCGGCACCCCATCCGGTCAACAGATCGCACGCATGGAGAGGGAACTGGCGGCCTTGCAAACCCAGGTGAAGAACGTCGAGGAAACATACGGCATCGATAATCTGCATCTGACCGTCGCGCGCGGATACGTAACCAAATTGCTTGCCAATGGCCGCATCAACCGGTGGTTAGAAAATCACCGCCAGGAATATCTTGGAGAATTCCAGAAAATTGCCGAGATCGAGTCGATCGCACCCTTCAAGGATGCTCCCGAGGCTTAGGATTTGACGTGAGTTCTCAACATTGGCAACGGACGATCGCCGTTGCATCCCTCCGCCGGGACTTTGGGCTCATCGGAGTTAGGTTCATCTGCTGAGCTTTTGTGAGGAAGTGCGTAAGATCGACAGTTGATCGGCTATCGCCTGCAGCCGGACGCCCTTGTTTAGGTGTAAGCGCATCTGAAAGCATTCGGGTTAGAAGATCGACACCGCTCTCTTTCGTCACCTGAGATGTGGGTGCCCCACCAATTCCATGAGCGTGCCACTGACCTACGTCGCCTTCGTTCGGCCGGCATACAAGTTTCTCGTAGCATCGGGCCCGAAGTGACGCGGACAAGCCGGTCAAGAGCCCCTGCCGATGGATACCGGTATTTTGAGGGATTTCCAAAAACTGCCGAACAAGCAGACCGTCGATCGGCAATCCAGCAATCAAATTGAAGCCAAAGATTTCATGGATGCATTGGTCAAGCTTCCTCACTGCCGGGCACAGGTAGATGGTCGATGCGTGACGGAGGTCGTAACCACAGCCGGCACAATAATGGTGCGGCCTGAGCTCGTTCTGATCAAAGGCCGCCACGGGCTGATTGCAGGCGGTGCATCGATCTCGCAGCCTGCTTTTGTGTTTTTCGCAAGTAAGTCGGGTTGCCAGCCGCCACTCTCGTCGAAAATATGGATGCGTATCAGTGGCTAGGCATCGTGGGCAGAATTGGAGCCATGTTGACCCAGACCGTCGGTAGAGTTTGCGAAGGGGTAGGAAAAGCTGTTTTGGTAGACCGTCCGGCATCCTCATAGCGGCGAGTTGCTCTGACGTGATATCTGCATACTGCCGCAGCTGATCGGCCAGGGTGATCGAACACTTCAAATCAAGTCTGGCCGACCACATTCCAGGTGTGAGGCCAAGTATCCGGGCGAAAGCGCGCCCTGGCACGCCGTTGGCGTAGGCAAGCCTGTGTAGCCAACTCGACAATAGCTCGTCGCGCTGCGGCGTAACCGTGATGGGCCAGCGTGCCGAAACCACATCGCGATAGCGCTCACGGATTTCGATGAACGGGGCATTGGTTTCTCTCGCAGTCAAATCAGCTGCTTTCGCAACGTTGCGTTACGTCGATGCGAAATGGGGATGTAGCCAAGCTCATCGATACCGGCTTTGGTGATGCGTTCTGTCCCCGAGCGGAGCGCCGCTACAGCAGCTTTGGTCACGATGGATGCAATCTCTCCGATCAAACCTTCCGATAGACTGAAAATTCGGCGAGCCAATTTTTCATCCGAGAGATCGGAGGCTTTTGCCAGAGGCATTGCCGCTTCGAGACTGTCCAGAAGCATCAGATAGCTTTCGTCATATTGCCATCTCGGGATGGGGACCAGCTCGAAGCGAGTTGCCATCTCGCTTGTGGCGTTGACGAAATCGTAGATGGTGACCTCGCCGACGAGAACGGGAGAGATATCAAATTGCCGGCCAATCCGCCGGAGAAAGGCAAACACCCCTTCAACGTCGCGGGATCGTCCCCGCAGAGCATTGTGGAACTCGTCAAATATCAACACCCTGGGTTTGATGCTCGCCAGCAAGTGGTCCAACTGCTCCGCCTTCCGGCTAACATTCCAGATGGCGCCACCGGGCGCTTGAAAGGCCTGAAGGATACTTGCGTAGAGATGGCCGAGCCCTGCTCCCTCGCGCGTTTGAACGATCCACACTCTTTGGTTCGAGGAGGTGCGCAAGTGTTCGACCGCGAACCGCTCTACGATCATGGTCTTCCCATTCGCATATGGGCCTATGAGCATTAAACCCTGGGTTCGCAGTGAAACGGGTCGGGCTAGCAAGTCGGCCAGCCGTTGATGGCTGTCTCTCGCGATGTCATGGCCTATCCATCTCGGAGCCCGCATATAGGCGACACGTTCATCATCTCTAAAATCTAGGATGGGACGTACATGGTCAAATAAATGATCAGACATAGCGCTCACCAGTCTTCCACCGGCAGCCGTTTCTTTTGCCGTACTGGGTGATTTCCGTCGACCGAAGTCTCTTCGGAGCCGTTTGTCGAATATGGCTTTTCGGCTGCAGCCGCATGCGCCCTGCGAACGGCGTCGCGCTTTTCCTTCTTGGACAGCTTGGCAGTATCAGCTATGGCAGAAATTTCACGGCGCAGAGCCACCTTCGCTATGCTCGAGCGGTGATTGGCAGCTCGCAACTGCGCTCGATCAGCATCATGTTCCCAGAGAGTCATCGGCTCGAAGCAGCCATCACGTCGTTCGACTGATCGAAACGATCGCGTTTCCGGATCACGCACATATATGTGGCTGATATCACGGGGATCGTACCGAACCTCAAGCTTCCCTAGCCGGTCGCGTTCTGGGACAAGGGAGCCGAGCCAAGGCGAATAGTAATGCAGCGCAAACATGCTGATGCCCTGCGGGGACAATTGTCGCTCCGCATTGGGTAGAAACGACAAAAGCACTTGTTCCGGCGCGTCCATTCGCTCGGGCAAACCCGCGGTACGATAAAGCCATTCCGTGATGGGTACTCTAAGCGTCTTGGAGTTTTCTTGTCGGTTATGATCGAGGATCGCCAGCGCTATACAGCGCTCCAGTTCAGGAAAGCTCAGGCATGCACGCCGTTCCGACGGATATCCGTCGCGGTCGGCCACAGAACGCCCTGAAGAACCGGGATAGGTGGACAGCACCCCATTGAGCTTGCCCAAAAGCCGCTCGACGACACCGCCTTGATGGACTCTGCCGCGGTCCCTATGGCGAATGCGAATGCCGTAATCGTCGCAGCCCAGCTGAAATGCATTGCCCTTGAACTCCATCGCGGAGTCTGTGAGCAGAAGTTTCGGACGGCCGAACATCGGCCAAGCATGTTCAATGGAACGCGATGTAAGCCATGCGTCTTTCCGGCAGATCGCATGCGCCAGACAGAGCGCAACAGACAACACCGATGGCTTTTCCAGAGTAAGGCAGAAGCCGAAAATGGCACGCGTCGCGACATCGATTATAATCGTAAGATACGGGCGGCCGACAAATACGCCGCCGTTGTCGACCACCTCCACAAAATTGATGTCTGTCGGGGTATGGTCGATCTGGCAGACATCGAGCGGGTTCGGCGCGTGAATATAACCCGGCCGTGGCTTTAACCGCATCAGATGCTTTGGATTGGCCGATCGCTTTTTGGCGATCTCTTCGGCCGAAAACAACGACGGGATGCGGCGGGAAATCGTCACATAAGAGGGAGCCGCGAGCCCCGCCTCCTCACATCGGGCACGAATCTCGGCAACGACCGGCGCCAAAGGCGGTGCTTCAAGTATCATCCACTGGTCGCGCAACGTCTTGCGGATGATGTCTTCCGCCGTCTCCGATAGCCGCTTGCGTCGCTCGGAAGGCAGCCGAGGCAATAATGCTGTTATTCTTCGCTCAGCCTGATATCGGGCCAAGAGATTATAGATTTGTCGGGTCGTCAGGTGAAGCTCAGCCGCCGCCCTGACAATCGCGTCTTTTTTAGCTCGTCCCGCATCCAAGACCCGGTCAAGCTCTCGGGCGGTCCGGCGTGCCTTCAACCAGTCTGCCTGGGATGGGCGACAGCTGCTTCCACGATTTTGAAATGGCTTTGGCATGCACAGCCCCATCGAAATCGTTAGCGACAATCGGGGCTAATTTTGCGCGCTAACTCTAACAGACGTATGACGTTCTGCCGATTGAAATCGCAAAGTAAAAGCGACACGGTATCCGAACCTTGCGACAGACTCGGGCGTGGCCTGAACCATCAGAAGGTTCTGAAAACACCGCGAACGTCCGTAGAGTTGAGCCTGCACAGGTGGTCGAGCGGGAAGGGGAGAGGGACGACGGTGATGCCGCGGAAAGTCTCACCGGAGTCGACCTCGCGGCCATCGATGCGGTGCTGGCACGGTCGGACGCGGCAATCGAGAGCGCCACACGGCCGGACCGTGCCGGCGCTAGCGCCGCGGCCGAAAAAGACCCGCTCGTCTATGATCTCGACTGGGACGAGGATGCCCGGCTCGACGAATGGCGGGCGGCGCTGCGGCAGGTCGCACACCTGCCGGCAGTGCTGCAGACGATTGTCGCCCTTGATGCCTGGAACGAGCTTTCCGTCCTCCAGCACGCGCCCTGGCTCGGCCGGCTGTTTGCTGCCGCCATCCTCCGTCAGTACGGTATCACTAGCGGCGCCCATCTCGCCGCGATCAACCTTGGCCTCAAAACCATTCCCGTGGATCGGCGGCGGCATCGCGACCGGGAAACGCGACTGCTGGCGATTGTCCAAGGTTTTGTGGCGGCCGCGGAGATCGGCATGAAGGAACATGACCGGCTGGTTCTGGCGCGCACAATGTTCGAGCGGAAGCTGGAGGGGCGACGAACGTCTTCAAAACTGCCGGAGCTGGTCGAGCTGGTGATGGCGCGCCCGCTCGTGTCGGCCGGGATGGTGGCGAAGACGCTGGACGTGACGCCGCAGGCGGCGCGGCGGATCGTTTTGGAACTCGGACTGCGCGAGATGATGGGGAGGGGGAGGTTTCGGGCGTGGGGGGTGATATAGGTAAAGGCGTTCGTGGCGGAGGTTTTTTAATGGGGCGTCAGATTCCGAACTCAGTTATCGGTGCAACCGCATCGGTCATCGGACATCATTATTACAGCCACAGTAAGCTCGACACGCTTTTCATGGAAAGCGGGGCACCAGGTGAGCCGCCAGCTGGCAATTGCGAATCGAAGTGCGCTTCCTGGCTGAGGAGATGTAACGAGGACGAGGGGATCGACGCCTTGGACGTCCTCGGCGAGGTGATCCAGGATTTCATGGAGCTTGAGGCGTATAACGAGGACGTCGAGAAGGGGCAGCAGCGAATTCGCGATGCTTTGGCGAAAAACAGCCTTTCATACCAGACGAATGGACGCATTACCCTTGCGGGAAGTGGGCCGGTGGCGGTGGGGTTAAGCGACCTCCTCAAGCGCGGCGATTTCGCGTCGGTGGAACGCGAATTCGAGCGCGCCTATCAGCAGCTGGTCGGCGATCCGCATGCCGCAATTACGGCGGCGTGTGCGATCATCGAAGCCCTTTGCAAAACCTACATCGAAACGTTTGCGCTGGAGCTGCCTTCGAAAATGACGGCCGTGCCTTTGTGGCGCACGGTGCAAAGCCATCTCGGCCTAAACCCTGACGCAACGCTTGCTGAAGATCAGAGAAAGATGCTGCAGGGATTGGCATCGGTCGTCGACGGCGTCGGCGCCTTCCGGACACATATCGGTTCGGCACATGGACGAGGAATCGCGCCGCCTAATATTTCGGTCTCGGAAGCGCGCCTGGCCGTCAATGCGGCACATACCCTCGTGACCTTTATTATGGAGATCTGGCACGACCCAGACCGATGATAGGACCGGTGGGATCCGACGCCGTCAGCATCAACATGTCTACGTGGACTTTGAGATAGGCAGATCGCAGAGGCCGCAAAGTCAGTCATTGACAGCCCCTCGGCTTGTCTGCTTGGTGATTTCTCAATCAAAGGGGGATCGATGTCGACGATTACGCTCAAGGCAAAGCATGATCATCTTGAGAAGGTCGCCAGCACGCGCGACCCGGTCAAGGCCGTTGCCGAGTTCGTTTGGAATGCCTTGGACGCGGATGCGACAAGGGTTTCGGTCGATTTCCCGAGAAATCCCCTCGGCGGGGTTCAGTCCATTGTTATTTCCGACAACGGGCTCGGGATTTCCAGAGATCGTGCCGAGCATGATTTCGAGAGCCTCGGGGAATCCTGGAAACGCCAGGCCCGGCAAACAAAGGTCAACGCTCGGGCCATCCACGGGAAGGAGGGGCAAGGCCGCCTCAAGTTCTTTTCGCTCGCGCAAAAGGCGAACTGGAACACGGTGTATGAGACAGATGGCAAACGCTTTTCGCTGTCGATCTCCGTCGACTCGAACAGGCTGCACACCGGGACAGTCTCGGAGCCCGTCGAAGTGCCGGCTAAAGAAACCGGCACCGTGGTCGAACTGAGCAATCTCAAGGAAAGCTTTGAATGGCTGACCGGCGAACAAGCCAGCGCCGATTTCAATGCGACCTTTGCACCTTACGTGCTTCAGTATCCGGGGATTGAAATCCTCTATGATGGCGTGCCGGTCGACCCCAAGACGTCGATCGAGCGATCGCATGACTTCAAGACCAAGTCGGTTGTCGGCGCAACGCGCGTTATCAGCGACCTCTCTCTGAAGGTCATTGAATGGAAGTCAAAAGTGTCCGCCCGGCGCATTCATTTCGGCGGAGAAACCGGGGTGGTCCTGGGGACGCTCCCCGCAAATGTTACGGCGCCGGACTACTCGTTCTCTGTCTACGCCTATTCGCCCTTCTTTCAGGAGATTGCCAACGCCAACCTGCTGGAGCTCGACGGTCTTGGCGATCCTGATTTCACTCGTGTGGTCGACTACATTCGCGATGAAGTCGGTGACTACTTCCGAGACCGTGAGGCCGAGAAATCGAGCGAACTGATCCAGTCGTTGAAGGAAGCGGGCGTTTATCCCTATGAGGGTGATCCGAAAGATGAAATCGAGCGCCGCGAACGACAGGTGTTCGATATCGCGACCCACGCCGTTCAATCCTATTCGCGTGATTTCAAGAAAGCCGAAAACGCACTGAAGAAGATAACCTTGGGACTGCTGAAGGAAGCTCTGGCGCACAATCCGGAATCGGTGACCCGCATCCTCAGGGCAGTGTTCAATCTTCCCAAGAACAAGCAGGACGATTTTTCGGATCTTCTGGAAAGGACACAGCTCTCTCATATCATATCGGCGTCGAGCCTGATCGCCGAACGTGTCGTCACGCTGCAGGTGCTGCGCGAGATGGTTTTCGACCCGAAACACCGATCGACCATCAAGGAGCGCGGCGAACTCGATGTCCTCGTCGGTGAGAACACCTGGATCTTCGGCGAAAACTTCCATTTCACGATGCAGGAATCGGGTCTGACGAAAATCATGGCTCGCGTTTCGGAGGAACTTGGCAAGATCCGGTCTCGCCATAGTAAAGGCCGCAAGCCCGACGGCAAGATTGGCCGCATAGATTCCTTCATGGGCCGGATGGTGCCGCATGCAGATCCAGGCCACCGCGAGTTTCTCCTCATCGAGTTGAAGCGGCCGTCGTTGACGGTCACCCGGAAGGAACTGGATCAGCTTGAGGACTACGTCCGAGCCTTGATCCAACAGCCTGACTTCTCGACGACGTCCACCATCTGGAACTTTTACCTGGTAACGACGGAATACGATGACTACGTCAAGGACCGTGTCACGCAGACCGGCAGGCCAATTGGTCTTTTCCTCGAAAAGGAGAACCACAAGGTCTGGGTGAAAACCTGGGCCGAAATCGCTCGGGACTGCGAAGGTCGGCTCAATTTCATCCAGGAGCGACTGCGCGTCGAGGTTTCGGCGGAGGAGATCGAACAGAAGATCGCGGTTCTGAAGACATCCATCGTCAAGGCCGGAAAAGAAAAGGTCGACACCGAAGGCGACCCTGGCAACTGAGTCCGGGCTTTATTTGCTCCGCCGCTCTCCCGCCAGACGGGGTACCGAACGGCGTCGGACGACTAGATCACCAAAGGAAACCTCTTTGAGACGGATCAAAATCGAGAGCCTGCTGCCTGGCGACATTATTCTGACTGCTCGACCGGGGAAGGGGAGCAAGTTCATTCGCCGTGCGACAATGGGTATCGTTTCTCATGCGATGATCTGCGTTGAGCAGGGATCATTCATCGATTCGACAATGGATGGCGTCCAAGCGCGGAACATTCAGCGCGAGTTTTTTGAAGACGACGAAACCGTCTTTGCCTTTCGGCTGAAGACCCCATTGCCGGCTCACGTAATCGCTCAGGTGGTCGATTACGCCAGATCCGAGGTGGGGACACGCTATTCGCTGCCTGAGGCAGTGGCCTTGGTTACAGGAGGACCTAAACTTCGCACCAAACGCCTGTTTTGCTCGAGGTTGGTCGCTCGGGCCTATCAGAGCGTCGGTATCCAACTCGTGAGCGACCAAGATTACTGCTCGCCGGAAGAATTGCGCGTCAGTCCGCTCTTGGTTGAGCTGGCGTTGCAGACTGAGGTCGTACCGCAAGACGAGATCGAGGCTATGGCCCGGCGTCCAAATCCAATTGCGATGACGCATCGTGCCCAGAACGAAGTCCTTGATTCGGCCCGTTCGCTCGATCCAACGGTCGAGAATTTTCAGGATCTTGATCGAATGATCAACGACCATCCGGAATGGGACGGTCGCATTGCAAGTGTTCTGCAAAGCTCAGGGTATCTCGATCTCTGGCGCTACGAAGTCGAGACGCATCCGTGGCGGTATGATCACGCCGTCATGGCGACGATGACGAGCCCGGAAATCCAGCAGGATCTTCGGGCCTATTGCATCGGAACAGTCCAGGAGGCCCATCGCGGCGGCGTCCGTTTTGCCGTCAACCTTGAACACTATAGGCAAAGGCACCGGGTATCGCCACGTCAGTCGTGGCGGTTGCTGATTGCGCTTTACGAGACTTTGGTCAGCAACGATCATGCTCGTCGGGAGGTCGCCCGGGCTTGGTTGGTGAAGGCTTATCCCGCCGATCTCGAGCTGCATATGGAGCGCATCGAACCGCATTCCGAGATGTGGTTTTCGATCGTGGATCGCGTCGAACCGCGCTTGGGCGCTCTGGCCCGTATTATGATCGAGAATGAGAAGAGCACGATGGTCTGTTCTTCGTGCGGCGACGAACCGATCACGGATTACCGGATTGCGAACGCCGCGAAAGCCATGCCCGGCGTCCCATCGCTCAGGCTTTGCGATGATTGTGTGGAGATTCGGCGGGGATTCGGCGAACAGCTCGAGCCTCTGAACTGAGCCGCCCCGGTTTGCCAGAATTTCAGGAGAATGCGATTCCTTGCGCTAGTGGCTTGGCCATAATTTCATGTATAGACCTGCTCTGCTGCCTGCGATCGGTAGGCGTGGGAAGACTTTTTCAACTATTTGAGTTACGATTCGCGTTGCCGCGAGTTTAAGTCCAGAACCTTCAGAAACGCGACCGATATGGCCCGAAGCGATCTCCTCATCTCTCTTGTACGCGCCGGTGCGTCCGGCGATCGGGCGATGCTGAAATCCGCAACGGAAGCGCTGGTCGCTGAAGAGCGGGCGCAAAACCACCACATCGTCGCTGATCGACTTGAGCGCGCTCTGTCTACTGTCGCCGTGACGCCGCCGGCGCTGACTGCAGCTTCCAGCCCTGCCGGTTCCGGCAAAGACACGATACTTGAGCTCGAGCCACGCCTTCAGCTCAACCAGCTGATGCTGCCCCTTCCAGTGGAACAGGGCGGCCGTCAGCTCATCGAAGAACACACGCGCGCCGACGTGTTGCGGGCTCATGGCTATGAGCCGCGCCATCGGGTTCTGCTATCTGGGCCTCCCGGCAATGGTAAGACCTCATTCGCTGAGGCGGTGGCGGAGGCGCTCGGGTTGCCGTTTTTCGTCGTCCGATACGATGCCTTGATCGGAAGCTATCTGGGCGAAACGAATGCGCGCCTGCGTAAGCTCTTCGACTATGTCCGCACACGGCCGAGCGTTCTGTTCTTCGACGAGTTCGATTCGATCGGCAAGGAACGCGGCGATACCCACGAAACCGGCGAAATCAAGCGCGTCGTCTCGTTCCTGCTGATGCAGCTGGACCAGCTTCCCAGTTACGTCGTTGTGATCGCTGCGACCAACCATGCCGAGCTACTAGACCGGGCAGTCTGGCGGCGCTTCCAGATGCGGCTGGCTTTCCCGGCCCCCGACAGGCAGAGGATCGGGGTTTTCCTTGATCGCATCATCTCGCAATGGCCTGACGCGCCCAAGGCAGCGGCGAAATCGATCGCCGCAAAATTAGGTACCGTAAGTTTTGCAGAGGCTTTGGATTTCTGCCAAAACGTGCGAAGACGACAGATATTGGGCTTGGGGGAGCTTTCAATCGACGATGCACTTCGTTCAGAACTGGACCTCTGGGCAACAAGAGTTAGCCCCGAGGTTTTGAATGGCGAGCGATCCGACCAAGCCGATACTGAGACTGCATCCGAGCGACCCGCAGCCAAGAGCGCCCGGCCGACAAGCCGTCGTGCGCGGCCCTCAACCAAACTCGACCGCTGACCAGAGCCAGCGCTTCGGCCCGCAATTCCAACGCCTGACAGACGTTCTCCAGCGCGACCCGGCGGGCCTCGCGCTACACACCGATCCTGCGGCACTAGCGCCCGAGCGACTGCTGGTATTCGAAGTCAAGGGCAGCATTGCGGCGTTTGCCCGCGCAATCAAAAACGTTCCGGGTCTCGAACTTATCGATGAGGAAGAGCTGCCAGGCGATGAGGACAAGGCACCCATCGCCTACCTGCTCGTGCCGGATTTGCGGGCACTGCGGCAGATTGAGTCGCTATGGCGAATCTGGGTGGCGGGCCGAGTGTTGCCACAGGGCTTTACACCATGGCGGGACGTCTTTGCCTGTCTTCGCGACCTTCGTGTTTGGGGACCTGCCGATCGCGTCCAGCGATTGGATGCGGATGTCTTGGCTGAGGAGATCGAAGGTCGGGCGGACCACGAGCTTGTTCCTCTTGAAATCGAACTGGTGTTTCGTGGGTCTCCCGACGCAGGTGCGATCAGTGAAGCGACGGTCGTGGAGGCGATCAGGCAGAGTGGTGGTCGACTTCTGAGCCGCGCCAGGCTGGATGACATTGCTTACCACGCCATCCTTGCTGAACTGCCAGTGGCAGCAATTCGGACGGTCGTGGAGCGGGCTCCGGGCAGCCTGGCCGGTGTCGAGCCGATCATGCACATTCGCCCGCAGAGTGTCGTCACCGGAATTGACACCAACGATCTGTTGCCGGCTGCTCCCGCGCCTGCGCCGGGACCTGTCGCCGCCGCTCCGATTCTTGCGCTTCTCGATGGTGTCCCCGTCGCGGGGCACCCGCTACTTCAACCGCATTTGATCGTCGAAGATCATTTCGGGCTTGAGCCCGGCGCGCTTGTCGCGCAACGCTATCATGGTTCGGCCATGGCCTCCCTCATTGTTCACGGGGATCGCAACAAGCCGGAGCCGCCGCTGCCTCGTCAGGTGCACTGCATTCCTGTTCTCGGTGACAACGACCGCTTTCCGCCGGATAGGCTGATCATCGATTTGATCTATCAGGCTGTCATCCGTATGCGCGCGGGCAATCAACCCTCGGCTCCGCATGTCATCATCATCAATATTTCGCTCGGAAATGTCCGGCGCCCATTTTATGGCCAGCTGTCGCCCTGGGCGAGACTTCTCGACAGGCTGGCATACCAATTTGGTATCCTTTTCCTCGTCAGCGCCGGCAATATCACGACACAATTCCCTGTCGCGGCCTTCGCAAACAGGGTCGCGTTCGAGGATGCCAATGCTGATAAGCGCGCGCGAGGCGTGATCAACGCGGTTGCAGCAGTCGTCGCCGACCGTCGATTGTTGTCCCCGTCCGAAACGATCAATGGGTTGACCATCGGCGCCAGAAACCTGGATTGGGTGCCGACGGCTGAGCGAGCCTTTGCACGCGTTAACGTCAACCCCTATTCCGAGCTTGACATTGCGAACCCGTCCAGCGCCCTGGGGCCTGGCTTTGCAGGCTCCGTCAAGCCGGACATTCTTATGCCGGGCGCACGTGAACACCTTCGCGTCGTCGCCAGCGCCGAGAGCATAACGGTCGCGCCGGCGGGCGCAAGTCGAGGAGCGGGCCTCAAAGTTGCTGCACCGCCACACCCCGGCCTCGAGAATGCCGAAGGGTTCACAAACGGGACAAGTGCGGCAACGGCACTTGCTTCCCGAACAGCCCACCGCATCCACGATGCTTTGGAAGTGGCCTACGGTCAGGAATTTCTGCAGCTGACCAATACCCAGCGAGCCGTCCTCATCAAGGCTCTGCTTGTGCACCCAGCGCGCTGGCCAAATGCAGCGGCCGGGTTGGTCAAAGAGCTACTAGGGCCATTCGGCCAGGGTCAGGCTCCGCGTCAAAAAGACAACATTCGCCGCTTCCTCGGATATGGCGTATTTGACAGCGACGATGCCGTCGCATGTGCCGCGGACCGCGCCACCTTCTGGTGTGTTGGTTCGCTCGGGCGGGAGCGGAGCGTCGATGTACTGGTACCGATACCGGCGGCGATAGGCGGACAGGCACGTGCCCACTCCGTGTCTGCCACATTGGCGTGGTTTACACCGGTCGTGCCCGGTCGGAAAACCTACCGTGCTGTGAGGATGAAGATCCTCGATCCGGCCGAGATCGCGGGTCTTGGTGTTTCCGCTGATCAATGGCAACCGGATGGGAACCAGACCAATCGCGGGACTGTCTTTACGCGGGTGTGGAGCGGGCAACAAGCCGCGGTCGTCGCCGACGGTATGAGCTTGCGATTGAAAATTCAAAGAGAACCCGATCCGGCCGGCGCCGTTGACGAATTGGTTCCTTTCGGTCTGGCGGTTACACTAGAAATGCCTGGGGAGCTCAGGATTTACGATCAGGTGAGAAATCGCGTTCAACCGCGTCCGGCGCAACGAGCCGCTCCATAATTGAGGAGAACAGACATTATGGTCGAAATACCGTCAAATTTCATTGGAGATTTCAAGGTAGGGGATAACCTAGTTTACAACGCTGGCGTTCTACGCTCGCTTTGTGACCATAATGGCGACGGCGGCTTGAATAAGCTCGTGGTGGTGCAGGTTGGGGCCATTCTCGAGGCTGCTCTGGGCCAAATCATCTATCGTGCGCAGAATTTCAATCGGGAAGGTGTGCCAAACATTGCGGAAGCCGACCGGCTCGAAATCGAAGGCAAAAAGATCGACAAACTCAACAACATCATCGACGTGATGCGCTAATACGATCTGCTCAATGAACTCGGGGCAGGCATCTACGACGAGCTGCATACCCTACGCAAGTTCCGCAAAAAGGTCCACATTCAGGACGACAACCAGGATGTTCCGCGTGACGAGGCGGCGGCCTTTACGCCCGCACGGTGCGCCTGGTCGTTGGGTCTTTGCGCGACCGTCCTTGGCTTTTTAAGTCAGAAGTTTCCTTGCCCAGCCGATGTCGCCAAATACGTTGAGCCGCTTCGAATTCCGGACGCCTGAAAGCTGTGATCCGCAAAGGCCGGCCCTTCTAACTGAATACGGTCCGGTTGCTGAAGCCGGTTGCCGCCAAACCTCCAGCTTTGGGCGGCCGTAACGACACTCCACGCAGCAGGACAGAGGTATGAGCGAAAGATCTGATCTAAAACAAATAGCGGAAGCCGACTGGATCGAATGGCTTGTTGCTTTCAACGATCTATCTCGTGGATTCATCGAGAAAGCTGCGATCGATCCTCCGTATGGCGATGATCCGCGAAGACAATCCGCAATGCTGGCAATTGCGGCGCGGGTTTTCACGCTGTTTCGTTCGGCGCTCACGCTTCTCCAGCAGGGCGAACAGCTCGGGTTTCGCATACTCGTGCGTGGGGTTGTTGAGTGTGCGATGCATATGGAAGCCGCCTGCTTCAGGCCGGAGTACTTGCAAATTCTGCTGGACGATGACAAGGCGAGCCGGGTTTCACGAGGAAAGGCTTTCCAGAAGATCGCCGCCAACCTTACCGAGGAGTCGAACCGGCGTCTTCAGCAATTCGTCATGGGTGATGGGACAAAGCCTCAAAGTCTCAATTTGGGGGATTTTTCAAAGGGCAGTGACTTCCCCAGATACCATCATATCTACCGCGAGATTTCGGCTGATGCCGAACATGTCACGTGGACGTCACTTTGCCGCCATCCGCAGGAACTTGCCGACAGAGTACATCTGGAGATCGATCCGCCACTGACGGATTTCGAGATGTTCGACACCGTAAGCATCATGGCTCTCGCCGGAATGACGTGTGTGAAGCATTTGCGTGAGTCGCTTGGGATCACCCAGAATGAAGCCGAGTTTTCAGCTCTCGGGCACCGCTACATTGAACTATATCGCTGTGGTATCGAGGAACTGCGCAGGTCCGAAGAGGAAAGTTGAACAGAGCCGGCTATCGATCAGCCGACTTGCGCGACCGCAAGCGTGCCCGCTGGAAGCAATCTGATTGGGGAGCAGATCAGAAAGGAGAGCGGCCATTCCACGCATTGTGCTAGTCTTGTTGATCTCCAATAAGACTGAGGCTCGCGGACGGTCTTCTGCTACTAAAGATAGCACGCCAGTCGCCCTTCGACATGTTCCGCAACCCTATTGGCGCTTCGTTTTTGCCTCGCGATCAAACCGTTTCACCGCCTTGTGGCGCGTGTCCCCAAGGCTAACTTTTTTCGATTTCGCTTCCTTTCTTTCCCGCGAAGCATCTCGAGAAAGGCCCAGCTCTTCGTATGTCAGGGCATCGGCCGCGCAAGCACGGTAGTTTGCGTCGAGCGTCGGACCCATCACCAGGATCGCAGCGATACGGCGGACCATCTGCGAAACATAGAGCGTCTCGTCCAGCTTCAACGGCCTGCCGAGCACACTTCCCTCGCGATAGCTCAGCCATTTCTTAATGACCTGATAACCGCCAAGCGTGTAATCCCAAACCTTTTCGGGCACGTTCGACCAGAACGTCTCTGCATTGAGGTACACGTCTAGTGTGCGAGTCCCCACGAGTGCTAAGAGAGCATCAAGGGTCATTCCTTGGGCCTGGGCCTCAGCGTCCAGTGCCGTGCGCTCAGCTGGCGTGTAGTCGCGGGCGATAGTTAGCCCGCGACCAGGCATGACGATTGCGCCGCCACCGGCATTTTGGGTGGAGCCCCATCCTGCAGTCATGGCAAGATCGGCGGCATCGAGCGCCGCGCCGCCGCGCTTGGCGGGCAGGCCCATGACGCGAAGCCCCGGTCGCAACGTGCCGGTGGAGACGCCGGGTGCCGGCGTCTCGGGATTAAGAAGGAGGCCAACGTCACGACCGAGTGCCGAAGAGGTTCGCAACTGGTCTACCTCTTTTGGAATCGGGATTCTGGGCCAATCCATTCTCAGAGCTTCGGAATTATCAACCCTATATGCAGGTGCGTTCAGCAACGCTGCTATATGGCGAAACAGCTCGATTGGCCCCAAACCTTCACTCAAGAGCGGCTCCAACCGCGCAGAAATGTTGGGCCTCAGTTCAACCTCATTGGCGGCCTGACCTGAAGTATTCAGGTAGGCCGGAAAGAACAGTGAAGCTCTTTCGATCAGATGGTAGGAACCTATTGCAGTGAGAACGGCGTATTGCGGCTCATTGGCGCCTTTTCTAAGTGCCTGGGCGGCCGTGATCCACTCGTTTCCGGGAACCACATGCGGCCAATAATCCGCGCGCTTTTCATCAAGCAGTTTGGTTTCAGGCTCCCAATAAAGCCAGCGCACGTCGAATGGCCTATAGGCGTAGCGAACGATGTTTTCGGGTTTCCCACCACGCTTCAGCAACGCCGCGCGCGTTTCGATTGGATCGAACCGATCGGAGGCTGCCATAACCTGTGGGAAGCGCGCCCTTATTTCGTCATTAGAAACTATCGGATTGAAATAATCTGCAACGCGCGCGGCCAGCGCGTCGCGGTCAATATCGACTAGGAACTCATCGCGGGCAGTCTTGACGCCTGAAAAAGAAGTCGGAATCAGGTCCGGCAGTTTTGGCCACTCAAAGTATCTCGCTTCAAAACCCGCCTTCACAAAAGGTAGCCCAAGTTCCAGCTGCGGCGTTACCGGCTGATAAAGCGTCGCAGGATCGGCTTCAGCCGTATCCAGAAGCTCCTGCCGTTTATTTGTGCCCCATAGGTGGCGGAACCCAATCGTTCCGGACGGCGCGTGATCCTGCTTGCGGACCATCGTGGCGATGGCGGTACCGACTTGAATACCCTCACGGTTATGTTCAGTCGAAAAAATTGATGGATCGGGTGCGCCGTCGGGGGTCGTCTTGCCGGTTCTGTATTTATCGCCGTTCAGACAATCGATGCGGATCGCGTCATAGGCCTGCAGATAACGCTCGCGCATCGCGGTGAAGGATAGGCCGTCGAGCCAGGAATAGTTCGAGATAAAGCAGACGATACCTTCACCGCCGTCCGCCCATGTGGCGGTCGGTTCATCCAGGAAGTTCTCCCTTTCAACCGTCATCGTTTGAACGATGCGGCGCTCCGCCATGCGGAAGAAGCGGACATAGAGATCATTCAACCCTTGTCCCTCCGGCCTGCGGACCTTTTGCGGACGCTTATAGGCGTCCGTCAGCGCACGCTCTTCCTTGCCCTCATTCACACCGGCGAAGCCATTGTAAGGCGGGTTGCCGATGACCACGAGGATAGGCGCACCCTGCTTCACCCCGTCGGCGCGCGAGCGCTCTTCCTCCAGCTCGGGAAAGGGCAGCGGCTTGGTGATATGCGGTTCCCATCCGGTTAGTGCGTTGGTCAGGAAGATGCCGGCGCGCTCGTCTGTGGCACCGTTGAAAGTCGCGCCCATGCCCTGCAAAGTGAGGCCAACCTGAAGATGCGCCACCACGAAGGGCGCGGGCATGATCTCGAAGCCGAAGACACGCGTTAGCGCTGCCTGCTTCACCATCTGTCCCTTGAGCCCGCCAAAACCTTTTGCCTCAAGGCTTGCTTCGATGCGCTTCAGAACCGCGCCAAGAAAGGCGCCCGTGCCGCAACAGGGATCGAGGACATAGACCCGCTCGGAGGCAAGGCCATCCTCGATACCGAGATCGTCGCGCAGTGCCTTGTCGACACGGGCAACCATGTAGGTTACGACCTCGTTCGGCGTGTACCAGACGCCCAGTTCCTTGCGCAATTCCGGATCGAAGGCTTCCAGGAACGGTTCGTAAAAGAACTGCACGGCATCAGTGTCGTTGAAGCGCGTAAAGAACTCAGTAGTATCGACCCGGTTCAATGTAGCGGCGGCCCAGTCCAGCACCTCGACAAGGTGCAGGGGCTGCAAATGCGCAGGGCTAGCGATTTGTTGGAACAGAGTACGGATGAACGGCACCTTGAGGTGCCATGTCGCCAGCTTCCAATCGAACCTCGGTGAGGTGCGCGGCAGTTCCCGTGCCCAAAGGACCCAGGCGGAAAAGACACCGTAGAACAACGTTTGAACCAGTGTCGAGCGGAAGAAATGATCGCCCTTCTCTGCCTCGAATGTAACGCCCAGCGCCTGTTCAAGCGAGGCGCGGACATTCGCGAGCGCAGGAAGGTTTCCCGCCTCATCAACGCGCTGTAAGGCATCACGCGCGTAGGAAGCGAGGAACCACGCGACATCCTTCGGCTCGCGTAGCGCCACAGATAGCGTGAGCGCACGCATCAAATATTCGCCGAAAGTCCGGCCAATCAGCTCGGCCGATTTGCGGGGGGTCGCGACCATTTCCCAGAACGCCCTAGCGTTGGGCGCGAGGCGGAAACCCTCCAACCTGCTTGCCTCGCCGTTGGGTCCTTCCCCGACGATGAGGAAATCCCGCAGGTTCGAAACGATGACAAGCCGATATGCCCCGAAATACTTGCTTACCTGCTTGGTGTCGGCCGTCAGCCAGGTTTCGTCCGCGACCCCTTTCATTTCAATGACGCCTCGTTCCGGCATCTGCCCTCTGCGAGGTTCACCTTTTTGCACCTGATTGGCCGCGTAAAGGCCGAAGTCCGGGTGCCCCGCTCCAGTATTGCCAAGATCGGACAGGCAGAGAACTCTCGGCCTCAAATCTTGCCCGATCGCACCGAAAAGTTCTGCGAGTGCCGGATAGTAGGAACGCTCCTTGGTGCCGGAACCCAAGTGATGAATATCGCGCACCGCGCTGAAGAAGTTTTCGACGATAGATATCAGCTTGTCAGTCAACCCTCACTCCGACTCACTCGATCAACTCCCAATTGCACGTTTACGGGTACTGTGCGCTTAGTCTAGCGATTGTTCGTAAACGCAACTTGGCATTATCAGCAAGGACAGGTTTTCTGTGCATCGGCTTGCTGGGCCTTACAGGGAAATTCGGCGCAAACATAACGACTGAACGACGGGGTCGACGGTTCGTGTCCTTTCAAGATCGCCGATTTGCGGCTTGTCCATACCGGAGACATAGGTAACAGTTTGTACCTAAGACATGGGTGACAATCTCGTGCCGAACGGATTGTCGATGGTTTGCAAGGTTTTCTGCTCCAGATCGATATAGCCTAGATCATAATGCATGAAGCTGACGAGCCATATACCGTCGTCAACCTCCTTTATTCCCAGTTTCTGTCCGGCCAGCACGGTCGAGATGTTGATCTTCTTGCGGTGCAGGAATGCGCGTCCGCAATTGGTGATGATGATCTCTCGATCATGAAACGGGTGTCAATCGGCGCACAATATTGGCTCTGACTCAATTTTGATGAATTCTAGGCGTCAGCTGGCGTTGGTTTTGCAAAAGGAATCAGCGCCATGGTTCATTCGCTTCGCCCCTCCGCACTCGTGCCTCGAGGCTTTGTCATTGATGAGACAGCCTCTGCTGGCGACGCGATCATACTCACTGTCCATCCGACAGATATGTCCAGCGGTTGTCCAGGCTGCGGAACAAGATCGAGGCGGATACACAGTCGTTATCATCGACGCCTGACGGATCTACCCATCGCGGGAAGGTTTGTGCGATTGGTTATTGCCGCACGCCGATTCTACTGCGACGCGGTGCTTTGTGGCCGAAGGATTTTTACCGAGCGCTTCGAGACAGATGTCCTGGCGCCGTGGGCGCGGCGTACGGCGCGGCTTGATCATATCGTCCATCATCTCGGGCTTGCTTTGGGTGGCCGGCCAGCGGCGGCTTTCGCCCGCAGACTAATGGTGCCGGTCAGCAACGACACCTTGTTGCGCGTCGTCCGACGGCGCGGCACGCCGCGTTTCGTCCCGCCGACGGTGATCGGCATCGACGACTGGGCGTGGCGGCGCAACCAGCGTTACGGGACGATCATCTGCGATCTCGAACGTCGTAAAACCATTGCACTTCTGCCGGACCGAGAGCCGGCAACCGCTCAGGCCTGGCTTTCGGATCAGCAACAGATCAGTATTGTCGCCCGCGACCGCGGTGGCGCCTACGCCCTTGCTGCAGCCAAGGCACTGCCTGAGGCAACCCAAGTGGCCGATCGATGGCATTTGATGGAGAACGCCAGTCGGGCTTTCCTCGACGCCGTCCGGAAATCCATGCGCCAGATCAGAACAGCGATCGGGTCCGCAACGATCAATCCGGACCTGCTGACGGCCGCTGAGCGGATCCAGTATCAGGGATATCTTCATCGCGAGGATACGAACGCCGTCATTCTAGACTTGGCCAAGTCCGGTGTTGCAATCAAAGAAATCGTTCGTCGCACCGGTCACAGTCGTGGCCTCGTCAGGCGAGTGCTACGCGGTCAGCGATCCGACGTGTTCCGCGTGCGGGAGAACTCGCTTGAAGTTTATCTCCCATGGCTCGATGCTCAATGGAGTGCCGGTCACCGCAATGGCACACAGTTGTGGCGAGAGCTGACGCGCCAGGGATTCCATGGCTGCCTTCGCGTCGTAACCGAATGGGCGACGCGTCGACGAAAGGCGGAAAAGATGGATTGCGAGGCGTTGAGCCGCACACCGTTGGTACGGGCTGTCGCACGCCTCATGACCATCTGTCGCGACGATTTCTCCAAGTCTCAGACCGTTACGGTTGCCGCGATTGAAGGCGGCTTGCCGCAACTCGTGGAAGCGCGGGAAGTCGTCGCCGCTTTCCAAGCCATGATCCGCAAGAAATCTCTCGCCGATCTCGAACCATGGTTGGAACGCGCCCGATCAAGCTTGGTCGCGGCCTTCGCCAAGGGTGTCGCCAAAGACCGGGCAGCCGTGAGTGCCGCGATCAGTTTGTCCTGGTCAAATGGACAGACAGAGGGGCAGATTACGAAGCTCAAGCTTGTAAAGCGCCAGATGTACGGGCGAGGGAAAATCGACCTCCTTCAGGCCCGCGTCGTTGGCACCGGATAGGCTTTTGACCACCAAAATTGCGTCAGAGCCAATATTCCACGCCGAAACACACTGCAAAGGCTGCCACCCGCGCCGAGATCGTCGTTGGCTCTATTACGATCCGTCTTGAGGAAGGCGCATCTGCGAGCCGGATCGCAGCCATCGCGCGCGCCTTGGCGGCAGCGACATGATCTTTCCGTCGAACCGCGTCAGGATCATGGTGGCGACCAAACCCGTGGATTTCCGCAAGGGTCATGACGGGTTAGCGGCCTTGGTGAAGAACGAGCTGCACAAGGACCCGTTCACTGGAACGGTCTTCGTGTTCCGGTCCCGCAAGGCGGATCGGTTGAAGCTGATCTACTGGGATGGCTCCGGAATCGTCATGGCATACAAACGGCTGGAAGAGCACACATTCACTTGGCCTGGCATCAAGGATGGCCTGATGACGCTCACCCACGCCCAGTTCGAAGCCCTGTTTGCGGGCCTCGACTGGCGGCGGGTTCATGCCGTCCAGACGAGAACGCCGGAGGCCATAGAATAGCTGCGGCACGATGACTCAGCGCCCCAAATTCTGGAGGCAAATCAGCTCAGGATTTGTTAGTTTCCGGCCATGCTTGATGCCGCCGACCTTCCCGATGATGTTGCCGTCCTGAAGGCGATGCTGATCGCGGCGCGGCTAAGCGAGGCGGCCAAGGACACCGCGATAGCCAGCAAGGACGAGCATATCGCCCGCAAGGGTGAGCGGATCGAACGGCTTGAGAAGCTCGTCGCAGCGTTCAAGCAGGCAGCCTTCGGACGCAAATCCGAGAAGGCCAATCCTGACCAATTCGACCTAGCGCTGGAAGACCTGGAGACGGCTATGGCCGTGATCCATGCCGAGGATGACGCGGACGCTCCTGCAGGAAACAGGATTAGCAAGCCACGTGCGATCAATCGCGGCTCCCTTCCAAAGCATCTTCCGCGTATCGAAGAAGTGCTTGAGCCAGAAAGCCTGGTCTGCGCCTGCGGCGCTTGCCTGCACTGCATTGGCGAGGATGTCTCCGAGCGGCTGGACGTGATCCCGGCACAGTTCCGCGTGATCGTCACCCGCCGCCCTAAGTATGCCTGCCGGGCTTGCACCGACGGGGTCGTCCAAGCCCCAGCTCCGGCGCGGCTAATCCAGGCAGGGCTCCCGACGGAAGCGACCATCGCCCATGTTCTGGTCTCCAAGTATGCCGATCACCTTCCGCTCTATCGACAGGCGCAAATCATGAGCCGCCAGGGCATCGATCTCGACCGATCAACACTTGCCGATTGGGTCGGTCGGGCAGCCTATGAACTGCGGCCCGTCTTCGATGCACTGATCGCCGACTTGAAGCGCTCGACCAAGCTGTTCATGGATGAGACCCGTGCTCCGGTTCTCGATCCCGGTTCCCGCAAAACCAAGACCGGATACTTCTGGGCGCTGGCACGGGATGATCGCCCATGGGGCGGTGGCGCTCCGCCGGGTGTCGCCTTCACCTATGCGCCCGGTCGCGGTGGCATTCATGCCGAACGGATACTGCAGGGCTTCTCCGGCATTTTGCAGGTCGATGGCTATGCGGGATACAACAGGCTGATCGCCCCTGAGCGTGTTGTCGGCCCAGACATTCAGCTCGCCCATTGCTGGGCTCACGCGCGGCGCAAGCTGGTGGAGATCACCCGCAACGGGGCAGCACCCATCGCCGAGGATGGCGTCAAGCGGATTGGCGAACTGTATCGCATCGAAGCCGAACTGCGCGGCCTTGATCCTGAAGCTCGCCTTGCAGGTCGGCAGGAACGATCAGCGCCACTCGTGGCTGGCCTGCATGACTGGCTTGTCCATCACCGCGCCCGCGTCGCAACAAAGTCCCCGCTCGGCGAGGCATTGGCCTACATCGCCAAATACTGGGATGGACTGAAGCTCTTCCTGACCGACGGGCGTATCGAGATCGACAACAACAGCGTCGAGCGGACCATCCGGCCGATTGCTCTCAATCGCAAGAACGCACTCTTTGCGGGGCATGACGCAGGTGCGGGGAACTGGGCGATCATCGCCTCGCTGGTCGAGACCTGCAAGCTCAATGCCGTCGATCCGCTGGCCTACTTGACCGCCACGCTCGCTGCCATCGTCAACGGCCACAAGCAGAGCCTAATCGTAGAACTACTGCCTTGGAAATTCCTGTCGCGAGACCGCTGAAGATCACGCCGTCGCAGGCAGGAAACGTATAGTCAGGCGTACCGCCACACTTTGATCGCAGAGATCACGAGGATCAACGCGAGACCTGGCAGCAGCACACCACTCGGGACGATTCCCAGGAGCTGTCCGCCGATGAATGCGCCAAGGATCGATCCTGCGGCCATGACGAGTAAGAACATCCGGTTGCTTTTGATAACGGCAAAACTCTGGTCGCGGCTGTAGCGGGTAAAGCCAACGATCATGGTCGGCAGGCTCACCGCCAGAGAGAGACTTTCAGCAAGCTTGATGTTCCGCTCCAAACAGTAGAATGAGGGTCGGTATCAGGAGTTCGCCCCCGGCAACACCCAGCAATGATGAGACAATGCCAATGACCAAGCCCGCGACCACGCCTGCTACGATCTGCGCAGTCCCGGTAACAAGGGCGGAACCTGCTACAATGTCGTGACCGAACACCAGTACGACCGCAATCATGAGAAGCAGAACCGCAATCACCTTGTAGAGCGTCTCTGACTTCAGTCGCGTAGCCCAGCCCGCGCCGAGCCAGGCACCAGCCAGGCTCCCGGCCAAGAGGTTGACGATGATCGGCCAGTGCGCCGCAATCTGGTCAAAGGGGACAGTCGCCGCTCGAAATGGCAGAGCGAAAGCGACGACGACAAGGCTCATGGCTTTGTTGAGGATCACGGCTTCCAACGCGGCGAAGCCGAACGGGCCGATCAGCAGGGGCAACCGGAACTCAGCACCGCCAAGACCGATCAGTCCACCGAGAGTGCCGATTGCAGCCCCGCCAAAAAATGCTGCGGGCCGATTGCTGGAGAGGTTTTTCGAGGTTGGATCAGCCATGGCGCTATGTTCTCAACGATATCGCGTGGCATGACCTATGACCCGGAAGCCTGGCGTCTACAAGTGCAACTTAGCGAGCCGGGCAGTACCTTTATCCTCACTCAAGTGGTGGAGAATTGTAACCGGTGTGCTGCCCCCACGTTGGCAGCCGCTGCCTGATCTGTGATCGAGTTTCCATGGATGAGCGACAAGGAGTTTCTCCATGGAGACTACGTTGGAGGTTCTCACAGCGCGACGGAGCAGGCGTGAGGCGCATCGCCAATGGCCAGATGAAGTCAAGGGTAAGCGCTGTTTTCAGGCCACCGCTTTGAGTTCGTGGTTTTCGGCGTAGGCCCAAGGCAGCAGGTTGTCGATCTGGCTATTTGGATGGCCGCTGACGATCTTGGTGAGAATGTCCGAGAGATAGGCGAGCGGCTCGACGCCGTTGAGTTTGGCGGTCTCGATCAGCGAGGCGATGGTTGCCCAGTGTTCGGCTCCGGCGTCGGAACCGGCGAATAATGCATTCTTGCGATTGAGCGCAATGGGCCTGATGGATCGCTCGACGGTGTTGGAGTCGATTTCGATCCGGCCGTCGTCGATGAAGCGGGTCAGGCCGTCCCAGCGTGACAAGGCATAACGGATTGCTTCGGCGAGCTTTGTCTTCTGGCTGATGTAGCCGAGTTGTTCACGCAGCCAGGGAGCGAGGCTGTCGATGATGGGGCGACTTTTTTCCTGACGGAGGACACGACGCTCCTCTTGGGTCCGGCCGCGTATCTCGTCTTCGATCCTGTAAAGTTCGGCGATGCGTTTGAGCGCCTCGCTGGCGATGGGTGCAGGACCGGCGGGCGGCGAGTTCGTAGAAGCGGCGTCGAACGTGGGACCAGCAGAAGGCCAGCGACACGGTGTTCTTTGCCGCAAGCGGGCGATAGCCACTATAGCCGTCGACCTGCAGGATGCCGACGAAGCCGTCGAGATTGGCCATCGGCCGTTCGCCTTTGCGGTCCGGCGCATAGACATAGGCGACGCCGGGTGGGTCATCGCCCTGCCACGGCCGATCATCTCGTGCATAGGCCCAGAGCTGTCCGGTCTTGGTCTTGCCGCGTCCCGGGTCGAGCACGGGCGCTGTCGTCTCGTCAGCAAAGAGCTTGTACGACGACTTCAAATGATCAAGCAGCCGTTGATGGACCGGGCGAAGATGCCAGGCGGCACGGCCGACCCAGTCGGCGAGTGTCGAGCGGTCGAGGTCGATGCCCTGACGCTTGTAGATTTGCGCCTGCCTGTAGAGCGGCAAGTGGTCAGCATATTTGGAGACCAGCACCTGGGCGACGGTTGCTTCGGTCGGAATGCCGCCTTCGATCAGCCGCGCGGGGGCCGGAGCCTGGACGACGACCTCCTCACAGGCACGGCAGGCATATTTGGGACGGCG
This sequence comes from uncultured Rhizobium sp., assembly GCA_945952415.1. Taxonomy (GTDB): domain Bacteria; phylum Pseudomonadota; class Alphaproteobacteria; order Rhizobiales; family Rhizobiaceae; genus Gellertiella. Next base: position 26,523 of record CAMFIF010000012.1, on the reverse strand, counting down.
CGTCACCAAAACGCGGAACTGGGCGGGCACGATGTCGAGCTTCTCGCTGACGTCCTCGCCGATCCGATGCAGGTCATTGTGGCAGCACGGGCAGGCATGGTCATCGATATCAACCACAATCTCGACGCGAGGCAGCTGTGCTGGCAACGAACCACGGTTGGTGCGCCGCTTGGCGGCCCGCGCCCGGCGTAGATCGGATGACGCCTGCTCCCTTTCTTCCAGGCTATCCGCCTCGACCTGTTCGGCCTCTTCAAGCCCCAGCAGAAGCTGGTCTTCGGGGAGGGTCTCGGCACGGCGGCCGAAGCGGTGGCGCTGCAATTCCTTGATGATTTGGCGAAGGCGGGCATTCTCTGCCTCGCGCGAAAGCACCATGGCTTTCAGCGCGTTCAGGTCATCCGGAAGCTCGTCTGCCGTTATCGCCATGGATCGAGAACAGCATATTTTACCGCTCGGATCGAGAGGCTGGACAGCGCTGATTCAATTGGTCGCGGCCGCTATCCGGCCTTTACCGGAATGCGCGTTTCGCTCGGCGCATGTACCCGTTTCCAGTCCAATCCCTCGAACAAAGCCGAGAACTGGGCAACGGTCAGATGCATCGCGCCGTCCTGCATTCGAGGCCAATGGAATTCACCATCCTCAAGCCGCTTGGCGACCAGACACACGCCGCTGCCGTCCCAGAAGATCAGTTTGATCCGGTCCGTGCGCTTGGCCCGGAACACGTAGATCGTGCCGGAGAATGGATCGGCATCCATCTCGGCCTTCACCAGTGCTGCCAAGCCTTCCGCGCCTTTGCGGAAGTCGACAGGCTTGGTGGCGATCATGACCTTTACCGCACCAGACGGACCAATCACGATGATGCCTTCAAGGCCTGGATCACGGCGGCAATGGTTGCGCTGTCCGTGCCGGAGGTGATCCTCACGATCGCGCCGCCAACCTCCAGCTCGATTGCCGCAATGGGAGGTGCTTGCCTCGCTATCGTATTTCTCGGTGGCAGAGGTGGCTCTACCGCACGATCAATGACCGCAGGCACAAACATCGGTCGCTCGGCTGGCTCCGCTTGCTTCCGCGCCTGCCGCCGCCAAGTGAACAATTGCCCCGGCGATAAACCATGCCGCCGCGCAACGGCGCTCACCGACATCTCGCCGCTATAGCTCTCGGCGAGGATTTGATCCTTCTCCTCGTTGCTCCAGTCGCGGCGGCGGCCCGCTCCCGTGAAAACCTCAAACCGTTGCAACGGCACGTCAACACTGGTGCTATCCGTAAACCCTGTAATCGTCATATGTCGGAGCCTCCTTCGGCCACAACATCAACTATCGCACGCTGATCCGGAAGGTGGGGGCGAAACAGCGCTTACGGAGAATTATCCAGGTGGGGGCAGAACACCGGTTACGGTTATTCAGCAGAAGACTGGACATGGGGTACAGTTCGAGATCACGACCGAGGTCAGAGCAAGTCTCCTCACTTGGCTTCAGCTCAGGGGAGGAACCGTTGATGATTATGCCTTTCCCAGCAGGGGCAATGCCGCCAAACATCTTAGCACGCGACAATACGCTCGACTGGTTGGCGAATGGGTCACGACAATTGGTCTGAGACGGGAGGATTATGGCACGCACTCCCTCCGACGAACAAAGGCTGCCATGATTTACAAGGCCACGAGAAATCTTCGCGCCATTCAGATTTTGCTTGGTCATACCAAGAATACCTGGGCGTGGACATCGAGGATGCTCTCGAGCTGGCAGAGCATACGGAAATATGACTATGGGCGGCTCCGCTCCATGCGGGGCCGCTTCTCTAGTAATCAGCTTTGGGCCTTAATCTCGGACGCCGCGTCTGCTCCGTTGGACTCCCGTAAGCAGTCGGTCCGCTCGTGTCGTCTACAAAACGCTCTCATCTAGATCACTGAGAGAACTCCTGTAATTGGCCGGACGCAGTCATTCTGGTTGATATGTCACAAAACGGTGAAAGCTCGGTTCTAGCTCTGCCTGTTCGTTATCGGATTGCCCGCCCCTCCGAGATCATCAAGTAGGACGTTTCTCTTTCTTCGGGCAAGGGAGCCGAGTCCCAACCAACACCAGCATCCCGGAGAAAATTCTGCTGGGTGCAGCAGATCAGGCCGCAGCCGGCGCCAGACGTGCGAGCGCGCGGAAGGCCATTTCCCTTGTCAGTACGCCGACAGGGATGCCTCCTGTCTCCACAACAAGCGTCTCGCTCCCGGCGAGAAGCGGAAAGCATTGGCCGATCGGAGCCGACGCCTCGATCCGCGCTGCAGGACTGCCCTCCCGCGGACCGTCTTTCGTAACCACCGTTGCGGACGGTCCAGAGGCCACGACGACGTAGGCGTTCCGGTCCAGCAAGCCCGCCATTCGCTCCGCCGTGGCTTCTGCGGACGACAGGACCGGTACGTTCTTGACAGCTTCATGGACGAACAGCGCGCGGCTGAGATCGACCTTTCTGACGAAGCGCTCGACATAGTCGTCGGCAGGCTTGAACAGGATTTCCTCCCCGGTTCCGACCTGTCTCAGCTCGCCATCCTTCAGGATCGCGATCCGGTCGCCGAGATGCAGGGCCTCGTCCAGATCGTGCGTAATAAAGATAATCGTCTTTTTCAGCCGCGCCTGGATATCGAGCAACTGTTCCTGCATGTCGCTCTTGATGAGCGGGTCCAGCGCGCTGAACGCCTCGTCCATCAGCAGGATGTCGGCGCGGGTCGACAATGCGCGGGCCAAGCCCACCCGCTGTTGCATGCCGCCGGACAACTGCCGTGGATATTTTTCCTCGAAGCCTTTTAGTCCGACCAGTTCAAGCTGCTCCATGCCGCGATCGACGGCGACCCGCCTGTCGATACCCTGAAGAAGCAAGCCGCAGATGGTGTTGTCGAGGACGTTCTGATGCGGCAGCAAGCCAAAACGCTGGAAGACCATCGAAACGCCCGTGCGTCTGAACTCCAGCAGTTCGCGGGAATTCATGCGCATGATATCGCGTCCATCCACCACGATCTGTCCGGCCGTCGGCTCGATCAGGCGATTGAAATGCCGGATCAAGGTCGATTTTCCGGAGCCGGACAGGCCCATGATCACGAAGGTTTCACCCTGGTTTATCGAGAAATCGATGTCGCGAAGGCCCACGACACAGCCGGTCTTCTTGAGGACCTCTGCCTTGTCTGCACCGTCTGACAGTGCCCGCATCGCGTCGTCGACGCGATTGCCGAAAACCTTTGAGACCTTGTCGACCCTGATCTTGATGTCAGCCGTGCTCATCCGCTTACTCCTCGGCCATCAGATGTTTCTGCGCCCGTCGGCCGAAAGCCTGGGCAATCCGGTCGAAGACAACCGCAAGGAAGACGATGGCGATGCCCGACATCAGCCCCCGGCTGACTTCCAGCCGCTGAATGCCCTGCAGCACCTGATATCCAAGGCCACCCGCACCGATCATCGACGCGATGACGACCATGGACAGCGCCATCATCGTCGTCTGGTTTATGCCGGCCATGATCGTCGGCATCGCAAGGGGGATCTGTACCTTGAAAAGCTTTTGTCCAGACGTTGCCCCGAAAGCCTCGATGGCCTCCACGACTTCCGCATCCACCTGCCGGATACCGAGATCGGTCAGTCTGATGACGGGTGGAATGGCAAAGAATACGGTTGCCAGGATCGCAGGGATCTTACCCGGGCCGAAGAGCATGACGAACGGGATGAGATAGACGAAGATCGGCATGGTTTGCATGATGTCCAGCATCGGCAGTGCGACGGTCCGGACCGGGTTCGATCTGGCAAGCACGATGCCGAGCGGGATGCCGAGAACGATCGACACGAGCGTTGCAGCAAGCATGAGGGCGACGGTCGACATGGCATCGTTCCACAGCCCCAGAAGGCCGATGACGAGCATCATGGCAACAGCTCCGATGGTCGCCCTGATTCGGCGCGCTGCGGCATGGGTAAGCGCAGCGATGACGAGGATCGTCACATACCAGGGCAGCCACTGGAGGAAAGCTTCCAGGCCGCCCAGGAACCGAAGGAGTGGCATGAATATCTGCTCAAGCGTATCGCCGTAATTGGTCACGATCCAGTTGAAGCCGTCATCGATGGCGAACTGCAAGCTACGCGTGTCCAGCAGCTGGGGAAAGTTATCAGACATCCATGCACCCCTGACGATCCAGTAGAGGCGGGCGTATGCCGAGGCATCCGCCCGCCAGGGGGAAATCAAAGCGAGGCCTTCACCTTGTCGGCAACATCAGCCGGGACCCACTTGGTCCAGATCGGCTGATAGTTCTTCAGGAAGTACTTCGCGACTTCCTCGGGGCTTGCCTTGTTGTCGTCGCCCCATGCGAGAACGTCGCTGATCTCCGCATTCGGAACCTGCATCTTCGACAGGAAGTCTGCAACGGCCGGCGCCTTGTTCTTCAGGCTCGTGGTGGCCGCGACCGCTACTTCACCGACGGCCCAGCCAGTGAGCTCCGGCTTCTCGCACTTGGCATCGGTCAGGCACTTGAATTTCGCCTCGTCGTAAGCCGGCATTTCAAGCCGCTTCAGCTTGTATTTGCTGATCACTTCGGTCGGACCCCAGTAATATCCGAGGAAGGGCTTCTTTCGGCTGACCTGACGCGCGATCGATGCCTTCAGGTTTGCGCCGGAGCCCGTCGGATAGAGATCGTAAGTCTGATCGAGACCAAGGGCCTTGACCAGGTTGTTGGTAATGATTTCGCAGCCCCAGCCCGGAGGGCAAGCGTAGAAGCGGCCCTTGCCGGGCGCGGACGGGTCTTCGAAGGCCTTCCAGTTGTCCTTGAGGTCGCTGACCGACCGGATGTTCGGGTTCTTCTCCGCAACGTAATCCGGGATCCACCATCCTTCCTGACCGCCATCGGCAAAGATGTCGCTGGCCTTGTAGACGGTTCCCTTCTTCGTCATCTCGTCCCAGGTCGACTTTACGGTCGAAACCCAGAGCTCCGGTGCGATGTCCGGTTCACCCTTGCTCAGCATCGACGTTGCCGTCGGAACCGTATCGCCCGGTACGATCTGCACGTTGCAGCCATAGCCGGTGCTGAGGATGTCCTTGGTCACATAGGCCAGAGAACCGGCCGAAAGCCAGGTCATTTCCGCGACAGTGATCGTATCCTTGGTACCGCATTCTGCTGCCGAGGCCTGCGACGTGCCGAGACCCAAAGCCGCGGCCGACAGCCCTATGCATGCGAAAGTGAGCGCCTTCATGTTCATGTTGATCCCCTTTTCGTGGTGGCAGTATTTTCGTTCATCACGATGGAGAAAGGCGGGACTTTTATCAAACCGAAATAACTGATGCAGATTTCAATTTTTCTTTAGTGCGAGAGGGCTGCGATCCGTTCCATCAGCTGAGGATCAACGATAACGCCATCGCGTTCCGCCGCGGCTCTGTTCCTGACCCTGCGGTTTCCGGGAACGCGGGCTCCAGGCTGGTCGGCGATGCTCGCGATCAGAGTGGACACGCGTTCTCCAAAACCATCGGCAAAGGCATCCGGAGCAAAGGCGATGAAGCACTGGCCCGTACGCGGAGGCCCCCCTGCCGTCCCGGAGAACGGGCTTGCATCCTGGCTGAGAACGGCTCCGGAAAGGCAGGAGGCCAGAATTTCGACCATCAGCCCCACCCCAAAGCCCTTGTACCCGCCCGAAGGCAGCATGGACCCCGCCAGCGCTGCCACGGGATCCGTTGTCGGTTCACCGTCCCGATCGATGGCCCAGCCGGGTTCAAGCGGTGTCCCGGTTCTCGACCGCAGCACGATTTCCGATTTTGCGATGACGCTCGCAGACTGATCGATCGTGAATGCCGCCTCTCCACGCCTCATGCCGGGAACGGACAGCGCGAACGGGTTCGTGCCGATGACCGGCCTTTGGCCGCCAGGCGGGGCAATCGATGCCGGCGCATGCGTCATGCAAAGCCCGAGAAGCCCGCTTTCGGCAATGCGCTCGGCATGGTGGCCCAGAACCCCGCAGTTATAGGATTCCGACACCGTCATGACGGCCACGCCATTTGCGCGGGCGGCGTCCATGAAAAGATCCCATCCGGCATCGATGGCGGGATGGGCAAACCCGCGCTTCGCATCGACGGTGATCGCGCCCGGCCGGGTTTGGGCAGCCACGGGGCTTGCCCGCCCATCGACTTTGCCGCAGCGCACATGCTCCGCATAGATCGGAACGTAAAGCAGGCCATGGCTGCGGATTCCGTCGCGTTCGGCCAGCATCGTGGAGCGGGCAACTGCAGCCGCATTTTCCTCGGACGCGCCGGAGGCGACCAGCGCGCCCCTGCTGATCCGCTCGATATCGTCAAGCGAAAGCTTCGTGTCTGGCAAATCCTGCTCCTCAATCGTTATCGCTTGTTCCGGCGCCGGCGCCCGTCAAGCGGGACGACTCGCTCGCCGGTACATATGTTTTGGCAGCGAGCAGGGACGCCGCATTGAATGTCTCCAGATCGGTTGCCGGCGGGCGCGGCGCCGGGGCGTATCCGGCCCGGTCTGCGGGAATGCCCGCCAGCCGTTCAAGCGTGATCACCGGCGTCTCCTGCAGCAAGCGAAGCCTCGCCGCGTCCGCCTCGCCGAGAGGCATCGCAATCCGGTCCGTTCTCACGCAAAACCGCACGCCGGTCGCGGTTTCGGCCGCCCCGGCAAGACCGACGATCAGAAGAGCGCACAGGCCGGCGTCGATGTTGCGAACAGGCGGGTCCTCATGAGCCTGCAAAAGATCGATGGTCGAAAGCCCCTTGAGGACCTGGGCGCGCCCCGGGCCATTGACGGCGTCGATAACGACCCGTACGCCGTCCAGCCCTCGCCTCGAAAGCCAGACAGCGGCCAGTCCCATCTCTTCGGCTACGCCGAACGGCAGTCCGGCCCCGGAGGCTGCCTTGCGGGCAGTGTTGAGGATCTCGTTGTAAGAAAGCTGAATGGTTGCCATCACAGCACCGGCAGCCAGCAATGATCGGTCTCGCCCTTCAAAATCTCGGCGGCGGACGGAGCCCCCTGAAACAGGGTGATCCGCGTCCAGCGGTCAGAGCGGGGGTCGAACTTGGAAGCGCCGAAGAATGCCAGCTTGCATCGTAGCATGTCGATGGGAAGGCACTGCTCGGACAAGAGGTTGTCGCGGATTTCGCCGTAGGGCGCCTCTTCGGAAATCTGAACCCGGCGGACGATGTATCTGTACTCGGGTCTTGCGGCGAGGAAATCGCCCACGGTGTCCTGTTTCGGCCAGTTTTCCAGCGCGCCTGCCAGAGATTGCGCCTGTCTTGCTATGTCGAGCGGCAGTTCGAGGTCGCTTCCCGGCTCGCTGTCGCGCCGGCCGAGACGTGGCTCTAGTTTTTCCTCCGACACGTACCAGAACTGCGCGGTCTCGCTTGCCCTCTCGAAGGGAATGGTGAGCGCCCATCCGTAATTCCGATTGAGCAGTTGTAGAAGACGACCCACGGACATGGCGGGAGCGAGCCCACCCTCATGAGTCGCCGTCATGGATGCTTCGAGGTCATCGAAGACATCATCAGCCATTTCGATCAGCAGGGCTGCGAGAAGTTCCTGAAAATCAAGCCCCATGGTCTCGGCAATCGACAACATCCGGCGCACCGGGAAATCGTCTGAATCCAGCAGCCGGTCCCAGGACGCCGTTTCCGCCCATTCGCGTCTCAGGATCGAAATCCGGCCCTTGAGGACCTGATCCTCGACATTCCACTGCGCAAGATGTGCATCAGTGTGATCACGCAGACGTTTGAAGCGGGCCTTCTCGTCCTCGGTGAGCGAGGGCTTGCATGAGACGCGCTCGAGCGCTGTTTCGCGTGCCGTCATCCAGTTGTTGAACAGCTTCGGATGCGTGACGAGAAACGGCGCCATGCCGAGGCCGGTCGAATTGCCGACACCGATGGCACGCCTGGTTTCCGCCGACAGCGGCACGAAGCCCTCCGGATTGCGTACTTTCGCAAGGTGTTCGACAAGGTCCTGCGAAAATTCCCGGATCAGCCATACCGTCATCATTTCCGCCGCAAAGGAGCTTCCGAGCCCGTCGCGCGCGGCCAGCATGAACCTGTCGGCCATGCCGAATTTTCCATTGCCATAAACGGCTGTGGTACGGACGAGATAGCCGACCTCCTGCAGCCGTTCGGACTGCGGCTGGACGCCGCGGCTGAGACAATCGACGACATATTCGAAAAACCGCACCGACTTGTTGGCCCGGCTCAGCACGAACACGCGCTCGTCGAAGCGGCCACGCTCCTGCAAGGGCACGTTTTCCCGAAGCCTGTCGATGGTCGCATCATCGGGAATTCCGTCGTAGAGAACGAAGCTCGTATCCCAGGCCTGCGCAATGACACGGTCCGAACGCTGATCGTCTGAAAGCGGACAGGAAAAAGCGACCAGACTGTAGACGTGACCGCAATACCTGACCGCGTAGACCGCGTCACCGAATCCGTCATCACCGATGTTCCAGCGGATACGGTCTACTGTCGTGCCGGTCGATGACATCCTGCGCAGCAGTTGCCGCACAAAACTTACCTTTGTCGGAAATGACGCCCCAAGTCTCTGAAGACGCATGACCTGATCTGGTGCTCGCAAAATCGTACTCCTAGTCTTGGTATTGCAGCGCCGCCCTGATTGGCTTCACCGGATCGTGTGAAACGAACGCTTGTAGAAGCGCAGCCAGTTGCCGCCCATTACATCACTGATTTCACTTGTAGAAAAGCCGACCTGGCGAAGTCCCTCGGAGAGATTCCGCAAATCCATGTTGTTGGTGAACCAGTGCGGCTGATCGGGAAACCCCGGTGTCGCGGCATTGCCTTCCCCGTAATCAACGTCCTTTGACCACCGGCCATTTCGCATCCAGGTGACCACGGAGTCCGGCTGGTCCTGGCAGAGGTCGCTGCCGATGCCGATGTTCGCAACGCCGTAGCGCGATGCCGTTTCGGCAACCATCGTGCAGAAACTTTCGAGGGTACAGGCTGCGCCACCCTTCAGGTGATGCGAATAGAGGGACAGCCCCAGCATGCCGCCGGATTCGGTCAGCTGTTTCAGCACCGCATCGGACTTGCTGCGCAGTGCCTTGTGCCACCACATCGGATTGGCATGCGTAATGGCAATCGGCCGGGACGAGAGTTCGATCGCTTCAAGGGTCGAGCGTTCGGCCGAATGGCTCATGTCGATAACCATGCCGACCCGGTTCATTTCGCGGATCACCTGCCTGCCAAACCGGGTGATGCCGGGGTCCTCCGCCTCGAAGCAACCGGTCGCCAGCAGAGACTGGTTGTTGTAGCTCAGCTGCATGAAGCGGACGCCAAGCGTGTGGCAGATCTCGACAAGGCCGATGTCGTCCTCGATGGGGGAGGGGTTCTGCAAGCCATAGAAGATGGCAGTGCGCCCCTCGCGCATCGCTTTTTCGATGTCGTCGCCCGACTTCCCGTGAAAGATGAGATCGGGATGCCGCTCGAAATGCCGATTCCAGGAAATGATGTTGGCCACCGTTTCCCTGAAATTCTCGTGATAGGCGATCGTGGCATGAACCGCATGCACGCCGCCTGCCCGCATCTGCTGGAAGATGCGGTGGCTCCAGTTGGCATATTGCAGGCCATCGACAAGGGGGCTTAGGCTATGGGCATCCATCATTTTACTCCGGCTCGCCGGCCATGACGTAGGTGGTCTTCACCTGGGTGTAGAATTCGGCAGCGAAGCGGCCCTGTTCTCTCGGGCCGGAGCTGGAATCCTTCCGCCCTCCGAACGGCACGTGATAGTCGGTGCCGGCCGTGGGCAGGTTGACCATGACACAGCCCGTTTCGGCGTTACGGCGGAAGTGTGACGAGCGCGCAAGCGAACCGGTGACGATACCCGCAACAAGCCCGTAACGGGTGTCGTTGACGATGTTGAGCCCCTCTTCGTAGCTGTCGACCTTCTGGACCGCCGCAATGGGGCCGAACATTTCCTCGCGGTTGAACTCCATGTCGTTGGTCGTGCCGACGAGAAGGGCCGGTGACATGTAGTGCCCCTCTTTCGCCCTTTGCAGCCGCTCGCCGGCGACGGCGATCTGCGCGCCTGCCTGCCTTGCCTTTTCGATCCAGCCGAGGTTCGACTGCAGCTGGCGGGCGCTGACGACGGGACCCATCTGGCTTGCCGGATCGAGAGCGTGGCCCACTTTCAGCGCGGAGAGCGCGGATGCCAGACAGCTCACGAACTCATCGTGCACCTTGCCGTGGACGATGAGCCGCGAGGAGGCCGTACACTTCTGGCCGGTTCCGGAATAGCCGCCGACCACAGCGGCATTGACGGCGACACCGATATCCGCATCGTCCATGACCAGCAGCGCATTCTTGGAGCCCAGCTCGAGCTGGAACTTGGTGAGGTTGGCCGCAGCCGCCGAGGCGACCTGGCAACCGACTTCGTAGGATCCGGTAAACGTGATTGCGTCCACGCCGGGATGCGCAGCAAGCGCGTTGCCGACCACGCTGCCCGACCCCATGACCAGCTGGAATACCCCGTCCGGCAGGCCGGAGCGCCGGATGATGTCTGCCAGCGCCCAGGCCGATGCCGGCGTTTCGTTTGCCGGCTTCCACATCACGGCATTGCCGTAGGCCAGCGCCGGAGCGATCTTCCAGCTTGCGGTGGCGATCGGAAAATTCCACGGCGATACGACGGCAACCAGCCCCATAGGCTCGCGGCGCATGTCGACCTCGATGCCCGGGCGCACGGAATCCGCGTTTTCGCCGATCTGTCTCAGCACTTCGGCCGCATAATAAGTGAAGAATTGCCCTGCGCGGTAAACTTCCCCACGCCCTTCCGGCAATGTCTTGCCCTCCTCGCGGGAGAGCAGTTCTCCCAGCTCGGCCGACCGGTCCATCAATTCGGCCCCGATCCGGTTCAGGATCGCTTGTCGCTGCTCAAGGGGCGCAGTCCGCCAGCCCCGCATCGCACGGCGCCCGATCGCGACGGCATCATCCACATCCGACCGGCTTGCCTGAGAATACAGGCCGATGACATCGGAAGTATCGGAGGGATTGATGTTCTCGACGAAATTGTCGCTCAATCGCCATTCGCCACCAATGAGATTGGCGTAACGCTCCACCATTTCAAACTCCCGTCATTCCTGCAGCCACAATCCTGCAACCATACCACTTCAATCAAGCAGATATTTCTGTTATGGATTTCAGAAGAATTGAAGTGGACGGTCATGATCAAGCTCGAAGCGCTCAGGGTCTTTGTCACGGTGGCGGAGATCGGAAACATCAAGGATGCTGCGGATACCATCGGCCGGACGGCCTCGGCGGTCTCCATGACGCTCAAGCAGCTGGAAGACGACATAGGCGGGCCGCTCTTCCAGACGGACAGGAAGAACGCCCTTACTGCGCTCGGCAACCTGATGCTTGACCTCGGGCGCGAACAACTGCGAAGTTTCGACAAGTCCATCGGCACCTTGCGGGCCTTCGCCCACAACAGGCTCGGACGCCTTTCGATCGCGTCAGTTCCATCGATCGCGACGAGCGTCTTGCCGCCGATACTGGAACGCTTCCTGAAGGAACGACCTCAGGTGCAGGTCGAGCTTTTCGACATGGACAGCGAACAGGTCCGCCGCATGGTCGAGAGCGGAGCCGCCGATGTCGGTATCGCCGGCAATTCAAGGTCTGGCGGGGCGATAGAGTTCACCCCTTTGTTTCGTGACCGGTTCAGGCTTCTCTGTCATCCGGAAAGCGAGATATGCGGCCTTCGCACGCCCATCCGGTGGACCGATCTGGATGGCACGAAGCTCATCCGAAATGGCGCATCCGACCGGATCGATACATCGACCTACCGTGATCTCACGGAGCTTTCGATGCTGACCGTCTACAACGTCACCTCGCTGATCGCTCTCGTCAAGGCTGGCCTCGGCTACACGGTCCTGCCGTCGCTGTCGCTTGACCAGCAGCAGGACGGGCTGCGGGTGTTTGACCTCGAGGATGCCGCAGCCAGCCGGGAGGTCGGGATCGTTGAGCGTCGTGACGTTCCTCCTTCACCAGTTGCCGCAGCATTCCGCGCGATTGCTCTAAGAGAAATCTCCGAAGCTATCACGGGGCGTAACATATCCTGAACGTATTCTCATTAAGGTGCTATCCTCGCCTCGGTCCAGCAGAGGCAGATTGCCTCAATTTTCCTCAAGCAGGAAGGCGTCGGCCAGGCCTTGTCCCGTTCTCGCAATTGGCGTCTTGAGCCATTCGGGAACGTGTTGGCAGCCTGTGGCAACAGTGTTGAATCCCGTCAGAATTTGATCCACTTTTCCGTTTGCTGCTGGTCCGGCGGTGACCAACGTAAAGCTTTAATACTGCTGTGTTTCCTGCGTCTAGATATGGATCACCGAGGCGTGGAAAAGCGGTTCAAATTCTGACGGAATTCAACAACGCGCCATTCCGTCGAAAGGCAGCCACGGTCGAATTGAACGCTAGTTTGGAATGAACACGGATGTCTCCGAACTACACAAGGCGCAACGAGCGGCAGAGAAGGCCAAGGAGCAGATCGAACTGGCGCTCAATTCCGGAACCATCCTTGGCACATGGGTCTGGGACATTGCTGCTGACAGGCTCAGTGCAGATGAACGTTTTGCCCATACCTTCGGGCTTGATCCGCAACAATGCCTTGAGGGGCAACTTTCCCTTGAAGAAGTCGTTGGTCAAATCCATCCAGATGACCGTGATTACGTCATGGGCCGCATCCAAGATGCCGTAAAGCAAGGCGGTGCCTACAGCGCCGAATACAGGGTTTTGCGTGCGGATGGAAAATATTGCTGGATCGAGGCAAACGGGCGTTGCGAATTCAACGAAGGAAGAGCCAACCGTTTTCCAGGCGTATTGATCGATATCAGCCGCCGCAAAGAAGCCGAGGAAAGAACGCAGCTCGCCAATCAAGCCAATCAGAAGGCTTACAACCTTCTGAATGCCGTTATGGAGTCCATCCCGGCGCTGATTTACATGAAAGATCGCGAAGGACGGTTTCTGCTGGCTAATAGCCATTCCCTCGCTCTCCTCGGGCATTCTTGGGAAGAGGTGCAGGGTCGCCCTGATGCTGATTTCTTGCTGCCCGATCAGGCTCGGGATATCCGTGAACATGACCTGATGGTCATGGAAATGCTAGAGACCATCGAGATTGAGGAAACCGTTGGCGAGGCTAATGGGAGACCTCGTGTCTGGTTATCGCGGAAAGCTCCGATGTTCGAACAGCATGGAGAGCTTGCTGGCATCATTGGTTCGTCGATGGAAATCACCGAGCGCAAACAAGCTGAAGAGACGCGTCGGCTGCTGGTGCGCGAACTTCATCACCGGGTAAAAAACCTGTTCGCCATGGTCAGCAGCATTGCTCGAATGACCTACAGAAGAAGCGAGAGCGCCGCTGAGGCCAGCAAAGCGATCATAGACAGGATTAACGCTCTCGCCGCTGCTCACGACCTTATTCTGCCGAGTTTGACCAACAACACCATGAAGAGCGCAACAAGCTTGGAGAAGCTTTTAAGAGAGGTTCTGCAGCCGCATATAGGGGATTGGTCACGCTGTAAGATCGAAGGACCAGAAGTGGTTCTTGGTGTGCAGGGCTCGACAACTCTTGCTTTGGCCTTCAGCGAGATGGTAACCAATGCTGTCAAATATGGGTCTCTCACTGCCCCTGACGGATGTGTAAACGTTTCTTGGGATGTGGATCATGATAGATGCAGAATTGTCTGGGAAGAGATAGGTGGACCTTCAATTGTCCCTCCGAGCAAAACTGGCTTTGGCAGTGAGCTGCTCAGGAATGGATTAAAGGCAAGTCTTGGAGGCGGCATTCACTATGACTGGAAGCCCGAAGGAGTGGTCATCGCCATCGATTCCAGCGTGCTGATGCTCGAACAATGATGCAGCAGAGCCATGCGGAGGTTTATACGGAACTTTGCGAGCATAATTCCTGTTGATCTCTTCAAAGGCGATCGTCATGCGCACCAATACCTGGCTTCGAATTATCGTCTCGATGCAGATCAATGCCATCCTGTTCGGCCTTGGCACGATCACGGTTTTATCTGTTCCGAGTTTCGCCCTTCATGCCAAATACCTGATACCGGCAATTGTGGTCCTCAGTTTTGGCCTTGCACCCTTCCTGGCTCTCGTAGTGTTTCCGCGCATGCGGGTCCGCACCTGGGGCCGTCAGGCTTGGAGACAGGGCGATATAATTTCGGGCTAGCATCTATAGCCTAGCCAAGGTCGTATGTCAGAGACATGCTGGTAGTGCTACAATTCAGGAGGTCGCCATGCAAAAGGGCATGGCACTCTTGGAGCCCTCCTGGCATGATACTCACCATCTTCAGCCTTGCTGCTTCGCAGCCGCTTTATGGCCGTCTGTTGGAATTGTGGTCTATTCCTGGCTTTACCACAGTCTCTGATGTTCCAAAGGCGTCATTATCACTCAAGCGCCAGATCAGTTCATTGCATTCCTCTAAAAGCATAGTAAGCCCCCGGTGAAGGCCGTCTTGCGAGGTTGGTGCGAACATCGGAAGTCCTAGTGCAAACACTAGGAGTAGTCCTATGACGAAGCATCCGATTGAAGTGATCACGTCTGTCGAGCGCCGTCGGCGCTGGTCGCGCGAAGATAAGGAGCGGCTCGTTTTAGCCTGCCTTGAGCCTGGGGCGGTGCTTTCCGAGATTGCTCGATCGGCCGGCATCCACGTCAGCCAGCTCTTTCGGTGGCGCAAGGAGCTTTGCCAAATCGAGGAACCGAGAACCGAGACGGCGAACACTTTGGTGCCCGTGATCGTATCGGAGGCCGCGCCGGCAGTCCAACCCGTTGCCTCGGAAGCGCCGGCCCCATCGCAGCCCCGCCGGAAGCGTAGCGATGTGATGATTGAGCTGGGCCGCAGTCGGCGCGTCCGCGTGGATAGCGACATCGACACGGAAGCGCTTGGCCGCATTCTCGATTGTGTACTGGGTCGGCGATGATCCCGGTCCCTGCTGGTGTGAAGGTCTGGCTGGCAACGGGCCACACAGACATGCGCAAAGGCTTTCCCGGTCTGTCGTTGATGGTGCAAGAGACGCTGAAGCGCGATCCGATGTGCGGGCATCTGTTCGTCTTCCGCGGTCGTGGCGGTGGCCTGATCAAGGTCATCTGGCATGATGGCCAGGGAGCATGCCTGTTCACGAAGAAGCTGGAACGGGGGCGCTTCATTTGGCCGTCGGCGGCCGATGGGACGGTTGTGATCACGCCTGCGCAGCTTGGTTATCTGCTGGAGGGCATCGACTGGCGGATGCCGCAAAAGACCTGGCGACCGACGTCGGCCGGATAAGCAAAAACACTGGATTGGCGGGGTCGAATATGATTCCATCCTGTCATGAACGATACGGCCGAACAGCTGCCCGACGACCTTGCCAGTGCGCTTGCACTGCTGGCTCAGGAACGCGCTCGACGTGTCGCAGCCGAAGCAGAAGTGGCGACCGCCAAGGCGGAAGCCGCCAGTGCCAAGGCACTCCTATCGCATTCCGAGGCGCTGATCGCGCGGTTGAAGCTGGAGATCGAGAAGGTCCGGCGCGACCTCTACGGCAGCCGGTCCGAGCGCAAGGCGCGGCTTCTCGAACAGATGGAACTGCAGCTCGAGGAGTTGGAGGCGGATGCTGGCGAAGATGAACTGGTAGCAGAGATCGCAGCCACTGCCTCGACCGTGAGGGCCTTCGAGCGCAAGCGACCATCACGGAAACCATTTCCCGAACATCTGCCGCGCGAACGTGTCGTCATCGCCGCCCCTGCCAGTTGCCCCTGCTGGGGGTCGGTTCAGGCTGGGGGCGAAATGACACTCTAAGCGTTTCCGCTAACCATCGTCGGTGGGTCTGAGCAAGAGATCGTTTGTTTTGCGGGGAGAAGCCGCTCCGTTTGCAAGCCTTTATACAAAAACCGTTCTGGGACCAGTCGCCTAGACAGCATCGCTTCTCGCGCGCGCCGCGTTGATGTAGTCGCCTACCTTTTTGGCCTCAAGGTCGTGTTCACTGTCGATTCGGATATGTCGACGGAGTTTTCCCTTGCCCGCCAGAACGCCATGCGGGTCGGGCAGTGTGCTGCCGTCGCCGAATTCCAGCGTCACGTGATTGGTGTAGACAAAGACGCCACAAAAACCCGTCCTCGATGCGAAGAGGATGCCGCCATATTTGACCTCTTCGGTAATCGCCGGGCCAGAAGCCAGCGCCATTGCGCGCAGGCGCGTGACAATGGGAAAGAGCGTGCCGCGATGCAGGCGCAGGTCTTCAAGCAGGTTCTCGACCCTGTTCATGCATCAGCCCCGCCGAGAAAGGCGGTGCGAAACTCCGGCGCGGGTTCCCGGTCGGAATAGATGTAGAGCATGACTCCGTTTGGATCGCGCAACGCAAAGCCGCGGTCGCCCCAAGGGTGATCCTCGGGCGGAGTGTCGGGGGTGAGGCCGGTGGCCAGAAGTTCGTTATAGGTTTCATCCACATCGGCGACGCGGAAATTATAGGTCAGGCCCGTGGGGTTACAGGCTGGCTGCTCGGGCTGTGGTTCCATGAATTGCAGCGACAGTCCAGGGGCGAATTCGAGGCTGATGAACCAGCCGCAATCGAACACGAGGCGGGCGCCGAAATGTTTGATGTAGAACGCGCGTGAGGCGGCGACATGCGGTGTGGTAATGGCGGGAGAGGCTGTTGTTGGTTGCATTGTGGCCCCTCACGTGATTGCTGTCATGTCGGAGCACAGCTCGACCATGCCGCCGTTCAGGTCGCGGACATAGCCGACGATCTGGCCCCACGGTTTGGCCGTTGGCGGCGACAGCGGGCTTGCCCCGGCCGCGACCGCTCTGTCCCATGAAGATTGCGGATCGTCGCAGATCAATGCGATTTCCACCGCCTGGGCCAGATCACCGGCACGCAGGGGCCGAATGGCCAGTCCGTTCATCTCGGCCATCTCTTCGCCCGCGAAAGCCAGGGTGGTGGCGCCGGTTTCCATCTCGGCATAGAGATTACTTTCATGCAGAAACCGAGGCGTCAGGCCGAAGGCCGCCTCGTAAAAGGCGATAGTTGACCGAACATCCGGGACATAGAGAATGGTGTAGCCGAATCTGACTGTCATAGGGACGTCCTTGTTCATCTAACCCGACCATGACAGTGGCGGCGCTGCCGGTCTTGTAAGAATCGGACATCAGTCTCCAAGCGTGACCAGTGTCACATCCGCCAGCCGGGCAGGCGAAAGCCCGCCGAAATCGCGTAAGGCGTGGGTCATATGGGCCTGATCAGCATATCCCGCCTCAGACGCCGCTTCGGATGGGCGCATGTGATGGTCGCGAAGAAGGCGCAGCGCGCGGTGAAACTGCAATATCCGGGCATAGGATTTGGGCGACAGCCCCGTGGCATCTCGCACGATCCGCTGAACCGTGCGGGTGCTGATGTCCTGCATGCGCGCGATATCCTGAACCGGAAGTCGGCCACCGGAAGCATGGAGCGCGCTTAGAATGCGCAGGGTCTGTTTGGGCGGAAGGGCGTTCCCAGGCGCAATGCGGTGTTGCACGAAAGCAACCAGCCGGCCCGGCAGTTCGTCCGGTGAAGTTGCTTCTGCACATAGATCGGTAAGCGGTGGGCAGGCCCCGATCGCGGCTTCACCGACAAGGTTCCCGTCCCGCAAAACCACAGGGCTCAGCCCCAGGATGGCATGAAAGAAGCCCGGACGCAGGCGGATACCAGCAAAGCCCATGCCCGGTTCCACCACAACATCATAGTGCCGGGTCGTCGGGCCTGTCACCACAACGGTGATGCTATTGATCGGCCTCACCTTGGCGCAGAACCGTAAAATGATATCACAACGCCCGTCCGGCAGAACCCGATGGGCGCTGGCCTTGTCAGCTACGGACACCCAGACCGCTTCAATCCCACGACCAGGATCGGCTCCACCCGAAAGCTCGGTGTAGCGTGAGGGGTGCGGGCTGTATGATGTCTGGGGTTGCGTCAAGGCTCGGTTCCGGATGGCGTCGATATGCGAATCGTATCATTTGATTTGTGTCGATGAATGATGTCAGCGACCGTGTTTTTGCTGATGCCTAGATCGCGTGCAATCCAGCGATAGCTCCGGCCTTGAGCAGTCAGCGCCATGACCTTCGGCGCTAGTCTATCAGATTTGGGGCGCTCTCCGGTCTGGCGGCCGAGCCTCTTGCCCCGCGCCTTCGCGGCGGCTAGACCGGACTTGACCCGCTCACTGATGAGATCTCGCTCGAACTCAGCAATGCCCGAGAGAAAGGTCGCGAGCATGCGGCCATGTGGCGAAGACAAGTCGAACGCCATCCCGTTCATAGCGATGACCGAGACCTTCCAGCTTTCGAGCTCACGAAGGGTATGGAGAAGATCGACCGTTGAACGGCCCCAGCGAGACAGCTCAGTAACGAGCACCACATCGATTTTACGAGCTTGGGCCATTGCCATTACCTTGCGCCGTTCGGCACGATCGAGCTTAGCGCCGGAGCCAGTTTCCTTGAAAATTGCCGCCACTTCGTAACCGGCCCGCAAAGCAAATGCCGTCAGATCATCTTCCTGCCGCTCGCACGACTGATCGGCGGTCGAAACACGGCAATAGATTGCGGCGCGCTGTCCCAATTGAACCCTTACGAAATTTGATGCCTGGAGGCCTTGATTTGCATGGGCCGATTGTTGTCCAAAACAGACTATACTTCAATAGGGACAACGCTCGCATGCCGAGAAGACATATTCTCACCGAGCGACAGCGCTCGGCACTCTTCGATCTGCCAACCGATGAATTGTCACTGCTTCGGCATTACACCCTGGGCGACGATGATCTTGGACACATCCAGGAACGCCGCAGGCCGGAGAACAGGCTGGGGTTCGCCCTGCAGCTTTGCGCGTTGCGATATCCAGGACGCGCGCTGGCTCCGGGCGAGGTGATCCCGCATGAGGTCTTGTCGTTCATCGGGGCTCAGCTTGGTGTCCCGGCCGATGCGCTTCTCACCTATGCCGCACGACGACAGACCCGCCAGGAGCATATGGAGGCGTTGCGCGAGATCTACGGCTACAAGACTTTCACGGGTCGTGGTGCCCGTGATCTGCGGGACTGGCTTTTCGATCAGGCGGAAGAGGCCCGTTCGAACGAGGATCTTGCGCAGCGTCTGGTTGCGCGGTGTCGTGAAACTCTGACGATCTTGCCAGCGGTATCGACAATCGAGCGACTATGTGCGGACGCGCTGGTCGCCGCCGAGCGGCGGATCGAGACGCGGATCGCGGAAAAGCTCGACAATAATGCACGCGAACGGCTTGATGGGCTGCTGACCGAAGTGCTCGAAGCCAATGTCAGCCGGTTCATCTGGCTTCGCCAGTTCGAGGTCGGCAACAATTCCGCAGCGGCGAACCGGTTGCTCGACAGGCTGGAGTTGCTGAGTAGCCTTGCTCTCGATCCGCAGCTTCTCGCCGGTATCCCGCCGCACCGTGTCGCACGCCTGCGTCGGCAGGGCGAGCGCTATTTTACCGATGGCTTGCGGGACATCAGCTCTGATCGGCGCTGGGCGATCCTTGCCGTCTGCGCCGTGGAATGGGAGGCGGCGATCGCCGATACGGTAGTCGAGACCCATGACCGGATCGTCGGAAAGACCTGGCGCGAGGCGAAACGGCTGCATGAAGAACGGATTGCCGATTCCAAGGCAACTGTCACCGATACGCTACGCGCCTTCACTACACTCGGAGCTTCCCTGCTCGAAGCCCGCAACGATGGTATGCCGCTGGAAATGGCGGTCGCCAAATCGGTGGAATGGGGTCGGCTCGAACAACTGGTCGCGACCGGTGCCCAGCTCAGCAATACGCTGGCGGACGATCCATTGGCTCATGTCGGACAAGGATATCATCGCTTCCGCCGCTACGCGCCGCGCATGTTGCGGTGCCTGAAGCTCAAGGCAGCATCGGTAGCCCAGCCCTTGATTGCGGCGGCAAAAGCCATCGGCGAAATGCAAGCGTCACCATCGGCAACCGACAGCTTCTTGCGTCCGAATTCGAAATGGCACCGCCATTTGAGAGCACAAGACCAGGGCGACAATCGCCTTCGGGAGGTGGCGGTCCTGTTTCACCTGCGGGATGCCTTCCGATCCGGTGACATCTGGCTCGACCATTCGCGCCGATATGGCGATCTCAAACAGGTGTTGGTGCCGATGATTGCGGCACAAGCTAACACAAGACTAGCAGTGCCCCTCGATCCGCAAGTATGGCTGACTGATCGAAAGGCTCGGCTGGCCGATGGCCTGAAGAGACTTGCACGAGCAGCGCGCGACGGAACCATCCCTCGTGGCAGCATCGAGGATGGAACGTTGCGGATCGACCGGCTGACTGCTGACGTTCCGGACAGTGCCGAGGAACTGATACTTGATCTCTATCGCCGGATGCCGCCAGTTCGGATCACCGACATCTTGTTGGAGGTCGATGCTGCGCTCGGGTTCACCGAAGCCTTCACTCATCTGAGAACCGGGGTTCCATGCGGTGACCAGGTCGGCCTGCTCAATGTGCTGCTCGCAGAAGGACTGAATCTGGGACTGCGGAAGATGGCGGAGGCCACGAATACGCATGATTACTGGCAGCTATCGCGCCTTGCCCGGTGGCACGTCGAAAGCGACGCAATGGACCAGGCGCTGGCGATCGTGGTGGCCGCGCAGGCAAAGCTGCCGATGTCCCGGTTCTGGGGCATCGGAACGACCGCGTCGAGCGATGGCCAGTTCTTCCCTTCGGCCCGGCAGGGCGAGGCGATGAACATGGTCAACGCCAAGTATGGAAACGAACCCGGCCTCAAGGCTTACACACACGTCAACGATCAGTTCGCGCCGTTCGCGTCACAGACTATTCCCGCGACAGTCAGCGAGGCCCCATACATTCTTGATGGTCTTCTGATGAACGAGGCCGGTCGGCAGGTTGGAGAGCAATATGCCGATACGGCCGGCTTTACAGATCACCTGTTCGGGACCAGCGGCATGCTCGGATATCGGCTCGTCCTGCGCATCCGCGATTTGCCCTCCAAGCGCCTATACGTGTTCAATCCGGCAGGGACGCCGAAGGATTTGCGCAAGCTGGTCGGCGGCAAGATCCGCGAGGAACTGATCGTTGCGAACTGGCCTGACCTATTCCGCTGCGCCGCTACCATGGCTGCCGGCAAGATCAAGCCGAGCCAGTTGCTCCGCAAGCTCGCCTCCTACCCGCGCCAGAACGATCTGGCGGTTGCGCTGCGTGAGGTCGGCCGTGTGGAACGAACACTCTTTATAATTGAGTGGATCCTCGACACGGACATGCAGCGGCGCGCCCAGATCGGTCTCAACAAGGGCGAGGCTCACCATGCTCTCAAGAATGCGTTGCGCATCGGCCGCCAAGGCGAAATCCGTGACCGCACCACCGAAGGGCAACATTACCGGATTGCTGGCCTCAACCTGCTCACCGCAATCATCATCTACTGGAACACTGTCCACATCGGCCACGCGGTCGCCGAACGGCGAAGCGAAGGACTCGATGTGCCGCCCGAACTTCTGGCGCATATCTCTCCGCTGGGTTGGGCACACATATTACTGACCGGCGAATATCTCTGGCCCAAGGAAGCAACGGCTTAGAGTGTCATTCCGCCCCCAGCCGGAGCCGACCCCTGCTGCGGCTCAGCGAAGCTGTCGAAGCTTGGTGAGGACATTACAGAGACGCTGGAGGTCATTCCGCGTCAGTGGAAGGTCATTCAGACCGTGCGGGAGAAGTTCTCTTGCCGCGAGTGTGAGAAGATCACGCAGCCGCCAGCACCCTTCCATGTGGCACCCCGCGGCTTTGCCGGCCCGAACCTTCTGGCGATGATCCTGTTCGAGAAGTTCGCCCAGCATCAGCCGCTCAATCGCCAAAGCGAGCGCTATGCCCGAGAGGGGATCGACATCAGCCTGTCAACGCTTGCCGATCAGGTCGGCACGTGTGCCGCCGCCCTGAAGCCCATCCATTCGTTGATTGAGGCCCATGTCCTGGCCGCCGAGCGACTGCATGGCGACGACACGACCGTGCCGATCCTGGCGAAGGGCAAGACCGATACGGGCCGCATCTGGACCTATGTCCGGGATGACCGGCCGTTCGGAGGGCTATCACCGCCTGCGGCTTTGTTCTACGCATCGCGAGACCGGCGACAGGAGCATCCCGAACGCCACCTGAAGACCTTCACCGGCATTCTGCAGACGGATGCCTATGGCGGCTACAATCCACTGTTCAAGGGCGATCGCGATCCAGAACCGCTGCGCCAAGCACTCTGTTGGGCACACTCCCGGCGCAAGTTCTTCGCGCTGGCCGACATCGCCGCGAACGCCAAGCGTGGAAAGAACGCCGCGCCGATCTCGCCTATGGCGCTCGAAGCCGTCATACGGATCGACAGCCTGTTCGATATCGAGCGCGAGATCAACGGGCTGATGGCCGATCAACGCCTGGAACGTCGCCGCAAGGAAAGCCTGCCGCTCGTCGATGATCTGCAGGCCTGGCTTCGAACCGAGCGGGCAAAGCTCTCACGCAGTTCTCCGGTCGCAGAGGCAATCGACTACATGCTCAAGCGCTGGGATGGCTTCACGTCATTCCTGGACGACGGCCGGATTTGCCTTACGAATAACGCGGCCGAGCGAGCGCTCAGAGGCTTCGCACTCGGCAGAAAATCGTGGCTCTTCGCCGGATCGGATCGTGGTGCTGCACGTGCGGCGTTCATGGCAACACTGATCATCAGCGCAAAGCTCAACGACGTCGACCCGCAGGCCTGGCTTGGCCACGTTCTTGCCAACATTGCCGACACGCCGATCAGCAGGCTGGAGCAGCTGCTGCCGTGGAACTGGACACCCGAGACGCTGAGTGCTCAGGCGGCCTGACATGCGGCCTTCGCCGGATGCTTACAAAGCATATCCAAGAGATATCGGCTCATCCGGTCACCAGTAGCATCCAGAATAACACCCATGGCTTCCAGTTCAGTTACGATGACCTGAAAAGCCGTTCTCATGTCGTGCCGGGTCAATGCCAGGGCGTCCATCTTATGTGGGACCTGCTCAGGCTGAAAAGAGATAGCTCTTCCATATCTTCTCCTTAACAAAGGCATTCATATCTCAAAATAGAATAATATGTTAACGAGAAATTAACCATAAATTTACAGAGTTGGATTGCGGCTTATCGGCCAGAGAGGCCGCAAGAGGGGCGTTGCGGCTCTGGCGGCCGCCACGCCCCTCAGCTTCACCGCCGCATGGAATCAAGCTGACTTCTTTTTGTCGCTTTTTGCGCCCTTCGGATTTGCGAGGCTCTCGCCTAGCGCCGTCAGCTTTTGATCGGTTGCGACTTCTTCCTGAAGATTGGCATCGATCAGCGCGACAGCGTCCTGCAGGCCGAGTTGTTCGGCCCAGGCTTTAAGCGTACCATAGCGGGCGATCTCATAATGTTCGACCGCCTGTGCTGAGGAAATCAGGCCTGCATCAAGGGCAACGGAGCCCGTGTACTCCTCTATGATTTCTTCGCCTTCAGCGATGATGCCCTGAATGGCTTCACAGGTCTTGCCGCGAGCAGGCTTGCCGATGATTTCAAAAACCTGTTCCAGGCGCTCGATCTGGCCTTGCGTTTCATCACGGTGCTGGAGGAAACCTGCTTTGCCTTCCTCGGATTGAGCTGCACGGGCAAGCTTTGGCAGGGTCTTCAAAATCTGCTTCTCCGCGAAGTAGATGTCTTTCAGAGTGTCATGAAAAAGGGTTTCAAGGGTTTTTCGGTCGCCATAACAATCCGCCCGTTGGTGTCGGTTAACAGTTCTAACGAAACGATCTTTAATGAATTTGGTTCCGTGCCTGGCTAATGGAGACGCAAGCACATCGACAAAATTTTGATCCAAGTGTATTCCTTAATGCGAATTTAATATATGTATATTTAGTGTATTCGCGAGTGGCATGAAGCTATGATGTCGGATTGGCAATGATTGCATGAGGCAACGCCACTTGGGCTATAGACAAGATGTTTTACAGCATTCGCTTTCGCTTGTACGGCTTGGTAGGGCTTTCCTTCCTGGCAATAGTGCTACTACTGGCACAATCTCTTTTACAAAGCCGATCCGAGCTATACGCCGAACGCCGCTCACTCCTGATGGCCCAGGAGGAAACGGCACTATCGATCCTTAATGATCTCGACAAGCGTTCGAAGGCGGGCGAGATGTCGGTCGAGGAGGCCCAGAAGCAGGCGCTGCATCATCTCGGCCAGATGCGCTTTGGAATAGAAGGTTATTTCTGGGTCAACAACCTGAAACCGGTCATGCTGATGCACCCGATGAAGCCGGAGCTGAACGGTAAGGATTTGTCCGACATTACGGACCCTGATGGCCTCCACGTCTTCAAGGAGTTCGTCGTCGCAGCACAGAGCAACCGGAACTATGTTGCCTATAAATGGCCAAAGCCAGGTGTCAGCGAGCCGGTTGATAAACTATCCGCTGTCCGACTGTTCGAGCCATGGGGCTGGGTTGTCGGTAATGGCACCTATATCGATGATCTTGAAGCTCTGTTCTGGCGTGATGCAAGGCAGACCATCATAATGGCAGCCGCCTCTGCTTTTTGCTTGCTATTTCTGGCGATCCTGATCGTCAGAAGCGTCACCAGGCCGCTTATGGGCTTGGGCTCGACTATGGAGCAGATTGCGTCAGAGAACTTCTCTGCTGACATTCCCGAGGCTCAGCGCCGCGATGAAATTGGCAAAATGGCAGGACATCTCGTTCAGCTGCGCGATTCCATTGCGCAAAAGGTCGAGGAACGGCTGGCAAAGGTTCGCGAGCAACAGGACCATATCAAACGGGAACAGGACGCCTCGGCGGCACAGCGGGAAGAATGGTCGACGGCCCTGATGCACGTCATCGAACACCTCGGTGCAGGTTTGGCACGGCTGGCAGAATGCAATATTCGCCAGACTATCGACGAGCCTTTTGTCGGTGAGTTCGAGCAACTGCGTCAGGACTTCAACCAGTCAATCCGGCTCTTTCAGCGCGTTCTTGAGCAGGTCCTTGTTCAGACCAATCTGGTTCATGATGGCGTGGGGCTACTGTCTACCCACGCCGACAGCCTTGCCAAACGCACTGAAGAACAGGCGGCATCCCTTGAGCAGACGGCGGCTGCTGTCGAGCAGATCAACGTCAACCTGCAAAACAGCGCCAACAGGACGGCGGCTGCCAAATCCAGTGCTGTTGCCGCCCGCAAGGATGTCACCACATCCGGAGAAATCGTTCTCGATGCCATTTCCGCTATGCAGCGCATCGAGGCGGCTTCCAACCGTATCAGTTCCATCACCAGCGTGATTGATGAGATTGCCTTCCAGACTAACCTTCTAGCCCTGAACGCAGGCATTGAGGCCGCACGAGCCGGAAGTGCCGGTAAGGGCTTTGCCGTAGTTGCCCAGGAGGTGCGGGAGCTCGCTCAGCGTAGCTCAGCCGCTGCGCATGAAATCAGCGATCTCATCAAATCCTCTGAACAGGAAGTCAAAACCGGTGTGGCCCTGGTTCACCAATCCGGCGAAGTCTTGAAAAAAATCGAGCTTCAGGTTTCCAATCTCGCTTCAGATGTTGAAGCCATCGCGGCTTCTGCCTCAGAGCAGGCGTCCGGCCTTGGCGAGATTTCCTCTTCAATCCATCAAATCGACCGTATCACCCAGCAAAACGCTGTCATGGTCGAAGAGACGACCGCTGCCACCTACAACCTTGGTGACCAGACACAGCAGCTCGTCAGCCTTGTTTCGCAATTCCAGCTGAACCGCAGGCGGGCGCAACGAGGCCCGGGAGATAGAGTTTTTACTGAGACGGAGAGGCTTGCTTACATCCAGAATTCCGCTCCCGTGGCTCACCAGGCCGGTTTTGAAAAGAGGGCTGTATGATGACACGAGAGGAAATTCCGGAATTCATCTCGGCACTTGTTCATTGCGGCTGCACGGTCGTGTCGTTGGGAGACAGCGCATACGTTATCGACGATACGCCGATCCTTAAAGCCGATGCGGCACAAGTTGTGCGGTTAAAAGCGGTGATAAAACGGTATGGTTTAAGGGATCACTTGAAAGCTGACATCATCCAATATCTGCGTAACTCAGGAAATTGCGTTGATCTTGAGCGGGAAGTCGCTTAAACATGTACGCAGATTATTATGGAATATCAGGCTTATAAGCGCTGACCGTCGGCAACCTTTTTTACCTTCAGGCGTTCCCTCTAATGCGAGCTAACGCGCTGGAGGGACAAACTGTGTTAAAGCGCGTAAAGCCATGGGGCCTATCGTTTTTATTTTTCATATACTTAAACCCAGCATTGGCTGAAGACACAGTTGCCAGCCATGACATGCAAGAAAGAGTGCAGGCATGTACTCCGTGTCATGGACCAGGCGGACAGGGGACAAAAGACGTTTATTTCCCGCGCCTGGCGGGCAAACCATCAGGCTATTTGTTCAATCAGCTCATCGCCTTCAAGAATGGTCGTCGCCATTATCCTCCAATGAACTACTTGCTTGCTTATCTGCCTGACTCCTATCTCAGGGGTCGTTTGCGGGAGAGGGCGAAATCCTACGCTAAGGCTTTGGCCAACGA
>CAMFIF010000011.1 GCA_945952415.1 uncultured Rhizobium sp. | reverse complement strand
TATCGCTGGCCAAAGCCTTAGCGTAGGATTCCGCCCCCTCCCGCAAACGACCCCAATAGGCCCCGATGAGCGAGACCCAACATCGCGTTTTCTTTGACAGCACTGCTCGTCGCGCATTGCTGCATTGCGAAAAACGCGGTTGTCCATGATGCGTCGCAGCAATAAATTGATCATCAGCAAGGAAGTCCTCCTCCTCCCAAACTTCCTTGCAGCGACCATCGGCACTCCTCCTCCCAAGCCGCTGGTCATGATCGAAGCCCGGCGCAATCCTCCCGCGCCGGGCTTTTCGTTTTGGCGCTCAGGTGAGAATGCGCGCCGCGCGGCCGTTTCGCCGGTCGGCATTGTTGTAATAGCTGGAGGCCTGGGCCACGGATTTGTGCTGCGACTGCTGCATGGCTTCCTGAAGCGGCACGCCGCGATTGGCAGCCTCGGTGAGATAGCCGGAGCGCAGGCCATGGGCGGAAAAGCGCTCGGGATCGAGACCCGCCTGCTTGCAGCGTGCTTTCACGATAAGATTGACCGATTGCGGCGAGAGCGGCCGCCGGTCGACATTCCCCCATTGATCGATGCGCCGGAAAATCGGCCCGCTGTCGATTTTTGCTTCGGAAAGCCAGCGCCGGAGCGCATCGACGGGCCGGCCGATGAGGAGAGCGGTTGCCTCGTCTTCCGCATCGGTGGTCTTGGTGCGGCCGAGGCTGAGCGTCAGACACGGCAGGAGCGGCGAGAGCGGATTGCCGGGCTCGACCGCCACGGGCTCCTCTTCCCGGAGATCCTCCACATGGAGCTTTGCCACTTCCGAGCGCCGCCGCCCGCCGGATGCGAAGGCGACGAGGAGCAGCGCCCGGTCGCGCAGGTCCACCAGCCGCTCGGTCGCGCAGGTGGCCAGAAGCTGGGCGAGAATATCGGCGGTGACGGCGGACTTGCTCTTGCGCATGCGCGGACGGCCGCTGGCCCGGACCGCAAGCCGGATCGCCGCTTTCAGCGACCCCGAGGAAAAGGGACCCTCAAGCCCCCGCCACCGCGTGAGGATCGACCAGGAGGTGAGCCGCCGCCGGACGGTGGCCGGCGCATGCGGCCCTTCCGCCTTCAGCAGGCCCTTGGCTCGCAGAACCCGGTCCACCTCGGCCGGCATGCCATGGGCGGGATTTCGCTCCCGCTCGAGCGGATCGAAGAGATGCTGGGCGACGAATTTCAGAAGCAGGCTTTCCGGTGCCGGCCAGGGCAGGGTCTCGCCCGTCGCCGCCAGGCACCAGGCCTCCAGATAGCCGAGATCCGAGGCGATCGCCCGCAGCGTGTTCTCGCCCATGCCCTCCTGCGCGAGATGCTTGAGGGTCGCGACATCCTCGTCCGTCAGAAGCGCTGCCAGCTGGTCGCGCCGGTCGAAGGGCAGGATGGCATCGAGCGCGTCAAGCTCTTCGGACCGCCGGTTGATATCCTCCGTCGGAACGATCGTCATGGCACCCTCTCCTTCGCTTTCCGGCGATGCGCGCCGTGATTTGCAGCGCTTCTAGCATATCCGGGAGCCTGTAGCCATCATTATCGATACTTGAAACTTATCGCTGATGACATGTAAGTTGTGCAGGTATGCCCTCTAATGGACATTATATCGTGATTAATTTTTTTAAGATGCCGAGTAAGACGTAAAATCAATAGGATAAACCAACGAAAGGCGATCCGGGGTCGCGGCCGGAACGCGCGGAAAATGGTCACGCAGGGAAGGGAGGGGCGGGCAGAATGGCCCCCGCCCCCCGGTCGGCAGGGGAGGGAGGAGGGCCGCCTTTGGCCCCTAGCCGATCGCCAGCACTTCCAGTTCGTCGGTGCCGAAAGAGACCACGTCGCCCACGGATTTGCCGTTGAGCAGCCGGGCGACGGGCGAGACATAGGAAATGGTGCCCGTCTTCGGGTCGGCCTCGTCCTCGCCGACGATGCGGTAGGTCTGCACCCGCCCGTCCTCCCGGCTGAAGGTGACGGTGCTGCCGAAGCTCACCCGGTCGGTGGAGGCCGGGGCGGGCATGAGCTCTGCGGTGCGGATGCGCTCGGTGAGATAGCGGATATCCCGCAGGGGGCCCGCCGTCTGGCGCCGCCTTTCGTTGACGTCTTCCACGGCATTGGCGAGCGCATAGGTCTCGCGCGCGGCGAGAAGCTCCGCCTCCAGCGCCTTCAACCCCGCTTCGGTCACCAGGTTCGGGTGGGGCGAAATCGGCCGGTCGGGCAGCTGGGTCTCGGCGGCCGTTTCCGCGCTTTCTTCCTTGACGAAGGCAACGCTCACGGAACTTTTCCTTTCGGGCTTTCCGGGCGCATGAGGCCATGCACCCGAACTGAATCAGGGGAGAAGATAGGACGAAAACCCGGCCGCGGCCAGCCGCCAGCACTTCGCAACCGCACAGCACTATGATGCAGTGCAGCACATATAATATTACTTTTGTACTTTACAGCGAGCCTTGAATGGGGAATGTATCAGGACGGTCGCCATTGGAGGTGGAGGCCGCTTAACGGGAGGAAATCATGAAGAACATCTTTAAACTTGCGCTCTGCGCAGGTGTGGCCTCGCTCGTCTCCACGGCTGCCATGGCAGCGGGCATGACGGTCGGTTTCTCGCAGATCGGTTCGGAATCCGGCTGGCGCGCCGCCGAAACCTCGGTCACCAAGCAGGAAGCGGAAAAGCGCGGCATCACGCTGAAATTTGCCGATGCGCAGCAGAAGCAGGAAAACCAGATCAAGGCCATCCGCGGCTTCATCGCGCAGGGCGTCGATGCCATCCTCGTTGCCCCCGTGGTTGCGACCGGTTGGGAAGAGGTGCTGGGCGAGGCCAAGGAAGCCAATATCCCGGTCGTCCTGCTCGACCGCGGCGTCGAGGCGTCCCAGGATCTCTATCTCACCTCCGTTGCCTCGGATCAGGTCAAGGAAGGCCATGTGGCCGGTGACTGGCTGGTGAAGACGGTCGGCGACAAGCCCTGCAAGGTGGTGGAACTTCAGGGGACCGTCGGTTCCACGCCGGCGATCAACCGCAAGAAGGGCTTCGAGGAGGCCATTGCCGGCCATTCCAACATCACCATTGCCCGCAGCCAGACCGGCGATTTCACCCGCGCCAAGGGCAAGGAAGTGATGGAAGGCTTCCTGAAGGCGGAAAATGGCGGCAAGGACATCTGCGCCATGTATGCCCATAATGACGACATGGCCGTCGGCGGCATCCAGGCGATCAAGGACGCGGGCCTGAAGCCCGGCAAGGATATCCTCGTCGTCTCGATCGATGCGGTTCCGGATATCTTCGCCGCCATGGCGGCCGGGGAGGCCAATGCCACGGTGGAACTGACCCCCAACATGGCCGGTCCCGCCTTCGATGCGCTGGAAGCCTTCAAGAAGGACGGCAAGCAGCCGGAGAAGTTCATCATCACCGAATCCAAGCTCTTCACCCCGGCCGACAATCCGCAGGGCGAATATGAAGCCCGCAAGGGCCTGGGCTACTGAGGTCCTCCCAGGGAAAAGCCCCCGCCGGCCCTTCGGCGGGGGCTTTTTGAAGCTTCTAACCTGTAACTGTTCCGGTTAGGATCGATCGGCATTGGCGTGGGGGACGACAAGCGAATGACGCAGGATCAGCGCGCGCTTCTGGAAGCGACCGGCATTACCAAGACATTCGGCAATCATGCGGCCCTGAAGAATGTCGACGTATCCTTTCATGCGGGCGAGGTTCACGCCCTGCTCGGCGAAAACGGGGCGGGGAAGTCCACCCTCATCAAGATCCTCACCGGCGCCTATTCGCTGGATCAGGGCACGATCCGGCTCGATGGCGAGGAGGTTTCCTTCGCAACGCCGCTTCAGGCCCAGGCGCTCGGCATCGGCACCGTCTATCAGGAGGTCAATCTCCTGCCCAACATGACGGTCATGGACAATCTCTATATCGGCCGCCAGCCGCGCCGTTTCGGCATGGTGGACCGCCGGCGCATGGAGCGCGAGGCGCGCGCCGTGCTGGCCACCTACGGCCTCGACATCGATGTCAGGGCGGAGCTCTCCACCTTTTCCGTCGCGGTGCAGCAGATCGTGGCGATTGCCCGGGCGGTGGAGCTCTCCGGCAAGGTGCTGATCCTTGACGAGCCGACGGCGAGCCTTGATGCGGCCGAGGTGGAAAAGCTCTTCGATATCATCCGGCGGCTGAAGGCGCGGGGCCTCGCCATCGTCTTCATCACCCATTTCCTCGATCAGGTCTTCGCGCTCAGCGACCGGGTGACCGTGCTGCGCAACGGCCAGCGCATCGGCACCCGCCCGATCACCGACATCAACCGCACCGAACTCGTCAAGATGATGCTGGGCAAGGATCTCGTCGCCCATCACGGCGATATCCTCGCCGAGGAATCGGACGTGGGGGAAACGCTGATCTCGCTCGAAAATTACGGGCTGAAAGGCCGTGTCGCGCCGCTCAATCTCGAGATCCACCGCGGCGAGGTCATTGGCGTTGCCGGCCTTCTGGGCTCCGGCCGCACGGAAATGGCGCGCCTGCTCTTCGGCATCGATTCAGCGGATGGCGGCACGCTTGCCATAGACGGCCGGAAGACCGTGATCCGCTCGCCGCGGGACGCCGTCGCGCTCGGCTTCGGCTTCTGCCCGGAGGACCGCAAGCTCGACGGCATATTCGGCGATCTCTCCGTCCGGGAAAACATCGTGCTGGCCATGCAGGCGCGGCTCGGCTGGTTCCGGGCGCTCACCCGCGACGAGCAGATGGAGATTGCCGGCAATTACATAGAAGCACTCGACATTCGCACCGCCTCCGCCGAGCTTCCGGTCAAGCTGCTCTCGGGCGGCAACCAGCAGAAGGTGATCCTCGCCCGCTGGCTGGCGACGGACCCGCGCTTCCTCATTCTCGACGAACCGACCCGCGGCATCGATGTCGGTGCCCACGCAGAAATCGTCCGCGTCATCAGCCGGCTCCGGGAAGACGGGCTGGCGCTCGTCGTCATCTCGTCCGAGCTCGACGAGGTGGTGAGCTATTCGTCCCGCGTCGTCGTCATGCGCGACCGGGCGATTGCCGCCGAGCTGCATGGCGCGGATATCAATGTCGCCCGCATCGTCGAGACCATTGCCAGCCATCATGCCGAGGCGCAGCCATGAAAGCCCAGAGCCTTTCTTCCTTCTTCAGCCATCAGGTGATCGCGCTTGCCGGCGTGCTCCTGATCAACTGGATGGTGTTTCCGGGCTTCTTCGACGTGACCTGGAAGGACGGGCGCCTCTTCGGCAGCCTGATCGACGTGATCAACCGCGGCGCGCCGGTGGCAATCCTCGCCATCGGCATGACGCCGATCATCGCCACGCGCGGCGTCGATCTCTCGGTCGGCGCGGTCATGGCGGTGGCAGGGGCGGTGGCCGCCACCTTCACCGTGGCCGGCCATCCGCTGGTCGTCACGCTCGCGGCAGCCCTTGCGGTCGCCATTGCCTGTGGCCTCTGGAACGGGCTCCTCATCGCCTTCCTCGGCATCCAGCCCTTCGTCGCCACCCTGGTGCTGATGGTGGCGGGCCGCGGTCTCGCGCAGCTCATCACCGAAGGGTCCATCGTCACCTTTTCCGATCCGGCGCTGATCTTCATCGGCACGGGCTCGCTGCTCGGGCTGCCCATGCCGGCGGTCATCGCTCTTCTCCTGATGGTCGGCGCGCATTTCTTCGTGCGGCGCACCGCCATGGGCCTCTTCATCGAGGCGATCGGCACGAACCGCTCTGCCGCGACCTATACGGGCCTCAGAAGCCGCTCGCTGATCCTCGCCATCTATGCCTTCGGCGGGCTCTGCGCCGGTATTGCGGGCGTGATTGCCGCCGCCGATATTCGCGGGGCCGATGCCAACAATGCCGGCCTCTGGCTGGAGCTCGATGCGATCCTCGCCGTCGTGATCGGCGGCACCTCCCTGCTCGGCGGGCGCTTCTCGATACCGCTCTCCGTGCTCGGCGCGGTCATCATCCAGGCGATGAATACCGGCATTCTCGTTTCCGGATTCCCGCCGGAATTCAACCTGATCGTCAAGGCGGGCGTCATCATGATCATCCTTATCCTGCAGTCGGCCCGGCTCGGCGAGATTGCCGGCGCGATCCGCAGCCTGAAGCCCTTCGGGAGGAAAATGCCATGAATGCGCGCTACCGGCCGCTGATGGCCACCACGCTGATCTTCATCGTCGCCTATGCGCTCTGCGTCAGCCAGTATCCGGGCATGTGGTCGACACGGGTGCTCGGCAATTTCCTGACCGACAACGCCTTTCTGGGCGTTGCCGCCGTCGGCGCCACCTTCGTCATCATTTCCGGCGGCATCGATCTCTCGGTCGGCGCGGTGATCGGGCTGACGGGCGTCGTCACGGCGATCCTCATCACCCGGCTCGGGCTCCATCCGCTGGTGGTCTTCCCGCTGGTTCTGGCGCTTGCTGCCCTCTTCGGCGCGGCGATGGGCGCGGTCATCCATTTCCTGCGCGTGCCGCCCTTCATCGTCACGCTGGCCGGCATGTTTCTCGCCCGCGGCCTCGCCTCGGTGCTGACGCAGGACAGCATTCCCATCGACCATCCCTTCTATCGCACGGTCTCGTCCCTCTATTTCAAGCTGCCGGGGGGCGGGCGGCTCAGCGCCATCGGCCTCACCATGCTCGCGGTCTTCCTCCTCTTCGGCCTCATCGCCCATCGCACCCGCTTTGGCTCTTACGTCTATGCCATCGGCGGCAACCCGGTTTCGGCGGCGCTGATGGGGGTTCCGACGGGCCGGACGACGGTGGCGATCTATGCGCTCTCCTCCTTCCTCGGCGGGCTTTCCGGCATCATCTATTCGCTCTACACCTCCGCCGGCTACCCGCTGGCGGCGGTCGGCATCGAACTTGACTCGATTGCCGCCGTGGTGATAGGCGGAACCCTGCTGACGGGGGGCTACGGGTTCATTTTCGGCACGCTGATCGGTGTGATGCTGCAGGGACTGGTCCAGACATTCATCGTTTTCGACGGTACGCTTTCGAGCTGGTGGACGAAAATCGCGATCGGGTTTCTGCTCTTCATGTTCATTCTTCTGCAGAACCTGGTTTTCAATCGGCAAAACGGGCCTGCACATCTGAGGAAAGGCCCCGCATGAGCGAACCGGGGAGCCTCCTTCGCTCCCTGGCCGGGCGAACTACGGCGCGGAATTTCCATTCCTACGTGATCAACGAGATCGGAGCCGGGGTCATCAATGGCCGTTTTCCCGTGGGCAGCACCCTGCCAAACGATGCCGCCCTCATGGCGGAATTCGATGTATCGCGCACGGTTCTGCGCGAGGCGCTGAAGACGCTGGAGGCCAAGGGCCTCCTCGAAGCCCGGCCGAAGGTCGGCACCAAGGTCGCCAAGCGCACCCGCTGGAACCTCTATGATGCGCAGGTGCTGGCCTGGCATTTCGGCCAGCCGCTCGAACGGGAATTTCTTGCGGGCCTCAAGGACATGCGCCGCATCGTCGAGCCCTCCGCCGCCGCCCGCGCCGCCGAGGGCCGCACCGCCGACCATGTCCGCCTGCTGCAATACTGGGTCCGGCAGATGGAGATATCGCTTTCCGAAACCCAGAATTTCGCGCTTGCCGATTTCGAGATCCACCGCATCATCGCCGATGCCTCGCACAATCCCTTCATGCGCAGCTTCATCGGCGTGGTCGAGCTTTCCCATGCCTTTGCCTATCGCAGCCTGATCGAGGCCGCTAACGAGGAGAGGCTGATGTCGGTGATCGACGTTCACAAGGGACTTGTTGCGGCGCTGGCGCGAGGGGATGCCGCGGCCGCAAGCGCCGCCATGCTCGAAACCATCGCGCTCGACGAGGCGAACGAGGCAGGAGCCTGATCCCCCTCAGGCGCTGGTCTTCGTCCGGTAATGGCTCGGCGGCGCGCCGATGATCTTGCGGAAGGCGCGGCTGAAGCTGGCCTCGGAATCATAGCCGAGCTCATTGGCGACAAGGCCGACGCGGCGGCCCTCCCGAAGCCATTGATGGGCCTGCTGCATGCGCGTGCGCGCCACATAGCGCGCCGGCGTTTCCCCGACGATGTCCGCAAAGCGCTGGGCAAAGCCGGAGCGCGAGGCACCCATCAGCCGGGCCAGTTCCGCCACGCTCCAGTCCCGTGCCGGCTCCAGGTGGATCGCCGCCAGCACCCGGCCGATGTCGGGATTGCGCACCGCCGCCAGCCAGCCGCCCGCCTGGCCGCAGCCATGCTCCACCCAGGTGCGGATGATGGTTGCCGTCAGCACGTCGGCGAGCCGGGCGAGAATGCCCCCCGCGCCCACCCGCTTCATCTCCGCCTCCCGCATCATCGCCTCGAGAAGCGGCGGGATCGCCGGCTCGCTGGAAGCAAGATCGCTGGTGCGCATCACCGAGGGCATGAGCTGGAGGAGAGGATGCTGCCGGTCCACATTGAAGCGCATGACTGCAAAGAAGAGCATGTTCGTGCGGTCCCGGTTCGGGCATTCGAGATCGATGATGCCGTCGCAGACCTTGCGCTTCGGAAAATCGGCAATCGGCACGGGGGCGAGACCGGGCTCGCTTGCCAGCACATGGGCATCGCCCCGCGGCAGCAACACCGCATCGCCGGGCGAGAGGGAAATCCAGTCGCCCTCCGGCGTCTGGAGATGGGCGGAACCGGCGGCGAGGAAGTGAAAGCGCGCCGCCTCATCCTGCGGATGGGCGGCCGCCCAGGGCGCCGAGGGCTGGCAACGCCCGTATTCCACCCCGTCAAGCCGGAGCCCGCGCAGGATTTCGCTCAGCGCATCCATGAAATCACCTCCGAAATTTGGACGAACGGCAAAGTCTTATGGATTTCCTAGCATAGAAACTCCGGGACGTCACGCCTACCTTCCAGGCCAGCCAAGATGGAGAACAATCATGGATGGCATCCTTTCCCACCACACGAATACGGCCGAAGGCGCGACGCGCTGGGGTGCCGTGGTGTCCCTTTCCCTCGGGGTCTTCGGCCTCGTGACCGCCGAATTCCTGCCCGCAAGCCTGCTCACCCCGATTGCCGCCGATCTCGGCGTCAGCATCGGCGCGGCGGGCCAGTCCGTCACCACGACCTCTGTGGTGGCGGCCTTTGCCGGCCCGGCCGTCGTCGTCGGTTCGGGCCGGCTCGACCGCCGCACGGTGCTTCTGGTGCTCACCGCGCTTCTGGTGATCTCGAGCCTCATGGCGGGCTTTGCCGACAGTCTCCCGCTGTTGCTTGCCGCCCGCGTGCTGCTCGGCATCGCCCTTGGCGGCTTCTGGGCCATGTCGCTGGCGCTTGCCATGCGGCTCGTTCCGCCGCGGCTGATGCCCCGCGCCATGGCCATCGTCATGTCCGGCGTTTCGATCGCCACGGTCTGCGCCGCACCGCTCGGCGCCTGGATCGGCGCGACGCTTGGCTGGCGCTATGCCTTCCTGCTCGCCGGCCTCGTCGGCATCGTCGCCTTTCTCGTCCAGGTGCTCACCATGCCCTCGCTGCCGCCGGTCGGCGCAACCGGCATTGCCGGCATCACCCGCGTGCTGAAGCGCCCCGCCGTGCGCCTGGCGCTTGGCACCATTCTTCTCGTCGTCACCGGCCATTTCGCTGCCTTCACCTATGTGCGCCCCTTCCTGGAGCAGGTGCCGCGCTTCGGCGTGGACGTGATCACCGCCATTCTCCTCGCCTTCGGGATCGGCGGCTTCTTCGGCAATCTGCTGGGCGGCGTCCTGGCCGAGCGCAGCACGCGGCTGGCCATCGGCTTTGCCGCAGGCGGGGTCGCCGCAACCACGCTTCTCCTCGCCTTCGGCGGGGCGATGCCGGCTGTGGCCGCCGCTGCGGTCACCCTCTGGGGC
Organism: uncultured Rhizobium sp.; assembly: GCA_945952415.1. GTDB lineage: Bacteria > Pseudomonadota > Alphaproteobacteria > Rhizobiales > Rhizobiaceae > Gellertiella. The sequence continues at coordinate 144,300 of CAMFIF010000011.1, read as the reverse complement.
CTCGCCTTCGGCGTGCTGCCGGTCAGCGTCCAGGCCTTCCTGAGCCGTTCCGCCGGCGATGAGGCGGAGGGGGCGGGTGCCGCCATGCTCACCGCCTTTCAGGTGGCGATATCAAGCGGCGCCATTCTCGGCGGCGTGCTGGTCGATGCGGAAGGCCCCTCCCAGGTCTTCCTCTTTTCGACGGTGGCAGCCCTTGCCGGCGCCCTGCTGATCGCGACTACCGGCCGACGCAGCGTCCCGGCCTGAGCCGACCGTGCGAGGACAGGAATGGGCGGCATCCCGTCGGGTGCCGCCCTTTTCCAATGGGCAATCGCCCGTCACCGCCCCGTGAGATCTTGCAGCTTCAAAGACGGGCCTTGCCGGGCCTATGCTTCTCGACGCCTTGCGGAGAAAGATTTTGCCGGGGAGGAAAGACCATGGCTTTACGGCTTGCGGAAATTGCTTTCCTTGCTCTCGGCCTTGCGGGGATTTCCTTTCTGCCCGCTTGCCCGGTGCAAGCCGCCGAAACCGTGCCCGATCTGTATCAGGGCCAGACGATCACGACCGGAACCGGGGCCAGGAACCGGCCCGCGGCCTTTGCCGAGTGCTTCGTGCTGGCGGCGGCCAAGGCGAGCGGCGACCAGCGCCTGCTTCGCGATCCGGCAATTCTTGCCGAGGCGCGCCGCGCTTCGGATTATGTCCGGGCCTTCCGCTATCGCGACCGGCTGGAGAGACGCCCGATCCATGACGAGCAGGGAAGCCGCGACCGGCCCCATGTCGTGACCGCCGATTTTGAGCCGGCGCGCATGGATGCCTTTCTGAAAACCCTCGGCGTGACGCCATGGACCGGCCCGCGGCCGAGCCTTGCCCTCTTGGTGCGCATGGATTTCGGTGCGGCCACCTATCCGGTCCTGTCTGGAGATGATCGCTCGCGCGATCCGGCAGAGGCGGTGGCGGCCGCCGCAAAGCGGGTCGGCATGCCGGTGCGGCTGCCCGGAGCGGGGGCGCAGGCACTGGTCGCCGAAGCGGTCGGGGCGCTTTACCTGAAGGATGGCGAGCCACCGGCGGCCCGCAGGGCGCGGGAGGCGCTATCGGCCGATCTTGCCCTTATCGGCGATTTCCGCTTCGAGCCGAAAAAGCGCGGCTGGGTTGCCCGCTTCGGGCTTTTCGGGCCGGAGGCGCCGGTGCGCTGGGCGGTGAGCGGCGTCAATTACGATGAGGCCTTCCGCAATGGCTTGCGCGGTGCGGCGCAATATCTCTCCGGCCACGGAAATCCCGCCTCCGATCCCTGAGGGAGGCTCTGTTCTTCGCTTAGCGCCCGCCCGCTGCTGCCTTTTCCTTGCGTCTGGTGCCGCGCTTTCCCGCCACGTCGAGAAGCCGGCGGAAGGTCGGGCATTCGAGATGGGAGGGCGCCTTGCATTCCGCCACATGGCGCAGCGTGTCGCGCAGCGCCTGCAGGTCGCGGATCTGCCGCTCCAGCGCATCGGCCCGTTCATGGAGCAGGGCGCGGGGCACCTCCGGTTTCGGACTGCTGCCGAAGAGCGCGGCGATTTCGCCAAGCCCGAAGCCCGCGGCCTTTCCCATGGCGATCAGCTTCAGGTGCAGGAGCACGTCGGGGGCGAATTGCCGGCGCAGGCCGTGGCGGAAAACGGAGGAAATCAGCCCGATCTCCTCGTAATAGCGCAGCGCCGACGGCTTCACGCCGCTCCTTGCCGCGACCTCCCCAATATCCAGAAAATTCATGCTTGACCTCAAGTGGACTTGAATTCGTAGCCTGTCCCTCAACGGTCCGAAATGCAAGGGCCCAACAAGGAGACAGACCCATGAAACCGAAAGACCAGACCGAGACAGGCGGGACCCAACCGGACGAGGCCGAACCGGACGAGGCTCGGGCGGCGGCCGCCAGCCCCGACGCCCCCCGGTCTCCCGCACCCCATGCGGCCATCACGCTTACCCTTTCGCTCTCCATGCTGCTGGCCTCGCTCGGCACCAGCATGGCGAATATCGCCCTTCCCCGGCTGGCCTCAGCCTTTGCCGCGCCCTTTGCGGCGGTGCAGGGGGTCGTGATCGCCTATCTCGCGGCGCTCACCGCCTGCGTGCTCGTGGCCGGGCGGCTCGGCGACCGTTACGGGTTGCGGCGCATGCAGCTTCTGGGGCTTTTCCTCTTTGCGCTTGCCTCGCTCTGCTGCGCGCTTGCGCAGAGCCTCCCGGCGCTCATTGGGGCGCGGGCGCTGCAGGGCCTCGGCGCGGCCTTCCTCTTCACCCTCTCCATGGCCCTCGCCCGGCAAACCGCGGCCGAGGCGCGGGTCGGGCGGGCCATGGGCCTCATTGGCACGGTCTCGGCGCTCGGAACCGCGCTCGGTCCGGCTCTTGGCGGGCTTATCCTGCCGCTTGCCGGCTGGCGCGGGCTCTTCTGGGTGCAGGTCCCGCTTGCCCTTCTTGCGCTTGTTCTCTCGCTCGCCGCGCTGCCGCGCGACCGGGCAGGCGCGGGACGGGAAGGGCCCGGCCTGCGCGCGGTGATGCGGGCAAGCCTGCTGCCGCCGATCCTTCTCAACATGACCGTTGCCGCCGTCATGATGACCACGCTGGTGGTCGGCCCCTTCTATCTGGCGCTCGGGCTCGGCCTGAAAGAGACGGCGGTGGGTCTCGTCATGGCGGCAGGCCCCGCCATGTCCATCGCCTCCGGCCTGCCTTCGGGATGGCTGGTCGATGCGCTGGGGCCGGGCCGGGTGATGCGGGGCGGACTCTTCCTCCTCGTTCTCGGTGCGCTTCTTCTGGCGCTTGCGGCACCCCTCTTCGGCGTCATCGGCTATCTCGCGGCCATCGCCGTGCTCACCCCCGGCTACCAGCTCTTCCAGGCGGCGAACAATACGGATGCGCTGGCGGAGGTGGAAAGCCGCCTGCGTGGCACGGTCTCGGGCCTTCTCGGCCTCTCGCGCAATCTCGGCCTCATTCTCGGCGCCTCGCTGATGGGCGCGGTCTTTGCGGCGGGAACCGGCACGCAGGATTTCCCCCATGCCGGGGCGGCGGCGGTGACGGCGGGCATGCGCCTGACCTTTCTGATCGCTGCGGGCGGGATGGCGCTCGCCACGCTGCTTTCGGTGGCGGGGCCGCTTCGGGCGCGGTTGCGCGCCGCTGCCGGCTCCGCCTGAGCCGCGCCGGACTTCCGGCGGATCGCCTCCGGACGAAGGTCCGGGGCGGCATGAGACTGAGGTCCCGCCCAAGGAACGGGGCCTTCGCCGGCGTGTTTTCGAGGCAGCTTCACCGAAGCGCCAACACTCGGAAACAACAGGAAAGCCAAGGAGATAGACATGAAGTTCGCCAGAAGCGCTGCATTGGCTGCAGCCCTCATCGCCGGCACGGCTCTCTCTGCCCATGCCCAGTCCAGCAGCACCATCGGCACGGGTGGCACCTCGGCCGGCGGTGGCACGTCCAGCAGCACGGTCGGAACCGGTGGTTCCTCTTCGGGCACGACCTGTTCCGACGGCACGACCAATTGCGGCTCCGGCTCTGCCTCCACCATCGGCACGGGCGGCTCTTCCGCCGGCGGCGGCACCTCCAGCAGCTCGGTCGGCACCGGCGGCTCGGCCGCGGGTTCGGGCAGCGGCTCCGGCACCTCCTCGACGCTCGGCACCGGCGGCACCTCCGCCGGCGGCGGGGAATCCTCGAGCTCCGTCGGCACGGGCGGTTCCTCCGCCGGCACCGGAGATAATGGCGGCTCGGCTTCTTCGGTCGGAACCGGCGGCACTTCGGCCGGCGATGGTTCGTCCGCAAGCTCGGTCGGCACCGGCGCCAGCGCCACGGGGGCTGCCCAGGACGACCAGAGCAACAAGAAGTGCCCTTCCGGCAAGGCCAAGAAGAAGAACGGCCACTGCTAACCCGTCAGACGGGCCGGCTGCCGCATGGGCGGCCGGCCTCACCGGAGGATAAAGAGATGATGGCATCCCCCCGCCCCGCGGCTTCCCCGATGGTTCCCGGATCCGCACCGATGATGGCCCGGAGACGGGCTTCCGCTCGGGCCGCCGCCGGCCGCCTGGCCCTGCTTTTCCTGCTCCCCCTGGCGGGCCAGGCCCTGGCCACCGAGATGGAAACGCTTGCCGACGGCACCCGCTGCACCGTCATGGACAGTTCGTCCTCCGGGCAGGCCGGTCTTTCCTCCCGCGTCACGGCGGGCGGCGGGCAGGTCACGGCCTCCACCACCCAGGGCGTGCCGATGGCGGGCACGGGCAGCACCGCAAGCGCCGGCTCCAGCGCCTCTTCCGGCAGTGCGTCCGGCGGGGCGGATGCTCAGGCCACGTCATCCACCAGCACCACGCGAGCCGATGGGTCGGTGGTGACGAAGAACTCCGATGGGACCTGCATCATCACCCGCCCTGCCCGATAGGGCGAGCCCGACAAGGAAACACGACCATGAAACGCCTGATGCTCGCCGCAGGCCTTGCGGCATTCACCCTTCTCGCCCCCACCACCCTTCTTGCCGAGGATTGTACGGCAGCGGGCACGGTCGGCACGGGCGGCAGCGCCGCGGCGGGCGATACATCCGCCAGCACGGTCGGCACCGGCGGTGCCTGCGCGACGGATGACGGCACATCCGCCTCCATTGCATCCGGCGGCAGTGCCGCCACGGCCGACGGCAAGGCGAAGAGCCAGACCAAGGTGACCGAAAATCCGAACCAGCTGAAGGCCCAGTCCAAGGCGCAGGCGATGGATCAGGGCACCTTCAGCAAGTCGAAGACCAAGACCCGCGTTCAGGGCGACGCGCTCGAAAACAGCACCCGCACCATGTCCCATGTTCCGGGCCAGAAGCCCGTGATCATCAAGACCGAAAACGGCGTCCTGCTTCCTCAGCCCTGAGCGGCGGCGGCAGGGGCGCGGGTCCGGATCGCCCGCACCCCTTTCGTCCCCTTCATGACAGGCGGCCCCCGGCAAGGAGGCCGCCTGTCCGGTTTTGCCATAAGGGGGACGAGGAAAGCGCGTTTTCGGGCATTGCCTTAAGTCTACGTACGTGGAATATAAAATCCGAGTGTCCACGGAAAACCCTGCCATGCCCCTTGCCGAAAATGCCGCTTCGCGCCCGCTTCCTCCCGATCTGATCTTCCATGGGGGCATCGTCCACTGCCTCGATCCCAAACTGACGAGCGCAAGCGCGCTTGCGGTGCGCGATGGGCTGATCATGGCGCTGGGCGAGGACCGGGAGATCCTCTCCCTTGCTGGTCCCCTCACGCGGCGGATCGATCTCTCCGGCCAATGCGTGCTGCCCGGCATCAATGACAGCCATCTCCACGGGGTGTGGCTCGGTGCGCGCTGGCCGGACCTGATGCTCGAAAGCCCTGAGAGCAACTGGCATGGCCGTCTTCTTGATGGCCCGGAGGATATGAGGCGCGCCATTCTCGCCTGCTTCCGGCTGCTCGCCTCGCTCGGCATCACCAGCTATACCGAACCGGGGATCGGTCCGGGCGAGGATGAGGGCGAGACCGGCTGCTTCGGCTCCGACGTGCTTGCCGCCTACGCGGCCCTTGCCGGTACGCCGGCCCAGACGGCGCGGGTGACGCTTCTGTCGCTCCACGGCCTGCTCGATGGGGCGAGCACGCTTTCGGTCTTCGAGGCCGGGCTTTCGCTTCCAAAACCGACGGCCGATCCGCGCTGGCTGTCTATCCCCGGCGTCAAGATCTTCGCCGACGGCATTCCGCCGCTGCGCACCGCCTGGGTGGAAGAACCCTATCCCGACGGAAGCGTCGGCACGCTCTTTACCGGGGAAGGGGATCTTTCCGAGCGGGCTGCGACCTATGAACGGATGATCCGCCTCGGCCATGCAGCGGGAGAGCAGGTGGCAGTCCATGCCACCGGCGACCGCACCGTCGAGACGCTGCTTTCGACCGTCGAGGCGCTCGGCGGGGCGGGCAGGCTTCGCCATTACGCGATCCATGGCGATCTCGTCACGCCGGAGCAGCTTTCCCGGATGGCCAGGGCGGGCGTCGGTCTCACCGTCCAGCCGGTCATTGCCGCGATGACCGGCGCGTGGATGGCAGGGGCGCTGCGTCCCGAGCAGATCGCCCGCGCCTTTCCCATCGATCGGATCTTCGGCACGACAGGCCTGCGCGCCACGCTTTCCTCCGATGCCCCCGTTGCCACGCCCGACTGGCGGAGGATCGTTGCCACCGCCGCCGGCCAGCTTGAAGGGCGGGGCCTTCCCGTCGGCCGGGCGGAACTCTCGGCCCTTCTCCGGATGATGACCGCGATCCCCGCCGAACAGGATGGCGCCGAAGACTGGAAGGGCACGCTGGAGGTGGGCAAGGTCGCCGATCTTTGCGTGCTCTCGCAAGACCCGCTCAAGGCCGGATGGCAGCGGCTTCCCGAGATCGCCGTCGAGCGGACCATGGTCGACGGCCGTTTCGTCTATGACAGGACTGCCGCCACCGGCGAAGCCCCGTAAGGGTGGGCGCCTCCCGAAGGAGGCGCGCCACGGGCATCAGACGGCTTCCACCAGCAGCACGCGCGGGCTTCCCGGCAGGTTCACCATTTCGAGCGGGCGCCAGCCCGCCTCCTCGAGCCAGGCGCGGACCTCGCATTCCGGATAGACCACGGTGCCGTCGATCACCAGATATTCGCCCGCATGGAGCGCATCGATCGTCCGCTGTTGCGGCGCGTCGTCCAGGAAGAAGTCCAGAAGGGCAAGCCGGGCGCCCTTGCCCGCAGCCTTTCGGGCATGGCGGATGATCGCCCGGTTTTCCGTCGCGTTGAACCGGTGCACCACATGGTTCAGGAAGACGAGGTCGAAGGGGCCCGGCACTTCGGCGCTCGGCGTTGCGGCCGGCACGATCTCGCTTCGGGACGAAAGCCCGGCCCGGTCGAGCTCCGCGCCGAGCGCTTCGATGAAATCCACCGCATAGGCAAAGGTGGTCTTAAGCGCCGGATTGGCCTCCATGGCGCCAATGGCGAAATAGGGGGCAAGGCCGCCGAGATCGAGCAGCCGGGTGCTTTTCGAGACATCGATGGCCTTCAGGAATTCCGCCGCATGCAGGCGGTTATAGGTCATGACACCGTCGAGGAAGGTCTTCCAGCGCGCCTCGGTCATCTGGAGATCGCCCGGCCTGTCGGTTTCGACGGTCTTCGGGAACTGCAGCCAGTGGGGATAGCTGATCTCTTCGAGGAAGACGAGGAAGGGCGACAGATCGAGTGCTGCCTTGCTGCCGGTGAGATAGGTTTCGGCCGCCGGGGTGAGCGCGTAGGCCCCGTTGCTGCGGGTGAGAAGGCCGAGCCCGGCCATGGCATCGGCCAGGATGCGCGTCATGCGCGGGGAAAGCCCGGTTGCGGCGGCAAGCGCTTCGATGGGGAGCGGCTTTTCCGCAAGGGCGGCGAAAAGGCCGCTCCGGCTGGCGGCAAAGAGCTGCTGCGCCGCCATGTAGCCGGTGGCGATCTCGACGATCCGGGAGGGATCGGCCTTGGTGGAGAGGGCGATAGTCATCGGTTCTTTCCTTTCAGGAGGACAGGTTGGCCCCTTCGCGCGGAGGGAAGGCCTTTCGCCCCCGCACGTCGGGAAGGGTGATCGGAGGCGGCGGGCCCTAGGGGCGCCGGTCGAGGAAGGCGAGCGCCTCGGTGCGGAAATCCTCATGATGCAGCGCAGCCATGTGATCGCCGGGCACGGTCCGGTGGCGGGCATCGCCAAGGCCTGCGGCAAGCAGGGGCGTCGCCTCGCACATCCGGTCTTCGCTTCCGGCAAGGAGGAGCACCGGCATGACCGGCTTTTCCCGCCCGGGGTCGAAGGGCTCGCGCCCAAGCGCCTCCATGAGATCGAACCGCGCGGAGACGCGCTCTGCCGCGCGGATGACGAAGCCGGCCAGCATGGCGGTCATCGGGTCGGCGGGTGGGGTGCCGTCGCGCACGAAGCGGCGCGCCGCCCCGTAATCGAGCCCGGCAAAGGGATCATGCGGACCGAGCCCGCCGAGCACCATGCGGCGCACCTTGTCCGGATGGCGGGCGGCAAGGCTCCAGGCAAGCCGGCTGCCGAGCGAATAGGCGAGGATATCGGCCTTGCCGCCGGCAGCATCGATCTTCCGGGCAAGCGCCTCCACCAGGCCCGTGACGGTCGCGGCATCCGGGCCGGCGGGGTCGGGGGCCGTGCCATGGGCCGGCAGATCGGCAAGGATGAGCCGCTGCCCGGCGCGGGCAAGCGGGCCTGCCCAGCTCTCCTCCGGCCAGTCATGGGCGGACGACGACAGTAACCCGTGCAGGAGAAGAAGGGGCACGGCTTCGCCGTTTGCCGTTCCGCTTTCGCGAAACGCCATCAATGAGGTCTCATCTGACAAGTTCAATCCTCCGCTCGTCAGCTATGGGGGTAGGGAAGGCCCGGGGGTCAGGTCACGACGCGGGCCACGTAATCGTCGATCAGATGCCGGTAGCTGCCGATGAAGACGCCATCGGGATGCATGAGATGCACCACGTTCGCGCCGATCGTCAGCGACATGATCTCGAGCGCCAGCCGGGCGAAATCGCCGCTGGCGCGGGTCTTGGGACCCGCGGCGGCGGCGATATGCTCCTCCAGCACGCCGCGCCAGGTCTGGAAGAAGGCGCGGTAGAGCGCTGCGAGATCGGGATTGGAGGTCGCATGGTCCCAGAGCACCAGCAGCACCCGGCCCGCATTGATGTCCTTCTCGTTGGAAGGCAGCACCTCGGCGATGATGTCGTGCAGCCGCTCGGCGGGCGTGCCACCATCGGCCTTGCCCTTGTCGGCCAGACGCCGCTCCGGGTTCATCTCCTCCAGCACGCTTTCGAAGGTGGCGGCGATGATGCTGTCCTTGTTCGGGAAGAAGTGCTTGAGCGCACCATTGGCAAAACCCGCCTCGGCGGCGAGGCTGCGCATGGTGGCCGCCTCGAAACCGCCCTCCAGGATCAAACGCTTGGCCACGGCAACGATGTCGCTGCGGCGCTTGTCATGGTCAACGATCTTGGGCATGTCCGGTCCTTGCTCTTTCCTTGAACGGACAAGCCATAATATAGCCGGCACCGGCTTTGCCACTGGCTTCTTGCCGAAACGCGCATATTGCGGCGGGCGCGGCGGAAGGGCAGGGGTCTGCATGGGCGTCCTCCTCGTTCATCGTCATGGCCGGGGCTTCTCCATCGCCCCGGTCTTCAGCGCCTGCCAGGCGGCCCGGCGCTCGGCCTGGGCGACCGGATCGGCCACGGGCGAAGCCAGCAGCAGGCGGCGGCTATAGGGATGGTCGGGGGTGCGCGTCACGCGCTCGCCATCGCCGAATTCGACGATCCGGCCGCTCTCCATCACCGCCACCCGGTGGCAGATCCGCCTGACCAGCCCGAGATCGTGGGAGATGAAGAGATAGGCAACGCCCGTCTGCCGCTGGAGATCGATGAGAAAGTCGACGACCGCCGCCTGGGTGGTGAGATCGAGTGCGCTCACCGGCTCGTCGCAGACAATCAGCCGCGGGCGGCGGATGATCGCGCGGGCAATCGCGATCCGCTGGCGCTGGCCGCCGGAAAAGGCATCCGGCAGGCGCTCGGCCGCTTCCGCCGGCAGCTGGACCTGCTCCAGCGCTTCGGCCACCCGCTCGCGCATGGCCGCGCGGGAAAGGCCGGCATACCAGAGGGATTCGGAGAGGATCTCTCCCACCGTCATCAGCGGATTGAGCGAGCCGTAGGGGTTCTGGAAGACGACCTGGACATGATCCGCCATGGCGCGTCGTTCCTTCGGGGACAGCCGCGTGATGTCGCGTCCGTCGAAGGCGATGCGGCCGGCGGTGACGGGGGCAAGCCCCAGAAGCGTCTTGCCGAGCGTCGACTTGCCCGAGCCGCTTTCGCCCACCAGCCCCACGCATTCGCCAGGGCGGACATCGAGCGCCACCTCATGCAGGACCTTGAGTGGCCCGTAGGAAACGTCGAGACCTTCGACGGAGAGAAGCGACGGCGTGATTTCCGGCATCATGTTCATCCTTGCACCGCCTCGCTTTCCGTCCGGCGCGCCATCCGGTCGAGCTCCCGGCGGGAGGTTTCGATATCGGCGGAGGCCTCGATCAGCGCGCGGGTATAGGGGTGGCGGGCATGGGCGAAGATCTCCGCAACCGGCCCGCTTTCGATCACATGGCCGCCGCGCATCACGATCACCCGGTCGCAGAGGTCTGCCACCACCCCGAAGTTGTGGGTGATCAGCACCAGCGCCATGCCGGTTTCGGCCCTGAGGTCGCGGAGAAGCTGCAGCACCTCGGCCTGAACCGTGACATCGAGCGCCGTCGTCGGTTCGTCGGCGAGAAGCACGGAGGGTTGTCCGAGGATCGCACCGGCGATCAGCACCCGTTGCGCCATGCCGCCCGAGATCTCGTGCGGATAGCTCCTCATCACCCGGTCGATGTCGCGGATACCGACCTTGGCCAGCACGTCGCGCACCCGCGCCCGGGCTTCGCCACGGCCAAGACCGTGAACCACCATCAGCGGCTCGCAGAGCTGGTGGCCGATCCGGTAGGAGGGGTCGAGATTGGACATCGGTTCCTGCGGCACATAGCCGAAGGCGGAGCCGAGGAGCCGGGCGCGCTCCTTCTCCGGGAGAGCATGGATCGGCTTGCCGCGAAGGTAGATCCCGTCCGCCGTGGACGCGCCGTTCGCCGGCAGGAGATCGAGAAGGGAGTAGACGGTCTGCGACTTGCCGGACCCGCTTTCGCCGACGATGCCCAGCACCTCGCCCGGCCGGACGGAAAAGGAGATGCCGTGCACCACCTCGGTCACCGTGCCGCCGTTGCGGTAGCGGACGCGCAGATTGTCCACCCGGAGCGCGCTTTCCGCGCCGGCATCCAGTTCCGGGGCGGACGTTGCGGGGGCTGCCGCGCCATCTGCCACCGCCTCTGCCGCATCCGCCGGACGGGGCGAGCGGCTGCGCATGACATCGGCCAGCGTCGAGCCGAGAAGGGCCAGCGCGGCGATCGCCACCCCGAGCGCGAGCGACGGCCAGAACAGCAGCCAGGGATTGGTGAGCATGAAGCGGAAGCCATCCGCCATCATCGCGCCCCAGCTCGGGACATTGCTCTGGCCGATGCCGAGGAATTGCAGGCCGGCCTGAATGCCCATGGCAATGCCGGCGGCAAGCGCGGTCTGGATGGTGACCGCGGCGAGGATGCCGGGCGCCACATGGCGGCGCAGGATGACCCCATGGCCGAGCCCCGCCACCTGGGCCGCGGTGATGTAATCCTCGCGGCTGACGCTGCGGGCCGCCGCCCGCGCGACCCGGAAATAGCCGGGTGCCATGATGATGCCGACCGCCGCCATCAGCACCACGAAATTCGAGCGGCTGCCGGCGGCGACCACGAGCAGGATGATCATCGCGGGCACCGCCTGCATCACGTCGCTGATCCAGGAAAGGAAGGCATCCGTCCGGCCGCCGAAATAGCCGGCGGCCATGCCGGTCGGCACGCCTGCCAGAAGCGCGGTGACGACGGTGATGACCACGCCCGAAAGCGTGGTGCGGCTTCCCCAGATGAGGCGGCTCAATATATCGCGCCCGGCGCTGTCGCTGCCGAGAAGATGGTCCGCATCCGGGGGCGCACCGGCATTCATGAGATCCAGGAAATTCGGATCCTTGGGCGACAGATAGGGGGCGAGGACCGCGACCAGGGCGAGCGTTGCCAGCACCAGGAGGGCGGCAAGCCCGACAGGCCGGGCGACAAGCCGCTGCCAGACGGGTTTCGGCCTTCTGTAGACGGGCAGGGGAGCGGCTGACGTCATCGGATGCGCACCTTCGGATTGACCCAGCCGAGCACGATGTCGAGCAGGATATAGACGAGGACCAGGAAAAAGACCGTGGCGGCGGTAATGCCGAGCAGCATGGGAATGTCGCCCATCTGCGCGGAAGACTGGGTGAGCTGGCCGAGACCGGGCATGGAGAAGATCGCCTCCACCACCACCGCGCCGCTGAGGAGCCCCGTGAACATCACCGCAAGCACGGTGATGGCGGTCGGCGCCGCATTGCGCAGCACATGCAGGCGGATGCGGCTTTTCGGCAGGCCGCGGCTCTTGAGCGTCCTGATATAGTCGAGGCGGCTGACCGTCATCACCTGGTTGCGCAGCTGCTCCGCCACCATGACGATGGCGCCGAGCGCCAGCGACACCGAGGGAAGGGTGATCGAGCGCAGCCAGCCCGTCATCGAATCCGCGGGCGAGACATAGCCGATCGCAGGAAACCACTGCAGGCGCACGGCGAACCAGAGCACGAGGACGAGGCTGAGCCAGAAGCCGGGGAGGGCAAAGAGCACCACCGTCACGGCCTGGATCACCCGGTCGAAGACGCCGCCCGGGTTCAGCCCCGCCAGCACGCCGAACAGCGTGCCGAAAAGGGCAGCGAGCAGGAGCGCGAAGGTGACGATGGAAAGCGTTACCGGAACCCGCTGCAGGATCTGCTCCGAAACCGGCTGGAAGCTTCGCCAGGACAGGCCGAGATCCCCCCGCACCGCATGGCCCGCCCACTCGAGAAACTGCACGAGGACCGGCCGGTCGAGCCCGAGCTTCAGCGCAAGCGCGGCCTGCTGCTCGGGCGTTGCCGTGGAGCCGAGCAGCGCCGCCGTCGGATCGCTGATCGCGAGATGGGCGAGGAAGAAGGTTCCGGCGGTTGCGGCCACCAGAAGCACCAGCCCGGCACCGATCCGTTTGAGCAGGAATAACAGCATGTCTTGGCCCTTCCGGCGTCGCTCAGCCGCGCTTGATGAAGCGCAGCGTCGGGAACATCATGCCGGGCACGCCTGTTACGCGGATGCCGGGCTGGGCGTGGTAGACATTGGCCGCCTGGTACCAGACCGACCACCAGGCCTCTTCCGTCAGCTTTGTGTTGAGCGCCTCGACGGCCTTGATCTGGTCGTCGCCGGTCAGCGTCTGCGCCTTCTCCACCAGGGCGGCAATCTCGGGGAACTTCGCGTATTCCGGCTCCAGATTGTACCATTGCGGCATGGTAACCTGCCGCGCGAGGTTGGCGATCGGGTCGCCGTCCATGGCGATGAAGGCGATGAACATCGGATATTTCGGCGCATTCACCTGATAGTCCGGCGTCTGCATGTTGTCCCACTGGACGCGGATGTTCAAAAGGCCGAGCGTCTGTTCCGTCACCGGCTGCCAGGGCTGGAAGAGCGGCGCCATGGGCATGGTGACGTCGAAGCCGTCGGCAAAGCCCGCCTCCGCCATCAGCGCCTTCGCCTTCTCGAAATCGTACGGGTAGCGGTTGTCGAGCGCGGCCACATGGCCGGGACGGCCGACCGCGAAGACCTGATTGGCCGGCTTGCCGGCCTCATGGCTGACCGCCTTGAGGATCGCCGGCCCGTTGAAGGCATGGTTCAGCGCCTGGCGCACGCGCACATCCTTCAGCGGCGGCAGCCGCTTGCCTTCGTGGTCGAGCAACATCAGCCCCACCCAGCCGGCGGGCGACTGCGACACGTTCCAGCCGGCGGCTTCCGCCTGCTGGTTGTTGACCGGATCGCCATAGGAAACATTCACCTGTCCCGACAGCATGGCATTGTGCCGGGCGGTCGGATCGAGGATCGGGAAGACGGCAACCTTGTCATAGGGATAGGTGGCGGCGTCCCAGTGGCCGGGCACGCGGGTGAAATCATACTCCGCGCCCGGAACGGCCTTTTCGAGCGTGTAGGGGCCGGAGCCGACCGGGGCGGCGGCCGCCGTTCCCTTGGCGATCACGTCGGGCGAGATCATGTAGCTGCGCCCGAGGCCCATGAGATAAAGCATGCTGTCGTCTCGGGCCGAGAGCGCAATCTCCACCGTGTCGTCATCCACCTTCCTTACGGATTTGACATTGTGATAGGCCTCGGACGAGCGCGCACCGGCCTTCAGGTGTTCCAGATTGGCGACGGCCGCATCCGCATTGAAGGGGGTGCCGTCGCTGAAGCGGACGCCTTGCCTGAGGTTCATGGTCAGCGTCAGCCGGTCTTCCGAAAACTGCCAGTCGGTGGCGAGCGCCGGCAGGACCTTTCCCGTCTCGTCGATGATGACGAGCGGGTCGTAGACGGCGGAGAGATAGGGGCCGTCGAAACCGATATCGGCCAGCGCCGGGTCCCATGACGTGACATCGAGCAGGTTGCCGATCCGCAGATCGTCTTCGGCAGCGGCCGCCGCGCCTGCCAGACCCAACAGCAGGGCCGCAAACGCGCCCATCAGACGAGAGGCTTTTCGCGTTGTCATCATTCTCCACCCTTTCTCGGCCGGCTCCTCCACCGGCTTTTTAATTTCTACAAACGTTGAAGAAAAAATGGACGTCCGTCAAGTCCCCTAGAATCCCCCATCCGGGGAAACATGGGCGTCGAGCCAGAGGGGCTCGCACAGCGCCCGGATTTCCTCACCCCGTTCCGCGGCAAGCGCGGCGGCGGCAAGATTTTCCTCGAGCTGGCCGAGCCGCGAGGCGCCGAACAGCACGTTGGTCGTGGCGGGATTGGCGAGGCAGAAGGCGATGGCGACCTGCGCCGGCGTGGCGCCGAGACCATCGGCAATCTGCTTCAGCCGGTCGGCAGCGCCTTCCATCTGCTCGCGGATCTTGCCGACATCGGCGCCGATCTTGCGGCGCGGCGGCCCCTTGTGGATCAGGAGACCGCCTTCCATGCAGTCGGAGGCCTGGAGCCCGAGGCGGCCGGAGGAGAAGAGCGCGCCATAGCCCTTGCCCTCCGCCACCGTACGCCGGACGATGCCGTATTTCAGCTGCGCGAAGATGGGCGGCTGAATACCGCGGGCCGCGCAATGGTCGAGCGTCGCCAGCGTGTCGCCGATCAGCCAGTTGTTGATGCCCCAGCAGCCGATGAGGCCGTCCTTGATCAGGAGATCGACCTCGTCCGCAATCCGCGCCATGTCCGGCCGCCCGAGATAATCCCCCGCAACCACCATGTCGAAGCGGTCGAGACCGGCGCGGTCGAGACTGGTTTCGATCTGGGCTCGGAAATCGAGGTCGGGATAGTTCCAGAGCCAGAGCTTGCCGCAGACCTGGAAATCGGTGCGGGCGAGGCCCGCCGCGCGGATCGCCTCACCGAACAGGATGTCGGTGCGCGAATGCTCCTGATGGGGCCCCATATTGTAATAGGCGACGTCGAAAAAGGCCGCGCCCGCCTCCGCCGCACGCTCGATCATCAAGACTGCTTCGTCCGGCTGCATGCGGTCCCAGGTGTTCCAGGATCCCAGCGAAAAGACGGGAACCTCCGGGCCGCCGGGGCCGAGGACGCGCTTGGCAAGCTTCTGATTCTGCATGAAAAATTCTCCCTTTACCCGACTTCTTGCGGGGCTGACCGAAAGCCCATGGACTTTATTATCTACACTTGTATACTAAAAACACAACGGCAAGTTTCTGCCGAAGTCAGTGCGGGGAGGCACGGGGGAATGGTTGAACGGATCGTCATGGTCACGGGTGCGGGGCAGGGGCTGGGCCTTGCGATTGCGGAGGCCTTTGCCGGGCAAGGGGACCGCGTGATCGTGGTGGACCGGAACGGCGAGAGCGCCCGAATTGCAGCCGGACAGCTCGGTGGCGAGGCCCTTGCGCTCGACGTTTCCGATGCCCTTGCGGTTCGCGATGCATTCGCGGCTCTGGCCCGCGACGGGATCGTTCCGGATGTGCTCGTCAACAATGCGGGCATCGTCGGCGGCGGCGGTCTGCTTGCCGATCTCGATCCCGCGCTGCTTGTCAACGCGCTCTCGGTCAATGTGCTCGGCACTTTCCTGATGACGCAGGCGGCGGCCCGCGCCATGCGCGAGCGGGGCCGGGGGGCCATCGTCAACATCAGTTCCATCGGCGCCGAACAGCCGACCGCAGGCCTCGGCCATTACGAGGCGACGAAGGCGGCGGTGAATGCGCTGACCCGGACCGCGGCACTGGAGCTCGCGCCCCACGGCATAAGGGCCAATGCGGTCGCGCCCGGTCCCGTCGTCACGCCTCTCACCGCCCGGCTCGTCGACGATCCCGAGGCCCGCGCGGCCTGGGAGGCCCGCATTCCCCGCGCCCGCATCGCCGTGACCGGCGAGATCACGCCCGCCGTGCTTTTCCTGGCGGGGGAGGGTGCCGCCCACATCACCGGCGCCGTGCTGCCCGTCGATGGCGGCCAGCTTCTGACCTGATCGAAAGAGGATCCACATGCTTCCGAAAACCACCCGCGCGGCGGTGCTCGTCGCCCATGGCGCGCCGCTTGAAATGACCGACCTGCCGCTGCCCGGGGCAATCGAGCCGGGGGCGGCGCTGGTGCGCCTTCACTGCTCGACGCTCTGCGGCACGGATATCGAGATCTGGTCCGGCAAGATGAGCTTTCCCGGCATGCTGCCCATGGTGCTCGGCCATGAAATGGTGGGCGAGATCGTGGCGCTTGGCGAGGGCACGCTCGATGCGCTTGGCCGGCCCCTGAAGACGGGTCAGCGGATCGGCTGGTCGGAATCCACCTGCGGCCATTGCCATGGCTGCAACATCCTGCGCGAGCCGGTTGCCTGCTCCAGCCGGGGCTATGGTTTTCTCCAGCGCGCAGACCGCCCGCCCCATGCCATCTCCGGTCTCAGCCAGTATGCCTATGTCACGCCGGGCGCCGAGAAGCTGGTGATCCCAAGCGCGGTCAAGGATACATGGGCCGCCATGGCCGGCTGTACGGCAAAGACGGTGCTGCGCGCCTTCGAGCGGGCAGGCAACCTCCGCACCGGCGCGAAGGTGGTGGTGCAGGGGGCCGGCGCGCTCGGCATTTTCGCAACCGCCGCCGCACGGCTCTCCGGCGCCGGCACGGTCATCACGGTCGGCGCCCCGGAAAGCCGCCTTGCCATGGCGAAGCGTTTCGGCGCCGACCACACCGTCGACATCGCCCTCGGGTCGGAGGGCATTATCGAGGCGGTCGTGGCCCATACGGACGGCCACGGCGCGGACTATATCTTCGACTTTGCCGGCGCCCCCTCCATCGGCCGCGAGGCGATCGGCATGGCGGCGCAGCGCGGCCGCATCATCGTCGTCGGCACCACCGATCACGCCGAAAATCCCCTGAGCCTCGGGCGCGTCATGGGCAAGGAGCTCACCTTCCACGGCTCGCTCAACGGCGACATCGCCGATTACAAGCGCGCGCTGGATTTCTTCGTCGATTTCGGCAGCCGCATGCCCTGGGACGATCTCTTCAGCGCCCCCGTCGGCCTCTCCGGGGCGGACGCGGCGATCCGCGCCATGCAGGCGCAGGACATCATCAAGGCGGTCATCGATCCGCGCCTTTCCTGACAACAGCAAGGACCACCCCATGCAACAGGCACAAACTTCCGCCCCCCGGCCCCTCGGCACCAGCGGCATCCTCATGCCCCCACTCGCGCTCGGCTCCTGGCACACCTTCGACCGGATGGATTTCGGCCTGGCGGTCGATCTGGTGCGCCGCGCCGTGGCGGCGGGCGTCACGCTCTTCGATGTGGGCGTCTATGGCACGCCCGACACCGTGCCGCCGCCGCTGACGGACGTGATCTTCTCCGCCGTGATGCGCGCGACGGGGCTGAAGCGGGAGGATTATCTCGTTTCGGAAAAGCTCTGGCTCGAGGTCTTCGACCGGGATCGGGGCTTCCGCCCGCAGCTCGAGAACGCGCTCTTCCGCGTCGGGCTCGATCATGCGGACATCGTCGTCCTCGGCGATATCAGGCGCGACGACCTGACGCTCGAGTCGCTGGTGCTCTCGCTCGGCGAGCTGCTGAAGGCCGGGCTGATCCGCGCCTGGGGCGTGAACAACTGGTCGGCCACGAACATCGCCGCGGTGATGGATATCGCCGCCGCCCACGGCATTCCGGGGCCGGTCATGGCGCAGCTGAAATACAGCATCGCGCGCCGGGCCATTCCCGACGGCAAGCCCTTCGCGGCGCTTTTCGAGCGCGGTCTTGCGCTTCAGGCCTCCGACGTGATGGAGGGCGGCGTGCTGGTGAAACCGACCCCGCCCGAGCGGGAAGTGGGGCGCGATCCCGGCCAGATCCGCGAGAAGATCGCAGCCTCCGCCGCGCCGCTTGGCAAGCTTGCGGAAAAGCTCGGCGCAACGCCGGCAACTCTCTGCATCGCCTTTGCCATGAGCCACCCCGCCACCATCAACACGCTCTTCGGGGCAACGCGCATCGCCCATCTCGAACAGGCCCTTGCCGCCTTCGACCTTCTGGAGCGGATCGGGCGCGAGACGCTGCGCGCCGAGGTGGAACCCTTCTGGTCGGACCGCGGCGTGGTCGATCCGGAAGGCCCGTGAGGCCGAAAGCGAGGAGATGGGAAGATGACGATGACGAACCCGAAGCCCGTGCCCTTCGATCCCGACATGCTGGCACCGCTTGCCCTGCTCGCGCCCCCCGACGCGCCGCAGATGACGCGGGAGATGCTGCCGACGATCCGCGCCGAGATGGAGCGCGGCATTCCCTCGGTCGAGGCGGCGGTCGGCGACCTGCCGGTCGAATGGAGCGAGCACAGGGCGCCCGGCCCCGGCGGCGGTCCCGATATCCCGATCACCATCCTTGCCCCGCGCGGCCATGGCGCACGGGCAAAGGCGGGCGGCGCGCCGCTTGCCGCGCTCTACAACATTCACGGCGGCGGCATGATGGTCGGCAACCGGCGGATGGACGTGCCGCGCCTTGCGGCCATGGTGGTGGAGCACGGGGTCGTGGCGGCCACCGTCGACTACCGGCTGGCGCCCGAACATCCCGATCCCGCACCGGTGGAGGATTGCCATGCCGGTCTCGTCTGGTTTGCCGGACAGGCCCGTGACCTCGGCATCGATCCGGACCGGATCATCGTCATGGGCGGGAGTGCCGGCGGCGGGCTTTCGGCCGGTGTCGCCCTGATGGCGCGGGACCGGAACAGCGTGAAGCTCGCCGGGCAACTGCTGCTCTGCCCGATGATCGACGATACGAATTCGACGCTCTCCAGCCACCAGTTTCTGACCGGCACCACCTGGACGCGGGCGGCGAACCTGCTCGGCTGGTTATGCCTGCTGGGTGACCGCGTGGGCACCGATCAGGTCTCGCCCTATGCCGCGCCGATGCGGGCAACGGACCTCTCCGGCCTGCCGCCCGCCTTCATCGAGGCGGGCAGCGCGGAAATGTTCCGGGACGAGAACATCGCCTATGCGAACCGCATCTGGGCGACAGGCGGCAGCGCCGAGCTGCATGTCTGGTCCGGCGGCTTCCACGGTTTCGATGTCTTTGCCCCCGAAAGCGAGCTTGCCCGGGCGGCCCTTGCCGCGCGCAGCTCCTGGATCGGGCGCATCCTCCGGGGTCAGGCGGAAGCCCGGCTGCCCGGCTGACGGGATAGTGCGCAAAGGTCTGAAAGGGGAGAAAGGAACGGTCCCGTTTTTCCCTTATGGGCCGCCTGTCGGGGTGGCCCGTCCGGCCGGTTTTGCCCATGGACGGGCTCGCTTTCGCCGGCTCCTGCTCGGTGCGCTCTCCGCAAAAGCGAGGAATTTCCGTTAAAAAAATCAACTCATGCGTTTTTCAAAGGAAAAATTCCAATAAATAACAAGACTTAGTTGCAATATCCCGTCGCAGCCCTAGTGTTCATCCGGCAGTCAGCTAGGGACGATCCTCGTGACAAAAAACCTTCCCCGATTTTCGACAGGCATTCCGGGTCTCGACGCGATCCTGGGTGGCGGGCTCATAGAGGGGGCATCCTATATCCTTCAGGGCCATCCGGGCGCCGGGAAAACCATCGTTTCCAATCAGATCGCCTTTGCCAGCGTAACCCGCGGCCGGAAGGTGCTCTATGTGACGCTGCTCGCCGAAACCCATGAGCGGCTGTTCCAGGCGCTCGGCACGCTGGATTTCTTCGATTACGACCAGCTCGGCACCAATGTCACCTATGTGAGCGTGTTCCAGACCCTGCGCGACGAGGGACTGTCCGCCGTGGTGCGGCTGATCCGGGAGGAAATCTCCCGGCAGGAGGCGACGCTGCTGGTCTTCGACGGCCTGCTCAATGCCCGCGACCGGGCCGACAGCGATCTCGACGTGAAGACCTTCGTGGCTGAAGTGCAGAGCCAGGCGGCCTTTGCCGGCTGCACGGTGCTCTTCCTCACCAGCACGCGCGTGACGGAGGACAGTCCTGAATATACGATGGTGGACGGCGTGCTCGAACTGCATGACGAGCTCATCGGCGTGCGCTCGGTGCGCCGCATCCAGGTGAAGAAATCCCGCGGCAGCGGCTCGCTCGGCGGCTATCATCAGTTCGAGATCACCTCCAAGGGGGTGACGGTCTTTCCGCGCCTGGAACTGGCGCTTGCCGAACCGTCCATTCCCGATCAGGAACGTACCGGCTCGATCCGTTCCGGCACGGCCGGTTTCGACCGGCTTTTGGGCGGCGGTGTGCCGGAAGGCTCGGTTACGCTGGTCTTCGGCCCCTCCGGCACGGGCAAGACCTCTTTCGGGCTGGCCTTCCTTTCCGAGGCGACGCCGGAAGAACCCGGCCTGCATTTCGGCTTCTACGAGACGCGCAATCGCCTGCTCAGCAAGGCGCGCGCGCTCGATATCGATCTCGAAAGGGGGCTCTCTTCGGGCGCGCTCGACATCATCTGGAATCCGATGACGGAAAACCTGCTCGACAAGCTCGCCTACCGGCTTCTGGACGAGGTGCGCTCGCGGGGCATCCGGCGGCTGCTCATCGACGGGCTCGGCGGTTTCGAGCGGGCCGCCATCCATCCGCCGCGGCTCGTCGAATTTTTTGCCTCCCTCACGAACGAGTTGCGGGCCATCGGCGTTACGACGCTGGCGACTTGGGAACTGAGGGATATTGTTGGGCCGACGGTAAGGGCCCCCATTTCCGAAATTTCCAGCCTGCTCGACAATCTGGTGATGCTGCGCAACGTGCAGAACGGTCCCGGCTACTGGCGAACGGTGTCGGTCCTGAAGGTCAGGGATCGCGCTTTCGATCCGGTGGTCCAGGAATTGTGTTTCGATGCCGGGGGGCCGGCGGTGCGGCCCATCCCGCCGAATCTCTCTTCTGCGCCAGGGGAAACGACGGGGCCCTCTGGCATCTGAAAAAAGAAAGTGCGAGCCAGGAAATGCCACTGATCGTAATCGCCGAGGATGAGTTTCTGATCGCGGACGTCCTGGCCATGATGCTGGAAGATGCGGGCTATACGGTGATGGCAGCGCCCCATGGCAGGGCGGCCCTGGCGCTCGTCCGGGAAAAACGCCCGGATCTGGTGATCACGGATTTCATGATGCCGCTGATGACCGGGCTGGAACTTGCCCGGGCCCTGCGCAGCGATGCCTCGCTTTCGGCCATTCCGATCATTCTGGTCAGCGGTGCCCAGGGCAGCATCGGCCGCGCCCATCCCGACATGTTCGATGCGGTTCTCGACAAGCCCTATCACCAGGACACGCTTCTGAAGACCGTGGAGCGCCTGCTGCGCGCCGCTTGAGCGGCCCCTGTTTACGCCCGGGCCGAGGGCTTCGGCACCGGCAGCGTGAGGCGGAAGCAGGCGCCCGCCTTCCCTTCCCGGTCCAGACAGTCGACCCTGCCCTGATGGAGACCGGCGATCCGCTGGACGAGATTGAGGCCGAGGCCCGCACCGCGGCCCTCCTCGCCCAGCCGGTGGAAGGGTTCGAAGATCCGCTCGCGCGCGGCTTGCGGCACGCCCTCTCCCTCGTCCATGACCGAAAGCGATCCCTCCGGCGAAACGAGAAGCGTGATCTCGCCCCGCCGCCCGCCATGGTCGATCGCATTCTGCAGAAGGTTCGACAGCGCCCGTTCCAGCGCCGTTTCGTCGCCCTCCACCCAGACCTCGCCCGGCGCGGGCTGGAAATCCACCCCGTAACCCGCCCGGAAGGCGAGCGGGGCGATGGCGGCGATCACCCGTCTTGCAAGCGCGTTCAGCTCCAGCTTGCGGAAACGGGCGGGTTGCAGTTCCAGCCGCTGGAGATCGAGCAGCTGGCCGGCCAGCGTCGAAAGCCGGGCCGCATCCTCGCTGAGCCGCTGGCGATCGGGGCCGGGCGGCAGGTCCTCCACATGGGCGTTGAGGATTGCAATCGGCGTGCGCAATTCATGGGCGGCATCGGCAAGCAGCCGGCGCTGGCGCTCATAGCCGCGGTCCAGCCGGTCGAGCGCGGCATTGACCGCCTCCACCAGCGGCTGGACTTCCGCCGGCACCGGACTTGCCGATAGCCGCACCCCCTCCCGGTCGACATCGATCGCATCCGCCTGCCGCCGGAGCGCCTCCAGGCCGGCAAAGGCACGGGTGACGATGACGGGCGTGGCCAGCACGGTCACGATGACGACGAGCGCCAGGATCGGCAGCGAGAAAACGAGGCTCATATAGGAAGCCCCGCCGAGAAGCCGCCGCCAGGAGAGGAAGGGGTGGGCGATGGTGAAGATCTGCACCCGGCCCGCCGCCGTATCCCGCCATCTGGCGAGCGCCGTCACGCTGTCCTCGGCGGAGGCGGGCTTGGAAAATTCGAGCCGGCCCAGATAGGGCAGCTCGTCCAGCACCGCGCGGTAGCGTTCCGGTATCTGGCCGCCGCTCAGCGTCATGCCCCGCTCGTCGCGGATCACGAACCAGAGATTGGCGCTTTCCCGGCGGATGCGGGCGAGCGCCGGCGTGCTGTCGAGCGCGAGATGCCCGTCGCTTCGCCGGTAGACCGCATCCTCCAGCGCATCCATGGCGCCGCTTTCGTAATAGCCGGAGCCGGCGACGAACAGCCATGTGCCGTTGACGGCCATGAGGACGATGGCGAGCAGGATAACCGCCTGGAGGAAGGCCAGCCGGCGTATGAGGGTGGATCGGAGGCTTCCCATCTAGATCGCCTCGCGCAGCATGTAGCCGACGCCGCGAATGCCTTCGAGCACCAGCCCGGCTTCCGCATCGGTGAGCTTCCGGCGCAGCCGGCAGACATGGGAATCCAGCGCATTGGACTGCACGCTGTCATCGAGGCCGAAGACCTGTTCCATCAGCGAGGGGCGCAGCACCATGCAGTCGAAGCGCCGCATCAGCGCGGCAAGCACCAGCCGCTCGCGGCGCGGCATGACGAGCGGCCGCCCGGCAATGCGGGCCTCCAGATGATGGAAATCGAATTCCAGCCGGCCGGCCCGGACGATCTCCTCTTCGATCCGGGCCGGTCTTCGGGCAAGGGCGCGCAGCCGGGCGACGAGCTCGCTGGTGGCAAAGGGTTTGCCGAGATAGTCGTCCGCCCCCTGTTCGAGCCCCTCCACGCGGTCTGCGAGATCGCCCCGTGCCGAGAGCATCATTACCGGCGTCGAAAATCCCTGGGCGCGCTGGTGGCGGATGATGTCGAGCCCGTCGCCATCGGGCAGGCGGCGGTCCAGCAGCAGCACGTCATGCACCCGGTCGCGCAGGATCGCCACCGCATCGCTGACCGTGCGGACATGGTCGATCACCATGTCATGGCGCGCGAGCTGGTCCTTCAGTGCCCGTGCCAGTTCGATTTCGTCTTCGACTAGGAGAATGCGCATGGCCTGCCTTTCCATCCTGGAGCGCATGGAGGGCTAGCCTTCCTCCATTGCGGCAACATTGCATTACCCGAAAAAGCGGGAGTGGGGGCCCGGAAGGCCTGCCATGCAGGCGCAATGCGGTGACCGGACGCTTGTGCGCAAAGGCCGGCGCTGACGCCGGGCCTGCAAGGATCGGCTCCCTTTGATGAAGAAGACAGTGCATGTTCTCCTGGCTGCGGCAGCGCTCGCCATTCTCCCCTCCTGCGTTTCGGTGAAAAGTCCGGCGCTCAACCTGCCGATGAACCCGGCCCGGCCGGAAAGATCCGCTGCCTCCGCCCCGGCCCTTGGCGACGGGGCAGGGGTGATCGTGCTCTTTTCCGGTGGCGGCGCCCGCTCGGCGGCCTTCGGCTATGGCGTTCTCGACCGGCTGCGGCGCACCGCAACAGGAAAGGGTCATGATCTTGCCGAGGCGGTGGATGTGGTGGGCGGCGTTTCCGGCGGCGGGGTGCTGGCCGCCTATGCCGCCCTTTACGGGCCGGATCGGATCGACGGCTTCCGGCGCGATTTCCTGCTGGCCGATCCGGAAGAGAGCATGTCCATGCGGCTCTCGCCCGCCAATCTCATCCGCGGCTATCGCGGCGGGATAAACGACGTGACCGGCTTTCCCGCCTGGCTCGACCGGCATCTCTTCCGGGGTGCGCGGCTCGGCGACCTGCCCGCCCGTCCCCGGCTCCTTCTCCATGCAACCGATCTCTATAACCGCATGCCCTTTGCCTTCGACCGGCCGTCTTTCGCGGCGATCTGCAGCGATCATGCGCGCTATCCGCTGGCGCTGGCGGTCGGCGCATCCGCTGCGGTGCCGGTTGCCTTTGCGCCCGTGGTGCTGCGCAATTACAGCGCCGGCTGCCCCGTACCGCCCGCTGCCAAAGAAGCGGCGGCTCCGCTGCGCGAAGGACTGTTCGAACGGGAATTCGACCGCAGCGAGGCCAGGCTTCGCCAGTCGTCCGACATTCGCTACCTGAAGCTCTATGATGGCGGGCTGGTGGATGGCACGGGCGTACAGGGTCTCACCCTTTCGCTCGCCCGCCCGGCGCCGGAGCCGCTGACGCCCGCCCGCGCCCGGGAAATCCGCCATCTCCTCGTTCTCGTCGTCGATGCCTCCACCCGCTGGGGTGGCAGTCTTTCGGAAACCGAGGCGCTGCCGAAGGCGCCGGAAACCCTCGTTGCGGCGGTGGATGCGATGATCAACATTCCCAATCTCCAGGGGGTGGATGGATTGCGCACCGCCCTGCCGCGCTGGCAGGCAGGGCTTCGGCGCTTCCGCTGCGGCGCGGTCGCATCCCTCGATTGCCGGGGACCGAGCGTCGATCTCGCCCGCATCGCGCTGTCCGACATCGAGGATCCGGCGCTCCTCAAGCGCATTCTCGGCCTCCACAACCGCTTTACCCTGAAGCCGGAAGAGGTGGATTTCCTCGGCGGTCTCGGCGACCGGCTCCTGACCGCCAATCCCGATTACCGCCGCTTCCTCGCCCGGCTGAAGGGGAAAGGGCCGCTTGCCGCGCCGCATCCCGGCCCGAAGTCCCCCGCCTGAGGTCCGAGCCCATCGGACAAAGGTCCGATCCGCTCTCCCCGGCGCGTCCTTCCCGCCTATCTAGGCAGGAGACGGCATTTTCGAGGGATAAGCGCATGGGGAAGGCGGCAGATATGTCCGGTATGGCCAAAGGCCCGCTCAGGCGGGCCCGGCGGGCGCTGGCGCTTGCTCTCGCCGGGCTGGCGCTTGCGGCAAGCCCTCTCGGCTTCGGTCCCCTTGCGGGGCCTCTCGGGCCGGCAGGTCCCGCGCTTGCGGCCAAGGGCGAGGGCAAGGGCGGCGGCAATGGAAACGGAAACGGCGGCGGCCGGGGCGGCGAGGGCCGTGGGGAAGGCGGCAAGGGCAAGGGCGGCGAAGGCGGTCACGGCGGCAGCGGAAGCAGCGGCAGAGCAGGAGAGGGCAAGGGCGCGGGCGGCAAGGGTTCCCCCGGTTCCTCCGCCCGGGCCTCCCGCGGGGCGGACGGTTCCATCGAGGTCCATCACGCCAATGGCATGAGCGAGCTCGTGAGCCGCGATCTCTACGTCATGCGCGACCAGCGGGGTCGGCGCATCGTCAGCCGCCCGGCAACGGAGGACGACCGGCGCCGGCTCAGCCATTACCTCCGCTAGGCAAGGCTTCGCCAGGTCAGCGCCGCCTCGGTGCGGTTGGAAACTCCAAGCTTGGCCATGATCTGCGTCATGTGATGCTTGACGGTTTTTTCCTGGAGATCGAGCTTCAGGCCGATATGCTTGTTGGAGAGGCCCTGGCTGACGAGATCGATCACTTCCCTTTCCCGTGATGTCAGCGGCGTGCGGCTTTCGCGCGGCGTGCCGAGCGTGCTTTCGAGGATCTTCGCGGACATCGAGGGGCTGACATAGCGCGCCCCGCCATGGACCATGCGGATCGCCTCGCCGAGGCTGCGGGCCCCAACCCCCTTCAGGATATAGCCCCGCGCGCCCGATTGCAGCGCCGACATCAGCTGGTCGCCGTCCTCGGAGGCGGTGAGCATCAGCACGCGGGTGGCGGGGCTTGTGGAGAGAACCTCGCCGATGGCGGCCAGGCCTCCGCCCGGCATGGAAATGTCGAGAAGCAGCACATCCGGCCGCGCCTCGCATGCAATCGCGCGGGCATCGTCGCGGCTTGCCCCTTCGCCGACGATCGAAAAGCCCGAAAGCTCTGTCAGGCTGCGCACGACGCCCTCGCGGAAAAGCGGATGGTCGTCGATGATGCCGATGGTGATGGCGTTCATGGGTCGTCTCCCTGCATGGGACCAAAGGTCATGGTCACGGTGGTGCCGTTTCGGCCGGTGAAAATGTCGAATTCGCCGCCGATACTGTGGATGCGTTCGCGCAGGCCGACGAGGCCGAGGCTTGCGGGGCGGATCTCGGCGGGATCGAAGCCCTGTCCGCGATCGCTGACCTCGATGCGCACATGGCCCCTTTCCGAGCGGGCCCTTACCGCCTGGTCGATGCCGTCGGCATGGCGAAAGGCATTGTTCAGGGCCTCCTGGATGAAGCGGTAGATGGAGATGCGCGCCGCCGGTGCAAGCGCGCCGCCATCGTCCTCCACCCGGGTTTCCACATCGGTGCCGGTGCGCTGGCGATGGGCATTCACCACCCGCGTCACGATCTCCTTTAGGCCCGCATGCTCGATTTCGGGCAGCATCAGGCCGCGGCAGAGGTTGCGGATCTCGGCGGTGGCCTCCGCAAGGCTCGCGCGGATCCAGCCGACTTCGCCCGCAAGGGCCGCGTCTTTCCCGCCCTCGGGCGCGAAAAGATCGCTGTCCAGCCGCATCGAGGCATAGGCAATGTGCTGGAGCGGCCCGTCATGAAGTTCGGTGGCGATGCCGCGCAGATAGGTTTCGTTGAGGGCGGCGGCACGCTGCGAGGCGCCCTTCAGGCGTTTTTCCAGGCTGCGGTTTTCCGCAAGAAGCGCGGAAAGCTCGGCAATGCGGCTGTTCAGCGCCTGTCGCTGGGTTTCGATGGTGCGGCTGCCGCGCATGACCAGCACGGAAAGGCTGAGGAAGAAGGCCGCAATCACCCCGGCCACCGCCAGCCAGCTCGCCAGGCGGGCCCGCTTCAGGCTTTCCTCCAGCCCGTCCGCATTTTCGTAGAATTCCAGCACCGCCACCGCCTTGCCGGACCAGGGCTGCAGGACGGGATTATAGATTTCCATCAGCGGCCGGCCCGCCTTGCCCTCGGCCAGGCTTTCCGGATCGTCGCTGTCGCCATAGCGGGCGACGAGATTGCCGGCAAAGGCGCGCTTCAGCTTGTCGTTCAGCGGAAAGACCTTGCCCACCAGTGCCTTGCGGTTCGAATAGAGAATGGTGCCGTCGCCACGCCAGAGCCGGAAGGAGACGAGCCGCGCGCCCAGCGCGCCCTGGCCGAGCGTTTCGTCGAGCGCGCGCGCACTCACCTCGTCAAGCACGGCGGCCGTCTGCATGTCGGGAAGCAGCGGCGCCACCACGCTGTCCACGTAGAGCGCGGTCGCCGCACCGGAATTGTGGATCACCGCCTCCTCGATGAGATGGGTAACCACCAGCCCCACCAGCGCCATGGCCGCAATGGAGACCAGCCCGCCCGCCAGGAAGAACTGGCAGGCAAGCGAACGGGCATTCCAGCTCACCTTCGGTTTCAGCAAGGGCGGGCCACTCCATGGCGACAGAGGATCGATCCCGTTCAAAGCGCCGATCCCCGGCCTTTCGTTCCGCCCCTCCCGGAAAGACCCGGGACGAAAGTCCGGGGCGGCCCGGACTGAGGTCCGGCAAGCGGAACGCGGCTCGGGCTGACACGTTCGTTGCCCAGCGGTCATAGGGACTGCCAAGTGATGAAAAGGAGAAGATCATGCTTCCCAAACTGCTAGCAACTGCGGCCACGGCCGCGATCCTTCTTGCGGGCCCCGCCCTTGCCCAGTCCTCCACCGTCAACGGTGCTGCCGGCGGCGCCGTCACCGGCGCCATCGTCGGCGGTCCGGTGGGTGCGGCCGTGGGTGGCGTGGCCGGTGCACTGGTCGGCACGGCCATCGATCCGCCGCCGCAGCAGGTCGTGACCTATGTGCAGGAAGCGCCCGCCCTGAAAAAGGTGGTCGTGAAGGAAAAGGTCGCCGTCGGCGTGGCCCTGCCGGAAACCGTGGTGGTGACGCCGGTGCCCGAAAACCCGAAATATGCCTATGCGGTTGTCAATGACGAGCGGGTCATCGTCGAACCCTCGTCGCGCAAGGTGATCCAGATCATCGACTGATGACCGGCTGATCCGGGGAGAGCTGCCGCTCCCCCGTCCATGCGCGGGGCGCGCCGTCCTGTCGGCGCCCCCGGCCTCCATTCCTCACAAAAGCCTCCGATCTCCGGGAGAAGGACCATGGAAAACAGCATTTACGAAGCCCGCTGGCTTCTTGCCCCCGTTCTGGCGCTTCCCGCTTTCTTCCTGCTGCTCGGCGCTCTCTTTTCCTGAGGGCTTGTCCGTTCTCACCGCTCAGTGGCTGACGGATTTCGAGAAGAGATGGATGATCAGCACGCCGGCGATGATGAAGGACAGGCCCGTCAGGGCCGCCATGTCCAGCACCTGTCCGTAGCGCATCCAGGCAATGGCGGTGATCAGCACGATGCCCATGCCCGACCAGATGGCATAGACGATGCCCGATGGCATGACCCGCATGGTGAAGGAGAGAAGCCAGAAGGCCGCCCCATAGCCGAGAACGGCAATCAGGCTCGGCACCAGCCGGGTGAAGCTTTCCGATCGGGAAAGGGCCGTGGTCGCAATCACCTCGCAGAGGATCGCCGTCATCAGCACGATATAGGTTCTGGCCAGGGCATCCTCCAGCAACGGCATCGGTAGGTCCGCCAGTTCACCATGGACAGCCCCCGCACCCATGCCTGCCTGCGACGCTTTCCTGCCCGTCGCCCCCCTCTTGTCCCCTGCGATCCACGAAGGTGCAATTTGTACGGATAGATTAGCACTCTGCTTACGGGATCGAACTATATAAGGATATCATCAGGGGACGAATGAACCCCGGCGGTGTGAACCGGAGCGCGTCGGATCGATCATGGAATGGCCCGAGGACCAGGAGACGCTTCTCGAAACCCTGCAGCTCATGGAGACCGCGCAGGCCTTCGTCGCCGTCTATGACCGGGACGACCGGCTGCGCTATGCCAATGAGGCCTTCCGGGAGGCATGGGGCGTGGCGCGTGGCGAACAGCTCCTCTGGAGCGAACTGATGCGCCGCAGCTGGCAGGAAGGCCGGGGCACGCTGATCGAGACCGATGATTTCGAGGCCTGGCTTCGCATGACCGCCGCCCGCAGGGGCAAGGTTCCCCGGCGCGCCTTCGAGACCGATCTTCACGACGGGCGATGGCTGTGGATGACGGAAACCATGCATTCCAGCGGGTGGATGATGTCGATTGCTACCGACATGACCTCGATCCGCAGCAGCGAGCGGGCGCTCCGGCAGGACCGCGACCGGGCCTTGCGGGCGTCCCAGACGGACGAGCTTACCGGCCTGCCGAACCGCCGCTATGCCCTCTCGGTTCTGGAAACCATGCTTGCCCGCGGCGCGGCAGGCGACGGATCGGGGAAGGGGTGCTGCGTTGCCATTCTCGACATCGACCATTTCAAGCATATCAATGACAGCTTCGGCCATGCCACCGGCGATGTCGTGCTGAAGGATTTCGCCACCCGTCTGGCGCCCTGCCTGCGCAAGACCGACATCATCGGGCGGATCGGCGGGGAGGAGTTCATTCTCATCTTGCCCGGCACGACACTGTCGGATGCCGCCCATATCCTGCAGCGCATGCTCGAATCCGTCCGGCAGGCCCGGCCCGTGCGGGACTATCCCCTGCTGTGCTATACGTTTTCGGCGGGCATTGCCTCCGCTCGGCCCGGCGAGCGGGTCGACGGGCTGTTCCAGCGCGCCGACCAGGCCCTCTATGCGGCCAAGACGGCGGGGCGCAACCGGGCCAGCGCCGCCGCCTGAGAGCGGGCTCACCCCCTGTGGCGCAGGGCCTCGAGCAGCACCGAAAAGGCCGGAAGCTGCTGCCGGCGGCTCGGATAATAGAGGTAGTAGCCGCTAAAAGCCGGCGACCAGTCGTTGAGCACGACCTGCAGGCGTCCCGTGGCCACGGCCTCCGCCACCTCGCTTTCCGGCACATAGGCTATGCCATAGCCATCGATTGCCGCCGCCACCATGGATTTCGAATCGTTGAGCGTCAGCTGCCCCTCGACGCGCACGCGCATCTCTTCGCCGTCCTTCTCGAACTCCCAGGCATAGAGCCCGCCGGTGCGCGCCTGCCGCCGGTTGATGCAGAGATGGTCGACCAGCCGATGGGGATTTTCGGGCACGCCGCGCGCGGCAAAATAGGCCGGCGACCCCACCGCCACCAGTCGCCAGTCGGGCCCGATCCGCACCGCCACCATGTCCTTTTCCACGCTTTCGCCCAGCCGGATGCCCGCATCGAACCCGTCCTCGACGATATTGCGAAAGCCGTTGTCGATGCTGAGCTCCAGGCGGATCTCCGGATAGGCCCGAAGAACCGGCGCAAGCCGCGGCCAGACCACGCTTTCCATGGCGTGATCGGAGAGCGTGATCCGGACGGTGCCGGCAGGCCGGTCGCGATAGGCGGTCAGCGCCTCGATCTCGCTCTCGATCTCGCGGATGCGCGGGCCCATGGACAGGCGCAAGCGCTCCCCGGCCTCCGTCGTCGCCACGCTGCGGGTGGTGCGGGTGAGAAGGCGAAGACCGAGCCGCTCCTCCAGCTGGCGCACCGCATGGCTGAGGGTGGACTGCGCCATACCGAGCCGCGCTGCGGCCCGTGTGAAGCTTCTTTCCTCTGCAACCGCCAGAAAAAGCAGAAGTTCGTTGAAGTTCTCGCGCGCCATTCATCTCCCCGCTCGATAGACGACGATGATTGATCGTTCCTGTCGATAAGTGCAAGCGAATCCTGCCGTCTAATGGCGGCCCGCGCCAGGCGCTATATCTTTGCTTCCACATCCCGTCTCACGAAGGAGTGACCCATGCGCGCAACCATACTTCATGGACCCGGCAATATCCGCTGCGAGGAAGTGGCGCAGCCGAAAATCGAAAAACCCACCGATGCCATCATCAAGCTGTCCGCCTCCTGCGTCTGCGGCTCGGATCTCTGGCCCTATCGTGGCCTCCAGGCGATGAAGGGCCCGGCCGCCATGGGCCATGAATATTGCGGCGTGGTGGTGGAGGTGGGCAGCGCGGTTCAGACGATCCGCCCCGGCCAGTTCGTTGTCGGTTCCTTCTGCATTTCCGACAACACCTGCCCCCATTGCAGGAACGGCTTCCAGTCCTCCTGCGAGCACCGCGAATTCATGTCGGGCGCGCAGGCCCCCTATGCCCGGGTGCCCCTTGCCGATGGCACGCTGGTGGCAACCGAAAGCCCGCCGCCGGAAGCGCTCATTCCCAGCCTGCTTGCAGCCTCCGACGTGCTCGGCACGGGATGGTACGCGGCCGATGCCGCCCGGGTGACGCCGGGTTGCACCGCCGTGGTCGTCGGCGACGGGGCGGTGGGCCTCATGGGCGTGCTTTCCGCCCGGCAGATGGGTGCCGAACGCATCATCGCCATGAGCCGCCACAAGGCGCGGCAGGAACTGGCGCTGGAATTCGGGGCAACCGATATCGTCACTGCGCGCGGCGATGAGGGCGTGGCCGAGATCCGGGCGCTCACCGGCGGCATCGGGGCCGATTCCGTGCTCGAATGCGTGGGCACGCAGGAATCCATGATGCAGGCCGTCAATGCCGCCCGCCCCGGCGGGTCCATCGGCTTCGTCGGGGTACCCCATGGGGTGACGCTGGACGGGCAGATGCTGTTCTTCGCCCAGAAAAACCTGCTCGGCGGGCCTGCCCCCGTGCGGCGCTACCTGCCCCACCTGATCGATCTGATCCTGAAAGGCACGATCAATCCTGGCCGCGTCTTCGATCTCGAAATCGGTCTGGAAGACGTGGCGGAGGGGTATCGCGCCATGGACGAGCGGCGCGCGGTGAAAGCGCTCATTCGCTTCTGAAACTTCGGTTCCCGCGGCCTGCGGGAAAAAATGCGGGCCGCTATGGCGAAGCGGCCTGAGGCGCCTACCTATTTCCCGAGAATGGCGAAGCGGGCCATGCCCTGCCTTGCCGCTTCAGGGGGGTACACCATGCATATCATGACCATGTCCGGCGAAACCTGGCTGAGCCTGCTGCAGGCGCGGGCCGCCCGGCGGCCGGTCGAGGCGGGCTCTTCCGCGGCTCTGCGGCTCTATGGGCCGCTGGCGGGGGCAGGCGGCCGTTTTGTGATTGCCCAGGTCGGCCAGTCGCTCGATGGCCGGGTCGCGACCATTTCCGGCGATGCGCGGGATATATCCGGGCCGGAGGGCCTGCGCCATCTGCACCGGTGCCGCGCGCTGGTGGATGCGGTCATCGTCGGTTCCGGCACGGTCGCGACGGACAATCCGCGTCTTTCGGTGCGGGAGGTCGAGGGACCAAATCCCGTCCGCGTGGTGATCGACTGCCGCGGCGAACTCGACGGTACCGAGACACTCTTTCATGATGGCGGCGCGCCGGTTCTCGTCTTCCGGGCAGAGGGCGGGCCGCACCGCACCTATGGCCAGGCGGAGGTGGTGGAGGTTCCCGCCAGCGCCGGCGGGCTCGATCCGCTCGACATTCTCGACCGGCTCTCCGCCCGCGGGCTCGACCGGGTGCTGGTGGAGGGGGGTGCCCGCACCATCGCCCGCTTCATCGGGCGCGGTCTGGTCGACCGGCTGCATGTGGCGATCGCGCCTCTCATAATCGGCTCGGGACGGCCCGGCATTTCCCTGCCCCCGATCGACCGTCTCTCCTCCGCGCTTCGCCCGCCGGCGGAGGTCTATGCGCTCGGCAGCGACGTGCTCTTCGACTGCGCGCTTCGCCCTGCTGCGCAGGAGGCCGCAGCGCCCATGCTTCGGGCGGCGGAAACCTGCTGAAACGGGAGACGCCTTCCCGGTCTGCCTGCGGCATTCTGTCAGCAGCGCTCACGGGAATTTTAGAAGGTGACCCCTCAACACCCTAGCGAAGCGCCCTATATCAGAATTGAAGAATGACAATTCCGGCTCGCGGGCCGGCACGAGGGAGTGCCCATGTCTTTCCATAGTGGTTTTGATTTTGCGGGTATCGATCCCGCAGTGGAAGTGGAGCGTGCCGTCTCCGAACTCCGTCACGGCCGGCCGGTCCTGCTTGCCGAGGGCGACCGCCGGCTGGCGGTGCTCTCGCTCGATTGCGTGGCCCCCGGCGTCTACGAACAGTTCGCCCATGCCACCGGCGACCGTCATGCCCTGCTTCTGACGGCCCCGCGCGCGGCGCGTCTCGGCATCCGGGATGCGGGGGATGTGGCGGTGCCGCTCTCCGGTGTCCCCTTCGATACGGCGTCCCGCCTGTCCTATCAGCTCGGCGCGGAAGCGCCGGCGCTCTGGCAGCCGGCCGATCCGCTGGTCAGCCTGTCGGCGGAGCTTGCCAGGCTCGCGCTTCTGCTGCCGGCCATGATCCATGCCGACGTGACCGATTATGCTGGGCGCTTCGCCGCCTGCGCGGTGTTGGACGCCGGCCGTATCCGCGAAAGCCAGGCGGCCCGCCAGCGCTTCGAGCTGGTGGTGCGCACGCCCGTGCCGCTCACGGGTCTGGGCACCGCTGAATTCGCCGTCTTCCGCGGCGGTCTCTCGCAGAAGGACCAGGTGGCGATCATCGTCGGCGAGCCGGATCTTACGCGGCCGGTGCCGATCCGCATCCATTCCTCCTGCATCACCGGCGATCTCTGCGGCTCGCTGAAATGCGATTGCGGCGACCAGCTGCGCAACGGGCTGAAGAGCCTGAAGCGGGCCGGCGGCGGCGTGCTTCTCTATCTCGATCAGGAAGGGCGCGGCACGGGCATCGGGGCGAAGATGCGCGCCTATGGCTATCAGCACCGCGGCCTCGACACGATCGATGCGGATGCGGAACTCGGCCTTGCCGAGGATCACCGCCGCTATGAGGCGGCAATCGCCATGCTGAAGCTGCTCGGCATCGCCGATGTCGCGGTCTACACCAACAATCCCACCAAGATTGCGGCGCTTAGGGCAGGCGGCATTACGGTGGACGCGCGCGAGCCCGTCAAGGGCCGCGTGACCGCCGAAAATGCCAATTATCTGAAGACCAAGACCGTTCGCGCCGGGCATATGCTGGATCTCGCCGAACTCCAGACCGCATCCGACGGCTGGCTGTCCCGCAATCTGGCCTGATCCCCAGCCGGTCAGGACAAGCGACGGAACCCGGAGGGCCAGGCGCCCCCGGGTTTTCTTTTGGCTGAAAGAAAAGGCGGTTCAGGCGGGCGTGAATTCCAGCCCCAACTCTGTCCCCCCGCGCCAGCGCACCGTGCAGTGATACTCTGTGCCGTCGGCAAGCCGCAGGTCGAACTGGTCGGGCAGGGGGGCGGGCGTATCCAGCACGATCTTCACGCCGCCCTTCGACAGGTTTCGCACCGTGCAGTTCATGGCGCTCTGGCGCTGGTTGAAAATGATGCGCGCGCCCTTGAGGGCCTTGGTTCGTGCATGGGCGCGGCGGTTTTGCTCGGTTCCGTTCATGATCGATCTCCTCCTTTCGGCGCGAGCGACATTCTGGGCGATCACAGTCCTATCCGACTTTCCCTAAAAAAACATGAAAATAAAAATATTCGAAAACACGAATGAAATATGCCGTACGAGCGGTTCTGCCGGCTCGCAGTAAACTTCTATTAAGAAAATGAGCATATCAGGAAATACGTATTTAACGGCTTTTTAAGGTGTATCCCGTGGGCCTTGTTTCCCTTGTAAGCAGAATGATGTCTGACAAAAAGGGCAATTTCTCCGTTGCGACGCTGCTGATGATGGTTCCCCTCATCGGAGCGACCGCGATGGCGATCGATTATTCGGTCCTCAGCGCGGCGCGCGAGAGATTGCAGAAGGATCTCGACGCGGCGGCCGTCAGCGCCCTGCAGCCGCTCGCGGCGGGTGATCGGATGAAGGCCATGGCGGATGCCATGAAGACCATGCGGGCGCAGGCGGCATTGACCGATCTTTATACGTTCGGCACCTTGAGCGTCAGCCAGAAATCGACGAGCACCCTTTCGCTCGATGTGACCGCATCGGCGGCTCCCTATTTCGGCAGCATCTTCGGTATCGGCGCGACCACGCTCCGGGCTAACGCCGATGCGACGGCCGGATTCGAGCTCAATCAATATTATGAGCTCAGTATCATTCTCGACAAGTCCGCCTCGATGTTGCTGGCGGCGACGCCCGCGGACCAGACAAAAATGCAGGCGCTTCCCCTGACGTCGGACTTCAGCTTCGGCGACACGTCGACCTGCGTCTTTGCCTGCCATGACCCGAAATATTACGGAACATACCAGGGGGTGCGCTATAATACGGCCTATGATTTCGCCCGCGCCCAGAAAGTGCTTCTGCGGGCGGACGTCCAGGCCCAGGCGGTTTCCGGTCTCATGGACCAGATCGATACGCTGGATCCTTTCCATCGCATGATCAAGATCAATATTTATACGATCGGCCATGATGCGGATGCCTGGGGACTGTACTGGTCCCTCTGGTCGGGCCAGCAGGATGAGTATCCGATCGAAAACGGCATTCGCCGCATCATTGGCCCCACATCCGACACGCGCACCATTCGGACCGAGCTATCCACCAATCCCCTGCTGACCTCGGCAAGCAGCTACGATACAAGCGATTTCCGCGCCCTTGCGAAGCTTCCGAACCAGATGAGCGCGGCAGGCGACGGCACGTCTCCGAGCAAGCCGAAGAAAGCCGTCATCCTGATTACCGACGGTATGCAATCCAACGTCGATTGGGTCTTTGGGCGACCGGACCGCATAACGCCTCTCAATCCGGCCTGGTGCACTCCGGTCAAGAATCTCGGGGCCAAATTCGCCGTCCTCTTTACGGAATACACGACGCTTCGCGGCAACATGTTCTATGACTCAACACTTGGCGATACCATGGCCTCTTCCGAATACAAGGAGACCTGGCGCGGTGTGATGCCCTCGCCGCCCAGCATGACCCGGGCGGCCTTCCTGCCCAGGGCGTTGGCCGCCTGTGCCTCCTCTCCGGATCTCTTCCAGTCCGCGGCAGCACCCGACGATATCAAGAAGGCTCTGCTGACGCTTCTCGACAAGAGCATCGGCGAGGCCACGCCGCGGCTCAGCCAGTAGGGAACATCCCCTTCCGGCGCAGAGTTCCAGGAGGCGGAGGCTGCGCAGCAGCAAGTCCGCCTGATCTCAGACCCGCAGCATGCCCCGGTAGATGCCGTTTTCCGAACCGGGGATCGGCATCGCCCCCACGGTCTTCTCGTAAAAGGCGGAAGGGCCGACATCGCCGATCACCGCATAGGCATAGCCCATGGCCTTGAGGTCGAGGAGGCTGGCCAGAAGCAGTGCATGGCCGATACCGGCGCCGCGGGCACTTTCGGCCACTCCGGTCGGGCCGAAGAAGCCGCGGGCGATGGATTCATGGCAGGAGAAGCCAACAAGGTCCTGCCCCCGTGTCGCGATGAAGGCGGCCACCGGCTGGCGGGACAGCGAAACGGCCATCTCGCTCGCCCAGCCTTCGCCGAAGTGGTCGGCGATCCAGCGGGTGACGAGCCGTGCTTCGGGCGCGAGCGGACGGCGGATGTCGATGCCCTGATCCCGCATGCGAGCAGCAAGAGCCGCATCATCGGCCAGCGTCGAGAGATTGACGAGGTAATCCAAGGGTCTCTTCCTTTCAGGCTGCCGCCGGCACGGCCTCGGCCGGCGGGCGGATGAAATGGTTCGCGCCCACCTGCTCCACCCGCTCGGCGCGGGGGCGGGAAAGGCTGCGCACCTCGTCGGCGATCTTCAGGAAGCGGGTGCTGTCGCCCCGCCGAAGCGGCCGCTCGCCATCGGGAACGGCCGAAAGCAGAAGCCGCGTATAGGGATGGCGGGGATCGGCAAGGATCGCCCGCGTATCGCCCCATTCCACCATCTGGCCGGCAAACATCACCACCATTTCCTCCGCCACATGGGCGGCGGTGGCGATGTCATGGGTGATGTAGAGCAGCGCCAGATCCCGCTCCTTCTTGATGCGCGCGAGAAGCTCCAGAATGCCCAGCCGGATCGAGACATCGAGCATGGAGGTCGGCTCGTCCGCGACAAGCACCGCCGGGCGCACGGCCAGCGCCCGGGCAATGTTGACGCGCTGGCGCTGCCCGCCGGAGAGCTCGTGGGGGAACTTCCGGCGGGTCACCGCCGGATCGAGCCCAACATCGGCAAGCAGCGCCTCCACGGCCCCGGCGGCCTCCCCCCGGGTAGGGGCATGTCCGTTGAGGAGGAGCGGCCGGGTCAGATGGTGGTCGATGGAATAGACGGGATTGAGCGAGGAGAAGGGGTCCTGGAAGACCATCTGCACGTCGCGGCGGTAGGCCCTTTCGGCGCTCGCGCTGCCGGCGGCGGTCCGGTCCTCGCCGCGATAGAGCAGGCGCCCCTCGCTCGGATGGTCCATGCGGGCGATGATGCGGGCGCAGGTGGTCTTGCCGCAGCCGCTTTCGCCGACGAGGGCAAGCGCACGGCCGGGGTGCAGCGCGATCGAAATGCCGCGCAGCGCCTCCACCGCGCCGAAGCGGCGCTCCACGCGGTCGAGTGCGATGATGGGCCTTTCGCCCTTCTGGCGTGCCAAGGGGTCTTGGGTCATGCGAACCATCCCTGTCTTGCGGTTGCGGGCAGATGCGGGATCGCGTCCCAGAGCTGGCGGGTATAGGCATGGGCAGGCGCGCGGCTCACCTGGCTCACGTCGCCCACTTCGACCAGCTGTCCCTTCAGCATCACGCCGATCCGGTGGCAGGTCTGCGACATGAGGTGCAGGTCATGGGTGATGAACAGCACCGAAAATCCGTATTGCGCCTGCAGGTCCAGCACCTGTTCCATGATCTCGCGCTGCACGACCACGTCGAGCGCGGTGGTCGGCTCGTCCATGATGATGAGATCGGGTTTCAGCGCCAGGCAGATGGCGATGACGATGCGCTGGCGCATGCCGCCGGAAAACTGGTGCGGATAGTCGTGGATGCGGCCGGGCGCGATGCCGACGAGGCGGAACATCTCCTCCCCGCGGGCAAGCGACTGTTCGCGGCTGAAACCTTCATGGCGGTTGAGGACGTCATGGAACTGGTCCTTCACCCGCATCAGCGGGTTGAGCGAATTCATGGCGCTCTGGAAGACCATGCCGATCCGCGTCCAGCGGATGTCGCGGAGTTTTGCCTCCGGCATCTGCAGCAGATCGACGCCGTCGAAGAGGATTTCTCCGCCCGACACCCAGGCGGGCGCCTTGGAAAGGCGGGTGATGGCATAGGCAATCGTGCTCTTGCCGCAGCCGCTTTCCCCGGCAAGGCCGAAGATTTCGCCCCGGCCGATGGAAAAGCTCACATTGTTGACGGCGGTAAACGCGCCCTTGTCGAGAAGGTAATCGACGGTGAGATTGCGGATATCGATCAGCGGCGCGTCCATCAGCGGCCCTCCAGCAGGCGGTTGCGCTTTCGGGTGAGCCGAAGCCAGCGGCCAAGCGCGGGGCCCGAGCGCAGCTGCGGATTGGCCACCTCGTCGAAGGTGAAGTTGATGAGGGCGAGGCCGAGGCCCGTCAGCGCGATGCCGGCGGCGGGTGCCCCGATATCCCACCAGGCGCCGAGGATGATCGCCGAGGAATTCTGCGCATTGTAGAGCATCGTGCCCCAGCTCACCTGCAGCGGATCGCCGAAGCCCAGATATTCGAGCGTGGTCTGCGCCACGATCGCATAAATGATGCTGCCGACGAGGTTGATGCCGATGAGCGGCATGAGGTTCGGCACGAGTTCGACGAAAAGGATGCGCCAGGCGGGTTCGCCCACCATGCGCGCGGCGGTGATGAAGTCCCGCTCCTTCAGCGTCAGCGTCTGGGAGCGGGTCATGCGCGCGCCCCAGGGCCAGGAGGTGAGCGCAATGATCGCCATGATGATGCCCGGTCCGACCGTTCCGGAGAAGGAGGCGAGCAGGATCAGGAGCGGCAGGTTCGGAATGACCAGAACCGCATTGGTGGCGAGATCGAGGATCGCGTCCGTCCGGCCGCCCGCATAGCCGGCCACCAGTCCGATGACGGTGCCGAGCACGGTGATCGCCACCCCTGTGGCAAAGCCCACGGACAGCGAATTGCGTGCGCCCCAGACGAACTGCGTGTAGACATCACGACCCATCTTCGTGGTGCCCATGACATGTTCGACGGTCGGGGGCTGATGCGAGCGGCCGACGCGTGCCGAGGGAGAGCCCGGCGCGATGATCGGCGCGAGAAGCGCCATGAGGCAGAGGCCGACGACGATGACGAGGCCGGCAAGCGCCTTCTTCTGGTGCAGGAAAAGCGTCACGAGCGACATCAGGCACGCTCCCTCAGGCGGGGGTCGACATAGGCATAGAGCAGGTCGACGATCAGGTTGGCGCCGAGCGTGGCGAGCGTCATCAGAAGCAGCTGCCCCTGGATGACGGGATAATCCCTGGCGACGCTGGCGGTATAGAGGGTGAGGCCGAGACCCGGATAGTTGAAGACGATTTCGGTGACGATCGAGCCGCCGAAGACCGCGCCCAGCATGAGCGCGAGATTGGTGAGCACGGGCAGGAGCGCATTGCGCACGCCATAGCCGAACATGACGGCCGCGGGCGTCAGGCCCTTGGCGCGGCCCATGGTCACGTAATCCTCGCCCAGCACCGAGATCATGGAGGAGCGCATGGTGGTCTGGAATTCACCGATCAGATAAGGCGAAAGCGTCAGCACCGGCAGGATCGCGTGATAGAAGACGCTGCCGATGAAACCCGCATTCAGCGCCGGATCGAGATTGGGATCATAGGCGTAGCCGACCGGGAACCAGCGCAGCGAGACGCCGAAGACGAAGAGCGCGGTGAGCGCGATAATGACGGGCGGCACCGCGATCATCACCACCGAGAGCGGCGAGACGATGGTGTCGAAGCGCCCGCCGCGCCGCCAGGCGGATACGGCGCCGAGCAGCACGCCGATCGCCAGCGAGAAGAGGATGGCGGTCGTGACGAGGAAGAGCGTCCAGAGTGCCGAACGGCCGAGCACCTCCACCACGGTGGCGGGGTAGTATTTCACCGACTGCCCGAGATCGAGCGTGGCGAGGCCCTTGAGATAGTCTAGAAACTGCAACCAGAGCGGTTGCTCCCCCGCGCCGAACCGGGCGCGGATGGCTTCGATGGCGGCGGGCGTGGCCCGCGAGCCCAGTTGGGCAATCATGGCGTCGACGGGAGACCCCGGCATGAGCCGGGGTACCGTGAAGTTCATCACGATCGCGAAGGCGAAGGCGATGCCATAGACGCCGAGGCGTTTGGAAGACAGGCGCATTGCGTCGAGACCTTCCCCGCTCAGGCGGCGGGCATCAGGCGGAGAAGGTGCATGAGGCGCATGCGGTTGTTGTCGTGGTTCTCCGGATTCATGACCGGATCCTTGTCCGTGACCCAGCCGGTGAAGCGCTTGGAGGAATATTGATACCAGGTGGGCCCGTTGAAAGCCGGGATCATCGGCAGGTCGTCGGCAACGACCACCTGAACCTGGCCGAAGAGCTTCTTGCGCTCGTCCTCGGTCGTCGCCTTGCGATAGGCGTTGAAGAGCTCGTCCAGCTTCGGATTGGTGTAGCGCGAGGCCGCACTGGTGATCTTGCCGGCAAAGGCGGTGGACATGGACTGGTAATAGCCGCGGAAGGGCGTGGAACCGTCGGCGCGCGAATTCAGCGCCACTTCGAAGCTGCCGTCGAGCAGCTGCTTCTGCCACTGTTCATATTCCGGGGTGCCGACCGAGGCATTGATGCCGACGGCGCGCAGGCCCTCGGCGGCAATCTGCGCATCGTCGATCCAGTCGGTCCACCCGTTCGGAACGATGATCGTGAAGGCGATCGGCTCGCCCTTCGGCGTGGTGCGCATGCCGTCCGCGCCCTTCTTGTAGCCCGCCTCATCGAGCAGCGTATTGGCCTTTTCGACATCATAGGTCATCCAGCGATCACGGTCACCCTCGGCTTCCGGGTTGCGCCAGGCATCAAAGCGCGGCGGCAGGCCGCTCGCATGCAGGTTCTCGACCGGATAGCCGAAGCCGGCCACCTGCACCATGGCGGTGCGGTCCATGGCCATGCTGAAGGCGCGGCGGAACTGGAGATCGTTGAAGGCTGCGGCAAGAACCGGGTTCTGGCTCTTCAGGTTCATCTGGAAGGCCACGGTTTCCGCCGGCGGCTGCCAGTAGCCATTGTGCTCGGGATCGAGCGAGACGAAGGTCTTGTCGATCTCGGGAATGAAGGAGCCGATCCAGTCCATGTTGCCTTCCGGCAGCTGGGCGAGCATCTGGTCGTTGCCGGAGATCTGCGGCAGCTTCAGGCAGTCCACATGCAGGTTGGCGGCATCCCAGTAGTTCGGGTTGCGGCACTGTTCGTAGACCTGCGGCGTGAAGCGGCGGATTTCGGTCATCGGGCCGGTGCCCACGGGGGTCTCGTTCTTGAAGGCGAGCGGATCGGACACATCCTTCCAGATATGCTCAGGCACAACGGCGAGATCGGAAAGCGCTTCCGGGAATTCCGAATTCACGTCTTTGAGCGCAATCACCACTTCGGTGGGCGAGGGCGCTTCGACCGAGGCGACCATGTCGGCAAGGCCTGCCGTGTCGAGGGCCGGGTTTTTCAGCATCAGGTCCATGGTGAACTTGACGTCGGCGGAGCTGAAGGGCTTGCCATCCGACCATTTCACGTCGGGCCGCAGGGTGTAGGTGATGGATTTGAGGTCGTCGGAAAACTTGAAGGCGGTGGCAAGACGGTAGATCGGCTTGCCGCCATCATCGGGATTGAAGATCACCAGCGGTTCATA
Organism: uncultured Rhizobium sp.; assembly: GCA_945952415.1. Taxonomy (GTDB): domain Bacteria; phylum Pseudomonadota; class Alphaproteobacteria; order Rhizobiales; family Rhizobiaceae; genus Gellertiella. Next base: position 102,486 of record CAMFIF010000011.1, on the reverse strand, counting down.
GATGAAGTCCATGGTGCTCTGGCGGCGGCCGCCGAGATCGAAGGGATTGAAGTTCCTGACCCAGCTCGTCTGTTCCTCGATATGCATGGAAAGCACCGCCTCGGCGGCCTGGGCCGGGCGGGTCAGCGCCGGCATCGCGGCGGCGAGCGCCAGAAGCGCGGCCGTGCCCATCAGGCCGCGGCGCGTCAGCGAGGCATTCATCATGGTATTGCTTGGCATGTCGTTCCCTCCATTTGCTTTGATTGTTATAAAGTCAATCAATTTGATTTAATCAAATACCGAAAATGAAATTTGGTCAATTGGAGATTGAGGAATTTTTTGCAGGAACGGCGGCAACTGTCCTCCCGAAATCTGGGGCGGTCAAGCGAAGCCTGCTTTTGAGGAGGCAGAAGGCTTGGCGGGGCCGCGCGGAAAGGCCGGTAGATCCGGGCGTTCAAAGAGACGAAGGCCCCCGATCCCGAAAAACGAAAAAGCTGCCGGCAGGAACCCTGACGGCAGCAAGGAGGCCCAGATGGGCCGGGGAAAGGGAGGATGAAGGGCGCGCACCAGACGGGCGTGCCCGCAGGCGGTCAGAGATCCTTGGCGAGCCTCAGCCCATCATAAATGGCGGCATGGGTGTTGCGCGCGGCCACCGCATCGCCGATGCGGAAGAGCTGGAACGTGCCTTCCGGATTGCGCTTCTCCACCTGCGGCTTGCCGTCGATGAGGGCGTCGTAATTCACCGCGCCCAGATTGCTCGAAAGCGGCTTCAGCTCGAAATAGAGCTCGTCGAGCGGCACGGTGCCGTGATTGACGACGATCTGGTCGAAAACCTGCTCGCGGGAAACGTCGCCATAATCGCTGCCGATGGTGGCGACGAGTTCGTTGCCGCGCTTTGCGACCCTGTCCAGCCGGTAGGTGACGGTAAAGACCGTGTTCAGCTTCTGCAGCGAGCGCATGTAGGGCACGAGGTTCATGGCCATGACTTCGGGCGCGAAGGAGCGGTCGGGCGTCATGATTTCCACCCGCGCGCCGCTTGCGGCAATCACTTCCGCTGCCTGGAGGGCGGCGGGGTCGCCCGCATCGTCATAGACGAGCACATTCGTGCCCGGCTTCACGTCGCCCGCGATGATGTCCCAGGAGGAGACGACGAGATCGTTACCTGAGGACAGCACCTCGGTATGCGGCAGGCCGCCGGTCGCGACGATCACGACATCGGGGTTCTCCGCCTGCACCGCTTCCACATCGGCCCAGGTGTTGAAGCGGAAGGTCACGCCATGCTTCTCGCATTGCGCCATCCGCCAGTCGATGACGGAAATCATCTCCCGGCGGCGCGGGCTCTGGGCGGTGAGGCGGATCTGGCCGCCCGGCTTGTCCTGCGCCTCCAAGACCACGACCTCATGGCCGCGCTCGGCGGAGACGCGGGCGGCCTCGAGGCCCGCAGGGCCGGCGCCGACGATCACCACCTTGCGGCGGGTTCCGGCCTTTTCGATCCGGTGCGGCATGGTGGTTTCGCGGCCCGTCGCCGCATTGTGGATGCAGAAGGCGAGGCCGCCCTGATAGATCCGGTCGAGACAGTAATTGGCGCCCACGCAGGGACGGATGTCCTCCTCCCGCTTTTCGATGATCTTGCGCACGATATGGGGGTCGGTCATGTGGGCGCGGGTCATGCCGATCATGTCCACCTTGCCGGATGCGATGGCATGGCGGGCGGTTGCCACGTCGGGAATGCGGGCCGCATGGAAGGTGGGGAACTGGGTCGCTGCGCGGATTTCGCCGGCGAGGTCCAGGTGGGGGGCGCTTGCCATGCCCTGGATGGGGATGAGGTCGGTCAGGCCCGGATCCGTATCGATGTGGCCGCGCACGACATTCAGATAATCGATGAGCCCGCTTTCCTTGAGCCGCTTCGAGACCTCGATGCCTTCTTCGCGGTCGGTGCCGCCGGGCAGGCGCTCGTCGGCGGTGTAGCGCAGGCCGAGAATGAAGTCGTTGCCGACCCGCGCGCGGATCGCCTTCAGCACGTCGAAGGCAAAGCGCAGGCGGTTGTCGAGCGAGCCGCCATAGGGCCCGTCGAGCTCGTTGGTGAGCGGCGAGATGAACTGGTCGATCAGGTGGCCATAGGCTTCCAGCTCCACGCCATCCATGCCGCCCGCCTTCATCCGCTCCGCGGCATCGGCAAAATCCTTGATGATCCGCTCGATATCCCAGTCCTCGATCTTCTTGGGAAAGGCGCGGTGGGCGGCCTCGCGCTGGTGGGAGGGGGCGACCACCGGCAGCCAGTCGCCCTTGTCCCAGCGGGTGCGGCGGCCGAGATGGGTGAGCTGGATCATGATCGCCGCGCCCTCCTCATGCACCGCATCGGTCATGCGCTTCACATAGGGAACGATCTCGTCCTTGTAGGCGAGGAGATTGTTGAAGACCGGCGGGCTGTCCTTGGAGACGGCCGCGGAGCCCGCCGTCATGGTCATGGCGACGCCGCCCCGCGCCCGCTCCACCGTATAGTGAAGATAGCGATCCTTCGGCATGCCGTCCTCGGGATAGGCCGGTTCATGGGAGGTGACGATGATCCGGTTGCGGAGCGTCAGATGCTTGAGCTGGAAGGGCTGGAGAAGCGGATCGGCAGACATGGGAAGGGCTCTCTCGGGAATGATGGGGCGACTTAAGCGGAAATGTACAGATATGTCAATAATGGAAACAGAACTGTACATTTCTGTTGCGGCCCGGCGCGGCCGGGTATAGCCTCCGGCCATGGCCTGTTTCCGGAGGATGCCATGAAAGCCGCCTATCCGCATCTCTTCTCGCCCGTGCGTCTCGGCTCGCGCCTCTTGCGCAACCGCATCGTCTTCGGCGCCCATACCGCCAACATGGCGGTCAACGGCCTGCCGACCGAACAGCACGTGGCCTATTATGAGGAACGGGCGATGGGCGGCGCGGCGATGATCGTCATCGAGCCCATGCCCGTCCATCCGGCGGCGGTGCTGACACGGGGCAATTTCCGGCCGGGCGACGATACGGTCATCCCCCGTTTCCGCCGGGTTTCGGAGGCGATCCAGCGCCATGGGGCGGTGGCGATCCAGCAGCTCTATCATGTCGGCGCGCATGGGGATTCCGACAATTCCTTCCACCCACACTGGTCGCCCTCCGGCGGCCCGAGCTATCATGACAGCGATGGCTCCCATGCCATGACCGAGGTGGAAATCCTCGAAACCATCGAGGCCTTCGTGGCGGCGGCGCGCCGTTGCCAGGCGGCGGGTTTCGACGGGGTGGAAGTCTGGGCCGCCTATCTCGGCCTGGTCGACCAGTTCTGGACGCCCTGGACCAACCGGCGCCAGGACCGCTGGGGCGGAAGCCTCGAAAACCGCACCCGCCTCTCGCGCGAGATCCTGCGCCGGATTCGCGAGACCTGCGGTCCGGATTTCATCATCGGCCTTTCGGTCAGCGACGATCCCGTCAACTCCGTCAACCTCCAGAAGGAGGAGCTTGCCGAAATCGTCGCGCTGCACGATGCCGAACATCTCTTCGACTATGTTACCTGCGGTTCGGGCGGCTATCTCGATTTCTATCGGTTGATGCCAACCTTCGTCTTCCCGGAAAAGCTCGGGGCGGATCTCGCCGCCACGCTGAAAAAGGTGGTGAAGAACGGGCTCGTCACTGCCGAAAGCCATATCCGCACGCCGGAAAACGCCGAAACCGTGCTGGGCGAAGGCGCGGCCGATCTCGTCTCCATCGTCCGCGGCCAGATTGCCGATCCGCATCTCGCCGCCAAGGCCGCGGCCGGGCGGGCGGAGGATATTCGCGGCTGCATTTCCTGCAACCAGATGTGCTGGGGGCGGCGCTCGCGCGATTACTGGATCAGCTGTCTCATCAACCCGTCCGCGGGGCGGGAATATCTCTGGAACGGCGACCGGTTCACCCCGGCCGCCGAAAGCAGGCGCGTGCTCGTCGTCGGGGCGGGTCCCGCCGGGCTGGAGGCTGCGCGCAGCGCGGCCGAACGGGGCCACAGGGTGATCCTCGCCGAGGCGGCAAGCCGGATCGGCGGCCAGTTCCTGCTCGCCGGCCACCAGCCCCGCCGGGCCCAGATCCTCGATCTGCTTGCCTGGTACGAGCGCCAGCTTGAAAAGCTTGGGGTCGAGCTGCGGCTGAACTGCTATATGGAGGCCGACGAGGTGGCGGACATCGCCGCCGATGTCGTGATCCTCGCGACCGGCTCCATGCCGCCCGGCACCGGTTTCCAGAAGGCGCTGCCCGCCCGCGACCATCTGCCCGGCATAGAGAAGGGTCGGGTTCATTCGGTGGATGAGGTGCTCTCCCGGCAGGTGAAGCCCGGACCCCATGTCATTCTCTTCGACGAGGCCGGCGGCTGGCGGGGCTGCGGCACCGCCTGGAAACTGGCGGAGGAGGGCCATCGCGTCACGCTCGTCACGCCCGATCCCATGGTCGGCAAGGAACTGGTGCGCACCGCCGCGGACGGGCCATTGCGGCAGATCCTCGGCCGGCTCGGCGTCACCTGGCTGACGGAAAAATCCCTGCTCGAATGGCGCGGCGACGCGGTGCTCCTCGCCGATCACAATACGGGTGCGGAAAGCCTTCTCGAAGGCGACTGTCTGGTGCTCGACACCACCCGTCAGGCGCTCGACGAACTCTCCGGGGCGCTTTCCGCGCGCGGCATTGCCTGCCGGCTGATCGGCGATTGTGCCGCGCCGCGCCAGGCGCCCTATGCCTTTTACGAGGGGCGCAAGGCGGGGCTGGAGGTGTGACCATGGAGTGCCCTGTATCTCTTTCCACCGGAGAAGCGCTGGCGCTGGCCGAAGCCGCGGCGCTCGGCGCCGGTGCCGGGCTTGATGCGGCCCGGTCGCTCGCCGCCGCCACCGTCTCCGCCGAGCGCCATCACCGGCCGGAGGTGGGTTTTTCCCATCTCCTCGATTATCTGGCCGCCTATCGCGGCGGCCGTATCCGGCGGCAGGCCCGCCCGCGGCTCGCGCGGCCCTTCCCCGCCTTCCTGGAAAGCGATGCCGATGGCGGCATCGCCCAGCTCGGCTTCGATCAGGCTTTCGAGCCGCTGGTGGAGGCGGCAGAAAGGCTGGGGCTTGCGCTTTTCACCCAGCGCAATGGCTTCACCACGGGCGAGCTTGGCTATTATGTCCGCCGGCTGGCCGATCGCGGGCTGGTTTCGCTGGCTTTCACCAATGCCAATGCCTTCATGGCCCCGGCGCCCGGCCTGCCGCGGGTCTTTTCCACCAATCCGCTGGCCTTTGCCTTTCCGCTCGGCGGGGGCGCACGGCCACTCGTGATCGACCAGTCGGCCAGCGCCACCGCCTTCGTCTCGGTGGCCGCCGCTGCGGCCCGGGGCACGCCGCTCGCCGAAGGCGTGGCTGTCGATGCGGCGGGCCAGCCGACCACCGATGCGCAGCAGGCAATCCTCGGTGCGCTTCTTCCCTTCGGCGGGCGCAAGGGTGCCAATATTGCGCTTCTCGTGGAACTCATGGCCGCAGGCCTTTCGGGTGGGGCCTGGTCGCGGGAGATGCCGGATTTCCAGTCGGGCGAAGAAACGCTTGATTGCGGCCTCACCATCCTTGCCCTAAAGCCGGGCCGGGAGCCCGACGCCCATCGCGCCCGGGCGCGCGCCCTTGTCGAGCGGCTGAAAGCTGAAGGCCTTTATATTCCGGGCCTTTCCGGCGCCGCGCCGGCGGACGGGGTAAGGCTCGATGCCGCCCTCCACCGGGCGCTTATTGCCCATGCCGAAACCCGGGCCTGACGACATTCTCCCGCCGACCGCGGAAGGGGCAACGGGTTGAGATTGCATCGAAAAGGGTCACCCGGCGTCGTTCTCCAGCCAGTATGCCGGGCAATCGGCGCTAGACTGGCCCCTTCGGCGGAGGCATCATGACCACTCTTCACGACATCCTCAGGCAACCGGGGGAGCGCCTGCGCCGCTTCCTCTGGCCGGTGCTGGCCGCCCTGCTGGTCATCAGCTGGAGTTCCGGTTTCGTCGGCATCCGCTATGCGAGCGAACATGCCAGCGTGCTTCTGGTGCTCTTCTGGCGCACCCTGCTTTCGGGGGCCATCCTCGCGCCCTTCGCGCTCCTCCTCGGTCCGCCGCTCCGCGCTCGCCAGGTGCTGATCCAGTGCCTGCTCGGCGTCATGATCGTCTTTCTCTATCTCGGCGGCTTCGCCCTGGCGATCGAACAGCGGGTGCCGACGGGCCTCGTCGCCCTCATTTCCGATCTCGTGCCCCTCGCCATCGCCTGTCTCTCCCATATCGTGCTCAAGGAAAGGCTCAGCCGGCGGCAATGGTTCGGCACGCTTCTGGCCATTCTGGGCGTGGTCCTCGTCTCCGCCCACAGCCTTGCCATCGGCTCCGCCCCGCTCTGGGCCTATGGCATCACGGTTGCGGCCATGCTGGTCTTTGCGCTCGCCACCGTGCTGCAGAAATATCTCGGCCTGGTCGACATGCCGATCCACCAGAGCCTCGCCATCCAGTTCCTGAGCGGCGCGCTGCTCTTCGGCCTTTGTGCGGCCCGGCAGGGCCCTCTTCTGCCGCCCCTCGAAAGCGGCTTCCTCTTCGGCATTGCCTGGCTCGTCCTCATCGCCACCTTTCTCTGCTATACGATCTATTATGCCTGCCTCCGGCTCTATCCGGCCTCCAAGGTCAGCGCCGCCGTCTATCTGAGCCCGCCGGTCACCATGCTCTGGGGCGCGGCGCTTTTTGGCGAGCCGCTCTCCGGCAGCATGGTGCTGGGCCTTGGCATCACGCTGGTCGGCGTCTGGCTCACCTCCTTCGCACGCCAGGAAGCCTGAAGAAGGCTTGAGAGGGAATTCCTCTTTAGGTTGAAAAAACCCAATAGACCGCTGGTTGCTTGGCAAGCGCCGGGCGAATGAAGATAGATGCGTGTCTTCACTGAAAAGGAACCCGTCGAATGAAGCTGCGCCTGCTCAGGGATCGTCTCTGCCGCGCCCCGATCGTCCTTGGTCTTCTTGCCGCAAGCCTTTCGGGCCTTGAGGCCCGGGCCGAGTCGCTGCCCCTGCCGGATCATGCCTCGCCCTCGATCTGCGTCGTGCTCATCGGCCTTGCCCTGCAGGCGGGTGTGATCGATGCGGACGAGGAGGCGGATTACCGCGAGGCCTCCGATACCTATCGCAGCCTGTCTGCCCGCATCAATGGCAGCAAGGAGGCGGCCGACCAGATGATCGGCAGCAGCGTCAACATGTATGCCGAACTCAACAAGGACGACCTCACGAAGGGGGCGGACATGTGCCTGGAAGCCTCGGGCGAGCGCTTCACCGAGGATGAATAGGCGCGCTCCCGTCGCCTCTCCCTGAACGTGAAAAAGGGCCGCACCGGGTGCGGCCCTTTTCTCTTTCAATCGGCCTTTGGCCTTTTACTTCAGCGGCTTCAGCGAGGCGATGATCTTGGTCACCTCTTCCGAATGGGCTTCCTGGGTGTCCTTGGAACCCCAGTAGGTGACGATCAGGATCTTGTCGCCGGCCGGTGCGGCAAAGCCCAGCGAAACGTCGACCGGGCCGTCCTTGTCGGTGCCCTGGTAGTCGAGGCTCGAGACCTTCATGCCGTTGATTTCATATTCCGGCGATTCCTTCAGCGTCGACGGATCGATCTTCACGCCGTTCTGCGCCAGGAAGTCGATGGCGGTGTTGGTGATGTCGTTGGACGACTTCTGGTCGGCCACGTCGATGGAGAAATAGATCGCGCCATCGTCCGAGGTGGCGTCGATGCCGGTTTCGGTTTCCTTCGGGCCCCAGCTGTCCGGAATGTCCACGGAGGCGACCGGATTGTCGCTCGGGAACTGCAGCGTCGCCGCAAAGGCCGAGATCGGCAGGGCAAGAACGAGGGCGGTGGAAAGCAGGAGCTTCTTCATGGTTTTCCTTTCGGGAGGGGTAAGGCGGGAATAGACCGCTTCTTTTGCATATTCGGCCGAAGTCGTCGCGTTCAAAATGCAAAAAAGGTAAATTTCACAATCATCAGGTTGTAGTGTCCGCCTCCCTGGCGCACTCGCCTAGAGTCCGTCCTTCAGGATGGCGGAAAAGCGCGGATCGAAGGCGCGGCCTATGGGTTCGGCCGCAGCGCCCAGCGCCACCGCCCAGGGGTCGGTCATGCCCACAGTCAGCCGCGGCAGGCTCCGGTCGCGCCGCGCGGCATTGGAGGGAAGCAGCGGCATAAGCCGCTCCACCAGCCGGTTGACGAGCGAGGCCGGCGCGCCCCCCGAAAGGATGATCGATTGCGGATCGATGAGCGTTTCGAGGAGATGGACCGACCACCGAAGTGCCGCCGCGGCCTCGGTGATCCAGCCGTCAAGCCGCGGGTCCCCGGCGGCCGCCAGCGCGTCGATCCGCTGATGCAGGCCCTCCTCGGCGGGATCGACGCCGAGATGCTGGTAGAGCGAGGCGAGCGAGGCGCGGTGTTCCACCGGCGAGGGCGCGCCACCCGTCGAAAACAGGGCCATGCCGAGCTCGCCCGCATTGCCATGCGCGCCGGAATAGAGCTCGCCATGAAAGATCAGGCCGGCACCGAGGCCGTAACCCAGATAGATGCAGACCGCGTGATCGAGCCCATGGGCAGCGCCCACCATGCGCTCGGCGGTCGCGCAGGCCGCCGCATCATTCTGCAGCCCGACCTCCAGTCCCGTACCGGTCGCCAGTGTCTCCAGAAGCGGGAATTCCTGCCAGGCGGCCATCATCCAGTCGTCATTTCCCTCCACCTCCACGCCGAAGGGCCCGGGCATGGCAACGCCCAGCCCCGCAAGCCGGTGTTCGGCGCGGGGTGAGCGGGCAACCAGCTCCCGCCGGACGCCCGCGATCAGATCGAGGATGACGCGCACGCCGGAGGCAGGCCCCTCGGCGGGCAGGGGCCGCTCGGCCCGGGCATGGACCTGCCCCAGGAGATCGACGCCGATCGCGCGGGTGACATGCCGGTCGATCTGGAGGCCGATCGCAAAGGCGCCTTCCGCCACCAGCCTGTAGGGGGTGGAGGGCTGGCCGCGGCCCTTGCGCACCACATCCTCGCCGGCCACCAGCCCGTCTTCCTCCAGCGCTTCCATCAGGTTGGAAACGGTCTGCTTGGTGAGAAGCGTGGCGCGAGCGAGATCGGCTCGCGACAGCGCACCGTTGAGGCGCAGGGCCTCCATAATCACCCGGCGGTTGTGGGCGCTCGCACCCTCCTGGTTGGTGCCGGTCTTGGCGCGAATGGGGCGCAAATCATTCATCGGAAAATACCTCTTGACAGGGATAGAAACATACACAAAGTTTAAGTCAAGTCATTTGACTTAATTGGGCCAAAGAAGCCCGGGGATGAGGACAGGCAAAGGGCTGCCCGATGCCGGTCGGAAAATGGAGGAAGCGATGAAACAGACCGTGAAAATGCTGCTCGGCGCCGGCGCGATGACCGCGCTTCTGGCCTCGCATGCCCTTGCCGAAACCCAGCTGAATGCGCTGTTCATGGCGCAGGCAGCCTATAGCGAGGCGGATGTGCGGGCGATGACGGAGGCCTTCACCAAGGCCAATCCCGATATCAAGGTGAACCTGGAATTCGTGCCCTATGAGGGTCTGCACGACAAGACCGTGCTGGCGCAGGGCTCCGGCGGGGCCTATGACGTCGTGCTCTTCGACGTGATCTGGCCCGCGGAATATGCGGCCGGCAACGTGCTTGTCGATGTCTCCCCGCGCATCACCGAGGAGATGAAGAAGGGCGTGCTGCCCGGCGCCTGGACCACCGTCCAGTATGACGGCAAATATTACGGCATGCCCTGGATCCTCGATACGAAATATCTCTTCTACAACAAGGAAATCCTGGAAAAGGCGGGCATCAAGGCGCCGCCGAAGACCTGGGCAGAGCTTTCCGAACAGGCCAAGATCATTCAGGACAAGGGCCTTCTGAAAACCCCGATTTCCTGGAGCTGGGCGCAGGCGGAAGCCGCGATCTGCGATTTCACCACGCTGGTAGCCGCCAACAAGGGCGATTTCCTCAAGGACGGCAAGCCCGCCTTTGCCGAAGGCGGCGCGCTCGATGCGCTCACCTACATGGTGGACAGCTACAAGTCGGGCCTCACCAATCCGAATTCCAAGGAATTCCTCGAAGAGGACGTCCGCAAGGTGTTCCAGAACGGCGAGGCGGCCTTCGCGCTCAACTGGACCTACATGTACAACATGGCCAATGACCCGAAGGACAGCAAGGTCGCGGGCAAGGTGGGCGTCGTGCCTGCGCCCGGCGTTGCCGGCAAGAGCGAGGTTTCGGCCGTCAACGGCTCCATGGGCCTCGGCATCACCTCGGCCAGCCAGCACCAGGAAGAAGCCTGGAAATACATCACATTCATGACCTCGCAGGCGACGCAGAACCAGTATGCCAAGCTCAGCCTGCCGATCTGGGCTTCCTCCTACGAGGACCCGGCGGTGACCAAGGGCCAGGAAGAGCTGATCGCCGCCGCCAAGCAGGGCCTTGCCGCCATGTATCCGCGTCCGACCACGCCGAAATATCAGGAGCTTTCCACCGCCCTGCAGCAGGCCATCCAGGAATCGCTGCTCGGCCAGGCGGCACCTGCCGATGCGCTGAAGACCGCGGCTGAAAACAGCGGCCTCTGATCTCCTCCCGTTTCGGGCGGGCGCCCTTTCGAAGGCGCCCGCCCGGACCTGACCCGGACCCCGGCTTCGCCTTCCCGTTCCTCCCGAAAGATGCTCCAATGTCCAGTACCTGGCTCACGACCCGGGCATGGCTTCTCATGCTTCCCCTGCTGGCTGTCATGATTGCCGTCATCGGCTGGCCGATGGCGGAAACCGTGCGGCTCTCCTTCACGGATGCGAAGCTCGTCGGGCTGACTGGCCATTTCGTCGGCCTCGACAATTATGCGAAGATCCTTTCCGGCAGTAATTTTCGCGGCACGCTCTCCACCACCGCCTTCTTTGCCATCGTCTCGGTGGGGATTGAAATGGTGCTCGGCGTTCTCGCCGCCCTGCTGCTCAACCAGCAATTCTACGGCCGCACGCTTCTCAGGGCGCTGATGATCCTGCCCTGGGCGCTGCCCACCATCGTCAATGCCACGCTCTGGCGGCTGATCTACAATCCGGAATATGGCGCGCTCAATGCGGCGCTGACGCAGCTTGGCCTTCTTGGCGAATACCGCTCCTGGCTCGGCGAGCCGGGCTCGGCCATGGCGGCGCTGATCCTTGCCGACTGCTGGAAGAACTTCCCGCTGGTGGCGCTGATTGCGCTCGCGGCGCTGCAAAGCGTGCCGCGCGACCTCATCGCCGCCTCGCTGGTCGATGGCGCTTCCGCCCTCAACCGTTTCCGCTTCGTCATCCTGCCCTATCTTGCCGGGCCGCTGATGGTGGCGCTGGTGCTGCGCACCATCGAGGCCTTCAAGGTCTTCGACATCATCTGGGTCATGACGCGGGGCGGGCCGGCCAATTCCACACGCACGCTGTCCATTCTCGTCTATCAGGAGGCCTTCTCCTTCGGCCGGGCGGGATCGGGCGCGTCGCTGGCGCTCATCGTCACGCTGATGGTCACGCTGCTTGCCCTTGCCTATGGGGCGCTGGTGCGCAAGGCCGCGGGGAGTGCCGCCTGATGGAACGCCAGAGCCTTGCACGGAAAATTGCCCTTCATGCCGCCGCGCTCCTTCTGGCGGCGGTCATCCTCGCGCCCCTCGTCTGGCTGTTCGTCATGTCCATTTCGCCGCCGGCGGATCTGGCGGCAAAGCCGCTCCGCTGGTGGCCGGAGGCGGTGGATTTCTCCCGCTACCGCCTGCTTCTCTCCACGGTGGAAAACAGCGCCGGAGCGGCCTTCCTTGCCGCGCTTCGAAACAGTCTTCTTGTCGCGGGAACCGCCACGATCGCCGCCGTGCTGCTTGCCATTCCGGCGGGCTGGGCGGTGTCACGCACGCCCTCCATCGGCTGGTCGCTGGGGCTCATCATCGGCACCTACATGCTGCCGCCGGTGGCCCTGGCCGTGCCGCTCTACATGGCGCTTGCCCATTTCGGCCTGCTCAACAATGTCTTCTCGCTGGCGCTCGTCTATCTCACCATTCTCGCGCCCTTCACCACCTGGCTGATGAAATCCGGCTTCGACACCATTCCCCGGGATATCGAGGCGGCGGCGATGATGGACGGGGCAGGGCTGTTCGCCACGCTGCGCATCGTCACGCTGCCGCTTGCCATGCCGGTCGTCGCCACCTCGGCGCTCTTCGCCTTCCTGCTCGCCTGGGACGAATTCTTCTATGCCCTGCTCTTTACCGCAGACCAGCGCGCCAAGACGCTGACGGTCGCGATTGCCGATCTCGCGGGCGGGCGGGTGTCCGATTATGGCCTCATCGCAACGGCCGGCGTGCTTGCCGCCTTGCCGCCGGTTCTGGTGGGGCTCTTCATGCAACGCGCCCTGATTTCGGGGCTCACCAATGGCGGCGTAAAGGGATGAGATCCATGAAAGCCCGTCCGGACGGACTTCTCGCAATCGATCGGGAAATGGCCCGCCAGCATCAGGATGCGCTGGCCTCCTATCATGGCGCCGGGGCGCTGGCGGCAGAGATTGCCGCCGCCCTTCGCCAGACGAAAGGCCTGCTGCTTCTCGGCATGGGCGGTTCGCATGCGGTCAATCGCGGGGTGGAGCCCCTCTACCGCGCGCTCGGCATCGATGCGGTGGCGCTGCCGCTTTCCGAACAGCTCGGCGCGCCGCTGTCGCTCGAAGGGCGCACCGTCTTCATCACATCGCAATCGGGCGAAAGCGCCGAGGTGCATCGCTGGTTTGCCGAAACCGGCGGCCACAGCCCCTGTTTCGGCCTGACGCTGGAGGCGGGTTCCTTCCTCGCCTCCGCCGTGCCGAGCCTGGTCGGCGCCGGCGGCACCGAGCGGGCCTTTGCCGCAACGCGCAGCCTCACCATCACCTTTGCGCTGCATCTTGCGATCTTCGCCGCCCTGGGCGTCGATCCCGCCGCCGCCCTTGCCGCGCTCGAAGACCCGGAAGAACCGGCAATCGGGCCTGCGCTTGCCGCGCTTTCCGGCGTCGAAACCGTGGTGACGTCGGGTCGCCGGCTGCAGGGCGTTGCCGAAGCGCTGGCGCTCGGCCTCACCGAGCTTTCGCGCCGCCCCTGCTTTTCGCTGGAAGGCGGGCAGCTGCGCCATGGGCCGATGGAAATGCTGTCGGAAAAGCTCGGCGTCGTGCTCTTTCGCGGGGCGGATGAGACCGCGCCTCTCGTCACCGCCATGGCCCGCTCCGTGGTGGAGGCGGGGGCACCGCTGGTACTCTTCGATTCCTCCGGCGAAGCGCCGGTCGAAGGGGCGGTCACGCTTTCCTTCCGGCCGGCAAGCGGCCTTGCCGCGATCTTCGCCATGCTGCCGGCGGCGCAGCGGCTGATGATTGCCTTTGCCGATGCGCGGGTGGACAATGCCGGGACGCCGGTCCGCTCCAGCAAGATCACACGGAGCGAGTGAATGAAGCCCCTTGCCGTCATCGGAAACCTGAATGCCGACCTGATCATGGGCCCCGCGACCCCCTGGCCGAAGCCCGGAACGGAAGTGATCCTCGACCATGACGATCTCCGCGTCGGCGGATCGGCGGGCAATACGGCGCTGGCCTGGATGGCGCTTGGCCTTCCCTTCGCCCTTGCCGCCAATACGGGCGACGATGTCTTCGGCCGCTGGCTGGCGGAAGGCTTTGCCGCAACCGGCGCCCATCTGCCCGTCCATGCGGGTGGCACGACGCTCTCGGTCGGGCTCGTCCATCCCGATGGCGAGCGCACCTTCTTCACCACCCGCGGCCATCTCGCCCATTTCAGCCTCGACGATGTCAGGCAAGCCCTGGCCGGACGCAGCCTTGCTGGCGGCTACGGTCTTCTCTGCGGCTCCTTCCTCACCGACCGGCTGGTCGCAGACTATGACCGGCTTTTCGACTGGGCGGATCGGGAGGGTCTTGCGCTGGCGCTCGATACGGGCTGGCCGACCGATGGCTGGACCGAGCAAAACCGCAAGGCCGCCCGGCACTGGCTCTCCCGCTGCCGGATCGCGCTCTTCAACGAGGTGGAAAGCACCATGCTGACCGGCCGGGACGATCCGGTCGAGGCGGCCCGGGCGCTCCGCGCGATCATGCCCGAAGGGGCGATTGCCGTGGTGAAACGCGGACCGGAAGGGGCGCTCGCTGTCGATGGGGCGGGCATGGTCTATAAAGCACCGGCCCCGCCGGTTCGGGTCATCGACACGATCGGCGCGGGAGACGTCTTCAATGCGGGCTTTCTGGCGGCGCTTGCGGCGGATCAGCCGCTGGCCGCCTGTCTGGAAGCGGGCGTTGCGATCGCCTCGCGCGCCATTTCCACCCACCCGCGATCCTACGACATACCCCCATCCGGAGACAGCCGATGAGTGCCCTGACCCTTGAGCGGATCGCCAAGAATTACGGCGAGGTCGAAACCCTGAAAGGCATCGATATCGCGCTGGAAAGCGGCGAATTCCTGGTGCTGCTCGGATCCTCCGGCTGCGGCAAGTCCACGCTGCTGAACATCATTGCCGGGCTTGCCGAGCCGACCAGCGGCGATGTCAGGATCGGCGACCGGTCCGTGGTGGGCGTTCACCCGAAGGACCGGGACGTGGCGATGGTCTTCCAGTCCTATGCGCTCTATCCCAATCTCACCGTGGCGCGGAATATCGGTTTCGGGCTCGAAATGCGCCATGTGCCCGCGGCCGAGCGGGAGAAGGCGGTGCGGGAAGCCGCGGCCCTGCTGCAGATCGAAAACCTGCTCGACCGCAAGCCCGCCCAGCTCTCCGGCGGCCAGCGGCAGCGCGTCGCCATCGGCCGCGCGCTGGTGCGCCGGCCGAAGATCTTCCTCTTCGACGAGCCGCTCTCCAACCTCGATGCAAAACTGCGCATGGAAATGCGCAGCGAGCTGAAGCGCCTTCACCAGATGCTGAAGACAACAGTGGTCTATGTCACCCATGACCAGATCGAGGCGATGACGCTCGCAACCCGCATTGCCGTGATGCGGAACGGGGTGATCGAGCAGCTCGACCGGCCGGAGGCGATCTATAACCGGCCCGCCACGCTCTATGTGGCCACCTTCGTCGGCGCCCCGCCCATGAACCTGCTCTCGGCGACAACCACGCCGGAGGGGCTATCGATTGCCGGGCTTGAAACGCCGCTGGCGCTTCGCCACGGACTCGAAGCGGGAAGGCCCGTGACGCTCGGCATCCGGCCGGAAGCGCTCGGCCTTGCCGCCCGCGAAACGGCGCTCGCCTTCCATGCGGAGCTTGCCGAACTCACCGGCCCGGAACTCGTCGTCACCGGCACGGTCGGCGGGCAGAAGCTCGTTGCAAGCCTGCCGCCCGCAAGCGGCGTGTCGCCGGGCGACCGGGCAACGCTCTTTGCGGCGCCCGAGGCCTTCCACCTCTTCGATCCCGCAACCGGATTGCGCCTCAATCGCGACCGGTGAGGGTGCGAAGTTTACGGCCGTAAACTTCGCGAACGAAGGGGCTAGGCCGTTGATTTCGCAAGGAAAAATGCCGGCTTTCCAATGAAGTCGGCTGAGGCCTTCAGAACTGCTCCCAGTCGGACCCGCCATGGGCCTGCCGCGCGGCCGGTCCCGCGCCGGACTGGAAGGCGGAGGCGAGCCGGCTCGCCAGAGCCCGGGCGGGGGAGGGAAGCGGTGCCTGCGGACGGACGGTCTCCATCTTCTGCGGCATGCGGCGCGGTCCGCCGATTGCCTCGGCACTGCCGATCCGGAAGCTGTTGATCCGCCGGTTCAGCGCTTCCACCTCGCTGAAGAGGCTCGCCGAGGCGCTGTTCGACTCTTCTACCATGGCGGCATTCTGCTGCGTGCCCTGATCGATGAGGTTCACCGCAGCGGTGATTTCGGCAAGGCCGGTCGACTGTTCGCGGGCGGCCTGAACGATTGCCTCCACCTTGCGGTTGATCTCGCCCACCTGCGCAACGATCGACTGGAGCGATTCGCCGGTTTCCCCGACCAGCGCCACGCCACGCTTCACCTGATCGCCGGAGGAGGTGATGAGCGCCTTGATTTCCTTGGCGGCCCGGGCGGAGCGCTGGGCAAGTTCGCGCACCTCCTGGGCGACCACGGCAAAACCCCTGCCGGCTTCCCCGGCGCGGGCCGCCTCGACGCCCGCATTGAGTGCCAGAAGATTGGTCTGGAAGGCGATCTCGTCGATGACGCCGATGATGTTGGAAATCTCGCGGCTGGAGCTTTCGATGGCGCCCATGGCATCCACCGCATTGCGCACCACCTCGCCCGAATGGCGGGCATCCTCGCGGGTGCGGGCCACAAGCTGTCCCGCCTCCTCCGCGCGGCTGGTCGAATCCCTGACGGAGGTGGTGATTTCTTCCAGCGCCGAGGCGGTCTGCTCCACGCTCGTCGCCTGCTTCTCCGTCCGTTTCGACAGGTCGTCCGCCGCCTCGCGGATCGCATCCGAGCCGCTGCGGATCGCATGGGCATTGTGCATGAAGCTTTTCAGCGCGTCCTCGAGCTTTTCCACCGACAGATTGAAATCGTTGCGGAGCCGCTCCAGCGAGCCGCCGAAGGGCTGGCTGAGCCGCACGGTCATGTCGCCTTCCGATAGCCGAAGAAGCCCGTTGGCCAGTTCCGAAACGGCGAAGGAGACCGCCTGTTCCCGTTCGGCCGTCTCGGCCTCCCGCTCGGCGCGGTCGCGGGTGCGCTGCTGGGCGGCGGTTTGCGCATCGATCTGCAGCCGTTCCTTTTCGGCATTGGCATCGCGCAGCACCTGCAGCGAACGGGCGAGATCGCCGATCTCGTCCTGCCGGTCGATGCCCGGAATATCCGTGTCCGTATGGCCGGCGGCAATTTCCTTGGTTTTGGCGATGATGGTTTCCAGCCGCTTGCGATAGGCGGTCGCCAGCAGGTAGCCCATGCAGGACAAGAGCAGGACCGCCCCAAGGATGATCACGCCCGACATCAGGATCATGCGGTCCACGTCCCCATAGACGGTCGCCCTGGGGATCACCACCACCGCCCGCCATTCCGTGCCCGGCAAAAGCTCGACCCGGGCGGCAATCGCCACCTGCGCCACGCCATCCTTGTCGCTAAAGCCCACCGGTTCGCCGGGCTGGGCGGAAATGCGCTTCCACACCTCCATGTCGAAGCCCGTGTCGCTGAGCGGCTTGCCGATCTGGGCAGGGTCGCCCTCTGCGACCACCAGACCGCCGGCGGAAACCACCATTACCTTTCCCGTGCCCATCGGATGCATGTCCGCCAGCCGGCTGTTCGCATCGCCCAGCGCGAGATCGATCCCCGCGACGCCGAGCGGCTTGGACCCATCCAGAATGGGAAGCGCAATCGAGGTCATCAGCACGTCCTTGCCATCCACGGCATAGACAAAGGGTTCCATCACCTGCGGCATGCGCTTGGTCATGGGCACGATATAGTAATCGCCCTCGCCCGGCTTGGTGTAGTCGACCAGCACCTGGTTGACGATCTTCCCGCCGGAGCGCGCCCAGTAGGGCATGTAGCGGCCGGTGGCGTCATGGCCCGGCTTGCCCGCCCAGTCCCTGTCCTTGCCGTCGAAGGCTTCTGGCTCCCAGCCCGTCCAGAGCGCGGTTGCATAATCGGTCCGTTCGAGGAAATCCTGCAGCAGGAGATTGGCCGTGTCCCGGTCATTATGGCCGGATGAGCGCAGGGCGATCATCGCCGTGCGCAGTCCCTCGACCACCTGAATGCCGCGGACGAGTTTGTCCCGCACCTGCTCGGCCGTTTCCAGCGCGGCGGTTTCCATGCGCGCCTGCGTGTTGATCATCAGTTCGCGATAGGAGATCGTGAAGAGAATGCCCGCGGCAAGGGCTGTGGCCGCAACGCCTCCGGCAACGAGCGAAAACAGGTTCCGGCTGGTGGCAGACTTGAAAAACATGGATGAAAATCCTCGGCGCAGGGCGCAAAACGTTTTAAATTTTCCGATCATGTGCAGGCGAAGCGATCCGGCGGACGCCGCGCGCTGCCAGGCATATTTGATGGAATTGTTTAAATTTTAATGTAAGAATATACGAAGAGTAGAGAAGGCTTATGGTGGTTCGCCTGCGGGGAGCGGTGCGATGCGCGCTTGGCGCCCGCAGGCAACAGGCCCGGGACAGTCAGGGAAGACGGTCAAAAAAAACGTGCCGCCCGTGGGGAGCGGCACGCCTCTTTTTCTTCAAGCGGGGCGGGGCCTGATTGGCCGGCCGCCCTTGTTTAAAGCTCAGAATTCTTCCCAGTCCTGGCTTGCGGCAGCGGCTGCGGCCGGGGCGCTCGAGCGACCGGTGAAGGCCGAGGCGATCTTGCCGGCAAGCGCCCGGGCGGGCGAGGGGCGGGGGGCGGCACGGGCCGCTTCCACCGGCTGGGGGGCCTTCGGGGCTTGGGTCGGCGCTGGCATGGGCTGGCTCATGCGCGGCGGGTTCTCCACCCCGCCGAGGCGGAAGGTGTTGATCCGGCCGTTCAGTGCCGTGACTTCGCTGACGAGACGGGCGGAAGCGGCATTCGATTCCTCCACCATCGCGGCATTGCGCTGGGTCCCCTGGTCGATCAGGTTCACTGCCGAATTGATCTCCGCAAGGCCGGTCGACTGTTCGCGGGCAGCCTGGACGATGGCTTCCACATTGCCGTTGATCTCCACCACCTGGGCGACGATCGATTCCAGCGCCTCGCCGGTTTCGCCGACCAGCGCCACGCCGCGCTTCACCTGCTCGCCGGAGGAGGTGATGAGCGACTTGATTTCCTTTGCGGCATTGGCCGAGCGCTGGGCGAGTTCGCGGACTTCCTGCGCAACCACGGCAAAACCCTTGCCGGCTTCCCCGGCGCGGGCGGCTTCCACGCCCGCATTCAGCGCCAGAAGGTTCGTCTGGAAGGCGATCTCGTCGATCACCCCGATGATGTTCGAGATTTCGCGGCTGGAGCTTTCGATGGCGCTCATCGCTGCCACCGCATTGCGCACCACCTCGCCCGAATGCTGGGCATCCTGGCGGGTGCGGGCCACCAGCTGGCCGGCCTCTTCGGCACGGTGGGTGGAATCCTTCACCGACGTGGTGATCTCCTCGAGTGCCGCTGCCGTCTGCTCCACGCTGGCCGCCTGCTGTTCGGTACGCTTGGAGAGGTCGTCTGCCGCATCGCGGATCGCATCGGAGCCGGTCTTGATGGCATGGGCGTTGCGCATGAAGCTCTTCAGCGCATCCTCGAGCTTCTCGACAGAGGCATTGAAATCCGTGCGCAGCCGCTCCAGCGAGCCGCCGAAGGGCTGGCTGAGCCGGACCGTCATGTCGCCTTCGGAGAGCTTCAGCAGGCCATTGGCCAGCTGGGACACGGCGAAGGAGACGATCTGTTCCTGCTCGGCGGCCTGGGCCTCGCGCTCGGCGCGGTCGCGGGCACGCTGCTGGGACGCGGCCTGCGCCTCGATCTGCAGGCGTTCCTTTTCCGCATTCGCATCGCGCAGCACCACAAGCGAGCGGGCGAGATTGCCGATTTCGTCCTGCTTGTCGGTGCCGTCGATCTCCACATTGTTGTTGCCGGCGGCAATTTCCGCGGTCTTGCCGATCACCGCTTCGAGCCGCTTGCGATAGCCGCTGGCGAGAAGGAAGCCGATGCCCGAGAGCACGATGACGGCAAGCGCGATGATGCTGGCCGAGAGCGTGATCATGCGGTGCAGCTCCGCATAGACGGTTGCCTTCGGAATGATCGCCACCGACTGCCAGACAACGCCGGGCATGATTTCGACGCCTGCTGCAACGGCGATCTTGGCGATGCCATCCGTATCGGTAAAGGCAAAGGGATCGCCGGGATGTTCGGTCAGCCCTTTCCAGGTCTCCATGTCGAAGCCGGTGTCCTTCAGCGGCTTGCCGAGCTGGTCACTGTTCGCATCGGCCACCACGATGCCGCCGGCGGAAACGAGCATCAGCTCGCCATCGCCCATGGGATGGATCTGGCCGAGCCGCTGGTTGGTTTCGGAAAGCGCCATGTCCATGCCGGCCACGCCGACCGGCTTGCCCCCTTCCATGATCGGGAGCGCAAGCGAGGTCATCAGCACGTTCTTGCCGTCGACGGGATAGATATAGGGTTCGATCACCTGCGGGGCCTGCTTGGTCATCGGCAGGATGTAGTAATCGCCGGCGCCGGGCTTGGTATAATCGACCAGCACCTCGTTGATGATCTTGTCGCCGGAGCGCACCCAGTAGGGCACATAGCGGCCGGTGGCGTCATGGCCGGGCTTGCCCACCCAGTCCTTGTCCTTGCCGTCGAAGGCATCCGGCTCCCAGCCCGTCCACATGCCGAGCGCGTAGCTGTTGTTTTCGAGGAGATCGTGCAGGATCGCATTGGCGGCCACGCGGTCATTATGGCCGGTTGCCTTCAGCGCCAGCATGGCCGTGCGCATGCTTTCCACCACCCGGATGCCCCGGCTGAAATCGCCCGCCACATCCTCGCCGGTCTTCTGGGCAATGGCCTCCATCTCGCTGTGGGTATCTTGCAGAACCTGGTTATAGGAAATGGAAAAAAGCACGCCGGCTGCGGTGCCGGTCGCCAGCACGCCGGCGGCCACGAGCGAAAACAGGTTGCGGCTGGTAGCGGTCTTGAAAAACATGAAGGAACATCCCCCGGGGGCGCATGAGGCCATGAACGGTCGGTCCGAGCTCATTCGGAGGGCGCCCTGAGGCGCGCGGCTCCATGCCGCACCGCATATTTTTGTGTTGATTGATTAAAGTTGTGTTTAATTATTTCTCCGGAAGTGTATCGAAACACCCGGATTTCCGCGAGAATCACGAAAAACTTCGCTGCGCTTGCGGGCAGGGGCCTTGCCCTTGCGCTTGCGCGCGTTGAGGCGGAGCCCTTTCTCGCCTTCCCGTTGCTCAGGAGGGGAGAAATCCCGGGGCTGGCTCATCGACTGTTTACCCTTCCCGGTCGCGGCCCGCCGCAAGGGTAAAACTACCCTCGTCTTCTCACTCCAAATTAAAGGGCGCTCCCGAATAAGTACAGCCGCCGGTAACAAAAGCCGGCCCAATTTCCGGTGGTTATTCTACCGGAAAGTGTGGAGGTCGGCCGAAAGCCATGAAAAACGACCTGCCGATGCAAGGCGCACCACAGATCCTTCCTTGAAACCGCCTTAAGAGGTCGCCCCATGTCTGACGTTTCGCTTTCGCCCGCTTCCACTGCCGCGCCGGTTATTGCCCCTGCGGCTGCTGAGCCGCCGGTTCTCGGCTATGTCGCCCTCGGCCTCATGTTCTTCTTCGCGCCGGCGGCGGTCATCCTTGCCTATGTAGACCGTCCGAAGGCCAATGCGCTGCTTGCCTCCCACTATACCTATCTTATCGGCACCTTCTGGAAGGGGCTTCTCTATTCCTTCGTCTGCGTGCTCCTGTCCTTTGTGGTCATCGGCATTTTCGGCTTCTTCGTCGTCTCGCTCTGGTATCTCGCCCGCTGCATCAAGAGCCTCGTCTATCTGATCCGCAACGAAGCGATCACCGAGCCGCGCGCCTGGCTTCTCTAAGCGGGCGGGCAGGCCGCCGCCTGCCGATCCGCGTCACGACCGCCCGTTCCCGAAAAACCCCGCCTCTCCAGAGGGTATCATGAAAAACCGCTCCATCCGCCCGCTTGCCCGCGCCGTGCCGCTGCTGGTCGCCGGGCTCGCTCTTGCCGCCTGTTCGCGCGGCGAACCCTCCGCTTCCGATATCGAAGCCGCCCTCACGCAGGCCATCGATGCGCAGATGAACCAGGCGACCGCGCTTGCATCAGGAATCGCCGGCGGCCAGTCGGCCAGCCGCATAGCGCAGGACATGGCCATCCACATCACCGATGTCGACAAGATCGGCTGCGCCGCTGACGGCGAGAAGGCCTATCGCTGCGATGTGCGCTTCAAGGTTTCCGGCGGCCCGCTGAAAATGCCGCCGCGCGAGCTTGCCCAGACCATCCGCCTTGCCAGCACCGACAATGGCTGGACCATCCTCCAGTAACCGCCAGAAAAAAAGGGAACCCCATGCATATCTCTCTGATCGTGGCCGCGCTTGGCGCTGGCCTTCTGCTGGCAGCCCCCTCCGCCGGGGCGACCGATACGCATTGCGACCAGGAAATCGCCCGTTCGGGCGCGGACCAGGACCTGCTCGATTCCTCCATCGCCGTCAGCAATTATGGCGACGGCAGCACGAGAATTCGTGACCTGATCTGCGCCTTTTCCGGAGAGAAGGACCGGCACCTGACATTCCGCAGCGAAGGCATGCTGATGTGGAGCAAGCAGCTGATGGAAATCCATATGGACGGCCGCAACGAGGTCGCGCCCATGGAAATCGTCCGGGATGACGAAACTGGCCACTGGAAGGTGGTTGCCTGGACCGAGGAGGCGCCTGCCGACGCCCGGCGCATCGACCCCGCCCTCGTGACCGCCTGCATGATGAAGACCGCGAACAGTCGCGACTGCCGCTGAGGTCCCGCGGGAAGGGGTAAAACCCTTCCCGCTCCTGCTCCTTCGTTCCTCACCGGAGTTTCCGATGCTCTCTGCGCCTTTCCTTGTTCTTCTTGCCTCGGCCCTCGTGCCGGACATGCCGCCGCCGCTCGACCGTGACGTGATCTCCACGGGCAGCAACAAGTCGCCCGGTGCCATGATTTTCGAGAGGTCCGACTTTGGGGGCGAGGCCTCCACCGCCCGGGCGCGGGTGACCCTTTCCACTGCCCGCAATTGGTGTGCCGGATGGCAGCCGGGAACGGAGGCGCAGGTCGAAGACTGCGCGAAGGGAGTCGTCGCGCAGGAAGGGGGCAAGGTCTATGAAAGCCGGGCCAATTGCGTCACGGGCGAGCTCTGGTCTTTCGACGGCCGGAAATATCTCTTCGATGGCCGGGTCGAGGGCAGCCGTTTCGACGATGGCAATATCGCCATCAAGGATGCGGAAACCGGCAAGCGCATCGGCACGGACAATGCCGCCAACGGCCTTGGCTATGCGGTGGAGTGGCTGGCGCTTTGCCCCTTCGGCACCCCCTATGATCGGGTACCGGTGGAAAACACGCTCCATATCGGACCGGATTATCAGCCCTATGGCATGCCGGCTGGCCATAATGGCTCGGACATGTTCTTCGACCAGCGCCAGCAGATCATTTACTACACCCGTCCGAAAGCCTCGATATCGGGCACGATCAGCGAAAACACCGTCCTCTTTCACGGGTGGATCACGCCGGGTTCCGGCATGCAGGGGGTAGCCTATACCTACAAGAAGGGCTGCAAGCCCGCGCCCTATATCGTTCAGGGCTACGATCAGGGCGGCGACCGCATGGTCCTTACCGGCAAGGCGCCCGTCAGAAAGGGTTGCGACGTGGTGGGCTATACGGACAGCAGCCCGAACGCCCGTCTGGTCTTCGAACTGGCGGAATAGCCGCCTCACAGCAGGCCGCGGCGGGCGAGATTTGCCATCAGCGCGCCGATGCCGAAGGTCCAGGGGGCGATCTCGTCGCTGCGGCCGACCCAGTTGACGAGCGCTCCGAGATCCGGCGAGGAAATCCTCACCTCGTCGCCCAGATGATGGGTGAAGCCGAGGCCCGGCGCGCCGCGGTCCTTCACCGGGGCGAACATGGTGCCGAGGAAGAGCATGAAGCCGTCAGGATACTGGTGGGAGCGGTTAATCGCCTGCCCCACGAGATCGGCGGGTCGGCGGGAAATGCGCGACATGTCGTTGGTGCCCGACAGCGTGAAGCCATCCGCCCCCGTGACCGAGAGGCTGACGGCAATCTTCTCAACATCGGCCATCCCGAAGCCCGCATCGAACAGCCGGATGAAGGGCCCGATGGCGCAGGCGCCGTTATTGTCCTTGGCCTTGCTGAGAAGCAGCGCCGAGCGGCCTTCGACATCGCGAAGGTTCACGTCATTGCCGAGCGCGGCCCCCCGGATCTCGCCGCGGGCATTGACCGCAAGCACCACTTCCGGTTCGGGATTGTTCCAGGAAGACATGGGGTTGATCCCCACCATGGCGCCGCATCCGACAGAGGACAGCGGCGCGGCCTTGGTGAAGATTTCCGCATCCGGCCCGATGCCCACTTCCAGATATTGCGACCAGTTGCCGGCCGCCTGCAGCACCGCCTTCACCCGGCTTGCCGCTTCCGAACCGGGCACGATGGCGCTCAGCTGCTCGCCCAGCACCTGCTTCAGCGCCGCCCGGATGGCGTCCGCCGCCGCCGGATCGCCCTTGGCCCGCTCCTCGATCACCCGCTCCAGCATGCTGTCGACAAAGGTCACGCCCGCCGCCTTCACCACCTGAAGGTCGCAGGGCGCAAGGAGCGCGCCGAGCCGCCCGCGATTGCCGCCTTCAGAAAGAAAATCGTCAAGCGTGCCAAGCCGCGGAAAATCGCCGTCAAGCGCCAGCGTCCCCTCCCGGTTGAGGATCGCCGAGACCGTCGCCCCAAGCGCCGAGATATCGAAAAGATCGCCACCGCGCAGCGTGACCGGCACCGGTCCGTCCACCGCATCCAGCCAGACGCGGCCGATCAGCGTCGCGGTCGGGGACAGGGGCAGGATCTCGCTCGGCGTCAGTCTCTTTTGCATGGCTCTCTCCTCCGGTTGGGGCGCGAGCATAGAGCCAATCCCGGGGCGGTGAGAAGCGCCAGGCGGTTGCGGGACGGCGTTTCTCCCTGATTTCGCTTGGTTAGGAGCTTCTTAATCTTTCTGGTTGAAAAAACACTAATAACCCCTGTGATGGTTGCGTATTGCGTATAAGGACATCCGGCATGATGCGGAGCAGACTTCTCCTCGCCTCCTTTCTTCTGACACTCGTTCCGCTTCGTGCGAGCCTTGCCGGCGAGCATTTCTATTCCGGCGACTGGTCTCTGACGCTCGGCGGATCGGTGGCCCATGGCCCGGAATTCGATGGGGCGAGCGGCCGGAAGCTTCTCTTCTCGCCGATCATCTCGCTTGGCCGGCAGGGGCAGGCCACCCGCTTTTCGTCGCGCAACGACAGTGCCGGTTTCAGTCTTCTGGAGACCGATGCCTTCCGGGCGGGCATTGCCGGCAAGCTCGTCACCGGCCGTCGGGAGGAGGATTCCGACGATCTGAAGGGACTGCACGAGGTCGATCTCGGGGTGGAGGCCGGTGCCTTTGCCGAGCTTTATCCGACCGACAATATCCGTGCCCGCGCCGAGCTGCGGCAGGGGATCCGCAGCCATGACGGGCAGGTGGTGGATCTGGCGGTCGATGCCTTTGCCGATATCACCCCCGATATCAGGATTTCCGCCGGTCCCCGCGCCACCTGGGCCTCGAAGGGCTATGGCAAGGCCTATTACGGCGTCGATGCGGCGGAATCGGCCGCCTCCGGGCTCGATCCCTATGCGCCCGGCAGCGGCTGGCAATCGGTGGGCGCCGGCGGCGCGATCACCTGGAAGGCGACCGATACCATCGATACCAGCCTCTTTGCCGAATATCGCCGCATGGTGGGCGTTGCCGCCGACAGCAGCCTGGTGCGCCAGAAGGGCTCGGAAGATCAGGTAACGATCGGCCTTTCCGCCACCTACCGCTTCGATTTCTCGCTGCGCTGATCATCGGCCGCGCCGGAGGGGTTGAGCCCGAGATAGCCGCGCACCGCGCGACGGATGCGCGCTTCGAGCGAGGCCATGTCCGTCTCGCCGAAGAGCCCGGCCGTGTCCGCCATGCCCCTCGTCAGGGCTGCGAGATCCCGGGCGGCCGTGGCGGCATCGGGAATGCCATGGGCGGCAAGCGCCCGCGCCACGGTCGAGGCGATCCTGGCCTTCAGCGCCTCGGTTTCCTCGTCGAGCGGCAGGTGCCGCTCCGCATATTCGAGGCTGGCGGCCAGCCGCGGCCGCTGAAACTGGTGGTGAAGCGCGGCGCGGATGAAAGCGTCGATCAGCGTGCCGAGATCGCCCGCCCGGGGGGCTTCGGCCGCCTCTTCCAGCATGGTCACCAGCTCCTGCCGCTTGCGCCGCAGAAGCGCGACCATCAGCGCCTCCTTGCCCGGGAAATACTGATAAAGGCTGCCGATGCTGATGCCCGCCTTTTCCGCCACCAGATTGGTGGTGAAGGCGGCAAGCCCGCCCGCCTCGAGAATGCGAGCCGAAGCCTCCAGAATGATCTCCACCGTCGCGGCGGAGCGGGCCTGGCGCGGCGCCTTGCGGGCTTCGATGGGCTTTTGCAATCTGACCATGAAATGCGAGTTGGAAATGTGAGCAATTGCTCGCACCATAGCGCCGATCCAACCCCGCTGCAACCGGAGCTTTCGCCCATGGACCAGCCAGCCCCGCGCCTCACCGTCTTCGTGCTTCTGAAGGCACTTCCCTCCTGGCTCAGCCTGCCGCGCACGGAGCGCGACCGGCTGGGGACCGAGGCGCTGCGTGCCGCGCTTCAGGGCCGGCCGGTGACGCTTCGCCATTTCGATGCGGAGGCCTTTTCGGGCTTTTGCTCGGATATCGCGGTTTTCGAGGCGGATGATGCGCTCGCCTTCCACATGGTGATGGAGGCGCTGCGCGATACGCCGCTTTTCGCCATGCCCCATTTCGAGGTGGTGCGGATCATTCCCGCGATCGAGGATGGCTTCCGCCATTACGAGCGGCAGGCCGGGGAGGGCGCGCGCCATGCAGCTTGATGGAGTAACCGCGCTGGTGACGGGCGGCACGGCGGGCATCGGCCGGGAAATCGCCCTGCAACTGGCAAAGAAGGGCGCCCGCGTTCTCATTGCCGGCCGCAACCGCGAGGCGGGCGAAGCGGTGATGGCCGAGGCTTCCGGAGAAGTCCGCTTCATCGAGGCGGATCTGGGAACGGGGGCGGGGCAGGCGGCTCTCATTGCCCGGGTGACGGCGGAGGCGCCCGATCTCGCCCTCCTCGTCAACAATGCCGGAATACAGGTCAACATGCCGTCCGAAGGCATTGGCGATGCGGGCCTGATGGATGCCTTCCGGGCGGAAATCGAGCTCAACCTCACCGCCCCTATCGCGCTCTCCTTCGGCCTCATGCCGCTCCTGGCGCGCCGGAACCGGGCGGCCATCGTCAACATCTCCTCGGGGCTTGCGCTCTCGCCGAAGCGCACCGCGCCTGTCTATTGCGCCACCAAGTCCGGGCTTGGCACCTTCAGCCGGGCGCTGCGCTATCGCTGCGAGGACGCCGCTCCCGCCCTGGCGGTGCAGGATGTTCTCATGGCTTTCGTCGATACGGCCATGACCGCCGGCCGCGGCCGCAACAAGATGCCCGCCGCCGAGGCAGCGCGGCAGGTGATTGCCGGCATCGAGCGGGGAAGCCCGCAGATCTTTGTCGGCAAGGCCCGGCTGCTGGCCCTCATCGCCCGGCTTTCGCCGGCGCTCGCCTATCGGATTCTGCGCAACGGATGAGGCGCTTTCCATCCACAGACCTGTTTCGATGACGCTTGCAGATGTCGCATTCAGCGGTGTGGTCGCGAATGAAATATGGTGTCTTGAACCCATCGAGGTGCCCGGCGGCTTTGACGAGTCGCGGGGAGAATTGGGAAGCCGGTTGAAGGCCGGCGCTGCCCCCGCAACGGTAGCAGAACGTGATGCCGCATCGAAAGGCCACTGGGCGTATGCTTGGGAAGGCGATGCGGGAAGGGTCCGAAAGGACGGTTCTGAAGCCCGGAAACCAGCCTCGATGCGCTGAACTCGACTGATCGCGGTGGGCGGTCAAGAGGCGGATGGAGCATGGGCGCCCTTTTCAGGGGGTGTGAGCCCGTGCGTCCTGATGGCTCCTGACCGGTTCACCAAGGCCAGCCCTTGACCCCTAAAGGACCGACCATGGACATCCGCTCCGACATGCTTTCCCGCCTGAAGGCCCGCAAGCCCGGCTTTTCCCTCGACCAGCCTTTCTATATCGATCCGGCCTATTTCCAGCAGGATCTCGCCGAAATCTGGTACAAGGACTGGCTGTTCATCGGCCATGATTGCGAGCTGCCCAAGGCCGGCAATTTCATGACGGTGCAGGTGGGCGCCTATCCGGTCATCCTCGTGCGCGATCATGAAGGCGGCATTCGCGCCTTCCACAATTCCTGCCGCCACCGCGGCTCGCGGGTCTGCACGGAGCATCGGGGTTCGGCGGCAAAGCTCGTCTGCCCCTATCACCAGTGGACCTATGATCTCGATGGCTCGCTGCAATATGCCCGGCACATGGGGGAAAATTTCGACAAGTCCACCTATGGGCTCAAGCCCGTCGCCTGCGAACTCGCCGGCGGCTACATCTTCATTTCGCTTGCGGAAAAGCCCATGGATTTCGCGCCCTTCCGGGCCCTCATGGAACCCTATTTCCTGCCGCACCGGCTGCGCGATGCCAAGGTTGCCTATGAAAGCACCATCATCGAGAAGGGCAACTGGAAGCTCGTCTGGGAAAACAACCGCGAATGCTATCACTGCGCCGGCAACCATCCGGAACTGTGCAAGACCTATCCCGAAGCCCCGACCGCAACGGGCGTGAACGGTGCGGCGGACGATCCCGAAATCGTCGAGCACTGGGAAAAATGCGAGGCGCTCGGCCTGCCGAGCCGCTTTGCCATCGATCCGCGCGGCCAGTTCCGCACGGCGCGCATTCCGCTCCTGCGCGATGCGGTCAGCTATACCATGTCCGGCCGCAAGGCGGTGCAGATGAGGCTTTCCGACGACATCAACCAGGACCGGCTGGGCACGCTTCTGCTGTTCCATTACCCCACCACCTGGAACCATGTTCTCTCCGACCACGCGGTCACCTTCCGCGTGCTGCCGATCAGCGCCACGGAAACCGCCGTCACCACCAAGTGGCTGGTGCACAAGGATGCGGTCGAGGGCATCGACTACCGGCTGGACGACCTCATCCATGTCTGGACCGAGACCAACGACCAGGACCGCCGCATCGTCGAGGAAAACGCCTTCGGCATCCAGTCGCCCGCCTATCAGCCCGGCCCCTATTCCGAGGCGCATGAGGGCGGCGTGGAACAGTTCGTCGACTGGTATTCCCGCTTCATGCAGGAGCGTCTCGGCGGCAAGTCGCCCGCCTCGCTGCGCTCGGTCGCCTGAGGGGAGGGATCATGACCATCCAACCCTTTCTGGGCGAAGTGCCGCCGGCGCTGCCGCTCGACGAAGCGCGGCCGTGGAATGCCGCGCGCCAGATGCTCGTCTGCACGAGCGTTACCGACGAGGCGCCCGATGTGAAGACCTTCACCTTCGGCGTCGAGGGGGGCGGCTGGTTCCGCTACATGCCGGGCCAGTTCATCACCGTGGAACTCAGGGCGAAGGGCGGGGATCTCCACCGCACCTACACGATCTCCTCCACCCCCTCGCGGCCCTATGCGCTGTCGATCACGGTGAAGGCCCAGCCGGGCAGCATCGGCACCCGCTGGATGTTCGACCATGTGCGGCCTGGCAGCCGTATCCGCGCCTATGGGCCGAACGGCCATTTCACGCTGGCGCGCAATCCGGCGCAGAAATATCTCTTCATCTCCGCCGGATCCGGCATCACGCCCATGATGTCCATGCTGCGCTGGCTTTCCGACACGGCACCGGGAACCGACGTGGTCTTCCTGAACTCCGCCCGCCGGCCGGAGGAGATCATTTTCCGGGAGGAGCTGGAGCTGCTTGCCAAGCGCATGCCGAACCTCTCGCTCGGCTTCCTGCCGGAGGGGCGCTCCGTCGCCTCGCCCTGGGCCGGCCTCATGGGCCGCATCGACCGGCACAAGCTCGCCATGCTGGTGCCCGATTTCATGGGCCGGGAGATCTTCTGCTGCGGGCCGGAGCCCTTCATGAAGGCGGTGAGCTCCATCGTCAGGCATGAGGGCTTCGACATGGGCCACTACCATCAGGAAAGCTTCGGCGCGACATCGATCACCGAGAGCGTCCAGCGTCAGGCGCAGGACAAGGGCGAGGGCGGTGCCGTGGAGGGGCTTTCCGTCACCTTCCTCGGATCGAACGACCGCGCCGTGGCGAAACCCGGCCAGACCGTTCTCGAAACCGCGCGCAGCGTCGGCGTGCGCATTCCCGCGGCCTGCGAAAGCGGCATCTGCGGCACCTGCAAGGTGCTGAAGCGGGAAGGCGAGGTGGAAATGAACCATAATGGCGGCATCAGCGATCAGGAAATCCAGGCGGGCTACATCCTCGCCTGCTGCTCGCGCCCGCTGACCTCTGTCGATGTGGAGGCCTGAGCCATGCAGACGAACCCCCGCACACCTTCGGTGCTGACCGCCGAGGACCAGTTCTTCGCCTGGCTGCTCGGCCTTGGCGACCCCTGCGACATGGCGGAGGCCGCCCGGCTCGAAATCGCCCGGCTCGACCGCGACCAGGCGCATGATGGCGAAAGCCTGCGCCTGAAAGCCTTCCTGCTCCAGGCCGCCGCCTTCCAGCCCCACAGCCCCCGCGGCCGCCGGCGCCACCTCCACTGAAGGGGCGGGATTTTTCCCGCTCCTCTCCCCCGGCAGCCTCCCTAAAACTTTCTCGCGATGGGCGCAGATACCTGAGATACTGCGGGAAAAACCGTTAGAGGTTGCAAGTCCCGGACAAGCTTTCCTTGCCAGTCTGCCGCTGATTCCAGGGGGACCCGTCCATGATCGGTATCGACCGCTACAACATCCGCCAGACAGCCCTGCAGGGCAGCCAGAAAAATCTCACCGTGGCATCCACCTCCACCGTGACCGCGCAACATCCGCCGGTGCTGCTTTCCGGCGGTGCCGAAACCGGGCGTTCCAGCAATTCCAAGCTTTCTGCCGCCTTCTGGAGCATCCAGAGCGCCGGCAAGGGCGGGGAGGACGGTACGGATACGCCCGAGGCGGAGTTCACCAAGCTCAGCAAGATGACGCTTGCCGAGCGCATCCGCGCCCAGATCCTCGAAAAGCATCACCTGACGGAACAGGATTTCAAGTCGCTGTCGGACAGTGACCGCAAGGCGATCGAGGACGAGATCCGGCAGGCGATTCTGAAGGCCTATGGGGCCGAAGGCGGCGAGGGCGAAAAGCCCGACGCGCTCGGCGGCGCTGTCACGCCCGCCTCGCAGCCGCCCGCCTCGCAGGCATCGGGCAAGCCGGAAACCGCCTGAGGCGCATCGCGCCCAAAATGGGTGCCGCGGGGCACAAGAAGAAAGGGGCGGAAAATTCCGCCCCTTTCCCGTTTCACCTTACTGCTGGATCGGGGCGTAGGCGCCGTTGCTCCAGCGGTTGATGTCATATTTCGCGTTCTTCAGGTCGCCCTTCTCGTCGAAGGCGACTTCGCCGACGACGGTGCCGATCGGCTGGCCGTTCTTCAGGGCTTCGGCCACCTTGGCCGGATCGTCGGAACCGGCGCGCGTGACACCTTCGGCAATCGCCTGCACCACGGCATAGGAGAAGAGCGTGAAGCCTTCCGGCTTGAAGCCGCCGGCCTTGATCTTCTCCACGGCTTCCTTGGCTTCCGGCTTGGACTGCGGGTCGGACGGGAAGACGAAGAGCGTGCCTTCGCCGGCGGGGCCGGCCACCTGCCAGAATTCCGGCGAGGCGATGCTGTCAGGCATGATCAGCTGGAACTTGAAGCCCGCATCGGCCGACTGGCGCAGGATGAGGCCCGCTTCCGGATGGTAGCCGCCGAAATAGATCACGTCGACCTTGGCTTCCTTGAGCTTGGCAACCAGCGCGCTGAAGTCCTTTTCGCCGGCATTGATGCCTTCATACATGACTTCGTTGAGGCCGCCGGCATTCATGGTGGATTTCACCGCATCGGCAACGCCCTGACCATAGGCGGTCTTGTCGTGCAGGATGGCGACCTTCTTGCCCGCATACTGCTTGGCGATCCACGGGCCGATGAAGGCGCCCTGGGCGTCGTCACGGGTGTAGAGGCGCATGATGGTCGGCCAGCCCTTTTCGGCGGCGGCATCGGTCAGTACCGGGTTGGAGGAGGCGGGGCTCATCATCAGCACGGCATTTTCCGCATAGACTTCCGATGCGGGAATGCTCGAGCCGGAGCAGGCATGGCCGTCCACGAACTTGATGCCGGCTGCCGCAATGCGGTTGGCCACGGAAACGGCCTGCTTCGGGTCGCACTGGTCGTCCTCGAACTGCAGCTTGATCTGCCGGCCGGCAACGCCGCCCTTGGCATTGATCGCGTCGGCTGCGGCCTGCGCGCCCTGGCGGAACTGGTCGCCGATGGTGGCGAGCGGGCCGGTGAGCGGACCCGCGACCGCAATGGTCAGATCGTCCGCGAAGGCGGCCGAACCGCACATGAGAACACCGGCAAGCGCTGCCAGATACCTGCTCTTCAACATTTCCTTTTCTC
Organism: uncultured Rhizobium sp.; assembly: GCA_945952415.1. Classification (GTDB taxonomy): domain Bacteria; phylum Pseudomonadota; class Alphaproteobacteria; order Rhizobiales; family Rhizobiaceae; genus Gellertiella. The sequence goes on along the minus strand of CAMFIF010000011.1, from coordinate 70,348 downwards.
CTCTTGGAAACGGGATCGGCGACCACCATAGGCTGCTACCGCCCGTTGCTCCAGTCAGATTCGAGCGTAACCAGCCGTAATTATTATGAAATATCTTGATGCAGACTGAAGCGGCGGTGATGGAACGGGCTTTTGCCCGTGCGCCGGGCGTGGGTCGCTTCAGCCTGCGGTGGCAAGCGCCAGCGGATCGACCCCGATCAGCGCCTCATGCCCGCCCGCAAGGAGAAGCAGGGTGAGGAGCGCGGCAAGCAGTGCGGCAACAAGAAGCGGGGCGTCGAGAGAAAGCCTCGCCCTTCCCGAAAGAAGCGCCCCGAGCGGCAGGATGGAGGTGCCCGCCGCAAGGCTTTCGAACCGCGTGCCGAGCCGCCGGCGCGCCCGCTTTTCCTGCATGGCAATGCCGCCCAGGCTGAAGAGCGCGAAGAGGCCGAAAAGGATCACCGAGCGCAGGTCGCCATTCGGAAAAAGATGGCCGCCCGCCCAGAGGAGAAAGCCGATGAGCACGGGATGCCGGCTGATGGCGGTGATGGCGCCGGGCGGCGTTCCCTCGGGCCGGAGGCTGATCGACAGCGGATTGCCGCCGAGAAGGCCCGCAATCACGAGGAAGAGGCCGAGCGGTGCGGTGAGGATCGTCACCCGTGCCTGCCAGGGTGCGGGGTCCCAGAGCGGGATGTAATCGAGCCCATAGGCGGCGCTGAAGACGAAAAGGAGCGCCAGCACCGAGACCAGCGAATAGGCCGCGAGATAGGGCCCGCGGCCGAGACGGGCAATCAGCCGCGACCGCACGGCAGGCAGCGCCGGCAGGCTGTGCAGCGCGATGAACAGCGCAAGGCTTGCGAGAAAGAGGATCATGGCGACGGCCTCACTGGGTCAGGAAGAGGCTCATCGCGATGACGAGCGAGGCGGTGACGGCAAGTGCTGCACCGTTCCGCTGAAGCACGCCCATGCGGTAAAGCGCCAGCGCAAAGCCGATCAGGATCGGGGTGGCAATGGCAAGGCCCACCTGTGCGTCGTTCATGGCTGGTCTCCGGCTTTGTTCTCTGGAGACCCTTCTTAGCCGGACCACCCGCGCCGTCTTTGCGATACCGCAAATTCGGGGGGCTCCGGTGCGATCGGTTTTTTCTTTGCCGAAACGCAAAGAGCGATTTGCCCCGCCCTTTAGATCTCCTGGCGAATGTCCCGCCATGGCACCGGTGCCCGGCGGGAGCGCACGCGGAAAACAGGAGCAGGGCATGTCAGAACGCCTGACCAAGACAGCGGCGCGAAACGTCTTTTACGGCGGTTCGGCCTTTTTCTTCGCCATCTTCATCGGGCTCACCGCCCACAGCCATCTCTACATGAAAAATGTCTCGACCAACGAAGCGACGCTTACCGAAAGCGTGGCGCGGGGCAAGCGCATCTGGGAGCGCAATTCCTGCATCAATTGCCATACGCTGCTTGGCGAAGGGGCCTATTTCGCGCCCGAACTCGGCAATGTCTGGAAGCGCTGGGGCGGCGATGCCGATCCGGAAGGCGCGCGCGAGATGCTGAAGGCCTGGATGGCCGCCCAGCCCTCGGGCATCGAGGGCCGCCGCCAGATGCCGCAATTTAACCTGACCGACCAGGAGGTGCGCGATCTCGCCGATTTCCTCGAATGGACGTCGAAGATCAACACCCAGAAATGGCCGCCGAACGACGCCGGCTGACGAAACGCTCTTCCCAAAGGGACAACCGATCATGAAATATCAAAGCCAGAAGGTCGCGATGCTCTACTTCTATGGAGCGCTCGGCCTGTTCTTCGCCCAGATCCTCTTCGGCGTTCTCGCCGCCACCATTTATGTGCTGCCCAACACCTTCTCGGTGGTGCTGCCCTTCAACATCGTGCGCATGATCCATACCAATGCGCTGGTCGTCTGGCTGCTCATGGGCTTCATGGGCTCCACCTATTATCTCCTGCCGGAGGAAAGCGAGACGGAGCTCTTCAGCCCGAAACTCGCCATCGCCCAGTTCTGGATCTTCCTCGTCGCCGCCGCGGTCGCGGTGGTCGGCTATCTCTTCCACATCCATGAAGGCCGCGAGTTCCTCGAACAGCCCTTCCTCATCAAGGTCGGCATCGTCATCGTGGCGCTGATGTTCCTCTTCAACATCACGCTGACGGTGCTGAAGGGCCGCAAGACCACGGTGACCAACATCCTCCTCTTCGGGCTCTGGGGTCTTGCGGTCTTCTTCCTCTTCGCCTTCTACAATCCGGCGAACCTCGCGCTCGACAAGATGTACTGGTGGTATGTCATCCATCTCTGGGTTGAGGGCGTGTGGGAACTCATCATGGCTTCGGTGCTCGCCTTCCTGATGATCAAGCTCAACGGCGTCGACCGCGAAGTGGTGGAGAAGTGGCTCTATGTCATCATCGGCCTGGCGCTCTTTTCCGGCATTCTCGGCACCGGCCACCACTATTACTGGATCGGCGCTCCCGGCTACTGGCAGTGGATCGGATCGCTCTTCTCCACGCTTGAAGTGGCGCCCTTTGCCACCATGGTCGCCTTCTCCTTCGTCATGACCCGCAAGGCCGGCCGCAGGCATCCGAACCAGGCGGCGCTTCTCTGGTCGCTCGGCTGCTCGGTCATGGCCTTTTTCGGGGCCGGCGTCTGGGGTTTCCTGCACACGCTGTCGCCGGTGAACTACTACACCCACGGCACCCAGCTCACCGCAGCCCACGGCCATCTCGCCTTCTTCGGCGCCTATGTGATGCTGAACCTCGCCATGATGGCCTATGCCGTGCCGGAACTGCTGAAACGCGCGCCCGCCAACCAGGGCCTTTCGAAGCTCGCCTTCTGGATCATGTGCGGCGGCATGTCGGTGATGACCTTCGCGCTCACCTTTGCCGGCATCAAGCAGGTGGAGCTGCAGCGCATCGCCGGGGAAAGCTACATGGACACGCAGGACCAGCTGGCCCTCTTCTACTGGGTGCGTCTCGGCTCGGGCTTCCTGGTGCTGCTGGCAGCCTTCCTGTTCCTGGCCTCCCTGTTCCTGAAGGGCCGGAAGACCGCCGATAGCAGGATTGCCGCCCAGCCGGCGGAGTGATGCTTGAGACCCCAGGGGATGAGCGGGCGCCCCGCGCCCCTCATCCGCCTGCCGGCGCCGTTTCCCCGTCGCCGAGAAGGCGACAGATCCCCCTTCTCGCCATTCCCTCATTCCCAGGAAGCCTTGCCATGACCCTCCATATCGCCGATCCGAAGACCTTCACCCCCGATATTCCCGCCTACAGCCCCGCCGGCAACGAATGCGCGCTCTTCGAAGCCGCCTTCCGACAGAAGCTGCCGCTGATGATCAAGGGGCCGACCGGCTGCGGCAAGACCCGCTTCGTCGCCCATATGGCGGCGCGCCTCGGCCTGCCGCTTTCCACCGTCTCCTGCCATGACGATCTGACTTCCGCCGATCTGACCGGCCGCTATCTGCTGAAGGGCGGAGATACGGTCTGGGTCGACGGGCCACTGACGCGGGCGGTGCGCGAAGGCGGGATCTGCTATCTCGACGAGGTGGTGGAGGCGCGCAAGGACGTGGCCGTCGTGCTCCATCCGCTCACCGACGACCGGCGCATCCTGCCGCTCGAGCGCACCGGCGAGGAACTTGCCGCGCCCGACAGTTTCATGCTCGTCGTGTCCTACAATCCGGGCTATCAAAACCTCCTGAAGGCGCTGAAGCCCTCGACCCGCCAGCGTTTCGTCGCCATCGAATTCTCCTTCCTGCCGCGCGAGCAGGAAATTGCGGTGATTTCTCGCGAAAGCGGGCTGGCCGAAGGCAAGGTCGCGCCGCTCGTCAGCCTGGCGCATCGCTTCCGGGCGCTGAAGGGCCAGGATCTGGAGGAGGGCGTCTCGACCCGGCTTCTCGTTTACTGCGCCGGGCTTATGGCCGCGGGCCTCGATCCGGCGGAGGCGATCCGCGCCGCGCTGATCGAACCGCTCACCGACGAGCCCGATATCAGGGCCGCCCTTCTCGAGACCGCCCGCGCCCTGATCGGCTGAGCGGGAAGGGGAGCGGCACGATGCTGGATTTTCTGGAACTTGAGGAGACCGTCGGGCGGGCCTGGCACCGCTTTGCCGGCGCGACGGGCAGTTTTCCGAGCCATCCGCAGGCGGCGGTGCGGCTCCTCGACATGCGGCCGATGCTCGGGCCCTTCTTCCGTGCGCTCGGGGGCGAAAGCACGGTGGAGATTGCCCCTTCCCGGGCAAGAAGCTCGATGCATCGGCTGCGTTTTCGCCAGTATATCGGCCTGGGAGAGGAGCGGATCGAAGAGATCGCCCGCGACGTCAAGAGCCTGATGCTGCCGGAGCGCATCCAGTTCTTTGCCGATCCCGATCTCAACCGCGATCTCTATCTCTGGCTTGCGGCCTTCATGGCGGTGATGCCGCCGAGGTCCGCCGGCGCCAGCGAGGCGGACCCGCTGCGCGCCGATCTCTTCCACATTGCCCGGTCCGGTGAAACGGCACGGGCGGTGCTCAAGGCCTTTCCGGGCCTGAAGGGCATTTATGCGCGGCTTGCGGGCGCGCTCGTGGAAAGCCGCAGGCGCGGGCGTCTGCCTCGCGCCGAGCAAGCGGTGGAAAACCTGATCGAAGGCGAACTGCTGGCGGCAGCAGGCCTCCCCTTCATCCATGAGGCGATCCCCCTGCCGCAAAGGGCGCCGCCCGGCTATCTGCCGGCGCTTCCCGTGCCGCTCTGGCCGCGCTTCGTGACAAGGGCGGAAACCGCGCCCCGGAAAGAGGAGCCCCCTGCCAAGGCGGGCCGGCCGGCCACCGGCGAAGGCGGGCGCAAGGTCGCGACCCGGGAGGATCCCGCCCGCCGGTCCGAGCGAAGCCCCTTCCTGCTCAACCGTTTCGAGAAGATCCTGTCGCTCTCGGAAATGATCGGCGTCGACCGTCCGGCGGACGATACGGATGACGACACGCCCAAGACCGCCGACGATCTGGAGGACATGGTGCTCGGCGAAAGGCGGGGAAAGCCCGCCTCCCGCTTCCGCTTCGATCTCGACCTGCCGCCGGAAGCGCTGGACCGCAGCGCGGTGACGGCGGAGCTCGCCTATCCCGAATGGGATTATCGCAACCAGTCCTATCTGGAAAACCAGGTGGCGCTGCATGTGCGGGTGGCCGAGGCGGCGGGCGCCCCCGATGCCCTGCCCGAGGAGGCGCGCCAGCTCATCCGCCGGGTGCGCCGCCAGTTCGAGGTTCTGCGTCCCCGCAACGTGCTGATGCGCGGTGAACTGGACGGGGCCGAGCTCGATCTGGACCAGGTCATCCGCCGCCGGGCCGATCTTGCCGCCGGTCAGGAGGGCACGGACCGCATCCATCTTCTCTCCCGCCCGCGGGCGGCCGATCTGGCGGTGACGCTGCTCACCGATGTCTCGCTGTCCACCGATGCCTGGGTGGACAATCGCCGGGTGATCGATGTGGAAAAGGAGGCGCTTTTGGTGCTCTCCCACGGGCTTGCCGCCTGCGGCGACCGCTACTCGGTGCTGTCCTTTACCTCCCGCCGGCGAAACTGGGTGCGGATCGAAACGGTCAAGGGCTTCGACGAGCCGATGGGGCCTGACATCGAGGCGCGCATCGCCGCGCTGAAGCCCGGCTATTACACCCGTATCGGCGCGGCGATCCGCCATGCTGCGGCCGATCTCGCCCGCCAACCGAACAGCCGCAAGCTGATGATCGTGCTGACCGACGGCAAGCCGAACGACGTGGATTACTACGAGGGCCGCTATGCGCTCGAAGACACGCGCCGCGCGGTGATCGAGGCCCGGCGACGGGGCATTTCGGTCTTTGCCGTCACGGTCGACCGGCAGGCGGGCACCTATCTTCCGGCGCTCTTCGGCCAGAAGGGCTTTGCCATGGTCGCCTCGCTCGCCCGGCTGCCGGCCGCCCTTCCGGCGATCTATCGCAGCCTTGCCGGCTAGCCGCGGCGAATTTGCGCCACGGCAAAGTCGCCTCCCCGGAACCCGTCTAGATTTTTGAAGCATCCCGCTTCGCCCCCGGTCTTCGGAGCGGGCGGGGCAATGCCAGCCAAAGGACAGAATGCCGATGACCACGCCTTCCGAAAAACCTGCCGCAAGCCCCTTTCCGACGCTCGACGTGCGGCTTTTGCCGCCGCCGGAGCGGCATCACCGCATCTTTCACATGCTCGCCCTGCTCGATGGCGGCGAATACCTGACCCTGGTCAATGACCACGATCCCGCGCCGCTCTATCGTCAGCTCGAATGGGCGCAACCGGGCGTCTATGCCCTGGAATATCTCGTAGAGGGTCCGACCGAATGGCATGTGCGCATCGCCCGCCGGGAAACCGCCGGCTGCAACTGCTGCTGCGGCTCCCACTGAGAACGCTCCGATCGGTTACCGGGGCAGCCCTTTATCGCGGCTTGACCCCGGCTGGCCGCGCATCATCTTCTCTGAACAGGGGCGGCCCGCCGCCGAGGAGGATCTAGGAATGCCGATCGAACCCCTTTTGCTCGATGTGCGCCCCATCCTGGCGTCCGGCGGGCATCCGCTGGCCGCGATCAAGTCCGCCATCGACTGTCTTGCGCCGGGACAGGCACTTCGGCTCGTGGCGCCCTTCCGCCCCGAGCCGCTGTTCCGGCTGATGCAGGAAAAGGGCTATGAGGCCCATGTGGCCGACCGCGACGATGGCGGCACGGAGGTGCTCTTCGTGCCCCGCGAGGAGCAGGCCGCAGAGGCTTCCGCCATTCCCTCGCCGCTCACCTGGGACGATCCGGTCGCCCATCTCGACCTGTCCGATCTCGCGCCCGAGGCGGTGAAGGCCCGCGTGCTTGCCGCACTGGAGGCGCGGGCGGAGGGCGAGGTCATTTTCGTTCTCCTCAAGGAGGAGCCCGCCTTCCTCTATTCGGACCTCACGAGCCGCCGGCATGGCTGGGTGGGCAATTACGATGCGCGAGGCGAAACCTACCGCATTCTCATCCGTCGCGGCATGGCTGTTGCGGCATGAAAAAACCCCGTCGGGATCGCCCGGCGGGGTCTTGATCAGCGGTCGGGAGCGGCCTTTCAGGCGGCTTCGACCACCCGCTCGGAGCGCTCTTCGCGGGCATTCAGGTAGCGGATCAGGTCCTCGATGGTCACCAGATGCAGGCCGTTGTTCCGGGCGAAGATCTTCAGTTCCGGCAGGCGGGCCATGGTGCCGTCGTCATTGGCGATTTCGCAGATGACGCCGGAGGGATACTTCCCGGCGAGCCGGCAGAGATCGACCGCCGCTTCCGTATGGCCGGGCCGGCCGCGCACGCCGAGCGGATTGGCGCGAAGCGGGAAGATATGGCCCGGACGGGCAAAGTCTTCGGGCCGGGTGGCCGGGTTGACGAGCGCGCGGACGGTGGCGGCACGGTCGGCTGCGGAAATGCCGGTCGTGGTTTCCGGGAGATAGTCGACCGAAACGGTGAAGGCCGTCTTAAGCGATTCCGTATTGTTCGGCACCATCAGCGGCAGTTCGAGCTGGTCGAGCCTTTCGCCTTCCATGGAAACGCAGATCAGGCCGCGGGCCTTCGTCATCATGAAGGCCATCTTTTCAGGCGTCGCATCTTCCGATGCGAAAATGATGTCGCCCTCGTTCTCGCGGTTTTCGTCATCCACGACAACGATCATCTCGCCACGGGCAAGCGCGGCAATGGCGTCTTCGATTTTCGATATGGTCATGTGGCAGTCTTTCAAGGGTTGGCCGGAAACCGGCTTCGTTGCACCATCACCGCCTTTCGGCGGATCAGCCAAACGTCCCTTGGGCGAACAAAGATCGCTGCGCCGCCCTTTGACAGGCGGTCGCTTTGTCTTGTCCTCTTTCATCCGGACTATACCGTCGGCTCCGGCATCGCACCGGATCTGCTGACCTTCCGGTTTCCCGGAAGCGCTCGCGGGCTCCGGGATTTCTCCCGATACCGCCGGTGGGGAATTTCGCCCCGCCCTGAGAACTCTCTAGAAATGGCGGAGGTGCGGAGAAAATGCAAGTCTCTCCGCGCGAACGCTGCGTTCATTCGCGACATTGCCCGGGGCGAGGTGCAGGCAGCGCATTGCGCAAAAAGGACGAAGACGGCGAGCCCTGAGCCCGCCGTCTTCCTGTTTCGTCGCCTGCCGATTACTGGCCGAGCGTCGCGATTGCCGCTTCCAGTCGCTCGGCGGCCTTCTTCGGCACCTTGCCATTCCTGATCTGGTCGAGATTGGCCGGCTTGTCGCCCACGACGACCAGGCCCACCATGCCCATGCCCACATGGGGCGTGCACTTTACCGCGTAAGCGCCTGGCACGGTGAAGGTGACCTTGTAGGTCTCGTTCATCTTGCTCTTGAAGGCTTCTGCCCCGGGCGGGATCATGTCCTTGATCGATTCGACATTATGGCCCTTGTCGGTCGGCACGAAGGTGACCGTATCGCCGGGGGCGACCTTGGTAAGGGCCGGTTCGAAGACCATGGAGCCGTCCTTGCCCTTGTTCAGCATGTGAACTTCGAAATCGGCCGCACCGGCAGCGCCGGCCACCAGCGAAAGGGCAAGCGCCGCACCGGCGAGCGCAAAAGTAAAGCGTGACATCGTCTTGTCTCCTTGAAGTTCGTCCCGGTCATCGAAAACCGGCGGCGTGAGACAAGTCATAGAGATTGCCGGGCAACAGACTTTGCGCCGCGTCAAATAAGGCGACAGGTCTTGAAAAAAATCACTTCTCGCCTTCGGCAAGGCGCGACAGGCCGGTGAGGTCGCGCACGAGAAGTTTCTGGCGCCCGCCCTCCACCAGCCCCCGGTCCTCCCAGGCGCTGAGGATGCGCGAGACCGTATGCAAGGTGGTGCCGGTCATTTCGGCAATGTCCTGCTTGGAAATCTGGAAATCGATGCGGATGCCCCCATCCTCCGGGCGTCCGGCCTTGCCCGCAAGCCTGAGCACCGCATGGGCGACGCGCCGTTCCACTTCCTGCGTTGACATTTCGCGGATGCGGGTATGGGCTTCTTCCAGGCGATTGCCGATGGTCTGGAGCGCGGAGACGGCGAGCGCCGGGTTCTGCTCCACGAAGAAGGACCAGAGCGAGGTGGGCCAGGCGAGATAGAGGCTTTCGGCCGCCGCATGGGCGGTGCCGGGGTAATCGGTGCGCTGCAGCGCCTTGGCAAAGCCGAAGAGATCCCCCGGATGCACGACGCGCACGATGATCTGCTGCCCGTCCGGCGTCACCTGCGTCACCTTCAGACGTCCGTTGAGCAGCAGGAAGAAATGATTGGCCGGCGTGCCCTGCACGAAGACCGTCTCGCCCTGCGCTGCCCGGCTGGAGCTCGCATGGGAGAGGATGAGGTCGATCTCGCTGTCGCTCATGCGGGAAAAGAGCGGCAGGGGTTTGACGATGCTGCGGTCTATGCGCAAGGCCATGGCACTTCCTGGGGTTTTCTGCGGCGGGCAAGACGGGGCCCGTCCCGTCGGCGCGGACTCTTTCGCGGAAAGGCCCGGAGCACAAGCCGGTATTTTCCCGTAATCGCCATCAGCGCCGGAGCAAGCGGCCGATCCGCTCCAGAAGGCCGGGGCGGCGCACGAGGCGGAAACCCAGATTGTCCGGCGGCGCGCCGACCGAGCAGCCGCCGGTCTTCGGATCGCGCACGAAGGCGCTGAGCGCCGTGCGATGCTTGCCCTCGGCGACGAAGATGCCGCAGGCGCTTTCCGCCGTTTCGGCCGCCGCCGGCTTTTCGAGATCCACCCGGCGCTGGCAGGTGGAGGTCCATTCCCAGACATTGCCGGCCAGATCGTAGAGGCCATTCTCGTTGGCGCCGAAATGGCCGAGCGGCTTCGGTGCCGGATCGGAGGCGGCCTTGCGGGCGGTTTCGCGGTTGTAATCGGCAAGCCAGCGCAGCGCCGGGTTCTCATTGTCGGGATCGATGCCCAGCGCATCGTCCACGAAGGCGGAACCCGCCGCAAAGGCCCATTCCTCGTCCGTCGGCAGCGCATAGGTCTCGCCCGTATGGGCAGACAGCCAGCGGGCATAGACAAGCGCGTCGTCATGGCTCACCCCGGTTGCCGGCACGTCCACCCCTTCAGGTGCTCTCGGCTGGCGGCCGGGCTCGCGGGGCGGGCAGGCAAGCTCCGCCACGCAGGCATCGTAGCTGCTGGCGGTCACCGGATAAATCATGATGTCGAGCGGGGCCGTCCGGTCGATCCTCGCCAGCGGCGCATCGACGGCATAGCCGTTGCGGTAGTAATCGCCATCCAGCCGATGGGTGAAGGAGCCGGGCGCCAGCGTCACGAGGGCCGGCCGGTAGAGATCCGCATTGGCGGGTTCGGGCGACCAGACGCCCACTTCCACCGCCAGGGCGCCTGCCAGCAGCACCAGAAGGCTCGCCGGGAAGAGGAGCGAAAGCGCCGTATCGGTGCGGTTGCGGAGAAGGCTCGTCATGGCGCGGGTCCTGTCATGCCCCGGGGGACGCCCGGGAAGGGAAAGGACCGGGGCGGCAGGACACCGCCCCGGGGAAGGGTCGCCGGCGGGGGCCGGCGGCCTGGGGGATCGAGAAGGATCAGGTGGCATTCGGCGAGACGACCGCCGTCATCAGATCGTTGTTCCACTCGCCGGTCACCTTGAAATGCGCGGCGGCGCCGAGCTCGAAGGCCTCGATCAGGTTGTGGTTCACATAGGCGTAGATGCCCGGCTGGTGGAATGTGTAATAGGCCGCGCCCGCCGCCCCGCCGGGGATGAACCAGGTTTCCTGGTCCACATCCGGCGGATTGTTGAACTTGCCCGTTGCCCAGACATAGTCGCCATGGCCGCCGATCAGGTGCGGGCGGGTATCGCGATTGGCCTGGGAATGGACGATCAGGACCCGTTCGCCCACTTCCGCCTTCAGGGCCTTTTCCCCCGTCAGCGCGCCGACGGCACCGTTGAAGACGATATGGGTGGGGGTCAGCGTGCGCATCACCTTCAGCTGGTCGTCATAGGCATCGCCAGCGCTTTCGTACTTCTTGTAATTGCCGTTTTCATCCTTCGGCACGTAGAGGTCCTGCTCGCCCACATAATAGACCTTGTCATAGACGAGATCCTGACCCTTGCCGTCCTTCAGGCCCTCGCGCGGCAGCACCATGATCGCGCCGTTCATGCCGTTGGTGACGTGCCACGGCACCATTCCGGGAGGGGCGCAGTGATAGACGAAGACGCCGGCGCGGGTGGCCTTGAAGCGCAGCACGGCCCGCTCGCCGGGATTGACGAGGGTCAGCGCTCCGCCGCCGAGACCGCCGGTCGCGGCATGGAAATCGATATTGTGCTGCAGCTCGTTGGTCTCGGGGTTGATGAGGGTCAGCTCGACATAATCGTCCTGATGCACCACCATCATCGGGCCGGGAACCGAGCCGTTGAAGGTCATGGCGTGGATTTCCGTGCCCTTGTCGTCGATGACGAGCTTCTTTTCTTCAACGGTAAGGGTGAATTCCTTGATCTTCGGCCCGCCTTCGGCCTTCTGGCTATGGGCATGGACAAAGGGAGGGGCGACCAGCTCCACCTTTTCGCGCGGCAGGGCGGAAATATCTACCCTGGCGGGCTTGGCCGGGGTTGCGGCGGCCGCCCGGGTGGCGGCGATGACCGGGGCTGCGGCGCCGGCAAGGGCCGCACCGGCAAGCATCGAACGACGGGTGAGTCTCATGAATTCGGACATGACCATGTCCCCCTTTCTTCCTGAATGATCTCGCCGTCGTTTCTAGACCCGGCTGGCGTCGCTCTCTTTGAGGCAGCACAAATTTCCGTGAATTCATGAGGGGGCCGCTCGCAATCCACCTGCTTGCGCCCGCGCAAAGAAGGATCTGGCGCGCCTTTCTAGAAGGGAGGCGATGAAAAGACGCGCGGCGCGGCCGCGCCCTTCCGAAAGGATGCCTTGCCATGTGCCCTATTACCCGCCTCATCCTCGACAAGCCCGACGGTCCCGTGCCCCGGGGTATCCGGAAGGACGGGCCCGCGCTTCTCTCCTACGGGTTCCGGCCCTTCTTCCTCCTCGGCGGCCTCTTTGCCGCGCTCGCCATGGGCCTCTGGCTCATCGCCCTTACCGGCGGTCTTGCGCCCGGCGGCAGCTATGGGGCGAGCCACTGGCATGCCCATGAAATGCTCTTCGGTTTCGCCCCGGCCATTCTCGCCGGCTTCATGCTGACCGCCATTCCGAACTGGACCGGGCGGCTGCCGGTCGCCGGCCGGCCGCTCGCCCTGCTTCTCGCCCTCTGGATCGCCGGTCGCCTCGTGATGCTCGATCCGGACCGGCTGGGGCTCACCCCCTCGGCCCTGGTGGACGGGGCCTTCCTGCCCGCCTTGCTCTTCGTCGCCTTCCGCGAAATCGCGGCCGGGCGCAAATGGCGCGACCTGAAAATCCTCGCGGGCCTTCTGGCGCTTTCGGCGGCCAATATCCTCTTCCACCGGGCGATGGCCGCGGGCGAGCATCCGGAACTGGCCATGAAGCTGGCCATCTCCGCCTATACGCTGCTGGTCATGCTGATCGGCGGGCGGATCGTGCCGAGCTTCACCCGGAATTACATGGCCAAGGATGGGCGCAGCGATCATCCGAGCCCCTTCGGCCGTTTCGATGCGGTGGCGATCCTCTTTGGCCTGCTCGCCCTTTTCGGCTGGATCCTTGCGCCCGCAGCCTTCCTCACGGCCATCCTCGCCACACTGGCCGCCGGCCTTCATCTCGTGCGGCTGATGCGCTGGAAGGGGTGGGCCGTCCGGGGCGAAAAGCTGCTTTTCGTGCTGCATGCGGCCTATCTCTTCGTGCCGCTCGGCCTTGCCGGCATAGCGCTCGGCGCCATCGGTCTTGTGGACGATGGCTTCGTCCTGCATGTGCTGACGGTCGGCGCCATCTCCACCATGATGCTGGCTGTCATGACCCGGGCAAGCCGCGGCCATACGGGTCGGACGCTCGCCGCCTCCGGGCTCACCCGGCTTTCCTACGGCCTGCTTTTTGCCGCCGCGGTGCTGCGGCCGCTTGCAGCGCTTGCCGATGATGCGCAAATGCCGCTTCTGATGCTCGCCGGCGGCTGCTTCGGGCTCGCCTTCCTGCTCTTCGGCCTGGAACATGCGCCCATGCTGGCCACCCGCCGGGCCGGTTGAGCCGCACTCTTGCCTCAGGCGCGGGCGATCTGCCGCCTGAGGCTTGCCACTTCCTCCGGGGTGAGGGCGCGCACCGCGCCCTTTTCGAGATCGCCGAGCTCCAGCGTGCCGATCGAGACGCGCACGAGGCGCAGGCACGCCGCGCCCAACACTTCCAGCATGCGGCGGATCTGCCGGTTGCGGCCTTCCTCCAGCGTGACCGAGATCCAGGCGTTCTTCTCGCCCGCCCGCAGAAGCCGCGCATCCCGCGCCGTCAGGAATTCCCCGTCATGGGAAAGCCCGGCGCGCATGGCCGCAAGGAAAGCCTCGTCCGCCATCCGGTCGATCTGGACGTGATAGGTCTTGCCGAGATGGGTTTCCGGGTCGAGCAGCGCCTGGGCGAAGCCCGTATCATTGGTGAAGAGCAGCAGCCCCTCGGATGCCTTGTCGAGCCGCCCGACCGGCGAGAGATGGGTCGTCGCCATGCCCTTCAGGCAGTCATAGACCGTCGGCCGGCCCTCCGGATCGTGCCGTGTGGTCACGAGCCCGCGCGGCTTGTTGAGCATGAGATAGACGGGTTTTTCCGCGGTGACGGGGGCGCCGTCGACGGCAATCCGGTCGGTGTGGACCGTCACCCAGCTCAAGGGATCGGTCACCCGCCGGCCGTCCACCGTCACCCGCCCCTCGCGGATCAGGCGTTCCGCCTCGGTACGCGAGCAATAGCCGAGCTTGGAAAGCGCACGCGCCAGCATGCTGCGCTTGTCGCCCGCTCCCGGGGCGGGCGTCCTTTCCGGGGGCTTCCGGCGCTCTCGGCGATCCTTCATTCGGGCAGTCCTTCCGCGGCGCTTGTGATCCACCGCCTGTTGTTCTAGGACGACGCCATAGCAGAAAAATCGCCGAAGTGAGACCATGTTGCCCAAGGAAGACATTACCCGCGAACTCGTGACGCTCCGCGATTACTGGCGCTATGCCATTTCGCGTTTCAATGCGGCGGATCTCGCCTATGGGCACGGCACCTCCACCGCCGGCGACGATGCTGCCTTCCTGATCCTCGACTCGCTCGACCTGCCGATCGACGTGCTCGATCCCTTTCTGGATGCGCGCCTTCTGCCGGAAGAGCGGGCGCTTCTGGCAGAGCGGATCGAGGCGCGGGTCACGACCCGCAAGCCCTCCGCCTATCTGACCGGCCGCTCCTATATCCAGGGCATGCGCTTCCATGTGGATGAGCGGGTGATCGTGCCGCGCTCCCATATCGGCGAAATCCTGTTCAACGAATATATCCATTCGGAAGGCTCGGCCTTCCTGCCCGATCCGCTTCTTGTGGAAAGCGCGGTCGATATCTGCACCGGGTCCGGATGCCTCGCGGTGATTGCCGCCAAGTTCTTCCCCAATGCATTGGTGGATGCGGTCGATCTCTCCGCCGATGCGCTCGCGGTTGCCGAAATCAACGTCGCCGGCCATGGCGTCGGGGATCAGGTGAGCCTGTTTCAGGGCGATCTCTTCGCCCCGCTTTCCGGCCGCCGTTACGATCTCATCATCACCAATCCGCCCTATGTGGATCATGACGCGCTCTCGGCCTATCCGCCGGAATATCAGGCAGAGCCGGTGCTGGCCCATGATGGCGGCACGGACGGGCTCGATCTCGTGCGCCGCATCATCGAGGAAGCCCCGGGCCATCTCAATGCCGGCGGCGGCCTGATCTGCGAGATCGGCTCGGGCCGTGAGATCCTCGAGGAGGAATACCCCCATCTCGATTTTCTCTGGCTTGAAACGGAAAACTCGCAGGATGCGGTCTTCTATCTCGCCGCAGAGGCGCTCGGCGTCTGAAATCGGGGCAATTTCCGTTATTTGAGACAATAATCGAACTTTATTAGCGATGCGCCCAGAATTCGGCGATGGCGCGGCGGTGCGGCCGGTGGTTTTCCGGCGTCAAGGGTCGTATCACGGGGCCATGACTGTCCAAGGCGATGCCACCACTGGGATGACGGACCCTGCCGCAGGCGCGCCCGCCCCGCGCCTTGCGGGGTGGACCGGCGAATTTGCCGATGCTGCCGAGGAACGCGCCTATCGCCAGGCGACGCTGAAGGAAACCCGCGGCATGGCGCGCATCGGCGTGCTCGGCTCGACCTTTGCAAGCGTCTCCTTCCTGCCGGTGGATTTCCTGACCGTCGAGGGCCGCGCCGTGCTGCCCTTCGTGCTGGTCCGGCTCCTGCTTCTGGCGCTCGGCCTCGCTTCCGCCATTCTCATCGAGCGGGCGGCGGAGGAGCGGCGTCTTATCGTGATCGTTTACCTGCAGCAGGCGCTCTTCTATTTCCTGAATGGCATCATCTTCGATCATCCGGCGCTTATCCGCCATGGCGGGCTGCTGCTGCCGCTGATGGCGGTGGCGCTGCCGGTGCTGCTGCCTGGCGGGCTGCGCGCCGCCTCCGCCATGGCGGCCTATGCGGCGCTCGTCAGCCTGCTCTTCTGGGGGGTGCTTCGCCATCCGCCGGAAGCGCCGGCCGATCTCGGCATCATCCTCCTCGTCACCGCAATCGGCCTCGGCGTGGGCATGGCCGCCCGGGCGCAGGTCAATCGCATGCGCCGGGAGGAGTTTCTCCATATGCGCGAGACCCGGCGCATCAACCGCGAGCTGATGCTGGCCAGGGATGCGGCGGAGGCGGGGGCGCGGGCGAAATCGGATTTTCTCGCCGTCATGAGCCATGAAATCCGCACGCCCATGAACGGTATTCTCGGCATGGTCCGGCTGATCATGGATGATCGACCGGCCGGGCAGGACCGGGAGCGGCTGGCCGTCGTGCTGCGCTCGGCCGAGGCGCTCCGCGTGCTCCTCGATGACGTGCTCGATCTCTCGCGGCTGGAGCGCGGCGGGATTTCCCTCGATCACGCCCCCGTCGATCTCGACCGGCTGGCCGGCGATGTCATCGATCTCATGCGGCCGCGGGCCTGCGAAAAGGGCCTGGCGCTCGAATGGGTTCGCCCGCAGGACGTGCCGCCCTTCGTGTTTGGGGATTCCGCCCGGCTGCGGCAGATCCTGCTCAACCTCGTCGGCAATGCGGTGAAGTTCACCGAAAAGGGCCATGTCTGGCTGAAGCTTGCCCGGAGCGGCGGCCGGCTGGTCATGACCGTCGAGGATACCGGAATCGGCCTGGGGCCAGAGGCGCTGGCGCGGATTTTCGAACCCTTCATGCAGGGCGGGCGCGACATTCACGGCCGCTTCGGCGGCGCGGGGCTCGGCCTTGCCATCACCCGGGGCCTTGCGGAAGCCATGGGCGGCTCGGTGAAGGTGGAAAGCCGCGAGGGTTACGGCTCGCTGTTCCATGTCTCCCTGCCGCTGGAGGAAGCCGAGGCCCCGCCGGCGCCCGCTCCCTCTCCCGCGCCCGTGGCTTCTGCCGCGCTCGACCTTCTGCTGGTCGAGGACAATCCGATCAACCAGGCGGTGACGGAGGCGATCCTTGCGCGCGCCGGCCACCGGGTCAGCCACGCGGGTTCCGGCGAGGAGGCCCTTGCCCTTCTTGCCACGCGCCGCTTCGATGCGATCCTTATGGATCTCCGCCTGCCCGGTATCAGCGGCCATGAGACGGCCGAGCGGATCCGCGCGGCGGGGCTCGGTGCGGGTGCGCCCATTCTCGCCCTCACCGCCAATGCCATGCCCGAGGACGAGGCAGGAAGCCGGGCGGCGGGCATGGTCGCCCATCTCGCCAAACCCGTCGATCCGGATGCGCTGCTTGCAGCGCTCGGCCTTGCGGCAGAACCGCTCGCCGCCGAAGGCGATGACGTGCTGCTGATCGGCGGTAACGAGCCCACCCGCCGCAGGCTGGAAAGGCTGGGGCTCCGGGTCTTTCCCGTGGCCGATCCAAAGGTGGCCGCAACCCTTCTCGCCCATCGACCCTTCGCCCTCGTCATCGCGACGGAGCACGGCATGCTCGATGCGCTGGCGACGGATGAGGTGGGCCTGCCGAAACGGGCCTTCTGGGGACCCGGCGCTTTGCAGGCCGCCATACCCTCTCTCGATCCCGCCCTTGAGGATGCGGCGCTGGCCGCACGGCTCTTCGGCGGCTGCATGGCACCGGCCGCGCCGCTCGAAAGCCTGCCGCCCGCGCGTCGGCACGCCGTGCTCCGCATCTTTGCCGATCAGCTTCGCCCGCTTCTTTCCGGTCTTCGCGGGGAGGGAACGGGCCTTGAGGATATTGCCCACCGCATCAGGGGAAGTGCGGCGAATATGGGCTTTACGGAGCTTGCCGAGCGGGCGGGTGCCGCCATGGCCGGCGGGGCGGCGGCGGCCCATGAACTCGCCGCGGCGATCGAACAAACGCTTGAGGATGTGAATGCCCTGCTTGGCCAACCCGCCGCGGGCATGGAGGAGGAAGGAAAAAACCGATGAGCGCAACCGTGCTGATTGTCGAAGATGCGCCGGAAAGCCAGGCGCTGCTCTCCTGCTATCTCCGGGAAAACGGTTTCCGGACGCTTCTGGCCGGCAGCGCGGCGGAAATGCGGGCAAGGCTGCAGGCGGAGCAGCCTGACATCATCCTGCTCGACGTGAACCTGCCCGACGAGGACGGCATCGCCCTTGCCCGGCGCATGCGGCTCGGCGAACGGCACGGGCTGATCTTCGTCACCGCGCGCGATTCCGACAATGACGTGCTGGAAGGGCTGGAAGCCGGCGGCGACGATTATGTGACCAAGCCGGTCAACCTGCGCACGCTGATGGCCCGTATCCGCAGTGTGCTGCGCCGCGCGCGCGAGCCGGTCATCACCTTCGATGGCTGGATCGTCGACGTGGTCAGGCGCGAGCTCTTCCGCCCGAACGGGCAGCTCGTGGAACTCACCGCAGGGGAATTCAACATCCTCTTCGCGCTCGCCTCGCGCCAGATGCAGCCGGTCTCGCGGGATTTCCTGCTGGATGTGATCTCGAACCGCGATCCGCGCGACATTTCCCGCCACACGGTGGACAATCTGGTGGTGCGGCTGCGGCGCAAGATGGCCCATGAGGGCCGCGACGCGCCGATCGAGACGGTGCGCGGCGTCGGCTACATGCTTCTGCCGCGCCGGGCGATGGAAGAACCCGCGGCAGAGACCGGCCGCACGCTGATGACCAACTGATCCGACCAGAGCGCATGCGGCCGGAAATGCCGGTCGAGCAGCGAGGCCACCCGCGCGCCGTTTTTATAGGTGGGCTGGAGAATCAGGGTCGCGCCCGGCCCCTCGCGCTGCTCGAGCGCGTTGAGCCAGCCCTTCGCCGCGAGCAGCATGGCCTCCGCATCGCCGCCCGCCCAGCCAACCGGGGCCGCATGGCGGTTGAAGGCCGGCTGGTGCTCGGCAAGCAGCCAGCCGCGGATCGCCCCGTCCGAACCCATCAGAAGCTGCGAGACATGGGGATCGCTCGTCTCCTCCCAGGGGCGCGGATCGGCCCAGCCGGGCAGGAGGCCCCGTTTCTCATAGGCCGCGGCGGCGGCGGCAAGCTTCGGCCAGCCCTCCTTGCCCAGCGCTGACAGCGGCAGATAGACCGTGCCCCGGCCAAGTGCCCGCGCCATCAGCTGCCGGGTGCCCTGCAGGGCCTCGATCGCATCGCGCACGTTGAAGCTCATGCGGAGGCGCTGCGGGCGGGGCGGCTCCCATCCATGGCGGGCGAGAAGGCCACCGAAACTGTCGATCTGCGGCAGCCGGTCCGACCAGCTCGCCGCCATTTCGGTGATGCCGCGGGCGGGAAGGCGCTCTTCAAGCGCGGCCAGCAGCGCCCCGGCAATGCCCTGCCGTCTCAGAAGCGGGGCGACCATGAGCGAGAGGATTTCCTGCCGCTCCGCCCGTTCCGGGTCCCTTCGGCTGATCAGCAGGCCGACCGGCACCTGGTCGAGAAAGGCGGCGAGGTGACAGTGATCAGGCCCCTCGGACCCGGCGGTGAGGAAGGGCTGGAAATTCCGTGCCGTCAGGCGCGTAAGCGGCGGCGCATCCTCCGGGCGGGTCTCGCGGATGGCGAGATCGGAGAGGAGCGGGGGCGTTGCGGTATCGGTCTGGCGTGTCGTCATGGAAAGGGCCTGAAGAGGATCATGCGGGCGGCGGGGAGGGGCGGCACGGTCTCACCCGCCATCCCGGCGAAACAGGAATTCGCTTTCGTTCAGGAAATCCATGGCCACGGCGTAAGGGCCGAAATGGCGGTGCAGCATCGCCTCCATGCCGCCGGCGATGCCGGCGGGCGGCTGGGCGATGATCTGCCCCTCCGGCCCGGCCTTTTCCTCCAGCCGGGCAATCAGCGAGGCAATGCCGCCGACGAGCCAGCCTTGCGGCACCTTCTCCCGCACCACCCAGCCCTGGGGCACGAACCAGCGCTGCCATTGCGGCTGGTAATAGACGGCAATCCAGCCGCAGAGCGCGCCGTCGCGATCATGCAGGACGAGCGAGAGATCGGAATCAGCGCCCTCGATCCAGCCCTCGGCAGAGGCCCATTCGGGCGCGCGGCCGGCGGCGATCAGGGCCGCATTTTCCTTCCGGAAGGCGGCGAGCCCTTCCGGGCCGAGTTCGGCAAGGCTCCGGTCGTTCAGTCCGTGGGCGCGCAGCCTTGCAAGGATCTGGTCACGGCGGGGAAAGCCCTTGCGCCAGTCGCCCACCCGCCACGTCATCCGGCGGCGCGTCTCGACGGGCGCCGACCAGCCGGCGGAAGCAAGGAGGGCCTGAAATTCCTGAGCGCGCGGCAGACGGTTGGACCAGCGGGCGACGAGCCCGCGCTTGCCGGCCGCCTGAGCCCGCTGGTGAAGCGTATTGAGAAGCGCGCGGCCAATGCCGCGGCGGCGGAAACCGGGCGCGACCATCAGCGTGGTGAGGTCCTGCATCGTCTCGAAGCCGGGTGCCGACAGAAGAAGGCCCGCGGGTTCGCCTTCCAGGAAGGCACCGATCCGCCAGCAGTCTGCCGGAAGCGCCGCCTCGCCCAGAACGGTTCGAAGGGCGGGCGCGGTCAGCCCGGAAAAGTGGACGGCCTCTGACGGGACGATGTCGCGGATCACGGGCTCTGTGGCGGCGGCCTTCTGGGATCGAGGGGTCATCGTGGGATGTCCGGGCTTCCTGTCCAGGGGTTGACGATGCGGTGCGCTGACCGGTCTTTCCTATACCTAGCCGAAAGCGGCCCGCCTGTTTTGGAACTTTTGAGGTCCTTTCCGCCCGTCGTCCGGGCTTGGTCTATAGTCCTCCCATCGCAGTCAGGCACTGCCCGTCCTGACGACAGAAAGAGGTTAGCATGGCTGTTTCCACCGATCCCATGACGCTCGCCCGGATGCGGGTGCAGGAGGCGCTGGTTGCCCGCGCAGAGGCGGATCAGGCGTTCCGCGCGCTTCTGGTGTCCGATCCGCGGGCAGCGCTGCGCCAGCTGCTCGGCGTCGATCCGATCCCGAACTATCGCCTGCGGGTGATCGAGGAACAGCCGGGCGAGGTCACGCTGGTGCTGCCCCATGACATTGCCGCCGACGAGTTGCCCGACGAGCTTCTCGATCTCGCCTCCGGCGGTTTCATCTTCTCGGGGGATTTCTATCCCGAGGAATGGGGCTGCAAGAAGCCCCAGCGCTGAACGGGCGCGGGCTTCCGCTCCCGGCCTCCATCGCCACCCGATCCATCCACCCCCGGACACCGCCTTCCCCTGCGGCGGTGATCCCCTTCCGCTGCGCCTTCTTCCCGAAAGCCGGCACAGCCCCACCCATGGCCCGCCGGCCTTCCATCGTCCGGTTCGGCAAGAAGCCAGCGGAAGACCCAACCCAGTCCAACGGAGAACAGGACCATGACCGACACGCGAGACATCATTACCGAAGCCCGCCGCCATGTGGAAAAGGCGCTTCTGGAGCGCGCCGCCACCGATGCGCAGTTCCGCGCCCTGCTGAAGGCCAATCCCCATGCGGCGATCCGCGAAGCCTTCGGCAGCGATCCCGTGCCCTCGCTGAAGATCACCGTCATCGAGGAAGGCGCCGGCGAGGCGGTGCTGGTGCTGCCGCGCGCCGTGGCCGATGACGAACTCTCCGATGACATCCTCGATCTCGCCTCGGGCGGCGTCGGTTTCTCCTCCTTCCTGCCCCCGCATCTCTGGGAAGGGAACAACGGTCCGCGCGGCCCGCACTGCAAGAAGTGAGGCACGGCCGATGACCGACGCTCCGCTCGCCGTCTTGCGCAGCCGTCTCGAAGATCTGCTTCGGCATGAGGCGGCGAGGGACGCCGCCTTCCGCAATCGCCTGCTGGCCGAGCCTCACGGCGCGATCGAGGCGCTTTTCGGGGGCGACCCCGTCTCCTCGATCAAGATCCGGGTGCTGGAAGAGGTAAAGGGCGAGATCATCCTCGTCCTCCCCCGGCCGATGACCGCGGACGAACTGCCGGACGAGCTGCTCGATTACGCAGCGGGCGGAAAATATTACGGCCCGCACGGCACCGTGCTGACCAATCTCTGCAATTTCAGCCACGAGGACTGATCCTCTTTTCCCCTTTCAACCCGCGAGGTTATCATGAGTGACTTGTTCCAACAGGCGCGCCGCCACATCGAGAAGACGCTGCTCGAAAGGGCTGCCGCCGATCCCTCCTTCCGTGCCCTCCTTGTCAGCGATCCCCATGCGGCGCTGAAGGCCGCCTTCGGTACCGATCCGATCCCCCATCTGACGATCCGCGTGGTCGAGGAGCGGGAGAACGAGGCCGTTCTGGCGCTGCCGCGCGCCGTTGCCTCCGACGAGCTTTCCGACGAGATCCTCGATCTCGCCTCGGGCGGTTTCGCCTCGCCCTTCGGGCCGGATTTCAGCTCCATCTGCCCGCCGAAGACCAGCCTCGGAAAGGGTTGATCATGGCCCTTCAAAGGCCGGACGTGGATGAGCTTCGCGCCGAAATCCAGACGGCGCTCCTGGAAAAGGCGGCCGCAGATCCGGCCTTTCGCGCCACGCTGAAGGCCGATCCCCACGGGGCGCTGAAGGCGCTTCTCGGCGTCGACCCCATCCCCTCGGTGAAGATCCGCGTCGTCGAGGAGGAGGAAGGGGAAGCGGTTCTCGTCCTGCCTCGCCCGTTCGAGGCGGATGAACTGCCCGAGGAACTCCTCGATTTCGTGGGAGGTCAATCTTTGACCATCGTGCCTCTTGGCCAGATCCTTCCCCAATTATGCAAGAATTAGGCTCCGCTTACTGAAAAGGATGATCCCATGAATGCGATTGCCGATATCCCGCTCGACAAGGCCCGCCTGCTGCTGGAAGTCCAGCTGCGCGAACGGGCTGCCGCAGATGCCGCCTTCCGTGCCCGGCTGCTGTCCGATCCCCATGCGGCCGTGACCGAGCTTCTCGGTTTCGATCCCGCCCCCGGCGTGACGTTCCGGGTCGTCGAGGAGGGCGCGGGCGAGGCAGTGCTGGTGCTGCCGCGTGCGCTTGCCATGGACGAACTGCCCGATGCCCTGCTGGACCTCGCCTCCGGCGGCGGCCGCGTCAATATCTGCAAGGGTGACGGATGGACCGTGGAAAAGCTGGAGCGGATGGGCATCGACTGAGCCCTGTCCTCCCGACGCAGACTGACCGGACCCGGCCATCGTGCCGGGTCTTTCCGTTCAGTCGTCCCGGCCGAGCAGGAAGATCATGTGATCGGCAAACCAGGCATCGGCGGCCTGCTGCAAGGTCTCCGTCGCCTCCACCTCGCGCCCGCCCTTGGAGAGCAGCTTCAGAAAGCCGTTTGCCTCCGCCTGTTCCACCAGCTGGCGGGCATGGGTGCGGGAAACGCCGGTATGGCTGGAAACGGTTTCATAGGGCAGGCTCAGACGGGCCGAGCCCGTGCGGTCGGCCTGTTCGAGCGCCAGAAGCAGCACCAGATAGCCGCCATCCCGCGAGGCGAGATCCTGAAAGGCCGCATGGCGGGCCCGAAGCGCAAAAAGCCCGTCGAGCCGCGGGCTAAGCAGCCGGTGCCAGCTTCGGTGGCCGCTGCCCGCAGCGGCGAGATCGCGGTTCGTCCAGGCCGGCGCCTGCGGATCGAAGGAAGGCTCTGGAAAGGCCGCGCCGCCCTCCGCCGCCGCGGTCGCCGCGGCACCTGCCCGTTTTGCGCCGCTCACCGGGCGGAAGGCACCGGTAAAGGCCTCCACATGCAGCGCATCGGCACCCCAGAGCTTTGCGGTCGGGGTAATCAGCGTCACGCGCAGATCGTCTTCGGCCTTGCGGCGCTCGACGAAACCATAGCGTTCGAGAATGGCGACCAGCGCCTCGATCCGGTTGCGGCTGGCAAATTCCGAGCCCGCAAGCCGGGCCTGGAGCCGGCCCAGCGTCAGCCAGGTCTGGCGCTCTTCCGCCTGCTGGCAGGCGGCAAGGCTGAGCAGCGTCTGAATGGTGGTATAGCGCCCCTCTTCCAGCATCAGGCGGTTCATCAGATAGTCGCCTGAAAAGAGCTCGACGAGCTTTGCCGTCGCCAGCCGGCGGGCGTCTGCAAAGCCGGGCCGGCTCAGAAAGGCGTGGCGCTCGGCAAGGCGCGCCGAGGCGGAGCCTCCGGCCGCTGCCAGGCCGGGCGCATCGCGGGCTCCGTCTCCCGTCTGCTGGACGAGAATGTTCATGCCTATCCTCTGTCCGGCTTTCACGTCGCGAAATGGTCGGGTTTGGGGTCGGGATGGATGCGTATTTGACGATCATCCAGTTACATGAAAATTATAGCATACCCCAAAAGTCCATAAAGACTCCGATCTTCAATGGTCATTGATGATCGGAAGATGAAAGCTTAATTGATGTAAAACATAAATATGATTTGTCGTATGATTGCCGTCATACTGTGTGAAGCTGGGATTCTAAACTCAAGAAAATGGCCGGGGAGATGAATTCTGGATTCTGTTCGAAAATAGACATTGTCTATATTTATTCGCCTTCGTCCACCACAGGTTTGGCGTTTTTGGGGTGGATCGCGCCTTTTGCCTTGGCCAGCCCCTAGAATGACGACGAGCGACTAAAACCTTCTGGCAGGACCTTCGGAGCGCGCATGAAAAATCCCGGGAGATCGAGGGGCAACCGTTTTTCCGCCCGCCCTTCGGCAGGCCGTTGAGCGCGCCCATGACCGATGCGAAAACCCCCGAGCCGCAGCCGGCGGAAAACCAGGCCGCCCGCCTGTTCCGCAAATCGGCGCTTGACCGCCTGTCCTCGCCCGAGCAGCTGGACCAGCTGATCCGGCTTACCCGGCCGCGGGACTGGATTGCCACGCTCGCCCTCCTTGCCCTTATCGCGCTTGCCGGCCTCTGGTCCGTGCTCGGCCGCGTGCCGGAGCGGGTGAAGGGCTCGGGCATCCTCATCACCACGGGCGGCCGGGTGGTGGATGCGGTGGCGACGGGCGATGGCACGCTCACCGAAATTCTGGTGCCTGTCGGCACCCGGGTCCGGCGCGACCAGGAGCTTGCCCGCATCATCCAGCCAGGGCTACGCCAGCAAAAGATCAATCTGGAGGCGGTGATTGCCGAGCGCGAAAGCCAGCTTGAGGCGCTGAAGGCCCGGATCGGCCAGTCCGACCGCGCCGCCCGGGAGGCAATGCGGGCCCGCACGGACGTGTTGTCGCTCAGGGTGCGCGATGCCCGCGAGCGGGTGACCGCCATGGAGAAGCAGGCCGAGCGCGACAACGGGCTTTTCGAGCGCAAGCTCATCACCTGGGCGCAGCTCAACCAGACCCGCATGTCGCTGGCCGAAGCCCGGCAGAGCGAGCTTGAGGCGGAAAGCCAGATCACCGATCTCGAAACGCAGGAAATCACCCGCCGCAGCGCCGACGATCGGGAGGTCAGGGCTGCCGAGGAGCGCGTGGCCGAGGCCCGCCGCCAGCAGTCGGAGCTGGACATCCAGCTGCGCCAGCAGGAAACCGTCACCAGCCCCGCCGATGGGCGGGTGACCGAATGGAAGGCCATTCCCGGCACCCGCATCCAGCCCGGCCAGCCGCTGATCAGCGTGGAAAGCGGAGCCGTGGGGCTGGAGCTTCTCGTCTATCTGCCGCCCAACGAGGGCAAGCGCGTGAAACCCGGCATGGAGGTGCAGATTGCGCCCTCCACCGTGCGCCGCGAGGAATATGGCATGATCCTCGGCACCGTCGGCGAAGTCTCGGATTTCCCGTCTACGGTGGAAGCCATGCAGGCGGTGCTGCGCAACGAGCAGCTGGTTCGGAGTTTCTCAAGCGCTGGCGCGCCCTATGCGGCCCGCGTGCGGCTGACCCGTGACCCCGCAACGCCGAGCGGCCTTGCCTGGTCCGGGGGGCAGGGGCCGAGCCAGCAATTCTCCAGCGGCTCGCTCGCCGAAGCGGAGGTTACCGTCGCCTGGCGGCGGCCGATCAGCTATGTCATTCCCTGGCTGAAGAAGATCACGGGCCTTTCGGGATGAGCGCCGCTTCGGGAGAGAAGCCGCCCGCCGCCCGGCGCCGCCGCATGAAGACCCCCTCCATCCTGCAGATGGAGGCGGTGGAATGCGGCGCCGCCAGTCTGGCCATGATCCTTGCAAGTTACGGCGCCTGGCACCCGCTCGAAGAGCTGCGCATTGCCTGCGGCGTCTCGCGCGACGGATCGAAGGCGAGCAACCTGCTCAAGGCCGCCCGCAGCTATGGCATGACGGCGCGTGGCTTCCGCAAGGAGCCGGAAGGGCTGGCGGATCTGCCCTGGCCGGCGATCCTGCACTGGAACTTCAACCATTACGTCGTCTTCGAAGGCATGACGGAGACCCATGCCTTCATCAACGATCCGGCGCTCGGCCCCCGGGTCATCACCCGCGAGGAACTGTCGGAAGCCTTCACCGGCGTGGTGCTGACCTTCGAGCGCACGGAGAATTTCCGCCGCACGGCCAAGCCCTCCGGGCTCTTTGCCGCCTTCCGCGCCCGGGTTGCCCGCTCCGGCGCGGGGCTGGCGCTCATTGCGCTGCTCAGCCTCGCGCTGGTGGTGCCGGGCGTGGTTCTGCCCGTCTATGCCAAGCTCTTCGTCGATGGCGTGCTGATGCTGCACCAGGAGCACTGGGTAAAGCCGCTCTTCATCGCGCTTGGCCTCACCGCACTCATCCGCGCCGCGCTCACCTGGCTGCGCGGCGCGCTGATCCTGAGGCTGAAGACGAAGCTGACCATAACCGGCGCGACCGCCTTCGTCTGGCGCGTGCTGCACCTGCCCATCGCCTTCTTCAGCCAGCGCAGCCCCGGCGAAATTGCCGATCGCATCGAGGCGAGCACCCGGGTGGCGGAGGTCATTTCCGCCGACATGGCCAATGCGGTGCTGAACTGGGGTACGCTCATCTTCTTCGCGCTGGTGCTCGTGGGCTACGATCCCGTGCTCGGGTTGATGACGGTGGGGCTTGGCCTGCCCAATCTTCTGGTGCTCCGGCTGGTGCAGAACCGGCTGAAGCAGGATTCCATGCGCCTTGCGGTGGAACAGGGCAAGCTCGGCGGCGCAACCGTCGGCATCATCTACAATATCGAGACGATCAAGGCCTCCGGGCTCGAAACCAGCTCCTTCGGCCGCTGGGCGGGCATCCATGCGCGCATGCTCAACACCTCGCAGGCGCTCGGCGCGAAATCCATGATCACGGGTCTCGCCCCGCCGCTGCTCGGCGGCCTCATCGAGGCGGCGATCCTCGGTCTCGGGGCGCTTCGCGTCATGGAAGGGGCGATGACCATCGGCGATCTTGTGGCTTTCCAGCTTCTGGCGGCGAGCTTTACCGCCCCGCTGGCAAGTCTGGTTGCCCTTTCGCCGAAGCTTGCGGCGATCCGCGCCGATCTCAACCGCGTCGACGATGCCCTGCGCAATCCTGTTGATCCCATGCTGCTGCGGGAGGAGGAGGAAGACGAGGCGGGGCCGATGCTCCTGCAGGGCGCGGTCGAGATCGATGCGGTCACCTATGGCTATAATCCCCTCAGCGAGCCGCTCATCGAGGGCCTGTCGCTGAAGGCAGCGCCTGGCGAGCGCATCGCGCTGGTCGGGCGTTCTGGCTGCGGCAAGTCCACGCTCGGGCGCATCATCTGCGGCCTCGTCGCGCCCTGGTCCGGCGAGGTCCGCATCGACGGCATCCCGCTCGACCGGCTCGACCAGTACCGCCGCGCCGCCAACATCGCCTATGTGGATCAGGACATCTTCCTCTTCGAGGGCACGGTGCGCGAAAACCTCACCCTCTGGAACCCCGATGTGCCTGACGATGCCATTACCCGTGCGTTGCAGGATGCGGCGATCCTCGATGATATCGTCGCCCGCCCGGGCGAGCTCGATACCATGGTGGAGGAGGGCGGACGCAACTTCTCCGGCGGCCAGCGCCAGCGGCTGGAAATTGCCCGCGCACTCGTCGGCGATCCCGCCGTGCTCGTGCTCGACGAGGCGACCGCAGCCCTCGATCCGCAGACGGAAAAGCTCATCGACGACAATCTGAGGCGGCGCGGCTGCACCGCCATCATCATCGCCCACCGGCTCAGCACCGTGCGCGACTGTTCCGAAATCATCGTCATGGAGGAGGGCCGCATCATCGAGCGCGGCACCCATGATGGGCTGATGGAGCAGAATGGCCCCTATGCCGGGCTGATCCGCTCCGGCGGGCATTGAGGAGGGGACCATGGAGGAGAGACCGGAAAACCGTGGCCTCGTGGCTGACAATGCCCATCCGCTGGATCTCGGGGCGTTATCGGGCGCCTTCCTCGTCGCCCGCGGCTTCATCGATGTCTTCGCGCTTTCGGGCGATCCGGCGCGAAGCCGCCGGCTGCCGCTCTTCCGGCTGGAGGAGGGTGCGCTTCTCCTTCCCCTGCCGCCGATCTCCGGCGCAGGGACGAGGATTTTCCGCTTTCATGCCGCGGGCGGCCCGGAAACGGAACTCGTGCCCCTCGATCCCGCGGTTTACCCGCCGAATTCCGCCGTTGCGCGCTGGTGCGACGGCCTGCGCGAAGCAGCCCTTGCCCCGCGCGGCGAACTCCCCGCCGATCTCGACGCCTTCACCGCCGAGCGCATGGGGGAAATCCTCGGCCTCCTCGAAACCCGCCTCGGCGAGGGGGAGGGGGATGGCTGGCGCCAGCGCCGCCGTCGGCTGGGCGAGGCCGCCACATCCGATGCGCTGGCCGGCCTTTCCGGCTTGCAGGAGGCCGGCGCCCTCGGCCAGGCCCTTTCCCCCGGTGCCGTGGCCGATCCGCTGAAGGCGGCGGTTCTGTTGGTCCTGTCGGCGCAGGCGGTCACGCCGAAGCTCGAAGCCTTCGAAATGATGCCCGAGGGCGCCGATCTCGAGGAGCGGCTGGCACGGGTGCTGGCCCGCCACCAGATGATTGCCCGAAGCGTGCTTCTGAGGCCCGGCTGGACGCGCCGACCGGGGCCACCCATGCTCGGCTTCCTCGGGGAAGAGCGCCGACCCGTGGCGCTTCTTTTCCTGCGCGGACGCTGGATGATCCGCGACGGCGGCCGCCTGCAGCCGGTTGCGCGCGATGCGCTGGAAGGGGCAGGCGAGGGCGGCCTTTCCGCCGATGCCCGGCAATTCTACCCGGCGCTGCCCGCCCGGCCGCTTCGGTTCCGCGATCTCTTCGCCTTCGGCTTTGCGACGCTTGGCAGCGACAAGCCGCGCCTGGCGCTCCTCATGCTGGCGGCGGCGGTGCTGTCCATGCTGGTGCCCTACGGTTCCCGCTTCCTGATCAGCGATGCCATTCCCCATGGCGATCTCGGGCTGCCGGGAATGATCGTCGGGGCGCTGGTGGCCGCAGCCCTCGTCAAGACGGTGGTGGAGGCGGCAAAATCGCTGACCATGCTCCGCGCCGAGCTTGGCTTCGAGGGGCGTCTCCAGCCGGCGCTGCTGCTCCGGCTGCTGCGCATGCCGCCCTCCTTCTTCCGCGCCTTTGCCGTCGGCGACATCACCGACCGGGTGCTCGGCATCCAGAACGCGCGCCAGGTCATCACCCACAGTTTCACGAGTGCCGCGACCAGCAGCGTCTTCAGCCTGGTCAGCCTCGTGCCCATTCTCACCGTGGACTGGCGGCTGGCGCTCCTCGCCTTCGGACTGGCGCTTGTGCTCGGGGCCATCAACATGGTGGTCAGCTATCGCGGCCTCGTGCATGAGCGGCTGCGGCTTGCGGAAAAGGGGCGTCTCGACAGTTTCGTGGTGCAGATGCTGATGGGCCTCGGCAAGCTCCGCGCCGCCGCCTCGGAGCGCATGGGCTTTGCCCGCTGGGCGGCGCTCTTTGCCCGCAACACCGCCCATGCGGCGGCGGCCGGGCGCTGGGCGAACTGGCAGGCGACGCTCGATGCGCTGCTGCCGCAGCTCGCAACGCTTGCGCTCTACGCCACCATCGTCTGGCTGATGAAGGCGGATGCGGCCAAGGCGGAGGGCGCGCCGCCCTTTTCTCTGGCCGATTTCGTCACCGTCACCACCGCCTTCGCGCAGGTGATCGGCGCGATTTCCGCGCTGGCGGCGGCGCTGACCCAGTCGCTTGCGGCCGTGCCCCTCATCGAGAGGGCAAAGCCCATCGTTTCCGCCGTGCCCGATACGCCCCCCGTTTCCAGCCGGCCGGTGACGCTGCAGGGCGCCATCGACATTCGCAACCTCACCTTCCGCTATTCCGAACAGGCTCCCCGGGCGCTCTCGGAACTCACGCTCAAGATCGAGCGGGGCGAATTCGTCGCCGTGGTCGGCGCTTCCGGTTCCGGCAAGTCGACCCTCCTCAGGCTGCTCCTCGGTTTCGACCGGCCGGAGCTCGGCGATATCTTCTATGACGGCCATTCCATGCAGCGCCTCGATCTCTCGAACCTGCGGCGGCAGATCGGCGTGGTCCTGCAGCACGGGCGGATCATGGCGGGCAGCGTCCATTCCAACATTGCGGGCGAGAGCGGCCTGGGGCTCGAGGAAGCGCTGGAGGCGGCCCGCATGGTCGGCCTCGACAAGGATATAAGGGACATGCCCATGGGCATGCATACGGTTCTGCTCGATGGCGGCGGCACGCTGTCCGGCGGCCAGCGCCAGCGCATCCTCATTGCCCGGGCGCTGATCCAGAAGCCGGCAATCCTGATGCTCGACGAGGCGACCAGCGCCCTCGACAACCGCACGCAGGCGATCGTCACCGAAACGCTTTCCGCGCTCCCCGTCACCCGCATCGTCATCGCCCACCGGCTCAGCACCATCGAGAAGGTGGACCGGATCGTCATGCTGGAACGGGGGAAAATGATCGAAACCGGCACGTTCGAGGAGCTGATGCGGCGCGACGGCGCCTTCGCCGCCCATGCCCGCCGCCAGCTTGCCTGACAGTCAAGGAGTTTTCCGATGCGCAAGGTTCTCTATATTCTCGGCCAGCTCGACGATGCCGACATCGCCTGGATGGGCCGCATCGGCACGCGGCGCAATCTCGCGCCCGGCGACGTGCTGATCGAGGAGGGCCGGGCCTCGCCCCATCTCTTCATCGTGCTCGATGGCGAAGTCTCGGTCACCGTCTCCGGCGTTGGCACGGTCGCGCGCCTCCATGCGGGCGAGATCCTCGGCGAAATGTCCTTCGTCGACAAGGCCCCGCCCTCGGCCACGGTCGGCGTCACGCGCCCCTCGCGGGTGCTGATCCTCGACAAGGCGGCCATCGAGGCGCGCCTGCAGGAGAATGCAGCCTTTGCCGGGCGCTTTTACAAGGCGCTGGCGATCTTCCTCGCCGACCGTCTGCGCACCACGACGCTTCGCGGCCGCGGCGGGGCGGGCCCCGCCGAAGACGAGCTCGACGACATGGTGCTCGACGGCGTTTCCATGGCGGGCCTGCGCTTCCAGGAACTGCTCCGCGCCCTCGACCGCCCGGACGAAACCTGAGGCGGAAGGACCGTGACGGAAAAACGGAGATAGCGTCGGTTTTGCAAATCGGCTAACGCTATTTCAATGCGTTACGATCTCAAATCCTTGCCCGTCGAACGGCTCTTCCAGCCGGTCACGCACGCCACCGCCCGGCTGGCCCGGCTGGATGAGCGCATCCAGCGCTCGGTGATCGGCGCGGGCTTTGCCGAAAGGCTGCATTTTTCCGATGCCTGTGCCTCGCTTTATCTCGACGGCGAACTCGTCCATCTGGAAGATCTGGTGCTGCATGATGCGGAAGCGGATGTGCGGGCGCCCACCCATGAACTCACCATCGCCCACCGGATCCTGCGCAGCCGCCGGCGCATTGCCGCGCAGCCGCCCGGCTGGGCGCTGAGCCCCGAGGGCCTGAAGGCGCTGAAGGCGCCAGAAAGCGGCGAGCGCCGGACCCTCCAGCCCGCGCCCGAAGAGGCGGCGGAGGTGGATGGAGCGGAGGAAGAGGATCCGCTCGCCCGGGAGCTTGCGGCCATGGATGCGGTTCTTGCCCGCACCGAAGCGGTGCTCTCGGGCGTGAGCCTGCCCCCTGCTGCCGGCGAGACCGGCCGGGACCCGCTGGTCTATGAGCCCGACTGGGACGAGGACGCCCGCCTTGCCGAATTTTCCCGCATCGCCGGGGAGACGGCGGGCCTGCCGGCGCTGCTCCGCGCGGCGGTTCTGCTCGATGCCTGGAACGAGATCCGGGTTCTCCAGCATGCGCCCTGGCTCGGCCGGCTCATGGCCGCGGCAAGCCTTCGGGAAGCCGGGCTCACCACCGGGCCGCATCTTCTGGCAATCAATGTGGGGCTTCGCACGGTGCGGCGCGAGGAGCGCACCCATCAGAGCCGCAGCCGACGGCTCGTGGCGCTGATCGAGGGCCTGGCGGCGGCGGCAGAAGCGGGGCTCAAGGATCACGACCGGCTGGCGCTGGCACGCCAGTCCATGGAGCGTCGGCTGGAAGGGCGGCGCACCTCCTCCCGCCTGCCGGAACTGGTGGATCTCGTCTTCCGCCGGCCGCTTCTCTCCGCCACCATGATTTCGGATGAGCTCGGGGTTACCCATCGCGGCGCAGTGCGGCTGGTGGAAGAGTTGCATCTCAGGGAAATGACCGGCCGGGGCCGGTTCCGGGCCTGGGGCGTGCTTTGAAATGCAAAACGCGG
Source organism: uncultured Rhizobium sp. (assembly GCA_945952415.1). Classification (GTDB taxonomy): domain Bacteria; phylum Pseudomonadota; class Alphaproteobacteria; order Rhizobiales; family Rhizobiaceae; genus Gellertiella. Next base: position 38,419 of record CAMFIF010000011.1, on the reverse strand, counting down.
CCCCGAAGGACCGCGTCTCGTGGATGAAAGCGGGATAACCGATCAGCCGCAGACGGTCGTCAGCGCATTGTCGATGGCCGCCACGATCTGGTCGATGTCGGCCTTCGTCGCAATGAGGGCCGGCGAAAGGCAGAGCGTGTTGTTAAGTCCGTCGAGCGAGCGGTTGGTCGCCCCGATGATCACGCCATTCTTCAGGCAGTCGGCCACGACCGCCTGGACGATCTTTTCGTTGAGCGGTTCCTTGGTTTCGCGATCGGCAACCAGCTCCGCGCCGAGGAACAGGCCCTTGCCGCGCACGTCGCCGACGACCTTGTGCTTTGCCTTCAGCTCTTCGAGCTTCGACAGGCAGTATTCCCCCATTTTCGTGCAGTTCTCGAGCAGGCCTTCCTCTTCGATGATGCGCATGTTTTCGAGCGCCGCCACCGGGCCGGCCGTGCAGCCGCCGAAGGTGGAGATGTCGCGGAAATAGCTCATCGGATCGGAGGCATCGTCCTTGAACATGTCGAAGACGCGCTCGGTGGTGACGGTGCAGGAGATCGCCGCATAGCCCGACGCGACGCCCTTCGCCATGGTGACGAAATCGGGCTGGATGTCGAACTGCTGGTAGCCGAACCACTTGCCGGTACGGCCAAGGCCGCAGACCACTTCATCGATGTGCAGAAGAATGTCGTACTTCTTGCAGATTTCCTGCACCCGCTTCCAGTAACCTTCCGGCGGAACGATCACGCCACCGCCGGCGGTGACCGGTTCGAGCACCAGCGCGCCAACGGTCTCAGGGCCTTCGCGCAGGATCACTTCCTCGATGGCATCGGCGGCGCGCTCGCCATAATTCTCCACATCCCACTGCTTGCGATATTCGAGGCAGTGCGGCACGGAGACGAAACCGTCAGGATAGGGTCCATACTGGGCGGCGCGCTGCGGCTGGCCGGACGTGGCCAGCGTGCCGATGGTGGTGCCGTGATAGTCGCGCTCGCGGAAGAGGATCTTCCACTTGTTGCCGCCGTGGCGGCGATGCGCAATCTGGCGCACCATCTTGTAGACCTTCTCGTTCGCTTCCGAACCCGAGTTCGAATAGTAGACGCGGCTCATGCCGGGCATCTTCTCGATCAGCTTTTCGGCGAAAAGCGCGCCCGGAACGGTGCCGGCGGCACCGGCATAGTAGTTCAGCTTGACCAGCTGGTCGCGCACGGCGTTCGCGATCGATTCCCGGCCATAGCCGACGTTGACGGTCCACACGCCACCTGAGACGGCATCGAGATATTCGTTGCCCTTGGCATCCCAGAGCTTCATGCCCTTGCCTTCGATATAGACGCGCGGATCGACCGTCTCGTACACCTTGTGCTGGCTCAGATGGTGCCAGACATGGGCGCGGTCCGCCTCGATGACTTTGCCCATGTCGTTGGTCTGCATATTGATGGTCATGATCGCCCTCAGCGAAATGTTGGATCGAAGGAGTGGAGCGCCCTTATGGCTGCACCAGAGATGCGCGAATGCGGCTGGTCGGGAGCATGACCGGGCTGTGCAGGCATGTCAAGAAAGAGCCGCGGGTGTGGAATGCCCGGTTATCGCCTCAGGCGGCGCGCGCCCGACGCTCAAGCGCATATTCGCGCCAGATGGTGTAGAGGCCCGCCCCGACCACGATGATCGACCCCACCACCATGTTCACGGTCAACACTTCATGGAAGAAGACGACCGCGACGGCGACGCTCAGCACCAGCTGCAGATAGGTGATCGGCTGCACCTTCACGGCCTCCAGCAGGCCATAGGCACGGATGAGGCAATAATGGCTGAGCGCACCGCAGATGCAAAGCACGCCCACGGCAGGCCAGTCCTCCGGGCGGATCGGCACCCAGAAGAAGGGGCCGACGGTGGAAATGGCAATCGCCCCGACGAAGCCCGCATAGAAGACGCTGGTCGTGGCCGAATCGTCCCGGCTCACCGCCCGGGTCATGATGCTGTAGAGGGCAAACATGAGCGCGGCGATCAGCGGCAGCAAGAGGTAGAGGTCAAAGTGAAGGCCCGTCGGGTTGAGGATGACGAGCACGCCGATAAGCCCCACCACCACCGCGGTGCCGCGCCGCCAGCCAACCTTTTCGCCCAGCATGGGCACGGACAGCAGCGTGACGAAGAGTGGCGTCGACTGGAAGATCGCCTGGCTCATGGCAAGCCCCGCCTTGGCGAAGGCGAGCACCGCAACGGCAATTTCCGAGACGAGCAGCACCCCGCGGAGCGATTGCAGCACGGGATGTTTCGTGCGGATCGCCGCACGGATACCCCCCGGCGAGGAGGCCGCCATCATCGTGACGAAGAGCGCGAAGGCCCAGAAGCGGATCATCGTCACCAGAATGGGCGGATAATGGCCGCCGAGGAATTTGGTGAAGCCGTCCTGCGTGGCAAAGATCGTGATCGCCGCGAGGACGAACAGATAGCCTCTGGTGTTGTTGGTCATGCGAATGGGCTTCGTTTCTGGCTGGACGGCGAGGGACGGGAAGGACCGCGCCGAAGCATCGGAACGGCAACTCGAAAGGCAATGGGCCGGGAACCCGCCATTGTCAACCGCAGCGGGCATTGCTAGTCTCGGCGGTCACGAACCCTTACCCTCCACCGGCGCCCCATGGCTTTCTCTTCTCAAAGCGACCGTTCGGCGCCCCTTACCGGCATTGCGCTTGCCTGCGGCGGCTACAGCCTGTTTGCGGTGCAGGATGCCGCGGTGAAATGGCTGGTGGCGAGCTATGCGGTGCCGCAAATACTCTTCGTGCGCAGCGTCGTCATCGTTCTCCTGTCCACGGCCCTGGTGCGCCACTACGGACATCCCTCGATCCTGAAAAGCCGTAACCGCGGCTCGCTCTTCTTCCGCGCCATGCTCATGCTGGTGGCCTGGCTCTGCTATTATTCGGCGGCCCGCCATCTGGGGCTTGCGGAAATGACCACCATGTATTTCTGCGCTCCGATCATCGTCGTCGGGCTCTCCATCCTGGTGCTGCGGGAAAAGGTGGGGCCCATGCGCTGGTTCGCCTGTCTCGCCGGCTTTGCGGGCGTGGTGCTCGCGGCCGATCCCGCCCAGTCGCCGAGCCTCCTGCCGGCGCTCATGGTGCTGGCTGCCGGCTTCTGCTGGGCCTGGAGCACCATCCTGCTCCGGCTTTACGGCCGCACGGAAAGCACGCTCAACCAGATGCTGGCGACGAGCCTCGCCTTCCTCATGGTCTGCGGCGCGAGCCTGCCCTTCCTCTGGACCTGGCCGGATGCCGAGGGCTGGGCGCTGATGATCGGGCTCGGCGTCGTCAGCGCCGGCGGGCAATATCTGCTTTACGAGAGCTTCCGCCATGCGGAGGCCTCCACCCTTGCCCCCATGGAATATAGCGGCCTCGTCTGGGCCTTTCTCTATGGCTACATGATCTGGGCGGAAGTGCCGACCTGGAACGTGGTGGCCGGCGCCGTGCTGATCGTCGCCTCCAGCCTCACCCTCATCTGGTGGGAAAGGCGTGTCGCACTGTCCGAGGAGCGCCGCCGGCTGATGGGCTGAGCAACTGATGATTGCCCTTTTCTACCCTGTCGCCGCGGTCCCGCTAAAAAATTAAATTCCTCTTAACCCCTCATCCCTAGAATTTGCCTAGACTTTTACGGGTTGGAGGGTGCGATGGGCAGCGGGATCAATGGGGAAGAGGCAGCCATTCAGGCGCTCAAGGAGCAGGTTGTCCAGGATCTCAACCGCATGATGCATGATCTCGCCGGCGTCGCCCGCCAGTTCCGAGCCCATGAGCAGGCGCTTCCCCCGGGCAGCAATGTGGTGCGCCTGCACCGGCCCGAAACCTCCTATGTGATGCAGTATCGCGACGCGGAAGGCTGCAGCCGCTTCGCCGTGGTGCGGGCCGTGGAGGGCCATACCGCCGAACGCCTGACCGTGATGACGAGCCAGGGCCGCCTGACGGTGGACAAGGCCGGCATTCAGGACTGGGTGCCGGTGGCCGAACAGGAGGACGAACCCTTTCCCGCCGGCTGGTGGAACGCCCGGCCGGATGGCGAGGCCCACTGAAGGGCAGCGCCCCCGAATTTTACCGGTCCTGCGCTATTCCCACGGACCGGCGCTCTGACTAAACTCCGCTTCCGACATCACGGGAGGGGAGAACGCAGCATGGATCAGAAGAAGCTCGAGGCGCTGCGCGCGCGCTATGCCAATGCCTCCGGCGGCGATATTTTCGACCCGCATTTCCGCGAGGTGGCGCAGGCTCAGTTCAAGGGCACGGACCGGCGCAAATGGCCTTTTGCCGGCATTCCCACCTTCCTCGATGCGCCGCCCAGGCCCGATGCGCAGGATCTTGCCGATTTCGGCGGGCTCGACATCGCGCTGGTCGGCGTGCCCATGGATCTCGGCGTCACCAACCGCAATGGCAGTCGGTTCGGACCGCGCGCCGTGCGCACCATCGAGCGCGTCGGCCCCTATGACCATGTGCTGAAGATCGCGCCCTTCTCGCGGGCGAAAATCGCCGATATCGGCGACGTGCCAATGCAGAGCCGCTACGATCTGGCCCTCTGCCACCAGGATATCGAAACCTTCTACAAGCGGCTGGTTGCCGCAGGCGTGCGCCCGCTTTCCGTCGGCGGCGATCACTCGATCACCTCCTCGATCCTGAAGGCGGTCGGCGAGAAGCAGCCCGTCGGCATGATCCATATCGATGCCCATTGCGATACGGCAGGGCCTTACGAGGGCGCCAAGTTCCAGCATGGCGGCCCCTTCCGGCTGGCGGTGCTCGACGGGGTTCTCGATCCCGAGCGGACGATCCAGATCGGCATTCGCGGCGGTGCGGAATATCTCTGGGAATTCTCCTACGAAAGCGGCATGACCGTCATTCACGCGGAGGAACTGCCAGGCATCGGCATCCCCGCCCTCATCGAGCGGGCGCGCCAGGTGGTCGGCACCGGCCCCACCTACCTGTCCTTCGACATCGACAGCGTCGATCCGGGCTTTGCGCCGGGCACCGGCACGCCTGAAGTGGGCGGCCTCACGCCCCGCGAGGTGCTGGAACTGCTGCGCGGCCTGCGTGGCCTGAATTTCGTCGGAGGCGATGTGGTGGAGGTGGCGCCGCAATATGACTCCACCACCAACACGGCCCATATCGCCGCGCAGGTGCTCTTCACCATTCTGTGCCTGATGGTGCCGGACGAGGCCTGACGGCCTCAATCCTCCATGACGCTGTGCGGCATGTGGAAGCCCTCGGGAAGGGACTGTCCTTCCCAGACGGAAGGCTCGCTGCCCGTCTGCTGCCGCTCCGGCATGGCTTTCGGTTTCAGGACAAGCGCGGCATTCACCGCCCTGATCCCGATGGGGCGGTAGTGATCGACGAGATCGCCCCTATCGCGTGACGTGCTGGACATGATTTCCCCCTCCCAGGGAAAAGGGCGTCGCCTGTCGCGCCGCCCTCCTGTCGTTCGATCAGCCGATGGTCATCAGGCTGGCATTGCCGCCGGCGGCTGCCGTGTTGATCGAGGTGGAAACCTCCTCCAGCAGCCAGTTCAGGCAATAGGCTTCCGCATCCGACTCGATCTCGGCGGTGGTTGCGGCCTGGACGAGAACCAGCGGTCCGTCGAGCTTGGCGATGCGGCGGTTCACCTCGGTGACACGGGCCGCATCCCCTTCGATCAGCGCACCCGCATAGGGACCGTCCGCATTCCAGTCGGACGTCCAGCGGATCCGGGCAGCGACGCTCATGGGCAGGCCGGAAAGCACGTTTTCGAGACCCGACGCACGGTCGATGGCTGCCTCGTTGCCGGTGGCGAGCGCTGCCGCGATCTGGCGGAACAGGCCGCGGGCCGTCTGCGGCACGAGCAGGATGCTGCCGCGGGCATGGAGCGCATAGATGTTGCGCTCGCCCACGGGGCCCGGCAGTTCCTTGATCATGCCGAGAGCGGACAGGCCGCCGAGTTCGCGGGCGGCATCCGCATCCGCATTGTGGCCACGGCTTCCGAGCCAGGTGGCGAAATCGCGCAGGCCCGTATCCGAAAGAACGGAGCTCACCTGCGGCGGCACCGGCGCCTTCTGCACGAGGCGGCCGATATAGAGCGGACCGCCGGCCTTCGGGCCGGTGCCGGAAAGGCCCCGTCCACCGAAGGGCTGAACGCCGACCACGGCACCGATGATGTTGCGGTTGACGTAGAGGTTGCCCGCCTTCACCCGCTCGGTGACATGGGCGATGGTTTCGTCGAGACGGGTATGGAGACCGAAGGTGAGGCCATAGCCGGTGGCGTTGATCTCGTCGATCAGGCTGTCCATGTCCTCGCGGCGGAAGCGCATCACATGCAGCACGGGGCCGAAGACTTCGCGCTTCAGGTCAGAGAGCTTGCCGATTTCGATGATGGTCGGGGGAACGAAGGTGCCACGGGCGGCCTCTTCGGGCAGGGGCAGCTGTTCCACCTTGCAGCCGAGCCCGCGCATGCGCTCCACATGGGCCTCGATGCCCTGCTTGGCTTCGGCGGTGATCACCGGGCCGATATCCACGGAAAGCTGGTCGGTGCGGCCGAGCGTCAGCTCGTTCAGCGCGCCCTTCAGCATGGAAAGCGTGCGGTCCGCCACATCGTCCTGCAGGCAGATGACGCGCAGCGCCGAGCAGCGCTGGCCGGCGCTGTCGAAGGCGGAGGCGATCACGTCGCCCACCACCTGTTCGGCAAGCGCAGAGCTGTCGACGATCATGGCATTCTGGCCACCGGTTTCGGCAATCAGTGGGATGGGCTTGCCGGAGGCGGAGGTGCGCTCGTTGAGCTGCGCCTGGATCAGGCGCGCCACTTCGGTGGAGCCGGTGAACATCACGCCGGCCGTTTCCGGCGCGCCGACGAGGGCGGCGCCGAGGCGGCCGTCGCCGGGGGTGAATTGCAGCGCGCCGCGCGGTACGCCGGCCTCATGCAGGATCTTGACGCTCTCATGGGCGATGATCGGCGTTTCGTCGGCGGATTTCGCAATCACGCTGTTGCCGGCAACGAGCGCTGCCGCCACCTGGCCGGTGAAGATCGCCAGCGGGAAGTTCCACGGGCTGATGCAGACCACGGGGCCGAGCGGACGATGGGCCGCTCCCAGCGACCGGCGGGCCTGATTGGCATAGTAGCGCAGGAAATCGATCGCTTCGCGCACTTCGCCCACCGCATTGGCCGCGGTCTTGCCGGCTTCGCGCATGGCAAGGCCCATCAGCACTTCGAGGCGTTCCTGCATCAGGTCTGCGGCGCGGTCGAGGCAGGCGGCACGTTCGGCAGGCGCGGTATTCGCCCAGGCCTCGCCGCCCTCGCGGGCGAGCTTCAGGATACGGCCCGCATCATCAGGGCGCACTTCCGTCACCGTGCCCACCACGTCGCCGTGATCGGCGGGGTTGAGCACGTCGCGGGTCACGCCGTCTGCCGAACCGTCGGCGAGAAGCGGTGCGGCATGCCAGGTGGTCTCGGCGGTCTTCGTCAGGGTGGCGGAGAGCTTTTCCAGCGCGGTTTCGTTGGAAAGGTCGATGCCGGCGGAATTGACCCGCTCCTTGCCGAAGAGATTGGCCGGCAGCGCAATCTGGTCATGCGGCATGCCGACTTCCGGCATGGCGGTGACGACATCGACCGGATCGGCGACGAGATCGTCGACCGAGACATTCGGATCGGAAATGCGGTTGACGAACGAGGAGTTCGCCCCGTTTTCGAGCAGGCGGCGCACCAGATAGGCGAGCAGCGTCTCATGGGTGCCGACCGGCGCATAGATGCGGCAGGGACGGTCGAGCTTGCCCTGGCCCACCACCTCGTCATAAAGCGGCTCGCCCATGCCGTGCAGGCACTGGAATTCATATTTGCCGGTGGCGAAATCATGGCCCGCCAGATGATAGATGGTGGCGAGCGACTGGGCATTGTGGGTCGCAAATTGCGGGAAGACCGCATCTTCGGCCGCCAGAAGCTTGCGGGCGCAGGCGATATAGGCCACATCCGTATGCACCTTGCGGGTATAGACGGGGAAGCCTTCGAGACCGTCCAGCTGGGCGCGCTTGATTTCCGCATCCCAATAGGCGCCCTTGACGAGGCGCACCATCATGCGGCGCTTGGCGCGGCGGGCGAGATCGATGATGTAGTCGAGCACGAAGGGGCAGCGCTTGCCGTAGGCCTGCACCACGAAGCCGAGGCCGTTCCAGCCGGCGAGATCCCTGTCGAGAGCCAGTTCCTCGAGGAGATCGAGCGAGAGCTCCAGGCGGTCTGCTTCTTCCGCATCGATGTTGAGGCCGATATCATAGGACTTGGCGATGAGGGCAAGCTTCTTCACCCGGTCCAGAAGTTCGGTCATCACCCGCTCCGCCTTGGCGCGGCTGTAGCGCGGATGGAGCGCCGAAAGCTTGATGGAAATGCCCGGGCCTTCATAGACGCCGCGGCCGGCGGCCGCCTTGCCGATGGCATGAATGGCGTTTTCGTAGTCGCGGAAGTAGCGGTCGGCATCGGCAGCGGTGGTCGCAGCCTCGCCCAGCATGTCATAGGAATAGCGGAAGCCGCGGGCTTCCAGCGGCCGGGCGCGCTTCAGCGCCTCGTCTATGGTTTCGCCGGTCACGAACTGCTCGCCCATCATGCGCATGGCCATGTCGACCCCACGGCGGATGACCGGTTCGCCGGCGCGCGCGATGAGCCGCGTCAGGGCCGCGCCCAGGCTGCGGTCGTTGACGGTGGAGGTGAGCTTGCCGGTGACGACGAGACCCCAGGTGGCGGCGTTCACGAAGAGCGACTTCTGCCCGCCGATATGGGACTTCCAGTCGCCCTCGGCGATCTTGTCGCGAATTAGGGCGTCACGGGTTTCCGTGTCGGGAATGCGCAGCAGCGCTTCGGCCAGGCACATCAGCGCGATGCCTTCCTGGCTCGACAGCGAATATTCATGCACCAGGCCTTCCACGCCGGTGCCCTTGTGCTTGGCGCGCAGCGCCTCGATCAGCGTGCGGGCGGTGCGGGCAATCGCGGCCTTCAGGACCGGCTCTATGGTGGCGGCTTCCGCCAGCGGACGCACGCAATCGGGCTCGGGCCGCCGATAGGCTTCGGTAATGGCACGGCGAAGGGGGCTCTGCTGCCGGACGGGCGGGGCAAAACGGGCAAAGGGCGTATGGGCCATGGGGTTCTTCTCGACGGGCTGGGTGGCGAAGCGAAGCGGTGCTTCCATCATCGGTGCACCATAGCATGGGCTTGAAACACATTCAGACTTGTTTTACGGCTTTTGCCAATCGTTTTCACTTTAAATTTGGCCCCAAGGAGGCAATTCGACCATGGAAAAGCCTGCTGAAGGTGAATTGGACGTGTTCGACCGCAAGATCATCGAGATTCTGGCCGAGGATGGCCGCATTTCGATCACCGATCTCGCCCAGCGGGTGGGCCTGTCGAAGACGCCATGCCAGCAGCGCTTCCGCCGGCTGATCGCCGATGGCTATGTGGATGGCTTCCGGGCCGTGCTCAATCCGGCCAAGCTCGGGCTCGACCATATCGCCTTTGCGGAGGTGAAGCTTACCAATACCAGCGAGGAGGCGCTGAAGGCCTTCAACACGGCGGTGAAGAAGATTGCCGAGGTGGAGGAATGCCACATGATCGCCGGGCGCTTCGATTATCTCCTGAAGATCCGCACGCGCGACATCAAGCGCTATCGCCATGTGCTGGGCGAGCGCATTTCCGCCCTGCCCTTCGTTGCCAGCACCTCCACCAACGTGGCCATGGAAACGGTGATCGGCAACTGGAACAATCCGGGCGGACGGCTCGGCTGAGCGGAGGCCGGCAGGGCGATTTGATTTCACGCCGAACTCCGGTATGTCACTTGCGGAAAGCCCGAGGATTGCCATGACCGAAAAAGACGCCGCTGCCCCTTCCCTGCCCGAACGCAAGCGCGGTTCCGGCGTCAAGATGGTCTATGACCTCTTGCGCGACGAGATCCTCGACCTGAAGCTCGCGCCCGGCAGCCTGGTGGACGAGGTGCAGCTCGCCGAGCGCTTCGGCATGTCGCGCACGCCGATCCGCGAGGCGCTGGTGCGCCTCTCCGGCGAGGGGCTGATCGAGACGCTGCCGAACCGGTCGACCATGGTCTCGAACATCGATTTCCTGAACCTCAATCCTTTCTTCGATGCCATGGTGCTGATGTACCGGGTCACGACCCGGCTGGCTGCCCAGCATCACCGGGCGGAGGATCTGCCGCTCATTCGCGCCCAGCATGCGGCCTATGCGGATGCCGTTGCCCGGCGAGATACGCTTGCCATGATCGCCACCAATGCCGCCTTTCACTCGGCGATCGCGGAGGCGGGCCGCAATTCCTATTTCACCGGCCTCTTCAACCGGCTGCTGGACGAGGGGCGGCGCATTCTCCGCCTCTATTACCATTCCTATGACGAGCAGTTTCCGCAGCGTTTCGTCGATGAGCACGAACGGCTGATCGCGCTGATCGAGGCGCGCGATGTGGATGGCGCCGACAGCGCCGCCCGCGAACATGCCGAACAGATCGTGCTGCAGGTGCAGCGCCTCTTTGCCCGCAAGGACCCGCTTTCGCTCTCTCTCTGAGCCTGCCCCCCTTCGCTTCCTGAGGCTTTAGAGGGCGGATCGCACGTGTCTGTATTTTTCTTGTCGACAAGCAATATGCAGTCTGCTAGAAGAAAGCATCGCCGGCGCGGGGCGGTTCTTTCGCCCGCCGCCGGCCCGGACATCTGAAGAGGAGACAGACGTGGCTTCCAGCATTTTCACCGGCGTGATCCCCGCCCTCATGACCCCCTGCAAGGCGGACCGCACGCCCGATTTCGATGCTCTCGTTGCCAAGGGCAAGGAGCTGATCGCTGCGGGCATGGCCTCCGTCGTCTATTGCGGTTCCATGGGTGACTGGCCGCTCTTGACCGACGAAGAGCGCATGGAAGGCGTGGAACGCCTGGTCAAGGCCGGCATCAAGGTCATCGTCGGCACGGGTGCCGTCAACACCGCCAAGGCCGTTGCCCATGCGGCACATGCCCAGAAGGTCGGCGCCCATGGCCTGATGGTCATTCCCCGGGTTCTCTCCCGCGGCCCCTCGCTGGTGGCCCAGAAGGCCCATTTCAAGGCGATCCTGTCCGCCGCGCCCGATCTGCCGGCTGTCATCTACAACAGCCCCTATTACGGCTTTGCCACCCGCGCCGACCTGTTCTTCGAACTGCGCCGCGAGCACAAGAACCTCGTCGGCTTCAAGGAATTCGGCGGCCCGGCCGACATGCGCTATGCGGCCGAGTTCATCACCAGCGGCAATGACGACATCACGCTGATGGTCGGCGTGGATACGGCCGTCTATCACGGCTATGTCAATTGCGGCGCGGCGGGCGCGATCACCGGCATCGGCAATGTGCTGCCGAAGGAAGTGCTGCACCTCGTCTCGCTCTGCGAAAAAGCCGCCAAGGGCGATGCGAAGGCGCGCGTCCGGGCGCAGCAGCTGGAGCAGGCGCTGGGCGTGCTCTCCTCCTTCGACGAAGGCCCGGATCTCGTCCTTTACTACAAGTATCTGATGGTGCTGACCGGCAACCCGGAATACACGCTCCACTTCAACGAGACCGACGCGCTCTCCGACAGCCAGCGCGGCTTCGTGGAAGCCCAGTACCGGCTTTTCCGCACCTGGTACGACACGTGGTCCAGGGAAGCCTGATCGCCTGAAGGCGATTGCCTCAGCGCTTTGGCCAAGGCGGCCGATCGTGACAGCCAAGGGCGGATGCGGCCTCGCACCCGCCCTTTTTCTATCGTCGGATCGTGGCGAAGGCGTCCGTCACCACGTCCTCGATGGCGCGGGCGAGATCCTTTTCGGTGAAGGGCTTGGCGAGCCAGACGACGGGACCCATGCCGCACTTGGAGAGGTCGGAATAGCCGGTCACGATCACCGCCGGCAGGGCCGGATAGCGGTGGCGCGCGGCCTCGATCAGCTGCGTTCCCGTGAGCTTCGGCATGGACTGGTCGGTGACGAGGAGGTCGATCGGATCACCACCGATCAGCCGTCCCAGCGCCTTTTCCGGCAGGTGGGTATGCTCGACCACGTGGCCGAGGCCTTCGAGCATCATGACGGTGCTGAGCAGCACCAGGGAATCGTCATCGACGGCGAGAACCCGCATGCGGCGCACCGGTTCGGCCATGACGGGAGCCTCCTCCGGTTCGGCCGGCAGGGCGGCCGGGTGGTGGTCCTCATCGACCGGCAGCCACAGATCGGCCCGCGTGCCGTAGCCAGGCTGCGAATGCAGTTCGAGCCGCCCGCCCGACTGTTCGAGAAAGCCCTGCACCATGGAAAGGCCAAGCCCCGTGCCCTTGCCCACTTCCTTGGTGGTGAAGAAGGGGGTCACGGCCTTGGAAAGCGTATCGGGGTCCATGCCGGCGCCATTGTCGCTCACGGAAAGACAGAGGAGATCAGTGCCGTTGCGGGCCAGCATGGCAGGGCGCTCTTCGTCGGAGGCGATGCGCCGGGCAGTAATCTTCAGGCGGCCGCCGGCGGGCATGGCATCCCGGGCATTGACGGCGAGATTGAGGAGCGCGCTGGCGAGCTGGTTCGCATCCGAGCGCACCCGCGGCAGGTCCTCTGCAATTGCGGTTTCCACGGTGATCGAAGGGCCGAGGCTGCGTTCGATCAGCTCCAGCATGTCGCCGACCAGGTGGTGCAGGTCGACGGCGGTGAGGTTCAGTTCCTGCTTGCGGGAAAAGGCGAGCATCTGGCGGGTCAGGGCCGCGCCGCGCTGGGCGCCTTCCAGCGCATTGTTGATCAGCCGCCGGGCCTTCGGGTCCTCGGGCAGGTGGCGCTTCAGGAGTTCGAGGCTGCCGGTAATGGCCATCAGGAGATTGTTGAAGTCATGGGCGATGCCGCCCGTCAGCCGGCCGACCGCTTCCATTTTCTGCGCCTGGAACAGCTCTTCCCGCGCCTTGTCCAGCGCGCGGCGCGCCTCGTGCTTTTCGGTGATGTCGCGGGTGACCTTGGCAAAGCCGATCACCGATCCCGTCTCGTCATGGAGCGCGTCGATCACCACGCTCGCCCAGAAGCGGGTGCCGTCCTTGCGCACCCGCCAGCCCTCGGTCTCGAAGCGGCCGGTGCGGCGGGCCGTGTTGAGCGCGCGCCGCGGCGCACCGATCCCCACATCCTCGGGCGTATAGAACCGGGCGAAATTGGTACCCAGCACCTCCTCCCGGCGATAGCCCTTGATGCGCTCGGCGCCGTAATTCCAGCTGGTGATCGCCCCGTTCATGTCGAGCATGTAGATGGCATAATCCGTGACGCCGTTGACCAGCACCTGGAACTGGCTCTCGCTCATGCGCAGCTCCGCCTCGATCTTGCGCTTTTCGGTGAGGTCGCGGGTGATCTTGGCAAAGCCGAGCAGTTGGCCCTCTGGGCTGCGGATCGGGTCGACGACCGCATTCACCCAGAAGCGCTCGCCGTTCTTGCGCAGGCGCCAGCCTTCCGTTTCGAAACGGCCCTCCCGCTCGGCAATGCGAAGGGCCCGGTCGGGCAGACCGATCGCCCGGTCTTCCGGCGTGTAGAAACGGGAAAAATGCGAACCCAGGATCTCTTCGGCCCTGTAGCCCTTGAAGCGTTCGGCGCCCGTGTTCCAGCTGCTGACGCGGCCCTCCACATCCAGCATGTAGATGGCATAATCCGTGATCGCATCGATGAGCAGCCGGTAGCGACCTTCTGCCATGGCCAACCGGTTGTCGAGCGCGTCCATCCTGCTTTGCATGCCTGCTCCCCTGAAACCATCGTTTCAAACGCAGCAGACCGTTGCGGAGTTCCGCCGGGGAGGAAAAAACTTAGCCGGCTGCACGCCGCCGCGGAGAATACGGTGCCTCGAAGGTCAGCCGGCGCTCGCCTGCCCCTCCTCCAGGGCGGGGCCGACGATGTCGCGCGCTTCGGCGGCGCCGAGCGGGCGGGAGAAGTGGAAACCCTGCACCACGCTGACCCCCAGTTCCTTCAGCACCTCGAGCTCGGCTTCGGTTTCCACGCCTTCGACGATGGCGTCGAGGCCCATGTCCTCGCAGAGCGCCAGAACCGACTTGACGATCTTGTAGCTTGCCGGCCGGCTGTTGATCTCGGTGATGAAGCTGCCGTCGATCTTGATCTTCGACAGGGGCAGCTTGTGCACATGGTTGAGGCTGGAATAGCCGGTGCCGAAATCATCGAGCGAGATGCCGCAGCCCATGTTGCGGAGGAATTCCACCGAATGCGCCGCCTGGACGAAATCCCGGGTGATGGCGGTTTCGGTGATCTCGAAATTGATCCGGCGCGGGTTGAAGCCGCTTTCCTCCACCACTTTCATGATGCGCATGACATTCTCCGGCGTGGCGATATCATGGGGGGAGAGGTTGAAGGAGAGATAGACATCCGCCGGCCAGGTCGCCGCTTCTCGAAGGGCGGAGGCGAGCAGCAGGCGGGTGATGAGCGCGATGCGGCCCATATGTTCGGCGACCGGAATGAACTCTGCCGGCGAAACGCGGCCGAGCACCGGGCTCGTCCAGCGGGCGAGCGCCTCGAAGCCGATGCAGCGTCCGCTCGCCACGTCGATGATCGGCTGGTAGACCAGCGCCATTTCCCGCTCGAGATCGGCGGCCAGCAGCACCTCTTCCAGCTCCCGATGGCGCGAGAGCGTGGCGGCCTGCGCGGCATTGAAGATGACGACGCCGCCGCGGTGATGGCGCTTGGCGGTGTAGAGCGCATAATCGGCGCGCTCGTAAAGATCCTGAGCGGAGGAGCCGATATCGGGATAGACGGCAAAACCCACCGAAGTGGTGACCTGCACCGTGCAGGTGCCGATATCGATGGTTTCTGCTGCCGCCTCGCAGATCCGTTCGCCGAGCGCCGAAAGCTCACCGTCATCATGGGTACCGGTGAGGATGAGGGCAAATTCGTCGCCGCCGAGCCGGTAGACAGACACATGATCCGACGAAAGCGCCGTCAGCCGCCGGCCGATTTCCACCAGCACGCGGTCGCCCGCCGAATGGCCATACATGTCATTGACCGGCTTGAAGCCGTCGAGATCGAGAATGCCGACGCAGAGCCGTGCTGCCTTTTCTTCCGCCGCGGCAAAGGTCCGGGTGAGCACGTCGAAGAAGTTGCGCCGGTTGGCAAGCAGCGTCAGGCTGTCCATGTTGGCAAGGCGCAGGTTCTCGTTGGAAAGCGCCTCCATTTCCCGGTGCTGACGGGTCAGTTCCGTCTGCTGTGCCATCAGTGTCAGGCGCGATTCGGTCAGCTGCTTGAAATCCCGATAATGGGTGAGCAGGATCGCAACCATGGCAATCGTCACCAGCACCACATTGATGCCGGTGGCGACGAAGGTGGGCTGTCCGCTCCAGGCCATGATGAGGAAGAAGGGAATGTTGACGAGGACGGTAACGATCAGCGCCGCCGAACGCAGATGCATGAGGCAGAAGATCACGCCGATCACGGTGATGGCCATGAAGAAGGCCACATGGGCATTCTGGTAGCTGTTGCCATAGGGCAGGAGCGAGCAGGACCAGAGCACGCAGAAGACGGCAATGGGGGCTGCCAGCCGGTTTGTAGAGCGCAGCTTGCGATAGGCCTGTTCGGGGGTAACGGGCGCATTGCGATTGGCAATCCAGCCGATCGTGCGGGTGGTGCAGAAGAGCCCGAGCACGATGGGCAGGTAGATCACCAGCCAGGCCGGCGCCACCATGCGATGCGTCCAGGCAAGCGAGGCCATGTTGGTGAGAAGGATGAAATAGAGCAGCGGCATCTGGCGGGAGAAGGCCTTGAACTGCGCCAGCGTCAGCGCCGGATTGTCGTTCGGGACCCGCAGGAATTCCATCAGTTTCAGCATCGGTACCCTGTCCTCCCGGTACGGCTCTCAAGGGGCCCCCTGCCCCGCCTTCGGGTTCGGTTACCCTAGCCGGCAAGCGTTAAGCCCCGCCTTCCGGGGACGGGAGCGCTGCGGCAAAATGACCGCAAACTGATATTAAGGTAAATTATTATATTACATTATTAGATCGCCTGCCGCAGGATGGAAAGCGGCCGGCCCGGGCGCTCCTCCCCGGCGACGAAACGCGCCGCCTGGCCTTTGAGCCACAGCGAGAAGCGGCGCACCGCGGCCTGTTCGGCTTTATGCGGGGGATAGACGAGGAAATAGCCGTTGCCGGTGGAAAGACGGGGCACGTCGAGTTCCACCAGCTGGCCGCTTTCCAGTTCCGACTTTATGAGGATCAGCGGCATCAGCGCCACGCCGAGGCCATTCATGCAGGCCTGCGCCACATGGATGAACTGTTCGAAGCGCATGCCCTCGCGATAGGGCGCGCTGATGCCGGCGGCGGCAAACCAGTTCCGCCAGCCATCGGGGCGCGACACCATTTCGAGCAGCGGCATCGACAGCAGGTCCTCCGGCCGCGACAGCGCATGGGCGGCCTTGAAGGCGGGGCTCGAAACCGGGGCGGCCACTTCCGGCATCAGGTGCTCGAAGGTAAGATCGGGGGAGAAGGCACGCCCCACATGGATCGCCGCATCCAGCCGGTCGCGCTCGAAATCCACCCGCCCGATGCGGGTGACGAAATTCAGCGTCACATCCGGATTGGTGGCAACGAAATCCGGAATGCGCGGCAGAAGCCAGCGGGTACCGAAGGTGGGCAGGATGGCAAGGTCGAGCTGGCCCGGATGGATGTCGGACATGGCATCGAGCGAGAGGAGCCGCAGCCGGTCGATGATTTCAGCCACGCCGGCTGCATAGCGCCGCCCCTTCTCGGTCAGTTCGATGCCCTTGTTCGTGCGCTTGACGAGGGCGACTCCGAGCTGGCCCTCGAGCCCGTCCACATGCCGGCTTACCGCCCCCGGTGTCAGCGAGAGCGCGCTGGCGGCAGCCGAAAAGCTGCCGAGCCGCGCCACCGCCTCGAAGGCGGTGAGGGCGGCAGTGGAGGGAATGAGGCGGCGCTGGATTTCCTTCATGCCGTTATGAGTAAAGCTCAAAGCGGGCGGAGTAAATATGGTTTGTGGAGTCCTGTTGTCGGAGGCACTATGGCGCTACCATCATCGTGGGCGAGGCCGTGCTTTTTAAAAGCCCCAGGTCTTGCCGGCCCCTATCGGAGGAACAGCATGAGCCATATGACGCCTTTCACCTGGGATGACCCCTTCCGCTTCGAGAAGCAGCTTTCCGAAGAAGAGCGCATGATCCGCGATGCGGCGGCGGCGTTTGCGCAGGCCGAGCTCCTGCCGCGCGTCTCGGATGCCTATCTTGAGGAAAAGACCGATCCCTCGCTCTTCCGCAAGATGGGCGAGGCAGGTCTTCTCGGCGTCACGCTGCCGGAAAAATACGGTGCCGCCGGCGCCAACTACGTGTCCTACGGTCTCGTCGCCCGCGAGATCGAGCGCATCGATTCGGGTTACCGCTCGATGATGAGCGTCCAGTCCTCGCTGGTGATCTTTCCGATCTATTCCTACGGCTCCGAGGAGCAGAAGGACAAGTATCTGCCGGGCCTCGTCTCGGGCGAGCTCATCGGCTGCTTCGGCCTGACCGAGCCGGATGCGGGCTCCGACCCGGGCTCGATGAAGACCCGCGCCGTGAAGACCGCCAATGGCTACAAGCTCCATGGCGCCAAGACCTGGATTTCCAACGCCCCTATCGCTGATGTCTTCGTCGTCTGGGCAAAGTCGGAAGCCCATGACAACAAGATCCGCGGCTTCATCCTGGAAAAGGGCATGAAGGGTCTTTCCGCACCGCAGATCAAGGGCAAGCTCTCGCTGCGCGCCTCCATCACCGGCGAAATCGTGCTTGATGGCGTGGAAGTGGGCGAAGAGGCGCTGATGCCGGGCGTTTCCGGCCTTGCCGGTCCCTTCGGCTGCCTCAACCGCGCCCGTTACGGCATTTCCTGGGGCGTCATGGGCGCTGCCGAGGATTGCTGGCACCGCGCCCGCCAGTACGGCCTCGACCGCAAGCAGTTCGGCCGGCCGCTGGCCCAGACGCAGCTCTTCCAGAAGAAGCTTGCCGACATGCAGACCGAAATCTCGCTCGGTCTCCAGGGCTCGCTCCGCGTCGGCCGCCTGATGGACGACCATGATTTTGCGCCGGAAATGATCTCCATCGTCAAGCGCAACAATTGCGGCAAGGCGCTCGATATCGCCCGCCAGGCCCGCGACATGCATGGCGGCAACGGCATCCAGGCCGAATATCACGTGATGCGCCACGCGCAGAACCTCGAAACGGTGAACACCTACGAGGGCACGCATGACGTCCACGCGCTGATCCTGGGCCGCGCCCAGACCGGCCTCCAGGCCTTCTTCTGAAATTCATCATCGCGGGCTGCAAATGGCGTCTTTCTGCGCTCCGATGCTCACGTACCTTACGTACGCTGCGCTTCGGTGCCCGAAAGACACCATTTTCGCCTCGCCCTGATGAATTTTGGCTCCCAATTCCGAGACAGGTAGGAACCAACCCATGACCGCTCCGCTCGAAGGCATCAAGGTCGTCGAACTCGCCCGCATCCTGGCAGGGCCCTTTGCCGGGCAGACGCTTGCCGATCTCGGCGCCGAGGTGATCAAGGTTGAAAGCCCCGAGGGGGACGATACCCGCCAGTGGGGCCCGCCGTGGATCGAGAACGAGGGCGAGCGGTCGGCGGCCTATTACCACGCCTGCAACCGCGGCAAGCGCGGCATGATCGCTAATTTCGGCAATCCCGATGACCTCGAGAAGGTCAAGGCGCTGATTGCCGATGCGGACGTGGTGATCGAGAATTTCAAGGTGGGCGGCCTGAAGAAGTTCGGCCTTGACTACGAAAGCCTCGCGAAGATCAATCCGCGCCTCGTCTACTGCTCGATCACCGGTTTCGGCCAGACCGGGCCCTATGCGTCGCGCGCGGGCTATGACTTCATCATCCAGGGCATGGCCGGCATCATGGAGCTGACCGGCGATCCGAAGGGCGAGCCGCAGAAGATCGGCGTTGCCTTCGCCGACATCTTCACCGGCCTTTATGCGGTGGTCGGCATTCAGGCAGCGCTTCTCCAGCGTGCCGTCACCGGCCGCGGCCAGCATATCGACATGGCGCTCTTCGATTGCATGTCGGGCGTGCTGGCCAATCAGGCGATGAACTATCTCGCGTCGGGCAACAGCCCGCGCCGCCTGGGCAATGCCCATCCCAACATCGCGCCCTATCAGGTTTTCCCGACCAGCGACGGACACATCATCATCGCCTGCGGAAACGACCAGCAGTTCGTCCGCCTCTCCGAGGCTTTGGGCGTGGGCGAGCTTCCCGCCGACGAGCGCTACCGCACCAACCGCGAGCGCGTGGCAAACCGCGACCGGCTGACGGAGATCCTGACCGGACGCACGGTGACCTTCACCAAGGCGGGCCTCCTCGAAGCGCTCGAAAAGGTGGGCGTGCCCGCCGGCCCGATCAACACGGTGGCGGAGGTCTTTGCCGATCCGCAGTTCATCCATCGCGGCATGAAGATCGCACCCGGCGGCATTCCGGGGCTCAGAACCCCGATCACCTTTTCCGACGCGGAGCTGAAGCTCGATTCACCCTCGCCCCGCCTGGGACAGCACGAGAAGAAGGCCTGATCCGAACCGCCGGGCTCGCCCGGCCTCGCCTCATGCCACCCGACGGTGATGGGCGGGCTCTGCGCCGGTGCGGAAGCGCCGGGCCATCTGTTCGAGATGCTGGGCCTCCTCGGCAAGCGTCATGGAGGCGGCGGTCGTTTCCTCCACCATGGCCGCATTCTGCTGGGTGACCTGATCCATCTGGTTCATCGCCGTGTTGATTTCCTTGAGCCCGATCGCCTGTTCATTGGCGGAGGCGGAAATTTCCCGGATAAGCCCGTTGATGTCCTGGATCTGGCGGGAGATCCGCTCCAGCGCCTCGCCGGTGGAATAGACGAGCGTCACGCCTTCCTGCACCTCGGCGCCGGAGGCGCTGATCAGCTCCTTGATCTCCTTCGCGGCCTTGGCGGAGCGCTGGGCAAGCTCGCGCACTTCCTGCGCAACCACGGCGAAACCCTTGCCAGCCTCGCCGGCGCGGGCGGCTTCCACCCCGGCATTCAGCGCCAGAAGATTGGTCTGGAAAGCGATCTCGTCGATGACGCCGATGATGGTCGATACCTTCACGGAGGAGGCCTCGATGCCCTGCATGGAGTGGATCGCGCGGCGCACCACATCGCCGGAATGTGCGGTCTCCTCGCAGGTTCCGTTCACCTTTTCGGAGGCGATGCGGGCATTCTGGGCGGAGTGGTTCACCTGCTCGGTGATCTCGTTGAAGGCGGCCGCCGTTTCCTCGAGGCTTGCCGCCTGCTGCTCGGTGCGGCGGGAGAGATCGTTGGCACTGCGGGAAATCTCGCCCGTGCCCGCATTGATGTTCTGGATCGCCTGGTTGAGCGTCAGGATCGTCTCTTCCAGACTGTCCAGCGCGCTGTTGAAGTCGCGCTTCAGCGCCGCATAGTCGCCCGGAAAGTCCTCGCCGATGCGATAGGCGAGATTGCCTTCGGACAGGGCCGAGAGCCCCTGCCCGAGTGCTGCCACCACCTGGCGCTGCCGGTTGGCGGCGGCCATGCGTTCGGCCTCCCGCTCCTCGCGCGCGGCCTCGGCCGCGGCCCTCTCGCTGGCGCTCACGCCTTCCAGCACCCGCGCTTCGGCCAGCGCATGGCGGAAGCTGTCGAGCGCGGTCGCCACCGATCCGATTTCATCGCCCCGGTCCTGGCCGCTGACACTGCGGTCGTAATGGCCGGACGAGAGCGTGGCGACATCGCCAACCAGCGCATCGAGCGGCTTCTTCACGAAATGGCGGACCGCCGCATAAAGCGCGGCCATGACCGCCAGCAGCATGACGAGACCGCCGATCGCCATCATGGCGGTCTGCCCGTTGACGGCGGCGGAAATGGTGGTTGCCGGCACGTCCACCAGCACCACCCAGCGGCCATCGAGGCCGGGAATGTCGAAGGGCTTGATCACGCGGTAGACGGTTTCGCCGGATGCGTCGGCCAGGTTCGGCACCACGCTGCCAGACCCGCCCTTCAGCGCCGCCGCCACCGCATCGGCACCCTCACCCTTGTAGGTTTCCATCAGCTTCTGGTCGGGCGGGCCGACCAGCCACTTCTGGGACTGGGACAGAAGATAGACGCGCCCCGTCTCGAAGGGGTGCAGGCTTGCCACGGCCCCGGCCATGGTGGCGAGATCCACATCGACGCCGACGATGCCGACGAGCTTGCCATCGGCGCTGACCGGGGCGGTCACGCTGGTCATCAGCAGATTGCCGGCATCGGCCTCGATATAGGGATCGGTAATGGCAGGCTTCATGCTCTCGGCAGAGCGGCGATACCACTCCTCGCCGGGCAGGTCCGCATCGGAGGTCGTGGCCGCCGTCAGCTTCAGCGCGCCGTTTTCCCGGAGCCAGTAGGGCTGGAGCTGCCCCGCCGCATTGGTGCCGGCCTCCAGCATGTCGCGGAAGGAGTCACCCTTCCCGTCATACTGGCCGGGTGCTTCGGTGAACCAGCTGCCGAAGGCCATGGGATTGCGATCCGCCATGGGGCGGACCAGCCGGGTCAGGGTCTTGCGGTCGAGCGTGCCCGCCGCGCGGCCTTCCTCGATCATGCCGGCGACCGTCACGACCGCGCCCTTGATCTCCACCAGCCGGCCGGTAATGTCCTTGGCGATTGCGTCCGCTTCCGCATGGGCGCGTTCCAGCGTCATCTTCTCGATGCGCCCGCGGCTTTCGAGGATCAAAACGCTGTTCGTCACGAAGAGCACGAGCGCAATGGCCACGCCGCTGACCGCCATCAGCTTGATGGCAAGGGTTTTTCTCGCTGCGCTGGACATGAATGACCTCGATCCGGATTGTCCGGCCATGGAGGCCGACCCGCCGGGCGTGTCTTTATTGGTCTCCACAACCAAGATATAATATAATTATATCCTCATTCTCTGGATATGTGCTTAAGCGGTGCTGAATCCGCAGATCCAGAAAATGACCGGTCATTTATTGCAGGCGGGGCTCAGACGCTGGACAGCATCAGGCTCGTTTCGCTGTTGGCCACGCCGTCGATCATCCGGACCTCGCGCAGCACGCGGTCGAAATCGGAAAGGCTGGCGGCGCGGATATCGGCAATCAGGTCCCAGTTGCCATTGGTGGTGTGCAGGGAATGGATCTCTGGCATGCCGCGAAGCCGGCGGATCACCTGTGTGGTGGATTTGCCGGTTACCTCGATCATCATCACGGCGCGGATGCTGACCCCTTCGTAATCGTCGCGCACCCGCACGGTGAAGCCCAGAAGGGTGCCGGTTTCCATCAGCCGGTCCAGCCGGTTCTGCACCGTGCCGCGCGCCACGCCCAGCGCTTCGGAAAGCTTGGCGAGCGAAGCGCGCCCATCGGCCCTCAGATGCGAGATGATCCGCCGGTCCAGCTCGTCGGGAATATATTTGGCGATGGTGGCGTCTTTGACGGTCATTGACATTTTCCGCAAATCGGGCTGGCAATTTGTTCAATCTTCCGTCGGAATTAGCACTCTTTTGGGATTTCCGCCAGTCGGCTTCGCCTGCTAGCCTCCATATCTCCCGCAACAGATCTGAGGACAAATCCTTGCCGACCGAACCCTCGAAAAAAGCGCTGGTGCCCTTCGTGAGCGTCGAGAACATGATGCGCCTGGTGCATCATGTGGGGATCGAGACGATGCTCGCCGAGCTCACCGATGCCATCGAAGACGATTTCCGCCGCTGGGAAAGCTTCGACAAGACCCCGCGCGTCGCCTCCCATTCCGCCGAAGGCGTGATCGAGCTGATGCCGACCTCCGATCATGAGACCTACGGCTTCAAATATGTGAACGGCCACCCCAAGAACATGTCGCAGGGGCTGCAGACCGTCACCGCCTTCGGCCTGCTTGCGGAAGTGGCGACCGGTTATCCGGTGCTGCTGTCGGAAATGACGCTGCTGACGGCGCTGCGCACGGCGGCGACCTCCGCCATGGCGGCCCGCCACCTCGCGCCGGCCGGTTCGAAGGTCATGGCCATGATCGGCAGCGGCGCGCAATCGGAATTCCAGGCGCTCGCCATGAAGGTGGTGGTCGGCATCGAGGAGGTTCGCTTCTACGATATCGACAGCAGGGCCACCGAAAAGGCGGTGCGCAATCTTCAGGCCTCCGGGCTCCGGGTCGTCGGCTGCCGCACGGCGGAAGAGGCGATCGAAGGGGCCCATATCGTCACCACCTGCACCGCCGACAAGCAGTTTGCCACCATCCTCACCGACAACATGATCGGCGCCGGCATCCACATCAACGCCATCGGCGGCGATTGCCCCGGCAAGACCGAGCTGCACCGCGACATCCTGCTGCGCTCGGACACCTTCGTCGAATATCCGCCCCAGACCCGCATCGAAGGCGAGATCCAGCAGATGGCGCCCGATTATCCGGTCACCGAACTCTGGCGGGTCATCACCGGGCTCGAGACCGGCCGGCGTGAAGCGCGGCAGATCACCCTCTTCGACAGCGTCGGCTTCGCCATCGAGGATTTCTCGGCCCTGCGCTATGTCCGCAACCGGCTGAAGGGCACGGATCTCTACCAGGAGCTCGACCTGCTGGCCGATCCGGACGATCCGCGCGACCTCTTCGGCATGCTGCTTCGCGCCAAGGCGTAAGGCGGGTTTTGAATGGCCCCGGCGCCGGGGCGTGCCTTCGGCGTCGGGATCGGCAATGCATCACCTTTAAGGTGTTACGGCGACGTCTGGGTGTTCAAATGAACGCCCGGCACTGTATGCTCGCCCCGCATCAAGCGCGGGGAGGCGTATGGCATGGGCGAAAACGAGCATCAAAAGCCGGAGGGGCTCACTCCTGAAAACTGGGATCGCGGCCCCTTCAACCGCTGGGCTTTCCAGCATGTGGCGGACCTTCTGAAAACCGTGCCGGTTGCGGGCGCCCCCGATGCGCCGAGCGCACTGCCCCGGCAGATCGAAGACCTCTCCGACCTGCCCTTCACGCTCGATGGAGAGCGCCACACTATCGGCGCCTGGCTTGCCGACAGCCATACGGATGGCTTTCTGGTCATCAAGGGCGGCACGGTGCGGGTCGAGGATTACCGCAACCACATGCATGAAGGCTCGCTGCATCTCGTGCAGTCCGTGTCTAAATCCGTGAGCGCGGCCGCCGCCGGCGCGCTGGTCGAGGCAGGGCTTCTCGATCCCGATGCGCCGGTCAGCGCCTATGTGCCGGAACTCGAAGCCACCGCCTATCGCGGCGCGCGGCTTCGCCACGTGCTGGACATGACGAGCGGCGTCTTCTTCGACGAGACCTATACGGCGACCGATTCCCACTGTGCCTGGCTCGATGCCGCGGCCGGCTGGAAGCCCGCGGGCGGCGCCCACTGGCCGAAAACCGTGTTCGATCTCATTCTCTCGCTCGACCGGCTGGAAATGCCCCATGGCGCGGCCTTCCGCTATCGCTCCATCGAAACCGACGTGCTTGCGCTGTGCATGGAGCGGGCAAGCGGGCTTTCGCTCGCCGACCTCGTTTCCCGCCATGTCTGGCAGCCGATGGGGGCGGAAAGCGAGGCGCGCTTTACGGTTGATCCCTCGGGCTTTGCGGCGGGCGATGGCGGCTTCAATGCGACGCTGCGCGATCTCGGCCGCTTCGGCCAGATGATCGCCCGGCGGGGCCGGGTGGAAGGGCGGCAGGTGGTGCCCGAAGCCTGGATTGCCGATTGCCTGAAGGGCGATCCCGCGCTTTTTGCGGGCGATTACCGCCATGTGCTGCCGAAGGGCGCCTATCGCGACCAGTTCTGGATCGAAGAGGCGGGGCGGCCAATCCTGATCTGCCGCGGCGTTTTCGGCCAGATTCTCTATATCGACATGGAGAGCGATTTTACCGCGGTGAAGCTCTCCACCTGGCCGGATTTCGTCAATCCCGAGGGCACGCGCCGGGCGCTGGCCGCCATAAGGGCGATCCGCGACCATCTGGGCTGAAAAGGCGGCGGGCATGGCGTTCCGCCCCAAAGAAAAACCCTGCCGGTCCCTTCTGGAACGGGCAGGGCTTCTCGATCAGCGTCCGCGCATCTCGTGGCTTCCCCATAGGCTGAATGCCCTCATCAATGGGAGTGGATTTTTACGCTTGCCTGCCCCTCGGCGTGCTTAAAACATGAGGGAGATACATCTTTGCAACAGCCCGCCTGCCGGGCGGAATCAGGCGTCGTGGAACGGGTCGCGCCTCGCCTTCCGGTAGTGGCTGGGGGCGCTGCCCAGCACGCGGCGGAACATGGTGGTGAAGGCGGCAATATTTTCGTAGCCCGCCTCCAGCGCTACCTGGGTCACGGGCTCGCCATCGGCGAGCCGCGGCAGCGAGGCGAAGAGGCAGGCCTGCTGCCGCCAGGTGCCGAAGCTCACGCCGGTTTCCTCCCGGAAGAAGCGGGTGAAGGACCGGCGGCTGGTGCCGAGCCGTGCTGCCCAGTCATCTATCGAGGCGCGGGCGGAGGGGGCTTTCAGGAAATCGCGGCAAAGCCGGGCCAGCCGCTCGTCATCGGGCACCGGCAGGCCAAGCGGCTTGTCCGGCAGGTTCGCCACCTCTTCCAGCAGCAGTTCCATCACCAGCCCCTGGCGTCGGGGCGAAAGCGGCCGGTCGTCCGCCTCCACCAGTTCGGCAATGAGGCTGCGGGCAAGGGTCGTCACCTCCACCACGCGCGGCGGTCCGCCGGCCCCGGTGGCGGGGGGGTGTACGTAGATCGAATGCATATCCACGTCGCTGATCACGTCGATGGCATGCTGAAGCCCGGCGGGAATGACCAGCGCATGGCCGGGCGGGATCATCCAGCGCCCGCTCGAAGTGCTCACCAGCACCACACCGCGCCGGGCAAACCAAAGCTGGGTGCGGCGGTGGCTGTGTTCGGGCACGTTGAAGCCCGCCGGATAGGCGCGGCCGAGCGCCAGCACCGGCTCGTTCGCCACCTCGATCCAGTCGAGGCTCGCATAATGGGGGTCGTCCACCTCGGTCTGACCGCTGGCGATGAAGTCGATTTTCCGCATTTGGCCCACTCTCGAAATAATTAGACCAGACCACGAAAGCGGGCCATGGGCAAGCCCTGTAGAACCCCATGCATGGCCCGCCACCGGGGCGCGGCCTGACAAAAAGACAGGAACAGACCCATGGCAACTGTTGCCGGAACCGGAATGAACATCGAGCGGACGACCATCTCGGTCATCGTGGCGGCGAGCTTCTGCCACATGCTGAACGATATCATGCAATCGCTGCTGACCTCGCTCTACCCGCTTCTCAAGGACAATTACGCGCTCACCTTCGTGGAGATCGGCCTCCTGACCTTCGCCTTCCAGGTCACCGCCTCGCTCCTGCAGCCGGCCGTCGGCATGATCACCGACCGATGGCCCATGCCCTTCTCGCTGCCGGCGGCCATGGTGTCCACCGCCGCCGGGCTCTTTACGCTGGCCTATGCGGGAAGCTTCGCCTTTCTCGTCATCGGCGCCTGCCTCATCGGCATCGGCTCGGCGATCTTCCATCCGGAAGCCTCCCGCGTGGCCCGGCTTGCCTCCGGCGGCCGCCACGGGCTTGCCCAGTCCTTCTTCCAGGTGGGCGGCAATACGGGCACGGCCATCGGCCCGCTGCTCGCGGCCTTCATCGTCATCCCCCACGGCCAGCAGAGCCTCGGCTGGTTCACCCTGATCGCCCTTGCCGGCTTCATGGTGCTCTCCTGGGTCAGCGTCTGGTATACACGCCATCGCCGTGCCCAGGCGGGGCGCAAGCCTCAGAGCCGCACCCTGCCGCTGCCGCGCAGCCAGGTGGTCTGGACGCTCCTCATCCTCGTGGTGCTGACGGCGACCAAGAATGCCTATCTCGCCAGCCTGTCGAGCTATTTCACCTTCTATGCCATCGACAAGTTTGCGGTGTCCGTGCAGAGCGCGCAGCTCATGCTGTTCCTCTTCCTCGGTGCCTCGGCGGCGGGCGTCTTCTTCGGCGGCCCCATCGGCGATCGCTACGGTTCGCGGGCGGTGATCTGGTTCTCGATCCTCGGCGTCATTCCCTTCGCGCTGCTCCTGCCCTATGCCAACCTCTTCTGGACCGGGGTGCTGGTGGTGCTGATCGGCTTCGTCTTCTCCTCCGCCTTCTCCGCCATCGTGGTCTTTGCCCAGGAACTGGTGCCGGGCCGGGTGGGGCTGATCGCCGGCCTCTTCTTCGGCCTCGCCTTCGGCTTCGGCGGCATCGGTGCGGCGGTGCTCGGCGTCTTTGCCGACCGGGAAGGGATCGCTTTCGTCTACCAGGTCGTGTCGCTCCTGCCGCTGCTCGGGCTGCTCACCGTCTTCCTGCCGCGCCTGCCCGGCCATCAGCACGGCTGAACCGGGCCCCTCTCGCCCCCCTAAAAAGCCCCGGAAGGGGCTTTTTTGCTTGCCAGGGGCCGGGGCGGCCGGTCTAGAAAAGAACAGCCGAAGAGGGAGCCGCAGATGTTCAACCGGAACCAGTTGTCCGATCTCACGGTGTTCCTGCTCGTCGTCAGGTTGAAGAGCTTCCGCAAGGCGGCGGATCAGCTGGATGTCACCGTCTCCGCCGTCAGCCACCGGGTGAAGGCGCTCGAAACGCGGCTCGGCGTGCGGCTTCTCAACCGCACCAGCCGCAGCGTGGCGCCCACGGCGGCGGGCCTTTCGCTGGCAGGGCGGGTGTCCGCCGGGCTCGACCAGATCGCCCTTGGTCTCGAGGAGGTGCAGCAGCAGGCCGGCGGCGCCTCGGGCAGCATTCGCATCAACGTGCTGCGTGACTGCGTGCCGCTGATCCTCACGCCGGCGCTGCCGCGCTTTGCGGAGAAATATCCGAATATCGAGCTGGAAGTGGCCGTCGACGACCAGTTTCTCGACGTGACCGCGGAGGGATTCGATGCCGGCATCCGTTACGCGGGCTCGATCCCCGAGGACATGATCGCCGTGCCCCTCACCCCGCCGCTGCGCTGGATTGCGGTGGCCGCGCCCGCCTATTTCGCCCGGCACGGGCGGCCGCAGGTGCCCGCCGATCTCGCCGCCCATGCCTGTATCCGGCTGCGGACCGGGCGCGGGCAGCTCTATCACTGGGAATTCGAACGCGGCGAAGAGGCCCATGAAATCGACGTGCCGGGCCGGCTGATCTCCGGCGCCACGGATCTGGCGATCGGTGCTGCGCTGGGCGGTGTAGGCATCGCCTATTGCCTGGAAACGATTGCCGAACCCCATCTGGCGACCGGCCGGCTGGAACGCGTGCTGCCCGGCTGGTCTTCCATCGGCCCACCGCTTGCCATCTATTATTCCAGCCGCAGGCAGCTGCCCGCCGGTATCCAGGCGCTTATCCAGACCATTCGCGAAGTGCAGCCGATCAGCATCTGATCGTTGAGCATACCTCATCGATCCATTGATTTTGCGCGTATTGATTCAAGTCTGCAACTGCCCTACCCCTCGGTGCCGACCCCTCCCGGATAGAAAGAAGGAGACCGTCCATGTATGTTCCCGCATCCAACCGTTATGAAGGCGTCGAGTACCGCAGCTGCGGCCGGTCGGGCCTGAAGCTGCCGCCGATCTCGCTGGGCCTCTGGCAGAATTTCGGGGGCGAGGACGTGTTCGAAACCGGCCGCGCCGTCATCCGCCGCGCCTTCGACCGCGGCGTCACCCATTTCGACCTCGCCAATAATTACGGCCCGCCCTATGGCTCGGCGGAAGAGAATTTCGGCCTCATCCTGGAGCGCGATTTCAAGCATCTGCGCGATGAGCTGGTCATTTCCTCCAAGGCCGGCTGGGACATGTGGCCCGGCCCCTATGGCCAGGGCGGCTCGCGCAAGCATGTGCTCGCCTCGCTGGAACAGAGCCTGAAGCGCATGAAGCTCGACTATGTCGACATCTTCTATTCGCATCGGCCGACGCCGGATGTGCCGCTGGAGGAAACCATGAGCGCGCTCATCCAGATGCACCGCCAGGGCAAGGCGCTCTATGTGGGCATTTCATCCTACGGGCCGGAGCGCACCCGCGAGGCGGAAAAGATCCTGCGCGCGGAAGGCGTGCCGCTTCTCATCCACCAGCCCTCCTATTCGCTGCTGAACCGCTGGATCGAGGACAAGCTGCTGGCCACGCTCGATGAGCTCGGCACCGGCTGCATCGCCTTCTCGCCGCTGGCGCAGGGCATGCTGACCAACAAGTATCTGAACGGCGTTCCCGCCGATGCCCGCGCGGCCAAGGGCGGCTCCTTCCAGCAGGAGATGCTGACGGAGCAGAACCTGGCCATGGTGCGCGCGCTCGATGCCATCGCCAAGCGCCGCGGCCAGTCGCTCGCCCAGATGTCGATTGCCTGGGTGCTGCGCGATCCCCGCGTGACCTCGGCCCTCATCGGCGCGCGCAATGTCGCCCAGCTCGACGATTCCCTCGATGCGCTGAAGAACCTCTCCTT
Organism: uncultured Rhizobium sp.; assembly: GCA_945952415.1. Lineage (GTDB taxonomy): Bacteria > Pseudomonadota > Alphaproteobacteria > Rhizobiales > Rhizobiaceae > Gellertiella. The sequence continues at coordinate 9,111 of CAMFIF010000011.1, read as the reverse complement.
CACGGACGAGGAGCTTAAGGAAATCGACGCCCATGCCCGTGATGGCGGCATCGATCTCTGGCGCGGCGTGTCGGAATTCAAGTAAGCGCCCCGAAATCCCTTGCGCCGCCTATTTCCCGTGCGGCGCAAGGCGAAGCAGCCGGCCCGGCTGGTCGTCCTCGATCACATAGACGGCTCCGTCTCCATCCACGGCCACATCGCGAATGCGCGCCTCCATGTCGAAGCGCTCCGCCTCGTCGGGCTCCCCTGCGGCATCGAAGGCGACCCGCACGAGGCAGTTGCCCGCAAGCCCGCCGATCAGCGCCGATCCCTGCCAGCCGGGAAAGAGCGTGCCGCGATAGAAGGCAAGGCCCGCTGGGGCAATGACCGGATTCCAGTAGAGCGGCGGCGCCTGGAAGTCTGGCCGCGTCTCGTGGCGCGGAATGGGCTCACCGCTATACTGGTCGCCATTCGAAACCACCGGCCAGCCATAATTCTTGCCGGGCTTGAGAAGATTGAACTCGTCGCCGCCCTTCGGGCCCATCTCGTGCAGCCAGAGCCGCCCGTCCGGCGCGAAGGCAAGACCATAGGGATTGCGATGGCCGGTCGTCCAGGTCATGGCGCGAATGCCGCCCTGTGCGGCCTCCGGATTTCCGGGGGCGGGCTGGCCGTCGAGCGTCAGGCGGAAGACCTTGCCGCGGGCCTGATCGGGCGCTTGTGCCGTTTCCGGCTCCATCCGGTCGCCGACCGTCAGGAAGAGATGCTGGCCCTCGGGATCGAAGGCGATGATGCCGCCGGGCTGGCCACGGCCTCCGGGCTTCTGGCGAAAGAGTTCCTGAAGGCCCTCCAGCCGGGCGCCGCCCTCTCCTTCCTCGAGCTTCGCCCGGGAAAGCACCAGCGACGAGCCGCCCTTGTCCGGCGCCACATAGGTGAGATAGATCAGCCGGTCACGCTCGTAGCCAGGCGAAAGGGCCACGTCCAGCATGCCGTTCTGGCCGGCAGCCGCGACGGTCGGCAGATCCCGGACGGCGGTCTTCTGGCCTTCAGGCGTCACGATGAAGAGGCCGCCCGGCTTTTCCGTCACCAGCATGCGCCGGTCGGGCATCAGAGCAATCGCCCAGGGCGTGTCGAATTCCGCAATGGTCCTTGCCTCGAAGGGTTTCTCCGCCGTCGCGGCGCGGTCGCCCGCATTGATCGAGGCGGCCAGTGCCGGCGCGGCGAGAGAGAGGGCAAAAAGGGCTGAAAGGACCGGTCTTGTCATGCGAGGCTCTCCACAAGAGGGGCATGAGGAGGAGATAGGCGCCGGGCGTCCCGCAGGAAGGGCTTCCGTCCTTCCCTCTCCGTCTTGTGATCGGCCTCAGCGCGGATCGATAACCGCCGTCTCCGCCCGCGCCGCCCGTTCGGACAGGGTGCGGGCGATCCAGGCGCAGACGATCAGCTGGATCTGGTGGAAGATCATCAGCGGCAGCACGATCGCGCCGATGCTCTGGCCGACAAAGATCACATTGGCCATGGGCACGCCGCTTGCAAGGCTCTTCTTCGAGCCGCAGAAGACCGCGGCAATCCGGTCCTCCCGGCTGAAGCCGAAAAGCCGGCTGCCAAGCGTGGTGAGGACCAGCACCAGGGCAAGAATGGCACTGTCGGCCAAGAGGATAAGCCCGAGATCCCTGAGATCGAGCGTCTTCCAGATCCCCTCCGCCACCGCCTCGCTGAAGGCGAGATAGACGACAAGCAGGATCGAGCCGCGGTCAAAGGGGGTGAGGATCGCCTTGTGGCGGCGCACCCAGTTGCCGATGAAGGGTTGCAGCAGCTGCCCCGCCACGAAGGGCAGGAAAAGCTGGGTCATGATCTTGAGCAGAATATCCGTCGAAAAGCCGATATGTCCGCCCGCCGAAAAGAGGGCCGCCACGAGAAGCGGCGTCAGCACGATGCCGGCAATGTTGGAGGCCGAGGCCGCGCAGATCGCCGCCGGCACATTGCCACCGGCAATGGAGGTGAAGGCGATGGAAGACTGCACCGTGGAGGGGAGCACGCAGATATAGAGCAGGCCCAGATAGAGCGGCTGCGGGATGATCGCGGGCGACAGGACGCCGAGCGAAAGCCCGATCAGCGGAAAGACCACGAAGGTCATGGAGAGGATGAAGAGCTGCAGCCGCCAGTGCAGGAAGCCCGCAATGACCACATCGGTGGAAAGCCGCGCCCCATGCAGGAAGAAGAGCAGCCCGATCGCAATCACCGCGAGATCGGAAAGAAGCGATGCCGCCTTTCCCGTGGCCGGCAGAAGGGCGGCCACCGCAACGGCGAGCACCAGCAGGAAGGTGAACATGTCCGGCAGGAGACGCCGCATCGGCTCAATCCTCATCGATTGCAAGGGCCGCGATCTTCCCCATCCCGTCCCGCATTGCAAGCCCGCGCAGGCATGAAAAAGGCGCCGCTTTCGCGGCGCCTCGCTTTCCGGAACCGGTGTTCCGCCTTAGCGGATGACCTGCACCACGGTGCGGGTCTGCGGATCGACGATCACCCGCTCGTCATTGACGATCGCATAGGCATAGCGGGGCTCTTCCGGGATTGCCACATACTGGACGGTCTGGGGCAGAGGCTGGCCGACGACCACCTTTTCCTGCACCACGACGCGCTCTGTCGGCATGGGCGCTTCCTGCACATAGGTAACGACCTTCTGCGGCGGCGGATCGATGGCCGTGCCGACCAGCGCACCGGCCACGCCGCCGACGGCTGCACCGACCGGACCGCCGACGATCGCGCCGGTGACGGCGCCGCCGGCTGCGCCATTGATGGTGCTTTCCTGGGCATGGCCCACAGAGGCAAAACCACCCGCGGCGGCAAGGGCGGTGAGCATAATCAGGGTCTTACGCATCGCTTTCTCCTTTGGCGTTGTGCAGGCTAAACGGGCAACAGAGGGTATCGGTTCCAAAGGCCAAGGGAAAAGCAGGCTTTGCCGGGATCAGAGAGAGAGACCCGCCTCAAGGCTGTTCCAGAGCCCGAATCGCTCGGCCGGGCGCGGAAGCCTGCCGCCCGGTTTCGGGTGGCGGTGGCCGCCCGATTACTCCATGTCCGACAAAAAATGTCACTTCAGGACAATTTTGGCTAAATCCGGACTTGCCGAAGGGACCCGAACCTGATCGTTTTCCACTCCACCGTGGCAAAGGTTGCAGGGAACCTTGGAGAGGACGAACCGGCTTTTCAAGAAGACCGGAAAAGGGAGACTTGCCTATGAAGATTGGGGCATTGAGAGAGCGAGCGGAACAGGAAAACCGCGTAGCGATGACGCCGGATTCGGCCGCGCAGCTCAAGAAGCTCGGACATGACTGCGTGGTGGAAACGGGGGCTGGCACCCGCGCCGGCATTACCGACGAGGCTTATCGCGCCGCGGGCGTGGAGGTTCTCGGCGATGCGGGTGCGGTGATTGCCGCAGCCGACGTGATCGTCAAGGTGCGCGGGCCGGAAGAGGCCGAAGCCGAGAGCCTGAAGGACGGCCAGACGCTGATTTCCTTCCTCTGGCCGGCGCAGAATCCGGAGCTTCTCGAAACCTTCAGGCGGAAAAACATCACCGCCGTCGCCATGGACATGGTGCCGCGCATTTCCCGCGCCCAGAAGATGGACGCGCTGTCCTCCATGGCCAATATTGCCGGCTATCGCGCCGTCATCGAGGCGGGCAACCAGTTCGGCCGCTTCTTCACCGGCCAGGTGACCGCCGCCGGCAAGGTGCCGCCCGCCAAGGTGCTCATCGTCGGCGCGGGCGTGGCCGGTCTTGCCGCCATCGGCACGGCCGTCAGCCTCGGCGCAATCGTGCACGCCTTCGACGTGCGCCCGGAAGTCGCCGAACAGATCGAATCCATGGGCGCAAGCTTCGTGTTCCTCGAATTTGAAGCGAACCAGGACGGTGCCGCAACCGGCGGCTATGCCGCGCCCTCCTCGCCGGAGTTCCGCGAGAAGCAGCTTGCGAAATTCCGCGAACTGGCGCCCGAGATGGACATCGTCATCACCACGGCCCTCATTCCCGGCCGCCCCGCGCCCAAGCTCTGGACCGAGGACATGGTGGCGATGATGAAGCCGGGTTCGGTCATCATCGACCTGGCCGCAGAACGCGGCGGCAATTGCGATCTCACGGTCGCCGACCAGCGGATCGTCTCGCCGAACGGGGTGGTGATCGTCGGTTACACGGATTTCCCGAGCCGCATGGCCGCCCAGGCCTCGACGCTCTATTCCACCAATATCCGCCACATGCTGGCCGATCTGACCCCCGCCAAGGACGGCGTCATCAACCACAACATGGAAGATGACGTGATCCGCGGCGCGACGGTGACCAAGGGTGGCGAGATCACCTATCCGCCACCGCCGCCGAAGATCCAGGCCATTGCCGCCGCCAAGCCGAAGGAGAAGGCAAAGGAGCCGACGCCCGAGGAAAAGCGCGCGGCGGAAGCGGCCGCCTTCCGCAAGCAGACGGTGACGCAGGTTTCGCTGCTCGTCGTCGGCGGGGCGCTGATGCTTCTCGCCGGGCTCTATGCCCCGGCCGCCTTCATGAGCCATTTCATCGTCTTCGTGCTTTCCTGCTTCGTCGGCTTCTCGGTCATCTGGAATGTCAGCCATTCGCTGCACACGCCGCTGATGGCGGTCACCAATGCCATCTCCTCGATCATCATTCTCGGCGCGCTGATGCAGATCGGCTCCGGCAGTTTCCTGGTGATCATCCTCGCCGCGCTGTCGGTCTTCATGGCCGGCATCAACATTTTCGGTGGCTTCATGGTCACCCGGCGCATGCTCGCCATGTTCCAGAAGTCCTGAGGGGGAGAGAACAATGGGTTTCACCACATCCGCTTACGTCGTTGCGGCGGTTCTCTTCATTCTGTCGCTCGGCGGTCTTTCCGGCCAGGAAAGCGCCAAGCGCGCCGTCTGGTATGGCATTGCGGGCATGGCGCTCGCGGTCGTCGCCACCTATCTCGGCCAGTCTGCCAATGGCACGCTCGTCAATCTCCTCACCCTCCTCATGCTGGGAGCGGGTGCGGTTCTCGGCGCCATTGCGGCCAAGCGCGTGCAGATGACGGAAATGCCGCAGCTCGTCGCCGCCATGCATTCGCTGGTCGGCCTCGCCGCGGTTTTCATCGGCTATAATGCCCATATCGAGGCGGCCCGCGTGATCGGCCTCGACGAGGCCTCGAAGGCCGCACTCACGGGCTTTGCCGCCATCCTCGCCCACAAGGATGCGGTGGAGCTATCGATCCTGCGGGTCGAAACCTTCCTCGGCGTCTTTATCGGGGCGGTCACCTTCACCGGCTCGGTCATTGCCTATGGCAAGCTCGCCGGCAAGGTGGATGGCAAGGCGAAGAAGCTGCCCGGCGGCCATCTGCTGAATGCCGCGGCGGCGCTGCTTTCCGTCCTCCTGCTCGTGGTCTATCTCCAGGCGGGCTCGACGCTCGCGCTGATCGCCATGACGCTCGCCGCGCTCTTCATCGGCTATCACCTGATCATGGGCATCGGCGGGGCGGACATGCCCGTCGTGGTCTCGATGCTGAACAGCTATTCCGGCTGGGCGGCGGCGGCCATCGGCTTCTCGCTGTCGAACGATCTCCTGATCGTCGTCGGCGCGCTGGTCGGCTCCTCGGGGGCGATCCTCTCCTACATCATGTGCAAGGCGATGAACCGCTCCTTCATCTCCGTCATCCTCGGCGGCTTCGGCGGCACGACAGGTCCGGCGATGGAAATTTCCGGCGAACAGGTGGCGATCGATGCGGAGGGCGTGGCTGCCCTTCTCGACGATGCCGACTCGGTCATCATCATCCCGGGCTATGGCATGGCGGTGGCGCAGGCGCAGGGGGCGGTCTCCGAACTCACCCGCAAGCTGCGTGCCAAGGGCAAGAATGTCCGCTTCGCCATCCATCCGGTGGCAGGCCGCCTTCCCGGCCACATGAACGTGCTGCTCGCCGAAGCCAAGGTGCCCTATGACATCGTCCTCGAAATGGACGAGATCAACGAGGACTTCCCGGATACGGATGTAGCGATCGTCATCGGCTCCAACGACATCGTCAATCCGGCGGCGCAGGAAGATCCGAACAGCCCGATTGCCGGCATGCCGGTTCTCGAATGCTGGAAGGCCAAGCACGTGATCGTTTCGAAGCGCGGGCAGGGCACGGGGTATTCGGGCATCGAAAACCCGCTTTTCTACAAGGAAAACACCCGCATGTTCTATGGCGACGCCAAGGCTTCGCTGGAAAAGCTGCTGCGCCTGATCGACTGATTGCGCTGGCACGCCAAAGGGTAAATACACGAACGCCGCGTCATGCCGACGCGGCGTTTTTCGTCTTCGTGCCCTCAGGCGGCAAAGCGGTCCGAAAGCCATCCTTTGGTGATGTCGAGATCCATGCGGGAGAGATTATGCCCCAGCGGCAGGGTCTCGTGGGTCACGTCGCCGCCTGCGGCGGTGAGGCTTTCGGCCAGCCGGGCGGCATTCTCCGACGGTACGATCGGGTCCATCGCGCCCGAGAGGATCAGCACCGGCTTTTCCGCGAGCCCGCCCAGCGGCGGCTCGGACAGCGGCACCATGGCGCGCAGCAGCACCGCGCCCGCCAGCGCCTCCGGATGGCGATAGAGCAGCGCGGCTGCAATATTCGCCCCGTTCGAAAATCCGACGGCGACGGGCGCTTCCAGCCCGTAGGCCGCCCGCGCCTCGGCTATGAAGCCGGCAAGCGCTGCGGCGCGGGCCACCACATCCGCCTCGTCGAAAATGCCCTCGGCCAGCCGGCGGAAGAAGCGGGGCATGCCCCGTTCCAGCACCTGTCCGCGGGGCGAAAGCAGCGCCGCCCCCGGGCTCAGTTCCCGGCCAAGGCCGATCAGGTCGTTTTCGTCGCCACCGGTCCCATGAAGGAGAAGGAGCGGCGTAGCACCCTTCTCCGTCGCGGGCAGGAAGCGGTGGATATGGGAGAGTTCGCGAACAGTCATGGCTGACCTCCTGTCTGTGAGAGGACCCTCCCCGGAACCGGGGTTTCGGGGAGGGTTGCGGCTTGATGTTCAGGCGGCGGAGGCGCGCTGCGTGTCGAGCGGCGGCAGAAGCCCTTCGATCTTTGCCCGGAAGGGCTCCAGATTGGCGGGCAGCTTCAGCGCTTCGCCCAGGCTTTCCGCCGGCTCGTCCACGGCAAAGCCCGGCTCGTCGGTGGCGATTTCGAAGATCACCCCACCCGGCGAGCGGAAATAGACCGAGCGGAAGTAATCGCGATCCTTCTGTTCGGTCGTGGCGATCTTCAGCTCCTGGCGAAGCCGCGCGGCGAGTTCCGCCTGTTCGGCATCGTCCTTCGCGCGGAAGGCGATGTGATGCACGGAGCCTGCCCCCTGCCGCGCCGGCAGGAAGCCGCCGGCGGCATGGATATCGACGATGGCGCCCAGGCTTTCCCCCTCCACCCGATAACGGGTGGTGGTGCCTTCGCTGGCGGTCCGGGCAAAGCCGAAGACCTCCGTCAGCACCCGGGCCGTCGCCTCGCCGTCCTCCAGCAGCAGCGAGACGCCGTGGAAGCCGCGCAGCGCCATCTCGGCCGGGATCTCGGCCGTTTCCCGGGCGGGTTCCGCCTCGATGCCGGCCAGGCCGACCAGCGCCAGCCGCATGCCGTCGGGATCGCGGAAGGGCAGCACGGTTTCGCCGAAGCGGGTTTCCAGCGCGCCGTGAACCACGCCCTTTTCGACGAAGCGATGGGTCCAGAAGCCAAGCGCCGCCTTTGGCACGCGATACATGGTCTCCTGGGTTTCGCCGATACCAAGCCGGCCAGGGCCCACGCCCTCGAACGGGAAATGGGTCATGATCGTGCCGGGGCTGCCGGCCTCGTCGCCGAAATAGAAGTGATAGGTGCCGGGATCGTCGAAATTGACGGTCTTCTTCACGAAGCGCTGGCCGAGCACGCCGGTGTAGAAATCATGGGTGCGCTGGGCATGGCCGGAAATGGCGGTGATGTGATGCAGCGTGTTGCGCATGGGGTCTCTCCTTGTCCTCAAGCGGCGGGAAAGCCGTTTCGATGGGCTAGAGGTAGGCGCGCCCCATCGAAATTGCACGCGCTTTCGCTTGCATTGATGCAAGCTTTGATTTGCGTTAATGAGATTTCATCGGCGCATGAGCAAGGAGCAAGCCATGATCGACCCTTCCTGGGAAGACCTCAAGCTGGTGCGGATGGTGGCGGAGGCGGGCGGGCTTGCGGGCGCGGCAGCCGCGCTTGGCATCGATCAGTCGACGGTCTACCGGAGGCTCGGCGCGCTGGAAAAGGCGCTGGGCGCCCCGCTTTTCGAGCGCCGCCGCAGCGGCTACCTGCCCACCGCGACGGGCGAGGAACTGGTGGCGCTTGCCGAGCGCTTCGAGCGGCAGATCCATGATTTCGCGCGGCGGCTGGAGGGCAAGGCGATTGCCGTGACGGGGGAGATCCGCATCGCCACGGCCGACAGCCTGCTCGCCCACCTCCTTACGCCTGTGTTCAAGCGGTTTCGCGCCGAGCATCCGGGCATCGTGCTCGATGTGGTGATCGGCAATCCGGCGCTCAATCTGTCCCGGCGGGATGCGGATGTAGCGATCCGCGCCACCGATTCTCCACCGGAAGCGCTTATCGGGCGGCGGATCGGCACCATTGCCTGGGCGCTTTACGGACGCAGCGATCTACCCGATGGCGATCCGGACTGGGTGACGCTCGGCGACGACATGGCCAGCCTTCAGGTGGTGCGCTGGGCGCGCGACCACGTGCCAGCCAACCGGCGCGTCTACCGCGCGAACACTGTGCTCGGCATCGCCAGCGCCGTGGAGGCCGGCCTCGGCATTGGCCACCTCCCCTGTTTCATCGGCGATACCTGCCTCGCCCTGCGCCGGCTTGCCGAACCGGACCCCACCTTCTCCGCCGGCCTCTGGCTCCTCACCCACGCCGACCTGCGCCACTCCCCCCGCATCCGCCTCTTCCTCGACTTCGTCGCCACGGAACTCAACCGGCTGAAGCCGCTTATCGAGGGCAGGGTTTTCGGGGAAAGATAGGGGTGGGGCACGGCAAATTCAGTTTTTCTGAAGCGTCGGCGTATGAGGAAGCGTACCCCCCTCCTGGCCCTCCGGGACATCCTCCCCCGCATCCGGAGCAGCTTCGCTGCCCGTGAGGGGGG
>CAMFIF010000010.1 GCA_945952415.1 uncultured Rhizobium sp. | reverse complement strand
TCCCCTCTGGCCCGCCCGAATGGCGGCCATGAGGCCCGCAGCGCCCGCGCCCAGCACCAGAACATCGACCTTGACCGTCAAGTGAGCCTCTTTTCCCGCAAAAAAAGCACCCTGTTCCCCCGGAAAAGCGCCGAAGTCAATATATGGCCCCCCTCGCTTATTTTTCTGGAGCGGATATGATGTTTCTCATTATCAACGTCCAACTGGTGGGACATGCCCCTGAAAAAAAGCAAAGCAGACAAATCATCCAAATCCAAACAGGCGGACAGCGCCGCCGCCCAATCGCTTCGAGGCGTCTCGAACTGGAAGGAAGCCGGAGAATGGCTTCGCGCCCGAGGGATCGAAGACATAGAATGCATTACGCCCGACCTTGCGGGCGTCGCCCGCGGCAAGATGATGCTGACCTCGAAGTTCAATGCATCCACATCGCTTGCCCTGCCGAACGCCGTGTTCCGGCACACCATTTCCGGGGAATATCCCGACGAATCCGGCGGCTTCCGCTATGATGCCCGCGACAGCGACCTGAAGCTGGTTCCCGATCTTTCCACCCTTGCCATCGTTCCCTGGGAAGAGGATCCCACCGCGCAGGTGATCTGCGATGTGGTCGACATCGATGGGGAGATGACCACCTATACGCCGCGCAACGTGCTTCGCCGGGTGGTGAGCCTTTACGAATCCAAGGGCTGGAAGCCCGTCGTGGCGCCGGAAATCGAATTCTACCTCGTGGCCATGAACGAGGACCCCGACTATCCGCTGCAGCCGCCGAAGGGCCGCTCCGGCCGCACCATCCTGGGCGGTCAGGGCTATTCCATTGCCGGCGTCAACGAGTTCGACGAGCTGATCGACGATATCTATGCATTCTCCGAAAAGCAGGGGCTGGAAATCGACACGCTGATCCATGAGGAAGGACCGGCGCAGCTCGAAATCAACCTCAGCCATGGCGATCCGCTGCAGCTGGCCGACCAGGTGCTGATGTTCAAGCGCACGATCCGCGAGGCGGCCCTGAAGCACGGCATCTACGCCACCTTCATGGCGAAGCCGCTGCAGGGACAGGCGGGCTCGGCCATGCATATCCACCAGTCGGTGGTGGATGCGAAGACCGGCCGCAACATCTTCTCCGATCCGGACGGGTCGGAATCGGATCTCTTCCGCCACTTCATCGGCGGCATGCAGCGCTATGTGCCGAATGCGCTTGTCATGATGGCGCCCTATGTGAACTCCTACCGGCGCCTGACGCCCGGCATGTCCAGCCCGGTCAATACCGCCTGGGGCTATGACAACCGCACCACGGCCTTCCGCATTCCCGTATCCGGGCCTGCCGCCCGGCGGGTGGAAAACCGGCTGCCGGGATCGGATGCCAATCCATATCTCGCACTCGCGGCCTCGCTTGCCTGCGGCTATCTCGGCATGGTCAACGAAATCCAGCCGACGCCGCATTCGGAGGGGACGGTGAACGAGGGGGCCATCGACCTGCCGCGCGGCCTTCTGGAAGCGGTTGCGCTTCTTGAGGCGGAGCCCAGCCTTGCGGGCTGCCTGAGCGCCGAGTTCGTCGGCATGTATGCGGGGCTGAAACGGGGCGAATTCGAAACCTTCATGCAGGTGATCAGCCCCTGGGAGCGGGAATTCCTGCTTCTCAACGTCTGAGGGCCTTAACCCCATGTGGCAAAGCCCCATCGCGCCGGGAATTTCCTGGTATCAGGCGAGCGCTGGCGAGCGGCCGGATTATCCGGCCCTCGACGGTTCGCGGCAAACGGACGTCGCCATCATCGGCGGCGGCTTCACGGGCCTTCAGGCGGCCTATCATCTCGCCAAGGCGGGAGTTTCGGTCACGCTGATCGACGCTGCCCGCTTCGGCGATGGCGCTTCGGGCCGCAATGGCGGCCAGATCGGCACCGGCCAGCGGGCCTGGCCGGACGAGATGGAGCCGGAATTCGGCTTCGAGCGCACCAAGGCGCTGTTCGACATGGCCGAAAGGGCGAAGCGCCATCTCCTGGATTTCGCCGCCGCCCATGGCATCGACATGGACTACATGCCCGGCTACATGAGCGTGGCCCACAAGCCCGGCAAGGATGACGAATACCGGCGCACCGCCGAGATCATGGCCGGGCGCTACGGCTATGGCTCGATCCGCTACATGGACCGTCGCGAAACAGAGGAGCGCGTCGGCTCGAAACGCTTCACCTGCGGCGTCTATGATGCGGGCACCGGCCATATCCACCCGCTGAAGCTGGTGATCGGCCTTGCCCGCGTGGCAGCCGCGGCGGGCGCTTCCCTCCATGAAATGACCCGGGCAACCGGTCTTCGCCAGGCGGGCGGCAAGACGCTGATCGATACGCCGAAGGGCACCATCACCGCCGACCGGGTGCTGATTGCCGTCAATGGCTATATCGAGGGCCTGGAGCCGGTCACGGCGGCCCATGTCATGCCGATCCGCTCCTTCATCGGCACCACCATGCCGCTCGACCGGTTCCCGCGGGTGCTGCCGGGCAGCGAAGCCATTGCCGACAGCCGCTTCATGGTGCGCTATTTCCGCAAGTCGCGGGATGGGCGGCTGATCTTCGGCGGGCGCGAGGCCTATACGGCCGCCAATCCCGCCGATATCTCCATCCATATCCGCCGCCAGATCGCCGAGATCTATCCGGAGCTCGCCGATATCGAGATCACCCATTCCTGGGGCGGATCGGTGGGGATCACCCTGCCGCGCAAGCCCTTCGTGCGGGAGGTGATGCCCGGCGTCACCTCCATCGGGGGCTATTCGGGCCATGGGGTGATGCTGTCGAACTATTGCGGCAAGCTCTATGCGGATGACGTGACCGGAAACCGGACGGAGCTCGACCTCTATCGAGACCTGAAAATCCCGCCCTTCCCCGGCGGGCCTTCGTTGAGGGCACCGCTCCTGTTCCTGGCGCTCACCTGGTACGCGCTTCTCGACCGGCTGTGATCTTTTTTCACGCCCAAGCCAGATTTGCCGTCGGCAAGTCTGGCTTTTTTAAATCGATTAGATTATGACCGCTTCCATGCCTTTACGGAGAACGAGCATGACCAGCCAATTCATTCCCGTCGAGCCTTTCGACTGTGTCGTCTTCGGCGGCACCGGAGATCTTGCGGAGCGCAAGCTGCTTCCGGCTCTCTATCACCGGCAGATGGACGGCCAGCTGAGCGATCCGACCCGGATCATCGGCGCCTCGCGTGCGCCCATGACGGATGCGGAGTATCGCGATTATGCCAAGACTGCGCTCAAGGAACATCTGAAGGGTAACGACTACAAGGATGACGAGGTGGAGCGCTTCTGTGCGCGGCTGCACTATGTCTCGGTCGATGCCAAGTCGGAACAGGGCTGGGACAAGCTGCGGGAGCTTCTGGAAGAGGGCAAGGAGCGCATCCGCGCCTTCTATCTGGCGGTGGCGCCGGCGCTGTTCGGCCCGATTGCCGAGCAGCTTCGGGACCACAAGCTGATCACCAAGCAGTCGCGCATCGTGGTGGAAAAGCCGATCGGCCGCGATCTCGCCTCGGCGCTCGAACTGAACAACACGATCGGCAAGGTCTTCCGCGAAGAGCAGATCTTCCGCATCGACCACTATCTCGGCAAGGAGACGGTGCAGAACCTCATGGCGCTGCGCTTTGCCAATGCGCTCTATGAGCCGCTGTGGAATTCCCACCATATCGACCATGTGCAGATCACGGTGGCGGAATCGGTCGGTCTCGAAGGCCGGGCCGGCTATTACGACAAGGCGGGCGCGCTGCGCGACATGGTGCAGAACCACATGTTGCAGCTCCTCTGCCTCGTGGCCATGGAAGCCCCCTCGTCGCTCGAAGCCGAGGCGGTGCGCGACGAAAAGCTGAAGGTGCTGCGCGCGCTGAAGCCGATCGACAATTCCAACGTGGAGAAGCTCACCGTTCGCGGCCAGTACCGCGCCGGCGCTTCCGCAGGTGGCCCGGTTAAGGGCTATCTCGAAGAGCTGGAAGGCGGGGTTTCCAACACGGAAACCTTCGTGGCGATCAAGGCCGAGATCGGCAACTGGCGCTGGGCGGGCGTGCCCTTCTATCTGCGCACCGGCAAGCGCCTTGCCGCGCGCATGTCTGAAATCGTCATCAGCTTCAAGCCGATCCCCCATTCGATCTTCGACGAGGCGGCGGGTCGCATTACCGCCAACCAGCTTGTCATCCGCCTTCAGCCGGACGAGGGCGTGAAGCAGTGGCTGATGATCAAGGATCCGGGTCCGGGCGGCATGCGCCTGCGCCACGTCTCGCTCGACATGACCTTTGCTGAAGCCTTCAGCGTGCGCAATCCGGATGCCTATGAGCGGCTCTTGACCGACGTGATCCGCTCCAACCAGACGCTCTTCATGCGCCGCGACGAGGTGGAAGCCGCCTGGAAATGGGTGGACCCGATCCTCAAGGGCTGGGAAGCGACCGGCCAGGCCGTGCAGGGCTATACGGCCGGCACCTGGGGACCGAGCCATGCGATCGCGCTGATCGAGCGCGATGGTCGCACCTGGCACGAAGTGGGGTGAGCCGATGAGCCGTTTCCACGCATTCGACACGGGAGAAGCGCTGGCATCCGCCATGGCGGACCGGGTGGCATCGGCCCTTTCCGAAGGGATCGAAGCCCGCGGCCGGGCCTCGATTGCCGTTTCCGGCGGCACGACGCCGGGGCGTTTCTTCGACGCGCTTTCGACCCGAAGCCTCGACTGGGACAAGGTGGACGTGACCCTCGTGGACGAGCGTTTCGTTCCCCGCGACAATCCCCGCTCAAACCACCAGCTGGTGGCCGAAAGGCTGCTGCGGAATGCGGCGGCAGAGGCCCATTTCCTGCCGCTCTACCAGCCCGCAGGATCGGCGGAGGAGGCAGCCCATCTCGCCTCGGGCTTAGCCGGGGCGCTTGCCGCGCCCCTCGATGTGGTGGTGCTCGGCATGGGCGGTGACGGCCACACGGCCTCCTTCTTCCCGGGCGGCAATCATCTTGCGGCGGCGCTTGATCTGGAGACGGAAGCCCCCATTCTCACCATGGAAGCCGAAGGGGCGGGCGAACCGCGGCTGACCTTCAGCTTTCGCCGGCTGCAGGATGCGCGGCTTCTGATCCTTCACATCGAAGGCCAGTCGAAGCGCGAGGTGCTGGCGAAAGCCGAGGCAGGCGAAGACGAGAGCGAAATGCCGATCCGCGCCGTCCTCACGCGCGCCGCCACCGAACCGGACATATACTGGGCGCCCTGAGCGCGCCTTCCGCACGCGTCTCAAGGCCGTGCATCACCAAGCCTGGCTCCGTTCCGCGGCCCCTCTCCCAGGGGGCTGCCCGGCGAGCCTATTGAAGGGAAGCAAAGCCATGTCGTCTCGGACACCGCATGCCACCATCGAAGCCATCACCCGCCGCATCGTCGAGCGCTCCCGGCCAGGCCGCGAGGCCTATCTGGAGCGGGTGCGAACGGCGGTTTCCAAGAGGCCGCACCGCGCCGTGCTCTCCTGCGGCAATCTCGCCCACGGCTTTGCGGTCTGTTCGCCGGCGGAAAAGCAGGCGCTGGCGGGGGATCAGGTGCTCAATCTCGGCATCATCACCTCCTATAATGACATGCTCTCCGCCCATCAGCCCTTCGAGACCTTTCCGGCGATCATCCGGGAAGCGGCGCGCGAGGCGGGCGGCGTGGCGCAGGTGGCAGGCGGCGTGCCGGCCATGTGCGATGGCGTGACCCAGGGCCAGCCGGGCATGGAGCTCTCGCTCTTTTCCCGCGACGTGATTGCCATGGCGGCCGGTATCGGCCTTTCCCACAACATGTTCGATGCGGCCCTCTATCTCGGTGTCTGCGACAAGATTGTTCCGGGGCTGGTCATTGCAGCCCTCACCTTCGGCCATCTGCCGGCGATCTTCGTGCCCGCCGGTCCGATGACCTCGGGCCTGCCGAATGACGAGAAATCCCGTATCCGCCAGCTCTATGCGGAGGGCAAGGTGGGCCGTGCCGAGCTTCTGGAGGCGGAATCGAAATCCTATCACGGGCCCGGCACCTGCACCTTCTACGGCACGGCCAATTCCAACCAGATGCTGATGGAAATCATGGGCTTCCATCTGCCCGGCGCCTCCTTCATCAATCCGGGTACGCCGCTGCGCGAAGCGCTGACCCGCGAGGCGGCCCGGCGGGCGCTTGCAATCACCGCTTCCGGCAATGAATTCACCCCGGCGGGCGAGATGATCGACGAGCGCTCGATCGTCAACGGCGTGGTCGGGCTCCATGCCACCGGCGGCTCCACCAATCACACGCTGCATCTGGTGGCGATGGCCGCAGCGGCGGGCATCAAGCTCACCTGGCAGGATATTTCCGATCTTTCCGACGTGGTGCCGCTGCTGGCCCGCGTGTATCCGAACGGGCTTGCCGACGTGAACCATTTCCACGCGGCAGGCGGGATGGGCTTCCTGATTTCCGAACTGCTGAAGGGCGGGCTGCTGCATGAGGATGTCCGCACGGTCGCCGGCGAAGGGCTGGAAGCCTATGCCATCGACGTGAAGCTTGGCGAGAAGGGCCAGGTGGTGCGCGAGCCCATCCCTTCCGTCAGCGCCGATCCAAAGGTGCTCACCACCATCGACAAGCCCTTCCAGGCCAATGGCGGCCTCAAGGTTCTCACCGGCAATCTCGGCCGGGGCGTGATCAAGATCTCCGCGGTGAAGCCCGACCGGCACATCATCGAGGCGCCGGCCATCGTCTTCCACGACCAGCAGGAGCTTCAGGAGGCCTTCAAGGCTGGGAAGCTCGACCGGGATTTCATCGCCGTCGTGCGCTTCCAGGGCCCGAAGGCGAATGGCATGCCGGAACTCCATCGCCTGACGCCGCCGCTCGGCGTGCTTCAGGATCGCGGCTACCGGGTGGCGCTGGTGACCGATGGCCGCATGTCCGGTGCGTCGGGCAAGGTGCCCGCAGCCATCCATGTGACGCCCGAGGCCAAAGATGGCGGGCCGATCGCGCTGGTGCGCGACGGCGACATGATCCGGCTCGATGCGGTTCAGGGCACGCTGGAGCTTCTGGTCGAGCCTGCGGAACTCGCCAGCCGCAGCCCCGTGGTCGCGGATCTATCCGGCAATGAATTCGGCATGGGACGCGAACTTTTCGCCCCCTTCCGCATGCTCGCCCGCGCGGCCGACGAGGGTGCCGGCATCTTCGCCTGATCCTGACTTTCATCGTTCTTCATATGCCCTGCCCGCCATCGGCGCGCAGGGCATTTCTTTTGGGGCAAGACACTCCCCGTTAACCAAAAATTAACCATTTAACATTCTATTATTCTTGTTTTCGTTTATTCTTCTTTTCGGATGTTTTATGGTCTCATCCTTCCCTCACCGCTCCCGGCAGCCAGCCTATCGGTCCGAACCCTTCCTTCCCGACGGCTTCGAACGCCTGCCCTGCCATTTCCAGACGGTTGCGGTCTATGGCACCACCGGTTGCCGCCGCATCCAGGAAATCGTCGTCGATGTCCGCGAGATCTCGCGCGAGGAGCTGGTCATCGACAGCGCACTGTGCGGCTTTCTGCCGAACAGCTTTACCCTGATACTCGGGGCGGGACAGATCGGGCTTGGCTGCACCGTCTATCGGCGTGGCACCGACCGCCTGCATTGCCGGCTGATCCGGCGGGAATCCAAAGCCATGGTCGCTTTTCTCTCCTCGCTTTCCCGGCCGGAAGCAACCCTTTCCGAGATCGGCCACTGGCTGTTTCCCCGGAGCCGGCAGATGCGAAAATTTGCCGAATACAATCGTTAGAATGTGAGATAAGCCGTTAAGGCGAAAACTATAAATCTTTGATTTTAGACGTATATTTGACTTACGCCAATAATGTGCTATGTATAAGACAGGCGCCTAAATCTGCTTTTGTTATTTCCACCGCAACGATACGGAGGAATACAATGCCGGATGCCAGCAACACCAGCCTTGTCGGGAACTATCTCTCCCGCATTGCGCCGAAATACGAGCGGCGTCGGTTCGAGCGCCGCAAATGTGCCTTCATGGCGCGCATTCTGTTCACCACCAAGGGGAACCGGAACATCGCGCAATATATCGTCCTCGCCCAGGATATATCGGAAGTGGGGGTTCGCCTTTTCACCGAGCAGGCGAAGGACATTCCGAAGCATTTCTACCTGTTCGTCGGCAAGCACCAGCTCGGCATGGGATGCATCGTGGTGGGCCGCGAAAAGGACATCCTGCGCTGCGAGTTCATCAAGGAACAGCCAACCAAGATCGTCGACCACCTGGCCGGGGTTACCAATCCCAACTCGACCCTGGGTCTCATAAAGCACCCGCTGTTCGGCTACGTGGCGCCAAACTGAGCGCGATCAGGTGAGCACGTAGTTCACCGGGGCCGGAAGCGGCGGGAGGTCGGTTTCTCCGAGCGCCTCGCGCAGGTTGATCTCGATGATCTCCGCCAGCGCGGCGATGGGGAGATCGTTCGGGAGAAGACCGAAGGGCTCTTCGAGCTCGTCGCCGAGCGCATCGAGCCCGAAGAAGGCATAGGCGATCATGGCCGCGGCCAGCGGCGTTGCCCAGCCGAGCGCCGTGATGAAACCGAGCGGCATGGAAAAACAGAAGAGATAGGCCGTGCGATGCAGGAGCAGCGTATAGGCGAAGGGTACGGGCGTATTGCGGATCCGCTCCGAGCCCGCCTGCACCGCGCCGAGGCTCGCCAGGCTGCGATCAAAGGCCTGGTAGAGCACATCGCTGATGCTGCCCCGACGGAGCAACAGCGCACATTCCACGGCCATGGCCCGCAGCAGCGCATCGGGCGGATTGCGGCTGCCGAGATAGGCGGGAGCCACGTCGGCCGGGAGATGCTTCAGCACCCTTTCATTGTCACCGGCACCGCGCAGATGGATGACCATTGCATGGGCAAAGGCCATGGCGAGCGAAAGCAGCCGCCTGCGGCTTTCCCGGTCGGAAGCATTGCCGGCTTCGAGCACAAGGCTCTGGCGGGCCAGATGGCGTGTGGTGAAAACGAGCTCACCCCAGATCTTGCGCGCCTCCCACCAGCGGTCATAACAGGCGGAATTGCGAAAGCTGAGGAAGATCGACAGGGCAATGCCGATCAGCGCGAAGGGCGCGCCGGCATAGATCGGGATGGCCTGGGGATAGATATCGTGCAGGGCAACGAGAAGGGCGGAAAAGACCGCTACGCCCGCGATCTGCGGCAGGATCCGCGGAATGACGGAGCCGCGCATGATATAGAGGAGTTGCAGCAGATTGGGTCGGGGCCGGACGATCACGGCGGCTTATCCTTCGGAAACGGTCCTGTTCCCGGGATAGTAGCCGCGGACCTTTCGCCTCCATGTTCTCGATGCGACAGCGGCGGGGGCGGAAATGCGCGCCGAGGCTTTTGGGCGCCTCTCCCGTACTTACCAGTTGCGGACGTCGAGTACCCGGTCGCGATGGGCCGGATGGGTGCTGAAGACGAAGATGCGATCCATTTCCCGCTTCGTCAAAAGCTTCAGGAAGCGGGCCTCGATGGTGTTGTTTGTAAAGGTCTTCATCAGCACGCAGCCGATCTTGGCGATCCGCGCATCGGGAATATCGAGATAGAACTGCTTGGGCACGTGGAACTGGGTGAGTAGCGACAGCACCGCGCCGGCCGGGGAAATCCGCACCAGATCGCAACGCCGGGATGCAAGATGGGTGACCACCCGCTCCTGATATTCGATGCGGGCCGCATTCAGCGTTTCTTCCATCGTGAACCGGCTTTCCCGGTCATACATGAAAGACTCTTCCCTGTTCAGGAAGTGCTCTTTCGGCGGAGCCATCATACGCACTACTACCACTCCAGACTCGTTCTTGAGGTGGCAGACTAGCAGCCGAAATTTAACAGAGGGTTGGAAAAATAGGGAGAGAATGGGCTCTGC
This sequence comes from uncultured Rhizobium sp., assembly GCA_945952415.1. Taxonomy (GTDB): domain Bacteria; phylum Pseudomonadota; class Alphaproteobacteria; order Rhizobiales; family Rhizobiaceae; genus Gellertiella. The sequence goes on along the minus strand of CAMFIF010000010.1, from coordinate 156,710 downwards.
GCTGTGGACATAGCCCGCCAGGCCGTTCCCGCCATTCCGTTACCGCAAAAGACGGACAGGCAGGAGCCGGGGCCGCCAGAGCGGCCCCGTTCATCCCATCGTCAGAACTTCGGCGCCGGCTTGCCGGCCGAGCGGCAGGCGGCAATCACCGTATTCGCCATCAGCATGGCAATCGTCATCGGGCCGACGCCACCCGGAACCGGGGTGATCACCGAGGCGACACGGGCGCATTCATCGAAGGCGACGTCGCCGACGAGCTTCGACTTGCCCTCGCCCTTTTCCGGAGCGGATACGCGGTTGATGCCGACATCGATGACCGTGGCGCCGGGCTTCACCCAGTCGGCCTTGACCATTTCCGGGCGGCCGACGGCGGCCACCAGGATATCGGCGGTGCGGCAGATGCCGGGCAGGTCCCTGGTGCGGGAATGGGCGACGGTGACGGTGGCATTGGCAGCCAGCAGCAGCTGGGCCATCGGCTTGCCGAAAAGGTTGGAGCGGCCGATGACCACGGCGTTAAGCCCCGAGAGGTCCTCGCCATGGGTGCGGCGGACGAAGACCATGGAACCGGCAGGCGTGCAGGACACAAGACCCGTATCGGAATCGCCCGTGGCCAGCTTGCCGGCATTCACCACATGCAGGCCGTCCACATCCTTTTCCGGCAGGATGGACTGGATGATGGGATCGGAATTGAGATGCTTCGGCAGGGGCAGCTGCACGAGAATGCCGTGGATGGAGGGATCCTTGTTCAGCGTTGCCACGAGGCTTGCCAGTTCTTCCTGCGTGGTTTCCTCCGGCAGCGTGTGCTGAACCGACTTGAAGCCGCATTCCTTCGCCATCTTGCTCTTGGAATTCACATAGGCGTGGCTGGCCGGATCATTGCCGACGATGATGACGGCGAGACCGGTCTTCACGCCCGTTTCCTGTTCCAGGCTGGCGCTGGCCGCCTTCACCGCGTCGATTACCGAAGCGGCAACTTCCTTCCCATCAATTACAGTCGTCACGTGCAAATCTCCCTGCCTTGTCAAAACGCATCAGACCGGCCGTCCTGCCCACGGGATGCAGCGGCGGCAGGCCGGCGAGGGCTATGCCCGCCTCGCCTTCCGGCGCCACTCTAGGTTCCGCCGCGACGGCAGATTGGCCTTGGAGCGCCTAAACCTGTCCGTTTGCGGCAAGCCGGGTCTGTTTGTTCTTATTCCGATATGCTCATTGACCGTCTTAAGGGAAAAGTCAAATGCGGTGTCCGGCGGAAACGAGGACACGGCGGCGGAGATCCGCCAGCTCCTCCCGGAGGCGCTCCACTTCCCGTTCGGACCGGTCCGCCTCGAAGAGATGGGGGGCGACGCGCCGAAGCTTTTCCACCGTGGGAATGGGGGCCGGTTCGGGCGAGGCGTGCTTCAGCCTTGGCTTCGGCTGCGGGGGGGGCTGGACCGGCTGCGGCAGGATCTCGGCATTGGCGGCGGCATGGTGCCGGTGGAGCGGCTTCGTGCTTTCAAGCGAGTCCGCCCGGCGCGGTGCCGGCCTTTCGGCAGGTGGCGGCTCCCTGCGAGGCGGCGCCTGCGGGCGCTCCGGTTTTGCCGCCGGGGCACGGCGGCCATGGCTGCGCCGGGCGAGCACGAAGGCGAGACCGGCACCCAGGCCGGACAGGCCGCCCATGAGGATCTGCCAGGTGGACAGCGCGGCCTTTACGGGCTGGAGCACATCAGGGGCCGAGGCATCGTAGATCGGCAGCTTTGCGCTTTCGGTTGCAGCCGGCGCGCGCGCCGCATCGCGGGCCTTGTCCAGGGCGGCAACCAGCGCATCGTAGCGGTCGAGATCGATGCCGCTCCCGGCGATCTCCTGGCTGAGCTGCTGGCGTTTTTCATCGAGCGATGCGAGCATCTTCTCGCGGTTGCGCGCCTGGTCGCCGCTTTCGGCCTTCAGCAGTTTCAATCTTGCCTGAAGCGCGTCCCGCGCCTTCTGCAACTCGGCGTCGGCCTGCTGCAGACGGGGATGTTTCGGCCCCAGAGAAACCGCAAGGGCCGAGCGCTGCATGGAAGCCTCGGTATAGGCCTTGCCGAGTGCGGTCAGCTGCGGATCCTCGATGGCGGCACCGAGCCGGCCGGAGATCACGTCATTGACGGTCGCATCGGAGAGATCGGCCTCAGGCCGGATGGCTAAGAGCATTTCGGCCCGATGGGCATCGAGCCCCTTCAGTCGGCTGCGTTTCAGCAGCACGTCGGTGAGGCCGGCATTGGCGGGCGCATTGCGGAATTCGGCGAGCGCGGCCTCGGCCTTTTCAGCCTCGGCCATCGCCGCCTGTTCGGGAACGGCCCCGGTGATTTCGGTTGCGGCGGAATAGACGGTTGCAAGGGCCTCGGCGATCCGGATCGCCTTATCCTGGCTGGAGGCGGTGACCAGCAGGCGGGCTTCCGCATCGCCCGGCTTGTGGCGCACAGCGGTCTTCAAGGCCAGGGCGCGAATGGCGCGGTGGCGGGGATCGGTGGCGCCATCTTCGGCGCCGGAAACGATCTCATGGGCAACGGTCAGCCAGTTGACCTCGGTGCCGGCAAATTCCGGGTCCCGGTCGAGCCCGAGAAGATCGACGGCGCGGCCCAGCGCCTCGTCGGTGCGGGCATCGGAAAGCGATTGCTGGAGCGTATCGGGCAGCGGATTGCCAACGGGATCGCGCACGGAGAGGGTGACGGAGGCAAGCCAGGGCTGGGTTTCGCGGGGCTGAAGCAGTAGCGGCAGGCAGGCGCCGGTTGCCGTCAGGCCGAGCACGAGCAGCGCCGCCCGGCCGAGGCGCTGCGCCCCGCCGGCCGCGGGCGGTCCCGCGGGGCCGCTTCCACCCGGAATGTTGTTCTTCGCATTCATGACGCCAGATCCCTGCGCAAGGGCTCCAGCCATGGGTCCCCTTGGTAAATGCAGGCTAAAGGCGGATGGTTAACCGAGACTTAACACCAGAAGGCGAGCGACCGGAGCGCGCCGAAATTCCTCAACGTTTGTCGAGGCTTCGCAGGCATTCGCGGGCAAGGTGCAGGCCAAAGGCAGGCAGGGTGCCGATGGCTTTCACGAGAACGCCCTTCGGATCGGCCTTCAGGCGAAAAAGCCATTCGAGCCCGCGCTTGCGGCGGCGGCGGTCAATCCGGGCCTTGCGGCCTGCCATGACCGCAAGCACCTCGCCGCCGGTGATGACAAGCGAGGCATGGGCCGGACGGAGATGGTGCTCGATCAGCGTGTCGCGGGTCTCGCCATCCGTCGCCAGGATCAGGATATCAAGCTCTGCCTCGGCGATCCGCTCCAGCAGCGGTACGGGATTGCCGAGCACGTCGGCATCCGCCGGCAGGGCAAGGAACTGGTGCCAGGGGGCATGGCGGCGGAAGCCCGCGACCGCCTCGGCAAGCAGCGTCGAATCGCCCGCGAGCACGCCGATGCGCATCGGCTCCGACAGATAGGTCGTCAGCGCCGGAATGAAATCGCTGTCCCGGAAGCTTGCGGGAAAGGACGTGCCGGTGACGAGACGGGCAGCAAGGTCGATGGCGGCCCCATCGGCAAGAAGAAGGCGACGGGCAAGCGCCTCGCGATGGCCGCGGCGGGTGGAAAGCCGGTTCACCTCGGATGCATCCAGGAAGGAAAGCACCGTCTGGCGGCCTTCTCCCCCGATCGCTGCACGAACGTGATAGAGGGCCTGCTCCCAGCCGAAATCGCAAACCGGAAGACCGAACAGGGTCTTGAAACTGGCCTTGGCGACGCGGGGAGCGGCCTTTCGGGTAATTGAGGCCGGAAGGAAGTCGAGCGCATGTGCCATGTCATATCCCCGTTTCTTCTTGCTCCATCCGTCCCCGGGTCAGGCCCGTGCGGTGGAGGTGTTTTTTGGTTTGGGGAATAACTATCAGTTATAAGTGAAAGTCCGTTTAGCCCTCATGCTCGCATTCGAGGGATCGTCGAAGGCTTCTGTTAACCCTGAAACGGCGAATGGCGGACCTTTCGGGTCCGCCATTCCTGTCTTTCAGCGCCTTGCGGGTCGCTTATTCCGTCTTTGCAGGTTCGGCCGCCTTTGCCTCGCCTTCGGGGGCAGCGCCCCCTTCCGCCTTGGCTCCGCCCTCGCCTTCGGCTCCGGGCAGCTTTTCCGGCGTGACGATCGGCTGCGGCGGTTTGGGCTTGCCGCCGGACTGGCCGACACGGATATCGTCCTTGGAGAGATAATCCAGCTGTTCCACCAGCACTTCGGCAATATAGTCGCCGCCCATCCGCTTGTTCAGGTCTTCCTTGACGAGCTTCTTGAACTCTTCGAGCTTGAAGGCCTTGGGATCGGCGAGATCGATCATCTGGTTGCCGACCAGCAGCGAGAAGAGCTCGTCGGTCATGTATTCGGTGATGGGCAGCGCGCCATCCTTCAGCTTGGTCTTGTCCATCATGAAGGAAATGCGGCTGATGAAATAGCCGTTCACCGCCCCGTCCTTGAGAACGGGAACGGAGATGGATTCGCCCTTGACCACTTCGAGGGCTGCCTTCTTCTGGGCGGCCTCATCCACCGGCGGCGCGGTCCCCATCTGCACGGAGAAATAGACCGCTCCGAGCGTCACGATGCAGACCCAGATGCCGGCGGCCACGACTTTCAGCATCAGGCATCCCCGTAGCGGAACTGTTCCTGGGAATAGGTGCCATCCGCATCCTCGTCACGCATGGCGGCTTTCAGGATGTCGGCGACAGCACGCACGGCTTCCAGATGGGCCTGCACGCGGGTGGCGTTCATGGCCAGCTTCTGGCGCAGGTCATGCATCTGCTTCATGTAGGAACGGGCAATTTCATGCTGGTCCGTATCGCGGAAAAGCATGGTCAGTTCATAAAGGCAGCGGCTCTTGTGAGCATTCGAGACCTTGAGATCAAATTGCGGATCGGTGCCGATCCGTTCGTTCTCGTTGTCGATGATGAGCTCAAGACGGCCCAGCACCGATTTGATCCTGTAGTCGCTATTGAGAACTTCCATTGTCTATTCCATTCATGCTTTGCTGGATGTATCGGAATCGGCACCGGACAGGCCGAAGGTGCGGCGTTCCAGATCGCGGATCGCGCTCAGGGCCGCCTGGCGGTCATGCTCGTCGGTCACGGGGTTCAGCGTCCCGTGCACCTGCTGGCGGGCCACCGCCTGGGCAAACATCTGCTCGGCAATGCCCATGCCGCGGCCCTGGGCGAGCGCGGAGCCTATCTGCTCGGCTGCCATGCTCTTCCACATTTCGCCGGCCACGCCCTTGCCATAGACATCTTCGCTGTCAGGCATCATGGACTTGGTGAAATTCTGCAGGAAGACGGCCTCGTATTCGCGGTAGGCCTTCGGCACCGCCTTCGGGTCCACGCCCGTATGGCGCACCTTGGACAGCCCCGCATCGAAGGATGCGTTGCTGACCTGATCGAGCGATGCGCCGAAACCGGCACCCGCATCCGCAAGGCTGGTGGCGCGGAATGCCGCGCGATTTGCCTTCAGTTTTGCCTGCGCTTCCTGCACCTGCTGGGGATCTGCAGCGCGCACGACGTCGAGCACCAAATCACTTGGAGGCGAAATAGCCAATGCATAGTCCTCTCAATGCCTGTTGAGGCGACTATGTCTTTTGAACCTTGCTGGAGGCTGTCGTGGCCGCAACGCTCATGTCGATCAGGTCGTAAATGGCATTGTCGTCGGTTTCGCGCTGCTCGGCATCGCGTGCATCGACCATGTGTTCTTCGAGCCGCTCGGCCTTGGTGCGCTCCTTCAGAACGCGGCGCTCATGCAGGTTCTGCATGCCGGCAAGCTGGGCATCCTGCACCGAAAGGCGGCTGAAGCGGCCGGCATAATTCTGGGCGAACATGCGGTGCACGTCGCTCAGCGAGCCGATGGCTTCCATCACCACATCCATGGTCTGGTTGACTTCCTGGCGCTGGCGCGTGGTGGCGGCAAGATCGCTTTCGGCGATCTTTTCGAGATGCCGCTGCACGGCGACGAGGCGCTTCAGTTTTTCCGAACGGGTGATCGGCGGCATGGCAAGCCTCCTAAAGTCCGAGGAAGATCGAGGGGAAAGCATCCGCGAACTGCTTCAGCATGGCCGCGATCGACAAATAAAGCATGAACAGGCCGCCCGCGATGAGATAGGGCGTGGAGATGAAGTAGATCGGGATCTGCTGGGCGAGCTTGTTGATCATGCCGATCGAGATGTTGAAGATCAGGCCGTAAATGATGAAGGGGCTTGCGAGCCTCAGCATGATGAGCGTGGTGACGCGCGCCGTATCCGTCAGCGAAATCAGGAGCTTCTGGATCTGGAGTGCACCGCCGACCGGCATCTGCATGTAGGATTCGAGGAGCGCGCGGAACACCATGTGGTGAAAATCCATGGCGAACAGCACCATGAGCCCGCCGAAGCTGATCAGGTTCGTCAGCTGGTTTTCGGCCGCGTCTTCGAGAATGTCGGGTGCGGGCGGGGCGTTGAAGCCGATCATCTGGGTCAGCACCGTGCCGGTGAACTGCAGCCCCAGCGTGAAGAAACGGGCGAGCATGCCATACATGACGCCGATCACGCTTTCCGAGAGGATGAGGTTGATATAGGCGATCTGGGTGCCGCCGGAGACCTTGGGATAGATGATGTCCCAGACCATGGGCATGACCGCCATGGACAGGCCGAGCGCGGCAAAGAGCCGGACCATGGGCGGCACGCGGGCGGAAGAGAACCCCGGCAGGACCATCATGCACCCACCCACCCGGCAAAAGGCGAGAAACAGGGCAAGGACGGTCCCCTGGGGGTCGGTTATCATGAAATGGAACCCAGAATCTTGATTTCGATGCCCTTGGCCAGTTCCACATGGGAGAGAACCGGAAGGGTGGCGAACAGACGTTCGATGATCATGCGCACATAGGACCGTGTTTCGGGCGATGTGACAAGCACGAAAGGCAGTCCGCGATCCATGAATTCACGGATAACCTTGGTGGCCTGTTCGGAAAATTCTTCCAGGCTGCGGGGATCGATATCGAATTCCACCACTTCGCCCTTGGCATCGCGCTTCAGCGCCTGGTGGAAGACGAGGTCCCACTTGGAGCCGAGGCGCAGGACGCGCAGCACGCCATTGTCGGCCAGGTCGCCGCAGAGCTGCTGGGCCATGCGCACGCGCACATGCTCGACGATCTGTTCGGTCTTGCGCACATGGGGCGCAAGCTCGGCGACCGCTTCGAGAATGAGATGCAGGTTGCGGATCGAGACGCGCTCGGCAAGGAGCAGCTTCAGCACCGCCTGCAGGCCCGAGTAGGACATGTGCGACGAGCAGATTTCGTCCGCCAGCTTCTTGTATTCCGGATCGAGGCGATCGATGAGGATCTTCACGTCCTTGTAGGAGAGAAGCTGCGGCAGGTTGTTGCGGATGACTTCCGAAACGTGGGTGAGCACCACCGAGACATTGTCGATCGGGTGGAAGCCCTCGCGCTTCAGATCCTCGGCAAAGGCTTCGAGGATCGAGACCGCCGGCATGCCGAAGGCGGGTTCGCGGATTTCGTCCCCCGGGATGGAGGGCCGGCGGCCGGAACCGGTGACGACCAGCACTTCGCCGACGCGCAGCATGTTGGAGGCGATCGTCGTGCCGTGGATGCGGATCTGGTAGGATTTCTCCGGGATCGCAATATCGTCGGTGACCTTGATTTCCGGCACCACGAAACCGTACTGGCTGGCAAATTTCTTGCGCATCTTGCCGACACGGAAAGCGAGTTCCTGGTGCGCGCCGAGGAGACGGGTGGAGACCTGCTTGCCGAGCGCGAGCTCGATTTCCGCGGTCTTGAGCACGGACTTGACCGAGTCCTTCTCCTGCTCCTTGGTCTGGATGACTTTCTTTTCCTCCTGCTCGCGGCGCAGCTTGTTCTCCGCCTCGATCTGCCGGGGAATGTACCAGCTGGCAAAGCCGAGCAGCGCGCCGAGCGTGGCGAAGGGAATGGTGGGAAGGCCCGGCACGATAGACAAGAGCATCATCAGACCCGCCGAGACCGAAAGGGCGCGGGGATAGCCCGAGAGCTGGCTGACCACCGCCTGGTCGGTTGAGCCCGGCGTGCCGGTGCGCGACACGAGAAGGCCGGCGGCGAGCGACACGATGAGTGCGGGCACCTGCGAGACGATACCATCGCCGACGGAGAGCTTCACGAAGACATCGGCCGCCTGGCCGATTTCCATCCCGTGGCGGAAATAGCCGATGATGATGCCGCCGAAGACGTTGATGGCGGTGATGAGCAGGCCGGCAACCGCATCGCCGCGGACGAATTTGGATGCACCGTCCATGGCCCCGAAGAAGGAGCTTTCCTCTTCCAGCTCGCGGCGGCGGCGCTGGGCCTCCTTCTCGTCGATGATGCCCGCCGAAAGGTCGGCGTCGATCGACATCTGCTTGCCGGGAATGGCATCGAGGGTGAAGCGGGCGCCCACTTCCGCGATACGGGTGGCGCCCTTGGTGATCACGATGAAGTTCACCGTGACGAGGATCATGAAAACGATCAGACCGATGACGAAATCGCCGGACATGACGAGCGAGGAGAAGCCGGCGATCACGCGACCCGCCGCGCCGTGGCCCTCGTTGCCATGGGACAGGATGACGCGCGTGGTGGCGATGTTGAGCGCCAGGCGGATCATGGTCGCGATCAGCAGCACGGTCGGGAAGGACGAGAAATCCAGCGGCCGCTGAATCCAGAGCGAAACCATGAGGATCAGCACGGAAAGCGCGATCGAGAAGGCAAGGCCGAGGTCGATCAGGAAAGCAGGGATCGGCAGGAACAGAATGCACAGGATGCAGACGATGCCGAGGGCAAAGCCGATGTCGCGGCTGTTGGGGGATTTCAGCAGGGGTATTGCAGGTGGCTGCGCCATGTCCGTTTCCATCTCTTCATGAGAGGCAGATGCGCGACCGGCAAGACCGGCACACACATCCCGTTCGATGATGTGCTAGCCTGCGAAGCTTGTGCGAGGATGGCTGAGCCGGGACCTGCCCGAAAAGACGAAAACGGCGGAACGGCGGCGAGGCGAACCTGCCGCATCCGCACCGATCAAAAACTGTCAGAATCCGGACTGGACCCGGGAAAAGACCATGTTGGTGAACAGGGAGATCTGTCCGCCGACAAAGGGCGCCGATATGCCAACGGTGATCATCACCGCAACGATCTTCGGCACGAAGGTGAGGGTTACTTCCTGCACCTGGGTGAGCGCCTGGATGAGGGCGATGACAAGCCCCACGACCATGGCTGCACCCACTGCGGGCCCCGCGGAGACGAGTACGGTCCAGACGGCTGCCTGGACGATATCGAGCGCATCGGCTTCATTCATGGCATCATGCCTTCTCCGGGAGCCGCCGGTGGGCGGCCTGCAAGGACTTCACGAGCCCTTAACCTTTATACCTGATTCGATCTTGATGTCCTTGCCATCGGTGGTGGTGGCAACCACGCCGTTGGAGGCAATGCGGACTTCCTTGACGATCCCGCTCGTCCCGCCATCAGAACTGGTGACGGTCTTGCCGATGAGCGAGCTTGCCTGGCCGATGCCCTGCGCCTGGATGAGACTTTCCAGATTCGTGTTCATCTTGATCGACTGCTCCACCTGGCTGAAGGTGGCAAGCTGGGCGATCTGGTCGGACGCCTTCATCGGATCGGTGGGATCCTGGGACTTGATCTGGGCAATCAGCAGCTTCAGGAAGGCGTTGTAGTTGAGCGACGCGCTCTCCTTCGCCGACTTGTTGGTCTGCGTGCCGCTGGCGGCGTTGTTGACGCCGTTGACGCCGCTTACCGCCATGGTGCGATCTCCCGGCGGATTTCCTCGATCGTTGCCGGGCTCATTTCCTGATTGTTCAGGATCTGGTCCTCGATCGGGTAGAGGCCTCGGATGGCCTTCAGGGCGTCGAAGGCGCGACCGGAGGTCACGAGACCGTCGATGCGCTTCAGTTCAGCCAGAACTTCCTCGTTCTTGAAGCAGTTCAGGAGCATGATCACCGACTTGCGGAACATGGCCATGGACTGTTCGGCGCCTTCCGGGTTGATCAGCATCATCTGGGCGATGAAGTAGAGCTGACGCAGAGGCGTGTTGGCGTCTTCCGGCTGGAGAACGTGGTTCTCGAGAAGGAAGGTCACGTCATTCAGGAATTCCAGCGCCACCTTGCGGTCGACGCGGAGCACGGCACCGTTGATGAAGATGCGTTCGCCGGATTTGAGAGAGATGCGCAGAGTGCTTTTCATTTAAGTCCATCCCTGATGATGGTTGTAATGTCGATGATTCCCTGGAAATTGTCCGACTCCCGGCGTCTGATCCGGTCGCATTCTTTCAATATCCAGATGGCGATTGAGATGAGGTTGGCCCTCAACTCCACGTCGAGCTGGTTTTCCGGCTGTTTCAAGTCCTCGATGAACCGGATCCAGATCCGCCGCGTATAGAAGAGTGCATCGATCGCTTCCCGCTGGTAACCGCCGGCATTGCGAGCTGCCTCGAGCATTTCTATGGATCGGGTGAGTACCTGCCGCTCACGATCCTTGGCGTCGGCGACGCCGTCTTCCATGATTTCGGCATATGAAAACTGATACATTCATGCATCCTTCATGTTCACGTTGTTCCTCAAATCATCAGAGGAAGTTCACGAGGCTCAACTGATGAAGTTTCGAGGTCAGCGAGTAGGCGGTCTGGAGCAAGGTCTCCAGGTTCTTCACGCGGGTCGAGGCTTCATAGGGATCCACGCTCACCAGGTCCGAAATGTGGGTTTCGATGATGGTTCGCTGGGCATCCAGATTTGCATCAGCTTCCTTGACCCGCGCTTGCGACAGGCCAAGCTGGCCCCGCTGGAGGTCAATTCCGGCAATGCCCTGGCCGACGGCGTCGATGGCCGCCTTCGAGGCTACCTGCCGTGCGTCGGTCGGCAGGTTCTTGCTCAGCAGTTCGGTCGAGATGACCATGGCAAGGGCGATCTGCCGCATGCCGGTCGAATTGGTGTTTGTAGACGTCTCGATGATTTCGTTGCGGTTGACGCGGGTGGTCATGTTCTGGTCGGTGGCGCTGGACCAGTTGGTGGTCCAGTCCGTGCCCGTGAACATGGGCGTCAGCGTGTTGGTGATGAAATCGGTCATCTGGGCCGCGCTCATCTGCGTCACGCTCGTCAGTGCCGGGACCTGCGCCCCGAGGAACGTATTGAGCGCCGTATCATAGGCCGTCTTGGCGGGAGAGGCCGGATCGGCATAGTCGGTCAGCGGCTTCACGTCGGAATTGATGCCGGAGAAAAGATATTCGCCGTTCAGCGACATGTTGGCGGCGCTCGTCACCGCGGTAAAGGCGCTCTTGATGGTATCGGTCGTGGTCTTGATGCTGGTCGCGTCCACATTGCCCGACAGGGAGACGAGCGAATTGAGGATGGTCTGCGCATTCTTCGAGACCTGGGCCAGCGATGACTGGGAGGCCTCAAGGCGCTGGGTGACGATGGAGTTGGTGTCTTTCAGATTTTCCAGCCGGGCCAGTTCGCCGGTCAGGTCCACGCTGCGCGTCATGTGGGCGCCGAGCGAAAGGCCGTAATCGTCGAATGTGCCGGTTGTCACTTCGCGTCGCGCCTTGGTGAGGTCGGACTGGGTCGACATCGCCATATACCGCAGGGAATTCTGCAGGGACAAGCTGGAAATCTTCATCGTCGTCATGACTTAACCTACTGCGTTCAGGAGGGATTTGAGCATTTCATCGATTGCGTTGAGGATCTGGGACGTGGCCTTGTAGGACTGCTGAAGGTCCAGCGAGAGCGCCATTTCATCGTCGAGCGTCACACCCGTGGCGTTGGAATAGGCTTCGGTCGCATGGGTCTTCAGCGCGCTCTTGTTGGTGGCTGCCGTATCGGCGGAGCTCCGCTGGGCTTCCAGCCAGCCGACGGATTTGGTGGAGTAGGCGAGCAGCGTGGCGCTGGCATCGAGCTGCGCGGTGCCGTCAAAGACAATCGGCGTGCTCATGCCGGTCGCATAGCCCTGCAGCACGGTCGAGAAGCTCGCATTGTTGGCGGTGTTCTTGTTGTAGGCCGCGCCATTGATGGAGCCATCGCGAAGCTTGCTCGGCGTGCCGCCCTGCGCCGGGATGACGGCCGGGTTCACCATGATCAGCGAGGCAAGCCCGGGCACCACGGTACCAGCGGTCGGCACCGTCGCCGTGCCATCGGTGAAGAGGCCGGCCTTGTAGACCGCCGGGGTGGCACCATTGTTTTCGGCAAAGACCTGGATGAGGCCGCGGGCGACTTCATCGAGCTGCTTCTGGAAGGTGGGGGTCACCTGGTCGCGCAGCTGCAGCAGCGCGCCGAGCTTGCCACGGGCGGTGGTATCCGATCCGGTTCCGGCCTGCACCGGCACACCATCGATCTTGATGCCGCTGCCGACCGTCGTCGGACCGTAGGCCAGCGTGCGGGAGAAGGTGACGGCGCGGGGCGATGCTTCGAAAAGGGTGGTGCCCTCGTTGGTATAGAGAACAAGATCGTTGGGCTCGCGGCGAAGCACGTTGACGCCGACGATTTCCGAGATCTTCTTCAGCAGGCCTTCGCGCACGTCCATCGCGTTGTTGGCATCGGTTCCGGACGCGGTTGCCGACTTCACCGCATCATTTGCGACCTGGAACTGCTTCAGGAGATCGTTGAGGCTCTGGACGCTGAGTTCGATCTGCTGGTCGGCTTCGCCGCGGATGCGCTGGACTTCGGCCGTGGCATCGTTCAGCGAACGGGCGACGTCCTGGGCCTTGCTAACCGCCGCGGCGGCAAGGGTGGTGTCGGACGGCTTGGCCGCGTAGTCCGACAGACTCTTGTAGAGACTGTTGAGGTAGGTGCTCGGCGCGAAGGGCTGATCGTTGCCGCCGAAGATGTCGCTGATCTTCTTCAGCCCCGAGGTCAAGGCGCTCTGGGCGCTGTCCTGGCTGGTCGCCGTCAGCGCCTGGCGCAGGAGGGCATAATCCTGCGCCCGCTCGATCGTGACATAGGCCCCTCCGTAAAGAGAGGTCTGCGTCGTCGCAATCCTTCGCGAATAATCAGCGTTTTGCTCGTTCGCCACGTTGTTGGTGATCACGTCCGTCTTGGTGCCGTGATTACCCAACATGGACTGTACGGTATTGAACGCCGCCGAAAGTGTCATTGAACCTTACCTTACTGGATCAGTTATCTCTTGAGGTTGATCAGCACGTCCATCAGGTCAGCCCCGGTCTGGAAGACCTTGGAGTTGGCCGTGTAGCTGCGCTGTGCCTGCACCATTTCCGTGAGTTCCGATGCCATGTCGACATTGGAGTCCTCGAGTGCGCCGGAGATGGTCTGGCCAAAATTGCCCTCACCCGGGAAACCGGTACGAACCACGCCGGAGTCACCGCTCTGGCTGTAGACGTTGCCGTTCTGCAGGATGAGATTGTCGGGGCTCTGCACCGTGGCGAGCGCGATGCGATAACGGGGATCGCGGGAACCGTCGTCATAGACGGCGTAAACCGTGCCGTCCTTGTCGATGGAAACGCTCTTCACCGCGGCCGCCTTGTTGCCGTCGACCGTCGCCTTGTTCGACGTGAAGTCGTAGGCGAGCTGGGTCATGTCGGAGAAATCGATATTGATGGTCTGCGGCGGCACGCCGACATTGTCGGTGAAGGACATGCTCTTGGTCGGACCCGTCACCTTGCCGGTGGTGGCATCGAATTCAAGCGTGACCGTGTTGCCAACGGGGGAAGCCGCATAGGGGAAGCCGGTGCCGGCACTGGCCTGGTCCTTGCGGTAGACCGAGATCTGCCACTTGGCGCCGACGGCCGGGGGACCGGTCACGGGATCCGACACTTTCGTGTAGTAGAAGTCATAGATCACTTCGCTACCGACCGCATTATAGGCGACCAGTGAGCTCTTGTGCGAATAGGTGGCTGTGGCGGCATTGGCGCCCGGCAGATTTGCTGCCGGAACGACCGGCTTGCGGGCATCAAGGTTCGCGGCAAAGGTGCCGTTCTTCGAGGCCTTTGCCGTCAGCGTGTTGGAGGAGAGGTTGATCGGCTCAAGTCCGTCAAAACCGTTCACCACCGCGGCCGGAGCGCCAGAACCGAAGGAGTAACCCAGAAGCGTGTAACCGGCCGCATTGACCAGGTTGCCGCTGTCATCCACCACGAAGGAACCGGCGCGAGTCAGGAAGGGCGTGCCCGCCGGGTTGTTCACCACGAAGAAGCCGTTTCCGTTGATCGCCAGATCGGAGGCGGAGGAGGTAAACTTCAGATTGCCCTGCTCGGATACACTGTAGCGCACATTCGAGTTGATACCGCCCGAGGTATAGGTGCCGGCAGTCGAAGGCAGGACCAGGGAAGAGAACTGCACCGATGCCTTCTTATAAGCCGTCGTGTCCGCATTGGCGATATTGTCGCCAACGGTGCCCAGCCGGTTGGACTGCGCATTCATGCCGGAAACGGCTGTCTTCATCGTTCCAAAGAGGCTCATCTCAATTCCTCGCTTTCCTAATGGAGGCGAGACTATGGGACGGGCCTTGCGTGAAGCTGTATGATATAACTGTGATTTAGATCTAATATGTATGAAATTTGATATATCCAACCCCGCCACAGCCCTTGCGGAAAACCGTAGGGCACCTTCAGAAAGCCAAGGCATTTCAGGTAGATAACGGGTTTTTCCCCGTCCCTGTCGCCCTGTTTCCGGCGTGGTCAAAAATGAGCGCATTTATTCAAACCTCATGTTGAAAATTGGCCCGGTTGGACATCATTCAGTTGAAACAGCCTTGCTGTTTCCATTCATGGTGAATCATCGTTTCAGGCTGATCAGCACATCCATGAGCTCCGAACCAGTTTGGAACGCCTTGGAATTGGCCGTGTAGTTGCGCTGGGCCTGGATCATGTCGGTGAGTTCGGAGGCGAGATCGGAATTGGACTTCTCGAGCTTGCCGGAAAGGGTGGTGCCGAAGATCCCCTCCCCCGGAAAGCCGGTAAAAGTCGTTCCGGACTCGCGGGTGGGCAGGAAGACATTGCCGCTCAGCGCCTCCAGGTGATCGGGGCTCTGGACATTGGCAAGCGGGATGCGGAAGCGTGGATCGCGGGTGCCGTCGCTATAGACGGCATAGACGATCCCGTCCTTGTCGATGGAGGCCTTGGTAACCCAGGAGGAGGCATGGCCATCCACATTGTTCTCCGTGGGGGTAAACTCGGCTGCCTGGACCTTGAGCTTGGAGAAATCGAACTTGATGGTCTGGGCCGGTACCGTCACGCTGTCGGTGATCGAGATGCTGGGCGCGGCGCTTGTCACACTGCCCTGGCTGTCGAAGGTGAAGGTGGCGCTGTTGTTGGTCGGCACGCCCGTATAAGGGAAACCGCCATTGGTGGCCTTGTCCGCCCGAAAGATCGATACGTCCCATTCCATTTCAACGGCGGGAGGGCCGGCTGCGGCCTCCTTCTTCTTGCTGAAATAGACATCGTAGCGCACCTCGCGGCCGAGGGAATCATAGGCAGTCACCGAGGTCTTGTGATCATATTTGGCGGTGGACGTGTTGGTGCGCGGCAGATCGGTCGCGTCGATCAGGGGCTTGCGCACATCGAGCGTCGAGGAGAAGCCGATATTCTTCGTCGGCGCCGAGCGCGGGAGCTCGTCCCTGAGGTTGATGCGGTCAAGGCCCGAGAGGCCGTTGATCTGGTTCGCCGGAACGCCCTTGGCATAGGAATAGCCGAGCAGCGCAAAGCCCGCGGAATTGACGAGATCGCCATTGCTGTCCATCTCGAAATCGCCCGCACGGGTTAGGAATTCCTGGCCCTGCATGCTCTGCACCACGAAGAAGCCTTCGCCGCTGATGGCGATGTTGGAGGAAGTGGTGCTGGAGGTGAGCTCGCCCTGCACGGAGACATCGCGGCCCAAGATCGATTCGACACTGCCCGATTCATAGGAACCGCCGGTGCTGGGCAGCAGGAAGGAGGAAAAGCTGACCTTGGAACGCTTGTAGCCGATCGTATCGGAATTGGCGATATTGTCGCTGATGCTGCTCAGGCGGCTGGATTGCGCATTCATGCCGCTCACCGCAGTATTCATGGTTCCAGTAAGGCTCATTTATAATCTCCTTTTTTTATAATTTAGAGATCTATATTTATGAGCTTGCGCGAAACTGTAGGGTCCCGACACCTATTTTCGGTGACGATCACAGGTTGCCGGCCTCAGCGCGGCGGGCAAAACGAAAAACGCCGCGCTTTCGGCGCGGCGTTTCCGGTCTTTCGGAATTCTTGGGGAGCGATCAGCTCCAGTCGATGCAGTAGCCCAGGAAGCGCTTGGAATCGACCGGGTCGAAACCGAGCTTCTTGCGCAGCTTCTTGCGCAGCTTGCTGATGTGGCTTTCGACCACGTTCTCTTCGACCTCGTCGTCGAAGATGCCGTAGATGGCATTGAAGATCTGGGTCTTCGACACGCGACGACCGCGGTTTGCGACCAAATATTCCAGGATGCGGCGCTCGCGGCGCGGCAGCGGGAAGACGTCGCCGTTGATCTCGGGATCGCGACCGTCGGAGAAGACACGGATGGGACCAATGTCGGTGAAGTTGCTGATCGCCTTCAGGCGCCGCCGGATGGCCGCCGCACGGGCCATGATTTCCCGGGGATGTACCGGCTTGCGGACCACATCATCGACGCCGCTGTCGAAGAGGGCCAGCGTGGTTTCCAGCGAATGCTGGTCCGAAACCGCGATGACGGGTGCCATCGACCGGTCGCGGATGGCCCGCGGCAGTTCGAACATGCGTTCGCCCTGTCCAATCAGGAAGGCCTCAACCGCCGCAATATCGCCATCGGCAGCGGTGTTGACCCACTCGCCGAATTCACGGGGATCAAACCCCGTGGAGGGAATTCCCTCCCGACCAAATAAAGAAGTGTATCCGTCTTTCACGAGCTCACGCTCATCAACCACTACGATCATTCGTCCGCCTCCGAATCAGTGTGGTGCCTCGATATGCATAGAGGTACGAATCGGACGAATCTTGAGCAACTGATGGAAGTTAATGGCTGGAATTAATAGTTGATTAAGATTTGGGTGCCGATTTGGGCTATATGTAGTGGGCTTGTTAACCATGACCCACTAAATTCCAGTGGAAAATTAACCGTTGGGTAACAATTATCTTGCGCAAAAACTGCCTCCACATTCTGGCCAGAATGTGGCGCATGTTTCGCGCAAGCCTCGATTACAACTTCAGGTGTTGTCTACTGGCAAAATTGCCGCGCATTGGCTGTCCAGTTGCCGTAACCGGTGGCGACGAGATTCGCGATCACGCGGCACACATACTGCTTCTGGGCCGGGTCATTATTGGGTCCAGCATGATACCGGGCGACCGCCATGGTCCAGGTTTCGTGTTTGTCGTGCAAATTTTTAAGGAACCTTGCGGCGTATTCCACGTTTAGGCGAGGTTCGAGCATTTGCGCCGCCGATGCAAAATGCTCGCCGTGATAGTAATGATTGATCTGCATGCACCCCAGATCGATCAGCCTTGCCCCGCTTTCCTCCGCCTTACGGAAAGCGTACAGGGCTTCCCTCTCGCTGCTCGGATAGAGGACCTTGCCCTCGACGTTCAGCGCAAATGGATGCAACGACCCTTTCCGGCCGGTTTCCGTCAGACCGACCGAATAGAGAATGCCCTCTGGAATGCCGTATTTGGCAGCCGCGGCCTGGATTTCCTGTTCGCAGGCGCCGTTGGACGCCTGGGCTTCAGAGATAGACGTGCCCAGGGCGAGAGCCGCCAGTGCCGCCAACACTGCCGGTTTCCACCCGAAGCTCGTCCGCCGCAGCTTTGCCATCGCCGTTCCTTTCCTGATAAGACCTGCCCCGCTCGCGGGACATGGGTGCATTCTGGCCGCCGTCCCTTGCCTGCTGCTGTTGCTGCGCGAAATTGGCCTGTCCATTCTGCTGATTGGACGCCTGCGAATCGGGACGGTCAGCGCCGATCGACACATTCACCTGATCTACGGCAAAACCATGGGCTTTCAGCGCCTCGATGATCTTGGCCTGATCATCCTTCAGGCTGCGCAGGGCAAGGCCGTTGTCCACCTTCAGCTCGACGGACAGTTCATCGCCCGTGAGTTTCAGGGTCGCCGTCACGAGACCGAGTTCGATCGGATGGAGCTGGATCTTCAGCGTGTTCACCACCCGCCCATTGCCAGCCTGCAGCGCGGCGTTGGCGAGCGTCTGCTCCGGCTGCAGGGCGCGGGTCCATTCGGGATCACCGGCAATGGCGCTTGCGATGGAGAGCGGGTTGGTGGCGGTCGGCGCCAGGTAGCGCCGCTGGTCGACCACCAGCACCGTGCCGCCGAAATCGGCCTTGGACTGTACGTTCTTTTCGCCGGCTTCTGGCACGATCGGCCCTTCGATCTCGAACATCTGACCGCGACCATCCGCACGGGCAATCCGGTATATGGCGCTCCGGCCATCGGCTTCCGCGCCTTGTGCACTCGCATCGGCCGAATCGGTCGTCGCGGTCACGGTGGCGGCGGCGGCCTGCATCTGGCCCTCGGCCCTGTCGGGCCCCGCTTCTTTCAGCAGAACCAGCGCATCCTTGGCCGTGCGGTCGGCATCGGGGGCAAGGGCCGGATCTTCGGCGGCCTTTTCCCCGCCAAAGAGCACCGCATGGGCCTTTTCGAACGTGTCGAGCGGACCGGTTTCCTCCACATCGTCCCCATCGCTCACCCCGGCGACCTCGGCCTCGCCGCGGCTGCGGTGATGGGCAGTGGTTTCGCGCACCTTACCGCTCGCCTGTTCGGTCCGGGTTTTCGGGTCCTTCGCCGACTTCGCGTCGACTGCGGGGTGGTCCCCGGGGCGAAGCGGCAGGGTGGGCGTTGCCGTGCGCGCGATGGACGAGGCAAGTCCCAGAGGTTTGGTAATGCCCGGAATGCGGGCAACGGTGCGTGCGGCGCGATCCGGCTGGGCTGCCGTGCCCTGCGGCGTGTCCTCTTCCTGGTCCCCGGTGGGCCGCAGATCGAGACGCGGTGCGGCATTGCCGCGCGATGCGAGACGTTCGTCGAGCGCGCTGCGGAAGGCCCCGCGCTCACCTCCGGACGTCGCCTTTTCAGCCTTGCCGCCCTGCTTGATCTGGATGTTTAAATCGGGACTGGGCGATGATGCGGCAAGCTTGGCGTCCATCATGGGGGCGAACTGTCCTTTTCCAGCAATTTGTCGATTTCGCCGAGTTTGCTGCGAGCCGATGTCACGATGGGATCGATGGCCGGGTCCGGCGAAGCGGTTTGAGCGGTATCGGCAGAGGGGGCCGCCGCATCGGCGGCCTGGGTGGGCGCAGCGAGCGGATCTTCCTGGCCAGGGGTCGGCGCATCATGGCCGGCCGCATTTTCATCAATGCTGTTATTGCCAGATACTGATATATTCGGCGACTCTTGCGTGAGGCTTGCCGCATCGGGCGCGCGCAACACCTCCTGGGCGACAGCGCGGGCCGCTTCGCGCAATTTAAGGTCGCGGGGCGACAGCGCGGAGTCGGGCACCATGTCCAGCCCCTCGGCCACCTTGCGGATATCTTCGGAGGACACGCCTGCCAGTCCGCCATAGAAACCGGCAAGCACATCGCGACCCTTGGCTTCCGGGCTCTTGATCTTGGCAGCTTCGTCGGCGGCCATGCGAGCGAGTTCCGTTTCGCCGGCAATGGTCGCCTGGCGGGCAATGCGCAGATAGATCGCCTGCCGGCGGTCCGGCTCCATGCTGTCGGCGATGTCGCGGATGCGGTCATTGCCGATCACATGGAAGTTGTCGACCGCGAGCGCCACAAACAGATCGGCAAACTGGCTGGCATAGGGAGAATGCAGGAAGCGGCGGGCATAGAGGCTCGAATATTTGAGCCCCTCCGGCACCAGGCCGGCATTGACGGCAATGGACAGCGAACGGCGCAGGGCCGATTCCTCGACGATGGTGCCGGGCGCGATCAGCCGCGCCCAGTTATACATCTTCAGGGCCTCTTCCGGCTTAGAATTCATCAGCGTGTTGCCGGCAATCAGCGCCAGATAGGGGCCGATCGGCTTGTCGGCATATTCCTTGGCCATTTCGCCGAGCGTCTTGCTGGCCATCTGGCCCTTGCCGTTCAGATATTTGCGCAGGACTTCGGCAACGCGGTTGTCGAAATAGCCCTGCACGTCCCGGGCGACGAGATATTCGAGCGTCGCGGGATTGCCGCCGCTCATGGCATAGATCAGCGTCGCATCCACATTGCGGGGGTCGTCGAAGACGGAGGAATCGACGCTGCGGAGCCGCTTGTCGATAGCACCGAGCAGATAGCGCTGCATTTCGCCGGCGGAATGATCGCCCTGGACGACGGAATCCTGCACGAACTGCATGGAACGCAGCATCTTGTAGGGCGCCAATTCCTCTTCCTCGCCCGCACGGGCCGGTGCCACGGATGCCATCAGCATGCCCGTGAGGAAAAGGATTCTGGTCCCGATAGCCATCATGGCTTACCCCTTGTCTGCCTTGATCAGGATCTCGATGCGCCGGTTGGACTGGTCGAGCGGATTGGCGGCGTCCTTGAGCCGCCGGTCCGCATAGCCCGAAATCTGCTGCACCCGCTTTTCATCCAGGCCGCCGCGCACCAGCATGAAATAGGCGCTCTGGGCGCGGGCCGTGGAAAGCTGCCAGTTGTCGTTGCGTCCGCCCTTGAACTGGCGCGCATCCGTATGACCTCGAATGAAGATATCGCCGGACTGCTGTTCCAGCACCTTGCCGATGCGCTCCATGGCGAGCACGAGATCACGGCTCGGCACGGCGGAGCCGACATTGAACATCTGCGAGGTCATCTGGTCGGAAATGGAGACGAGGACACCGCCTTCTGCCGGCGTAACGACCAGCCCTTCCTCGAGCTTGCCGGGAACGCCGGCAAGCGCCGTCTCGAGCTTCTGCTTGAGATCCTCGGCCTTCTTGACCTCGACGGGATCGGCAGTCTTGTCTTCCTTCTTGTCCTCTTTCTTGTCTTCCGTCTTGTCCTGGGTCTTGTCGGCGACGGATTTCTTGTTCTCGGTCACGTCGGAGGGCCGCGGCGTCGGGATCGGCGGCTCGCTCACGTCGGGATTGGCGGGTGTTTCGAGGGCGGCCTGCTGCTGCTCCTTGGGCTGGTCCTTGGCTGTATCCTGGGTAGCCTCCGAAAGGGACTGGTCCTTGCCGGTCACGTCCACCTGCTGGGTCCAGAAATCCGGATCGAAGGGATCGCGATAGGCCTCGCCGCCGCTGGCGCCGGTTGCGGGGCCGGAATTGGCGGCACCGCCCTCGCCCTTCACGCTGACATTGGCCTGCTGGCCTACTTCCTGCGCGATTTCGGCCAGGACCGAATAGGGATTTTCGAAGTAATCCGCTTCCGAGTAATTCTTCTGGTCGCCGGCGGAGGAGGACTGATCCTCGCCGGTGGCGGCGGCGGCACCTTCCTTCGGCTCCTGCTGGTTGGACTGGGACTTGTCCTTTTTCTGCTCGCCCTCGGCCTGCTCGGTCGGCTTCTTCAGGCCCTTTTGGGCCGGCGTCTCGTCGGTCAGCTTGATCGGGTTGAAATAGCTCGCCACGGAGGCCTTGGTTTCCTCGTTGGCCGCATTGACCAGCCACATCACGAGGAAGAAGGCCATCATTGCCGTCATGAAGTCCGCATAGGCGATCTTCCAGGCACCGCCATGATGTCCGTCATCATGCCCGCCGCCATGCCGTTTGATGATCAGTATCTCGTTTTTTCCGTGGTGATGGTTTTCGCCTTCACTCATTCCAGAACTTTCTTCAAACTAGCGGCAAAGGCCGACAATCGGGTGACCAACACCGACCCGCCCTGTTCCACCGTCAGGTCAAGATCAGCCGCTTCGACATGACGAAGCATGGCCGCATCTTCCCCCATTTCGGTTGCCAAAATATTGAAAAGCGACAATGGTCCTTTAACTATAATTTGTCCGGCCTCCCCTTCGGCGATGGCCTCCCGCACGAGGGACGCCATGGCTTTTACGGATTTGCGGGCAATTTCTTCCTGAAGCACCGGTGCGAGACAGAGCGCCAGCTCCTCGCTGATCGTCAGGGACATCTGGTCTGCCATGTGGCGCAGTGTCTCGGCGATGAGCGTGGCTGCCTCTTCCTGGAATTTTTGCGCCTGGCTGGCAAGTTCGGCAGCGTGGTGGGCGCGAAGCTCTTCCAGTTCGGCGGCATGGCGGGCGGAGAGCTCGACAGAGGCGGTCTCGTAGCCTTCCGCATAGGCTTCCTGGCGCACGGCCTCCAGATCGGGGCCTATGGCGCCCGGCTCTTCTGCGAAGGGAAAATCATCGAGCGGTGCTTCGAAGGCGCTGCCGAAATCCGGCAGGGCCTCATGGGCGGGCTGGGGAGCCGCCGGTTCGCCGAAATCCTTCAGGTAACGGGCAAGGGCCGTGTTCATGCCGCTGCTCCCTTGCCTGCGGAAGTCATTTCCGTGCCGGGATTGCTGGCATTGCCCCCGGCGTGACGTTTTTTCAGAACCCTGGTCATCATGGTATCCGGCGAAAACTGAACTGTTTCGGCGGGACTGGTGCATTCCCGCGGCGAGGCCGCCTGTCAGACAGCTTGCCGGACCCTAGGATGCCAAACTTGTGCGAGGATGAAATGGCGTTGGACCGCGCCAGGGCTTTGCGCGGTCCAACTGTTCCACCAGATGCCGATGACCGGCGGCACGCGGGTGAAAGGAAACTGATCGCCGGAGGGGCACAGGCGGTGCCCACCCTCCGCTGACATCCCGGTCTCCGGCTTCTGGCGGGAAGCGGGGGAACGAGGGTCTTGCGCGGCCGGCCCCGGTCAGGCCGGCGGCAGCGTCATTCAGGACTGGCGGTCGAATGCGGCTTCCGCTTACTGGCGGAAGAGCTGCATGATGTTGGCCGCGTTGGTATTGGCGATGGACAGCGACTGGATGCCGAGCTGCTGCTGCGTCTGGAGCGCCTTCAGCCGGGTCGATTCCTCGTTCATGTCCGCATCGACGAGGCGGCCCACGCCCTTGTCGATCACGTCCATCAGGGTGGAAACGAATTCATCCTGCATGTCGATGCGCTTGTTGATCGCGCCGAGCGTGGCGGCGGAGTCCGTCAGCGTCTGCAGCACGACTTCCACGGCGCTGATCATGCCATCGAGATCGTCGTTGCTGGTGGAGGTGGTGATCTTCACCTCGCTGCCGGTGACGCCCGTCGCGGCATTGGCATTGATGAGGTAATAGGTCGCGGTGGCCGTGGTGGTGCCGCTCGGCTGGGTGATGGTGTTGCCCTTGGTGAGCAGACCGCGAGCCGCCTGGGACGTGTCGATGAGGATCGACTTGGTCGTGTCAAAGGCGAGCGTGGTCACCGACACCGTGCCGCTTGCCGAACGGGTGAAGGAGGCAACGATCTGCTTCGTGCCGAGCGCCGTGGTGGAGGCGTTGAAGAGCCAGTTTTCACCGGAGAAGGAGGCGGACTGGGCGATCGAGGTGAGCTGGTTCTTCAGCTCGGTGATTTCCTTGTTGATCTTGTCCTTGTCAACGCCAGGCTCGCGTGCAGCCACGAGCTTCGCCTTGATTTCGGTGACGACCTTCACGGAGGAGTCGAGACCGGCATAATAGGTATCGGTCTTTGCCGCGCCGAGACCGAGGGCATCCTTGACGGTGGACAGCGCTTCATTGTCAGAGCGCATGGTCGTCGCGATGGACCAGTAGGCGGCATTGTCGGAGGCGCTGCCCACACGATAACCCGAGGAAATGCGGTTCTGAACCGTTTCCATGTTGGTGTCGATGGTGCGCAGGGTCTGGAGAGCCGCCATGGCGGCGGTATTGGTCAGGATGCTTGTCATGGTCATTGCCCCATAGTGATGTCGGGACATACCGGAGTGTCAGGAGATACCGGTAACGATGATCAGCATCATGCAGGTGGCCACGTTTTGCCCTGGTGACCAACTCATCGTTCTGTTAACGAATGGTTATCATTTATATGGTTAACAAAAGGTTAATGCAATTAAGAAATCATTATTCAGTTTGAAAAATTCGTAAAAAATAAAGGGCTAGATCTGGCCTTCCCCGGCGAAAGGGGGTGGCGGAAAGTCCAAACGCGAAAAGGCCGCGCTTTTGGCGCGGCCTTTCCTCTTGTCTGACAGTAATCCGGCTGGTCTTAACGGAACAGCGAGAGGATGTTCTGAGCGTTGCTGTTGGCGATCGACAGCGCCTGGATGCCCAGCTGCTGCTGCGTCTGCAGCGCCTTCAGCTTGGTCGATTCCTCGTTCATGTCGGCATCCACCAGCTTCGAGACGCCCTTGTCGATCACGTCGGAGAGCGACTTCACGAAGTTGTTCTGCGTGTCGATGCGCTTGTTGACGGCGCCCAGCGTGGCGGCGGTGTCGGTCATGCTCTTCAGCGTGGCGTCCACGGCCATGATCATGCCTTCGACCTGGTCGTCGGTGGTGGCCGAGGAGATCTTCACTTCCGTGCCGGTCGCAGCGGTCGCCGAGGAGACGTTCACCAGATAGTAGGTCTGGGTGGAGGTCGTCGTGCCCGAGGGCTGCTGAACCACGACGCCGACGGTCAGAAGACCACGGCTGCCGACCTTGGTGTCGATCAGAACCGACTTGGACGTATCGTAATCGATCGTCTGGATCGATACGCTGCCGTTCGAACCGCGGGTGAAGGAGCCAACCATTTCCTTGGTGGTCGGAGCTGCGGTGCTGTCGTTGTACAGCCAGTTTTCACCCGAGAAGGAGGCCGACTGGGCAATGGATACCAGCTGGTTCTTCAGTTCGGTCAGTTCCTTGTTGATCTTGTCGCGGTCCACGCCCGGTTCGCGGGCGGCAACCAGCTTGGCCTTGATCTGCGATACGACGCTGATGGAGGTGTCGAGACCGGAATAGGCCGTATCGGTCTTCGCTGCTGCGAGGCCGAGTGCGTCTTCAACGCCCGAAAGCGCCTTGTTGTCCGAACGCATGGTCGTTGCGATCGACCAGTAAGCAGCATTGTCCTTTGCCGTTTCTACGCGATAACCGGAAGAAACGTGGTTCTGGGTCGATTCCAGATTCTGGTCGATCGAACGCAGCGTGGCAAGAGCTGCAAGTGCTGCAGAATTGGTCATGATACTCGTCATTGGTACTGCCCCTTTTGGACTAGATAAATGGAAGGGACATACCGGATTTACTTACCGGCAACGGCAGCCAGCGTCATGCAAACTAACCCTGAACTCTCTACTGGATTAATCCGCCGTTTGATAGTTACAGTAAATACTATTAACGTTAAAAAATACTGAAACAGTATGGTTAATTTTTATTATTGTTTTAAATTGCCGTCTTTCTTTCGAATGGAGCGGAGCGGACGACGGATGGCCCGGAGATGCGGGCCGCCCGCCCTACCCTGCCGCCGTTTCGGGCGTCACGCGCATGCAAAAGGGCCCGCGTGTTTCCACGCGGGCCCCGGAAGATGGCGATCAGCGCCTGGTCTCTGCCGATTAACGGAAGAGCGTGAGCAGGTTCTGGGCGTTGCCGTTTGCGATGGAGAGCGCCTGGATGCCCAGCTGCTGCTGCGTCTGGAGGGCCTTCAGGCGGGTCGATTCTTCGTTCATGTCCGCATCGACGAGGCGGCCGACGCCCTTGTCGATCACGTCGGTGAGGTTGACGACGAAGTCCTTCTGCAGCGAGATGCGGCTGTTGGCGGCACCGAGCGTTGCGGCGGCATCGGTCATGTTCTTCAGCATCGTGTCCACGGCCATGATCATGCCTTCGAGGTTATCGTCGGTCGTGGTCGAGGTGATGCGGACTTCGGTACCGGAAGCGGCGGTGCTCGAAGAAGCATTGAACAGGTAGTAGGTGGCGGTGGAGGTGGTGGTGCCCGAGGGCTGCGTGACCACGACGCCGACGGTCAGCAGGCCGCGGTTGGCGTTCTTGCTGTCGATCAGGATCGACTTGGAGGCATCGAATTCCAGGGTCTGGATCGAAACGGTACCATTGGCATTGCGGACGAAGGAGCCGACCATTTCCTTGGTGCCGACAGCGGCCGTCGAGTCGTTGTACATCCAGTTTTCACCGGAGAAGGAGGCGGACTGGGCGATCGAGTTCAGCTGGTTCTTGAGCTCGGTCAGTTCCTTGTTGATCTTGTCCTTGTCAACGCCCGGTTCACGTGCGGCGACCAGCTTTGCCTTGATTTCCATCACGACGTTGATGGAGGAATTCATGGCCGTGTAGGCCGTATCGGTCTTGGCGGCACCGAGGCCGAGCGCGTCTTCGACGGCGGAGAGCGCCTTGTTGTCCGAACGCATGGTGGTCGCGATGGACCAGTAAGCCGCATTGTCAGCCGCCGTCTGGACGCGATACCCGGAAGAAACTCGATTCTGGGTGTTTTCCATCTGCTGATCGATGGAACGCAGGGTCTGGAGAGCGGCCATTGCGGCGGTGTTGGTGAGAATGCTTGTCATAGGATTTGCCCCTTGGTGCATAGGAGTTTCGAGGGACATTCCGGACTGAAGTACCGGCAACGGTGAGCGACATCATGCCAATTAATTCGCTTGGTTTTTTCATTAATTCACCGTTCGAATGATTGGTAGATGACATGATTATGGTTAACAAAGGTCTAAGCCCTCCAACGTCTTTTTAACCATGTTCGTTAATTTCTTGCCGGGCGCAAATCTGACGAAGCATTTGTTTTATATATGTATTTTACGGATGTTCCCCGGGGCAGATCTAAAAGTGAAAAAAAATTAAGGGCCGCTTCGGGGAAGCGGCCCTTCAAGATTCGGGGTTTTTGAAATGCGTCGTCAGCCGTTGCGGAAGAGCTGCATGATGTTCGATGCATTGGTGTTGGCGATCGAGAGCGACTGGATACCGAGCTGCTGCTGGGTCTGGAGCGCCTTCAGCCTCGTCGAGGCCTCGTTCATGTCGGCATCGACCAGCTGGCCGACCCCCTTCTCGATCACCGAGACGAGGTCCTTGACGAAATTGGTCTGCGAATCGACACGGGCCTTGATCGCGCCGAGTTCGGCGGTCACGTTGGTGACATTCTTCAGGATCGTATCCACCACGGCCAGCATCTGGCCGAGCTTTACATCCGTCACGCTGGCATCAACGATGATCTCGGTGGGGGCGGTGTTGTTGTTGTTGCTGAAGGTGGTGCCGCTGCCGGCCGAACTGGTGGATCCGACGTTGAGCAGGTACCAGTTCGCGGTGGTCGACGTGGTGGGGTTGAAGGGCACGAATTGGGTCAGCAGACCCCGATCGGCCGTATCCTGATCGATGAGCACGGAATTGGCGGCGTTGAAATCGATGGTCTGGATGCCGATCTGGCCCGACGAGGAACGGGTGAGCGCGCCCACCATCTTCTTGGTCGGCATGGCAGTGCTCGCCGTGTTGTAGATCCAGTTTTCGCCGGAGAAAGCGGCCGACTTGCTGACGGAAACCAGCTGTTTCTTCAGCTGCTCGATTTCATTGCCCACCTTGGCGCGGTCGACGCCGGGCTCGCTCGCGGTCACCAGCTTGTCCTTGATCTTCTTCAGAAGGTCGATGGTCTGGTTGAGGCCGGCATAGGTCGTGTCGGTCTTGGCGGCGGCAAGGCCAAGCGCATCCACCACGGTGCCCATGGAGGACTGGTCGGACTTCATCCCCGTCGCAATCGACCAATAGGCTGCATTGTCGGAGGCATCCTTGACCCGATAGCCCGAGGAAATCTGGTCCTGGGTCTTTTCCATGTTCAGGTCGATGGTGCGAAGCGTCTGCAGCGCGCCGAGCGCCGCTACATTGGTCAATATGCTGGTCATGAAAATACGCCCCTGTTCGGCTCATTCTTTTTTTGGAAAAAGGGACATTCCGGATGAACCGGGGCGCGGCTTGCGACCTCATGTCCGCCGGGCATCTTCCATCCCCGGCTGCCGCCTCATGCTTTTCCTTTTATCTTATTTCTCTTATCAAACAAGTATTAAATTAACGATGCATTAACCATACATAAGCCTCGGGCAAGGCTCGCGACGGGAGCCAGGAGCCACAATGGCCGCCCCGGTGGCGGCAGTGCCCGCGTCATCACGGGGGGACTCCTCACTCCGCGTCATCCTCGGGCTTGTCCCGAGGATCTGCTACGTTGAAAAGGATCAACAGCTTGGCAGATGCTCGGGACAAGCCCGAGCATGACGACGAAACAGCCGAAGCGACGCAGGAAACGCAAGGCCGCCCCGGTGGAGGCGGCCTTTTCTGCTCTGCGGAGCATGACGGCATCAGCCGTTGCGGAAGAGCTGCATGATGTTCGATGCATTGGTGTTGGCGATCGAGAGCGACTGGATACCGAGCTGCTGCTGGGTCTGGAGCGCCTTCAGCCTCGTCGAGGCCTCGTTCATGTCGGCATCGACCAGCTGGCCGACCCCCTTCTCGATCACCGAGACGAGGTCCTTGACGAAGTTGGTCTGCGAATCGACGCGCGACTTGATCGCGCCGAGCTCCGCCGTGATGTTCACGACGCTTTTCAGGATGCCGTCCACGGTGGTCAGCATCTGGGCGAGCTTCGTGTCGGTGACGGTGGAATTGACGGTGATTTCCGCAGGCGCGGTGTAGGTGTTGTTGTTGAAGGTGATGCCGTTGCCTGCCGCGTGGGTGGAGCCGGCGTCTACCAGATAATAGCTGGCCGTGCTGGTCGCGGTGGGGTTGAATTCATAGCGTTTGGTGAGGATTCCCCGTTCCGCCGTATCCTGATCGACGAGTACGGAATTGGCGGCATTGAAATCGATGGTCTGGATGCCGATCTGGCCCGACGAAGAACGGGTGAGCGCGCCCACCATCTTCTTGGTCGGCATGGCGGCGCTCGCCGTGTTGTAGATCCAGTTTTCGCCGGAGAAAGCGGCCGACTTGCTCACGGAAATCAGCTGCTGCTTCAACTGGTCGATCTCGGTGCCAACCTTGTCGCGGTCGACGCCGGGCTCGCTCGCGGTGATCATCTTGTCCTTGATCTTCTTCAGAAGGTCGATGGTCTGGTTGAGACCCGCATAGGCCGTGTCGGTCTTGGCGGCGGCAAGGCCAAGCGCATCCACCACGGTGCCCATGGAGGACTGGTCGGACTTCATCCCCGTCGCAATCGACCAATAGGCTGCATTGTCGGAGGCATCCTTGACCCGATAGCCCGAGGAAATCTGGTCCTGGGTCTTTTCCATGTTCAGGTCGATGGTGCGAAGCGTCTGCAGCGCGCCGAGCGCCGCTACATTGGTCAATATGCTGGTCATGAAAATACGCCCCTGTTCGGCTCATTCTTTTTTTGGAAAAAGGGACATTCCGGATGAACCGGGGCGCGGCGATATAACGTCATGTCCGCCGGGGATAGTGCGTCTTCCGGCTGCCGCTCCCTGTCTTTGTATCTAAGTTTACTTATCCATCAAGATATAAATTAACGTTCCACTAACCATAGGCAAGCTCTGGGCAAGGCTCGCGGATGGAGCCACACGCGCCGAAGGCCGCCCGTTTATCCCACACTCCGTCATCCTCGGGCTTGTCCCGAGGTTCTGCGAGGTCGAACAGGATCAATAGCTTGGCAGATGCTCGGGACGAGCCCGATCATGACGATGACACAGCCGAAGCGGCGCAGGAAACGCAAAGGCCGCCCCGGTGGAGGCGGCCTATTCTCTTGGCGCGGTGGGGCGGCGTTTAGCCGTTGCGGAAGAGCTGCATGATGTTCGATGCATTGGTGTTGGCGATCGAGAGCGACTGGATACCGAGCTGCTGCTGGGTCTGGAGCGCCTTCAGCCTCGTCGAGGCCTCGTTCATGTCGGCATCGACCAGCTGGCCGACCCCCTTCTCGATCACCGAGACGAGATCCTTCACGAAGTTGGTCTGCGAATCGACGCGGGCCTTGATGGCGCCGAGTTCGGCGGTCACGTTGGTGACCGTCTTCAGGATATTGTCGACAGATTTCAGCATGGCGGACAGCTGCTTGTCGGTCACCGCGCTGCTGACGACGATTTCCGCCGCCGAATAGGTGGTGGTGTTGTTGGTCGTGCCTGCCGTTACCCCCTGGTTGGCTGTCGTCTGGGAGGTGATGTTCACGAGGAAGTAGTTGAAGATATCCCCGGTGTCGTCAATCGTGTTGCGGTTGGTCAGGAGGCCGCGGCGGGCATCGCCCTTGTCGAGAAGAATGGAATTGGCGGCGTTGAAATCGATGGTTTCGATGCCGATCTGGCCGGAGGCATTGCGGGTGAGCGCTCCGACCATCTTCTTCGTCGGGAACGTGCCGGTGGTCGAGTTGTAGAGCCAGTTCTCACCGGAGAAGGAGGCGGACATGCCGACAGAGACCAGCTGCTTCTTCAGCTGGTCGATTTCATTGCCCACCTTGTCGCGGTCCACGCCCGGTTCGCTGGCCGTCACCATCTTGTCCTTGATCTTCTTCAGAAGGTCGATGGTCTGGTTGAGGCCGGCATAGGTCGTGTCCGTCTTGGCGGCGGCAAGGCCAAGCGCGTCCACGATGGTGCCCATGGAACTCTGGTCGGATTTCATCGAGGATGAAATGGACCAATAGGCCGCATTTTCCGAGGCATCCTTTACGCGGTAACCCGAGGAAATCTGGTCCTGGGTGGCTTCCATGTTCTGGTCGATGGTGCGGAGCGTCTGCAATGCACCGAGTGCCGCCACATTGGTCAATATGCTGGTCATGAAAATACGCCCCTGTTCGGCTTATGCTTTCGTAAAATAGGGACATTCCGGGAGGGACCGGGGGCGGCTCATGACATCATGTCGGCCGGGTCTGGTATCCAGTCGTCCGGCTGCCGCTTCATGACCAATCTTTTATCGTGTTTTACTTATCCTTCAAGATATAATTTAACTGTTCTTTAACCAAAGGCAAGCCTGGCGCAAGGCGGCGGCGGGGCGAAGAGGCGCGCTGTCCCGCTCGGAAAGGGGAAACAGAACGACGAAGGCCGCCGGGTTGCCCCGGCGGCCTTCGAAATCCAA
Organism: uncultured Rhizobium sp.; assembly: GCA_945952415.1. Classification (GTDB taxonomy): domain Bacteria; phylum Pseudomonadota; class Alphaproteobacteria; order Rhizobiales; family Rhizobiaceae; genus Gellertiella. The sequence goes on along the minus strand of CAMFIF010000010.1, from coordinate 125,872 downwards.
AAAAAAGCGGCTTCGCTTAGCGGAAGAGCTGCATGATGTTCTGGGCGCTGCTGTTGGCGATCGAGAGCGCCTGGATGCCCAGCTGCTGCTGCGTTTGCAGCGCCTTCAGCTTGGTCGATTCCTCGTTCATGTCGGCATCCACCAGATTGCCGATACCCTTCTGGAAGGTTTCGTTGAGACCCTTCAAGAAGTTCGTCTGGTTTTCGATGCGCGACTTGATCGCACCCAGCGTCGAAGCACCCTTGATCACGTCCGAGAGCATGGCTTCCAGCGAGGTCTGCATGTTGGCGAGGTCGGTTGCGGCGGTGCTCGCATCCACCTTGATTTCGTTGCCGGTAGCGTTCGAGTTGGCGGGGCACTGGACAAGCCAGAAGTTGCCGGAGTTGGTGCGCTTCTGGCTCAGGATGCCGTTCGCCTGGGTACCGTCGATCAGATTCGACTGAGCCGTTGCAAAAGAAATCGTCTGGATCGCTACATTGCCGGACGCGTCGCGGGTAAAGGAGCCGACGATGTCCTTCGAGGTCGCCATGGCGGTGGTCGAGTTGTTGTAAAGCCAGTTTTCGCCGGAGAAGGCGGCGGAGGCCGCCGTGGTCTTGATCTGCTCCTTGAGCTGGGTGATTTCCGCATTGATCTTGGTGCGGTCGGCGCCGGGTTCGTTGGCGGTCACCAGCTTGCTCTTGATCTGGGTGAGAATGTCCTTGACGGTATCGAGACCGGTATAGGCCGCTTCCACCTTGGCCAGGCCGAGACCCAGCGCGTCGTTGACGGTGGAGAGTGCTGCGGCATCGGATTTCATGGTGGTGGCGATGGCCCAATAGGCCGCGTTGTCCGCAGCGGAGCCGACGCGAAGACCCGTGGAGATACGGTTCTGGGTGTTGCCCATGTTCGTATCGATCGTGCGCAGGGTCGCGAGTGCAGACAGTGCGGAAGAATTGGTCATAATGCTGGTCATGATGATTGCCCCTTGGCTATACGCGAAACATTGGAAGGGACATCCGGATTTGATACCGGCAACGAAAGGCGGCTTCATGCCTGTTGATGCTTGTTTTCCCCGTAGGCACCAATCATCGTTGTGTGATTATTTTCTAACATTCGGATCTTAACAGTTTCTTGCTTTCTAATTTTCTTTTTTAAAAAAGTTCGGGGGCGGTTTTGCCGCCCCCGTTTCTTCAGTCTTGGCTGTAACGCACTACCTTTGGAACCAGCCTTAGGACCGGAAGAGCTGCATGAGGTTCTGTGCCGTGCTGTTGGCGATGGACAGGGACTGGATGCCGAGCTGCTGCTGCGTCTGCAGCGCCTTGAGCCGGGTCGATTCCTCGTTCATGTCCGCATCGACCAGCTTCGACACGCCTTTGTCGATGGTTTCCGACAGTGTCTTGACGAAGTTCGCTTGGCTGTCGATGCGCGCCTTGGACGCACCGAGCGTGCCCGACACATTCACCACCGAGTTGAACATGGTGCTGACCGCCTGCATCATTTCACCGATAATGGCGGTGGATGTGGCATTGGCGAGCGTGATTTCATTGGAGCCGTTCGGCGCGGTGCCGCCGGTTGCAAGGATAAGATGGTATTTGTTGGTGCCGACGGTATTGGCCATGGTGAGAATGCCACGCGAGGCGGTGTTCTTGTCGATAAGGCAGGATGCGGAGGCATCGAAGGAGATCATCTGCAGGGAGACGTTGCCCGAACCGTCACGGGTGAAGGAGCCGACCATATCCTTCGTGCCGATGGCGTTGGTGCCCGTGTTGTTCAGCCAGTTTTCCCCGGAGAAGGAGGAGGAGGTGGCGACCGTGGTGATCTGCTGCTTCAGCTGGGTGATTTCATCGAAGACCTTCGAGCGGTCGACGCCCGATTCCTGCGCGAGGGTGAGCTTGTTGCGGATTTCGGCCAGCAGGTCTTTCACCTGGTTCAGGCCGTTATAGGCCGTATCGACCTTGGCCGTGGCGAGGCCCAGTGCATCCGATACGGTATCCAGCGATCCCTTGTCCGACTTCATCGTGGACGCAATCGACCAGTAGGCGGCGTTGTCTGCCGCTTCACCAATGCGCAGACCGGAAGAGACATGGTTCTGGGTGTCTTCCAGGTTGGAGTTGATGCCGCGCAGAGTAGCGAGCGCCGCGATGGCGGCGTTGTTGGTCAAAATGCTCGTCATGATAAGTGCCCCTTTGGCTAAAATGATGAATAACAGGGACATTACGGACTCTATACCGTGGGCAACGGGGTGCATCATGCTGTGGCGCTTGCTGTTTGGCCCGTCCGTTGCCGTATGACTACTTTCTAAACAAACGTGGTTAATGACACGTAAATCTCTAATGTTTTTTGTTCTTATTTTTTAATCTACTGATTTATAACGGAAAAAGGCGCGCATGCGAAAAGGGCCGCGCTTTTGGCGCGGCCCCCTCGGGTTTCAGATCCTGAAAGCTGCCGATTAACGGAACAGCGAGAGGATATTCTGGGAATTGCTGTTGGCGATCGACAGCGCCTGGATGCCCAGCTGCTGCTGCGTCTGCAGCGCCTTCAGCTTGGTCGATTCCTCGTTCATGTCGGCATCCACCAGCTTCGAGACGCCCTTGTCGATCACGTCGGAGAGCGACTTCACGAAGTTGTTCTGCGTGTCGATGCGCTTGTTGACGGCGCCCAGCGTGGCGGCGGTGTCGGTCATGCTCTTCAGCGTGGCGTCCACGGCCATGATCATGCCTTCGACCTGGTCGTCGGTGGTGGCCGAGGAGATCTTCACTTCCGTGCCGGTCGCAGCGGTCGCCGAGGAGACGTTCACCAGATAGTAGGTCTGGGTGGAGGTCGTCGTGCCCGAGGGCTGCTGGACGGTGACGCCCACGGTGAGCAGGCCGCGGCTGCCGACCTTGGTGTCGACCAGAACCGCCTTGGAGGCGTCGAAGTCAACGGTCTGGACCGAAACGGAGCCGGAGCTGTTGCGGGTGAAGGAGCCAACCATTTCCTTCGTGCCGACAGCGGTCGAGGAGTCGTTGTAGAGCCAGTTTTCACCGGAGAAGGAAGCCGACTGGGAAACCGAAACCAGCTGGTTCTTCAGTTCGGTCAGTTCCTTGTTGACCTTGTCGCGGTCCACGCCCGGCTCACGGGCGGCAACCAGCTTGGCCTTGATTTCGGAAACGATGTTGATCGCCGTGTCGAGGCCGGAATAGGCCGTGTCGGTCTTGGCCGAAGCCAGGCCAAGCGCGTCCTGAACGGTGGAGAGCGCCTTGTTGTCCGAACGCATGGTCGTGGCGATCGACCAGTAAGCCGCATTGTCCTTGGCGGTGTTGACGCGGTAGCCCGAGGAGATCGCGCCCTGGGTGGATTCCAGGCTCTGGTCGATCGAACGCAGGGTAGACAGTGCCGCAAGCGCCGAAGAATTGGTCATGATGCTAGACATAGTGATTGTCCCTTTTTACGCAGAACTATGGGAGGGACATACCGGACTTGATACTTCACCGGTGATGACAGATGGCTTCATGCCTCTCGGCTCCGCATTTTCCTCGTGGGGAGACCAAACCCGTCATGTGATGATGATGATGCGTGGAAATTATTTCAGACAACTTAATTTGGACAGAAGCATTCGAACGGTGCATGCCATGGTAAACAAAGGGTAAAGAAACAGGGATGATTTGATTTTAATTTTCGAAGGCGCGCGGGAAGGAAAAAGCCCGGATTTCCTCAGGAAAATGAGCGCACAAGGCTGCCGACGAGCAGGTTCCAGCCGTCGATCAGGACGAAGAACAGGATCTTGAAGGGCAGAGAAATGGAGGTGGGCGGCAGCATCATCATGCCCATCGCCATGGTGATCGTGGCGACGATCAGATCGATGACCAGGAAGGGAAGGATGATGAGGAATCCGATTTCAAAGCCGCGACGGATTTCCGAAATCATGAAGGCGGGCACGAGCACGCGGTAATCGATCTTGTCGCCGGTGCCGACCGACTGGTTCCGCTCGCGGGCGATATCCACGAAGAGCTTCAGGTCCTTGTCGCGGGTATTGGCGCTCATGAAGGTGCGGAAGGGCTCGGCAATGCGGATGACCGCTTCCTGCTCGGTGATCTTGTTGTCGAGCAGCGGCTGGGCGCCGTCCTGCCAGGCCTTGTCCAGCGTCGGCGCCATGACATAGAAGGTCATGAACAGCGACAGGCTGAGAATGATCATGTTCGACGGCGTGGAGGCGAGGCCCATGCCGGAACGCAGGATCGAAAAGGCGATGATGAAGCGCGGAAAGCTCGTCACCATGATCAGGATGCCGGGGGCGATCGAGAGGACGGTGAGCAGGCCGAAGGTACGGATGATCCAGGCGGCGGCAGAGCCATCCACGGGCACATTCAGGATGTTCGTCGAAAGCTGCTGGGCAGCCGCGACGGTGGGAACCATCAGCAGAGTGGCGAGCACCGTGAAAAATCGAATCATTCGACGACAAAGGTCCTGAACATGACCTTCGATACGCGCCCTTCCGAGCGCAGGTCAACACGCTCCTGAATGTCATCCCGAAGATATTCGAACCCGCGCGGCCCCTCGATCTGCTGCAGGGAAACGGTCCTGAGATAGGCCATGATGTCCTGGTGGATGTCTTCGGCAATCTTTGCGTCCGGCGGACCGTTGAACATCAGGGCGACATCCAGTTTCACCCAGTTTTCCGAGGGATAGGCGAGATTGGTGGTGATGGGCTCCAGCTGCACGATGCCGTTGGCGTCGGTGGCGATGCGCGGCAGCCCCTCCCCGTCCTTCTTCTCTTCCTTTTTCTTATCGCCTTCGGCGGCCGCCTTCTTGGCGGCCTCCTCGCGGGCGGCCTTGATCTGCGGCATGAGCTTGTCCGACAGCATGCCGCCGATCACCCAGCCGCCGCCGCCGCCCACCAGCGTGAGCACGGCGAGGGCAGCGATGAGCGGCAGGGCGCCGCCCTTCTTTTTCGCTCCGCCTTCGGTTTCTGCTTCTTCCGCCATGGTGTCCTGCCGTCAGAACGGAGAGTAGAGATCGACCGCCTGCTGGCCGACCGGTGGCTGCTGCACTTCCGTCAGGCGGCCGCGGCCGCCATAGGAGATGCGGGCTTCGGCGATGCGCTCGTAGGAAATGGTGTTGTTGGCATCGACATCCTGCGGCCGCACGATACCGGCGACGTTCAGGATGCGCAGTTCGTGGTTGACGCGCACTTCCTGCGAGCCGGAAATGATGAGATTGCCGTTTTCCAGAATGCCCGTGACGACAGCGGCGACGAGAAGGGTCAGCTTCTCCGACCGGCTCGTGGTGCCCTTGCCCTGGGTGGATGTGTCGGATCCATAGGACGCATCGCCGCTGGTCGCAGGGTCCCAACCCAGAAGGTCCGTCTTGAGAGACCAGTTGCCGCCGCTTTTGTTCTGGCGGCTGCGGTCGGTCTTGTTGTCGAAGGAGGCCTTGTCGTTGATCTGGATGTTGACGGTCAGGATGTCGCCGACGTTCAGCGCGCGCGCATCCTTGAAGAGCGCGGCGCGGCTGTCGTTCCACAGCGAATAGCCGACGGCGGTGCGCGCCGGCTCCTTCGGGTAAAGTGCCATCTGCTGGGTACGGCCATATTGCAGGCCGCTGCCGATGGGGCTCATTTCCGGGGCCCGTCCAATTTCCCGGGCCGCCTGGCTCTGGCATCCGGCCAGCAGGGCGGCGGTCAGGATCGCGGTTACACACTTCTTCATGACGGGTCCTTGGAGGTATTGGGATCGGCAGCGCTGGTCATCACGGCCGCGACCATGGCGGCCTTGCGCGGATCCATTTCACTGAGGATCAGGCCCGATTGCCGGGCCGGAAGTTTCATGATGATCGATGCGGCGATCTCGGGCTTCAGTTCCTGAAGCTGGGGGGCGGCCGCATCGGCCTTCATCGTCTTGTAGACGCTGACAAGGTTCGCCTCCGTCTGGGCGAGGAAATCATTGCGGCGCTTCAGCCAGTCCTCGTATTCCGCCTTGCGCTTCTCGAGAATGGTGATGCGGGCATTGATGTCGGTCTGCAGCTTCTCCAGTTCCTGCTTCTGCAACAGGTAGCGCCGGTCCTTGGCGGCATCGGCGATGTTGGTGCAGAACTTCTGGATCTCCTCCTCGGAGGTCATGTCACCCACCTGGCGCGGCTTGGGATAGGCCTGCGCCCCCGCGCCATCGGCCGGCGGTTTTGCAGCGGCTTCCACGGGCGCTTCGGCCGCGGAAGCCGGCTCGGCCTGGGCCTCTTCCGCCCGCACGGGGTAGAGAAGGCCGATCACCAGAAGGGCTGCGGCAGCCGTGCCGGCGGCGAGCGAACGGGAATGGATCAATCTGTCAATCATTGCAGAACGAGCTCCGCTTGGAGGGCCCCCGCGGACTTGATGCCCTGGAGGATGGCGATGATGCCGTCGGGCTTCACGCCGATATTGTTGAGGCCGGCGACGAGCGTCTTCAGATCCGGCCCTTCGAGCTCGGCCACCTTGCCGCCGGTTTTCTGGGCGGTGATGTCCGTCTGGGGCTGGAGCGCCGTCTGGCCCTTGGAGAAGGGTTCGGGCTGGATGACCTGGGGCGTCTCGGTGATCTGGACGGTCAGCGTGCCATAGGAGACGGCGACCTTGGAAACCCGGACATCGGCGCCGATGACGATGGTGCCCGTCCTCTCGTTCACCACGACCTTGGCCGGCGTGTCGGTCTCGACCTCGAGATTTTCGATTTCCGCCATGAGGCCGGCGAGATCGGCGGTCTTCGGCTTCTGGACGGCGATTTCCTGGCTGTCGCGCGCCTCGGCAATGGGCGCCCCGTATTTCTTCGTCGCATAGCGGTTCACCGTATTGGCAAGGCCAACGGCAGTGGTGAAATCGGGATTGCGCAGCTGCAGGACGAGATCGATGCCGTCCTTGAAGCGGGAGGGAAGCTGGCGCTCGATGATCGCGCCGTTCGGCACGCGGCCGGAGGTGGTGACCCCTTCAGTGACGCTGGAGGCCTGCCCCTGCGCGGTGAAGCCGGAGACGACGACGCTGCCCTGCGCGACCGCATAGATCTGCCCGTCGGCGCCGGACAGCGAGGTCATGATCAGCGTGCCGCCGCGCAGCGACGAGGCATCGCCGAGCGAGCTTACATTGACGTCGATGCGGCTGCCAGGGCTGGCAAAGGGCGGCAGCGTGGCGGTGACCATCACGGCGGCCGTGTTCTTGGCGCCCGACTGGCCACCCTGCGTGGAGATGCCGAGGTTCTGCAGCATGGCGCGCATGGACTGCTCGGTGAAGGGCGAGGCACGCAGGCTGTCGCCCGTGCCCTGCAGGCCGACGATCAGGCCGTAGCCGATCAGCTGGTTGTCGCGGCCAGCCTGCAGCGAGGCGATGTCCTTGATGCGCGAGACGGCAGCGGCAGATGGCGCAGTGCCGACGGCAAGGAGGGCCGCGGCCAGCAGGGTGTGGAGGAGAAAGCGCAGTTTTTTCATTTCGCTACCACATGGATCGTGCCATCGGCCATGACCGTGCCGCTGACGATCACGCCGGAATCAAGATTGCGGGCCCGGATGACATCGCCCACCGCGGCATCGGTGAGCGGCGATCCCGCGGCGGAAATGGTCATGCTGCCAAGGGTGAAGGTGAGCCGCACGGTCGACCCCCTGGTCATGGCGAAGGGCACCCTGAGCGCGGAGACCGGGATCGTCCGGCCGGGCAGCAGGGTCGACTTCGCGATCATGCCGATGACTTCGTTGCTGGTTCGCGCGTAATCCCCCGAGAGGTTCGGATTGGTGACCTCTACGACCTGAATGCGGTCGCCGGAGATTTCCTGCCCGGGATAGATGATGGCGGATGGCACCACGGCGGTGCCGAGCGAGCCGGCGGCGAGCGCCATGGCAGGGCCGAACAGGGCTTTCGCTGCGAGCAGGACGGCGCCTGCGCGTTTGATTGCTGTCTGGGAAAACGTCATGTTCGCCCTGCCTTTCTTTCCTTACTTCAGGTTCTTGCTGACAACGGCAGCCATTTCATCCGCGGTCTGGATGACCTTGGAGTTCATTTCGTAGGCGCGCTGGGCGGAGATCATCTCGGAGATTTCCTTCACCGCGTCGACGTTGGAACTCTCCAGATAGGCCTGCTTGAGCGTGCCGAAACCCGGGTCACCCGGGGGCGCCACGATTGCCTCACCGGACGCCGCCGTCTGCTGGAAGAGGTTGTCCCCCATCGGCTGCAGGCCGGCCTCGTTGACGAAGTTCGCCATGGTGAGCTGGCCGAGCTCGGTGAAATCCGAGGAATTGCCGATGCGGGCGAAGACCTGGCCGGTGGCGTTGATCTTCACTTCGCTCGCATCCTGCGGAACGGTGATGTTCGGCACGACGGCATAGCCCTCGATGGTCACCAGCTGGCCCTGCGCATTGGTGTTGAAGGCGCCGGCGCGGCTGTACATGGTGGTGCCGTCGGGCGTCTGCACCTGGAACCAGCCGCGGCCGATGATGGCGACGTCATACTGGTTGCCGGTTTCCTGCAGTTCGCCCTGCTTGTGGATGTTGCGCACGGCGGCGGTCTGCACGCCGAGGCCGATATTGGCACCTTCCGGCACGACGGCCTGATTGGCGCGGTTTGGAACGCCCTGGAGCCGGTCGGCCTGGTAGAGCAGGTCGGTAAACTCGGCGCGGGCACGCTTGAAGCCGGTCGTGTTGATGTTCGCGATGTTGTTCGCGATCACTTCCAGATTGGTCTGCTGGGCATTCATGCCGGTTGCGGCGATGGAAAGCGCTCTCATGCTTTGGGGCCTCGAATTTCGCTAGATCTGCATTTTGGTGACGTCGAGGAAGGCGGAGACCACCTTGTCGCGCAGCGTGATGGCGGTCTGCAGGGACTGTTCCGCCTGCATGACGGCATCCACCACTTCACGGGTGGAGGCCTTGCCCTGAATGCCGGCGAAGGACATGGCTTCGCCCTGCTTGATGTTGTTCATGGCTTCGGAGGCCATGCTGGTCAGCACTTCGCCGAAGGTCTGGCCGGTGGCGAGTGCCGGGGTGGCACCGTCCGTGTGGCGGGTTTCGAGGAGCGTCTTGCCAACGGCGCCGAGGCCGCTGATGCTGCTGATTGCGTTCAGTGCGTCGATCATTGCGATGCCTTCAGGAGGTCGAGGGTCGCCGAGATCAGATCGCGCGACTGCTTTACGGTCTGGAGATTGGCTTCGTAATTGCGGTTTGCTTCCCGCATGTCTGCCATTTCCACGAGAATGTTGACATTGGGCATCTTCACCATGCCCTTTGCATCGGCGGCCGGATTGCCCGGATCATATTCCTCGATGAACTTCGAGCGGTCGCTGCCGAGCTTTTCGACGGTGACGACCGAGGCGCCGGAGGCCTTGTCCAGTTCCGAACCGAAGGTGATCGTCTTGCGCCGATAGGGATCGGCGCCCGGGGTGTCGCCCGTGGAACGGGCGTTTGCAATGTTTTCCGAAACGATGCGCAGGCGGGTCGCCTGGGCTTCCATGCCCGTTCCGGCGATTTTGAGGGATGCTGCCAAGGGGTCCATGATCCGTTACTTCCTTACCGTCATCAACATCATGCGATGGAAGGATTTGACGAGCGCTGCGTTGAGCTCGTACTGGCGCTTGATTTCGCCGCTCTTGGTCATTTCCTCGGCCAGGCCGACCGTGTTGCCGGATTCCTGCACGCCGATTTCATTGACCAGCTCGGCCTCTCGCACCTCGACGTTTCCGCCGATGCCTTCAGGATTTCCGGAGAGGTGGGCCGGATTGGTCCGGGCCATCTGGAGGCTGCCGCTGTTGTCCAAGACCGCGTTGAAGGGGGTTACGTCCTTAGCGCGATATTTCGGGGTGCTGGCATTCGCGATATTGGCTGCCACCACCTCCTGGCGGACCGAAAGCCACTCGGCTTGCCGGGACGCCAGGCTGAAAAGTTGGATAGGCTGCGTCATGCTGTTCTCCGTCTTGTCCTGTCCCGAACCTAGGCAATTAATCTTGCGTGGGACTTACGGAAAACCGCTTGTCTAAACCCTTATTGCGTATCGAAGACATCGCCCCGAGAGGTGACGATCACCCACTTGCCTTCGCGCTGTTCGATGGCGGCGAGACGGCTCTGATCGGGCAGGATCGAGCCGACGCGGACGAGATACATGCCCGTGCGATCCTCGATCATGGCCCGGCCATTGGCGACATGCATCAGGCGGAAGCCGGTCTGGCCCGGAAAGGGCTGCTCCTCCATGGGAGGCTCCGGCGTGTTCCGGTTCTTGCCGAGGCTCGAGACCGTTGCCGTGGTCAGCTGGTCCAGCGAAGGGGCCTGGGGATTGGGGTTCTTGTTCTTGTTGACCATCGCCATGGGCGACACGCTGAAGACATTGCGCGGGCCCGTATGCGGCAGGTCGCGGCTGCGGTCGATCGCGGCCACGCGAATGCCGAACTTGTCCTCGTTGAAGAAGACATACCAGGGAAAGAAAGCCGCCGCCGCGGCCATGGTGATGCCGGCGGAGATGAGCAGCCGATCCGCCCAGATCGACTTGCCCCCTCTCCGCGCCAGCGGCTGGACGGGCTTGTCGTCGTCCTCGTAGTCCATTTCGGTCACGTTCCGTCTTCCTTCATGATCAGGGCGCCTACCGCACGGCGCCGTTCTTCAGGCCATTGGCGAGATCGGCAAAAGCGTCGTTTGCCGGCTTGTCGCCCGGCGACTGCTTGAGCACCTCGTAGATGATCGGCACCTGCTTGATGGCCATGTCGAGATCGGGATCGCTGCCCGGGCGATAGCCGCCGATCAGGCGCAGGTCCCGCGTTTCCTCGAAGCGGTGGATGAGCGATTTCAGCCGGCGCACCAGCTTTTCCTGGTCGGGTGTCCATGCCTTGCGGGCAAGACGCGATATCGAGGCCAGCGGATTGACGGGCGGATAGCGCCCCTCTTCCGCAAGCGTGCGCTCGAGCACGATGTGCCCGTCCAGAATGCCGCGGGTGGAGTCCGCGATCGGATCGTTGTGATTGTCGCCATCGACGAGGATGGAGATGATCGCGGTGATCGTTCCTGCCCCTTCGGCCCCGGGGCCGGCGCGCTCGAGAAGGCGCGGCAGTTCGGTGAAGACCGAGGCCGGATAGCCGCGGGCAATCGGCGGCTCGCCGGCCGCCACCGCCACTTCGCGGATCGCATGGGCAAAACGGGTGACGCTGTCGACGATGAGAAGCACGTTGTCGCCCTGGTCGCGAAAATGTTCCGCGATGGTGACGGCCGAGAGTGGCGCCATCTTGCGCAGCATCGGGCTTTCATCGGAGGTCGCGACCACGGCGATCGACTTCGCCATGTGGACGCCGAGCGTATCCTCGATGAATTCACGCACTTCGCGGCCACGTTCGCCGACCAGCGCGATCACGACCTTGTCGAAGGCATCGGCGCGCGCCAGCATGGACAGCAGGGTGGACTTGCCGACGCCGGAGCCGGCGAAGACGCCGAGGCGCTGGCCGTAGCAGAGCGGGGAGAAGATATCGATGGCCCGGACGCCGGTCTTGAAGCCGGTCTCGACGCGCTGGCGCGTCATGGAGGGCGGAGCGGTGTTGGAGATCGGCCGGCGGACATGGCCCGGCGTGAGCGGGCCCATGCCGTCGATCGGTTCGCCGAGCGCATTGATGGTCCGGCCGCACCAGCTGTCGTCAGGGGCAATGCGGAAGGCACCCTTGCGGATGATCGTGTCATGAATGCCGATGGGCTCGCCGGGCTCGATTGGGCAGACATAGACCACGTCCGGCTCGACACGGATGACTTCCCCGAGATGAATGCCCGAGGCGCTGCGATGGGCGACGAATTCGCCCAGCCGGACATGCTTGGAAAGGCCCGATACCGTGTAGTGGCCGGCGGCGATGGTCTGCACATGGCCGCCATGGGTCACCGCATGGGCGGGGCGCGCATAGCGGTCGACAAGGCCCGCAAGCTGGGTGAGCTTGCGGGAGACGGGAAGGTCGTTCAGCACTGCCTCGGTCATTTCCATGCTCCCTGCCGGGCGTTGCCATCAATCGGCCCGATCCGCCGGACGTCGTTCAAAAGAGTTCATTCTTCCGGCGCTCCTGCCTGAGCGCCCCGCCTCCCCTCATGGGAAGCGCCTGCCGGTCTTGGCGATCTTCCCAAATCAGCGGCTGCCGCCGAGCGTCTTCAGGGCCTCCGAGAGCGAGCTCTCGCTGTCGCGCATCAGGGCGGTGATCTGCTCGAAGGCGCGGTTGACCTGGATGAGCTGGGTCATCTCGCCGATGCCGTTCACGTTCGACTGTTCGACATAGCCCTGCATGACGCCGACATCCGGCTGGTCGACCACCGGGCGCGGCGCCTGGGTGGAGATGACGCCGGAGTTTTCGAAGCGGATGAAGCCCTGGCTGAGATCGGCGGTGAAGAGGCCGAGCGAGCCCACCAGCTTGCCGGCCTGGTAGATATTCCCGTCGCGGCCGACCTTGATCGGCCCGCCGTCGCGCGGCACCTGGATGGGCGCACCGCCCGCATCCAGCACCGGATAGCCGCGGGTGGAGAGGAGCTGGCCCGTATCGGACAGGGAGAAACGTCCATCGCGGGTGAGCACCTTGCCCACCGGCGTGTTGATGGCAAACCAGGCATCGCCGCGGACGGCGAAATCGAGCGAGTTCTCCGTCTGCACCATTTCCCCCTGGCGCTCCGAGAGATAGTCGTTGCCCTGGGAGACGAAGGCGACCTTGGCACCCAGATCGTTCTGGGTGTTGCTCATCACCTGGTCGAACTTCACATCGGTGGAGCGGAAGCCCACCGTGTTGGAGTTTGCCATGTTATCGGCGATGGTCGTGAGGCGCCGCTCGAGGGCGATCTGCGAGGAAAGCGAGACATAAAGACCGGACTGCACAGCCACATACTCCGCTGGATTCAAGAAATCGGCGGCGGGCCCGGCAGCCTGGCAGGGCGAAACCTGTGCCGTTCCGGCACCGGAAATTCCCCGATGCGTTAACGAGGTCCTCATAACGCACCGCCATAATGGCAACCGGGCATGATCGCCCTGTTTCGCCGAATGTGCGGAATAATGCTTGCGCGAAACTGGCCCTTGCGAGCCCGGCCCGGACAACCCTTCAGGCTCATGACAAACAGCCTCACGCAAGCCTCGAATCCTAATCCAGACAACGACATTCAATCACCGAGCATGGGCAAGTCATGAACATCATCATTGGACTCGTGATCACAGCAGGCTGCATCATCGGCAGCTTCATGGCCATGGGTGGCCATATCGGGGCGCTCTGGCAGCCCTTCGAATTCGTGATCATCGCCGGCGCCGGCATGGGTGGCTATATCATGGCCAACCCCATGAAGGTGGTGAAGGATACCGGCAAGGCCGTTGGCGAAGCCTTCAAGCAGTCGGTGCCCAAGGAACGGGACTATCTCGACGTGCTCGGCGTGCTCTATTCGCTGATGCGCGACCTGCGCACCAAGTCGCGCAACGAGATCGAAGCCCATATCGACAATCCGGCCGAATCCTCGATCTTCCAGGTGGCGCCCTCGGTGCTGAAGAACAAGGACCTGACCGCCTTCATCTGCGATTATGTGCGTCTCATCATCATCGGCAATGCCCGCTCCCACGAGATCGAGGCGCTGATGGACGAAGAGATGAACACCATGCTCTACGACAAGATGAAGCCCTATAATGCCATCACCTCCATGGGCGACAGCTTCCCGGCCATCGGTATCGTGGCGGCGGTTCTCGGCGTTATCAAGGCCATGGCACACATCAACGATCCGCCGGAAGTGCTCGGTCACCTCATCGGCTCGGCGCTGGTGGGCACCTTCCTCGGCATTCTTCTTTCCTACTCGGTCTGCAACCCCATCGTGGCGCAGATCAAGGGTGTGCGTACCAAGCAGCATCGGCTCTATATCGTCGTGAAGCAGACCCTGCTCGCCTACATGAACGGCTCGGTCCCGCAGGTCGCGCTCGAATATGGCCGCAAGACGATCTCTTCCTACGAACGTCCTTCCATCGACGCCGTTGAACAGGAAATGATGAATCCTGGCGGTGAAAACAAGGCAGCGTGACGACTATGACAGAAGCAACTGCAGCATCCCCCGCGACGCGCATGGATCCTGCCCTCCTCGCCCGCCTGACCGGCGGGCTGGGCGACCGGCGGACCATCGACAAGATCTGCGCCGATTTCGGCCAGCTCTATTCCGATTTTCTTCCCGACGTTTTCCACAGCGAGACCCATCTCGACGTCAATGTCGGCTATGTGGGCTGCGAAACAGGCCTGATGAGCGATCTCGTCGCCGAAGTCAGCGATGAATGCGTGGTGGCAGATGCCTCGCTGCGCAACTGGTGCCCGGGCTTCCTGATGACCTGCGGCAACGGCTTCGTGATCACGCTGATGGAGCACATGCTCGGCGCGACCAGCGACACGATCGAAGAGCCCGTCATGCGGCCGCTTTCCAAGATCGAGCTCGACATGGCCATCATGGTCTTCGAAAAGATCGGCAGCGTGCTGAAATCCGGTGTCAATGCGCCGGGCGGCTTCGAAACGCTGATCGAGCGGCCGCAGAATGCAGAGGACCGGGCCAAGCCGGCCGCCGACGAGCCCGACCAGTATGCCGCGGTGATCCGCCTCAACATTTCGCTGGGTCCCGTCACCACAGAGTTCAGCCTGATCGTGCCGCAGAAGGCGCTTCTGAAGACCACCGTGGTGTTTCCGAAGTCCAAGGGCCAGCAGGCCAAGGGCAAGAAGGAATGGGCCGAGCAGATCGGCGAACAGGTGCGCCGCTCGCAGGTGACGCTCGAAGCGCGAATCAAGCTCCAGACGCTGACGCTCCGCACGATATCGAAGCTCGCTGCCGGCGATGTCATTCCCTTCTTCGATGCCGAGGACGTCCATGTGGATGTCAGCGCCAACGGCAAGGAGATGTATGTGTGCGAATTCGGCAAATCCGGCGCCAATTACATGGTGCGGGTGAAGGACAATGTCAGTTCGGATGACGAAATCCTCCGTCATCTGATGAGCTGATGCCGGTTCGGCCGGCGAAGGCAGTTTGACGCAAGTTTCAAATGGAATAGTATATTCATGGCTACTCAAAAGAACCCACTGGATTCCGATTTCTCGATGGATTCGATCGGCAGCGATGCCGACCTCGAAAATGCCATCGACGATCTGCGCGGCGTTCTGAAGAACGACGCGGATGGTTCCCTGCCGGATCTCGACAGCTTCGGTGGCGATTTCGGCGCCGCGGCGGGTGGCGGCACCGATCTGTCGGCCTTTGGCGGGCAGGACTTCGGTTCGGCACCCTCGCCCCAGGCCAGCGGCATGAACGAGGGCTCCCGGCGCCAGGCGCCCGGCAGCGCCCTGAATTCCAACCTCGACCTGATCATGGACATCCCGATCGATGTGCAGATCGTGCTGGGCACAAGCCGCATGCAGGTTTCGGGGCTTATGAATCTCAACGAGGGCGCCACCATCGCCCTCGACAAGAAGATCGGTGAACCCGTCGACATCATGGTCAACGGGCGGCGGATCGCCCGTGGCGAAATCACGGTTCTGGAGAATGACGATACGCGATTTGGCGTCCGGCTGATCGAGGTTATGAGTACAAGGAAAGTCTGATCCCGATGTATGGGACAGCGAGGGTGAAAGACCATGATGGACTTTGACGATTTCGGCGGAAACCTGCCAGACAAACCGCTCTCACAGGCCGACAAGGCCGCTGCGGTTCTCCTGGCCATGGGCAAGACCGTCGCTGGCCGGCTCCTGAAATATTTCACGCAGGCCGAGCTGCAGGTAATCATTGCCTCCGCCCAGACCCTCCGTACCGTTCCCCCGGACGAACTGGCCCAGCTGGTGGCCGAGTTCGAAGACCTCTTCACCGAGGGTGCCGGCCTGATGGACAATGCAAAGGCCATCGAAAGCATCCTCGAGGAAGGGTTGACGCCGGAAGAAGTGGATGGCCTGCTTGGCCGCCGCGCCGCCTTCCAGGCTTACGAATCTTCCATCTGGGACCGCATGCAGGAGGCCGATCCGGCCTTCGTCGGCAAGTTCCTCCTGCGCGAACACCCGCAGACCATTGCCTATATTCTCTCCATGCTTCCCTCCTCCTTCGGTGCCAAGGTGCTGCTGCAGCTGCCCGACAGCCGCCGTGCTGACATCATGAACCGCACCGTCAACATGAAGGAAGTGAGCCCGAAGGCCGCCCAGATCATCGAAAACCGCGTGATGGAACTCATCGGCGAGATCGAGGCGGAAAAGAACTCCATCGGCACCAACAAGGTCGCCGAACTGATGAACGAACTCGACAAGCCGCAGGTGGATACCCTCCTCAACTCGCTCGAATCGATCAGCAAGGAAGCCGTCAACAAGGTTCGCCCGAAGATCTTCCTCTTCGACGACCTGCTCTACATGCCGCAGCGCAGCCGCGTCATGCTGTTCAACGACATTGCCGGCGACATCGTCACCATGGCCCTCCGCGGCGCGCCGAACGAGATCCGCGAAGCGGTTCTCTCGGCCATCAGCCCGCGTGCACGCCGCATGATCGAATCGGACCTCGCCTCCGGCACCCAGGGCATCAACCCGCGCGAGATTGCGATCGCACGCCGCGCGGTCGCCCAGGAAGCGATCCGGCTTGCCAATGCAGGCCAGATCGAACTCAAGGAAAAGGAAGCGGAAAAGTCGCAGGAAGCCGCCTGACGACCGATCGCTTCCCCCGCTGGCGGCAAAGCTGGCGGAGGCAATGCGCGCCCAGCATCCTGGCCCCGAAGAAATCGAGCCCGCTTGCGGGCATCAGGGCCTCTCCTCCACCCCGTTTTTGCCCGGAAGGCGCTCCGCCTCTGCCGGTGCTTTTGCGTTTAGCGGCACAAGGCTCTCGCTTTCCACAGCCAGCGCCGTTCCCCTGGCTGCCGCTTTCCTTTAGACTTCCTGCAAAGGGGCCGACTTTTCGTTCCGCCCCACGCTGTTGAGGCCTGAAGCGGATGTCTGACGAACAGGACAAGGAAAGCAAAACAGAAGACCCGACAGAGAAAAAACTGCGGGACGCGGCAGAGAAAGGCAATGTTCCCTTCTCGCGTGAAGTCACCATGTTTGCTTCCGCGCTCGCCATCTATGTCTATATGGTATTTTTCCTGCCCAGTCGCTTTGCCTCCACGACCGAATCACTGCGCGACTTCTTCGAAAAACCCGATCAGTGGCAGCTCGAATCAAGCATCGACGCCTTGTCCATCTTCACCAATCTTGGCTGGGCTGCATCGGGCATTCTTGCCCCCATCCTCATTCTGCTGATGGTTTTCGGCATCGGCTCGTCGGTGCTGCAGAATATGCCGACCCCAGTGCTCGAACGAATCAGGCCGCAATTTTCCCGAATCTCGCCTGCGAGGGGCCTTTCGCGCATCTTCGGCGTGCAGGGCCTCGTGGAATTCGGCAAGGCGCTCTTCAAGATCGTCATCGTGTCGATCATCATGTTCTTCGCGCTGAAGAGCGAGTTTTACGGCTGGATCGACGCGATGTTCTCCGATCCGCAGGTCATTTTCGTGAAGATGTCCGGGGCGATGAAGCATGTCATGATCGTCATCCTGCTGTCGACGGCGGTGGTGGCGGCGGCGGACTTCTTCTGGACGCGCTACCACTGGTTCAGCGAATTGCGCATGACGAAGCAGGAAGTGAAGGAAGAGTTCAAGCAGAGCCAGGGCGACCCGATCGTCAAGTCCCGCCAGCGCTCGATTGCCCGCGACCGCGCGCGCCGCCGGATGATCGCCAATGTGCCGCGCGCCACGCTTGTGATTGCCAATCCGACCCATTTTGCCGTCGCGCTGCGCTATGTGCGCGAGGAAGACGACGCTCCGGTGGTGATTGCCAAGGGGCAGGACCTCATCGCGCTCAAGATCCGCGAGATCGCGGAGCAGAACGGAATTCCCGTATTCGAAGATCCGCCCCTTGCCCGCTCCATGTTTGCGCAAGTCTCGGTAGATAGCGTCATCCCATCGGTTTTTTACAAGGCCGTTGCGGAACTGATCCATCGTATCTACGCCGCATCGCCACAGACGAGACGGATCCACTGATTCACATGAAGACCTGCGCATTTTCCGCCGCCCGTGAGCAAATCATTGCCGAAGCCATTAGCCCCGTCGCGACCGAGTTGCGCCTGGTGGACGCCGCCGATCTGATTTCCATGCTGCGCTTCGAGTGCCATGGCAGCCTAGCGGATCTGGTCGCCTCGGCGTCCGAGATGTTCTTCCATCCCGGCACGATCAATTTCGGCGCCGGCGGCGATTATGTGCTCGAGTGGAACGGCGCTCCCGAGGTGACTCTCGATCTCGAAATCAAGCCGAAGGGCCTCACGGTCTATGCCCGGCTGTTGCTGAAGGACAAGGAAGCCGGGGTGGAGATCAACCACATCGCCTTCCAGGATCCTTCCGACGATCCGAACGTGAACACGGCCTTCCTGCGCAAGAGCCTTGAGGAAGCCCGCTATACCAAGCCCCTGGCCGAAGCCGCCTGAGGCTGACACATTCAAGCATCGACCCCCGGGCCGCACGCCTTGTGCGGCCCTTTTCATTGCAGGGTCTTGAGGCTTTCAGTGCTTCTTTTCGTCCGGCATCGCGCTTGCCGACAGGAAGGCATGGAGCCGGTCGGGAGGCATGGGGCCACCCAGATGATAGCCCTGGCCAAATTCGATGCCGATTTCGGACAGGGCGATTGCCTGTTCCTCGGTTTCTACACCCTCGCAGACGGTCTCGGCGCCCAGCGCAATCGCCATGCGATCCGTGCTTTCGATGATCTGGCGTGCCCGGTCCGAATGGGCGACCGGTGCGGTCAGAACCCGGTCCAGCTTCAGCATGCGGAAATCGAGGGAGGTCAGCCGCGAGACATTGGAGAAGGCCCGGCCGAAATCATCCACCGCCATCAGCGCCCCGGCGAGCCGGAGAATACGCAGATTGTCCTCGATGACCTCCGTATCGTGCAGTTCGCCGTCTTCGGTGATTTCCAGATAGAGCGCGCCGAGCGGCATTTCATATTCATAGAGAAGGGCTGCCACGGCCGGGCCGAAGGTGGGCATGGCGAGAAGGCCGGGCGTGACATTGACGCACATGGGCACGGCGCGACCGACCTGGCGCAGGCGGCTGTAGGTCGCCAATGCCTGGCGCACCACAACAAGGGTCAGGGACTGGATCGTCTGGCGCCGCACCGCGCTTTCGACGATCTCCATGGCGTCGATCGCCCCGAGTGCGGGATGGTTCCAGCGCACCAGCGCCTCGACATAATGGGTCTTGCGATCGGACAGGCGCACCACGGGCTGATAGGCCACATGGATCTCTCCATTATAGATCGCCTTTTCAATATCCGCATCGAGGATGCGGCGGCGCTCATATTCACCGTTCATGTCGGGCACGAAGGTGCGCACGCAATTGCGGCCTGCGGCCTTGGCGCTGTAGAGCGCTATATCGGCGCGGCGCTTCAGTACGTCGGGATTGGGCGGGCCCTCCTGCTCGGCCGCATGGCAGATACCGGCGCTGGCGGAAATGGTGAGTTTCGGCAGGTCGCTGTAATTCTGTTCGCAAATGAGGGTGAGCGCACGCGTGGCATAGGCTTCAGCCCGCGCAAGCGTGCCCGTGAGAAGAACGGCAAATTCATCGCCGCCAAAGCGCGCGGCAATATCGTTGCGGCCGATCTGCCCGCCGAGAGCGGTCGCGACATGGCGCAGCAGCGCATCGCCCGCCGCATGGCCGTGCTCGTCATTGACCTTCTTGAAGCCGTCGAGATCGAAATAGATCACGGAGAATTCGAGATCGGCAGCGCGGATCTTCTCGTCCAGCACCTCTTCGAAATGGAAGCGGTTGCTGATGCCCGTCAGCTGGTCGGTACGCAGAAGACGCTGCTTTTCGGCCACCAGCCGGTTGAGCTTGCCGTTGAGGCGGCGAGACAGCACCAGCTCCGCCAGCACATAGGCAATGGCAAGGGCGCTTACGGCCCCGAAGCCGGTCTGGATCCAGCGCAATGCATCGACACTTTGCAGGCCCGTCTCCACGCTTTGCGCCATGCGGCGCTGGCGCGCGTTCCAGGCAAGCTCGCCGAAGGCCGCAAGCCGTCCGGAATAGCGGCGCTGCAGCGATTCCAGCGGCTTGAAGCTGGCTGGCTCGCCCCGCTTCAGCTGCTGCACGCCCCGATCGAAGGCGGGCAGATCGGTCACGATCTCGCTGATCAGGGTCTTGTCCTGCTGTTCGCTGGGAATGGCCTGGCGGAAAGATGGCGAATTCATCACATTGGCGCGCGACCACATGAGGTTCAGCGCGAGGTTGACATTGTCGAGCGTGATGGTGGGATCGCCCGATGCGTAGAGTTCAGCCACTTCGAAGAAGCGGTTCATCTCCGTTTCGAAACGGGCGCTTTCTTCCAGACGGCCCGAAAAGAACAGTCGCTGGCTGATATTGGCACTGACTGCGCCGAGGCCCAGCTCGCTCCATACCAGCATCCCGCCGATCAGCAGGATGATGGCGGGAAAGCGGAGCAGAGGCAGAAGTCGGCGCAGTTCCGGTCTCATCATTCGACGATGAGCTCCTTGATCTGCCAGACGCTGCGAGCCTCATAGAGGGCATCCTTCAGCTCGGGATGATCGACGGTGGGATAGACGATCCAGGCCGGACCGCGGTCGCGCACGGACAGCGTCTTGCCATCCACTTCGGTGGCGGCCAGCACGTCGTAATTCTGCACATCCTCGATCGGGATATCGAGCTCATAGCCATCCAGCGCCCGAGCGGTGATCTTGCTGCCGGAAACGCCGGCCGCCGAAAGCACGTCGCGCAAAAGCGGACCGCCTACCTCCTGCACCGCGCCGGCGCCGCCGGGCAGCACCGCCTTGTAATGGTGCATCTGGAACTTGGCGAGTTCGGCGGCGGTTACATCCAGGGCATGGCTGCCATCCTTGGATTGCACCCGGAATAGAACGTCCTCCGCATGGGCCGGCGCCACCAGCGGCGCAACCAGCGAAACCAATCCTACAAACAGAGACAGCGCGACTTTCATGAACCCCTCCATCGTCCCGTTACGGCACATCTCGTTGCTATCACGGACAAAATGAATTTCTCCGGAACAGCTATGTGAATAAACCATCATAGGATGAACGGATGCTTGCCGCGGCCGGCTTCGCTTCGGCGCGGGCCTTTGCCCATCGCCTGGCTCACAGGGAACCATGCGGAAAGGGATGGGCTAAGCGCCTGTATTATATCAATTATTCCAACGACAAGATTTCAGGCTGGCAGAAAGGATGGGTTAACCCTCCGCACAGGCGGCTCTGTTCACAAATACGTGATTGGTGCCGATCAGCTAATAAAACCGAGACGAATGGCCTTGGCGATGGCCTGTATGCGGTTCACCGCATCGAGCTTGTCAGTGGCCGAGCCCAGATAGGCATTGACCGTATGGACCGAGAGACCGAGATTCTCGGCGATTTCTTCGCTGATCCGGCCGTCGCCGGCAAGCTGCAGGCAGGCAATCTCACGCTCGCTGAGCGCCTCCGACGTGTTCTGCCGCCGGTCGTCCAGCGAGAGAAGATCGGTCATGACCTGGCAGGCCTTGCCGTGAAGTTCGAGGATCGTGTCGCCGGCGAGATCCAGATAGGGTGCGGTGAAGACGACAAAGCCATTGCCGACGGCCCCCAGGCGAACCGGAAGGGCCATACCCGAAAAGGGCAGGACACGGCCCTTGAGCCGCACCGAAAGGGGCGCGAATTCCGGCGCCTCGGCGGTGCTGGCATCGTCGCGGCCATTCCACATCAGCGGCAGCAGCGAGGTTTCGATATGCTGCAGCATCTGCTCGCCATAGGCATCGAAAAGCTGCTTGGTGATGACGGTGTTGTTGGGACCGAAATTCTCGAGTTCGCAGATCAGCTTGCGCTTGTTGGGCGTGCCCGAACCACCGACGCGCAGCACCGCAAAATGGCGCGCATTGATGGATTTCTGCATGAGGACGAGGCGGGGGAAGAGATCGGACCGGCTGGAAAAACGGGAAACTCGCAATGTCGTGACGCCGGCTGAACCATCCGCCCCGTTATCCTGCGGAAATCCCATGTTCGGCCCCTTAAACAAGGTTGTTCCTGACGGCGTAGGCGATGGCCTCGGACCGCGTCTTCGTCGCCGTCTTGCGCATCACGCTGGTGATGTAATTGTTGATCGTGTTGCGCGAGATGCCCAGAATGACCGCGATCTCATCGCTCGTCTTGCCTTCGGCAATCCAGTAGAGGCACTCGATCTCGCGTTCGGTGAGGTCACAGTCGCGCTCGCCCTTATGCACCGAGGCTTCGGCGAAGCTGCGCATGTAGCCGGCCATCAGGCCAACATCGCGCAGACGGTCCGGCGAGAGGATGAAACCATCCGCATAGATCAGCATGAGGGACAGCCGGGTGCGGCCGACATTGAAGGTCAGGCTGCAATACTGGCGGCTGGTTTCCGGCGGCAGGTCGATGTCATCCGGGAAGGAGACGAAACCCGGCTGAAGCAGCGCCATGCATTTTTCCAGCTCGGTGCTGCGCGCATAGTCCCCGGCGATCAGGCCCGCAACCACCCGCACCAGATCGAAGGGCCAGTTGGAGGAGACGACGAAATCGAGACCGGGATCCTGTATGAGGTCGCAGCGCACCAGCAGAAAGTGGGAGGCGCCGGCATAATCACAGAGCAACGACAGGGCCTGCGGCAATTGCGAGGGCTTCGTCATCGCCGCCAGCCGCGCAATGACCTGCGCGCGCGTGGGCGTCTTCGAAGCAGCACTGCGCAGCGCCGGCGTTCTGCCACGCCCTGCCTGTTCCGCCTGCAAGATCTCCATCTCCATTCAACTGCCCCCTCGCCGTCCTCGGGAATGCCCCCATCCCGTACCGGCCGGCTCGAATCCGATTGCAGGAAGCCGCTCCAGCCTTGGCCTGGAAACCGCCTTGGCCGCAAGCCGACTCACACCTGCTGCCATCGTGATGCACCCTGGGAACGCCGATTTCAACCGCCACAAAGCCTGAGGCACCCACGAATCCGTCTTGCCAGAATAATTCAGCTTACGATTCGCGGCAACAGGATTTAGCTAAAAAACATACCAGACTTCAGTATAGCGAGGCTGATCAGGGGCTGCATTGCGCGCTGCAATAAATATGAATAGACAACCTTCCAGATAAATTTCCGCATTACGGGACAAGAAATAGATATCAGTATCCGGTTTTTTGTAGAAAATGACACTGAGAACAACGAAAGACAACTTCCCAAAAGCGGAAGGTAAACTTTTCAGCTTTATTCGTTTGCCATTAGCCTGCGCTTTGCCTCGAACCTTAAGCGACTGTAAACCTTTGGGATTGTGAGTGCTTTTCAGTTATACAGCAATTTCAGCGCCCGATGATTGTATCATAGATTGTATTTATTGAAGCGGCGCAACCGCCCCCTCCCTCGCCTCGCTCACGCCGGACGGAAGAGGCCCGCCTTGGCGGCGGGCCCGGGATCGTGATGCGGCTTCTTCCCTGATCAGGCGGCCTTTTCGGTCGCCCATTTGCGCAGGATCTTTGCGGCGCGCTCCTCGCTGATTTCCACCATGCGGGCAAGTCGCTTTTCCGGCCCTTCCTTGACCTTGCGGTTGAAGCCGCCATCCGCATCGAGACCCAGCACTTCGTCGGCGCTGTCGAAGCCGAAGTCGGAGCCGAAGCCATCCATCAGGCCGCCGCCGGTATTGCCCATGCTGGGGGTGAAGTCCGGCAGTTCGAGGGTGCTTTCCTCGCCCTCTGCGCCGACGGTTGCCGGCGGGGTGGCACTGACGGCCCGGACGATGGGGCGGACACCCATCCAGATGATGACGAAGGCGACACCGAGGAAGGCCAGCGAATTGATGATGCCGGCGAGGTTGCGGCTCAGCATATCCATGACGCCGGGGCCGGTGGCCGCTTCATCGAGGAGCTGTTCGTCGAGGAAGTCCATGGCGGTGACCGTCACCACGTCGCCGCGGTTCTTGTCGAGGCCGGCGGCCGAGCTGACGATCTTCTGCATTTCGGCGAGATAGGCGTCGATCTTGGCCTGGTCGGCGGGTTCGCCGACCATCTTGGCAAGCCTGCCCTTGTTGACCACGACCGCAACCGAGATCTTCTCAAGACGATAGCTGTTGCGCGTGGTGGCAACGGTCTTGCTGTTGATCTCGTAATTGGTCTGCTCTTCCTTCTTGTCCTGCTGGTCGGAGGATTCCGGGCCGCCGCCGCCGCTTGCGGGCGCGCCCTGGGGCACGTTCTGCTCCACGGTTGCGGCATTGTCGCTCTGCTTGGACTGGGACTTCTGCGCTTCCTTGGTGACGCGAACCGACCGCTCGACGCGGGATTCCGGATCGTAGGTGGTTTCCTGGATCTGCTGGACGTCGGTGTTGAGCTGGGCGGTGACGCTGGAGCGGAAGTTGTCCATGCCGAGGAAGGGCGAAAGCGCCTTGTCGATATTGGTTTCGATCTCTTCCTGCACCTGCTGCACCACGCCGAGATTCTTTGCCATGGTGCCATTGCCGCCCTCTTCGCCGGAGGCGAGAAGCTGGCCGGTCGAATCGAGCACGGTCACGTCGTCGGCTTCGAGACCCGGGACGGCCGAGGCGACGAGGTGGCGGATCGACGGTGCTGCCTTGCGCCCGGCCTGGGCCGTGGCGCGGATCATCACCGATGCGGTCGGTTTCTGCTCGCCGCGGCGGAAATTGCCGACATCGGGCATGACGATGTGAACGCGGGCTGCGGAAATGCCCTGGATGGTCTGGATGGTGCGTGCGATTTCACCTTCCAGCGCACGAACGCGGGTCACTTCCTGCATGAAGGAGGTCAGGCCGAGGGAGCCGACATTGTCGAAAAGTTCATAACCGGCATTGGAGCTGTTCGGGAGGCCCTTTTCGGCAAGCAGCAGGCGCGCCTTGCCGGTCGTGCCGGCAGCCACCTGGATGCTCTTGCCATCCGTACCGACCTGGAAATCCACATTCGCTTCGGAAAGCGCGACGCTGATCTGGTTCAGATCGCTGGTTTCCAATCCCACATAAAGGGTCTCGTAAGCGGGCTTGTTGACATAAAAGCCGGCCGCCAGGACCAGGAGGATGGAGACGATGCCCACGCCGATCAGCGCCATAAGCTTCGCCTGACCGAGCCCCGCTAGGTTCTTTGAAACCTGAAGTAATTGATTTAACAGATTCATTCTGTTCTCGCACCGTCAATCAGAGAGAATAGTCCTGTGACACTGCGAAGAACCTTAGGAATCGAAGCTTGCGCGAACGTTTCGCAGCGGCCCGATCCGGCCGGCGTCCCTTACCGGGAACGTCGGCAAAAGGGGCGACGCTCGTCGCCCGCCCCCTGAAGAGAGGGGCATGCCGCCCCTTTCGACCCGCTTGTCAGAAGAAGTCGAAGTCCCCGGCCGCCTTGCTCAGCGGCTGGGAATGACCGTGGCGGATCGCGCCGGCCAGCGCCTTCTGCATGTCCGCCAGCTTCACCAGGCTGACCGCGGTGCTGACATCCACCAACCAGTCGTCGGAAATGCCGCTTGTCACCGTATCGATGAATTCTGCGAGACCGCGGGTCTTCTGCACGGCAAGGTCAATGCCCTGCAGCACCTTCATGCAATCGGCGGATTGCACGGCCACGTCATCGACGAGGTCGAGAAGCTGCGGTTCGATGCGCTCGATCAGATATGCAACATCGTGCAGTTCCGAGACAATGCGCATCAGGACTTCAGGCAATGCCTCTTCCATGTTCTGCTCCACTTTGTGATCTGTCGAACCCATAACCGCCTTTGCCTCAGAAGAACTCGATGCTGCTTTCCACGGGCTTGGCTACGGGTGCCGGGCGCTGTTCCTGCACCACGGTCTTCTGGGTTTCGGCACCCGTCAGGGGGTACTGGCGGGCACGTCCGCTGACGGGCCAGTATTCCAGCTTGCGGCCGAACTCACCGCCCGTGCTCTTTCCCACGATCGGGATCCCTTCATCGCGGAGGAATTGCTCCGCGAAGAGGGCATTCTGCTCGCCGACATTCGAGAATGTGGCGATGGTCTTGGCGCCGCCGAAGATCTTTGCCTCCAGCCGGTCGCGCCGCGCGCCCTGCTTGAGAAGCCCGTTGATGAGCAACTCCATCAGGTGCACGCCATACCGGGTCGCGTCTCCTCCTCCAGCCATCGAGGTGGCGGAACCCGGCAACAGGAAGTGATTCATGCCGCCGATGCCGGCGACCGGATCACGCATGCATGCGGCGACACAGGATCCAAGAATGGTCGTCAGGACCACGTCAGGATCTTTGGAGACCTTGTATTCGCCCTGAATGATGTTGACCCTCTTGGAAACCCCTGCAATCGTCATTTCAGCGCTCCAAACACGGCCTCGATGGCCGCCTTCATCTTCTCGATGGTAAAGGGCTTGGCGAGAACATTGTTCGCGCCGAGCTGTGCAGCCTTCTGCACCAGGGCCCGGTCACCCTGCGCGGTGAGGATGATAAACGCCGCCTTTTTCGTCGTCGGGTTGGATCGCACCGCCTGCAAGAGGCCGATACCGTCCATCTTCGGCATGTTGAAATCGGAAATGACCAGATGATGCGGCTGTTCCGCCATGATCTTCATTCCCTGCTCGCCGTCACCGGCGGCGGTAATCTGCTTGAAGCCAAGCTGTGTCAGCGCATCGCTGAGCAGCAGGCGGCTGGTGACCTGATCGTCGACGATCAGAACTTTGATTTTCTCGGCCAGAGACATTTTAATCGCTCCCTTCTTTTCGGGCGGCTGTGATTTTCAGTACTTCTTCCCCGATAGCCCCCAGCGGGAGTTGCTGCTCGACGGCACCCAGTTCGTGGGCGACGCGCGGCATCCCGTAGACGACGCAGGTTTTTTCGTTCTGCCCAATGGTGCGGGCACCGGCGTGCCGCATCTTGAGCAATCCCGCCGCCCCGTCCCGACCCATGCCGGTCAGGATCACGCCCACCGCATTGCGGCCGGCGAGCTCGGCAACCGAATCGAAGAGGACATCCACCGAAGGCCTGTGGCCATTGACCGGATCCCGTTCCACGAGACGGCAGCAGGGAGCTGCAGAATTGGTGACTTGCAGGTGGCGCTCGCCACCGGGTGCAAGATAGATCTTGCCCACTTCGAGCCGCGCGCCATCGGTCGCCTCCTGGACGACCGGGCGGCAGAGCCGGTTCAGCCGCTCGGCGAAGCTGCGGGTGAAGGTGGGCGGCATATGCTGGGTGATCACCGTCGGGGGACAGTTGACCGGAAAATTCTGAAGCACCGTGATCAGCGCCTCGACGCCGCCGGTCGAGGAACCGATCGCGACGATCTTGCGGCCGACCCGATAGCTCGATGCGGCGGAGACGGGGGCCGAAGCGGCGGGCGAAGCCGAGGAGGGCCGGCCGGCCGCGCGGTCGCGGTTCGAACGGGCGGCGGCTTTCACCTTCTCGGCGAGATCGCCGAAGGGGCGCGGTTCACCCGGAGACGGCTTGCCGACGCAGTCGAAGGCGCCGATTTCGAGCGCGGCAAGCGTTGCCTCCGCACCACGATGGGTGAGGCTCGACACCATGATGACCGGCATCGGCCTGAGCCGCATGATGCGCTCGAGGAAGTCGAGCCCGTTCATGTTGGGCATTTCGATGTCGAGCGTCACCACATCCGGGTTCAGCTGCTTGATTGCCTCGCGGGCTTCCAGCGCATCGCTGGCCTGGCCCACCACGGAAACTTCGGGATCCGAGCGCAGGACGGCCGTGATCAGGCCACGCATGGTTGGGGAATCGTCAACGACGAGGACGCGCGCGGGTGCCATCAGCGTTTCCCTCCCTTGCCCAGGTAGCGATATGTGGTGATGCCGATATTGTCGAAGCTGTCCTTGGACTCACCCGCCACCCTCTCGGAATGGCCGATATAGAGGTGCCCGCCGACCGGCAGATGTTCTGCAAAGCGCGACCAGATGCGGATCTGGGTGGGTTCGTCGAAATAGATCACCACGTTGCGGCAGAAGATCACGTCGAAGGGACCCTTGAAGGGCCAGTTTCCGAGCAGGTTGAGCTCGTTGAAGGTGATGAGCCGCTTCAGCTTGTCATCCACCTGCCACCGCCGGCGCGGATTTGCCGGGTTTTCCGAAAACCACTGCTTGCGCATGGCGGGCGAGACGGTTTCGATGGCGGAGTCGTCATAGGCGCCGGCCCGGGCAAGCGCCAGGATCTTCGGATCGATGTCGGTCGCCAGGATCTTGAAATCGTAATCGGCCGCATTGGGCAGCACGGAAAGCACGGTCAGGGCGATCGAATAGGGTTCCTGCCCGTCCGAGCAGGCGGCCGACCAGATGCGCACGCGCCCGCCTGCCTTGGCACGGGCGACCAGATCCGGCAGCACCTCGGTGCGGAGATGGTCGAAATGGTGGTTCTCCCGGAAGAAGCGGGTGAAATTGGTCGTCAGGAACGACAGCATTTCCTTGCGCTCGGCCGCGCCCTGCGGGGAGGAGACGAGGTCGCAATATTCGCGGAAGCCGCTCAGACCCAGCTGGCGAATATGCTTCGACAGACGCGAATAGACCAGCGATGCCTTGGAATCGTTGAGATAGATCCCCGCATCCGAATAGATCATGGAGGCGATCTGGGACAGGTCGCGCCGGGTCAGCGGATATTCTCCGCTGGCCATGATCTCGTCGGCGCCCAGTCTCGTATCGCTCATGTGCAGCGCTGTCATGCGGCCTCGCTCTCGGTATCGGCAAACAGGGCCTCAAGCTCGATGAGGCAGATCATGCGTTTCTCGATCGCGAGGATGCCCCGCGCGAACTGACGCTCCAGCTCCGAGGAGACTTCCGGCGTCGGCTGGATGTTCTCGTCGGTGACGGTCAGGATGTCGGACACGGCATCGACCAGCAGACCCACGACCTTGGTTTTCACCTGCGCCACGATGATGACATGGCGTGCGGTCGGATCGGCCGGCTTCATTCCGAGCCGGGCCGAGAGGTCGAGGATCGGCAAAACTGCGCCGCGAAGGTTGATCACGCCCATCATGTAGGAGGGGGAATGGGGCAGCGCCGTTGCCGGCGTCCAGCCGCGGATTTCCCGGACCGACATGATATTCACGCAGAACTCCTGATCGCCAATGCGGAAGGCGATCAGTTCGCGGCTCCCCTGGTGCAGATTTTTTGCTGTGTACGACATGACTTTATCCAGCTGATGCGTAGGCCATTTCAGGTTTCAGAGACTGTCCACGCGATGCGGCCACCACCGCATCGACATCAAGGATGAGCGCCACACGGCCATCGCCAAGGATGGTCGCGGCGGCAATTCCGGGTACATGGGTGTAGTTCGCCTCCAGGCTCTTGATCACGACCTGGCGCTGGCCCTGGATCGCATCGACCATGAGGGCGCGCTGGCCGCCGCCTTCCGATTCCACCAGAAGCGCCACGCCGTCGACCGGGTTTGCCTGGGTGGAGCGGAAGTTCAGGATCCGGCCCACGTCGACGAGCGGGCAGAAGGAGTTGCGGATCGAGATCAGCCGCTGGTTGGCGCCGAAGGAATGGATCGCTGCGGGTTCGGGCTGCAGCGTTTCAACGATGGCGGTGAGCGGGACGACCAGCGTCTGGCCGGCAACCGTCACCACCATGCCGTCAAGCACGGCGAGGGTGAGCGGCAGGCTCATGGTGAAGACCGAGCCGTGGCCGGGCTTCGAGGAAATGTTGATGCGGCCGCCGAGCGCCTGGATCGAGCGCTTCACCACGTCCATGCCGACGCCGCGGCCGGAAATGTCGGAGAGCTTTTCGGCGGTCGAGAAGCCTGGCAGGAAGATGAGGTTGTCGATTTCCTCATCGGACAGGTTGGCATCCGGATTGATGAGATCCTTGTCGATGGCCTTCTGGCGGACGCGCTCGCGGTTGATGCCCGCGCCGTCGTCGGCCAGCTCGATCAGGATGCGACCCGAGCGATGCTTGGCGGTGAGGCGGACCGTGCCTTCCGGGTTCTTGCCGAGCGCGATGCGCTTTTCCGGCGTTTCCACGCCGTGGTCGACGGCGTTGCGGATCATGTGGGTCAGCGGCTCGGCGAGCTTGTCGATGACCGTCTTGTCCACTTCGGTGTTTTCACCTTCCGTGATCAGGCGGATGGACTTGCCGGTCATGTCGGCGATTTCGCGGACGATACGCGACATGCGCTGGAAGACCGGCTTTACCGGCTGCGCGCGGATCGCCATCACGCTGTCCTGGATCTCGCGGGTGAGCTGCTGGAGCTCTTCAAGGCCCATGTTGATGGACGAGGCGCCGTTGTTGTCATTCTCGATCACGCTCTGGGAGAGCATGGCCTGGTTGATCACCAGCTCGCCGACGAGGTTGATGAGGCGGTCGACGCGGATCGTCTGGGCCATGCCGGCGGCATTGTTCGCGGCGGCGGCCGCGGCGGCATTGGCGGCGGCTGCGGAAGCGGCGGGCGCTTCCTTCTTCTCGGCCTTGGCGGCGACGGCATTGTTCACCGCATTCATGACCGCGGTTGCGGTCTCGGCGGCGGCAACGGTCTCTGCAGCCGGGCTCGGGGCCGGTGCTTCGGCCTTGACTTCAGCGGGCGCGGGCTCTTCGTCGAGGATCGAGAGATCGAAGGGAACCGGGACCATCGGCTGGTCTTCGCTGACAATCGCTTCGGCAATCGGCTTCACCTGGAGATCGCAATCCCATTCGGCGAATTCGAAGACGGTGCGGATCGCATCCTCGCCCTTGTCGGTGGCGATCGAGATGACCCAGTGGAAATAGGCAGCTTCCGGATCCAGCTTGTCGAGGGTCGGCAGGCTGTCCATGTTGCAGAAGATGGTCATTTCGCCGACGCGCGAGAGATCGCGCAGCAGGAGGGCCGCATCATTGCCCTTGGCATAGAGATCCGACCGGGGCTTGAACAGAACCTCGTAGGCGGGCAGATCCTTGGCTTCCTCCTCGACGGCCGGGAAATCGTCGAAGGAGAAGGGAATGGGCTGGAAGCCACTGGAATCGGTGGGCGCGGGAGCGGCCGCGGCAACAGGGGCGGGCGCCGGGGCGGCCGGCGCTTCCGGCGCGGCAGCAGCCTGGGAGAGGGGCTGCCCGTTTGCCAGCGCTTCCAGCTCCTTCACGAGAGCCCGGCTGCGGGATTCATCGACGCTTCCGCCGTCACGGGCGGCATTGGTCAGATCGGCCAGCACGTCGGCCGACTTCAGCATGACTTTCAACACATCGGGCGTCGGCTCCAGCTTGTTGGAACGGACGCAGTCGAGCGTGGTTTCGAACACGTGAGCAAAGGCGACCAGATCGTCGAGACCGAAGGCCCCTGCCCCGCCCTTTATGGAGTGAACGGCGCGAAAAACGGCATTGACCGTTTCCGGATCACGATCACCGTCATTCAACTTCAGAAGACCGGATTCCAGTTCGGCGAGCTGTTCCTCGCATTCCTGGAAAAAGATCTCTTTGATTTCGTTCATATCCATAGGAGTAGATCCCGTTAGGCGGTTACACGCTCGATGGCATCAATCAGTTTGGTCGGATCGAAGGGCTTCACGATCCAGCCGGTGGCGCCGGCCTGACGTGCGCGGTTCTTCTTTTCCGCATCGCTTTCGGTCGTCAGCACCAGGATCGGGATCGCGCGGTACTTTTCGTTGCGGCGGACACCCTCGATGAAGCCGAAGCCATCGAGACGCGGCATGTTGATGTCGGTGACAATCACGTCGGGATTGGCTTCCTCGAGGACTTCGAGGCCCTCGACGCCGTCTTCCGCCTGGATGGTCTCGAAACCCGCATTGTTGAGGGTCACGAGCAACATGTTGCGGATGGTACGGCTGTCATCCACGGTTAGAACCTTCTTCTTCATCGCTTAATTCTCCTTGACAAGAAATTGATCGATATCGATGCCGATCAGCTGCATCGTCTTGCCGAACGCATCGGAAACCCCGGTCATACGGTAACTTTTTTGATCTTCTTCCCATGTACGGGCGGCGGACATCAGCACCTGGACGCACTGCGTCCCGCACCGCTGGACATCCGAGGCATCGATCACGAGGTCACGGCCGCGCATGGCCAGAAGCTGGCCATGAAGGCCCACGGCCTCGTTGAGGTCGAGGACCGGATTGAGTTTGAGGATATGTGCACTGCCACTCGCGGCCATCGTTTCAATCCTTGCCTTGTTCCATTCTCCCGACCGGCAAACCGGCCGCTTCTCATGCTACCCGTCTCTTCCCCTCACCGGGACAGGGCCTGGAGGTAGGCGGGGAAATCCCCGCTCCCGTCGGCCTCGTCATGCCAGTGAAAGTCCTGTTCCTTTGCCACGGGCATTGCCGGCCGATCCGTCTTCGGCAGGTAATGCAGGCTGCTGCGCCGTTCGGCTTCGCGCCGTTCGATGCGAAATTCGCGGATCGTCTGTCCGAGCTCGAGGATGACGCTGTGCAGGCGGTCGCCCTCGCCGGCCGTATCCCGGGCTTCGGCCGCAAGGCCGTCGAAACGCTGCCCGATACCGCCGATCGCCCGGTTCACGCCTTCGAGATCCCGGGCCTGGCCGGCGGTTTCCTCGGCAATGCCCGCCACGGCGCCATTGATGCCGGTGACCTGCTCGGCAATGGCAGCAATGGCTTCCTGGGTGCGCGCCACCATTTCGACGCCGGAATCGACCTGCGCCTTGGTGCCCGTCACCAGCGTCTTGATCTCGCGTGCCGCATCGGCGGAGCGCTGCGCAAGCGCGCGCACCTCCTGCGCGACCACTGCAAAGCCGCGGCCGCTGTCGCCCGCGCGGGCGGCCTCGATGCCGGCATTGAGGGCGAGAAGATTGGTCTGGAAGGCAATTTCGTCGATGACGCCGATGATCTGTCCGATCTGTTCGGCAGAGGCTTCGATGCCGGCCATGGCCGCAATGGCCCGGCCGACGATCTCGCCGCTTTCCTCGGCTGCCCGGCGGGTGGAGGCGGAGGCGGCTTCCGCGTGGCGGGTCGCCTCGGCATTGCCGCGGACCCGACCGACAAGCGCGCCGAGCTCACCCATGGCATCGCGCAGGTGATCGGCCCCCTCGGCGGTGACCGAAAGCGCGCCGGCATTGCGTTCGGCAAGCCGCTTCAGGCCGCTGCCCGCTTCCTCGGCCCCGCCTGCAAGGGCGGTAAAGGTCTGGCGCAGCGCCTCTATGGCTTCCGTCAGTCCGTCTGCCAGGCCCGCATAGGCTTCCGGAACGTCGTCCGGCAGGCGGGCGGTCAGGTCACGGTCCCGCAGGGCGGCAAAGGAATCGGCAAAGATGCGGTGGACTTCCTGGCGCTCGGCCTCCTGGGCCGCCAGGAGGTCGTCGCGGTGATCGCGGCGCAGCTCGTTGAAGCGGAGCGAGATCGCAATTTCGGCATCGACCATGGAAAGCCGCGTTACGGCGGCGACAAGGGCGCGCATCTCACGGGCGCGGCGGCGGCTTGCGGGAAGCCAGCCGCGGTTTTCGCCCGCCTCGGTGAGGCCGACGATCAGATGTTCGAGCACGACCGCGTGGGCCGCCATGTGCCAGCGCGGATCAAGCCCCATTCGGGCCTCCGCATCGGACAGCACCTTGACGCGCTCCGCATAGAGGCTGTCGAAACGGGCATCGGTCAGCACATCCCAGTGGGAGGCCATGAGATCGTGGAGACGGTCGAGCTGGCGGTCGCTCGCAAAATTCTGCGCGGCATCCGCATGGGACTGGAAACGTTCGAAGAGATCACGCAGGCCAGCCTTCACGAGCGGCTCAAGCAGCGTCCGGTGCCGGCGCACCAGCTCGCATTCGGCTTCGGCCAGTCCGGCAAAGCGCAAGCGGTCGCGCAGGCTGCCTGCCTGTGCCCTCCTGGCCTGATCGGATGTCGTATCGTGCCCCAAGACCGACCTCAAAACCACTCCGGCCCCTGCCATGGCAGAGCACCGCAACTGACGGATGACCGGAACCTGACTGCCGTGGACGCCAGACCGCGTGACGGTGCGGCTGGTGCCAAACCTGGCTCCGGAACTCAACTTTTTCTTGGAAAATACCGGGTCGTGACCGGTACGGCGGGGCGGCTATCATGCCTGAGGGGAGCTCGTGCAGCTTCCCATTCCGACGTGTCCCTAAATGTTTATGGTTAATTCCTTGCCTGAAGGTTAATGCTTCTGTCAATGCACCGCAAATGAAACAAATCCCTTGTTTAAATCGTGCTTGAGGAGGCCCAGACAGCCATCCACGATTGCAGGAAAGGCGGTTTCGCGCAGGAAGCGAAGCGATCCAGGGGCCGGGCCACCGCCCCTTTCAAGGAAAGGCTCGCGCAAGCATATCCGCCTATTCATGGAAACACAGATGGAGATGACCTTCACGGACGAGGAGCGAACAATGATTGTTCTCGGTATGAGCGTAGCGCTGATCACCACCCTCACCCTGTTGGCGCAGACCCTTCTGTTGACAATCGAGAAGACGGGACGGGCAGGCCAGAAGCCCGTGTTCTGACCCAAGCGGACACGGCCCGACGCCAGCCCGCGCGCGGACCCCGCTTCCCGATTGACCGGAAAAGCCCGATTGGCATTCCGGATGCGGCGGACCTGACACTTGCATGACTGGAAAATGCGCCGGACAACCGGCGCATTTTTCGTTTCCGGCCTCAGCCTTCCGGCGTGAAGCCGAGCCGTCCATTGGCCTGGGCATCGGCCATGAGCACGGCGAGCGCCGCAGAGCCGGTGCGCGAGGCCGTATCGTCGGCGCGGCTCGTCAGGATGATCGGCAGGCGCGCGCCGAGCACCAGGCCGGCAGAGACGGCACCCCCCAGAAGGATCAGCTGCTTGGCGAGCATGTTGCCAGCCTCGAGGTCCGGCATGAGGAGAATGTCCGGATCGCCCGCGACCGGCGAGACAATGCCCTTGGTACGCGCCGCCTCGAAGCTCATGGCATTGTCGAAAGCCAGCGGCCCGTCGACGATCGCCCGGCGGATCTGGCCGCGATCGGCCATTTTCGAGAGGCTTGCCGCATCGATGGTCGATTGCATGTTGGGATTGACCGTTTCGACCGCCGAAAGGATGGCGACCTTGGGCGTAACCGGCTTTTCGGCAATGCCGCAGAGAAAATCCACCGCATTTTGCAGGATATCGCGCTTGGTCAGCAGATCGGGGGCGATGTTGATGGCGGCATCGGTGATGAGAAAAGGCTTGTGATAGCTGTTGTCGGCCATGGCGAAGATGTGGCTGATCCGGCGCTCGGTTCTGAGCCCGCTCTCGCGCTTGACGACCTCGCCCATCAATTCATCGGTATGAAGGCTGCCCTTCATCAGCGCCTGCGCCTCGCCGCTGCGGGCGAGTTCGACTGAGCGCGCCGCCGCCGCATGGCTGAAGGGAACATCGATCAGGCGATAGCCGGATATGTCGAGATGGCCCTTTTCGGCCGTCTCGCGGATCTTCGCATCGGGGCCGATGAGAATGGGTTCGATGAGGCCGAGCGTGGCCGCCTCGATGGCACCGGCGAGCGCATCTGGGCTGCAGGGATGGACGACGGCAGTGCGGATCGCCGGCTTGCGCCGGGCGCGCTCCAGCAGTTCGGCTGCAACCTTCACCGTATCGAATCGGACTTTCATGCGCTTGACCTTCGCTGTGCTTGAGGCTTTCCGGCCTTTCATGGGCGGGAAGAAAGCCGGGGGCCTTGATCCCGGTCAAGTTCCTTCGGATCTCTCGCAAAGTCCAGCCGACGGCGATCGGTCCCGCTCAGTCGAGCGCGTCAAGTTCGTCTTCGCGAAGCTCCAGCACCCGGCGGGCAACGGAGGCGGAAAAGCCGTTGCGGGCAAAGGCTGCAAATTCCTTCATCCGGCGCTTTTCGTCTGCCTCCACCTTGCGGAAGGGACCGAAGGCCCGCTTGCGGGCAAAGGCAATGGCCGATTTCAGGTCATCCACCTCTTCCAGCGCCTCGTCGATCAACGGTCGCGCCACGCCCTTCAGGCCGAGATCCCGGGCGATGCGCCGCCGCGACCGGCCGCTTCTGGTCGCGCTGCCGATCTTCACCTCGGCATAGACCCGGTCGTTCAGGAAGCCGTGTTCCTTGCAGAAATCCACCCCATGGCGCGCCAGCAGGCGCGCCTGTTCTTCCTCCAGACCTTCGAACTTCGTCAGCGCCTTGCGCCGCAGCGCCTCGAAAAGCTCATGCTCGGTCATCATGCGGCGGTTCAGCCGGTAGAGGCTCGAATTCTTCGCCCAGGCCAGCATCCGCGGGGTTGGCGCGGCGGGCACTTCGCTCTTCGGGTCAGAGGGCTCTTCCATGGGAATCCGGGCAGTTGCAACAGGCACGGGCTGATAGGTGGAATAGCGGGTGAGCAATAGCAAGAGCAAGGCGTGTTGTGTGCATTTCGCCTGCCATGGCCGGGAGAAAGTTCCGGCGGGACGGATTTTGATGCGCGTTCCGTGCCTGCTCATCCCTGTTCAGCACCGCAATACTTCGCCCAGCGCTCTGGCGCAGCACGCAATATATTCATTTTGAATGGAAAAAATGGTGCTGCTAGAGAGATTTGAACTCTCGGCCTCTCCCTTACCAAGGGAGTGCTCTACCCCTGAGCTATAGCAGCCAACCGTTTGGCGACGAACACTGTTCGTGCCGGAGCGAGGCGGCTAATGCCACAGGATTCGGATGAGCGCAAGCCGCATTTTGAACTTCTTTGCGCAGCGGTGTTGAAAAACCGTGCAGCATCATAAAATGATCGGGGCGGAGCGGATTGCCCCTTCCGGCCGCTTCCGGCGGGACCCGGGGCGGTGTGACGCGCAGGGAATGGCCTTGCCGCAGCAAACAGGAAAAGAGATGCAGGCGCCTGAAAAAGAGGATGAATTTTCCGGAGATGCCGGGCTTGAGGCGACGGCTGAAGGCGAGGATGGCCTGCCGGCCCGCAAGCGCAACCGGCTGGCGGAAGCCGAACGCCGCAAGGCGCGGGCGGCGGAGAAGCTTCGAGAAAATCTTCTGAAGCGCAAGCAGCAGGTGCGCGCCCGCCGTGCGGGCGAGGCGGAAACCGGCATCGGCCTTCCCGCCAGCCGGGCCGAAGAGGAGGGAGAGGGTTCCTGAAGTGATCGGGCAGGCCCGGCCCTCCGACAATCCGGGAGGACCGCCTACCCCAAAAGGGCCGCATTCGCTGCCGATGTAGCGGAACGCGGCGGCGGATCAGGCTTTCTGAATTGAAGCCGGGCAATATTTGTTTTAAGACCCGCGCTTTCTACTCATGCGGGGAACCGGGGAATTTCATGGATCGGATCAGGATTGTCGGCGGCAATGAACTCAAGGGCGTGATCCCGATTTCGGGCGCTAAGAATGCGGCGCTGCCGCTGATGATCGCCTCGCTCTTGACCAGCGACACGCTGACGCTCGAAAACGTGCCGCATCTTGCCGATGTGGAGCAGCTGATCCGCATTCTCGGCAATCACGGTGTCGATATCTCCGTCAACGGCCGGCGCGAAAAGCAGGGCGAAGGCTATTCCCGCACGATCCACTTCACCTGCCGCACCATTGTCGACACGACCGCCCCCTATGAGCTGGTATCGAAGATGCGCGCGAGCTTCTGGGTCATCGGCCCGCTTCTCGCCCGCGAAGGCCGTGCCCGCGTATCGCTTCCGGGCGGCTGCGCGATCGGCACCCGGCCGGTCGATCTCTTCATCGAGGGCCTGCAGGCGCTGGGTGCGACGATGGAAATCGATGGCGGCTACATCAATGCCACCGCCCCGAAGGGTGGCCTGATCGGCGCGCGCTACACCTTCCCGAAAGTCTCCGTCGGCGCGACCCATGTGATGCTGATGGCCGCCGCCCTTGCCCGCGGCACCACCGTGATCGGCAATGCCGCGCGGGAGCCTGAGGTGGTGGATCTGGCCGAGTGCCTGAACGCCATGGGCGCGCGCATTCAGGGTGCCGGTACCTCCACCATCACCATCGAGGGCGTGAGCGCGCTTTCCGGTGCCCGCCACCGGGTGCTGCCTGACCGGATCGAGACCGGCACCTATGCCATGGCCGTCGCCATGACCGGGGGCGACGTGACCCTTGAGGGCACGCGCGCCGACCTGCTCGAAACCGCGCTCGAAGCCATCCGCCGGGCGGGAGCGGAGATCACCTCCACCTCCACCGGCATTCGCGTGGTGCGCAGCGGCGGCCTCATCAAGCCCGTGGATGTGGTGACCGACCCCTTCCCGGGTTTCCCGACCGATCTGCAGGCCCAGTTCATGGCGCTGATGACCCGTTCCAGCGGCGTTTCCCATATTACCGAGACGATCTTCGAAAACCGCTTCATGCATGTGCAGGAACTGGCGCGCCTCGGCGCGAAGATCTCGCTCTCCGGCCAGACGGCCAAGATCGAGGGCGTGCAGCGGCTGCGCGGGGCGCCTGTGATGGCGACCGACCTGCGCGCCTCGGTTTCGCTTGTTATCGCCGGGCTTGCGGCCGAAGGCGAGACCATGGTCAACCGCGTCTACCATCTCGATCGCGGCTTCGAGCGGCTCGAGGAAAAGCTCACCCGCTGCGGCGCCACGGTGGAGCGCGTCAGCGACTGACCGCTGGGAACCACCCTCCCCCGCCCCCATTTCCGGACGGGGCGGGCTGGTTTTTTGCGCTGCAACATCCTATTTGCGGGTTAGGCCAGGGGTTTCAACCCGCCCTTGCAGCATCAGGTGAC
Organism: uncultured Rhizobium sp.; assembly: GCA_945952415.1. Classification (GTDB taxonomy): domain Bacteria; phylum Pseudomonadota; class Alphaproteobacteria; order Rhizobiales; family Rhizobiaceae; genus Gellertiella. The sequence continues at coordinate 87,419 of CAMFIF010000010.1, read as the reverse complement.
AGATCATGAGCGCATTGAAGCTTCTCGCACTGGATATGGAAGACCTCTCCATTCTTTCCGCGCATCTGCAGGACAGCGTGCTGAAAGTGGGCGATCTGAGCTTTGCCGCCCGGCAGGGTATCTTCGTTGCCGCCGTCAACCGCTTCGTGTGGGAAGAAGCCGCGACGCGCAAGGAGCCCTTCGAGCGGCGCCGTGCCGCCCTCACCTTCAAGCGTGTCAAGGCGGTGCGGAGCACGGGTTTCGACCGCTCGAACCGCGAGGCGGTGCTCTCGCTTCTGGCGCTGCGCTTCGAGCAGGCAAGCGACGGGCCGGAGGGAAGCGTGGAGCTGGTTTTTGCCGGCGGCGGCGCGATTAAGCTCGATGTGGAATGTATCGAGGGACAGCTTGCAGACACGGGCGGAGCGTGGGAAACCAGATCCCGGCCCGACCACCCGCTCGACAGCTGATTGCATGGCATGCAACGGCCCGTTAAGGACGGGAACGGACATATCCAGGGGGACAAGACGACAGTGGCAATCTGGCTTGATCACGCAGCGGACGATTTCGAAGCGCGTTTCGCGGAATTCCTGACCACCAAGCGGGAGGTTTCGGAAGATGTGAATGCCACGGTGAAGGCGATCATCGACGATGTGCGCGCCCGCGGCAACCAGGCCCTTGCCGATTACACGCTGCGCTTCGACAAGCTCGATTTCCGCGACAAGCCCATGCGGGTGAGCGAGGCGGAGCTGGACGAGGCGCTTGCAAGCGTCGATCCCGCGATCGTGGATGCCCTGCGGCTTGCCGCCAGGCGCATCGAATCCCACCATGCCCGGCAGATGCCGAAGGACGACATCTACGAGGATGCAATCGGCGTCGGCCTCGGATCGCGCTGGACGGCCATCGATGCGGTGGGCATTTACGTGCCCGGCGGCACGGCGAGCTACCCGAGTTCGGTGCTGATGAATGCGGTGCCGGCCAAGGTGGCGGGCGTGGAGCGCATCGTCATGGTCGTGCCGGCGCTCAAGGGCGCCATCAACCCGGCGGTTCTAGCGGCTGCCAGGATTGCCGGAGTCACCGAAATCTACCGCATCGGCGGGGCGCAGGCGGTAGCCGCCCTTGCCTATGGCACGGAAACGATCGCGCCGGTCTACAAGATCACCGGCCCCGGCAATGCCTATGTAGCCGCGGCCAAGCGCCAGGTCTTCGGCACCGTGGGCATCGACATGATCGCCGGTCCGTCGGAAGTTCTGGTGATTGCCGACGGCGAGAACGATCCGGACTGGATTGCCGCCGATCTTCTGGCCCAGGCCGAGCATGACGAGGGCGCGCAATCGATCCTCCTCACCGACGATGCGGCTTTCGGCAAGGCGGTGGAACAGGCCGTCGAGCGCCAGCTGAAAACCCTTTCCCGCAACGAGACCGCGGCGGCGAGCTGGCGCGATTTCGGCGCCATCATCCTCGTCCGGGACCTGAAGGACGGGATGCCGATTGCCAATCGCATCGCGGCCGAGCATCTCGAGCTTGCCATGGCCGATCCGGAGCCTTTCATTTCCGGCATCCGCAATGCCGGGGCGATCTTCGTCGGCCGCCATACGCCCGAGGTGATCGGGGATTATGTGGGCGGCTCGAACCATGTCCTGCCGACGGCCCGTTCGGCCCGCTTCTCCTCGGGGCTGTCCGTCCTCGATTTCGTCAAGCGCACCTCGATCCTGAGGCTCGGCGCCGAGCAGCTGCGGGCGCTTTCGCCCGCCGCCATCACGCTGGCGCGCTGCGAGGGACTGGATGCCCATGCCCGTTCCGTTGCCATCCGCCTGAATGAAGGGAACTGACAGATGAGCGCGAAGGGTGCCCATCGGCTCTGCGATGTCATCCTGGATGAAACCATCGGCCGCTCGACGCCCGATGTGGAGCATGAGCGGGCGGTCGCCATCTTCGATCTCATCGAGGAAAACAGTTTCGAGCCGGCGGGGCATCCGGGCGGGCCATACAAGCTTTTTCTCTCGCTTGTCGATTCCAAGCTGGTCTTTTCGATCAAGACCGAGGACGGTGCGGATGTGGCGACCCATATCCTGTCGCTCACGCCGTTTCGCCGGATCATCAAGGATTACTTCATGATCTGCGAGAGCTATTATGAGGCGATCCGCTCCTCCACTCCCAGCCAGATCGAGGCGATCGACATGGGGCGTCGCGGCATTCACAACGAAGGCTCGCAGACGCTGATGGACCGGCTGGAGGGGAAGATCCGCATCGATTTCGACACGGCGCGACGGCTGTTCACGCTGGTCTGCGTGCTTTACTGGCGCGGATAGGGTGCCCATGGACCAGCCGGGGGGCCCAAGCGATCGCCAGAAGGTGCCGGGTGCCATCCTGTTCATGTGCGCCATGAACGCGATCCGCTCGCCGATGGCAGAGGCGATCGCCAAGGCGATGATGCCGCAGGTCTACATTGCCTCGGCCGGGGTGAGGCGCGGCGACCACGACCCCTTTGTGGACGTGGTGCTGGGAGAAATCGGCCTTTCGCTCGGCAAGCGGGAGCCGCAAACGCTCGAGGATCTCGAGGACGATTATTTCGACCTGGTGATCACGCTTTCTCCGGAGGCGCATCACCGGGCGCTGGAACTCACGCGGTCCAGCGCCGTTGAGGTGATCTATTGGCCCGCGGCCGATCCGAGCGCGGTTTCGGGCAGCCGCGACCAGGTGCTTTCCGCCTATCGCGAGGTGCGCGACGGGCTGGAGCGCATGATCCGGGAGCGTTTCGCCACCCGCCCGACCGGGGCACAAGGGCCCGGTTGAGCGAATAGACCGCAAATCGTGCCGGAAACCCCATCTCCAAGGTTCACAAAGCCTTGCCGATTGTGTAGTTTCCGCGAAAATTTTTACCGAGGTTGACGCGGAAAATCCGCGAACCGCTTTCAAAGGAAGACACCCGCTGCATGGCAAAAGAAGAAGTCCTCGAATTCCCCGGCATCGTCACCGAACTGCTGCCCAACGCGACCTTTCGCGTGAAGCTGGAGAATGACCACGAAATCATCGCCCATACCGCAGGCCGCATGCGCAAGAACCGCATCCGCGTTCTGGCCGGCGACAAGGTGCTGGTGGAGATGACGCCCTACGACCTGACCAAGGGCCGCATCACCTACCGCTTCAAGTAAGAAAACCTTCTCATCCAGGATGAATGCCCGTGCTGAAACAGAAGCTGATCCTGGCCTCGGGTTCTCCGCGCCGGCTTGACCTCCTGAAGCAGATCGGCATCGAGCCCGACCGGCTGATGCCCATGGATCTGGATGAAACGCCGAAGCGCGCCGAGCATCCCCGTTCGCTCGCCAGGCGCCTCAGCGGCGAAAAGGCCGCGGCCGCCCTCACCGCCATCAAGGGCGATCCCGCCTGGCAGGGCAGCTTCGTGCTCGCAGCCGATACGGTGGTGGCCGTCGGCCGGCGCATTCTCGGCAAGGCGGAGTTTTCCGACGATGCCCGCGCTTCGCTGCACCTCCTCTCCGGCCGCAGCCACTGGGTCTATACCGGGGTCTGCATCGTGACGCCCTCCGGCCAGTACCGGCAGAAGGTGGTGGAAACCAAGGTGCGCTTCAAGCGCCTGTCGCGCAAGGAAATCGACACCTATGTGGCCTCCGGCCAGTGGCAGGGCAAGGCGGGTGCCTATGGCATCCAGGGCATTGCTGGCGCTTTCGTCCAGAAATTGTCGGGTTCCTATACGAATGTGGTGGGACTGCCCCTCTTCGAAACGGCGCAGATGCTGGGCGGCGAGGGTTTTGACGTGATGGGCGGCTGGCTGGACGGCTGAGACGATGAGCGATCCGAAGACCGGCTCCGCCAAGGTGGAGCCCTTGAGAAAACCCCGCCCCTGCCCCGAATGCGGGCGCCCTTCCGTACGGGAGAGCTACCCCTTCTGCTCCGAGCGCTGCCGCAATGTGGACCTCTCGCGCTGGCTGAACGGCAGCTATGCCATTCCCGTCAGCGAAGACGAGACGAAGGCGGGCGGCGACGATCAGGGCTGAGAGGCGTTGTGCGAAACGCAATCGGGCAGCGGCGGGAAACCGCCGCTTTTTTCTTTTGTTGACAAGGCGATAGGCACCGAGCCGCCAGATTTTTCACGGTCTGGATATTTCTTTGAAAAAAGTGTCATGAGGTGCTGGACATAGCCGGTGAGGATGCTATAACCCCGCTCGCTTCCGGGGGAAACACCCCCCGCCGGTCACAGACCGGACGGCGAAAGCCGAGATGCCCGGATAGCTCAGTTGGTAGAGCAGCGGATTGAAAATCCGCGTGTCGGTGGTTCAAATCCGCCTCCGGGCACCATTAACCTCTTAAAATCATTGAATTTTTGAAAAGCTCTTTGAGTCCGCATGTGCCGGAAATATGCTAGCACACGTCTAGCACACCCCGCAAAATTGCTCTTTTCCTTCAAGGCCCGCCACTCCTGTCCCGGGTTCGGGTTAGCGCAGCTTTAACGCGGGATGCGCTACCAATGTAGCGATCGGAGGCCCATGTTGCAGCGCGCGAAGCACCCTAAAAAACCCTTTACCCTCTTCCAGCGCCCTGGCGGCTCCATCTGGTCAGTGCGGTTTTCTGCCGGCGGCAAGCAGGTAAGGAAAAGCCTCGAAACCGACAACTACGATGAAGCCCATCATCGTGCATATCAGATATGGAGCGAGGCGAATTATCGGGTGAAGAACGGCTTCACCGCGATCGTACGCCCGTTTGAGCAGGTCGCTGAAGAGTTCATCAAGCTTGTCATCGCGGAAAGCGAGCGCGATGACCGAAGCGAATACCATCCCCGAGATTGGCCGCCGGTCATCCGTCGCTATCTCGTCGGCTTCTTCGGTGACAAACCCATCGATACAATCCGCGAACCGGATATTGAACGCTACATCGAATGGCGCAGGACCTATTGGACGACGGGACCGGGCAAGGATATTCAGCATATTCACTACGAGCGTGGCGGAAAAATCCTGCGACGCTCCGTAAAGCACGTAGTTCCCTCTATAAGCCGCCAGCGCGGCGAACTGACTATAGTACGCGCTCTATTCAAGCAGGCGTTGAAGTGGGGCTATTGCGGCAAGCTCGATATTGCCGACATCAAAGTTCGCAAACGTATCGACAACAGCCGACCGAGTTTCACGCCGGAAGAATTTGAAACGCTCATCGGCACCAGTCTGCAACGCATCTATCCCGATCACGCCGGGCAAGGAAAACTGATCCGTGGCAAAGACGGCAGGGTCTGGCGGCAATTTCGGCAGAACCTGCATGTCATTTCTGACAGGCTGAAACTGCACGCCCATATCGAAATCGCCGCTGGCAGCGGAATGCGGCCAACAGAGCTTAAGAACCTCAATTGGGGCCATGTCGTCGGTTTCCGCTCAGCACGTCAAGGCAAGCTGGAAGATCAGGATGTTCGCCTCCAGGTGCAGGGCAAAGGCAAGCACGGCGCGGTTGTGCCGCAATTGTCCGTCATCCCATGGCTTCATGCGTTATGGGATGCTTTCGAGCGCGAAGTCGGGCGCCAACCAAATGATGATGATCCTGTATTTGCTGATCATCACGGCGAGCGTATCCAGAGCTTCAAGAAAGGCTTCTCTGAGCTTTTGAAAATCTGCGGTCTGCAGGCGGACTTTCGGGGCGTGGCGCGTACCACCTATTCATTGCGACACTACTATATCTCGGAGATGATCGCTCGCGGCGTAGACGTCTATGATGTCGCCCGAAATACCAGAACGTCGATTGCGATGATCGACAAACATTACGGCCAGGTAAGCACCGAGCGTCGCAAGGATCAGCTGAGGCCGGATCATAAGGAATGGTGAGTGCCACGACAATGACAGACGACTGCGGCTGTTGAAGCTCAACTCGTTGTGGATCTCTCCAATGATAGCATACTGAGGCTTCGTGCATTTGAGTGACGAAGCCAAGTTGAAACTATTCTTGCGAGCTTTCCCGCTTCTCACTATCGCGGTTTATCTTTCGCAGCACGACGTGAATGGTCGACAAGAAGAAGTAAAACATCCAGCTTAACCACAGGGCGGCGTCGTAGCCGGTTTTCTGTTTATCGTTATGATGTCTGATGCCGAAATTATTGGCGATGTTGAACAAGTCATTCTCGTCTTTGTTGTCGAGGACAGTTTTTACCTGTGGCCGAAGGTACTCAAGGACATCGGCCAGATCACGAACCGCTTGTCGCCGGTCATCGAGACTTGCCCCGTGGCGCCGGTACTGCGTAATCGCCACGTCAATGCGGCCGCGGATATTCTTGTCGTTCGTCGGTGTGTCAGCAGCAAAAATGGCCTCAAACCCTCGATCGGGTTTGTGCAGAACGTCACCAGCTTCTGATAACGCAAATTTTTCTTGATAAAGGTCGAGAAGGTCGTTGATTTTCTCTCGGAAGACTTTCTCGCCCTCGTGTTTGTTGAAGGTCTCCCAGTGCATGCCGCAGTCGCTAAATGAATGATACGTGCCATCTATCGGCTTGGAGACAACCGAGAAAAGGTACTCGATAACGTCGAGCAAATCATCTTCCGTGTAAAAGGCGCACTTTTCGCCAATGGGCCAAAGACCGTCTTTTCGTAGCTTCAGCATCATGTCGAGATCGGGAGATAATATTAGACCCGGCACATCCCCCTGATCGACGCAATACCAGCCGAGATATTCATTGAAATAGCCTTCAGCCCGGAGGTCTCCGTACAGTCGGGAAAACAGATCTCTGATGACTTCAAGCGGAAAGCCGGCTGCGTTCTTATTTTTTCCGGTTCTTACCGAGTAGAACTGCTTTGTCATTTGCAACCCCTTTGACATTCTCAACACTTTAAAGCGGCGCGGCATGTCTTCCAAGTGGATCGAACTTCCAGAAAGTCTTTGCTCGACCTTTTGGGGGACGGCTGTATCCCGGAGACACGTTCAACGGCTTCAGGAAGGATCACAGCATGTCTCATCTCAAAGCTCTCAAACTCACCTCTGCAGTCCCGGTTCGCGCTGCCGCCGATCCGGTACAGCGTTCGCGGGAAAAAATCATCGCGGGGCTGGTCGAGCAGAAGCAGATGGCCGCGGCGAAGATCGCCGGTCAAGTGTTCACGCCGACACATATCGTTCGCAGGAAAAACGCCGAGGGTATCCGCATCGAGGTCGAAGCACCCAAGCGCGTACGTCAGGGCTGGTTCACTGATGCAGCAGGCAAGGTCTTTCTCCGCCTACGCTACGCCGGCAAGACAATCGAATTTGCAAAGGATAAGGACGCTGTGGAGGTCGGCGAGTTAACGGCTCTGCCGAAGATCATCGATACGCTGATTGACGCTGTTCGCGCTGGCGAACTCGATGCACAGCTGACTAATGCGGCCGCCGAGCGCGGACAGCTGTTGCGCAAGAACGCATAAAGCGCGTATTTTACGGCTTCGCTGGGTCAACGGACATGGGATCAAAGGATCTCATGCCCGTAGCGAGTTCGAGTGAAGGCGGAGCGCGCCACAGAGCGTCACTGGCAAGCGTTTTGATCTGGCAGCTGCAAAGCCCTAACAAATGCTTTCGTCAAAGCCGGTGACATGTCTAAGCGTATTGTAGACAGTATGTGCCAGGCTTTCGACCGACCCGGAATATATACGCGTAAAACTACCCTATCCTCCTGACTTGAAATAATAAACCGGCAGTCTGCAAGCTCTGCACAAGCTCGCCTCGCTACGCGGTTTACTGGTGGCCCCGCTGATGCACAACCAGCAGTGCAGAAAGCAGTTTGGTCTTACTTGTAGGAGAGGCGTCTTGGTCAGTATTCTTACAAACAATGCCGCGATAGCTGCGTTGTCGACTTTGCGACATGTCGATGGTCAGATGGATAAAGCACAAGAGGTAATCTCTAGTGGTTTTCGCGTCCAAAAAGCGCAGGACAATGCTGCCTACTGGTCCATTTCCACCACTATGAAATCAGATCATTCTGCTATCTCGGCAGTTGCGGATGCACTCGGCCTGGGTGCATCGTTGACCGATGTCGCTGCTACAGGAACGACTGCTATCGTCGACATTCTGTCGAGCTTCAAGGCAAAGCTGGTCGCCGCGGCCGAACCTGGCGTCGACAGATCGAAAATTCAGAGCGAATTGTACCAGTTGAATGCCCAGGCAGAGGGTATTGTTAAGTCATCGAGCTTCAACGGAGAAAATTGGCTGCAGACCTTTGCGCCTCAGCATCTCGCCAAGATGGGTCCACTGGACACGACTTTGGTAGAAGCATTCACGCGCTATGACGACGGCGCCGTCAGGGTGTCGACGATCGTCGTGAACCTGAAGACGATCAGCATGCTGAACGAGGGCGGCGGCGGCATACTTCAGAAGGACGTGGAGACCCTGAACGACATCGGTGGCTTCCGCGGAGCAGAGATAAATTCGATCGCGCACGAGGGCCATGAAGCCCGTGCTTTCACAGGTCCTCATACCTTTTCTGCAACGGATAACGTCAAATTCGACATCGTCGTCGATGCGGGTGTTCACTCGCCGGGGATAACCTTTTCAAACCTTACAATCGATAGAGCCACTGTGAATGCCGCTCTAGGTATATCGACCGGTACGATTGCCTCCGGTTATGACATGCGGCGAGTTCTCGATTACGTTTTCGCAGCCAACTCCGTTCCTGCGACTGCTGACGGAGGCAGATTTACATTAGGTGCAGGGTCAGGGGTTTTTGAGATCAGCTCGACTGAAACTTCAGGCCACCCTGGGTCCAGTATCGACATACTTAACGCTGTCTCTAGCTTCGGCAACGAGCTGGGTCTGCAGGGTGCTCCGTACCTCAATCATGACGACATGTATCCAGCGGCCTCCTTCAATTTCACCAAGCCCTTTACAGTTGGTTTGAAGGCGCAGGTCTTCTACGACGTAACGGTAGGACCTGTCGGCCCGACCACGATTACAATCGACCGGGCAGCGGTCGATGCCGCCCTTGGTACAAGCGATGGTTATATCGGCAATGCTGCGGATTTTGCGAAGGTCATCAAAGCCACCACCGCCGGGATGGGCCTCGAGGTTGTGACCAGCGGCTCGCTCATGACCTTTTCGGCGGATCAGACGATTTATCCTGAGGCAGGCAATCGCGCGGCGCGCGTTGTGGTAACAAACATTCGTTCCAATCCTGTCTATGACCTCCCGTTCGATCTCAAGGAGGTTGACGTGACCAGCGACAACTTCACCATCGGCGAATACATACAGGGGCTGGATTACATGCTTTCCCGCGCCGTCAACAGCGGAAGCCTGATAGGGTCAATTCAGAAACGCATCGAAATCCAATCCGATCATGTCTCCGCACTTCTCACTCACATAGACAAAGGTGTCAGCAGATTGATTGATGCAGATATGAACGAAGCATCAAGCCGGCTCAAGGCACTTCAGGCGCAGCAGCAGTTATCGATCCAGTCACTCCAGATCGCCAACACGAACGCGGAGAAGATCGCTCTTCTGTTCAAGGGAAATTAGAGGTCCATGATGCGTCGAGCCGGATGAGCCAATAGAGCGTCACTGGCTCATCCATCCCCTACCCTTCTTCCAAGTCAGCATCAAGAGCTAAGCCGCGGCTTGCCAGAACACGGTCAACGAGCGTCACACACAGGCATTTGGGCGGGACGCAACGCGGCATTGCTTTTGCCCTGCGCCGCACTCTTTGACGCTTCCCTGCTTCTGTACGATGCACGTTGTTCGCAAAGCCTCCGCGCAAGCCGCGCACGCACTGTTGGGTTTTCCCTGCTGTCCTTTAAAAGTTGACCTTTACCTCATCTGAAACTTTGCTGACGCTGCACCACAAGTAGGAGAGCTAATGCAGCACTGGGGCGGTATACCGAACGATCCTTCTGCAAAACAGGCACGGGCGCAAGACGATCTTGCCCTGCTGTTTTCTTCGGACCTGCATGTAGGCTCCGAACGCCTTCCTGCGCAAAAGCGCAAGGGCACGGCGCTGAACATGCGCTATTACATCGACGACGCGATGCACCAGCGCGGCTATTCTTCGGCGCTGTCATGGCGGGCGGTCCTGCTGTTTGCGCTGACCGAGGGCAGAAGCGTGACCGTGCAGGAGATGGACCTGCCGGGACGCTATCGGCGGCTGTTTCCGCACACGCTGCTGCGCCGCCTGCATTGGCACGCACGGCCGAATGCGAACTTCCCGCCGATTGCTCGTCTTTACGATCCTGATGGCGACGCCGTCCTGCTGCTGACCCGCAGCCGCCTGTGCGGCCATGCCGTCGATGTGCTCCACAATCTCAGCCATGGCGGGCCGGTGTTCCAGTCCCTGTGCCTCTCCGATATCATGGCCTTGCGCCCTATGCTCGGCATCGATCTTGTCCGCGACGAGACATTTTCGGCCACCCTGCCGATCAGCGCCTATCTGCAAGCCGCCGCCGTGACAGGGCGGATTGTCGAGGAGCCGGAGCTTTCAAGCCTGCCGCTCACCGGCCATGTTCCCCGGCTTGCCATCCCGCCATCATCGAAGGCGGTTGCGAGCGTCTTCGATCAAGCATGCCGCGAGAAACCGATGATGGCCAAGCTGCGGGGGCGCACGATCTATGATGACTACAATTTGAATGCGATCGGGCACTGACCCCGTAAACGCAGGGGTTCCGGGGCCTGTTCGGCCCCGGATTTGTCGTGTTTCACGACAACTTGGACTCTTCGGCGGGCTTACTCCCTATGGCGCGCATCCGGCGGAGACCCACCAGATCCTCAAGACGCTGGAACATCTGCCGATAGCTCAGCCCTTTGATATAGGCGTAGTCGGCTCCCAACACCTGCAAAAGCTTTTCGTCGGAAACAGCCTCGCCTTCGGCCGCCAAAATCTTCTGCGCCAGCGGCAGAAGCTCATCCGGCATCGGCCAAGGGCAATGCGTGACCTTGCATCGGTCACGGATCGGCGCGGCCAGCTTCTCCAGATGATTGGTCGTCAGGATGAACAGCGTATAGGCCATCAGCCTGTCGATTTCGGCCTTCAGCGCATTTTGCGCCGAACCGGAAAAGCCATCCGCCTCATCGATGATGATGATGCTCAACTGCTTCTCGTTGAACTTCGTCACCGATGCGAAGGTCGCGATTTTCTCGCGCACGGTGTCGATGGAATTCTCCATGCTGCCGTTGATGAACAGGATATCGTGCTGCGACACATCTGCGCAGAGGTTTTCGGCAAGCATCCATGCGAATGCGGTCTTGCCGGTTCCAGCCGGGCCGTAGAGCAGCAGCGGGCGCGTGTTGTTGCCGCCAGCATAGCTCATCACGGCGAGCCTCTGATTGTAATGGTGGAAATCGGACAGCACCTTCGGTCCGTAAGTAACGGCGTAATTCATCGTAAATCTCCATTGTTCGGAAAAGGTGGGGTGGCCTAAAACCACCCCGGCAAAATCAAGCCTGTACGGCGTCTTCCATCGCGGCCTTGAGGCCGGTCGCCGTAACGCCGTTGACCTCGACGGATCGCGTCTTGCTCTCGCTTTCGGGTGCATCGGCGTCCTCGCCTTCGCTGGCCTTCGCGATAGCCGCGAAAACAGCGTTGAGAACCGCATCTGTGTTCAGCGTGAGCAGGACATCGTGGCCGCTATCCGGGTTGCGGCGGCTAATATGGACGAGGAAGCCATCGGCGCCATCCTTCATGTCTACGGCCTGAGCCGCCGGGATGACGAAAACCGGCTTAAGCTGCTTGCGCAGCCGCGCCTTGCCGATTTCGAACGGCTTCTTGTCCGAAGACCTGACTTTCGGGGCACGGATACTCTCGATGCCGCCCTCGTCCTTGATCCACTTGACCAAGTCTTCAGGGGTCTTCTTTTTGGCCTGCGCGGCTTCGAGAACCTTGCCAAGTGCGCTTGCGCGGCGGCGGTCCGTATCACCGAACACGATCTTGACCGCAAGCGAGGCCGCAGGGGTTGCCGCATTCATGCTGATGTCGAAAACGGCCGCAACCTCGCGGAGCTCTTCCGCCGTCGAGGACAGCAGCAGCCGATAGGTCTCGGCAAGGATTTCGTACTTGCGGTGATTGCTCACGGCAAGCTCACCGGCTTCCCAAGCCTGACGGGCGGTGCGAAGCGTGGTGACCTTGGCCTTCAGGCTCGGTTCGGCCTGCATCTGTTCGGTCAGGCTGCGCGGAGCCGCCGAGGTTGCCGTGGGGATGGTTTCCTGTGCAGTTTCAGACATTTGTTTCTCCTTCATGTCGTGATGGACAGCCAGAAGATCGCCCGGACCCGCAAAATCATCACCGAGTATTATTTTTGGAGGTATCGGAGATATGTCTTTATTTTCAATTTCTTAGGTGATGCCGATTTTTGAGGCCAGGTTTCGGACAGGAGAAACGCGTTGTATTTGCGCGCAACCTGCTCCGCTAAATTCAGATCCAGGCGAAGGTGCTTGCTGTTCGGGCTGACCTGCACGGCGGCCTCGATGCAGATGGCCAGTCTTGCCGAGCGTGACTGGATTGCCTTCAAGGTGGAAAAGACTGGCAAAGATGCCACGCTATACCGCTGTTCGAGCTTCTGAATATCGATAGGTGAAAAGTATCGTGGGTTCGCCAACTCGCGTTCGACGTTTCTCAGGATGGCGCAGGCATCGTAAGACTGCGTCGCACGCCACTCTTTGAACCGTTGCTGAAACGACCCCGCAGCATATTGAGGCCCCTTCTTGCGCTTCTGCTCATAATAATGGCTGATCGCTTCGAAGCGTTCCTGCGCAGAACCGCGCATTATCAACGCGAACGCATCCGGCTCCACCGGGCTGGCAGCTGGCGCACTGAGCCGTCGTTCCACTTCCTGTTTGATGGCGCGCTCGCGCGGAAACATTCCATCGTGGAGGAAATCATAGAGTGCTTTGCGGATAATGGCGGCGCCTCTGACCAACCGCGCAGGGGATTGTTCGATCCGGTCAGGGATCGGCCAGGGTTCGGGCCAATAGAGCTTGATGAGGGCCAATTGCTGCAAGCTGAAGCCCCGCAACGGAATATGCGCAGGCAGCACCTTGCGGAAAGGTCCGCGTCCCTTTCCATACCGGCGCATCGGGGCTTTCTGACGAAGAAAATGATCGAGGCGGGCGGTTTCGTGCAGCGCCCATAACCGCTCAAACAGATCGATAGCCGCGATGGTGCTCAACGGAACGACATCGTCGCGGAAAACGGCGCGTAGGCGCTGAACTGCGGGAACCTGTGTATGAGCGGGGAAAAGAGAATTGCCGTAGTGAGGGGAAATGCTGGTCATGGCCGACATTGCGCTGAATTTTTTGCCAATCCATTGTAGTCGAAAGTTTCGCTCTGCGTCATCGGCAAAGCCATATGCGATGTTCGGGGAGAGTTTCGATCCGGACGGATCATTCGGTGGGATTTTCTGACGGTGTCGATGTCTGAGCATCTGCCGTTGGCCTTCGACCGTATCATGCCCGGCACAGTCATTGCGAAGACGTTCCTGGTTCTCTTGAACCTTGTCATCTGTTGGTAGAATTCAATTACCGCTCTGTGGGAAAAGCAGTTCTTTGAATGTCGGCCATATCGCGTTGGGCTGCTCGATACTCAGCGATGCCAAGCTGTCACAGCGTGCGATAGATTAGTTCGGGGTTTGCTTCATGAAATCCCGCGTAAAAGCGACCTGTTCCGGGTTAAAGCCGAAACGGGTCATTTCCTTGGCGCAATATCTGGCAACACCTGCGCAGTCGTAGACCTCCTGCAGGTCGTATCTGCCGTCGCGACAGACGCGATGCCATTGCATTTTTGTCAGCGCATCGAATTCTTCGAATGATGCGTTCGGCACGCGCAGCAACCCATGGGCGTGAATATTGCTGTCGACATGCTCTATGAAGAATATGCCGTCTGTTCTTTCATGCGGTAGGCGGCGTGCAAACTTTTTGCCAAGCACGGCGCGGTCGATACGCCCGCAGAGCTTACCGAGCTTTTCCCTCATCGTCGCAAGGTGTGGTTCGGTAGGGTCGGTAAGGGTCACGAAGAAATTCGGCTCGAATGTTTCAGCGAATTCCGCCCATGCCTGCTGAAGTTTCTTGTTGTGCCCGTAGTCGGTTTCCATGCCGTTTCTCCTGCTGCTCGCCCAGCAGCGCCTTCCGATAAATATATCCGGCTATTTATGGATCAGCAGCGGAAGCCTGCATCAAACAGGTCAGAACCGCAGTTCTTGAAGGAGGACAACAATGGGCAGCGATATTGAGTTTCTGGAAGCCATCTGCGAGCGAATGCAGGAAGTCGGGCTTGTGCAGAGCAAGGCCGATTTTTCGACAAGGATGCTCGGTAAGGGTCCAAGCTATCTGACATCGATGAGCGCCCGAGACAGGAAGGTGCCGGATGAGGTTATGGCTTTCCTGATCGATCAGGTGACGGCAGACATCGAAGCCGACGATGTCGCAATCTTCATTCTATACGAACAATGCGAACAACGCAGACGTGACCGACTTCACCGCAATGACCTGCTCGGCTTGATCGCACACCACCGGGCAATGCCGATGGATGACAAAACGAAGTCATTTGAGGAACCGAAAAGGACCGTCGTTGCATCCCCAATCCGGCAGAAGCTTATCGGCTGGCTGTCACGCCACAGCAGGGCAATACCGTGACTATTGAACTTGCCGTGTTTTACGACAACTCGGCTATAGTAGATCGACCGCCGCTTTCATCATTTCGTCGCGCACATCGATATAGCGTTGGGTGGTTGTCAGGTTCCGGTGACCGGCGAGTGTCATGATTACCTTTGGACTAACGCCGGAATGCGCAAGTCGCGTGATGAACCAGCGGCGACCGCTGTGCGAGGTCGCCCCGTCGAGACCGGCACTCTTATATAGTTGTCCCAGCAACTGACAGAGTGTATTCGCGGAGAACGCGGTGCGCTTCTGGGTCAGCAGCAGTGGCGTGTCGGCGTCCCGGTCTGTCGGCCAGTCCGTCCGATGACGTTCGATTTCCCGGCGCAGTTTCTCATTCAGGAACACAACGCGGGTATGACCGCCCTTGGTAATCTCAGCCCGCAGCCGCAATTGTTCGCGAACCTTGCCTTCTCTGTCAATCACGTCGCGCACGGTCAGCGCAGCAATTTCCCCAACGCGCAATCCGGCGAGATGCGACAGCATCAACGCCAGCCTGTTTCGTCCCGCGTGTTTCATCTGCGCCACCACGGCCAGCAGCCGCTTGAATTCGGCATCGGTCAAAACGCGCGCTTGCTTCATCAGAACCTCACGAAATGCACAGAATACGTGCCTTTCGTTATGTTGCCGATGGCCAGAAAGGGCGAGCGTCGATTGCTGAACCGAATTAGCTCTGCGGAATCAAAGCATCAGCGGTGTTCAGTGTGGAAATCTAAGAAAATTTGCATTTTATGAGGTCCTGGAAAAACATAAGGCTGGGAGGGTGGCTGTGCAAATTCCGAGGAGTTCAATCTGCTCGCTCTTGCGCTGTTACGCTGCTGTTGAATAGCTACGCGGACGGATTTCCAACTGAGATTCTTTGAATGTGAACTCCGACATCAGCTTGAACAGCAGTTCAGCTTCTCGTGCCAGTCCATGACTTGCCAGCCGGGTCATCACAAAGGATATGACTGCGATAGGAGGTGCGGATCTGGCCGAGCTGCACCTCAATATCTTTTGCCGCTTCAAGAGCTGGCATCCAGGTCTCTGCGATCTCTGCCTAATCTAAACGTCATGGGTTAGGATCTCGTTATTGATAAAAGCCAGATGCACCGCAGCTACCAGTGCGGCGTAGACTATGTATCCGGCGCAATCGGCGCATACACTTCGGTATTAGATGATTGTCCGACATCAGCGCCCCTGAGACCAAACTGGCTTAATTGAGAAGAGAGGATTTTCGGCTCATCGTAGCTCTATCAAAGGAAGCGAAAATGAGACAGAGAATCGGGCAGCAGACATCGGCGGCAGAGAAGACGATCAAGGACATCCGCCGCGCGACGCGCAAGCACCATTCTGCAGAAGACAAAATCCGCATCGTGCTGGAAGGCCTGCGCGGTGAGGACAGCATTGCCGCGATATGCCGCCGTGAAGGGATCGCCGAGAGCCTGTATTATAGCTGGTCAAAGGAATTCCTCGAAGCTGGCAAGAAGCGTCTTGCAGGCGACACTGCTCGCTCGGCAACGAGTGACGAGGTGAGGGCCCTGCGCAAGGAGAGCCGGGACCTGAAGGAAGCGCTGGCCGATCTCACGCTGGAAAACCGCCTACTCAAAAAAAGCATGATCGCGGATGGGGGCGACGAGGAATGAGATATCCCGCCAGGGAAAAGCTTGAGATCATTCGGCTCGTGGACGAATCCCACCTGCCTGCCAGGCAGACCCTCGACAAGCTCGGCATTCCCCGGCCGACCTTCTATCGCTGGTATGATCGTTTCCTGACCCACGGCGTCGAAGGTCTTGAGGACCGGACGTCCGCGCCGTCTCGGGTGTGGAACCGTATTCCCGACGATATCAGGGATCGCATTATCGAAATGGCGCTCGACCATGCCGATTTGTCACCACGCGAGCTGGCGGTGAAGTTCACCGACACGGAAAGCTATTTCGTGTCAGAGGCTTCGGTGTATCGCTTGCTCAAGGCCCATGACCTGATCACCTCACCAGCCTATATCGTCATCAAGGCCAATGACGAATTCAAGGACAAGACCACTCGGCCGAACGAGATGTGGCAAACTGATTTCACCTATCTGAAGGTCATCGGCTGGGGATGGTTCTATCTTTCCACCATCCTCGATGATTATTCCCGCTACATCATCGCCTGGAAGCTGTGCACCAGCATGAAAGTCGCTGATGTCACTGACACGCTCGACCTGGCGCTGGCCGCCTCAGGCTGCGACAAGGTCAAGGTCGAACACCGGCCACGCCTGCTGTCCGACAACGGCCCGTGTTACGTCTCCTCCGATCTCGGTGAATGGCTGGAAAAATACAAGATCGATCAGGTCCACGGCGCTCCCGGCCATCCGCAGACGCAAGGGAAAATTGAACGCTGGCACCAGACGCTGAAAAACCGCATCCTGCTGGAAAACTACTTCTTCAAGGAAGACCTTGAGGCGCAGATCGCGGCCTTCGTCGATCATTACAATCATCGGCGATACCACGAGAGCCTCGACAATCTCACCCCGGCTGACGTCTACTTCGGACGCGGCCAGACCATCCTGCTCGAACGTGAAAGGATCAAACGAGACACAATCAAACAGCGCCGCTTGAACCACCAGGCCAAAGCGGCTTAAATCGAACCGCAAACCGAGCCGGAAACTCCATTCTTCCAAAGCCCAAAAAGTCTCAAATCATTCGACGACGGACAATTCTCTGCCGGGATGGGAATCCAAATTTGTCCCGTCAATGGCAGGGCCAACACCGGCTCATAATCAACCAACCAGTCAGTACACCAGCAAGTCCTCCCTGGTTGCCTACGATTTTATTGGGAATCCGGTCCAGCTAGACCTCTATTACACGAAAGGTCCTGATGACATCTGGGAGGTAAGCGTGTTTGACCACGCAGAAGCCTCAGCTGGCGGCTTCCCCTATGGTGTGGCGGGGTCACCACCTCTCGCGACTGGTTTGATGAGGTTCGAGAACGGCAAGCTCGATTCCGCCATGAAGCTCAATTTCGACATACCTGGTGGACATGCATTCACTCTCGACTTCTCCGGCACCTCCCAACTTGCCACAGCATTCACAGTGCTGAAGGGAGACGTGGATGGACATGAGGCGAGTGCTGCAACTGGGTACGTGATATCTGACGATGGAGTGGTTTCTCTGCGCTTCAGTGACGGAAGTCTGCAGCCTTCTTACCGCATACCGCTCGCTGACGTTATGAGCCCTGATAACCTCACAATGATCCAAGGTAATGCTTATGTTGCAAGCGGCACATCAGGGGTTACGGTGATGGGTTTTCCAGGGCAAGCCGGCTTTGGGAAGGTTACCTCTGGCTCGCTTGAAGGCTCGAACGTGGATGTGGCTTCGGAGCTAACGGAGATGATCCAGGCCCAGCGGAGCTACACTGCTAACTCAAAAGTGTTTCAGACCGGAGCTGACCTTATGGATGTGCTAATCAACCTAAAACGCTGAGCGCTTTGACAGACTTAGGCTCTGTGAATAGCCCCGAGTTACAGCAGATCGATGGCAGCTTTGATCATTTCGTCGCGCACATTAATATAGCGTTAGGTGGTCGTCAGGTTCCGGTGACCGGCGAGTATCACGATCACCTTTGGGCTGACATTCGAATGCGCCAGCCGGGTGATAAACCACCGCCGACCACTATGTGAGGCCGCCCCGTCAAGACCGGCACTCCTATACAATTGCCACATCAACTGGCAAAGTGTATTGGCCGAAAACACGGTGCGCTTCTGTGTCACCAGCAAAGACGCGTCGATGTCTCGGTCTCCTAGCCAATCCATCTGGTAACGCTCGATTTCTCGACGCAACTTCTTATTCAAGAAGACAACACGCGCGTGGCCTCCCTTCGTGATCTCTGCCCGCAGCCGCAACTGTTCACGCACCTTACCATCACTGTCGATAACATCGCGCACTGTCAGCGCGGCGATCTCGCCCATCGCGTTTCGCGCTGCCTGAGCCTGATCTCAGGCGGCGGCGAAACCAACATGGGCGATTAGGCCCAGTGCGAGGGGCCGCTTATCCGTGCTCGCTCGAATTGCGGCCACAATGGCGAAACTGCCCAAGCGTTAGCCGAAGTCGATCGCGAGCTTCTGAGAGAATGCGTGCTTAGTCCGGCCACAGAATGCCCTTATCGCGTCTTTGGTGGTCAGTTTCGTAAGAGGGATGTCGAGCTGGCAGGCCTCCAGGCCCCCCTCTCTGAGATGATAGACCGCTCCGTCATCGCCCTGTCCTTCGTCGGCCGGCCAAGAGGCCTCGCCCCATACGTGACGGAGCCAGTTGAAGTCGTCGGCCACTGTCGCGGTGCATTTCCAGACGCAGATTGAGAGTGTGGTATCTGCTTGTTCCACGGAACAAAACTCGGACGTATTGGGCTCGATACGCTCGTCCCGGACAAGCCATCCCGTATCGGAAACGAGCCTGATTTCAAGAAGCCAGTCACCTATCTCGGGGTGCCAGCTGTTCTCTCGGGGCCCCGTGTAGAGTAGCGAGCAGTTGTATAAGGGGAGGAAGTCCCATGACCAGTTCTTAGTTGGGTCCGACCGGCCCGGGGGCGGGTGGTTACACCCATTGTTTACCCACTGATAAAACTCCCTGTCGGCAAATTGCTCGGCAATAAACTTCATCGTATCGAGACATCTCCTCTGGAAGTCCCAAATTAGGCGATAGGCGTGGCGGACATCCGCGAGCGCTACCGACAAGTCGTGTTCATCCAGTACCATCTCGATCACCCTTATTTGAGGTCTTTTAGGACGTCGCTTGCGCGCGAGTGCCAATTTCGTTGCCGCCAACCTAGATTGCCCATGAGCTTAAGGTGCTTGTATCCTGCCATTCCGAGTGCAATGACCATATCGTCGATGATCCTCGCTGCGGACCTGGATGCACTGACCCGTTCGTCGAGGAGTGCGTCCAATAGGCCATCCCACCCAGCGGCAACGACGTCTATTTCGTGCCCTTCTGATGCGATCTTGCTGACTAGTCTCTTGACCGTGGCTTCAATGTTGTTGCCCATGCCTCCGATGGCAGCAAGGAAGACCCGAACGCCGTCGTCCTGATTGGAGGCGTGATAGGATGACCACTGTCTCAGCCATTGCTCGGCATATTGGGTCGGCGAGGTTCCGAATTTGGCTTCGACGATGATGCTAATCGAGGTCGATGGATCACCTACGTGGAGTTTAAGGAATACGTCCGGTTCCACACTTCTTCCGGTCTCACCGCTTTCGTCCCATCGTGGCCAGAACTCAACATTGACAAGTTCTGCGAACCGGTACTCCGGTAGCAAGCTCCCGAAAGTCTGACGCAAAATTCGCCAGAGAACCGGACCCTCCAGGTAAATCAAGCGCCCGAAAACTGCTGCCGTCAGGAGGTCCTCCGACATGCGTAGAGCGTTCCGCCAGCTGATTGCTTCAGCAACACCCGGCAGGCGCCCAGCTTTTCCGCTAGCTAGAGCTTGAAGCATCATTCCTCTCTTTTTGTTGTTATAAAAAGAATTCGCTCACGGCGTCCCCGCAACAACAATTGCAGAGCGCGGCTGACGGGCTCTTCTAATCGCATCAGCAGCTTGTCTCAGTCTGTCTACCTTGAGATGCCGGCAATACGTCGATGGCTTGGTTCGGCGGGAACCTGAGCGCTGGTTGAGCGGCAAGTGATGCGGATTGGGCGGAGTGATATTCCTGTCGGAGCGTCAGAAAGGACTAGCGCACCGCTAGCACATAGAAACACTATGACAGAAAAATCATTGTGTTATGCAGTAACAATTCCAATTGAAAATCCGCGTGTCGGTGGTTCGAATCCGCCTCCGGGCACCATTTTTCTTCTCCACATATGGTTGCGATAGCGGTGAAACCCGTTCTCCAAACGTCGTCGTTCAGAGGCTGGAGAACCGAACCTAATTTAACCGGCAAAGGTCTGATGCGGACCTTGGGCGAACGAGAACAACGCGGGTCTGCACATCGTGCCAGGAAACGCCGCTCCGGTCAGGCTCGATCCGCATATTTCTATAAGCCCTGCATTATCCTGACCCACACCTGCCGGTGTCGCGGCGATCAGGCGGCATACACGGAACACATCCGCAAAACAGAGGCTCTCGTTCCTGGCGTCAGCGGATAAGGTCCCCTCACTTGTCCATCACGAAAAGGCGATAGCGAAGACGTTCCTTGTCCGTCAGGAACACGTCATCCGAACAGCGGTTGGCCTTGACAGCCTGCCAATGTCCGTTCCGCTTCTCAAGCAGGGCTTCCAGAACGGCGGTATCCGGTTCCTGTTCGCAGGGTCCCCAGATCGCGGCGTCGATGGGCCGTCCATCCATCTTGCGCAGCACCGAGCCGCGGAAATAGGCGGTCTGGCCGTCGCTGCGCAGAAGGTCGACGACGAACACGATCGGGACGCGATCGTTGAGGTCGGCATTGGCCTCCCGGACTGCATCGAGAATGGCCTTTCGGTCCGAGTCGCTTCTGCCGACATCGTGAACGCCGGCCCGCTCGGCGGGAGAAAGCGCCTGGAAGCTCGGCGGTTGCACCCGGTCGGCAACCTCCTGATCGGACCAGTACGTCCATTGACCGCATTCCCCTGGATCGAAACTGCCGCGGCTGTCGAGGTCGATCCACCCACTCGCGGGGTCTCTTACAAAATGCACCTGCATATCCGCCGCTTCGGATGAGTCGGGACACAGGCGGCGACGCTCCGGCGATGCAATCTGGAAGGAGACGAACGCGTTGTCTTCCCCTGCCGCGTCGGGCGCGAGACGCATCTGCAGGACATGGATCTCTGCGTCGGCAGCAGGTAAGGACCGTTTGAAAAGGATGGCGAGCAACGCCTCGGCACAGGGTGCGCGATCGGTGCCGGCGGGCGGTCCGAGCGCGCCGGGTGCTGCAAAGATGGCCCGGCATTCGGCAGCATCAACAGGTCGATCCATGGCCGTCACGCAGAGGACGAGCACAATCGATGCGAGCTGGGCCTGTATCGTCCGGAACCTCATCACAGCCTCTTTCCCGGCGCCTTTCCGCCGTCGTTTCAAGGGATCAGCCTCGCCAGAAGAATGGCCAGAACCAGGGACGCCATGGCCGCGGCGGAACAGGCCAGGGGCAGGAGAAGCGGCAAAGGTCCGCCAATCATGCCGGCGAGGGACAAGGGGGCGAGAACCACCAGCCCGGCCAAACACCCAAGTCCCGCGGCACCGGCGAGACGGGACGCCACGCTCCACCCCCTTCGGGCAAGGGCCGCGTCCAACCGCCCGGCCAGAAACGCCGGTCCTCCTCCGATGACATAGGCGGGTGCCAAGATACTTCCCACCAATGGCAGGCCGACAGGCGAGGCGCCGAGAAGAAAGAGGGCCAGCGTTGCCGCCAGCGGAGGCACAGTCAGCGCCAGGAAGACCGCATGGAACGGCATCACCGTTTCCGTCCGGTCGGGAGGTCCCGGTCCTGTCTTGTGCGGGTACCCGGTCACGGCGCCGGAACCGCGACGCCGTCATAGACGATCTTCGCGACCGTGCCCGCCTTCAGGGCTGTCTCGGATATCGGGAGACCCGTCTCACTCTCGATGAGCACGGTGATCCTCTCGCCGGCTGCGTTGCCCGTGGCGACCGAGGGCGCGAATTCGTAGGCGGTTCCAGAGCGGCCATCGGCTGTCTCAGGCCCGATGAGGCGGCATTCACCGATCGTCCCGGGGGCTGGCATCCCCTTTGCCATCACCTGCCGCATGGCGTCATCTATCACGGTTTTCGTCCAGACATCGTTGGGACCAACCCGGCTGAACATCCTGTCCTGCGTCAGG
Source organism: uncultured Rhizobium sp. (assembly GCA_945952415.1). Taxonomy (GTDB): domain Bacteria; phylum Pseudomonadota; class Alphaproteobacteria; order Rhizobiales; family Rhizobiaceae; genus Gellertiella. The sequence continues at coordinate 65,100 of CAMFIF010000010.1, read as the reverse complement.
ATCATCTGGACCGGATCGGCCATCCCGGGGGTCGTGACTGTCTTCTGCAGGGCGGGCACTTTCGCCTGCGCGGCATAGGCGTCGAAAACGGGCTGGCAATCCGAAGCGGCGTGGGCCGCGGGCGCTACAAGTACAAAGAGGGCCATGGGGAATGCCGTTGATCGGTGGCTTTTCATCGGGTGAATATCCTTTTTCAGTTGCGAATATCGTTCACTTGCCTACCCCCATGCCGGGTAAGCCCAAACCAAGACAGAAGGTGTTGCTGCGCTTGGCGCGCCAGACGCAGGCTTCGCCCCCGCCGTAATCCGCTGCGAAGCCAGCCGCAAAGATCCCCTCGCCCCCGGGATTGCGTGCGACCACGGTCCCCCCTTCGGATTTCTCGCTCTTGGAAATCGTGGCGACGGCATTGCCGGCCTGGTTATAGGCAGCGACCAGGCGCTCCTTTCCGACGAGGGCTGCCGCTCCGGTCCCGTCGGCTGCAAAAACCTGGGCAAGGCCCGATCCGTCCGGTTCGCTGGAGATCCAAGCGGCTGTCTTGCTGCCGGTGCCGACGCTGACGATACCCGAGTCGCCCTTTGCCGGATTGGCTCCGGCAGACACGACCTGCTCTGCGGCGTCGTTGAAGAGGCGAAGCGCCACCCCCTTGCCGGGCATGGTCCCGAGTGACGCGGCGGGCTTCTCGCCATGGCTGAGCTTCAGGCCGAAAAGATCCTCGTCTGCGCCGAGATCGGTGTTGCGCTCGGGGGAAGCCAGGTGCAGGCCGGCCTTGTCGCTGGCGTTCATCGATGCCCTCGTGTTGGCTTTGGCGCTCTTTACCTGAAGCGTGCCACCGCTCTCTCCGATGCTGGCCGCAAAGCCACCCTCCGGACTGACGGCGGCAAGCGAAGCACCGTTGCCGACGAAGCCAATGTCGATACGGCCCTGCCCGGACGCGCCCTGAAACTGACTGTTCCCGGCAGCATCCACCTGGAAGAGGATCTTGCCGCCGGCGCTGACCACCTTGAAGGGCGCTTTCACGCTGTCCCTCGCCTTTTCGAGCGCTTCTACACGGGCGATCAGATCGTCGATCCGCGGATCGGGTGCAGGCTTTCCACCGGGCTGGGCCGCCTCCAGCTGCGCAACACGCTGCTTGAGATCGGCAACTTCCTTCTCAAGGCTCTCCACCTTTTCTTCGAGAGAAACGAAGCTCTCGTTCGCCTGGGTGATCCAGTCGTGGACAAACATGGTGTAGGAAGACATCTGGCCAGTGAAATCGCCAAACTCCACAGCGAAGCCCTGTTCACCAAAGTCCGGCGTAATCATCAGATTTTTCGTCGCTTTCCACTGCGGAGGAACTGGCGCAACAGGTTCGGCACGCAACGTTCCGCACAGGAAGAATGAACAAAGGATCAACAGCAGGTGCTTCATGGAATGGCTCCAGTATTGCTGGCCGCAGGAAGAGGTGTCATGGCGCCTATGGGCAAATGTGGCCAGGGCTTACGGTCCGGCCACGAGATCGTCATTTCAGAGTAATTTCGGTTTTGATGGACTGGCCTGTCGCGATGTCGACGGTGGCTGTGCCCCTGCGCCCCTGCTCGTCGGCCGCATCGACCCGATAGCGTCCGGCGGGGATGACAATGGAATAGTCCCGCGGCGTTCCCGCTTCATCGAGAGGTTTTTCAGCAAAGCCACCGTCCGGCTTGGCTGCGAAAATCGACAAAAGAACGTTGAGCGGGGGCGGCGCGCCGGTTTCCGGTGTCGCTGAAATCGAGAGGCGTCCGGCAGCAAGGCTCACCCTTTGCCGCGCCCTCGCCCCCGGAGGCACCGACACGGTCTCAGTGACCATGGCCTGTCCGGACTTGAGCGTCACGGCCCACTCACCCGGAAAAAGGGTAAGGTGTGGCTCTGCCTCGGCCCTGTCTTCGAGCGCCGGGCCTGCCTTTGCATTTCCGATGAGCGCAATAGGCCGGACTGTCCATGTGGCATCCCGCCAGTCCGTAAAAGCGGGCGCATCGGGGCCGAGGCTTCCGTCCAGAACCAGCTCCGCGGAAGGCAGGTCGAGGCGGATCATGCGCGTCTTGCCGGCTTCCACCTCAACTCGCTTCTCGATCTTCGCACCCGCGACAGCGAGTCTTGCCGTATATGCCCCTGCCGGAGCGAGGAATGTCGGTCGAGGCGCCGCCTCTGCCGTCCTGTCCGGCACGCCACGCTCGCCGGCGAGCGTCCATGACAGTCCTTCACCCCTGTCTAGAGCCGTGTCCATGCCCGGCAATCCGGCCTCGAGCGTGATCTTCCCAAGGTGAAGGTCCACGATGACCTCGACCGCCTTACCCGCGCCCACGTCGAACGCCGCAGCGGCCTTGAACGCGCCGATCCCTGCCGTCACTTCGTAGCGCCCGGGCACCAGCAGCGTTTCCGGTGCGATCACGGCATCCAGCACGGCGGGCGCCTGGCCATCCTTCGGCTCCAGATGCCAGGCCGGGTCTCCCTTCACGTCGGTATCGGCGATCGCAAGGCCCTTCGCCGCCACCAGCGAGAAGCGCACGAGGCCGGCATCGAGCAGCAGGTCGTGGCGTTCTTCACGCGCGCCGGTCACGATCAGCTGTTGCTCGGCTTCGACATTTCCGCCCGAAAGGCGCAGGATGTAATGTCCTGGCACGAGGTTGGGAGTAACCTCGGTACCCTTGCCGGAATAGACCGCTCTCGCATCTCCATCGACGACCGAGAAGGTTATGGCTCCCGGAACGGGCTTGCTGCCCACCATCGCTCTCAGAAGAACCGGCTTTGGCGTTGGCGGGGGCGGGGCAGCCGGTTTCTGTTCGTCTGCGGCCGGCAACTGGTCTTTGGGAACCGCATCCTGCAGGCCCGACCGATCGTTCAGTGTCTGAAGAGCCTGCTTGAGACCGCTTGCGGTCGTTGTCTCGATGGCCCGCCCGCCGCCCTGCTTGGCAATGCAGGAAAGCCCTTTCATCTCGCCCTTCGCCAGGCCGAAGCCGACGACATTGATGACGAGCGCGGCATTTGCCTTGCGAAGCGCTGAAGCCACGGCGCAAGGATCCTCATTGCAGGTTTCGAGCCCGTCGCTGACCAGCATGATCGTACCGCCACCCTGCGGAAGAAGCCCTGCCGCATGGCGCAAGGCGCCGGAGAGCGGTGTCTTGCCCCTGGCGCGCAGGGGCGAAAGTGCCTCGCGAACAGTCGCCATATCCACAGGGCCAAGATTTCGGAGCGTCTCGATGTCCTGGCAATCGCTTTTCCGGCGGTGGCCATAGGCCACCAGCGCAACAGGGCGGTCGGCCGGAAACAGGGACAGGGTGTCGAGAAGAATGCGCCGTGCCGCATCGAGGCGTGTCTCCTTGCCCAGGGATGCGGCCATGCTGCCAGAGGCGTCGAGAACGACGACCACCGGACCGTGGTTCGCCGGCAGCAGGGTGCGTTCGGCCGCCCTGCCCGGCAGCGCCATGGCAAGAGCGAGGCATGCGGCGATCGCCAGCAGGGGCAGAATGACCCTCCAGGGCTGGCGGTCCCCTGTGGCGGATTGCCTTGTTCCTTGTCTTTCCATCCGACCACTCCGCTGCAGCATAGGGTAGCGAAAATTCAACCGCTAACCCGCTAGCATTGCGGAGCTATCGTCGCGTGCGGATTTTATCAGAAAGGAATCCGGAATCTGTCAGTCCGGCATTTCCCGAACTGCAGCCGCCCTGAGATCGCTTGGGTGCATGTCGTACTGGTCTCGGAAAGCTTCGTAGAAGGCGGAGACACTGCGAAAGCCGCAATCGAATGCCACGGCGACGATCTTGCGGGGGCGATGACTCCCGTCCAGCAAAAGTCTTGCAGCCATTTCCACACGGGTCTGGCGAATGATCCGGGCCGGCGTGGTCTGCTTTCTCGCGAAGATCTGACGGACGGACGAGGTGGAAAGACCGAGCTGGCGTGCCAGTTCCTTCTCGCCAAGGCTTGGATTGGAGGCGTGGCGCCTTATGTAGTCCAGGGCCCTGTTGTAGCGGGCATCGTGCAAGGTCTCTCCGCTCAGGACCTTCTCTTTGCCTCGGCTGTTTACGCCAAGCGCGAGTGCCGCCAGATCGCAGAGCTGATCGCCAACCAGTTGAGCGAGCGCGGGATCGGGCACACTGCCGAGAGACAGGAAGCTGCGGGCATGCCCGGCAAGCAAGGAGAACGCGGCACCGTTCGCAGGCAATAGTCTGGTCTTCAGCGCATCCTGGTCGGCAAGGAGGGAACCGAGTTTGGCACGCGGCATCGCGACCGCTATGACTTCACCGAAGCGGTCGGCCTGCGCCTGGAGGGGCGCGTCCGTCGTGTGCAAAATGGCGCTGCCGACGGTGGCCAAGCACTCTACCCCGTTTTGCCGATAGCGGAGGGCCTGACCCGACAAGCCGAACGAGAGGATGACCAGATCAAGCCCCTGGCGATTGGGCGACATTTCGAAATGCTGGGAGCCGCCCTGGAACCGCGTCGCACAGGCTTCGAGCACGGAGATATTGTCAAATCCGCCCACATTGCGTGGTACACTGTCATCATGGATGACATAATCGTGTCCGATCAGCTTTCCGTAAGCTGCATAGAGTTCACCGACGCCCGAAACGTCATGACAGGACAGGGTGAAGGGGCCGCGTAATGGAAGCGTCATGCTGTCACCGTTCCGATTTGCATCTCTTCGGACGATACGCCGCTCACCCGGCGTCCCTAAAATTCGAAATTAGGTTAACATTATAATGACATATGTAAACTGTGCGGCCGGGCCCAACCGTCCGGTTCGGCATATCCTGTTGGTAGGACAGGTTGAAAAATGCAATCGAACCACAGCGTAGCGCACCACTCCGGCCCCGGAGCAGCGCCGGAAGGGGACACTCTGGGGAAATTTACATCCGTATGCGCGATAACAAAAAGACATGCGGCGGCAGACCAGGGATTTCCGAGCGCGCCCGGCGCCCTCACAAGGATCGAGCGCGGCTGATTGCAGGCAGAGCGGTTGACCAGGCTTTTCGAGACGCTCAGGCCCGCAAGCCACGGCGATAAACCGCGGGGGTCGTGCCGGTCAGCGATTTGAAAATGCGCGTCAGATGGCTCTGGCTGCTGAAACCGCAAGCCGAAGCGATCTGGGCGATGGGTTCGGTTCCGCCCAGGAGGTGTCGCGCGCGATCGATGCGTCGGCTCATGATGAAATCATGCGGCGAGACACCGCAACTCGCCCGAAACATCCGCTGGAGATGAAATTCGCTGAGATCTGCCAGCCTTGCCAGGTCGGCAAGGGTGATGTTCCGGTCCAGGCTTGCCTCGATGAAATCGATCAGCCGGCGCCGTAAAACCGGCGTCAGCCCGCCGCGCAGCGTCGGCCGCCTTTCGCCCCCATAACGCGGATCGCTAAAAAGCTGCAGGATGGCGGAGATGATCGCCTCATCGGCGAGCAATCGGTTGCCGGCCTGCGTGGCGGCGGCGAGTCGTGCCAGGGCTTCTGCCAGTCCCGGGGCCCTGTCAAATGTTGCTTCGGGCAACACCATCAATCTCGCATCCCGATCGAACGTTTCCGCGAACAGACGGCGCAACTCCCCATCCGCGACATAGAGATGCACGAATTCAAACTGGTCGGTGATTTCCCACTCGGAGGATGTGCCTTGGGGCATGATGCAGAGAGCGCCGGGCCAACCGGCTATACGGCCTGCATCGACACGCCGCGTTCCGTAGCCGCCATTAAGATAGCAGCTGAAGGTATGCCCATCCGTCCGCTCGTATCGCATGCGGTCCTGGCTGTTCCGCCAGATAGCGCTGGCGCGACCCGCGCCGAGCTCAAGCGTCTCGCCGCGCTCGGCGCGGGAGGAGGCCATGAGAGAGCCAAAAACGGTGGCGGTGTGGAGCATGGGCGGTCCTTGAACAATCGGTCCCATTCTAGCGCGGCGTGCGGGAAGCGCCACTGCCGATCGTCCCGTTTGGCCGCATGGGGCTATTTCATCGCAAGATCGTGCAAGAGGAATGGCCTGCCCTGATGTTTTCTGCCGGTAGAAAGCGAGGCCAGACGGATGACCAATCTCCTACTTTTCCTCTCCACCGTACTGATCTGGGGAACAACCTGGATCGCCATATCCATGCAGATTGGGCCCGTACCCGTTCTGGTCTCGGTCTTTTATCGCTTTGCTCTGGCAGCGGTTGTGCTTGTCGGCGCTCTGGCTTTGACCGGCCGGCTGAAAGTGCCGACGCTCAGGCAGCAGCCTTTTATCATCGTGCAGGCGCTCTCGCTCTTCTGTTGCAACTTCCTCTGCTTTTATCACGCGGCACGCTATGTCCCTTCCGGTCTCATTTCGGTGATTTTCTCGCTCGCGACCGTCTACAATGCAGTCAACGCCCGGATCTTCTTCGGCGATAAAATAAAGGCGCGGACAATTTTTGCCGGGTTACTGGGGGTAACAGGGCTCGCATTGCTGTTTGGCCCGGATATTCTCATCGCGGTCAAACCGGACAGCTGGAAAGGGATTGGCCTTTCGGCACTCGGCACGCTGTTCTTCTCCTTCGGCAACATGGCATCGCGTCGCAACAGCGCAGCGGGGATTGCGCCGGTCACCGCCAATGCCTGGGGCATGAGCTATGGTTCCCTCGCACTTCTGGCCCTGATCGGCATCACCGGTACCCAGATCGTGCCACCGCCAGACCGTAGCTATGTGGCCGCTCTTGTCTATCTCTCCGTCATTGGTTCGGTGGTCGGCTTTACCACCTATCTGATGCTGGTATCCCGCGTGGGATCTCAAAGAGCGGCCTATGCAACCGTGCTCTTTCCCGTCGTGGCGCTCACGCTGTCGAGCTTCTACGAGGACTATCACTTCACGCCGCTCGCCGTGCTTGGGCTGATCTTCACTCTGGCCGGCAATGGCGTGATGTTTGCAAGGCTGCCGGAGCGAAAGAAAACGCAGGAGGCTGCTGTGGCCTGATCTCGCACCCTTTTCTGGCGCGAGGTTTATGGCGGCTGGCCTGCCCATTTGCTGCAGGAGCGCCAAACCGGGTTTGCGCCCGGCTTGACGCCATTGGCCTCTATTTCAAGGTACGGAGTTGGAACCCAACCCCGTACCTGCTTCACTTCTTGCAAGTCTCCTCGCCAGGGAATGCCCGAACGCCTGGCCACCAAAGAAAGCCACCGGCTGCGAGATCCAGCAGATCATCAGGCAATTCATCCATGTTCATCTGGCGCGGCAACACAAGCAGGGCCTCGCCCGGAGCCTCTTCTATGACGCGCATTTTATAGTTCGGCAGCGGGTCTACGCCAAGAAGCTCCTTTACCGCCGCGCGCGGATCAGCAAGGAGCAGAGCCCGGAAAGCGGCATCTGTCGACGCCTTTTCGATCAGGCTGGTTTCGATCTGGATGCGTATTTTCGCAACGGCTGCGGCGGTATCGGACATGAGTAATTCCTGTCTGGTTTCTGACCTGAACAGATTGCCACCGATGTCGCGGATCCGCGTAAAATCACCCAGATTGTGTCAGGTCACTTTTTGAACGAGCTGTTGAGCGATCGGAACCAAGGGGTCCCATCAAACAGGCAGTTGCTTATTGACAGGTTGAACGCAGCGGCCAAACTGTTGCCGGAGGATGACCTGCGGGTGGTGGTCGTGCAGGCGGAAGCGGTTGTCGCTTTGCGGCGGAACCCATGAGCCTGCGTGTGCATGCCGGAGCCAGGCGTTTCAAGCGCCGCCCGCAAAATAGCGCATGACAGCCTGTCTGCGCGCCCTCAAAGCGCGCGGCGGAGGGGAAGCGTGACGGTGACCTGCAGTCCACCGAGGGGCGCGCGGCTGAAGGCGAGGTCGCCGTCATAGGCTTCCACCAGATCCTTGACGATGGCGAGGCCGAAGCCGGAGCCGTGGATGGCTTCGTCCAGCCGGCGGCCACGGGCGATGTCTTCCAGCGCGTCGTCTCCGGGCAGGCCCGGGCCGTCATCGCCCACGACGAGCGCGACGCGGTTCTGCTCGGCCGCCAGGCGGACGGAGACGTGGTGGGCTGCCCATTTGCGGGCATTGTCGAGTATGTTGCCGCAGATTTCCATGTAGTCCGCCTCGTCGGTCGCCATGATCAGGCTTTCGGGCGCGTCGAGCGTGAAGTCGAGGCCGGAATTGGAGGCGATGCGGCGCATGGTGGCCACAAGCTGGCGGGTGGAGGCGGCAACATCCACATCGCCATTGCTGCGGGCTGCCGCAAGGCCCGCGCGGGCCTGGGCGAGCGTGCGGCGCACCTGCGCATCCATGCGGGTGACTTCGGCACGGATGGCGTCGCCGATCGCGCTTTCGCCCTTGCGGTCGAGTTCGCGGGCAATCGTATCGAGAACGGCAAGCGGCGTCTTCAGGCCGTGGGCGAGATCGCCTGCCCGGGCTCGGGCGGAGTTCAGCTGCGAGTCGCGTTTGCCGAGAAGCGCATTTACATCATCCACGAGCGGCTGGATTTCCGAAGGGAAGTCACCCTCGATCTGCCGTTCGCGGCGGTCATGCACGGCGGCGAGCGCGGCGCGCAGCTGGTCGAGCGGTTGCAGGCCGAAGCGCAGGAACATCAGCACCGCGCCGATCAGCGCAATGGCAAGCAGGCCGAAGGACGGCGCCATGGCGTAGAAGAATTCCTCGCGGGTCTCGCGGATCTGGCTGTCCTCGAGCGCCACGATGATATCGACCGCCTGCTCCCCGGACGCGGTGTTGAGGATGACGCTGCGCTGCTCGCCAAGAAGATCGCGGCCATTCGGGCCGGCATAATGGTGCTTCTCGCCCTCCGGGCTGCCATTCTTCCAGGCAAGCTGCTGGTCCCAGAGGGACTGGGAGCGCAGCTCGGTCACGCCCTTGCGGCCGATCTGCCAGTAAATGCCGCCATAGGGCTGGCTGAAGCGGGTATCGCGCGGCTCTTCCGACAGCGTGATCTGGTTGTCCGGCCCGATATCGAGATTGCCGACGAGGATGCGCATCTGGTCTTCCACGTCGAAGAGCGCCACGCGCTCCACGGTGCGGGCCACAAGAAACTCGATGCCGAGCGTGGCCAGCGCAAAGGCGGCGATGACGGCTGCCGCCGCCCAGAAGGCCAGCCGGAAGCGCAGCGACCGGGAGGTCACGCCTCGCCCCTTGCGCGGATGAAATAGCCCTGCCCGCGCCGGTTCTCGATGACGGGAACGGAAAGCTTCCGCCGCAGTCTTGCGATCACCACTTCCACCGCGTTGGAATCCCGGTCGATATCCTCCTCATAGATATGGGCGGAAATTTCCGCCGGGGAGAAGACCCGGCCGGGATGGTGGAGCAGGAAGGTGAGAAGCCGGTATTCGAGCGGCGTCACCTGCACGGGCACGCCCTCGCAGGTCACGGTGCGCAGCCGGGTGTCGATTTCGACCGCGCCATTCGAGAGGATCGGCGAGGACTGGCCGACGGCCCGGCGCAGAAGCGCGCGCACCCGGGCATTGAGCTCCTCCATACGGAAGGGCTTGGTCAGATAGTCGTCGGCGCCCGAATCGATGCCGTCCACCTTGTCGCGCCAGCTGTCGCGGGCGGTGAGGATCAGAACCGGCATGCCGCGGCCCGCCTCGCGCCAGCGCTTCAGCACGGAAAACCCGTCCATGCGGGGCAGGCCGAGATCGAGAATCACCAGGTCGAAATCTTCCGTATCGCCACGAAACCAGGCGTCCTCGCCGTCCTTGGCATGGGTGACCACGTAGTTCTGCGCGGTCAGCGTCCGGCGAAGATCTTCCGCAAGGCGCATCTCGTCTTCCACGATCAGCACGCGCACGTCATTTCCTTTCCAGCACTTTCAGCGTCTTGCCGTCTATGTCGAGCTCTGCGCGGCGACCATCGGCCTTGAGCAGGCGCACATGATAGACCCAGCCCGCCTTCTGGCGGCGCAGCTTGATGCCCACCACGTCGCCGGGCGAGGTCTTGCGGGCGGTTTCCAAGACGGATTTCAGCGGCTGCACCTCATGGGCGGCCACGAGATTGCGGACGAGATCGTTGAAGGACTGGCGGCGTTCGGAAAGCTTCGCTGCCGCCGCGCCGGAAGGCGGGCGGCGCACCGCGCCCGTCGAGGCCGCCTCGGCCACCGACAGACAGAGGAGGCTCGAAAGTAGAGCCACATGGATCGCCCGGCTTCTCGTCATTTTACCTTTCCCGCACCGTCCGATGGGATCTTTGCCCCTGCTTTGGTCCCACGGCAAGACTATCATACTACGCGGCGAAAACTTACAAAACGCCGTCAGGAGGCGACGGGTGACCGTAACGGGCCCTCCGCTATGGTTCGTGTCAAATGGGTGATTTGCCGGCATTCCCGCCGGCGGGCGCCCTCGACAAGACCGAGCTTCGCCATGAACCTTCTCAACAGCAGCCACCGTTATTCCTCCACCCTCAATCCGGCCGCCTCGCTGCTTCTCGGCGACAGCCGTCCGGACCTGCTGCAGGATCTCGTATTGCCGGACCTCTTCCGGCAGGGCCTGGAAAAGGGGCCGGACCGCACGGTCTATGTCACTCCCTCGCGGCGCTACAGCTACCGCGAAATCGATGCCGCGGCGGATGCCCTGGCTGCGGGCCTGCAGGCCCGCGGCATCCTGCCGCGCGATGTGGTCGGCCTCTGGTTCCCGCGGGGCGTTCCCCTTCTCGTTGCCCAGATCGCCGTCACCCGGACCGGGGCTGCCTGGCTGCCCTTCGACGCGGATACGCCGGTGGAACGGATTACCGCCTGCCTTGAGGATGCCGGCGCAAAAGGCATCCTCACCGACGGCGGCAAGGCCGAGGCGCTGAAGCGCAGCGGCCTCACCGTCTTCATCGACAAGGCGACCGCGATTGCGAACGGCAAGCCAAGAGACGCCCGGAAGCTCGGCCTCGGTCCGGATCACCCTGCCTATTTCATCTATACGTCCGGCTCCACCGGCACGCCGAAGGGCATCGAGGTCACCCATCGCAACATCTGCCACTTCCTGCTCGCCGCCCGCGAAACCTATGGACTCAACCAGTCGGACGTGATGTTCCAGGGGGCTTCGGCCGCCTTCGACCTGTCGATGGAAGAAATCTGGCTGCCCTATGTGGTCGGCGCCTCGCTCTTCGTCGCCGACCCCGCGCTGATGGCCGATATTGCCGCCCTTCCCGCCGTTCTCGCCGCCCATGGCGTGACGGTCATGGACACGGTGCCGACGCTGCTTTCGCTCCTCGGCGAGGACGTCCCGAGCCTGCGCATCATCATTCTCGGCGGCGAGGCCTGCCCGCCTTCCGTCGCCAGCCGCTGGTGCCGCCCGGGCCGCCGGATCTTCAACAGCTATGGCCCGACGGAAGCAACCGTGGTGGCGACCGTCAGCGAAGTGCGTCCCGGCCAGCCGGTCACGATCGGCCGGCCCATCCCCAACTACAGCGCCTATGTGGTCAACGAGGCGCTGGACCTGGTGGCCGAAGGCGAGGAAGGCGAGCTGCTGCTCGGCGGCCCCGGCATCGCCCGCGGCTATCTGAAACGCCCGGAACTGACCGCGCAGAAATTCATTCCCAATCCCTTCCCGCTTTCCAGCCTCGACCCGGTTCTCTACCGCACGGGCGATGCGGTGTCGGTGGATGCAGATGGCAATCTGCGCTTTCACGGCCGGCTGGACGACCAGGTGAAGATCCGCGGCTTCCGGGTGGAGCTCGGGGAAATCGAGGCACGGCTGGCCGTGATGCCCGGCGTGTCGCAGGCCGCCGTCGTGCTGCGCAAGGATGACGGCATGGAGCGGCTCGTCGCCTTCCTCGTGGCACAGCCCGGCGCGGTGCTCGACATGGATGCGCTTCGCGCGGCGCTTTCCCAGAAGGTTCCCTCTTACATGGTGCCGGCCCGCATGGTCGCCATGGACAAGCTGCCCATGCTGATTTCGGGCAAGGCCGACCGCAAGGCGCTGATGGCGCAGGCCCTGCCCGAGGAAGAAGTGACGCTCGATCCCGACAGCAGCCCGCGCACGCCGACCGAAGAGGCGCTTCATGCCGCCGCAAAGTCGGTTTTCGGCGGCGCGGCCGTTCCGATGGATGCGGATTTCTTCACCGATCTCGGCGGCCATTCGCTGCTCGCCGCCCGCTTCCTCTCGGTGGTGCGCCAGACGCCGTCCATGGCCGGGCTCGGCCTGCAGGACGTCTACCGCGACCGGACGCTTCGGGCGATGGCCGCGCGGCTCGACCGCGACATGGACCCTGCCGGGGAGACACCCGACCTTTCCTTTGCCCCGCCCCCGCTCCTGCGGCGCTTCCTCTGCGGCGCGGCGCAGGCTGCCGCCATGCCGCTCATCATCGGGCTGATGACCGCCCAGTTTCTCGGGGTCTTCCTGGCCTACTGGATGCTCAATACCTCGAGCCTCGGCTTCCTTTCGGAAATGGTGGTTCTGTCGGCCATCTATCTGGCGATCAACCTCTTCACGACCGGTCTTGCCATCGGCCTGAAATGGCTGGTGATCGGCCGTACCCGGCCCGGGCGTTATCCGCTCTGGGGCAGCTATTATTACCGCTGGTGGCTTGCCCAGCGGCTGATCTCGCTCATTCACATGAAATGGGTGCAGGGTTCGCCGCTGATGAATACGGTGCTCCGGCTTCTCGGCGCCCGGATCGGGAAGGATACGATGCTCTATGAAATCGAGGCGGGCGCCATCGATCTCCTGACCATCGGGAACGGCGTTTCCATCGGCGGACATTGCGGCTTTGCCAATGCGCAGGTCATCGGCAACGAGCTGGTGATCGGCACGATCGAGATCGGCGACGATGCCTATATCGGGTCGTCCTGCGTGATCGGCGGCAATTCCCGCATCGGTGAAAGCGCCGAGCTTGAAGATCTGACCGCCATCGGCCAGGGGTCGGTGATCGGTGCCCGGGAAAAGTGGGACGGTTCGCCGGCCCGCCGGATCGGCATGGTGGATCTCGACAGCCTTCGCCAGCCGGCCACCGCCAGCGCGCCGCGCCGCGCCATCAACATGGCGATCTATATCGCCGCCATCCTGTCGATCCCGGCCATCGGCATCCTGCCGCTCGTTCCGGCCTTCTTCTTCCTCGACCATGCGGATGCCTGGCTCGAAGGGGTGACGCATCTCAATGCCCACTGGTTCCTGCCACTCGTCGCGCTGCCGGCCGCCCTTGGCCTGGTGGCCGCCACGGTGGCCCTCATCGTCGCCATCCGCTGGCTCGTCCTGCCGCGGCTGAAGGAGGGCGATTATTCGATCCACAGCGCCACCTACATGCGCAAATGGGTCGTATCGCTGTGCTCGGAAATCGCGCTTGAAACCCTCTCCTCGCTCTATGCCACCGTGTATATGCGCGGCTGGTACCGGCTGATGGGCGCCAAGATCGGCAAGGGCTCGGAAATTTCCACCAGCCTTTCCGGCCGCTACGATCTCGTGGAAATCGGCGCGAAGTGCTTCATCGCCGATGAGGTCCTGCTCGGCGAAGAGGATATCCGCCGGGGCTGGATGAGCCTGAAGCGGGTGAAGACGGGCGATCATGTCTTCGTCGGCAACAGTGCGGTCGTGCCGGTTGGCACCTCGCTTCCCGACCGGACGCTGATCGGCATCAAGTCCAAGCCGCCGGTGCACACCGAGGTGCGCGAAGGGGAGACCTGGTTCGGCAGTCCTTCGATCAAGCTGCCGGTGCGCCAGACCTTCGATGGCGGTGCCGCCCGCACCTTCGAGCCCTCCATCTGGCGCCAGATCGGCCGCGGTCTCTTCGAAGCCTTCTTCAATCTCTCGGTGCCCACGGTTTCGATGATCTCGCTCGGCACGCTTTCGATCGAAGCGCTGGCAGGCCCGCTGGAGCGCGGTGAATATGGCCTGGCTCTCCTGCTCCTGCCGGTCCTCGGGCTTGGCATGTCGCTTGCCATGACGCTCATCGTCGTCGCCCTCAAATGGGTGATGATGGGCACTTACAGGCCGCAGGCCAATCCCATGTGGTCCTGGTTCTCGCTGCGCACGGAGGCGATTGCGGTCATGTATTCCGGCATGGCAGCCAAGATGCTTCTCGACTTCCTCCGGGGCACGCCCTTCCTTCCCTGGATGCTGCGTCTCTTCGGTGCACGGTTCGGCAAGGGTGTCTATCTGGACATGACCGATATTACCGAATTCGACTGCATCAATGTGGGCGACTACGTGGCCGTGAACAATTTTGCCGCGCTCCAGACCCATCTCTACGAGGACCGGGTCATGAAGATCGGCCGGGTTGAAGTGGAACGGGGCGTCAGCATCGAGGCGGGCTCCACCGTGCTCTATGACAGCCAGGTCGGCGAATTTGCCCGGCTCGGTCCGCTCACCATCGTCATGAAGGGGGAGCGCATTCCCGCCCATACGGAATGGCATGGCGCACCGGCAGTGCGCCGCCAGAGCCTCTCGGGCAAGATGATGCAGGTGATTACCCTGCCCCGTCGCTGAGCGCCCGACATGGGTCTTGAACAGAAGCGGGCGGGCGAGGCCATCGTCGAGGTGGCCTTTGCCGTCACCGGGAAGGGGCGGGCATTGCCCGCCTTTTCCAACCTGCTGCTGCGCGGTCTCCTTGCCGACCGAATGGGCGGTGCGCTGGACGCCTGGACGATCTCCCATGATGGGCTGGGCGCGCCGATTGCCCTTTTCGAAGGGCGACAGGCGCCGGTTCATGTGAGCCTCAGCCGCACCGAAGGGGCGGCGGCGGCCTGCCTCTCGACGGAAGCTCCCGTCGGCATCGATATCGAGGCGCTTCAGCCGAAAACCGGAGATGGCGAGCTTGCCGGCCTGTTTTTTTCTGCCGGCGAACGGCAGGCACTGTCCGAACAGTCTCCAGAGACCATGGCCGCCTCCTTCTTCCGCATCTGGACGCTGAAGGAAGCCTATATCAAGGCCCGGGGCCTCGGATTCGGCATCGACCTGCCGAGCTTCTCGGTGGTCGGACCCGGTGTTCTTCCCGCGCTCGACGATCCCGCCCAGGCGGGGGCGCCCTGGTCGCTGTCGAGCCTTTCGCTGCCCTCGGGACATGTGATTGGTCTTGCGGTGGCGGCGGTGTCGCCTCGGCTTTCGCTTCGCCCGGTCATGCCCTCTGCCGCCAGCGTCTGATCGAAGCCCGCGCGGCCCCTCACCGTCTCAAAGACCCGCCAGCAGCTTCCAGGCAATCGCCGTCATGATCGCAGCGATCACGCCATCGAGGATGCGCTAGGCCAGCGGTCGCGCAAAGACCGGTCGCAGCCAGGCCGCACCATAGCCGAGCGCAAAGAAGAAGAGGAAGGATGCGGTCATGGCGCCGAAGGCGAAAGTGAGTTCGCCGCCTGGAAAACGGGTGGAGAGCGTGCCGAGCAGCAGCACCGTATCCAGATAGACATGCGGATTAAGCCAGGTGAGCGCCAGGCAGGTGAGAAGCGTCGGCCAGAAGGGCTGGGCCGCCTCCGCCTTCAGCACCAGTGCCGCCTCGGAGCGCAATGCCGAATGGAGGCTCTTTGCGGCATACCAGAGCAGGAAGGCAGCGCCGCCATAGCGCATGGCCGGATCGAGCCAGGGCATGAGCGCAGCGACCTGCCTGAGGCTCGTGACGCCGAGCAGGATCAGCAGCGCATCGGACAGGCTGCAGGCAAGGCAGATGGCAAGCACGTGCTGCCGCAGAAGGCCCTGGCGCAGGACGAAGGCATTCTGCGCGCCGATGGCGAGGATGAGGCTGAGGCCCATCATCAGGCCGGTCAGGTAGTGGGAAAGGATCATGGTCAAGCCGGAAGAGATCAGGAATTCCGGGTTTCGCTATTGCATTGACAGAAATTAGTCGAATTAAATGAAGTGAAGCGAAATTAGGAGGGCTAATCTTGTTCGATTATCAGGCGCTCCGGGCCGTGCATGCAGTGATCCAGACCGGAAGTTTCGAAAAGGCGGCGGCGACGCTCCATGTCACGCCATCGGCGGTTTCCCAGCGGGTGAAGAACCTGGAGGAAAGGCTGGGGGCGGTGCTGATCGTGCGCGGCAATCCGGCAGAGGCCACCGAGACCGGTGAATGGCTGTGCCGCCACATGGAAAATGTCGGCCTGCTCGAACGGGATCTGATGGAGCGCCTGCCGGGTCTCATGGACCGCACCGGCCCCAGCCAGCCGGTCACGCTGTCCATCGCCACCAATGCGGACAGCCTCGGCACCTGGTTCATGGAGGCGGTGACCGATTTCGCAAGGCGGGAAACGCCGCTTCTCAACATTGCCGTGGATGACGAGGAGCATACGGCGGAATGGCTGGAGCGCGGACGGGTGATTGCGGCGGTGACCAGCATTCCGAGGGCAGTGGCGGGGTGCCGCCTGATTGCGCTTGGCGCGCTCAGTTACCGGGCCACCGCAAGTCCCGACTATATGGCACGCCATTTCCCCGATGGGGTGACGCCGGAAGCGCTGGCCCGGGCGCCCGCGGTGACCTTCAACCGGAAGGACAGGCTGCAGGGGCGCTGGATCCGCCACGCGCTTGGCCTGGACATGTCCGTTCCCACCCACTGGCTGCCTTCGACGCAGGGCTTTCTGGAAGCGAGCCTTGGCGGCATGGGATGGTGCATGAACCCGGCCCTGCTCGTGCGGGAGCATCTGCAATCGGGGCGGCTCGTGGAGCTGCTGCCAGGCTCGCCACTCGACATACCGCTGTTCTGGCAAATCAACCGCCTTTCCGAAGCGCGGCTTTCAAGCCTCACGGAGGCGGTGCGCGCCGCAGCGGCACGGCATCTGGTCCCCTCCGGTCATGCGCCCTGAAGGCATCGGCCCGGTCAGATCCAGACCATCACGCCCAGCATGACGAAGAACAGCCCGGTCGCGGCCCAAAAGGCGATCACGAACAGTGCCAGGACGGCCAGAAGGGCGTTTGTCGGGCTTTCCATCAAGGGGCTTCGGGCTACTCACATGTGTGATTTATTATTATTCCCTACAAACCTTAATGGTCCGGCAATCGATCCCTCGCCCGCGGAAAAAAGAACGGCGCGCCTAAGCGTGGGCCGCTTCGCGGCGCTCGAGTAGAAGCGATGCGCCGAAGACAAAGAGGCCGAAGAAGGAGAGGACGGCGCCCACATAGCCGGTCGCGGCATAGCCGTAGCCATACGCAATCACCAGGCCGCCGAGCCAGGCGCCAAGCGCATTCGCTATGTTGAAGGCGGAATGCATGGAGGCGGCGGCAAGCGTCTGGCCATCGGAAGCGACATCCATCAGCCGCGTCTGGACCGCGGGGCCGGCGGCAAAGGTGCAGCCGACAAGGAAGACCGAGATACAGAGCAAGACCGGGCTTTCCGCCGTCAGGCCGAAGAGGGTCATGATGGCGATGTTGAAGAGCAGCATGCCGCCGATCGTGCCCATGAGCGAGAGATCAGCGAGCTTGGAGCCCACGACATTGCCGACATTCATGCCGATACCGAAGAGGATCATGATCAGCGGAATGAGCGAGACGGGCATATGCGCCACCTCGGTCGCCGTGCCGGCAATATAGCTGAAGATCGAGAACATGCCGCCAAAGCCGGTTGCGGCGAGCGTCAGCGTCAGCAGCACCTGCGGATGGGTGAAGGCGACCAATTCCTTCGTCACGCTTGCGCCTTCGGGTGCCCGGTCGCGCGGGAGGTAGATGAAGATCAGCAGCACGGTGAGCGCGCCGATGCCGCCGACGGCGAAGAACATCACCCGCCAGCTCAGATATTGACCGAAGAGTGCCATGACGGGCGTGCCCGCGAGCGTGGCGACCGTGAGGCCCAGCATGACATGGCCGACCGCCCGCGCCCGGCGGTGGGGCGGCACCAGCGAGGCCGCGACCAGGGCCGAGACGCCGAAATAGGCGCCGTGCGGCAGGCCGGAAAGGAAGCGCAGCGTGGTGAAGCTCCAGAAATCCGGTGCCACGGCGCTGGCGAGATTGCCGAGCGCAAAGACGGTCATCAGCACGATCAGGAGATTGCGGCGGGAGGCGCGTGCCCCTGCAATCGCGATCAGCGGCGCGCCGACCACCACGCCCAGCGCATAGGCGCTGATCACATAACCGGCCACCGGCGTGGTGACGGAAAAGCTCTTCGCCACATCGGGAAGCAGACCCATGATGGCAAATTCCCCGGTGCCGATGCCGAAGCCCCCGCAAGCGAGGGCGAGAATGACGAGCGTGAGTTCAAGCAGCGTGAGCGGGCGCTTGTCCTCATCGACGAGCGCTTCGGAGCAAAGCATATCGGTCACGGGCATATCCGATTCAAAAGGAGCTGTCTCGCCATGCGATCAGCCTGTGTGGTGGGGAAGAGCGGCCGAAGCCTCAAAACATGATTTCGATCAAGACTATACGGGGTGCGGACGGGGTCCGAAAGGTGATATATTTCGGAAAGAACGTCCGTTTTCTCAGACCTGCCATGCACCCCGCTCATGGCGCGGCTTTTTTTCAGCGGAGCGCCCGCAGCGCGTTGAGGATCACGGCGATGTCGATCGCCTCCTGGAGGAGCGCCCCCTCGACGGGCGCGAGATAGCCGCAGGCGGCGGCGATCATGCCGGCGATCGAAAGGCCGAGGCCTGCGATCACGCTTTGAAGCGCAATCCGCCGGCTGCGACGGGCCACGGCCATGGCCCGGGCGAGCGGCTCCAGCCGGTCGACGAGCAGCACCACGCCGGCCGCTTCCGAGGAGGAGGCGGCGCCCCGCGCGCCCATGGCGACGCCCACATGGGCCGCGGCCAGCGCCGGCGCATCGTTGATGCCGTCGCCGACCATCATGACCGGACCGAGCGCGGTGGCGGCGCGGACGGCCTCCACCTTGGCTTCGGGGGTAAGTTCGGCCAGCATGCGGTCGAGCTGCAGAAGCGCCCCCACTTCCTCCACCACGTCCGACCGGTCGCCCGAGGCAAGCACGATTTCCTCCACGCCTGCGGCGCGCAGATCGTTCAGCACGGCCTGTGCATCGGCGCGCACCCGGTCGCGAAGTTCGATCGCTCCCGCCAGCCGCCCATCGATGGCCACGGCAACTCTCAGGCTTCCCGGGCGGGCGGGCGGCAGTGCCGCATCCTCCTTACAGGCCTGCTGCACATAGGACAGGCCGCCGATCCTGACCCTTCGACCGTCCACCATGCCTTCTATGCCGGTTCCCGGCTCCTCGCGCACCGCTTCCGGCAGGGTCAGCGGCAGGCCGCGGGCGGTGGCGGCGCGCACCAGCGCTTCGGCCACCACATGGCCGGATGCCTGATCGAGGCTTGCGGCAAGGCGCAGGATCTCCCGTTCCTCACCGTCGAGCGCGTGGATGAGATCGATATCCGCCTGACCATGGGTGAGCGTGCCGGTCTTGTCGAGAATGACGGTGCGGATGCGCGACAGGGCTTCGAGGACCGCCCCGCCCTTGACGAGCACACCCATCCGGGCCGCGCGCGACATGCCGGCAATCCAGGCCACGGGAACGGCGAGGATCAGCGGACAGGGCGTTGCCACCACCAGCACGGCGAGCACGCGGCGCGTATCGCCGGTAAGACCATAGGCGATCCCGGCGATCAGCAGCGTGAGCGCGAGGAACCAGAGCGCATAGCGATCGGCCAGGCGCACCATGGGCGCGCGGCTCGCTTCCGCGGCGGCCACCAGCCGCACGATGCCCGCATAGGTGCTTTCGGCGGCCGGCCTGGTTGCCCGCAACACGAAGGTCGGACCGACGCATGCGGATCCGCTCAATCCCTCCCCGCCCGGTGCGACGGCAACCGGCACGGATTCCCCCGTGAGCGCCGAGAGATCGAGCCGGGCTTCATCCCGCTCGACGATGCCATCGACCGGCAGCACCTCACCATGGCGGATCAGCAGCCGGTCACCGATACCGATGGCTTCGATCGCCACCTCGTGAAGATCGTCGCCGTCGAAACGCAGCGCCGTTCGGGCCACGCGCCCCATGAGCGCGGTCATTTCCCGCCGCGCGCGGCCAGCTGCAAAGGCTTCCAGCCCCTGCCCGCCAGCGTACATCAGCGCCACGACATTGGCGGCAAGTGGCTCGCCGAAGACAAGGCCCGCCCCCATGGACAGGGCCGCAACGATATCGAGCCCCACATCCCCCTTCAGAAGGGAGGAAACGATTTCGGCAAGAAGGGCTGCCAGAACCGGCAGGGTTGCGAGTGTGAAGGCGAGGTTGGCGGTGTCTTCCTCTCCCTTCCAGAAGAAATATCCGCCGGAAGCAAGCCCCGTGAGGGCGATCAAAACCAGCAGTTTCTGTCCATGGGCCTTCAGGCTGGTGCGCAATCCGGTCATGGTTTCCTTCCTCCTCAGGCCAGAAGGCCGGTTTCACCCTCGACGATCCGCCCGTCGACGATCTGGATGATGCGATCGGTCTGGCGGGCCAGGTCGAGGCTGTGGGTGACGATCAGGAAGGCGGTGCCCTGCTCGCGATTGACCTTCCGCATGAGGCGGAAGGCATCGGCGGCGGATTTGGTGTCGAGATTGCCGGTCGGCTCGTCGGCGAGGATCAGCGACGGGCGCATGGCGAGCGCCCGGGCGATGGCCACGCGCTGCTGCTGGCCGCCGGACATGTGGTTGGCGGGGTTGTCCTTCCAGGGCAAGAGCCCCACCTGATCCAGCAGTTCCTCCGCCCGCCGGCGCATGGCGGCCGTCGGCCAGCCGCCATCGACCAGCATGGGCATCATCACGTTTTCCGCCGCGCTGAAGGCGGAGATGAGGTGGTGATACTGGAAGACGAAGCCGATGCTGTGACCGCGAAGCCGGGTCTGGCCGGCATCGTCGAGCCCTTGCGTATCCTGCCCTTCGATCGCCATGCGGCCGGAGGTCGGCCGGTCGAGAAGGCCGATGATGTTCAGAAGCGTGCTCTTGCCGGAGCCGGAGGGGCCGATCAGCGCGCAGAATTCGCCGCGCTGCATGACGAGATCGACGCCATGGAGCACTTCCGTTTCGACGGGCGTGCCGAGGCCGAAGCTCTTGCGGACGCCTTCGAGGCTCAGGACGGGGGGCAGGGTTTCTTCAGCCACGGATCGCATCCACCGGGTTGAGGCGCGCGGCGCTGAGGGCCGGCAGGAGGGCCGTGATGAGGCCGGTGACGGTTGCGGCGAGGATGGTGCGCAGGAACAACGCGGGGTCCATGGTCACGGGGAAGAACTCGGTGCCGTCCGGATTGCGGGCAAAGATGCGCCAGAGGAGCACGAAACCCGCCCCGAGCGCCGAACCCGCCAGCGACCCCATGAAGCCGATCGAGGCGCCCTGGGTCAGAAAAATCCTGAGGATGCGCCCGCGCGAGGCCCCCATGGCCCGGAGAATGCCGATTTCCCGCGAGCGCTGCACCACGGAGACCACAAGCACGCTCGAAATGCCTAGCGCCACCGCCACCGCAACGAAGAACTGGATCGTATAATTGGCAACGGACTGGGTGGAGAGTGCGGTGAAGACCTGCTGGAAGGTCTTCACCCAGCTTTCCGCATTCACCCCCATCGAGGCGCG
This sequence comes from uncultured Rhizobium sp., assembly GCA_945952415.1. Lineage (GTDB taxonomy): Bacteria > Pseudomonadota > Alphaproteobacteria > Rhizobiales > Rhizobiaceae > Gellertiella. The sequence goes on along the minus strand of CAMFIF010000010.1, from coordinate 43,777 downwards.
CAGCTCCCCGGCCACCACTTCGGCCTGATAGGGATCGCGAATGTCGACGCTGAGGCTGGTGATCCCGCCCGGCAGATTGAGCAGCGACTGGGCAGAGCGCAGGGACGTATAGACGCTGCGCTCATTGGCATCCTTGTTGCCGAGATCGAAAATGCCGTGGATGGTGAAGGTCTGGTCACCACCCGTTCCCGTACTGCGATTGGTGCGGATGCGGATCTTTTCGCCAAGGCCGAGGCCGAGATCATTGGCAAGCTCGGTGCCGATCAGCAGGCCGCCGGGCTGGATATCGGCGGAACCGCTGACGATCTTCTCGCGAAGATCGATGATGCGGTAGAAGGCCTCCGGCTCGATCCCCGTCAGCGTCACCGGATTGGCGGCCGCTCCCTTGACGGCAAAGGCTGCGCCCGCCGCGGTGGGGGAAACGGCGGTCACATCGGGGCGCGCCAGAAGACGGGCCGAAATGACCTGCCACTGATCAATTGATTTCAACCGCTGGGCCGGTTTCTGGATGGTTGCCATTTCGCGCGGGCCGTCCCTTTCCCGCAAGGGGCGGGACACTTCCTCGGGCGGGGAGATGACGATATGGGCCTGGGTGGAAAGCACCCGGTTGAAGATGTTCGACTGCACCCCGTGCAGAAGCGAGGTCATGAAGAGGATAACCGATACGCCGACCGCCGCACCGATGACAGTCAGCAGGGTCTGGCGCTTTCCCTCGGCCAGGAAGCGAATGGCGGCAATCACCTCGAAGGGCAGGAAAGGCTGCATGTCCTATCCCTTTGCGCCGGCAATCCGGACCTTCTGGCCAGGTTCGATCCTGGCGTTTGCGTTGGAAATCACCACCTCGCCCTCCTTTAGGCCCTGCAGGATTTCCACCATTTCCGCATCACGGGCACCGAGCGTTACCGGGCGCTCGGCCGCCTGCCCGTCCTCCACCACGAGGACGGAGGGCTTCTGCCCCGCCGCGTCGCGCACCGCATTCAGCGGCAGAAGCAGGGTCGCCTGGCGGCGGGCGACCTCGATATCGACAGAAACGGTCATGTTTTCCTTGAGGAATTCCGGTTCCTTCACCAGCGAGAACTTCACCTCCACCGAGCCGCGATCCGCATCGATGGTGGAATCGATCGAGGCAAGGGTAGCCCCGAAAGTGACATCCGGACGGGCATCGGCAGAGGCAACGGCCTTCTGGCCGGGCCGGATACGGGAGAGATTGCGCTCATCCACCTGCACCACGAGCTGCTTCGGCTTCAGCGGCGCCACGTGCAGCAGCACCTTGCCGGGCTGGGCCACCACGCCCTCCTCCACGTCGCGGGCCGTCACGAGACCGTCGATGGGCGCATTGATGCGGGTGAGCGCGAGCTGGGCTTCAGCGACGCGCAGCTTTGCCGCCGACTCGGCAAGCGCCGCCTCGGCAAGCGCGCTTTCGCCGCCGCCCGGCGAGGCGCTGGCCACGGCGAGTTCGGCCGCCCGCCACTGGGCATCGGCCACATCGAAGGCCCTTTGCAATGCTTCCACCGAAGCGCCGCTCGCCACCGAACGGTCGGCCAGTCGCAGGGCCCGGTCGAGCTGGGCGCGGGCATTGGTGCGCGTCGCCTCCATCTGCAGAAGCGTCTGCCGGGCTACGGGAAGGGTGAGCTCGACCAGTTGCCGGCGCTTGACTTCCGCCTGTTTCAGGGCGGCTTCGGCCTGCTCCACGCCGGCGGCGGTCTGGCGGTCATCGAGCCGGATCAGGGGATCCCCGGCCTTGACGCGGCTGCCTTCGTCGACAAAAACGCGCGCCACCGTGCCGATGACCTGGCTTGCGACATCCACGCCGGAGGGGGTTTCCGCCCGGCCGCTCGCAACCACGGTTTCAACTATATCGCCCCTCGTCACCGAAACGGTGGCGACCGGGACGCCGAACAGGCGGGGCGCGAGGAGGAGATAGGCGCCATAGGCGAGAGCGGCGGCAAGCAGCAGCAGAACAAGGGTCCGGACGGGGTGCTTCATCCGCGCATTCCCCTCAAAATCCGCCCCTCGATGCGCCCTGCTCTCGCCCCTGATCGCCGCTTTGACATGTTCAACTCCGGATCGCCGGCCGGGCCGGCCCTTTCATTCCCCTCGTCTTTTACCCCAAACAGTCGCCTTCGCCTTGATCACGGTCAAGACGGGGCATCAGGATATTCCCGCCGCACTGGCGGCCGGGCGCGGATGCGGCTACACCGCAGGCGCGGGACAAAGAGGAGCCGAATCCCATGGAAACCAGCCTTTACGAGCCGGTGAAAGCCTTTCTTGAGGCGGCGGGCTACAGCGTCAAGGGTGAGATCGGCGGCTGCGACCTCGTTGGCATCATCGAAGGGGAAGCGCCGCTTCTCGTCGTCTGCGAGCTGAAGATGAGCTTCAATCTGGAACTGGTGCTGCAGGCCGTCGACCGGGCAAGCCTGGCGGACGAGATCTGGATCGCCGCCCGTATTTCCGCAAAGGGCCGCGGCCGCGAGGCCGATCCGCGCTTTCGCAATCTCTGCCGGCGGCTGGGAGTGGGCATGCTGGGCATTGCCGAAAGCGGCCATGTGAGTGTCATCGTCAGCGCCGCCGCGCCGCTTCCGCGGCTGAATGCCAAGCGCCGCACACGGCTGGTGCGCGAACATCGCAACCGCTTCGGCGATCCGGTGAAGGGGGGCTCGACCCGCACCCCGATCATGACCGCCTACCGGCAGCGGGCGCTGCTCTGTGCCGAAGGTCTCAGCCGCGGCCTTTCCCGCCCGCGCGACATGAAGGCCTTTGCGCCGGATGCCGGCCGCATTCTCCTCGACAATGTCTATGGCTGGTTCGAACGGACCGGCAAGGGAACCTATGCGCTTGGTGCGGAAGGCGCGCGTGCCCTGGAACGCTGGCCGCAGGATGCGCTTTTTCCCTCGGAGAAACCGGCGCCGGATTCCAGCGAGTGACGCTTTAAGACTTGAAATTGTCGCAAATAACCCGTTCAACTGCCCGGCGCCGAAAAACCCGCGATACAATCTGGAGGAAATGCGCCGATGGTTTTCCGACTGAAGCAGTTCATTAGCCGCAAGTTCGACGAGGAAGTCCGCTTCTTCAAGGGGTGGCAGAGGGACATGAAGGGCGTGGGCGCGATCCTGCCCACGTCAGGGATCGCGGCGCGGCGGATGGCGAGCGTGATCGATCCGCAATCGGGCCTGCCGGTGCTGGAACTGGGAGCGGGTACGGGCGTCATCACCAAGGCGATCCTGCAAACGGGCATCCGCCCGGAACAGCTGGTCTCCGTGGAATATTCCCCGGCCTTTCATCAGTCGCTGGTGGAGCGCTTCGCGGACGTGGATTTCCGGCTCGGCGACGCCTTCGATCTCAAGACCACGCTTGGAGAGCGCTATGGGGAGACCTTCGACTGCGTGATCTCTGCGGTGCCGATGCTGAGTTTTTCGCCTGAGCGACGGATTGCGCTTCTGGAAGAGCTTCTGTCCATGATGAAGCCCGGCCGGCCCGTCATCCAGATCACCTATGGTGCGCTGTCGCCGATCCCGCCCAAGCGGGAAAGCTATACGGTGTCGCATTATGATTTCGTGGTGCGCAACGTGCCGCCGGCGCAGCTCTGGGTCTATCGCGCGGCCCGCGGCGCCTGAAGCGCCGCAGGCGGTTGATCGGGATCAGGCCACCTGGCGAAGCGCCTGATTGTCCTGCACGAGGTGAAGATGATCGGCGGCCTGGGCCTTGCTGAGCGAGGGCATCTGCACGCTCGGCTGGCGCTGGTCGCGGGTTTCCTGCGGCGAGATGCCGTGGAACTGGCGATAGCATTTGGAGAAATGCGAGGCCGACACGAAGCCGCAGGCGACGGCGATTTCGACGATCTGCATGGCGGACTGGGTCACCAGCAGGCGGGCGCGTTCCAGGCGCAATTGCAGGTAATAGCGCGACGGGGAGGTTTCGAGCTCGGTCTGGAAGAGGCGTTCCACCTGCCGGCGCGAAAGGCAGACGGCGGCGGCGATCTCCTCCATCGGCAGACGGTCGGACAGATGCTCCTCCATCAGCTCGATCGCCTTCAGGATCTTCGGGTTCAGCGAATTGAGCTTGACGGTGAGCGGCATGCGCTGGCGCTCGGAGGGCGCGCGGATGCGGTCGACCATGGCCTGATCCATGACGGCGGAAACAAGCTTCGGGCCGAAATCCCGGCCGATGATATGCATCATCATGTCGAAGCAGGCGGCGCCCCCGGCGCAGGAATGGATGCCGTTGTCGCTTTCCATCAGACCCGTATGGCACTCGATGCCAGCGAAATTTTCGGCGAAAACGGGCAGGTTTTCCCAGTGGATCGTGCAGCGCCGGCCTTCGAGCAGATGGGCATCCGCGAGGATATAGGCGCCGGTGCAGACGCCGGCGAGCTCGATGCCACGCTTGCGGCTTTCGCGAAGCCAGGCGGCGGCGGTCCGGTTCACATGGTTCTGCACGTTCCAGCCGGAACAGACCACCACCATGGAGGGGCGCTTTTCGGTGAGAAGGAGCGCGCGCTCGACCGATACGGAATTTTCAGGCGTGATGGTGAGGCCGCAGCTTGCCCGTACCGGCGCGCCATCGGCGGAGGCGACGCGCCAGCTATAGACGTCCTTTCCGAGGACCGCATTGGCGAGCCGGAGCGCCTCAATGGCCGAGGTAAAGGCCAGCATGGTGAAATCGGGCACGATGTAGAAGACGAAAGAACGCGGCGAGGAATAGGGCAAGGTCATTCTCATCCCCCTTTTTATGCACGGGACCACGGCTTGAGTATTGATAAATGCGCGGGCTTGGAAAAGAATGAAGGAGACATGCGAAGAGAAGATTTGAGACAGAGATGAGCACGGCACGGCCATCCCCCGCCCTCTCTCGGACCGAGCGCGGCACTGCGCGGCTTTCGGTCGGCTTCATCCTCTTGTCCAATTTCACCCTGTGCGCCTTCGCCAATTTCATCGACGTGCTGCGGCTTGCAGCCGACGAGGGCGATCGCAGCCGGCAGATCAAGTGCCGCTGGGAGGTGCTGGGCGATCCGAAATCTCCGGTGCGGTCGAGCTGCGGCATTTCCATCCAACCGACCGCGGGCTTCGACGATCCGACCCGCTTCGATTACATCGTGGTCGTGGGCGGACTGATCGGCGCGCTGGCCCGGCGGAACGAAACGGTGGAAGCCTATCTCAAGGGCGCCGCCCGGCAGGGTGTGGCGCTGGTCGGTCTCTGCACCGGATCGCTGGCACTGCACCGGGCCGGGCTGATGGAGGGTTACCAGTGCTGCGTGAGCTGGTATCACCATGACGATTTCCTGGCGCAGTTTCAGGGCCTGAAACCCGTTTCCGACCAGATCTTCGTGGTCGACCGGGATCGGCTCACCTGTTCGGGCGGGGCAAGCTCCGCCCATCTCGCCGCCTTTCTCGTGGAGCGTCATCTCGGCCGGGCGCCGGCGACAAAGAGCCTCCACATCATGATGATCGACGAGGCAGCCATGGGCCACACGCCGCAGCCCGCGGGCGCGCTGGAGGTGAAGGCCAAGGATCCGCTGGTCCGCCGGGCACTGCATCTGATGGTCGAGCATCTGGACGTGCCGCTGGAGATCAAGGACATCGCCCGGCTCCTGAAGACCAGCAAGAAGATGCTGGAGCGGCACTTCCATACCGAACTCGGCACCTCGCCCCATGCCGCCTATCTCGACATAAGGCTCGATCATGCGATCCACCTGCTCAGGGGATCGGAACGGTCGGTGGCGTCAATTGCGGCGGAATGCGGCTTCTGCGATTCCTCCCATCTCGGCCGGATGCTGAAGCGGAAGACCGGAAGCACGCCGCAGGCCCTGCGTTCCGCGGCCTGACATTGTTCTGCACCTGCTTTTCAGAATACCGTATTTTTAATGGCTTTTATTTCGAGATTTGTTTTAATTAACCCCGCATTAGAGAAATTCGGACGTCCATTGCAGGCGGAGGGACACCCCTTTGCCCGGTGTCTGAATGGGGACCTAGATGAGCGACACGTTCCTGCGTGCGGTCAACGGGGCCGCTGCGGAGCGGACCGAGGCCGAAGCGCCTCCCTCGCGGGGCGCGGTCCATCACCTGCGCCTGCCGGATCCGGATATAGCGGAGCGCTATTTCTGGCTGGAAACCATCGTCAACCAGATTCCCGACTATATCTATGCGAAGGATCTGGACGGGCGCTTTCTCTTCGCCAATCGCGCCATCGTGGCGGACAACCACCTCAACGATGTCTCCGAACTGATCGGCAAGACCGATTTCGATCTTCACCCGGCGGAAGCGGCGGCCGACATTGCCCGCACCGAAAGACGGGTCATGGAAACGGGCGAGCCCGATCTCGGGATCGAGGAAATGTCGCTCGGCAGCAATCACGAGCGCTGGCTGATGATGTCCCGGGTGCCGCTGAAGGACATGTTCGGCCGCACCATCGGCGTGGCCGGGGTATCGCGCGACATCACCGCCCGAAAATCCGCCGAACACCTGATCGAGATCCAGTCCCGCCTGCTGGAAAAGGTGGCGGAGGGCATGGAACTTGCCGAATTCCTGGAAGAGGTGGCGGGCATGGTGGAAACCCGCCTGCCGGGCATTCATGCGGCCTTCTTCGTCTGTGCATCCGATGGCAGCGAATTGCGTCTGGCCGCCGCGCCTTCCCTGCCGCAGGCGCTGGTGGACTACATATCCGTCGTGCCCATCGGTCCGGATGCGCCGGGATGCGGGCGGGCTGCCTGGCTCGGCGAGCGCATCATCATCACGGACGTGGATTTCAGCCGCTGCCTGCGCGGGGGCGAAGAAAGCTATCGCTCGGCCTGGTCCGTGCCGATCACCTCGGCCGAGGGGCAGGCGATCGGCACCGCCGCCTTCTATTCGCCGAACGTGATGGAGCCCGACAAGCACCATGACGAGCTGATCGCCGTCGCCATCCATCTGGCGCGCATCGCCATCGAGCGGCGGATGGCGGAAGACCGGATCCGCTTCCTGGCCGATCACGACACGCTGACGGGCCTGCCGAACCGGTCAATGCTCGACCGCTCCCTCAAGGAGGCGATGCAGAAGGCGGAGCGCAAGCGCACAAGCCTTGCCGTCGCCTTCCTGGACGTGGACAATTTCAAGCTCGTCAATGATAGCCTCGGCCACGCGTCCGGCGACGAACTGCTGAAGGTCATGGCACAGCGCATGTCGGATTTCCTCGGCGGCTGGGGCAGGGTTGTGCGGGTCGGCGGTGACGAATTCGTCGTGCACATGCTGATCGACGATACGAGCCCCGAGGCGCTCCACGCCCGCTTCGAGACTTTGCGCAACCGGCTTGCCGCGCCGTTGCCGATCGGCGGCATGGAATTGCAGGCGACCTGCAGCCTCGGCATTGCCTGCTATCCGGACCATGGCCGCACCCCGTCCGAACTGCTCGCCAATGCGGATGCCGCCATGTATCACGCCAAGGCATCCGGACGGGACCGGCTGGCGATCTTTTCCCGCGAGATGGCGGAAAAGGCGAGGCTGAAGCTCGCCCGCACCGAGGAATTGCGCCGCGCCCTGAAACTCGGCGAATTCGAGCTTCACTACCAGCCGCAATGCCATCTGCCGAGCGGCACGATTACCGGCGCCGAGGCGCTGGTGCGCTGGCGCCATCCCGTTGATGGTCTGGTTCCGCCCGGTGCCTTCATTCCCCTTGCCGAGGAGAGCGGGCTGATTGCGCCGCTCGGCGACTGGGTGCTGGAAGAGGCCTGTCGGCAGGCCCGCGCCTGGCAGGCGGAGGGGCTGCCGCCGCTCGTCGTCAGCGTCAATGTCTCGCCCCGGCAGTTCCGCGAAAGCGGCTGGGTGGAAAAGGTAAGGCAGACGCTGGACCGCACCGGACTGGCCCCGCATTTCCTGGAGCTTGAAATCACCGAAAGCCTGATCATGGAGGACATGGCGGGCGCGGTGGAGCGGATGAATGCACTGGCCGCGCTCGGGGTGACGCTCGCCATCGACGATTTTGGCACGGGCTATTCGAGCCTCAGCGCGCTGAAGAGCTTCCCCGTCTCCCGCCTCAAGATCGACCGGTCCTTCGTGGCCGACATCCCCCGCGATGCGGATGACATGGCGATCACCTCGGCGATCATTTCGCTTGCCCAGAAGCTCGATCTCTCGGTCATTGCCGAGGGGGTGGAAACGGAGGCGCAGGCGGTGTTCCTGCTGCAAAGCGGCTGTGCGGACATGCAGGGCTTCCTCTTCGGTCGCCCGCTTCCGGTCGATGATTTTGCACGGGCTATAAAGACCGGCGCGATTGGCTAGCGCTCGATCCGCGTCGAGAGGATGACCGAGGAAAGCGTGCGCTCCACGCCCTTGATCTCGCCGATGAAGTCAATCACCCGGTCGAGTTCGGAGATGGATTCGGCGGCCACCACCACGATCAGGTCGAAATTGCCGCTGACGGAGTGCAGTTCGCGCACCTCGCGCAGATCCCACAGTTCCGCCGTTATGCGCGGCAGCGTCTTCGGCGCGATGGTGACGAGGATATGGGCCTTGACGAGCCCCTTTTCGTAATCATCGGACAGGCGGATGCCATACCCCTTGATGATGCCTGCATTTTCCAGCCGCTCGATACGGGCCTGGACGGTGGTGCGCGACAGGCCGAGCTTGCGGGCAATCGAGGCGGTGTGTTCCCGCGCATTTTCCGAAAGCAGGGCGATCAATTCGCGGTCCTTGCCCGTGATCGACGATATGCTCACCAATACCCTCCGATATGCCGATTATTAGCCTCCATTTTGCATAAATTGCAGCTGCATTTCAATGGCACTTCAGCGGACAATTGACGCATGTGAAATTCCAGAGGAGACCTTCCATGAAAAAGATCGTTGTTGTCGGCGCCGGCAAGATTGGCGCCACCATTGCCCGCCTCCTCGCCCATAGCGGCGACTACCAGGTCGTCGTCACCGACGCTTCCGCCGCCAACCTCACCGCCATCGAGAAGCACCCGGCCGTTTCCACTCTTGAGCTCGACATTCGCGAGCCGGGCAAGCTTGCCGAGACGCTGAAGGGTTCCTTTGCGGTGCTGAGCGCCGTTCCCTTCCACCTGACCGTGACGATTGCCGAAGCCGCGGCCGCCGCCGGCGTTCACTATCTCGACCTCACCGAGGACGTTGCCTCCACCCGCGAAGTGAAGCGCATCGCCGCTTCCGCCAAGACGGCCTTCATTCCGCAGTGTGGCCTGGCACCGGGCTTCATCTCCATCGTCGCCAACGATCTCTGCAAGAAGTTCGACAAGCTCGACACCGTGCGCATGCGCGTCGGCGCGCTGCCGGTCTATCCGTCCAATGCGCTGAACTACAACCTCACCTGGAGCACGGACGGCGTCATCAACGAGTATATCGAGCCCTGCGAAGCGGTGGTGAACGGCGTGATCACCGAAGTGCCGGCCATGGAAGAGCGCGAGGAATTCTCCATCGACGGCGTGACCTATGAAGCCTTCAACACGTCTGGCGGCCTCGGCACGCTCTGCGAAACCCTGAAGGGCAAGGTGCGCACGCTGAACTACCGCACCATCCGCTATCCCGGCCATGCGGCAATCATGAAGGCGCTGCTGAACGACCTTGGCCTGCGCAACCGCCGCGAAGTCATGAAGGACATCCTGGAAAACGCCCTGCCCTCCACCGTGCAGGACGTGGTCATCATCTTCGTGACCGTGACCGGCTGGAAGGACGGCCGTCTGATCCAGGAAACCTATGCCCGCAAGGTCTATGGCGAAGACATCGCCGGCGTGATGCACAGCGCCATCCAGATCACCACCGCCGGCAGCATCTGCGCCGTGCTGGACATGCTGGCCGATGGCACGCTGAAGGCAGAAGGCTTCATCCATCAGGAAGAAATCGATCTCGGCCATTTCCTCGCCAACCGTTTCGGCCGCTATTATGCAGCCCCCGCAAACGAACAGGTTCGCGCCGCCTGATCGGCCCCGGACAGATTTTTTCTCAGAAAGCCGCGGAATTTTTTCCGCGGCTTTTTTCGTGGTTTTCGTCTCTACCCAGACGGGAAGTGCCTTCATTCGCACCCAAAATCGTTCAAGGGCCAACAGAAACGGGGCATAAGGCCTGAAAACCGGCGAAATTCGCGAAAACCCGCCCTTTGCAGTGCCGGCCGGGGGGCGCTGCTTTTTACCTTCTTTTAAATAATAACTTACAACAATTCAGCATTGCAGATTAACGAACCGTTCACCGGTTGTCGTGACGGCGGCATGAAGCCGCAAGGCAAAGGGCGCCGACCCCGGGCGCCGACCCCCAACTTCGCGCAGACCCGACCGGCCCAGATCCCTCTGTGCCGGAGCACATAGGATATTGTTCTCATGTCCAGCATGACCATCACCCGCCGTCTCATCCTTTTCACCCTGATCGTCGCCGTGGGGCTCGTGGCCTCGGTCGGGCTTCAGTCCATGACGCTCAACCAGCTGAAGATCCGTGGCCCGATCTATCAGGACATCGTCAACGAGAAGGATCTCATCGCCGATATCCTCCCGCCGCCTCTCTTCGTCATCGAACCCTATCTTCTGCTGACGGAGAACGTGGTTCATCCGGAGCGGCTTGCCGATAATCTTGCCCGCCTTGCCGCGCTTCGGCGGGATTACGAGAGCCGCAAGGCCTACTGGAAGACCGTTTCGATGACGCCGGACGAGCGGCATCTGCTGGAAGAGGGCGTGATCCGCACCGCGGATGCCTTCTGGGCGGATGTGGACCGGGATTTCGACGGCGGCGCGGCCAAGGCTGGCGACGGACAGGCGCTTACCCGCCTGATGGCGCTCTTCTACCAGCACCGGGAGGCCGTGGAACGGCTGGTTGCCGCAACGACGGGTCATCTCGCCCGCTCGGAAGCAGACTCGGTTATCCAGGGCAACCGGCTGCAGGGCATGGCGCTTGCGGGCAGCGCCGTTTCCGTGATGCTCTTCATGGCCGGCGTCTTCCTCATCAGGCGACGGGTGGTTCGCCCCGTGACCCAGATGACCGGCGTGATGGAAAGCCTCGCTCGCGGCGATTTCGACGTCGCCGTGCCGCATGCGCAGCGCAATGACGAGATCGGCCGCATGGCAAAGACGCTTGCCGTCTTCCGGGATGCGGGGCGGGACAATCTCCGCCTACAGGCCGAGGCCGAGGCCGCCTCCCGCCAGCGCGCCCGCGACCGGGCGGAACGGGAGGCAGAAAAGGCAGAGGAGGCCGCGCGGCTGATGACCGTGATCGACCGCCTCGGCGCCGGGCTCAAGCGGCTTTCGGAATGCAATATCCGCATGACCATCGACGAGCCCTTCGCCGCCCAGTTCGAGCGGATGCGGACGGATTTCAACAGTTCCATCGGTGCTTTCCAGGATACGCTGGAACAGGTGCTCGCCTCGACCCATCAGTTGCAGGCCTCTTCGGAAGAGATGCGCGATGCCGCCCATGACATGGCAGACCGCACCGAGGCACAGGCGCAGGCGGTGGAGAGAACGGCTGCCGCGATCGAGGAAATCGCCACCACGATCAAACAATCGGCCGACCGGGCTTCCGATACTCGGCTGATCGTCCGGGAGGCGAAGGTTTGTGCCGAGCAATCGGCCGGCATCGTCCGGGATGCGGTCGAGGCCATGCATGCGATCGAAGCCGCCTCGCGGGAAATCGGCCACATCATCGGCGTGATCGACGAGATCGCCTTCCAGACCAACCTCCTCGCACTCAATGCCGGGGTGGAGGCAGCCCGTGCCGGGGAAGCCGGCAAGGGCTTTGCCGTGGTGGCGCAGGAGGTGCGCGAGCTTGCCCAGCGCTCGGCCGGTGCCGCCAAGGAAATCAAGCAGATCATCATCCGCTCGGAACAGGCGGTCACGACCGGGGTGAACCTCGTCAGCGAAACCGGAGCCGCCTTGCGCAGCATCGGCGAGCGGGTTTCGACCGTCGACGGCAACATGGATGCGATCGCCACCAGCGTGACGGAGCAGTCCGCCGCGATTGGGGACATTTCCTCGGCGCTGCACGAGATCGACCAGATGACCCAGCACAATGCCGCCATGGCCGAACAGTCGACCGGTCTCAGCCAGACGCTGGCCGATGGCGCGGCTCAGCTTGGCGGTCTGGTCGGGCGGTTCCAGCTGAACCGCAGGAAGGCGATCCGGGACGCGGCAGAGGCCGGGCAGCAAGCCCCCATCGCGGCGTGAACCGGGAAACAAACGAGGGAAAGCGAGGGGTCCGGTCAAGCCGGGCCCCTTCTGTCGTTCCGGAGGCCGCCACCGCTCGACCCGAGGGATCTCCCGGTGCCGTAACCATAGATCATGGTAGGATTGCGGATGGCCGTGCATTCAGGAATGCGGCAACCGGGAGAACGGGTGAAGAAAGGCCCGGGGGGCGACCGGGCAAAAAGTGCAAGGCGAAGGCGACCTTACCTCCCCTCAGGGAAAGAGGGTCTGACCGCCCGACCCATGCCGACGGGCGGGCGTCGCTCCCCTTCGACATTGCGAAGCCGGACCGGAGGCCGGGGAGGCCCAGATCTTCCTCCACCCAGCAAGAAGGGCCGGATCGCTCCGGCCCCCTGTTCACGCGATGTTTCTGTCTTCAGGCTGCGAGCTGGCTTTTCCGACGCATCTCCTCGCGCATCTGTTCGGTATAGACGGGTGCATCCGGGCTGCGGGTCCGGGAGCGGCGATTGAGCTTGAAGGTGCTGACCAGCTCGGCGAGCACCCGCGCCTGGCGGGCGAGATCATGGGTCGCCGCGGTGGTTTCTTCCACCATCGCGGCGTTTTTCTGGGTGATCTGGTCCATCTGGTTGATTGACTGGCTGACTTCCATGAGGCCGACGGACTGCTCGGAGCTTGCCACCGCGATGGCATCCACATCGGCGGCGATCTGGGACACCTGCTGCTCGAACTGTTCGAGTGCCGCACCCGTTTCGCGCACCAGGCCCACGCCTTCCTCCACCTCGACGCTCGACTGCTGAATGAGGTCGCTGATTTCGCGGGCGGCCATGGCGGAGCGCTGCGCCAGCTCGCGCACCTCCTGCGCGACGACGGCAAAGCCGCGTCCCGCCTCGCCCGCCCGGGCGGCCTCGATCCCCGCATTGAGCGCAAGAAGATTGGTCTGGAAGGCGATCTCGTCGATCACGCCGGTGATCGAGGAAATGCGCGCGGAGGCCTGTTCGATCCGTTCCATGGCCGAAACCGCCCGGCGCACCACCTCGGCCGACTGCTTCACCTCGCTGCGCATCTGAACGGTGTTCTGCCGCGTGGCATTGGTGCGTTCGGCAGCCGCCTTCAGGTTGGCGTTGATCTCCTCCACCGCGGCCGCGGTCTGTTCCAGCGAGGCCGCCTGCTGTTCGGTGCGGGTGGCAAGCTGGTCGGTCTGCTGGGAGAGATCGATACAATTGTTGTCAAAGACCCGGGTCTTGCCGAGGACCTCTTCCAGAACCTTCTGGAACATGGCGATGGAGACGTTGAAATTGGCCCTCAACTGCTCGAATTCTCCCTGGAAGGGTGCGTCGATGGTCTGGCGGATATCGCATTCGGAGAGGCGGTCGAGGCCGGCGCCAAGCTGATCGATGACGACCTGAAGGCTTTCGGCCCGTTCCAGCCGCTCCTTGTTGGCGGCATCCTGCTGGCGGGCGATTTCCAACCTTTGCTCCTCGGCAAGCCGCAGGCGCTGCTGGACGCGATCGTTCACGCTGTCGCGCAGGATCACCAGCTGTCGCGCCATGTCGCCGATCTCGTCCCGCCGGCCGACTTCGTCGACATGGGCGGAAAAATTCTCCCGCGCAATGTCCTGCATGACGGATCCCAGACGGCGAAGCGGTACCAGCACGCTGCGGATGATGGAATAGGCGCCGAAGGCGAGCAGCAGGCAGGCTGCCGCCGCAATCGCCATGACCTTAACGTTGCCCTGCCAGAAACGGCCCTCGAGATCGTCCACATAGACCCCGTTGCCGATGATCCAGTTCCAGGGCCGGAAGGCCACCACATGGCTGATCTTGGCCACCGGCTCGGTCACGCCGGGTTTCGGCCAGGCATAGCGCAGATAGCCCTCGCCCTTTTCGGCGAGCCTGACGAATTCCACGAAGATCGCCACTCCGTCCGGGTCCTTCATGCCGGAAAGATCCTTGCCATCCAGCTCGGGCTTCATCGGATGCATCAGCATCACCGGCTTGAAATCATTCACCCAGACATAGCCGTTTTCGCCATAGCGCAGGCTAGAGAGTTCCCGCAGTGCGGCCTTCTGTGCCGCCTCGCGGGTGAGTTCGCCGCTTTTTTCGCGGTCCTCATAGGTTGATACAACCGAAAGGGCGGTCTCGTTGACCGCCCTCAGAAGCGCCATGCGCTCGCTAACGATCTGTTCATGGCTCTCGGCCAGCGCAAAGATCAGAGCCGCGCCGAGCGCAAGCAACGAAAAGCCTATGAGGCCGTAGAGCCTCGTCGAAATCTTCTGCCAAATCACGGGATTATGCCTGCGGGCATGGGGTGCGTGCATCCGCATCCACCGCCCTCGGGAAGCTGCCAAACTTCATGTTCTATACAAAAAGTTATCTATGACATTTAAAATAAAACTTAACGGTGCCGACCGTTTGTGCACATGTGTACATGTTTTTGGCATCGGGTCGGGAAAGAGCGCCAGAACCGCCTGCGGTTGCAGGCACGACGCCCCATTGCGGGGCCGTCGGGACCTTCGGGGACGGATGGTTATGCGCGATATTTGGGCAGGCGAGAACGCACATGCCCGGCCTTGCGGCAGGGATCGGCCACCCATGGTGCCAGTTCGCTTCAAACCGTGAGCCAGAATGCGGGCCCGCGTTGCCTCGGGCGGAAGCCGGGGCTAGCCTTTTTGCCAGACCGAGATCTCCGGGCATGATGGAACCGGAGCGGCAATAAGGACTGCAGGATGGATCATGACCTGTTTCGCCCCGTGTCGGGCGTCGACCTCCCCCGCTTCGCCGGCATCCCCACCTTCATGCGGCTGCCCCATATCGGGCTCGACGATGCCAGGATCGGCGCGGTGGAGATCGGGCTGATCGGCGCGCCCTGGGACGGGGGCACCACCAACCGTCCGGGGCCGCGGCATGCCCCGCGCCAGCTGCGCGACTATTCCACCATGATCCGCCACCAGAACGGCGCGACGGGCATACGCCCCTTCGATCTCACGCGCTGCGCCGATCTCGGCGACGTGCCGCCCAACCCGGCCGATCTCATGGATTCCATGGAGCGCATGACGCGCTTCTACGACCGCGTGCGCGAGCTTGGCATAACCCCGCTGACAGCAGGGGGCGACCATCTCTGCTCGCTGCCCATCCTCAGAGCCCTTGCGCGCCACCGGCCGCTCGGCATGATCCATTTCGACAGCCATACGGATCTGTTCGAAAGCTATTTCGGCGGCTTCAAATATACCCATGGCACACCCTTCCGGCGGGCGGTGGAAGAGGGCCTTCTCGATCCGAAGCGGGTCGTCATGATCGGGATCAGGGGTCCGGCCTATGATTTCGAGGATCGGGATTTTGCCCGCGCCGTCGGCATCACCGTCATTCCGATCGAGGATTTTCATCGCCGGGGCGTGGAAGACGTGATGGCGGAGGCCCGCGCCATCGCCGGAACCGGCGAGACCTATGTGAGCTATGACATCGATTTCATCGATCCCGCCTTTGCACCCGGCACCGGCACGCCGGAGATCGGCGGACCGAACAGCTATCAAGCGCTGCAGGTGGTGCGGCTTCTGGACGGTGTGAACGTGGTGGGGGCGGACATGGTGGAGGTTTCGCCGCCCTTCGATCCGAGCGGCGGCACCGCATTCCTCGGTGTCACCGTGATGTTCGAATTGCTGTGCATCCTCGCGGCCGCCCGCAAGCAGCAGGGGTAATTTTCTTTCTCATTCGTGGAGCGTTCAAAATTAATTTTGTCCGAATGAAACGACCCATGGACAAGCTTGCCTTTCGAATGTCTTATGAATGGGCAATGCTTTTATAAAAGCAAATGAGAACCGGAAAACCGGTCCAGAGCGGAACAGTGCAATAGGAAAAATGGGAGCGTAACCAATGAAGATTTTCAATGCCTCCTTGAACCGGAGGTCTTTCCTCAAGACGTCTGTGGCGGGCGCCGGGCTTCTCGCCGCGCCGGCCATCATCTCCAGCCGGGCGCTGGCCTCGTCCGGCGAGCTGAACTTCACCGGCTGGGCCGGTTATCCCGGCCTTGCCGAAAAGGTGTTCCCCGCCTTCACCGCAGCCACCGGCATCAAGGTGAACTTCACCGAACAGCCTGACCAGGACGCCATGTTCGCCCAGGCCAAGCTTTCGCTCGAAACCAAGGCCATCGACGTGGTGGAGCCGACGCTCGACCGCGCCAAGGGCTGGTTCACCAACGGCCTGATCCAGGGATGGGATACGGCAAAGCTTGCCCTCGACAATTACGAGACCGGCCTTGCCGACGGCTCTGCCGGCGAGCGCGCGACGGTGGAAGGCAAGCGCCTCATCGTTCCCTCGGTCTGGGGCACGGAAGGCCTCGTCTACAACAAGACGGACAATCCGACCGAATATGGCAAGGCAAGCCTCGGCGACCTCTTCAGCGAGGCAAACGAAGGCAAGGTGGTGCTGCGCGCCCATTCGGCGCTCGCCGCCATGGGCCGCTTCCTCGACAGCGAGGGCAAGCTGCCGAAGCCGTGGCTCGACAGCTACAAGGACGAAGCCACCATGCGCGAGCTCTGGGATATCGCGCTCGCCGAAGCCATCAAGCGCAAGGCCAATGTGGTGCAGTTCTGGAGCGGCGAAAACGAAGCCCAGGCCGGCTTCCGCACCAATGGCGCGACGATCGGCCTGTGCTGGGATTCCACCGGCTTCAACCTGCGCAACGAGGGTTATGGCTATATCTCGCCGAAGGAAGGCGCCTTTGCCTGGAACCAGGGCTTCGTGCTGATGTCGAACGCCGTCAACGTCGATCAGGCGCATGAATTCGCAAAGTGGGTCTCGACGGCGGAAGGATCCTCGCTCTGGGCCACGGCCTTCTCGGCCAACCCGGTCGGCAAGGGCGGGGTGGACAAGATGAGCCCCGATGTCTCGGCCTTCTACAAGTCCTCCTTCCCGGGCGATGCGCTTTCCAAGCTCTGGTGGTGGCCGGACCAGGAAGCCTGGTTCATCAAGCTGCGCGGCGAATATGCCGACAAGTTCAAGGCCGCCTGATCACGGCACGCCTTCTTCCGCCGGGCGAAAGCCCGGCGGTTTCATGACAAGGATACCTGCATTCCGGATGGCGGCGTGACGCTCGGCAAACCCTCTGCCGTGCGCGCTTGCCACCGGCATGGCAGCGCCTTCAACCGAGAACGGCTTAAGCCACCAGGGGAATAGTTAAGTCCATGAGCGCGAGTGTTGAACTGGAGAATGTCTGCGCGGATTTCGGTGCGTTCCGCGCGGTCGATAATGTGTCGGTGACCATTCAGGCGGGAGAATTCTTCTCCTTTCTCGGTCCGTCCGGCTGCGGCAAGACCACGATCCTGCGCATGGTATCGGGCTTCATCTCGCCCTCCCAGGGCGTGATCCGGATCGGCGGCGAAGACATGCGCGATGCCCGGCCGAACCAGCGCCCGACTGCCCTCATCTTCCAGAATCTCGCCCTCTTTCCGCTGATGCCCGTGTGGGAGAACATCGCCTTCGGGCTTGAGGTGCGGGGCGTGGACAAGAAGACCCGCCGGGCCCGTGCCGAAGAACTGCTGCGGCTGGTGGATCTGCCCGATGCGGCCGACAAGGCGGTCAGCCAGCTTTCCGGCGGCCAGAAGCAGCGCGTGGCCATTGCCCGGGCGCTCGCCGTCGAACCCTCGGTGATGCTGCTCGACGAGCCGCTCTCGGCCCTCGACCTCAAGCTTCGCCAGCACATGCGGGCGGAACTGCGCGCCATCCAGAAGCGCACCAACGTGACCTTCATCTACATCACCCACGACCAGGGCGAGGCGCTGGCCATGTCCGACCGGGTGGCGGTGATGTCGCAGGGCAAGCTGCAGCAGGTGGCCGTGCCGCGCGAGATCTATGACCAGCCGGCCAATGGCTTCGTCGCTTCCTTTGTCGGCGAAAACAACATTCTTTCCGGCGAAATCGTTGCTTCCGAAGGGGAACGCGGCACGTTCCGCACGGCGCTCGGCACGTTTTCCGCCCGTCTCGGGCCCAATCTCACGCCCACCTCGCGGCTCTATGTCCGGCCGGAACATGTGCGGCTTTCTGCCGAGGCTGCAGGCGACAACAGCATCCCTGTCGAGGTGACGGAGGTCGCCTTCGAGGGCAATTTCATCTCCATCGAAACCCGCGACCAGAACGGCCACCGGGTGGTTTCCGAAGCGCGCAATGACGGCAAGACGCCCATTCCGGCCATCGGCGAACGGCTGCATGCCGTCTTTGCCGCCGAAAATGCGGTGGTGCTTGCCGACAGCGGCGACATGAAGGCGGGGGCGCACTGATGGAGGATCTCTACCGCCGCTATGGCAAGGGGCTGACCGCCGCCTTCTGCCTGCTCACCGCCTTCTGGCTGCTGATCCTGGTGATCCTGCCGAACCTCTATCTCTTCGAGAATTCCTTCCGCCTCTATCTGCCGATCTCGGACGTGGGGGGACCGAAGGATGTCTATACGATCCGGAATTACCTGACCTTCCTCCAGAGCCCGATCCATGTGACCGTCTTCTTCTGGACGATCATCTATTCGAGCATCGTCACCTTCCTCTGCTTCCTCATCGCCTATCCGCTCGCCTATTATCTCTCGAAGAAAGCCTCGCCGAAGAGCCTGCCGACCATCTTCCTCTTGATGACCGTGCCGCTGTGGGTGAGCGAGGTGATGCGCTCTTTCGCCTGGTTCATCATCCTGTCGCTGAAGGGGCCGCTCAACATCTTCCTCATCGATATCGGCATCATCGAAAAGCCGATCCGCTGGATGATGGGCTTCCGCAGCGTCATCATCGGCCTTGTCTATACCTATGTGCTCTTCATGCTGTTTCC
Organism: uncultured Rhizobium sp.; assembly: GCA_945952415.1. Lineage (GTDB taxonomy): Bacteria > Pseudomonadota > Alphaproteobacteria > Rhizobiales > Rhizobiaceae > Gellertiella. The sequence continues at coordinate 24,866 of CAMFIF010000010.1, read as the reverse complement.
GATCTACAATGCGATCCAGTCGCTGGATACGAACCAGATCGAAGCGGCAGACGATCTGGGCGCGCGCTGGTGGCAGATCCACTGGCGGGTCATCCTGCCCCATGCCAAACCCGGCATAGCCTCGGGCTCGGTGATGGTGTTCATGCTGGCCGCCGGGTCCATCCTGGTGCCGACGCTGCTCGCCTCCACGACCTCCCGCTGGTTCACCGAAATCATCCAGCAATGGATGTTCGAATCGCAGGACTGGAACACGGGCTCGGCCTATGCCTTCCTGCTGCTGATCCTCTGCACCGTCTTCGTCACCGTCGTCATGCGGCTCTTCCGCGTGAAGCTTTCCGACATTGCGAAGTGAGGGGGCGGCCATGACACGCAAATCCGACTGGCTCTTCCGCCTCTATCTCCTGATCTTCCTCGCCTATCTCCTGCTGCCGCTCGTGGTGATGGGCGGAGCGGCCTTCAACAATTCCCGGTTCCCCTCTGTGTTTCCCTGGGCGGGCTTTACCTGGAACTGGTTCATCGAGCTCTGGAACGATCCCCGTCTCCTCAACTCGTTCAAGAACACGCTGCTGGTGGCGCTGGCCGTGGTGGCGCTTTCCGTGCCCATCGGGGCGGCGGCGGCGATCCTCGTCAACAGCCTGGGCGGCTGGGTGCGCTCCACCCTCTACAGCCTGATGGTGGCGCCGATCCTCACCCCGGGTGCCGTCATCGGCATTTCCACCCTGCTCTTCTGGAACCGCTTCTCGGTGCCGGCGGGCCTGCATCTCTCTGTGCTTGGCCAGGTATCCTATATCGCCGCCTTCGTCATGCTGCTGGTGCTGGCACGGCTGCAGAGTTTCGACCGGTCGCTGGAAGAGGCCGCACTCGATCTCGGCGCAAGCCATGCGACGGTGCTTCGCCGCATTCTGCTGCCGCATCTCTATCCGGCGCTCGGGGCGGGCGCGGCGATCGCCTTCTTCCAGTCGATCGAGAATTTCAACGTGACGCTCTTCACCCGCGGCCCCTATGACACGATGACCGTCTATGTCTTCTCGAAGGTGCGAAGCGGCATCACGCCGACGATCAATGCGCTGGCGGTGATCCTGATCGGGGTGACGCTGATTGGCGCCATTGCCTATGAGATTTCGCGCCGGCGCAAGCAGGCGGCGCTGGAAGCGCTGGGGCCGCCGCCGGCCGATGACGAATAAGTTCGGGAAAGCCGCCTTCGGGCGGCTTTTTCACGGCTGAACCAATGCCTTCACGGCGCGGCAGATCACCTGTTCCTCATCCGCATGAATGCGCCAGGCGCTGACGCGGGATCCCGGAAGGGTCAGGCACGGCGTCGAATTGCCCTGATTGGCCGCCTCGTCCGGTGCGATCCCGAGCCAGGCGAGATCGCGCATCACCCGCTCCCGGATAAGGGCCGCACCGCTGCCGATGCCCCCGGTGAAGACGAGCGCATCCAAGCCGGCGGCGGCGGCGGCCGCGGCCGCCACTTCCCGCACCACCCGATCCACGAACATGTCGAGCGCCAGGGCCGCTTCCGGCCTGGTGCTGGCAAGCAGGGTGCGCATGTCGGAACTTTCGCCGGACAGGCCAAGCAGGCCGGATTTCCGGTTGATGAGCGCCGAGACGGCCGCCACATCGCCCTTCATGTCCTCCACCAGCCAGAGCACGGCGCCGGGATCGAGATGACCGGAGCGCTGGCCCATGATCAGCCCGTCGATGGGGGTAAAGCCCATGGAATTATAGACCGAGCGGCCGCCTGAAACGCCCGTCACGCTCGCTCCGTTGCCGAGATGGGCGATGGCGAGCCTTTCCGGCAGGGGCGTGCCGGTGATGTCTGCGAAGCGTTCCACCACATGGGTGCAGGAGAGCCCATGGAAACCATAGGCTCTCAGCCCCCGCGCCGCATAGGCCGGCGGCAGGCCATAGCGCTGGCGCTTTTCGGGGATGGTGCGATGGAAGCCCGTATCGAAACAGGCGACCTGGGGCAGGCCGGGAAAACGCGCGCCCAGCAGACGGATGCCGGTGAGATTATGGGGCTGGTGGAGGGGCGCGAGCACGGCTAGCGCCTCCATTTCCTCCATCAGCGCCGCATCGATGAGCAGCGGATCGGCGCGCCTTTCGCCGCCATGCACCACGCGGTGGCCGATGCCGGCGAGCCTTTCACCGCAGAGAGAGAGCACCGCTTCCGCCAGCCGGGCAATGGCGTCCGCATGGGTGGAGCCGGCGGGCAGGCTTTCGCTCCCGAGCCCGTCGAACCCGGAAAAGGCGAGCGTGACCGGTTCGGCCGTGTTGATGCGGGCCGCCTCCGCCTCGCCGATCCGCCGGAGCGCATCGTCGAAGACCGCGATCTTGACGGAGGAGGAGCCGCTATTGACGGCAAGATAGGCTTTTTCGACGGACACGCGGGCGCACTCTTCTTCGGTTGACGGGCGGGCCGGACAATAGCCCCTATCCCGCCGCTGGGGATAGTGTGCGTTGGCCCTTGCGGCGAATAGAGCCAGATGATTGATTTGCTGGTGCCAGAGGGGCGGAGGTCCGATTGCGCGAACTGATTTTCGACATTGACCGCACCCAGCAGGCGACGCTGCAGAGCCAGATCCGGGCAACGCTGGTCAATGCGATCCTGTCCGGGCTTCTGCCGCCCGGCTCACCCACCCCCTCCACCCGGGATCTCGCGCGGCGGCTGATGGTTTCGCGCAATACGGTGACGCTTGCCTATCTTTCCATGGTGGATGACGGCTATCTGGAAGCCCGCGACCGATCGGGTTTCTATGTGGCGGGCGATGCGGCGCTGCTTGCCACGCCGCAGCCGCTGCCGCGGCCCGCGCGGGAGGGCGAAAGGCCGGATTTCGCGAAGCTCTTCGCCACCCGTCCAAGCCGGCAGCGAAACATCGACAAGCCGCTGAACTGGCATGATTATCCCTATCCCTTCATCTATGGGCAGGCGGATCCGGCACTCTTTCCCATTGCCGAATGGCGTGAATGCACCCGACAATCCATGAACCGCAAATGGCTGGATGCCTGGACGGACGACCGGTTCACCGAAGACGATCCGATGCTGATCGACCAGATCCGCCAGCGGCTTCTGCCGCGGCGGGGCATTCAGGCGGGGCGGGACGAGATTCTCGTCACCCTCGGGGCGCAGAATGCGCTCTATCTCATCGGCAAGCTCTTCTGCCGGCCGGAGAGTGTGGTAGGCGTGGAAGATCCCGGCTATCCCGATGCGCGCAACATCTTCTCGCTCCATGCGGGTTCAGTGCTGCCGCTGCCGGTGGATGGCGGCGGGCTGGTGCTTGGCGGGGCGCTGGAGCGCTGCGACATCGTCTTTGCCACCCCCAGCCACCAGTTTCCGACCGGCGTGACCATGGGGATCGAGCGGCGCCGGGCGCTGCTCGACTGGGCTCGCCGCGGCAACCGGCTGATCGTCGAGGACGATTACGAATTCGAGGCAAACTACCTCTCGGAGCCGACCCCGGCGCTGAAGGCGCTCGATGGGAACGATCCCGTCATCTATGTCGGCAGCCTGTCGAAATCGCTGATGCCGGGCCTGAGACTGGGCTATCTCGTGGCGGCGCCGGAGATCATCGCGGAGGCGCGGGCGCTGCGGCGGCTGATGCTGCGCCATCCGCCCGGCAACAACCAGCGGGTTGCCGCGATTTTCCTGGCGCTCGGCTATCACGACCGGCTGATCGGTCGGCTGCATCGTACCTATCGGGAGCGGCAGGCCATTCTCTCCCGCGCGCTTGCCGCGCATTTTCCTGGTTGGACGCCGGAAAGCCGGTTCGGCGGCACCTCCTGCTGGCTGACGGGCCCCGAAAGCCTGCATGGCCAGCGGCTGGCAACCGCGGCCCTGCGCAAGGGCGTGCTCATCGAGCCCGGCGACATTTTCTTTGCCGAACCGGAAGGGCATGACAACCATTTCCGCATGGGCTTTTCTTCCATTCCGACGGACCGGATCGAACGCGGGGTGGAAATTCTCGCCGGGCTGGCGCGGGAGATCGAACTGGACCCATGACATCGGCCGAAGCGGCCCTTGGATTGGCCGCATCTGGCACTACGCGCCGGGCAGCCGAGCGGCTTAGCTCTTCCTCAAACAGGACCCATCCGGAGGAAGCGCGCCCCATGAAAATGACCACCGAAGAAGCCTTCGTCAAAGTGCTTCAGATGCACGGGATCGACAATGCCTTTGGCATCATCGGCTCGGCCTTCATGCCCATTTCCGATCTCTTTCCGCGCGCGGGAATCACCTTCTGGGATACGGCGCATGAATGCAATGCGGGCATGATGGCGGATGGCTATTCCCGCGCCTCCGGCAAGATGGCCATGTGCATCGCCCAGAACGGGCCGGGCATCACCAATTTCGTGACCCCGATCAAGACCGCCTACTGGAACCATACGCCACTGCTCCTCGTGACCCCGCAGGCGGCGAACCGCACCATCGGCCAGGGCGGCTTCCAGGAAATTCCCCAGATGAACCTCTTTGCCGACATGGTCTGCTATCAGGAAGAGGTACGCGATCCCTCCCGCATCGCCGAAGTGCTCAACCGGGTGATCGAGAAGGCGTGGCGCGGTTCGGCGCCGGCGCAGATCAACGTGCCGCGCGACATGTGGACCCAGGTGATCGACATCGAACTGCCGCAGCTCATCCGCTTCGAGCGGCCCTCCGGCGGCCAGCAGGCGCTGGACGAGGCAGCCGCCCTGCTGACGGCAGCAAAATTCCCCGTCATCCTCAATGGTGCGGGCGTGGTGCTTTCCGGCGCCATCGACGCTTCGGCGGCGCTGGCCGAACGGCTCGGCGCGCCGGTCTGCTGCAACTACCAGCACAATGATGCCTTCCCCGGCAGCCATCCGCTGTCCGTCGGCCCGCTCGGCTACAACGGTTCGCGCGCGGCGATGGAGCTCGTCTCCAAGGCGGATGTGGTGCTGGCGCTCGGCACCCGCCTCAACCCCTTCTCGACGCTTCCGGCTTACGGGCTCGACTATTGGCCGAAGCAGGCGAAGATCATCCAGGTGGACATCAATGCGGATCGTATCGGCCTGACCAAGCGGGTGAGCGTCGGCATTCAGGGCGATGCCAAGGCGGTTGCCGAACAGATTCTCGCCCGGCTCGGCGACACGGCCGGCAACCATGACCGCGAGGCGCGCGCCGCCCTTATCCACCAGACCCGCTCCGCCTGGCTGCAGCAGCTCGCCTCCATGGACCACGAGGACGACGATCCGGGCACGACCTGGAACGAGCGCGCCCGTGGCGCCCATCCGGACCGCATGTCGCCGCGCATGGCCTGGCGCGCGGTGCAGGCGGCGCTGCCGAAGGAGGCGATCATTTCCTCCGACATCGGCAACAACTGCGCCATCGGCAATGCCTATCCGACCTTCGAACAGGGCCGGAAATATCTGGCACCCGGTCTTTTCGGCCCCTGCGGCTATGGTTTCCCGGCGATCCTCGGGGCGAAGATCGGCTGCCCCGATACGCCCGTCGTCGGCTTTGCGGGCGACGGCGCCTTCGGCATTTCCATGAACGAGATGACCGCCTGCGGCCGGGACGACTGGCCGGCGATCACCATGGTGATCTTCCGCAACTATCAGTGGGGTGCGGAAAAGCGCAATTCGACGCTCTGGTATGACGACAACTTCGTCGGCACCGAGCTCGATCTCGATGTCTCCTATGCCGGCATTGCCCGGGCCTGCGGCATCGAGGGCATTCAGGTTACATCCATGGCGGCGCTCACTTCGGAACTTTCCAAGGCCATCGACCGGCAGATGAGGGAAAAGAAAACCACCTTCATCGAGGTCATCCTCAACCAGGAACTCGGCGAACCCTTCCGCCGTGACGCGATGAAAAAGCCGGTCTCCATCGCCGGCATTGATGCGGCCGACATGCGGCCGCAGCGGGTGGCCCAGTAAGCGGGCAGTCCGGGGCGCGTGTGACCGCGCCCCTCAGCTTACGGCATCATCTGCCCGCCATTCACCTCGATGGTCTGGCCGATGATATAGCCGGAGAGCTTTTCCGAGGCGAGGAAGAGGTAGGCGCCGACGCATTCTTCTGCCGTACCGAGGCGGCCCATGGGGATCATGGCGAGGGCGGTGGCGATCTGCGCCTCGTTGGAATAACGCTCCTGGAAGGGCGTGTCGATGACGCCGGGCGAAACGGCGTTGACGCGAATGCCGAAGGGGATCAGTTCCTTGGCCATGCCGCGCGTGACGTTCGACACGAAGGCCTTGGCGGAACCATAGATGCCGGCGCTGAGGCTGGCCCCGTTGCGGGCGGCAACGGAGGTGGTGTTGATGATGAAGCCACCCTCCTTCTTCAGATGCGGAATGGCAGCCTGCGAGGCGATCACCACCGAGCGGGCATTGAGATCCATGACGCTGTCATAGAAAGCGTCGTCCATGTCCTGATAGCTGCGTCGCCCGACCATGCCGCCGGCATTGTTGATCAGGCCGTGCAGGCCCCCCGCATCCTCGGCGAAGACCTGCACCATCCGGCGCACTTCCTCGCTGTCGGTCACATCGGCATGGCAGAGCAGCGCCTTGCCGCCTGAGCCGTTGATTTCGTTCAACAGCGCGTTGGCGGCCCCCATGCTGGAATTGAAATGCAGGCCGACTGTCGCGCCCTGCGCGGCAAAGGCCCGGGCAAGGGCCGCGCCGATGCCCGTGGACGCGCCGGTGATGAGCACGGATTTTCCGGCAAGATCGGGGATGGTGAGGGAATTGGTGGCCATATCCATTCGTCCTTTCAAATCAGTCCCGCCGATCCTGCCACGGCTTCTCCCTTTGTCCAGCATCCGGGGCGGGCAAATGCGCTGTCGTCTCCCTCTACGCAAGCCGGCCGGCCAGTGCCACCATGGCCTCGAAACCCGCCTCTTCGCGGGCGCGGGCTTCGGGGTCCGGCAGGCGGAGCAGATAGGAGGGGTGAACGGTCACCACCAGCACTGCCTCCTCGCCGAGGGGAACCTGACGCCCCTTGAGGCTGGCGAAAACATCGCTGCGGCCGGTCAGGGCTTCCACCGCGGTGGCGCCCATGGCGAGGATCACGCGCGGACGGATCGCCTCGATCTCGCGCTCCAGCCACCACCGGCAATGGGCGATCTCCCCGGAATTCGGCCGCTGGTGAATGCGCCGCTTGCCGCGCGGCTCGTATTTAAAATGTTTCACTGCATTGGTGAGATAGGCGGACTGCCTCTCCATGCCGGCCTTGGCAAGCGCGGCATCCAGCACCTTCCCCGCGGGGCCGACGAAGGGGCGGCCGGCAAGATCCTCCGTATCGCCCGGCTGCTCTCCGAGGATGACCAGCGCGGCATCGGCCGGGCCCTCGCCGAAGACGGTCTGGGTGGCCGCCCCATGAAGCGGGCAGCGGGTGCAGGCGGCGGCTTCGCGCGCCAGCGCCTGCAATCCCGTCGCGGGGGCCGGCATTTCCCCGGTCACGACCGATTTCCGCCGTTCATGCCGAACCGGCGGCTGCCTGGCCTCGGCCTCGATCATCGCGCCGATGCGGGCCTCGGCACCCGCGATCAGCTCGGGGATCAGGGCTGCCTCGGGCATGTTCTTCCAGTATTTCTTCGGCATTTCCGCCTGCATCGCCTTCACCTTCAGACGCGCGGGATTGAAGATGTGGCGGAAATAGGTGCGCCAGAGTTCGTCGGTCTGGTCTTCGAGATCGGGACGCCGGGCGGCGCGGTCGGTCACGTCAAGCCTCTCGCCGTCCCAGGCGGCGGTTCCCTTCGGCGTCAGGATCAGCCAGTCCATGTCGGTGAAACGGCGCTGGAAGAAGGGCGCGGTGCGGGCCACAATGAAATGGTCGGGCTCGAACCATGCGACAAAGCGCCGGCGGCCATCGGTGGCGGGATGGGTTTCCTTGAAGCGCAGGAAAGCCTTCATCTTGTGGCTGTCGCGACGCACGGATTTCTCCATCAGCCTCAGCACGGCCATATCCTGGTCAATCGCCGTGTTGATCAGGCTGCGGTCGGCCTGAAGGCGCCAGAGCACCCGGTAAAGAAGCGCAAAGCGCCGGATATCCCGGTGGCAGATGACCGACTCGGCCAGCTCGACAAAGGCGCGCGGCACGGAAAGGGGCATCCTCTCGGCCGGCATGCCGTGCGGACTGGCCTCCTGAGCCGGCAGGGACGCGGCGAACAGCCCGGCCTCGCCATCCCGCACCCGCCAGTCGATGGCCTCCGGCCGCGTGCCGGCCAGAAGCAGGGCGCGCGCCCGGTCACGCCATTCGCCGAAATCGCCCCGCCCGGTGAGGTAAACGGTCTGCATCTCAGAAAAGCGCCAGCTGTTCGGGCCGGGGCGCGAACATGGCCGCGAGATCGCTGCGTTCCAGGAGGCGCACCGGGCTCCAGTCCGGCGTGGTGACGAAGGGCTGAACCTTGCGGAGCGAGACGCCGAGCTTTGCCAGATCGCCCAGGCGGATCGACCGGTTGCGGCGGGTCTTCAGGATGGCACCGACCGTCTTGGTGCCGAAGCCCGGCACGCGCAGCAGCATGGCCTTGTCGGCACGGTTGATGTCGACAGGAAAATGCGCCCGGTTGGCGAGCGCCCAGGCGAGCTTCGGATCGAGGTCGAGATCGAGCATGCCATCCTTGAGGCCGGAGGTGATTTCGCCGATGTCGAAGCCGTAGAAACGATAGAGCCAGTCCGCCTGATAGAGCCGGTGCTCCCGGACCAGCGGCGGCTTGATGAGCGGAAGGGCGCGGGATGCATCGGGGATGGGGCTGAAGGCGGAATAATAGACCCGCTTCAGCTCGTAGCTGGAATAGAGCCGGGCGCTGGAGGAGAGGATCGTCGCATCATTGGCGCCATCGGCACCGACGATCATCTGCGTGCTCTGGCCGGCGGGCACGAAGCGGCGCGTCTTCTTCGTCACCAGCGTCGGCTCGGCCATTTCCTCCATCTTCAGCTTCAGCTCGCCCATGGAGCGGCGAATGCGGTCCGGCTGCTTTTCGGGGGCGAGCGCGGTGAGGCCCTTGTCCGTCGGCAGCTCGATGTTGATCGAGAGACGGTCGGCATAAAGGCCCGCCTGTTCGATGAGTTCGGGCGAGGCTTCCGGTATGGTCTTCAGATGAATATAGCCGCGGAACCGGTGCTCCTCGCGCAGGCTCCGCGCCACGCGCACCATTTCCTCCATGGTGTAATCGGAATTGCGGATGATGCCGGAGGAGAGAAACAGGCCCTCGATATAGTTGCGGCGGTAGAATTCCGTCGTCAGCCAGACGATTTCCTCGACGCTGAAGCGGGCGCGTTCCACATTGCTGGACGAGCGGTTGATGCAATAGGCGCAGTCATAGATGCAGAAATTGGTCATCAGGATCTTGAGCAGCGAAATGCAGCGCCCGTCCGGCGCATAGGCATGGCAAATGCCCGAGCCCTCGGTCGAGCCGAGGCCGCCGGTCTTTCCCGAATGGCGCCGGGCGGTGCCGCTCGACGCGCAGGAGGCATCATATTTCGCCGCATCCGAGAGGATAGCGAGCCGTTCCTTGAGCGATTTCTTCATGATGTTCATCCTATGTTCCATCATGAGATTCGTCAAATCGTCGTCTCGCGCTCCGCCGCGGCGGAGCGTCGCAAGTTGCTCGGGCTCAGGCCTTAATGGGCGACCAGCAGCAGCACATAGGCCACGACCGTCACCATCAGCGCCCGGAAGGCATAGGTGACGAAGCGGTACTTGCGCCGCGCGATGACCGACAGGACATCGGCATTGTCGAGATACTGGCGGAAGAGATAGTCACGGTCGCTGCGGTGCGCCGCCTCCTCCAGAATGGCCCGGTGATGGCTCCAGGTGCCCCAGAAAAGCGAGGTGGATTTTTTCACCTGATGGGGGAGAACCACCATGATGGCGCAGAGCATGGAGGCCAGCGATGCGAGCGCCAAGAGCGCAGAGAAAAGGATGGCCAGCGGCGAGCCATGGGCATAGCGGGCGAGCGTGAAGACTTCCTTCCCCTCGCTGGAGGAGACCAGAAAGGCCAGCATGAAGGTAAAGATATAGGCTGCCTTCTGGTCCGAAATAACGATCTGATCGTAAAAGACATCGTTGATCTTGCGGACATGGTCGAAATACTCGTGGGATACCGGCTTTACCTCCGGTGCACCCGGCAGCGCTGCATTCATCTTCTCGTCATCCAGCATCGGCTTTTTCCGTTCAAACTCCACAGCCAGATAAACCATCCCGGGGCAAATAAAAACGCCCAGAGAAGGACGCTTGACTTTTTCCGGACCGTTGGACACACCCTTTTGTTATGAGGGACAAGTTTCAAGCCATCCTTAGTTGCAGCACCGCACTCATTCTAGGAATGATTGCCGCTTCGCCGCATGCCCATGCGGAGCCTCTCGCCCGCGGCGGACAGCCGGCCGGCGCGGTCATCGACCGCAAGTCGGGCGAGGAAGTGCGCTTCGTGGATCTAACCGACTGGCGCAATGTGGAGTTGAAGCAGGATCTGCTGGGCGGCGACGTGCTGCGCACCAATGCGCTCGGTCAGCTGGCCATCCTCTTTGCCGATCATACGCAGGTGCGCCTCGGGCGGAATTCCGCGCTGCAGGTCAAGCAGATGGGCACGACGAAGGACACGGTCCTCAATCTTCAGTCCGGCTCCATGTGGGCCCGTGCCGAGCGCGGCGGCCAGGCGCTGACCGTGGAAACGCCGGCCGCAGCCGCCGCCATTCGCGGCACGGACTGGACGCTGACGGTCAAGGGCGACCAGACCTCGCTCATCGTGCTCGAGGGCAAGATCGAGTTCAAGAACCAGTATGGTTCGGTGGAAGTGAAGGCCGGCGAAGGGGCGGTGGCAAGCATCGGCCAGGCGCCACGCAAGCTGGTCATCGTCAATACCCAGGACCGGCAGCAGATGCTGTTCTACATGACTCTGCGGTCCGGCTTCACCTCCATGCCGGCATCGCCGCTGCCGGGCCCGCGCCTGCGCGCCGAATTCGGCCGCATCAATGCGTTGCCCGAAGAGGCCCGTTCGACCGAGGACTGGCTGACGCTTGCCGAAACCCGCATGGCGCTCGATACCCATGAAAGTGCGCTCGCAGCGCTGGACCAGGTGCGCAAGCGTCCGCTCAATGCCCGCCAGAAGGCGCGCGTGGCCCTGATCGATGCGCTGGTGGCCGGCGCCGCCCGGCGCTATGGCGACGCGGCCACGCTTTTCCAGCGGGCAGCCTCGGGGCTCGATCCGGAGCGGCGCGCGATTGCCGCCTATGGGGGCTATTTTGCCCGCTCGCTTGCCGATCCGGACCGCATCGAACAGCCGCCGCGCACCGCGGCTACGCCCAATGCCGAAGTGATGAAAGCCCTCACCCAGGGCTTCCTCAAGGACATTCCGGCCGCCATTCAGGTGATCCGTTCCGCTGAAAACCGGTACCCCGACAATGCCACCCTTCCCGCAATCCGCGCCACGCTGCACGGGCTGAACGGCGAGAAGGAGGAGATGAAGGCCGCCATCGACAAGGCGCTTGCGATCGACCCCGAAGATCCGGAAGCGCTCTTCGCCCGGGCCACGCTGAAGGCCGATTATCTCAGCGACAACAAGGGCGCGATTGCCGATTTCAAGGAAGCGATCCGCCAGTCGCCTGGCGATTCCTCCGCATGGAACAGCCTCGGGCTCGTTTATGCCGATCTTGGCGCTACTCGTGAGGCGGAAGCCACGCTGAAGCGGGCCATCGAGCTCGATCCGGACGATCCGGTCGGCTACGCCAACCTGGCAATCTACTATCTCGACCAGAACCGGGTTCACGATGCCAAGGCGATGATCGACAAGGCACTTTCGGTCGATCCGGCCTTCGATATCGCAATGGTGGCGCGCGGGCGCTATTATCTCCAGACCGGCGAAACGGACAAGGCGCTGGACGACCTTCTGGCCGGGGCGACTTCCAATCCCGGCTATGCGCAGGCGCAGATCCTGCTTGCCGCCGGCTATTACGCGAAGGGGCAGCGCGATCCCTCCAACCAGGCGATCGATAATGCGGACCGGCTCGACCGCAACGATCCGGTCGCGCCCTCGGTGCGCACCGCGCTTGCGATCGACGACTACGATGCGGAAGGCGCGATCCGCAACGCGCAGGAATTTATGCGCCGGTCCCGCGCGCAGGGCGGCGATTTCGCCCATGTGGGTGCCAATCAGGATGCGGGCTCGACGCTCAACAACGCTTTCCGCCTTCAGGGGCTCGATGCCTGGGGCCGTTATTATGGCGACATAACCTTCGATCCCTTTGCGGGCGCCGGCTATATCGACCAGGCGGTGCGCGGCCAGGCGAACCCCTATGCCAATTCCTATCTCTTCGGCCAGACGACGGCCGGGAATACGGACAGTACGGAAGGCTTTTCCTCACAGCTGCAGGGCCTGCTGCTCGATCCGCACATGCTGGCGGGCAGCTCGCGCACGGCAACGCTGCTGCGCTCTCCCTTCCTCGAAACGTCTCTGGCGGCCGGCATTTCCGCCTCCGGCGGCAAGACCCGCCGGCTGGGCGAGCTTGAAGTGCAGGGCTACAGCAACGATCCCTTGCCAACCAGTTTCCTCGGCAACATCACCTGGACCGAGCTGCCCGTTACCGGCGATTACGGCGACTACGGCAATTTCGCTGCGGATACGACCATTCTGGATGCGAGCGGCTATCTCACCACCTCGCTCACCGACAATGACCGCCTCGTGCTGTTCGGCAATCACGCAAACGGTCGGCTGGACGCGACGGCGCTCGGACTCGGCACGGATTACGGCATCCCGCTGCCGCAGACCCGGCTGCGCGACGACGACAACAGCCAGACCAATGCGGGCCTCGGCTGGAGTCATACCTTCGCCTATCACAATGTGATGAATGCGGCGCTGCTCTACAGCGGCGTCAATGCGCGCGTCGACCGCGAATATATCTACGACCTGCCCTTCCTCGCCACCGACGATTTGTATATCGAGAGATCCGAGCAGAAGACCTATGTGGCGGCGGTCAACCATGCGATCGGCACCGACGATTTCACCCTGCGCTATGGTATCGAGGGGGGCGTGGTGGACAGCACGTCGGGCTTCGACGCGAATGGCCTGACGCTGCTTTCCGAAGAAGAACGGCGGCGGATCGGCCTTGCCTATGTGGATGTGCTGCAGGATGTGACGCCGGATCTCAAGCTCGAATATGCCCTCTTCGGCAGCCTGAACGACGGGGAAAGCGAGCGGGTGACGCGGCTCGAACCTCGGTTCGGGGCGGCCTGGTCGCCCACCGATCATCAGTGGCTTCGGGCCGCCTTCATGCGCAACGGAGTGGATTTTTCCACGCCTACACTCTCGCCCATCGGCATTCTCGGCCTGCAACCGAACCGTTTCGACCTCAATGGCGGCTATGTGGATACGACCGCGCTGGAATGGGATGCGGAGTGGAGCGACCGCTTCTTCACCTCGCTGGAATACCAGCATCAGGAGCTCCACGATTTCACCATCGCCTATCCGACCACCTCGCTTCCCTCCGTGGACGGGCTCAGCTTCAGCGAAGGCAGCATCGACCGGGCGAGCTTCAGCACCAATACGGTGCTGGGCGGCGGCTTCGGCCTTTCGACCACGCTGGCCCTTGCCCGGTCGGACAATCGCGATCCGTCCAGCGCCACCTATGGCGGCAACCTGCCCTTCGTGCCGGAAACGGCCGGCCAGATTGCGCTGACCTGGGTGAACGAGGCCCATGTGAAGGCCATGCTCGCCGCCAATTACGTAGGCGAACGGACCGGTGACGATCAGGGCACGCGGCTTGACGACTACTGGACACTCGATGCCTCGCTGACCTACGAGCCCTTCGACAAGCACATTGCCTTCGAGGCCTCCGCCTATAACCTGCTCAACGAGAAGTTCGAGCTGACGCCCGGCGTGCCGGGCTGGGGGCCGAGCTTCAAGGGCATGGTGAAGGTCCGGTTCTGAGCGAAGGCCGGCCAGCATAGCCGAAGGAGAGGATGCGCGTGAAGGCAGGAACCGACGAGCCGGCACCCCGACCAAAACGGCTGCCGGAGCTCGCCGCCGGGCTGCGCTCTGGCTGGCCCTTCAGCAGCCGCCGGGTGCGCATCGTGGTGCTGGCGCTCTTCACGCTCGCAGTCCTCTTTCTTCTCTCCCAGCTGCCGGCCTGGAAACTCGCAGACCTGCGGGCCTTCGACTATATCTCCACCTTCGACAATCCGGCGCCGCCGCCGAGCGGGCCGATCATCGTCGCGATCGACGAGCCGTCGCTTTCCGCCATCAACGCCCAGTGGCCCTGGCCGCGACGGCTGCATGCGGATCTGATCAGGGCACTCAGGGCAGCGGGCGCCCGCGCCATCGGTCTCGACATCATCATGGCGGAGCCTTCGACGCCGGAGAATGATGCGGCGATCACCGCCGCCGTCGGGCCGGATGTGGTGCTGGCCGCGGACGAAACGCTGATCGAGACGCAGCAGGCAAACCAGCTGATCCGCACCATGCCCATGCCGTCGCTGACCGAAGCCGGTGCGCATGCGGGCATTGCCTCCATAGAGCTTGGGGGCGACGGGATCTTCCGCTCCATTCCGGGCTATCCGGACGGGCTTGCGCTCAGCCTTCTCAAGGCGGCGGGTCTTCCTCTCCGGGAGCCGCCGGCCAATGCCCTCATCCAGTCCTACGGACCGGGCCGCAGCTATCCGACCGTCTCCTATTATCAGGCGCTCGATCCCGAGCATTTCCTGCCGCCGGGCTTTTTCAAGGACAGAGTGGTGCTGGTCGGGCTTAGCCTCCAGAATGCCCCCGAGATCGACAAGGGCGGGGCGGATGCCTTTGCCACCCCCTATACGGTGCATACGGGGCGGCTGGTGCCGGGGGTGGAAATCCAGGCGACCATCTTCGACAATCTCCGGCTCGGCACCGCGATTGCGCCCGCCAATCCGCTGCTTTCCGCCGCCTGCCTCCTGGCGGCCGTTGCGGCGGGAGCCCTTGCCGTCTGGCGAAACACGGGCTGGCACACATTCGGCTTCTTCCTGCTGTCGCTCGTCTTCTTTTCCGCCGTCAGCTATCTCGGCATCAGGCACGGCTTCGTCTTCGTCTCGCCGCTCGGGCCGACCGCGGGCTTTGCCGGCCTTGCCTTTGCCCAGACAGCCTTCGACTATGCGGAGGAGCGGCGCAACAAGCGGCAGATCACCCGCGCCTTCTCGCAATATATCTCGCCCGATCTCGTGCGGCGGCTGACGGACGATCCGGGCCAGCTGAAGCTCGGCGGAGAGACCCGCACGCTTTCGGTACTGTTTTCGGACGTCCGCGGCTTCACCACCATTGCCGAGGCGATGAAGGACGATCCGCAGGCGCTGACCGCCCTGATCAACCGGCTGCTGACCCCGCTTTCCGACGTGGTCATGGATCATGGTGGTACGATCGACAAATATATCGGCGATTGCATCATGGCCTTCTGGAACGCGCCGCTCGACGATCCCGACCATGCGGTGCATGCGGTGGAAGCGGCCCTCGACATGCAGAAGGCACTCCATCGGCTGAACGAGGCACTGATGGAGGAAAACCGCGCACGGGGGCGGCCGCACCATCCGCTGCGCATGGGCATCGGCATCAACACAGGCGATTGCGTTGTGGGCAACATGGGCTCGACCCGGCGGTTCGACTATTCCTGCCTCGGCGATTCCGTGAATCTCGCCTCGCGCCTCGAAGGCGTCTCGAAAGGCTACGGGGTGTCGCTGCTTCTCGGCGAAGCGACCGCAGCGGCGGTTTCGGGCCGCTTCGTTACGGTCGAACTCGATCGCATCACCGTCAAGGGAAGGACGGCGCTTTCGCCGGTCTATACGGTCGTGCAGATGGCAACGCCCGAAGCGCTTGCAACCCATGCGGATTTCCTCACCCGGCGATATGACCGGGCGCTCAACCCGCTCGATCCCGCCTTCGAAGCCCTGTCCCGGGCCATACCGGAGCTTGCCGGCTATTACGAGCTTGCCCGCCGGCAACTGATCGGCGATTCGAATTCCTGATCGAAATGCCAGATCCGTCCATTCTTATGTGTGACTTTAACAATTCATAAAATATCGCGGACTATCCTGCACGGGTCTCGACGCTGGGCCGCTATGACAGCCGGCCGGATCCCTCCCCTTGTTTCTCCATGCCAAGAGAATTTTCAGGCGGGATGATCGTGTCGCCGACACAGTTTCCCTTTTCGGCCCAGACTTGACCCCGGTAGATGCCGGGGTTCTTTTTTCTGCCTGACCGCAACAAAAAACCGCAGCCAACCGGTCGGGACTCCGGTTGGCTGCGGTCATTGGCATGGTGCCGGACAAAGCCCGTTGCCGCCCAGGGAGCGGGAAGGTTTGCCGTACGAACGTTGCGGAAAAACAGCAAGCGTCATCGCAACGGACCATGCGGTTGAACGGGGCTTCGCCGGCCGCAGGGGACGGGGGATCGGCTAAAACCTCGCGTTCCAGGCATCCGGGCCGGACAGGGTCGGGGGGCAGACCGTGGCCGGGGACGCCATGTCGTGCCACCCGGCAAGCGACCGGGTGACGAAATCTCTTCGTGCGCCTTAATAGACGCAGCGGCGGCGCGGACCGTAATTGGGCTGATAGGTATCGTCCCAGGCGCGATAGCTCCGGTAGCGCTGCATGCAATATTCGATGTGTTCACGGTCCAGGCCGCGGCGGACGCGCACCGGCGGCTGGCTGGCGATCGCGCCGCCGATGATCACGCCCGTCGCAAAGGCTGCGCCGGGGAACCAGTAGCCGCGGTGGTGGCGATAGCCTTCCCGCCAGTGACGGTAGCCGCGGTGCCCGTGATAATAGGGGCGGCCGTTCTGCCAGGCCCATTCATCATTGTGGCGGTTGCGTACGGGGGTAACATCGGTGGTGGCTGCAGGGGCAGCCTGAACCGGGCCCAGCATGGCGGCTTGCGCCGGCGGCAGGGAGGTGCAGACCATCAGGGCTGCGAGTGCCGCCGCAGCGGCGGACGTGAATGACTTGCGCATGTTCTATCCCTTCAACTGGAAAGGCGGCCATCCGGCGGGAGGAAACCGGCATTCCGCCTGTTCGTCTGGATGTCCCGCCGACAGGTCTTCGGCGGGCGGACAGACTCATAGAATAGGGTAGACCGCGCTGCGGGGAGAGGTTCGGAAAATACCTACTTTCTCACATCATGGACGGGGGGCCCGCATCTGCGCTAGACCGGAAGGACCGAATTTCGGATGCGATTCTAGCGGGATGATCTCATGCAGTTGATCTTTGACGGCCATAATGACGTGCTTTACCGGCTTCATTCCCACGCGCGCGAGGGGCGCGATCCGATCGCGGAATTTCTCGAAGGCACGACGGAAGGCCATATCGACGCGCCGCGCGCCCGAGCGGGCGGGCTGGCCGGCGGGCTCTGCGCCATCTATCTCGCCTCGCCCGATCTCGGCCATCGCGAGCCGGACGAAAAGGGCCATTATGCCATTCCCCTGCCGGCGCCCCTGAGCCACCAGCCCTCGCTTGCGACCGCCATGGAAATCGCGGCCCTTGCGGTGCGGCTTGAACGGTCCGGCGGCTGGGCACTCTGCCGCAGCGTGGCCGATATTCGCAGCGCCATGGCGAGAGGCATCTTCGCCGCGGTCATGCATATCGAGGGCTGCGAGGCGATCAGCGCCCATCTCGACGAGCTCCATGTCTTCCACGCGGCGGGCCTGCGCTCGCTCGGGCCGGTCTGGAGCCGGGAGACGATCTTCGGCCATGGCGTGCCCTTTGCCTATCCGGCCGATCCCGATATGGGCGATGGCCTGACGGAAGCGGGTTTCCGGCTCGTCAAGGCCTGCAACGAGCTCGGCATTCTCATCGATCTCGCCCATCTGAACGACAAGGGCTTCTGGGATGTGGCCCGCACCTCCAGGCATCCGCTTGTCGCCAGCCATTCCAACGTGCATGCGCTGACGCCCGTTGCCCGTAACCTGACGGACCGGCAGATGGATGCAATCCGCGACACGCGCGGCGTGGCGGGGCTGAATTATGCCGTCACCATGCTCCGGGCCGACGGGCGCGAGGATGCGGAAACGCCGATGGACGATCTCATCCGGCATATCGATTACATGGTGGAGCGGATGGGCATCGACTGCGTGGCGCTCGGCTCCGACTATGACGGGGCGACCATCCCCGCGGAAATCGGCGATGCCGCCGGCGGACAGGTGCTCGTCGAGGCGCTCCGCCGCGCCGGCTATGACGAGGATGCGCTGGCCAAGATCTGCCGCGAAAACTGGCTGCGCGTGGCGCAGGAGGTCTGGGGCGGCTGACAGCCTCGCGCAAGGCGCAAATCCTAGCATGGGCTGAAGCCGGATTGCGGCCTGGGCATTGCCGTGACGGCATTGCTGCAGGCCCGCTGGCCAGCCCTGTGATGGAGAGCTTTCTGCCGATGACCAAACTTTCGATCTGCATTCCCGTCGAACCCGGCATGAAGCCGCCCCAGTCCCTTTGCGAGCGTCTTCTTTCGGATCCGACGGCGGATATCGAAATCGTCGTCGCGCCCTATGGCGAGGATTTTGCCGAAGCGCATCCACTGACCGAGCTGTCGCGCCGGGACGGTCGCCTGCGCTTCCTGCCGGCCGCCCCCGAGGGCATTTCGCTGTGCAATCTCTGGATGGGCACCGTCGCCTCCATGCGGGCGGACTGGGTGACCATCATCCGCCCGGACGACATGCTGGAGCCGGGCGTCGACATCCTGCTTCGCCATGTGGAAAGCACAATGCCGGATGCGGATGCGGTCGCCTGGAATGTCTTCACCATCGATCCTGCCGCACGGCGTGACATTGCCACCGCGGTTCCGATCCCGATCCAGCACCACGTGATGGCGCCTTCCAAGGAAGACATGCTGGAAGGCTTCTTCCACTGGAAGGACAGTTCCAACGTGCCGAAGATGCCCTTCGGCCTCTATCACGGTGCCATCAGGCGCAGCCTGCTTGAGGGTGTGCTGACGCAATCGGGTTCGCTGAGCTGGCTCACCCCCCTGCCCCAGTATGAATGGGCAGCCCGGGTGCTGCTGCAGGCGCAGTGCTTCGCCTTCTCCTCCCGCCCTCTTTCGGCGATCAGCCAGGCCCGTTACCAGCCGCTCAGCATTCCCCGGGTGATTTCGAACATGCCCTTCACCGCGGCCCAGGGGATTACCGGCGCCATCGCTGAAATCCAGTGCCGCGTGCTGCACGATGCGGGCGTGGCCTGGGACGGCTATGGCGACGCCTTCATCCGCGCCTGCATGATCGACTGCATGCTGGAACATGACCGGCGGGAATTTGATGCCAAGTGCCAGGCCTATCGCAATGCCATGGTGGAAATGGGCGACGAACGGCTGCTGAACAGCTTCCAGCCGCCCTACATGGCCGAGCCGAAGGCCGATCATCGACGGGGCCTGCATGGCCGCGTGCTGCTGGTCGACCGCTTCCTCGGCAATGCGACGACGGCGCAGGAATTCTACGATATCGCCCGCTTCATGCTGACGCCGGTGGATATCGCGACCGAACAAACCCACTGACCGGCAGGGATCTGGGCAACAGAAGAAGGGCGCTGCCTCCGCGGCGCCCTTTTCCATATGCCATCACGACAAAAAAGAGGCCGGCGCGGGCGCCGGCCTTTGACTGGAATTCAGGCGTCGAGGCTGGTTTTCAGGCGGCATCCGCCTGCAGGGTCAGAAGCGTGCCCTGCCAGTTCATCTCCTTGAGGCGCGTCCTGATCTCGCCCAGATAATTCGGGTTCATCACCACGATCGAGCGCACGCCCCTTTCGAGCGCGGCTTCAGGCGAGACTATGGGGGTGGCGCTGACCGGCATGAAGCAGCCCTGCTTGGCGGGGTTGAGATCGATGGCCGCATCCACGCCATCGACGAGCAGGGAGAAGGTGACGCCCTTAGAGGCCCCGCCCCAGATCGCGACCGGGCCCTCGCGCCGGAGATCGGCAAGCTTTGTCTCCCAGTAGGAGAGCGCTTCGGCAATACCTGCATGGGAAACCGCATCGCTCGGCGCGGGCGGGGTGTCGCCGGCGGCCGCGCGGGCGGGCCAGGCCTCGATCCACATATACTGGCCGCCATAGACGGGCTCGACCCGGCATTCCAGCCCGTAGGCCGCAAGAAGCACGGCCATCGAACGGGGGGAGAAGAGCGAGCAGTGTTCGTAGAAGAAATCCTCGAAGGCATTGTTGCGGAAGATCCATTCCACATCCGGCGTTTCGAGGAAGAGCGGCAGGTTGCGGCTCTTCACATAGGCGGCAATCGCCTCGATGAAGGGGCGCGGCGCGGGAATATGCTCGATCACGTGGCGCGAGCAGACCACATGGATGTCATCCGGCAGGTCGCGGGCGGTTTCCTCGTCGAAATAGACGGTGCGCACGGAGATGCGCTCATCGATCGGATGCAGACCCTTGAAGGCAGGATCGAAGCCGATCGCCTTGCCAATCCGCCCCGATGCGGTGAGTTCCTGAAGGAATTCAGCCTCGCCGCAGCCGATATCGACGCAGTTGAAGGTGCCCGGCCGGCTGAGGATGCGCCCCGCCATCGCCGCCTGATGGGCGCGATACACGGCCGATCCCTGCACCGAATTGTTGTAGCTTGCATTGTAATCGATGGCGTCCGGATCGAAATCGGCGTTCCAGACGAAGTCGCAGGCCTCGCACCGGCAGATTTTCAGCCGTGCAACGGGAAAGCTGAGGGCCTCTTCCTCGGTTTTCACGATCACATTCTGAAGAACCGGCACCCGGTCGCGGGTGAGCACCACATGGTTCTTCGTTTCCAGGCACACGGGGCATGTAATCATGGCAACAGGTTCCGGCTTGCACGTGCTTTTTTCCGTGTTCTTTATTCAGAACCACAATTGCGCGAGGCTTGTCAGATGCCACTGCTGCCGGGGCGGCGCAGGTTGGAAACGCCGACCACGGCCAGGGGATCGGAGGGGTGGATGGCGGCAGTGCCGAAATCGAGAAGATCGCGCCGTCCATAGGTATCGGCAATCGCCTCGACCATGGCCCTGATCGTAACGGGCTTGCCCGAGCAGATATTGACGGGACCCGTCTGGCCGGTCTCGATCACGGTGGCAATCTGCCGGCCGGCCTCGGTGACGTCGAGATAGTCGCGCAGCTGGGTTCCGGCGGAAAGCTTCACCCGCTCCTGCCGTTCGAGCTGGCTGCGCACATAGGGCACGAGGCGGGCGGAATGCTCCCCTTCGCCATACAGATAGAAGAGCCGGCACCAGGTGAAATCGGTCCCGGTGGTCGCAAAATAGGCCGTCAGCATCTGGAAGAGCGCGAGCTTGGCGGCCGCATAGAGCGTGACCGGCTCGAGCGGGCTTTCGACGGTGAGGTGATCGCCCGGCAGGCGATATTCGACGCAGGTGCCGAGGCCGACAAAATGGCGGACGCCCGCGGCCGTGGCCGCCCGGGCAAGGCGCAGGCTGCCCTCCACGCAATCGAGGTTGCTGGGGTTGTCGAGATAGCGGCCCGGCTCCACCTGCCAGGCGGCATGGATCACCGCATCCATGCCGGCAAGTCGCGCCTGCCACCAATCCTGGCTTTCGGCAAAGAGATCGGCGGTCTCGACCGTGGCATCGGCCGCGTAGCCTTCGGGCAGCGGCCGACCGGGCCTGAGCGAGACGGTGACCCGATGGCCGCTTTCCTTCAGCGCCTTCAGCACCTGGCGTCCGACAAAGCCACCGGCGCCGGTTAGAAAGATATGTTTCATGACAAGCTCCGGGAAAGGTGGTGGGGGGAGAATGGACCTCAAGGATAGCGGGGTTTTCGCCCCGCCGAATCAGGCTCCCATCCTAGAGCAAGCTCTGCCGCTCCGGCAGTCTCCGGCAGGGCCGGCCTGGAATGGGAACCGACAAGCGCCAAGGCAAGGAGCAGGCATGGATCCCGTCGCAGAATTTCGCCAGCAGGTGGCCCGCAGCATTCACGATATCGGCCAGGATGCCGGCTTCCAGAAACTTTCCAATACCTGGCTCGCCGAAGCCTCCCGCTATTTCTATTCCTACAATTTCACCTGGCTCGGCCGCCCGGTCATCCAGGTGCCGCAGGATCTCTATGCGGTGCAGGAACTCATCTGGGCCGTGCGTCCCGATCTCGTCATCGAGACCGGCATTGCCCATGGCGGTTCGCTGATCCTCTCGGCCTCCATGCTCGCCCTTCTCGACTATTGCGACGCGATGGAAAGCGGTGCCCCTCTCGACGTCAGGGCCGCCCCCCGCCGGGTGCTCGGCATCGACATCGACATCCGCGCCCATAATCGCCAGGCAATCGAGGCGCATCCGCTCGGGTCGAAGATCTCGATGATCGAGGGCTCCTCCATCGCCCCCGACGTGATCGCGCAGGTGAAGGAAGTGGCGGCCAACCACAAGAAGGTGCTGATCTTCCTCGATTCCAACCATACCCATGACCATGTGCTGGAAGAGCTCGAACTCTATGCGCCGCTGACCTCCAAGGGCAGCTATTGCGTGGTGTGGGATACGAGCGTCGAGGACCTGCCGGACGAGCTTTGCGCCCATCGCCCCTGGGGCAAGGGCGACAATCCGAAGACCGCCGTCTGGGCCTTCATGCAGCGCCTCACGGACGAGGGCCGCACCGCCGCCGACGGCGACCCCCTCCTCTTCGACTATGACAAGGTGCTCGAAACCAAGCTCGCCTTCACCGCTGCCCCGGACGGGTTCCTCAAGCGCGTCTGAGTCATTGCCGGTGAGAATGACAGAGCCGTCCTTCCGGGGGCGGCTTTTTTCGTTTCCGAAACAGGAAGGCCCGCTTGCAGAAGCGGGCCTTTGTCGTTGATCGGGGATTTGTAAGGCGGAAGGGGATTGCCCGCCAAGGGCGGCCGCTTTCCTGCGGGCACGGGAAGGCTGCCCGCAACGCAGGCAGCATCAAATCGCCTGCGGGCTCTCGGCCAAAACCTGTCGCCCTTACTTCGCCGCCTTGGCCTTGGCCGGCGGGTCGAGGCTTTCCTCGCCCAGCGCTGCACGCATCGCCATGGCGGCGAGCACGAGCGGCGGTTCTGTCCGGTCGGGATTGCCGACAGGCAGGATTACGGGTGCACCGTCAGTTTCGGGACCGCCGTCACGAATTTCCCACCCCAGTCTCTGATATATGAAAGTTGCGCCTTTATCTCGTTTTGCAGATTCCATGGCAGGATGACCACCCTTTCCGGTTTGAGGGTTTTCAGCGCTTCCTCGTCAACGATCGGAATGCGGCTGCCGGGCATGAGCATGCCCTGCTTGGCCGGATTGCGGTCGACGACGAAGCGCAGGAGATCCGGCTTGATGCCGGCAAAGTTCATCAGCGTATTGCCCTTGGCGGCCGCGCCGTAGGCGGCAACGGTCAGTCCCTCGCGCTGGCAGCCGATGAGGAAGGACAGGAAATCATTGCGCACGCGCTGCGCCTCCTTCTGGAAGGCGGTGTAGTACGAAGCCTCGCGCATGCCGGCGGCCACTTCCCGATCGATCATCGCCTTCACCCGCGGGGTTTCCGCGTGGGTTCGGGTATCGGCGCGCTGGGCGAAGACCCGGAGGCTGCCGCCGTGCCATGGCGTGGTATCCACATCGAAGACATGCAGTCCGTTCGCCGCGAAGATGCGGCTGACGGCGATCAGCGAGAGATAGGAATAGTGCTCGTGATAGGCCGTATCGAACTGGGCTTCCGCCACCATGTTGAGGAGATGGGGGAATTCGAAGGTGGATACGCCGGCGGGCTTCAGGATCCGGGCAAAGCCTTTGACGAAATCGTTGATATCGGGAACATGGGCGAGCACATTGTTGGCGGCGGTGAGGTCTGCCGACCAGCCTTCGGCGGCAAGCCTGGCGCCGAGCGCCTCGCCGAAGAATTCCTCGCGGATCTCGATGCCCTTCGCCCTCGCCGCCGCGGCGGTGGAGGCGGTCGGCTCGACGCCGAGGCAGGCAATGCCCTTTTCCTTTACATATTGCAGGAGATAGCCGTCGTTTGCAGCCACTTCCACCACGCGTGCATCGCCCGAAAGGCCGAAACGGGCGACCATATCCTCCACATAGGTGCGGGCATGGTTGAGCCAGGAGGTGGAGAAGGAGCTGAAATAGGCATAATTTTCCGAGAAGAAGACTTCGCGATCGGCAAAGTCTTCCGTCTGGACCAGAAGGCACTCCATGCAGGTGCGGATGACGAGGGGATACCAGGCTTCCGGCCGGGCGTGATCCTTGGGCCCCACATAGGAATTGGAGGGCGGCGACGTTCCGAGATCGAGGAAGGGAACGAGGTGATCACCCCCGCAATGGCGGCATTTCATGCGGTAACTCCCGTAAAATCGGCGGTGAGAAAGGGTTGTGACCGGTCCCGCGGCGAAAGCCCATGCACGGGAAGCGGCCAGGCGATGGAGAGCCCCGGGTCTTCCGGGTTCAGTCCCGCCTCAGCCTCCGGCTGGTGCAGCGCGGAGTGGACATAGACGAGCCGGACATGATCGGTGAGCGCCTGGAACCCATGGGCAAAGCCTCGGGGGATGAGGAGCGAACGCCCGTTTTCCGCCGAAAGCTCCACGGACACATGACGCAGGAAGGTGGGCGAGCCTTTTCTCAGATCCACCGCGACATCCAGAATGCGGCCGGACAGGCAGGTGACGAGTTTCAGCTCCGCATGGGGCGGGTTCTGGTAATGCATGCCGCGGACAATGCCCGCCTTCAGCGTCTCGGTCTCGTTGACCTGCATGACCGGGCCGTCCCAGCCGAAGCCCGCAAGATCGCCCGCATCGAAGAGCCGGCTGAGATGGCCCCGCTCATCGGCAAAGCGGCGGCGCTCCAAAAGGACCGGGCCTTCCATATCGAGAGGCAGGGGCGTGAAGCGCAGGCTCATGGGTGCCTCCGCATGACCGGATCCTTGCCCGGAGCGGGCGCTTTTAGCGCCCGGCAGGCGCGATGGCTCACCAGTTCTTCCATGGGGGATTGCCGCTGGACCAGAGGGTTTCGAGATGGGT